>NZ_CAKXZS010000001.1:0-180902 GCF_935822925.1 Mesorhizobium ventifaucium
CTATGTGTCCAGAATGGACCCTAGGAAAAGTGGTGCCCAGAGGCGGAATCCAAGCGGTGGAAAACTTGCTCTGTTTCCAAATGGTTAGGACTCACGCAATAGCAGGACTAGCCAACAAAAATACCAACAAAATATTTCTGTGGATTGGTTCGGTTCCCGATATCGCTCTATTCGCTCAATGCCATCGCGTCCCAACCTTATCTCAAAAGCCCATTGCTGTCGCTACTCGAGTTTGGTCCAGATAGGTCCTCTCGATCGCATTGCATGGTGCGTGAGCTAATCGCAGGTCCGCTGCCTCCGATTCCCGACCTCTGATCGCTCTACCATTGAAGATGGCGGAGAGAGCGTATTTCGATTCCCTTCCCATCCCATTGGAAATAACTGCATCCTGCTCGCAGAACTACCGTCAGTCTGGGATGTCGGGGCTCGCTTTCCTCAGCGAGCCGAGATCGGGCAGCAGGTGCTCGTGGAAATGCTTTACATTCCATCCAGGTAGCGATGACGATAAAGTTCCAGCATCTCTTCAATCGCTTCGGCAGGCACTCGACGGGTCGAAATCTTGCCCAAACGCCGGTCGAGCAACCCAACTTCCCCAGCCTCTTGTAACGGTCGCGGGCGAAATTGCCGCCCCGACCGCCAAGCAACTCGCCTGCCTACATCATCGAAAGATCGCCGCCATTCCAGCGGCTCAAAACCTCTACAAACTTCTGCATTCTCCGGTCCTGTAGCCATGCTGTCCGTTTCATCCCCAGCCTCCATGCGCTGGCGAAAACCGGACAACTCACGTGCTACCTAATCTGGACAACTCATCTGCTTACGAAACGCGCTCATGCGGCGCTTGCATGACGCACCATGTGAGGCTATATTCTGCCTCAAACGGATGGAGAGTGAGATGCTAGCGTTCGGAAATGTCGCCGACGTGTTGGGGCTGCCCGTCAAAGAGGTGGCGGCGCGGTCGCCTTTCGGGCTGATCTCCCGGATCGAGGATGGACTTCCTATTGGGGCACTCGAGCGTGTTGCACGTCTTCTGGCGCCTGGCGATGCTCAGTTCAAATACCGGCTGATCCCCAAGGCGACCTACGAGCGGCGTAAGATGGTACATCGTCTCTCATCGGACGAGGGCACACGATTGGCCCGCGTGGCGCGCGTCTGGGGTCTTGCTGTCGATGTCTGGCAGAACGAAGAGGAAGCGCGCGATTTCTTGTTTCGGCCGCACCCGATGATTGAGGACAAGCGACCGATCGACGTCGTTATCCTGAGCGAGTTCGGCGCCGAAATGGTGGTCGATATCCTCGGAGGTCTGAAGTACGGCAGCGCTGCGTGACGGCGCAGACTCTCGATCGCACCTTATCGTCCTTTCGCATCGGCGATCCGGCCGGCACCTATCCGATCTTCGACGCGACCGGCTCGACAATCGCGCCAGGGCGATGGAATACGCCCGGAAGTCCTATCATCTACACCAGCGAGCACTATTCGACGGCCCTTTTGGAAAAGCTGGTGCATGGCAGCGGCCGCCTGCCGCCCAACCAGCACTACATCGAAATCACGATCCCGCGCGGGCTGAGCTACGAGGTCTTTTCCCAGCCGTCACTGCCGGGCTGGGACGCGATGCCGGCGACGGTGAGCCAGGGATTTGGCGAAACCTGGTGTTTAGAACGGCGCAGCGTCATCCTGCTGGTGCCGAGTGTCGTGGCGCGTCTCGATTGCAATGTGCTGATCAACCCGGCGCATTCGGAGTTTTCAAGGATTCAGACAAGTCTGCACCAGCCCGTCTACTGGGACCGACGGCTGTTTGGCGCGTAACGGGAGTGAGCCCGCCGCAGCCAGAGATCATGCTTCGAGGTAACCGAGATCTGAGGCCAGGGCGCGCAGGGAATTCTCGCCGATGCCTTCTTTGGCGAGATGGCGCAGTGGCGACATCGTCGCGGTGAGGATTTTGGCCAGAAAATCGCGCCGGTCGAATGGCAGCACCGAATCCAGCGCATCGAGCGCCTCCGCACGGCGGAGTTTTTGGTCTGGTACGGGCCTTGGCAGGCGCGCATCCACCGACGGCTTGCCTCGCGCTGTTCCTTGCCGATGCGCGCCAGGCGCGCCAAGAAACTCCTCATGTGCAAGAATCTCCTCATGTGAACGATGCCGCCGCCGGCGCGGCCGTGCAGCCGGTAGACTGGTCCTCCGAGCTGCTGCGCCTCGGCTAGCATGAATTCAACGGCTTAGCTTGGCGAGGTGGAAGGCCCGCACCCTCGAAAACTGCCCGGAACGGAAAAGCATGCTTTCAGCTTGGCGCTTCAACAACGGCCCGGTCTCGCGATCCGCGAAGTCTGGCGTCAGGCGGGCAGGTCGACTTTGGCTTGGCTTCCGCCCAGGAACCGCGATCACGAGGCTACTAGGCCGGCCCGGAATGGCCGCTCGGCAACGTCGTGATTGTCGACTGACAGAGAGCCGATGCGCGATGGAGATCTCTGATGGCATGTCTCGGACAATCCCGTGGGCCGAGATCGCCGGTCCGCTGGTGACGGCCGAGGACGCCATCGCGCGTCTCGACGAGCGGCTTTCCCGTTCGCCGGTGCGTGACGGTTTTGTCGAGCGGTTTCATTTTCACGATGCGGCGGCCGTGCTTTGGCTCGAGGGCGAATTTGTCCATGTCGAGGATCTCGTCCTGCACGATGCGCATATGGACATCCGCACGCCCACGCACGAACTCACCCGCGCGCGCACGATCCTGCGCGCTCACCGTCAGATCTTTGGCAACGCAGCTGATTGGGCGATCGGCAGGGACGGGATGCGGCAACTCATCGGGCGCGGCGGCGGCGGGGCGCTGCGGAAGGGCCGGGAAGGCGAGGGGACACCGGAGCCGCAGATGCACCCAGATGAGACAATCGAGACGGACGGGCCCGATCCGCTGGCCGAGGAGTTCGCAGCCATCGACGCCGTGCTCGCGCGCTCAAGCGCGGTCCTCGAAGGTGTCGCGGTCGAGCGGCCGTCACGGCCGCAAACGACACCTGAGCGGGATCCGCTAGTCTACGACGCGGATTGGGACGAGCCCGCCCGACTCGACGACTGGCGTACGCTGCTCGATCGCACGGCCGATCTTTCGCCCGTATTGGCAGCTGCGGTGCTTTGGGACGCTTGGGAGGACATCGGCCCGCTGCAGCATCAGCCTTGGCTTGGCACCCTTTTGGTGGCAGCCACACTGCGGCAGCGTCGCAAGACTATCGCTCATCTGCCGGCTCTCAACACGGGCTTGCGTGTGATCGGCCGCGAACGCCGACGCCATCGCAACAGGACGGAGCGATGGCTGGCCTTCTTCGACGCGGTTGTGGAAGCGGCCGCGCTCGGCCTAAAGGAACACGACCGCCTGGGGATGGCGCGAGAACAGATGCTTCGCCGCACCAGAAACCGACGCGGCAACTCGAAACTGCCCCAGCTGATCGACTACGTCCTGTCGCGGCCCCTGGTGTCCAGCGCGATGATCGAAAAAGACCTGAAGGTGACGACGAGAGGTGCGCTTAACCTTGTCGGCGAACTCAATCTGCGTGAGGTGACGGGCAGGGGGCGTTATCGTGCTTGGGGGATCGTTTAGGTCGGCGATGGTGCGACCAAGCACCGAGACGTCAAGGGTTCCGGTTCCCCGCAGGGCAGAATAGAAGCTGGCGCTGGAGATCAGTCAAAAACCCTGGCAAGCGCTCAGTGCACTTGCCGCGTCCGATGGACCAGGAAGATCGACACGGCGCAGGCGACGCTGACGACCAGCTCTGCCTCGTCATCTCCGAGTTGCTGTCCCTCCCGAATGTGTCGCGCCCGGTCTGAAGCAAAGCCCCAGAGCTTTTCCACGGCCTCGTCGAGCGGGCGAGGAAGGTTGAGGCGTGGCACCAGGCGGCCGAGTGTCAGTCCCGGTTCGTTGGCGATGTCGCGTGCAACGCTTTCCAGCGCCGCAATGGAATGCTGGATAGCGCCTGTCCTGTCAGGCTCTGGCCGGCGGGAAATGTCGCGCAAAGCCTCGCGGATTTCGGGGCGGCATTTGTGCGTCCGGTCGCTGTTAGGGCCTCGACGGCGTTGATGGTCGCGGCTGTAAAGGGGGCGCTGCCGCGAAACACGATGCCCTCGTTGTCCTTCAACTCCCAGCCGATGCCCTTTTCGCGGAAAAATCCGTTCAGCTCGTCCCGAAACTGATCCGCCTGCTGATAGTGGAGGCTGCGATGCAGGCGTTCTGCGATGTCATAGACCTTGAACCATTCGCAATCTTCGAGCAGCCCCCGAACCTCATCCCAGATGTTCGGGTATTCGGACCAGTTGTTGCGGTCGGGCGCCACAAATAGGACGGTGCAGACCACATCTCGAATGCGGGTCGGCCCCATTCCTGCGTTGACGGCGATCTGCGCGATGGCAAAGCGTAGATCATCTGGCGCGTCTTCCCGGATGGTGATCTCCGGTTCGGCCGGCTTGAAGCCGTAGCGATCTGAAAATTCTGCGACATGGCTGAAACTATACGATCGAGGCAAGGTTGAATGCGTCCCGGCACCGGAACATTGCATTTGTCCACCTAGCGGAAAACTCGGTTGGCGTCTCGGCGCGATTTGAAGGTCAGCCGATGGAGATTTGGAGTTCGTTCACCTCCACGATAGCGGCAATCTCCGAATAGAGGTCGACCGCTTGGGCCCGATGCAGAGATCGAGATGGCCAGGGAATAGCGCCTTGTCCTTTACCCGCTTCTGGCCGGTGTGCGATTTTCACCAGCCGCCAACGGGATAGACGGCGATGGCGTCATGACCCGCAAGCTCGATCGCACGGCCACGCCACAGATCGCAGTGTAGCGATCCCGCCTGATTGGCCTTGGGGCCGAGCAGCCAGCAGCTTGCTTCCGCTCCGGTTTAGGCCCCGTCTTTTTCCTGGCTGGCGGAGATGCGGCTTCTGAACCGCGCATTCGTCTCGGTGCGTTTCTTCATGTCGAAGCGGAGCCCGAAGGAGCGGTAGGTGTCCGGCCGGGTCGCGGCCTTGCCGGAGAGGTTCGGCTCGATGAAATAGGAGAGCGTCACCTTCATGACGACGATTCGTTCTCGATCTGCTCCAGCGCCGTTTTCGGCCAGGGCAGATCGTAGAAGTGCATCTCGTTGAAGACACCACTCAAAACCTGGTTTTCCAGTCAGTTCTCGCATTCAGCTACCCCCTTTTGTTCCTCGTCGTGCCACGAAGTCCTGGCATCCGTCCTGGGCGGCTCCGTAAGAGCACGTGCAAGTGCGGCATACGTGATCTTTGGCGTCGCGCGGGTCGCGGGTCCCGATAGCCGAACAGCTCTTGGACGCTGTTCGGGACGGCACGTTGATGCTGTTGGCTCCGAGCATCGAGTGCAAATGGACCTCTCTCTACTGCTTTCTCGACGACAACATCATCGAGATCGACAGGGGCGATCGCACGGGTCGCCGGTTTATATCTCTTGAAGGCGGGGGAGAATAGGTCGGATCTTCGACATGTCGGACGTGCGACACAGCGCCATCACCGTAATCGTATTGTTTGGAAACGATTTCCTCATTTGGCTCGACACTTGCGAGGCTGCTGGCGCGGATTGAAGAGAACTCATTCCAAGGGAGTCAGGGGCGCATGGCGACTGCCGCCGTCGCGGTCTGGACGCATTGGCCGGAGGTTTGATGAACAAAAACGTCAATCTGAATTTGGAAGCTCGCGCCAAGACTGTTGGGCGGCCTGAGACATCACTCGCACTCTTTGGCGGAAACCCTATTGTTTCTCCTGGGCGGATAGCGCCATGGCCGGCAACAAAGAGAAAGCACCTCAAGGCACTTCGCACGGTCGTAGAGAGTGGAAAATACCATCGCGCCAACCACCCTATTGTATCGGATCTCGAGCGGCGTCTTACCGACTGGGCGGGGAACTGGTCTGTTCGCGCTGTGGGAAGTGGTACTGCAGCCATCCATGTGGAACTTGACTACTTCAAAGATCGAGGGAACCGCGTTGTCACCGCCGCGCTCAACTGGCCAGGCGCCGTGGGCCCGATTTCGATCAGCGGCCTTGAGCCAGTATTCATAGACGTCGATCTGGACCTGGCCGGTATTGATGAGGGGGCCGCGGCGAGTTGCTTTGAACCTGATGTTGCGGCCGTCCTCATTACGCATCTTTTTGGCAACAACATATTTACACCGAGACTGAGAGCCGTTGGGCGAACGAGGGGAATCGCGATCATTGATGATGTGTGCCAGTCAATTGGTGCCATCAAGAACATTGTCAATGGTATGTATATCGACAGCGATGCCCTTGCACTGTCGGGAAACGGCGCCAAACATCTGGGGGCAGGTGAGTTGGGATTCGTAGTCACAAAGGACCCGAATCTCATACAGCATGTTGATCATGTGTCCTTGACTAGCTCGTCCAGGAACGGGGCACGGATTTTTTCTCCAAACTCGCAGGGATACAATTACCGACCCAATGTGTTCTCGGCCGCGATAGCCAGGTCTCGCGTGAAGGGTCTCGATAAGCAGCTCCAGAAGCGGAGAAGCAACGCGACGCTACTCTGGAATATGGTCGAGCATCTTCCTGGCTTAGTGCCGCTTTTCGATCCGAATGATCACCATCAGTCGATGCTCAACTTTCCTCTGCGCATCGACCTGGAACGGTTCGGCTTTCCTGCTGGTCCGGCGGCGAGAGATTTTGTCGTGAAGTTGCTGCAGGCTGAGGGTGTACCGGTTTGGGTCTGGCTGACAAAGCCCGTCTTTGAGTATTTGCCGGGCATTCGCAAAAAATGGCGTGCGGCGGATTTTCCAAAGACGATCAAGCTTCTGGATACGATGTTTTATGTCTCCGAAATCGCCCCGCCGAACGATGCTGAGGTGATGAAGCTCTATGCCGACGCATTTCATAAGGTCTGGGAGGTCCTTCCAAGATTGGTCTCCAATACCCGGAAGTTGCAAGCGCCGCTTGAGTTTTGAAGAAGGATGGAACATGCAGCCGGCCATAAAGGGTTTTCCGCCTTACGGCATTTCCGTTGTGGTGAAGTTCGGTGGAAGCCTGATGCGCGATCTAGAGGCGTGTAGGGCGGCTTTGGCTGAGCTGGAACGCCTGGGGCGCCGCGGTCATCGAATTTTGATCGTTCCAGGAGGCGGGATACCAGACAAGGCTATCGAGGCTGTTGACGCGACACATCCGCTGGCCCCATTCACGGCTCACCATGCATGTGCTCTCGCCCAGGATCAGACCGCCTATATGTTGTCTGATCCCGCCCTGTCATCCGATCTCGTCGCGTGCTCGACATTGGGCCAGTGCCGGTTCCGCCTGAGAGAAGGCAAGATCCCCGTACTGTTACCGTCTCAGATCCTGTTCGCCCTAGATCCGGTGGAGTGGAGCTGGGATGTTACATCTGATGCGGTCGCTGCCTGGATCGCTTGGCTTACGAATACTCCGAAGCTCGCGATCCTGACGGATGTCGACGGCGTTTATCGTAATGCTTCGACGGGTGATCCCACGGCCCTGATCGCTGAAAGCAGCGCCGATGAATTAGGCCGCCTTGGTCACACTTCAATTGATGCCTGTGCCGCTCACTTCATGTCACAGCACGGGCTTTCCGGCGTGGTGCTCAACGGTGCCCACCCGCATCGCTTGGGTGATTGGCTTGAGGGGAAACAAGTAACGGGCACACGTATCACGTCTACACCTCACATCATTTCTGCGCCGCAAACTGCATTGGGGGCCGCGTAAATGTCTTCTTTGGGGTTGACGGTTTACGGGCCCGAGGTCGCAAAATCCGGCCTGACTGCAGCACTTGACGATTTCATTCGCCGGAAGACAGAACTTGAAATCGAGGAACGATCCTTTGCCGTCCACAGTCGCACTTCCATTGAAGCGTTCTATTCCCTCACGGGATCAACGGGCGGGAAACACTGGCCGCTCGTGCTGGACCTGTTCGACATGCGGCCGGTCTGTGCAACACTATGGATCGGGGACAGCGCTTTATCGAGCCTTCAATATCTGAAGGGCAAGACCCAGCCTGCCCAAGCGGCCAAAGGAACCATTCGCAGTCGCTTTTACTGCGATAATCCAGTCACGAATCTTGTCCACGTCAGCGACAGTGAGAGCTTGATGGACGAGGAACTCAGAATTCTTCGTGCTCACTCCACGGGGACAGGCGACACAAGTTGGCGGGCGCTCAATTCCGGCCGGATTTCACACTCATCGTTCCGCGTGCTGCTTACAAGCTTGGGGAATACCCAAGCACCTCAATCCGACATCTGCAACAGTGGCGACGATGCGGTTGCGAACGCACGCGCTGCATTCGAGCAGGCAGAAGCGCTGGCCGTTAGCTGCGGAATGCTGGAGACAGTCCAAGGATTTCTCGCGGGTGACTTTGCCAGCCTGGAATACCTCCTCAACAGGGTAGGCGGGCTTTCAGCCTGGGACCGCCTTCTGCTCGAGGCGGGCCTTTTTGCGATGCCTTACTGGAACTCACTCATCAATGACTCGCCGGCATTGCTGACTGGTGAGGGAGCATGATGTCGGGCGTATTGTGCACCGCGCTCACGGCGATGGCGCCTAATCGATCAGAAGAGAGTTGGCTCGCGGGCAGCAGCGTCATCGCTCATCTCCTAGAGCGAATCCCAAACGACATTGATATCCATCACCTTCAACAGGACGCATTTGAACATGCAATCGAGCAAGACACGAATGTACTGACACGATTGGGGTTCGTGGCAACTGAGTCAAACGTTTCCTTTAGTGAACTCGAAAGAACCTTTGTCCATGCGCTAGGAACAGTAAAAATCGACTGGGTTATAGAGCCTGAGAGGCCGAAGCCTCTTATTTTTGATCCGACCATCGGTGTACGCGCCAACTATGCGGCCGTCGTGGCACGCAAAATCGAGATGTACAAACACGGCCGCCTCGCCAAACACCGAGAGGATCTTCTTTGCCTGCTCCGCAGCAAAGCTTCCATGGAGACCGAACTCGACATCGCATGCTTCAGATCTCAGCTCGCCGCGTTGGAATTGAGAGCGCCTACCATGAGACGAAACTGATGAACCTGCCTATCGGGAAATCCCACATGACGAACGTAGAAGAAATAAGAGAGATCTTGGCCTCAAGCCAAAACCGCAGTTTTCCATTCCACATGACCGAGTTCGGATTAGATTTGGTTGTGCAGGAAGGGGTGTTTCCTCCAGAAGAGTTCGTTGGCTGGCGATGGGCGACTGAGAATTTCCCCCCGGTTCATGGACTAGAGGTCCTAGAAATCGGGTGCGGGTTTGGTCTGCCTGGCCTGCACCTCGCGAGAGCGGGGGCCAGATCTGTGACGTCCGTTGATATAAACGCCCGCGCAGTCGCCAACACGATTGAAAATGCCGCCCGAAACAACATCTCTAACCTTGAAGCTTTCGAAAGCGACGTTTTCTCTAATGTGCGGCCCAAGCGACGGTTCGATATCATTTTCTGGAATTTTCCCAGCCGGTTCGCCCCGGACGACTATGAACATGAAAACGATCTTGAACGTGGGATAATCGACGCTGGATACGCTTTGCTACGGAGATTCTTATCAGAGGGGCCGGAGTGGCTTACGAACGATGGCCGGATAATCATGGCCTTCGGTAGCGACGCCCGCGATGACATTCTTTCACAGATTGTACGCGAAAACCGGCTTGAAGCATCTATACTAGTTCAGGGATCGCGGCAGGCTCGGACAGCGACATATCGGCTTGTGCAAGTCCGTAAGGGTCACGAAGAGCCATATAGTCGGTTCAGCCAGTCTCGGGTACTCACCGAGCGCGACTCGGGGGCTATATCCGGCCGGCGTCACCAAAGTTTCGATAGCACCAGTCCCTATCGGTAAGAGAAACGAAAATCTGTCCATCTACGCGCATGCGGGAGAAGGCGCACGCATACAAGATGCCGACGGGAACAGCTATGTTGATTTTCACAACAATTTTTCGACCTTGATCCACGGACATCGGCACCCGGCAACCATCGCAGCTATTGCTTCTCAACTGGAGCGCGGCACTTGTTTGGCAATCCGACGGTAGCTGACATCGATCTCGCACAGGCGATTTGCGAGCGCATTCCCGCCATCGAGCGTGTTCGCTTTTTGAACAGTGGGACTGAAGCATTAATGTTCGCGATAGAGGCGGCCAGAGCCATGACCGGCCGCACTCGGCTAGCAAAGCTCGAGGGAGCTTTTCATGGTACTTACGATTGGGCTGAGGTGAGCGCGCGCAGCAGCCCTAACAATTGGGGAGGTGACTACCCGAAATCAAATCCACCGTATCGCAACACGCCCCCGCATGTATGCGAGGAAGTCGTCGTTTTGCCACTCGACGACACCGCACGATCGAAGACCATTATCGAGCAGCATGGTTCCGACCTCGCCTGCATTGTTGTCGATGTGCTTCCCTGCGCCGCGGGCATGATCCCGCTCAACCCCGACTACTTGACCATGCTACAGGACACTGCGAGAAGGCATGGGATTTTGTTGATTAGCGACGAGGTTGTGTCCTTTCGAGTTCACTACCACGGTGCTTCTGCAGCGAGAGGTTTCCACCCTGATCTCGTAACATTGGGCAAGGTGGTAGGCGGCGGATTACCCATCGGGGTGGTAGGCGGGACCTCCGCGACCATGGAAGCCTTCGCTCCCCACGATAGTGCGACAGTACCTCAAGGTGGAACGTTTTCAGCGAACCCACTCACGATGGCCGCCGGTCGCGCTGCACTTGCCGCGCTGACGGTGGGCGAAATTGACCGGATCAACGAACTTGGTAACTACCTCCGTCAACAAGCGGAGGAGTTTGCCTCCCAGGCGGGCGTGGCTATCACGGTGCAAGGGGCCGGATCGCTGTTTCGATTCCATGCAAAGCAGCACCGGCCATTGTCGTATCGCGAAGCCCATCATGATATCGCGGAAAGCGAGGCTCTGCGACGACTGCACGCCGGGATGCTTGAACGCGGCATTTATGTAGCGGCCCCTTTCTGGGGGGGGTATTTCGACTTCAGTGACAAAACTTCACGTCGACGATTTCCTCGATGCCTTCCGCGCATGTCTCCGCGAAACTCCCGATCTCAAGAGACTCGATCGGAGAACTGCCACATGAGCGAAACCACGTCGCCACCGGAATCGGAGATCGCCCTGTTCAGCTTGCTAGTCTGCGACCTCACCGCGTTCGATGACTTTGACACTCAGCTGCTCGCCCTCAATCTGTCCACTTTAAGAGCGGAAAGAGCTGCCGTGGGCGATATTGATCAATTGCTCAGCGCATACAGTATGCTACGGGCAGAATCCGCTCCGGGCGATGTTGCGTACCGTTGCCAAGCACTTCGCAGCAACGGAGACTTTGAGGAAACGCTCAAGCAGATCCTCTATCTTCTTTATTTGGGATCGATTCGCGTCAACGGACACTGGAAACGTTGCGGTTGGAGGCAGCATGAAGACGCGCTCGTTTGGAAGGCGCTTGGCGTTCATTCCCCTATGACCCGGGGGGAGGGTGAGTTTGGCGATTGGGCCGATAGACCGCGACACCGGGCTCGGACGGACCAGCGGAACGAGCGACTGGCGTGAGCATTGACCTCCGCGACGTCGCGATAATCGGATCTGGATTCGCAGGCTCCCTGATCGCAAGTTCATTGGCTGAAGCGGGCATGGATGTTGTGCTGATCGAAGCTGGCTTGCCAATCGAAGACGAGAGGCACGTCAGGCAATGGCGACGCGAGATATTTGCCAACTCAGATGAAGCCGAAATCTTCGCCCCATATGCGGACCTCCTTGCCCCACAAGATAGGGAATACAAATCCGAATATTACGTCCAAGAGGCTACTGGAGCCGACCGTTTCGAAGGTCAGTATCTGCGCGTTGCTGGTGGAACAGGCCTTGCCTGGTTAGGGACAGCGTTGCGTATGTGCCCGAACGACTTTCGGATGCAGACGACATATGGCCGGGGGCGAGACTGGCCAATCACTTATGCGGACTTGGAGCCATGGTACTGCTTGGCTGAAGAAGCAACTGGAGTGGCCGGCAGCCCGGAAGCCGACGTCTCCTTGAATTCATCGAGAAGCAAGCCCTTCCCCATGCCAGCTATACCGCAAAGCTACGCTGATCAATACGCAATTGCTCGGATCAAGGGCCTGCAATTTGCTTCTCAGGAAATCCGTATTGTGCCTACTCCTCAAGCCCGTAACTCAATTGACGGGTATAACGGCCGGCCACTTTGTGAAGGGTATTCGTCCTGCGTGCCACTTTGCCCAATAGGCGCAAAATACGATCCTTTAGTACATTTACGACGCGCACTATTGAATGGAGCGGAACTGCTTGTGGGCGCGGTCGTCTCGAAACTGGACGCGTCCAGCGACGGCCGGATAACTACCGCTTGGTTCGAGCACAGCGACGGCTCGACCGGAAGCCTCCAAGCCCGCGTGTTCGTATTGGCTGCGAATGGGATAGAGACGCCGAAGTTGCTGATGCAGTCCAATCATCAATCTGCCGCTGGACTGGCGAATGAGAGTGGTCTGGTCGGATGTAATCTTATGGATCATGCTGAGAAGCACTCCTGGGCTCTCGTTCCTGATCCGATTTTTCCTTACAGAGGGCCACAATCTACATCGGGGATTGAAATTCTGCGTGACGGGCCATTTCGGAAAGATCGAGCAGCATTTCGGACCGCGCTGCGCAATGACGGCTGGCGCAACGTTAATGGCGCCCCGTATGGTGAAGGAGCTTTATCATCCGCTGCGGTCGGAGGGACGTTAGTTGGTTTGGTCGACCAGCAGGGTCTTATCGGTGAGGATTTGTTCAATGCGGTCCACCGCATAGGAATTCGACAATTTGCACTGCAAAGCATTGTTGAAATACTTCCAAATCCGTCTAACCGGATTACGCTCTCCTCGGAGAAAGACGGCCTTGGCTTGCCTCGTCCGGAAATTCATTTCCGGCTCGACAAATACAGCCGCGATGGGATCGCGGCCGCAGCACGCCTTCATCGAGAGATCTTTCGCGCGTTACGCTGCGACCAAATGGAGTGCGGCATTCATTTGCAAGACGATAGAACTGCGTCGGATGCCGGTGGCAGCCATATTATGGGCACTACTGTCATGGGAAACGATCCAAAGACGTCGATCGTAGACGCGAATTGCATGGCACATTCCCACAAGAACCTTTTGGTTGCCAGCAGCGCAGTTTTTCCGACAGGAGCAGCGGCAAATCCGACGTTGACAGTATGCGCACTTTCCCTTCGGCTCGCCGAATATCTCAAAGAGACAATGCATGCGCGTTAGCCATGGTCGCCGTTCTTCCCTTTTGGGTCGATGTCGTTCAGGCGGCAGGTGGTGATGGATGTCAGCATGACGGCAGCCCGGTCGGCGCCGCGCTGGCTCCCGGCAAATGTCCACGCACCCCTTCCCAGGGCCACACCTCTCAATGCCCTTTCTGCGGCATTGTTGGTCAAGCACATTCTGCCGTCATCGATGAAGCGGGCAAAGTCGTCCCAGCGCGAGAGCATGTAGTTGATCGGCTTGAGGACATCGGAGGAGCGCGAGAAGGTATCGCGCTCGTGGAGCAACCACTCGTGCATGTCATCGAAGAGCGGCTTGCTCTTTTCCTGCCGCACGGCACGCCGCTCGTCAGCGCTGCGGCCGTTGATGGCGCGCTCGATGTCGAAGAGCGCGTCGATGCGCTTGACCGCCTCCAGCGCCGTCGGGGAGATCGGTTTGCCATTCCTCTTGCCCTCGCGGGCATTTTTCTCGACGTCGGCCAGTTCGAAGAATCCCCTGCGCGCATGCGCAAAACAGAATGCGGGCGTGATCGGCAGCTCTTTCCGCTTCGGAACGAAGAGCGGATTGAAGCCGCTATAACAGTCGACCTGCAGGATGCCGCCGAACCGGGCCAGATGTTTTTGTGGGTGCTCACCTCGTCGGTCGCTCGAGGCGTAATAGACCGCCGCCGCCGGCGCGGCGCCGCCGAACGGCTGATCGTGGCGCACATACGTCCAGATACGACCGAGGTCGTGTAAAAACGCGATTGCAGATTGCGTATGACGGCCGCTGTTTCGCTGTTTCGAGCGTGGCAGCGATGAGGCCGCTGGCGGTCGGGGGCGTGATCAGGCGGCGATTGCCGTCATCAGCGGCTTGACGCCGAAGATGTTGATCATGCGCTTCATGTTGTAGGCGAGCACCTGCAAGCTCATCTCGGTTCTGACCTGTTCCAGGGTCTTTGTCAGGAAATGGGTGCTGCCCATCCACGCCTTCAGCGTTCCGAACGGGTGCTCGACGGTCTGCCGGCGGATGGTCATGGCATCCGGCATGCGATCGAGCCTGTCCTGCATCTTGTCGAGGACGCCTTCGTGTTGCCAGCGCTTCAGGCGCTTGTGCTTGTCGGGCGTGCATCTGGGTTTGAGCGCGCAGGACGCGCCCGAGCAAGTCCGGCGACTTGCTAAAATAGCGGGCGAACAGCGACACCTGTTGCAGATACGAAGCTGGGTGTTGAGCGCGAAGTTGCGCACCTGCATGTCCTCGCTCATGCGCTGGCGAAGTTGGGTCATGACAAAACTCCTCCTTTTGTCTGATGGAATGGGCTGCAAGCAGCCACTCCATGCTGACGCAGTCGGAGCTTGTTGTGGACACATGACCAGCACGACAGACGACGCGATCAGATCACGCTGTCGGCACTCACCCTCCTTGCCGCTCCGCATTCGCGGAGCGGGTTAGTCCTAGTCAAGGAATGGAGAGGTGCGCATTACTTGATGTATGGCTTGACGTACGATGCTGGCAGTTGCCCTCTTGCGTGATCGGGCCGCCGGCATCGATGCCATGACCTGAAAAACCTGCTTGGCGATATCCAGACGGATTGTAGTAAACTTCTCCATGGACGGCTCTCCCTCATGTGACTTGCGGCGGCCACAGTATGGCACTTCGATGCCGGAGCGGAGGCCGTCCATACCATCAGGTCACGCCGCTTGTTCGTAGCGCCCGCACGGTTCCATCCTTTTGTGTGGGCTTTCAACATTTCTTGTCCAGCTTCGGACAAAGAAGATTGCGAATTTCTTCCGTCGACGCCTCCTCAGTGCAAAAGTCGTGTGGCTCCCTAGCCTTAAGTCAAATGGCGCGGTGCTTGCTTCAGAGAAAGCACGTACAAGGCTGGGAGCAAGACCATTGCTGATTCCGCGAAACTCCTTACACGCGCACGAGGAGAGCGTCGCGACTTTCGTTGAACCTCGGCACATGGTCGACTCCCGGAGTTTATCGTCGGCAGCTGCATTGCGCTTGGCTGGGCGGAGAGGGCCGACGCGCCAACGCGTGGTGCTCGCCGAATTGCCGTCGACTGGTCCTCATCAGCATGTGCGTGCCGAAAAAGTCCGTGGAAGGCTTACGCAAGCCGAGATCGGCGTCTCGCGAGCAATCCTCCACAACGCGCTGAACCAGTATCCTGAATCGGGAGTTTTGGGCGTTCTCACAGTTGACGCATCATACGCCTATTTCGGTACGGACACTTGCGATCACCATCACCTTTTTCCTCAACATCAATGTGCATTGAAGCGCCACAAGAGTAGAAGGCCGGCCCGAGCCGCCCGAATACACTTAGATCAGCCAACCGACCTGATCATTCGGATGGCAAAGACGAGGAGGAGCCAAGACGTCGCCAACATCCGGATGGCAAAGAGGAGGGGCCGCAAGAGCTTGCTATACCCAGGTCACCTGTGTCAGTGCCAAGCGCGGCGTCCTGTTCTCGCTGCCCCTCGCCTTCACCCGATCTGCTCGTTCTATGAACGGCCAATTTTGAAAGGCCCCCTGGGGAGTTTCGAGAAGGAGGGAATTGACGCGGCCTACTGCGTGTTCGACCACGACGCCTCCGTCGTCAGCGCATGGTCAAACCTTTGCGTCTGCGGGATGTCAAGCGTATCCCGGACGGCTCAGGCGAGATCACGTGCAAGTTGGGCATCGAGCGGTGGATTCGGTATGCGGCCGTGGTGCCACGCCGCCGTGATCAATGATTGAGCAATTGTGTTTCTCAGACGGCAGCGAGAGCAACCCCTATAGGGTGTCGTCGCCGCAAAACGTTCTTGAAACGTCCAAGACCCGTTAAACCTGAGGCCGACAAAGCAGCCATTCTCGTAATTACCACTGCCTCGAAAGTCGACGAATTACACCCGCTGGATTTGCTGGACCTGCGCTTGGCGATCCCATGCGGCATCTTGTGCTGGATATTGGAGCAACGTTCGGATCATGCGGCTGAATGGTGATTATAGACTAGAAGCCTATCGGCGGATGCTTCGCATCCGTCGGTTCGAAGAAGAGGGTATTCGCCAATTTAACGGTGGCAAAATCCCTGGTCCCTTTCACTCGAGCGTGGGTCAGGAAGCCGCTATTGTGGGAGCATGTCTCGCGCTTCGGTACGATGACACGGTGACTGGAACGCACCGTTCGCACGGTCATCCCATCGGAAAGGGTGCTCATCTGAACGCTCTTATGGCCGAGCTTATGGGCAAGGAGGACGGCATTTGTAAGGGGCGTGGGGGATCGATGCATCTTGCAGATCGATCGGTCGGCATCATCAGTGAATCGGCCATTGTGGGGGGAGGCATCCCAATCGCGACGGGATGCGCGTTCGGCGCAAAAGTGCGGCGCATCGACCAGGTCACTCTCTGCTTTTTCGGCGACGGAGCGGTCAACCAGGGCACTTTCCACGAGTCTCTCAACATGGCCTCGCTGTGGAAGCTTCCCGTAATCTACGTTTGCGAGAACAACGGCTTCGCGATCACGACGTCAGTAGCGCAAAGCCACGGGCAGCCCGACATCGCTCTGCGCGCAGCAGGCTACGGGATGCCGGGTGTGACCGTCGATGGGCAGGATGTGAGCGCCGTCTACACCACGACAGCGGAGGCGGTTACACGGGCGCGAGCGGGTGATGGCCCGACTCTCGTGGTTGCCAACACATATCGGTTCGATGAGCACGATTTCCGCTTGGTGATTCCGGGGGAGCCTTATCGATCGATTGAAGACGTCGAGGCTCACAAACGCGACCGCGATCCGATTTTGCTCTATCGCACTCGGCTCATCGAAGAAGGGGTAAACGACCAGAGCTTAAGAGCAATCGAGTACGAAGTCGCCAAAGCCGTCAAGCAGGCTGCAGAATTTGCGTTGTCCAGCCCCATGCCTCGGCCCGAAACTTTGCCCGACTACATGTTCAACTCGCCCCTCCCAGGACATTGCGGCCCCGCAGCTGGGCAGCACAGGAATTGATCGACATGCAAACTGCTGACAACAAGCCCGCCATGACGCGCTTGACGTATCTCGAAGCGCTCGTGCAGGCGCAGATAGAGGAAATGGAACGTGATGAGCGCGTCGTCCTGATGGGAGAGGACATCTTGGTCTTTGGCGGAGACACAGTTGTTCAGCGCTTCGGAAATAACCGAATTTGGAACATGCCGATTTCAGAAGGCAGTTTCACAGGACTGGCAATCGGGGCTGCCATCAACGGATTGCGACCGGTTCTTGATCTCACAACTGCCAGCTTCATCTATCTCGCCTCAGATCAGATCATCAACCAGGCGTCAAAGTTGCGATATATGACTGGAGGCCAGATCGACATTCCGATCGTGTTCCGTTGCTGTATGCATTCGGTCGGTGCCAAGGCGGCACAGCATGCCGACCGGCCCTATCCGTTTTTCATGAATGTGCCGGGCCTCAAGATCATCAGCCCGACAACTGCCGCCGACATCAAGGGGCTTATGAAATCGGCCATTCGCGACGGCGATCCTGTACTCGTCTTCGAGGACCCCCGCCTGTGGCCGCTGAAAGGCGATGTGCCCACAGATCCAGACCATCTAATCCCAATCGGCAAAGCGGATGTGAAGCGGGAGGGGAACGACGTTACTCTTGTCGCTATTGCCGGCGCGATACGCCCCACGATGGAGGCTGTTAACGCACTCGCTGAAGAGAGTATTTCGGTGGAAGTGATTGACCCACGCACCTTGAAACCGCTTGATCATGAGACGATCAAGTCGTCGGTTGCCAAGACGGGGCGGCTTGTTGTCGTAGAGAATGGGCATCGGGTCTGCAATGTCGGAGCCGAAATCGCCGCAGTTATGGCGGAAGAGGCGTTCGATCTATTGAAGCGACCGATTCTGCGAGTGTGCGCCCCTGACATTCATGTCCCCTTCAGCCCTGCACTCGAGAAGGACTTCTTCGCGACGAAGGAACGAATTATCACCGCGGTACTGCGGCTGCTCTAATATTTCAAAGACGCTGAATTGAGTGATACCAACCGACATCGGATACTACTGCGATCCACCAATTCCACAACTCCGACATGCTCGATAAATGGTGGCCTCCGACAGCCGTGGGCCGCAGCGCCGAAGCCAAGTCGAGTGAGGAAATACCTGCGGCAGTAAAGGATTTCGCCGAGCGAAAAGGTTGCAGGCGCTCAAGTGAAATATCCGCGGTGCTCAGCGTACCTAATCGTTGCGGCTATAGGTCGAAAGTAGGACGAACAAACGACCGAACGGGCAAGGAGACCTTATGCAGAACCTCATGGTGAATGGCGCGGCAATTCCGGTGATCGGGCTTGGGACCTGGACGCTGAAGGGCGAAGTCTGCTCGGAGTTGGTCATGCATGCCCTTTCGTTGGGCTACCGCCATCTCGACACTGCGTCGACCTATGAGAACGAGAGTGCGGTGGGCGAGGGACTGCGATTTTCCAGCGTACCGCGCGACGAAGTCTTCGTCACGACCAAAGTCTGGCTTACCCAGATCGCGCCGGGAGACCTGGAGCGATCGGCCGAGGAGAGCCTGAACCGCCTTGGCCTCGACACGGTCGACCTGCTGCTGATTCACTGGCCGAACCCGGAAATTCCGCTGGCGGCATCCATTAAGGCGCTGAACGCGGTTCGGGATTGCGGCATGGCTCGGCACATCGGCGTATCGAACTTCCCCACCGAGTTGCTTGCGGAGGCGGTGCGCCTATCGAATGCCCCGCTTGTGGCCAACCAAGTCGAGTATCATCCCTATCTCGACCAGATCAAGGTCCATACCGCCTGCCGCGCAGCGGGCATGGCGATGGTCGCCTATAGCCCGCTCGGCCGAGGCGAAGCGTTGTTTGAACAACCGGCAATTCGGGACGCCGCCGAGCGCCACCGAAAGAGCCGAGCACAGGTTGTGCTTCGGTGGCATGTGCAGCAAGAAGGTGTCGTCGCCATTCCGCGCACCGAGCGCAAGGAGAGGCTGGCTGAAAACATCGACCTGTTCGATTTCGAGCTTTCCTGCGAAGAGATGGCAGCGATTTCGTGCCTTCGGTCGCGCAACTTGCGCATTTACGATCGCGATTACTCGCCGAAATGGGATGAGCCTGCTTAGGGCCTAAGCTTCGGTAACGGGTTGGTGCAGGTAAGTCCAAAAGAAGTAGCGAGCAGCCCGCCGCACAACATCTTTCGATGGCCGATCCTGTCAGACAGTGCGCCAAATCCAGGTAGAAATCCTGCCATGAGAAGCGAATAGGCGTTGACCATCCACAGCTTTTCCGATGTCGAGGCGCCTAGCTGTTCCGTAAGATGCGGCAGGGTGACGTTGAGGACCGTCATATCGATGCCGACAAGGGCGAGCACACCGGACAGGGCGGCCAAGCAAAACCACGGGCGAGGCATCATGATTAGATCCGAAAGAGCGGCTGATGGCGGAATCCGGTGGAGGACAGCGGATGGTGGTGCGCCAGAGATCGTCGAGGTCCCGACCGCCCATCCGCAGCGTCTTACACCGTTAGCGCGACTTCATCGGGGACTACGGACAGATGGTAAGGTTCTTCTGACGTCCCCTCGACTATGGCCAGCAGATCTTCCAGGCGGCTAAGAATGCGTGTGGCTCCCGCTTCCTTCAGGCGCAAAGCGTGGGAAGGGGTGCAGTGTCCGCCGCCTACAAAACCCACAGCGGTCATGCCAGCTGCAATTGCTGCCGTCACACCGGCTATGCTGTCTTCAATGACGACACAGTCGGCGGCCGACATGCCCATCTTTTCGGCAGCATAGAGAAAGATGTCCGGCGCGGGTTTACCGTTTCGTACCAACACGGTGGAGAAGATATTAGGATAAAAGAGGTCGAACAGATCTGTCTTTGCAAGGGCAAGCCCGAGTCGGTTCGGTGCGGAACTCGAGGCCACGCAGCAGGGTATCTGCAGCGCGCGGATCGTCTCGCGCGCACCAGCTATCGCGGTGAGTTCGGAGAGGTATAGTTCCCGAACACGCTCATCGATGCGGGTGGAAAAGTCGGTCGGAAGGGGCGTGCCCAACTGCGCCTCGATCATACGATACATGTCATTGGCTGGAACACCGGCAAACTGATGGACCGCTTCCTCGACTGTGATGGGACGGCCGATACGGGTTATCTCTGCGGCTTCAGCGGTACTGACGATTATCTCGCTGTCGACCAGCACACCGTCACAATCGAAGATGACCAGCTTTGGTTTGGTGTCCATTATTCATATTCCGAGGAGCGGGCTCGACGTTGGCCCGCTGCAATTCAAGTTACTGGCGGTAGTTTAGGCATCGGCGGATGCACAACTGTACTGTCGGTCCTGTTCGCGAAGCCAGGGCCGTTAGGGCACGCATAATGGATTAATAATCGAAATGCAATGGTATTTATGGAGTGATTCTTACTTGCCGTCTGATGTCCGCGCCATGCCTTTGGCGTGGTCGGCAATAGCGATGGCCAGGGCTTCGGCAAGGAAGACGGCCCGGGGCAGGGCGATCATCTGTTCACGAAGACCAGGCTGCGGCAGCCGCGCCATTTGCAAGACGGCATTCGAAACTTTCGCAAGACTCGACTTCGGATGGCAGGTAATCGCCAACGAGAAGGCGCCAATATGGTGAGCTTTGCGCAGGAACTCGACAGTGTCGGGTGAGGCGCCTGATTGAGAGATCGCAATGGCGGCGTCCTCCTTTGTCATGGTCTCGGCGGCTTCATGGGCGTAGCCAGCATTGGCGAAGAAGCGGGCGTTAACGCCGCTGCGCCGCAAACGATGAAACAGCACCTCGGCGGCAAGTCCAGAATCGCCGGAGCCGTAGATGTTGACGTGGCGTGCGCTTAATAGGGGCAGCGCGGCGGAAGCCAGTACCTCGGGCTGCACTAGCTGTCGCGTATTCAATACGGAGCGTGAAATCAGCGAAACCGTTTCATCGAGGGAGTTGACGGTCAGGCTCACGCCCCTGTTGGGCTCGCTCTCGAGCCGCCCAACCTCGGCGGCAAGGGCGAGCTTGAAGTCAGTGAACCCTTTGAACCCAAGCTCGCGGCAAAGGCGGAATATCGTCGCCTGCCCGCTTTGAGAAGCTGCGCTCAGTTCGCCAAGAGATTGACGAACAGCCTTTTTGGGGTTTTCGAGGATGTACAGAGCAACCCTGGCCAATGCATTGGGAAAGTCTAGCGCGGTCTCCACTTTCAAGAGAACCGGCGTATGCGTCTCGTTCTCTTGTGAGGAAAGCCGCGAGCTCTCACCTTGCATGGCCATATCATTCTCCGAACTCGATCAGAATCTCGCATGGCGTCGCCTGCGCTTGCATGCCTAAACCTCATAGGGCCAGAACACTCTACCGTCCAACCCGTTGAAAACAACCGCTGGAAGTTTTGGGTATGGCTTTGTCTGCTGGGAGACGCACCGACGGAGGAGTGCGGGACCGCCTGGTGGCGGCGTCACTTCAGTTTCGCTACGATGGAGCGTTGCGCCAGCTTCACAATGGATAATAAATCCGTAGTCATTGTCATAGAAGTGATAAGAAACTCCAATATGGACACGTCCACGGAGGAGAGCAATATGACAGGATCCGCAGTTCGGATATCGAAAATCGCAAAGGGATATGGTGCGAGCCGGGTATTGAGAGACATTGATCTGGCGGTTGATGCCGGCGAGTTTATGACCATCGTGGGGCCATCGGGCTGCGGGAAGTCGACGCTGCTGAAGATTCTTGCAGGCCTCGACCAGCCGGATGGTGGATCGATCGAGATAGGCGGCGAGAGCGTGAACCAGCTCCGCCCGAGCCAACGCAACATTGCCATGGTGTTTCAGTCCTATGCGCTATACCCGCATATGCGGGTGCGGGACAACCTGGCAATGCCGTTGATCATGGCAGACTTGCCCTTCGTGGCGCGAATGCCTGTGATCGGTCCTCTAGTGCCCGGTATGAGTGCAAAACGCCGCCAGATAAGTTCGACTGTGAGAGACGTCTCGAAGTCGCTCGGCATCGAAGCGCTACTTGAGCGCAAACCAAGCGAGTTGTCAGGAGGGCAGCGCCAGCGTGTGGCGCTTGGACGTGCGATGGTGCGCCAACCCGGCGTCTTCCTGATGGATGAGCCGCTCTCCAACCTGGATGCGGCGTTGAGGACACAAGTTCGCACCGAACTGGTCCAGCTGCAAAAGCGCCTGAACGCGACATTCCTCTATGTGACCCACGACCAGGTCGAAGCTATGACGATGTCGGACAGGATCGCCGTGATGATGGACGGTAGGATCGTTCAAGTGGCTACACCCGCGGAGATCTATGCTGCGCCGGCAGACATTCGAGTGGCGCGTTTCATCGGATCGCCGCCAATCAACATTCTTCCAGCCAACATCGGCGAAGCGGGTATCGTTGGTCTCCTGGGTGAAAGCCAGAATTTGCGTACCGCTTTGAGGGCGGGAGAAAAGGCGCAAGTCGGCATACGCCCTGCAGATGTGACGGTGGCCGCGCACACGCGGGCGCGCGGCGCCTCTTCAAGCCATGAAGGTCGATTACTTCACACTGAGAACCTCGGAAACGAGATCATTCTCCATCTTACTCTCGCTGGCGACCGACAAGTTCCATTTACGGCGCGGCTGCCACAGAGGGAATGGGCGACGATCCAGGCGAGTGGTGGGAATCCTAATCTTGTCCAGGTTGGACTGCCGGCAGAGCGCTTTCTCGTATTTAACGCTGCCGGCCGGCTTATCCCTTCGAAGGGGGTACAAGTCTCCAAACGGCTCGAGGCGGTGTCATGACCTCTCTTCCGACTTGTGGCACCTGTAGGCCGGCTCGCGCAGTTCCTGACAAGCTACGCGGGGTCAACGCAGCATATTTGTTCGCCTTGCCGGCCGTCGCGCTCATCGCGATCGTTGTGCTAGCTCCGATCGCCGTCGTGATCCTGCTGAGTTTCTCGAACTACAGCCTCGGAGCAACCGACTGGTCTCTTGTGGGGATTGGCAATTATGCCCAATTGGTCCACGATCGCAGTTTCTTGAATGCGCTCTCAAACACGGCTCTTTATGTTTCCGTCGTGGTGTCGATGTCGGTACTGCTGGGTTTGCTCCTCGCGATCCTGGTCCATGGCACCGGCCGTCTGAGGCGGCTCTATGAGGTCATCTTCTTCCTGCCTGTCGCCAGCACGCTCGTTGCGCTGGGGCTTGTATGGAAGTTCATGCTGCATAGCCGCATTGGGCCGATCAACGAGTTGATCGCCGCCCTTGGCCTCCAGCGCATCGACTTCTTCAACAACCCATCGATCGCGATTTTCGCGCTTGCCGCGATCGGTGTCTGGCACTTGGTCGGCTTCAATATGATCCTGTTTCTGGCCGGGCTCACCGGTATCCCGCGGGATCTTTATCAGGCGGCTGCGATCGATGGTGCCGATGGCTTTTGGGACCGCCTGTTTCGCGTCACATGGCCGATGCTCGGGCCGACGACCATATTCGTGACTATTACGTCGACGATTACTGCCTTCCAGGTCTTCGACACTGTCGCCGTGATAACCCATGGCGGACCGGCGGGATCGACCGATGTCATCCTCTATCAACTCTACCAGGCGAGCTTCCAATATTTCGAGACTGGCTACGCCTCGGCGCTAACCGTCGTCTTCCTGATCATCATGATGGCGATCTCGGCTGTGCAGATCTTTGCAGCGCGGGGGGTCCACTATTCATGACCTCCGCCAAACTTGACGTGTCTACCCAAGAGCTTCGCGCGCCGTCCTTGGCCCCGTCTCTCGCCGCTGCGGTCAGACACGGACTATTGCTGATTTTCGCGGCGATCATCCTTCTTCCGTTCGCCTGGATGATCCTCGCAGCGGTAAAGGATCCGTCAGACATTTTCTCCGATCCGTTCTCGCTCGATCCGGCGAAGCTGCGGGCTGTCGAGAACTTCAGCAAGGCCCTGACCGCCGCGCCGATGGGCCTGTTCATGCTCAACAGCCTGATCGTGGTCGTCGGGGTTCTGAGCGTACAACTTATCACCTCCGTTGCCGCAGCTTATGCTCTCGCGCAATTGAAGTTCCGCGGACAAACACTGCTATTCGGGCTTGTGTTATTTGCGCTGTGCATTCCGGTTCAGGTCCCAGCCCTGCCCATGTATATCGCGCTTGCGAAACTCGGGCTTCTCAACAGCTATTTTGCGCTGATGTTCCCCTGGTTCTTTTCGGCCTTTGCGATCTTCCTCTTCCGCCAGCACTTCCGCACGTATCCCCAGGAAATCATAAATGCCGCCAGGATTGACGGGTTCACGGAAATCGAGATCGTGCTCCGACTCATCGTTCCAAGCGCTCTGCCAGCGATAGCCGCGTTCTCGGTCTTCTCGGTGACCGCACATTGGAACGATCTATATTGGCCTCTGATCGTCGTCAACGTGACCGAGAAGATGACCGCCCCTTTGGGCTTATTGAACTTCCAATCGGCAGAAGGCGTCAGCTACGGGCCTCTCATGGCGGCCGCCACCATCATCACCTCGCCGCTAGTTTGCGTTTTCCTTCTGGCGAGGCGGTATTTTGTCGAAGGAGTGACGATGACCGGAGTGAAGTAACTTCCAATTCCGGGCCAGGCGGGACGTCTGGCTTCAGACCCAAGGCTGCACCGCCGCACCCAACAAACATAACTGTTTTTTTATCAACTCAGCGAAAGGAATATCGCGATGAGACAGACCTTGGCTTTCCTGATGGCTGCCGGCCTCACGGCTGCCGCCGCGTTCAGCGCGGCTCCGGCTCGTGCAGAAACCACACTTGAGGTCGTGCATGCCTACGGAGCGTTCCGCGAACGGTTCTACCAGCCGCTTGCCGACGCTTTCATGAAGGATCACCCCGACATCAAGATCAAGTTCCGTGCCCCGGCGACGGATTATTATGAGGGGCATCTGGCCGTTGCCCGCGAGGCCATGACCGGTCAGACGCCAGACATTTTCTTCGCCGGAATGAATCTACTTCCCGATCTTGCGTCGATGTTGGCGCCACGTAACCAGATCACGGACTTGAACCCTTTCCTCGACCAGGAAGGCCAGGCCTGGGTTGATAAAAACTACGACATAAACGTCCTTGAGCTCGGACGTATTGACGGGCACCAATGGGGCCTGCCGTTCAACGCATCGACCCCGATTGCTTACTTCAACGCCGACCTTATGAAGAAAGCGGGGCTTGATCCCCAGCAGCTTCCCAAGACCTGGGACGAGTTTATCGAAGCTGCAAAGAAGATCAAGCAGGCCAACAGTGACGTCGACGGAATGCAGATCAACCTGGCTCTAGGCGACTGGTTTTGGCAGGCCATGGTCTACAGCTATGGCGGCACGATGATGAGTCCCGACAGGACCAAAGTCACCTACGGTGATGATGCGGGTCTGAAAGCGGCTACGACTGTTCGTCGCCTTGTTGAAGAAGTGGGTATGCCTTGGATTGATGAAGATGCTGGCATGGCGCAGTTCGCGGCAGGCAAGCTGGGCATTTTCATCGGTTCGACTGGCGACATCCGTACCATGGACGATGCCATCGGCGGCAAGTTCAAGTTGGTCACCGGGACATTCCCGATGGGAGCCAAAGACGGCCACCTGCCGACCGGCGGCAACTTCGCAACGATCCTGACGCAGGATCCCGAAAAGCAGAAGGCGGCGTGGGAGTTCGTGAAATTTCTGACCAGCCCTGCCGGTCAGAAAGTGACTGTCCTCGGGTCCGGCTATATGCCGACAAACAAGCAGGCTCTGAAGAATGAATATCTCGGTGAGTTTTACGCGAAGAACCCTGACTGGAAGACCAGCTTGACGCAGTGGCCGATTGCTGTGGCCTATTTCGGCTATCCCAACGTCAAGAGCATCAAGGTCTGGAAGGCCCAGTCCGAAGTTCTGTTCCGCATCGGCAGCGGCGACGTCTCGCCAGTAGACGGCCTCAAGGAGATGGTCCAGTCCACCGAAGCGATTGTCAAGGAATAAGCAAGGTGAAGAACGGGGAGGGGCCTGTGCCTCTCCCCGTCTCCACCTCGTTCCGCCTCATCGAAAGCGAGTAGAATGTTGAAAATTATCCACGTCAGTGACACACATATTGCACCCGCCGGCCAGCTGGTGGTTGGTCTTGATCCGCACGAGCGCCTTAGGCAGGTTGTGCATGCCATCAACACGAACCACGGTGACGCTGCGCTTTGCGTCATCACAGGTGATCTGACTGATCGTGGCGACGAGGCTTCCTATCGGGCGTTTCGCGAACTCGTGAGCGAGCTCAAGATCCCTTACCGACTCCTGCTGGGAAATCACGACAACCGGGCGAACTTCCGGCGGGTCTTCGCAGATGCGCCTGTCGATACCCACGGCTTCGTTCAGTCTACCGCCGACTTCGGCGACATCAGGTTGATCTTCCTCGACAGCCTTCACGACGATCATCCGGGACTGGGGCGTCTGTGCAACGGGCGTCTGCAATGGTTGGAGGCAGCCCTGAAGGAGACTGCAGCTGCCGGACGCAGGTCGGTCGTCTTTGTGCACCACCCTCCTTTCTCTGTCGGCGTGAAAGTGTTCGAAGAAATGCTGATCGAAAACCCGGAGCCTTTTCTGAACCGGATCATTGCCGATAAGTCGCTAATGCACCTTGCCTTCGGCCACCTGCATCTCACGACGGCGGGCTCCTGGAACGGCGTTCCCTACAGCTGCAACCGTGGTGTCGCGCATCGCATTGCTTTGAGCCTCGAAGACAGCGTCGCCGAGTTCATCCAATCGGAGCCGACCTTCGACGTGATGCTCATCTCAAGCTCAGGTGTTCTTGTGCATCATACTGCGCCGGTTGCGGATAGCGATGTAATCGCCCGGGAATATGCGACGGAAGACGGTCGGGGGCGGCTCGTCATGATATGACACGCGCCTCAGGTGCCGCGGCGCGTTCCGATCCGAACTTCCTTGTCATTGCGCGAACAATCTTGACCGCTAAGCGGCAAGCTGCTTCGGCCGGTTCAGGAACGCGGCGATCAAGAGCCACAAAAATTGCTTCAGCCACCTGAGCAGGAGGGAGAAGTTGTAACCGGCTGCGGCCAGGATGGCGTTGATCGCATCGCCTTGGGTGTGAGCGAGGCCGCGACGCAGATCTGTCGGGTGGTTACCTTTCTTCATTTCATCCATTTCGGCTCGTGCGACAGGAAGCCGTTCGGCAGCTTTCGCCGCTTCGTACCCAGGCAATTCAAAACCCGTGCCAGTTCGGCGGCCTGGGATAATTGCAATTCTTTTCAAGCGGTTGACCGAAGGGATTTAAAAAATGGCCAAGCAAGTCCGTGTAGCGGACCCGACAAAGGGACAGGTGTGCAACAGCTCCTAACTTCGTCGGTAGGGCTCTGTTGCAAATATGGCTTTAGACGTTATGACCGTGGTGTGAGCGGCGGGCCGCCCTTAGTTAGTTAGATTTCCGCTGCTGGCGGTCGCTTTGGCTCAAGCCTCTACTTTCTGAAGGCGGTTTCGAGCATGGTCATTGCTTCCGACATCGTCGACGGATGTTCCGAGCCACATATGCGATGGCGCGGCGGTCGTCGGCGTACCGGCTATTGACGTAATCCCGCATAGGGGAACTGCGTTTGGTCCGACTCTGGAAGGTGCGCCAGGTCGCCCCCTCCATCGTGTCAAACACCCTGTCGACAAAGACGACAGGCACCTGCCCGATTGCGGACCCAGTCTCTGGAACCGGACTGATCACAGCGAATTTAGAAGAAGCCACGAAATCGTCGGACATCGGACAGCGCGCATAGCAGTCGAATGACGCGTGAATCCCGCTTCCCGCGGAGAATTCTACCCGCCATTCCTGGGAAGACGGTGGGCAACCGACACTACTGCCGGGTTTGTCGAGTGAGCGACACGGGTTGTTCGGCTTGGCTCCAGCTCCCACCATCATTCAAGTCATTGAATAGTATCGAGAACACTTATTCTGAGGCTTTCATGCGCAGTTGGCACGATTTTTGAAGCTTCCTCCTAGGAAGGCGGCAGGAGCTGCCGATTATCTGGCCTTGCCGGCGGTCACGACCGGCCAGACCTTGCTGGTGACGCCCCATATCGTCGTTGCGGATCTGATCAGACAAGGCCTCCTGGAAGTGATTCCCGGCTCGCGTGCGCCGAGCGGCATGCTGGCCTATGCGGTCGACCGCAGCGGCAATCCGGCTCTCGCCCGAGCCTTCTGCCGTTGGCTTACCCGGCTCTGCCGGAAAAAGACGGAGGAGGAGAACACCGGGAAAATCGTCGATCGAAAATCTGCAGCATGCCTGCGGCCGCATTCTCGCCGCCTGCGAAGCCCTTTCGGAAGGTGAGAATACCTATGAGCAAAGCAAAGCAACTGCGTGAGCGCATGGCCGATCGCGGCCTCGTCCACATCATGGCGGCCCATAGCCCGCTATCGGCCATCCTGGCCCAGGAGGCCGGCTTCGACGGTCTGTGGGCGTCTGGCTTCGAGCTTTCGGCGCTTTACGGTCTTGCCGATATGAGCCTGATCACGATGACCCAGCATCTCGATATGCGGGCGATCGCCAGTCAGTCGTCTCTGCCGATCGTCGCCGATATCGACACCGGCTACGGCAACGCCCTGAATGTCATCCACGCCATCCGCGAATACGAAAAGGCGGGGACGGCTGCCGTTGTGATCGAGGACAAGACCTTTCCGAAGGTCACCAGCCTTGCGGCCGACGGCCGTCAGGAGCTGCTTCGGATCGAGGAATTCCGGGGCAAGATCGAAGCTGCGGTCTCGACGCGCAGCGATCCGGACTTCCTTGTCATCGCCCGCACGGAAGCCTTGATCGCAGGGCTGGGCGAAGACGAGGCGCTGAAGCGCGGCATGGCCTATGCCGAGGCCGGCGCCGACATGATCTTGATTCACTCAAGAAGAAGGATCCGGCCGAAATCGAGAGCTTCTCCCGTGCTTGGAAAGGGTCTGTCCCGCTAGTCATAGTTCCCAACGCTTATCCGGAACTCGACGCCACGCGCATCCGCGCACTAGGGAACATCAAGATGACGATCTACGGCAACTATGGTATCCGCGCCGCAACGACTGCGATGCAGGATGCTTTCCGGCGGATCATCGCCGATGGCGGCGTACAGAACGTCCACAAAGACATCGTGCCCGTCGAAGAAATCTTCCGGCTTCAGAAGATGGACCAGGTCAAGGCTGACGAAAAGCGGTTCCTGGCCTGACACTGTCTGCGCCGAGCTGAAGCACTCGAGAACCTGCAATCGCTGCGTTCCCGTTGATGGCGGCCGAGCCAGGCGGTCGTCAACTCGGCTCCATTTTAGGATCGTAACGATGCTTGACCTGATTTAGTAGTGTGGTGCTACGCGGGTCCGTTCATGGCCCCGCTTCCGCTGTTCATGGGGAGCCGAACAGTTGGCAAATTTCGCCTGGCGACGAGAGTGGCCGGGGCGGCGACAATGGGGTCGACACCAGACCGGCATGATCGGGGTGGATACCTGTCTGACGGCTTTTGGGCGCCGAAGTTAGGAAGTGGCTCTAGCTACAGCCGAATACCGCCATCGCACTTGCTGTACACAGTCCATGGTCCTTCACGGTACATCCATGCACGCGGGAGAGGATGGGAACCGCCACCGAGGAGCCTTGCCGTCGATGCGCATGACTGCATCATGGGTTCGGATCGTTGCGATCCGCCGAATACAAGGTTGTGGCGCCTTTGCTGTCACGCCAGGCAGGCTCCCCTCAGGCCGCCCTTGCGCGCCAATCGCCGATCGGCTCCCGCCCAGACCCAGACCCGTCGATACTCCAATGCGAGGACTGTCATGACGTCCCTTCCCGGCAACGATAGCGCTGAGCTCGAGCCTGTCCAGGACGCTGCGCGCTGGCTGCGCCGGTGCCCCGCAAGAGGGGCATCCTGAACAGGCTCTGCGCGCGGCGCTCCGCCAGAAAGTAGGTCGGAACGGAGGGATGGCCGCAAACCGTCGAACAAAGGGATGCCCATCGAAAAATAATCCCCTTGACAGCAAAAGCCCCATACAAAGGCGCCACGGTCCGTTATCGACGCGATTAATCAGTCAGACCTGATCGTGGCGCTGGGCGACGTCTTCGGCTCAGGTCATGCGAGCATCATGATCCCAAGCACCGGCAGACAATAAGGACCTGGGACGGCCAGCTCGTATTCCTCGGAATGGCGGAGCAAGCGGCGGGATTCACGCACTATGTCGCCGCCCTCGACCAGCACGCATTCTTGGAGCCTTCCTTGCAAGCCTCTGGCGCGCAAGCGCAAGACGGGAAGGGCGCTAGTCTAGCGTTCGTGTTGAGGAAGATGGCGAAAGCGCCTGGGACGGCGACCGCGGAACCGAGATCCCGCAATAGGAGATCGCCGAACTGCCGAAGGTGTTGCCAACGCTTGTTCCCGCGGGGCTGACCTATGCCGAACTGTTCCGCACGATCAATGAAGCGGCGTTTCTCGATGCGTCATTCACCGTCATTCCGGACACTTTCCTTGGAATCTATTCTGCCGCCTTGACGACCCAACTGCGGATGCCCAGCCAGAACTGTTTCATCAGCAGCGCGCTGTGGCCTCGATCGGGCATTCATGGGGGCCGCCGTCGGCGGCGCCATCCCGGGGGAAAAGCGACCGCGGGTCATCTGCGGCGACGGCGGCTTTCAGATGACGGCGCAGGCATTGTCGACCATGGCAAAGATGAACATGAACGCCGTCGTCATCGTGGTCGACAACGGCCTCTACGGCTATGAGCAGTACCTCCTCGATCCGCGCTATTACAGGAGCACGACAACTCTGCCGCTGCCTTGTGCCGAGCTTTCCCGCTGGGACTATTGCGGCCTTGCCGCGGCAATGGGAGTTGGGCTGACGGCGAAGGCTGATTCTGTGGCGTCTCTCCGAATGGCTTTGGCGAATGCAAAGGGCCATACCGGCGGACTGTCGCTTGTACAGGCGATAGTGCAGTCGCGTTCGCTTCCGCCGGGCCCATAAGGAGCTGGCGGTTTACGCCAGTGCTTGGAAACCCGGCCAAAATAGCTCGAACTTGCCCGTGATAGGGTAGGCGATTCCAAAGCCGTTGGAGATCGCGAGGAGTTGATCCTCCTCATTTGGTTTCTTCTCAAGGACGATCAGCAGCGACATATTCTCCTTGGCGCGCTGCCTATAATCGAGCAACTGCCCCATAGCGGTTCGAATTGCGTATCGGGCGTTCGCCAGCTCGCATGGCTTTATTTCGGCAAGAATCGTGCCCCTGGTTCCATCGCGGTACCGAAGATCGACACCTGCCACGTTAGGCTTCAGGTCGCTGGCTCCGTTCAACACAAGGAAGTGTTCGAACCGCGCCTGTAGATTGCTGTGTTTCGGAGTGATCTGGGCCTCGTATGCCTTCACGTATCGAAGGTAGGCATCGCTGGCGGCGGAGGGGGTGTTACACCCTGCCATTTTTCTATCTGTTGTTTTTGCGCTTGGGCCGAATAAGCCGTCTAAGCAGCGGCGCGTTTGCCTCACGAACTCGCGAACCTCAGGGGGGCTATCTTTGGACGGTATCCACCAAGGCGTATGGCCCATCCACCCAGGACCTCGCCCTAAAGGCAAAGTGCGGCCCTCAAGTTCCAAGCGTTGCACGTCCTTTGCTAGGGCACGAATTCGATAGGTAGTCACTTCATCCCGGCGATGCTGCTTAGACGGAGGTCTCACAAACTCTTGCCGCTCGCGGAAGACAGTCGCGTTGCGGTACCAACCGACGACTTTTCGGCCCCTTTCATCTGGATCAGTCGCCGTCCATATGACGTCAATACCTTCAACAGAGTCACCAATTCCTCCGATAGTCTCGATTCGGATTTTTCGGTCCTTTTTTCCTTGGATGGTCTCCACGTGGCCATAAACATAACCGTCGCCGCAAACAGCGAAGTTGCACACCTCGTGGCCGATCTCGTTCTCCGAAACCCATTTTCCGCCCCCGACGATTTTGTCGGGCTTGCCAACGAGGCCCTCGTATCGGCTCATCCACCCAACGTTACAGACAGCATTTGCCCCACTAAGCCTTCCTAGCTCGCCCTCACAATTGGCAGGTTCCACTTTCCTGGCTAGGCGGCACTCCGTCAAGGTTTAAGGCGGAAGGAGGGCGCGAAAGAAGCCGCCCGCCATTTGACAGCGAATGGTCGCGAAAGCGCTGTCTGCTTGGCCAGGGTCGCTGCAAAGAGCGGCATCGGCTTCGAGGCCCAAGGTCCGGAAGCAGAGGCGTTTCGCGCGTCGGTCGACCCAGTTAGCGCTACCTTCCCGAACTTGAGGGTGATGCCCCTAGGAATTCAACGAGCCGTTGCTTCACGACATCAAGGTTACCCAGTTCGCACTCCCAAATGACTAGCGTTCTCCAGCCTTGTGCCTCAAGCTCATCCAGAGCGATCTGGTCCCTCGCCGCGTTCCTGGCAAGTTTCGGCTTCCAATACTCGACCCTCGATTTAGGCTGTCGGGCGCGGTTGCACGCTGGGTCTGAATGAGAGTGCCAGAAACAACCATGCACCATGATTACCGCCCGACGCGAAGGTAGAACGATGTCCGGTTTCCCCGGAAGATCGGAACGGTGCAATCTAAAGCGATACCCAGAGCGATGCAGAATCGAACGCACGATACGCTCAGGCGCGGTATTCTTCGCCCGCACGGCGCGCATGACCGCGCTTCGCTGTTCGGAGTAAATATTGTCGGTCATGTCAAATAAATTGGGCTCGACCACTTAATGCGCAACATTTATCGCGGAGTTTGCCGTCAGCTAGAGGACCAGGCAATTAACAATTCTGTGGCCTTATCGTTTGGCTCCTCAACGAAGCTTGCAGACGCCGTTCGTCTCTCCTAAAAGGAGAATCGGCAAATCACATTAGGTGAAGCAAGTTCGCGAACAGCAGCCGAAATGGCTCCGCCAGTGTCGAGGAGAGTGGTAATTCCCAATGGCGAGGGGGCGTTCTTGGGGGCAACATACAAGTACTACGAGTTCTTCGCCGGCGCGGGTATGGCACGTGCCGGACTTGAGGGTGGCTGGAAGTGCGTATTCGCAAATGATTGCGACGAACTGAAGCGGACATCCTACGCGGAGAACTGGGGCGACGATCATTTTGACAGGCGCGACATTGCGCTAGTCGAACCCAGTGATCTTAACGGCCTGGTCGATTTGGCATGGGCATCTTTCCCTTGCCAAGACTTGTCGCAGGCCGGCGCAAAGCTCGGCATTGGCGAAGCAGGCGGAGATGCGGCAACTCGCTCGGGCGCCGTTTGGCCGTTCCTTAGACTCATGCGATGCCTAGCGGACGAACGGCGACATCCCGTCTTGCTCGCGCTTGAGAACGTCGTTGGGCTTCTCTACGCGAACGGCGGCGCGGATTTCAGGGCCATCTGCACGGCACTGAGCGAAATCGGCTATCGCTTCGGCGCATTGATAGCGGATGCCTCGCATTTCGTGCCGCAGTCTCGCCCGCGCGTATTCATTATCGCGTTGCGTCGGGACGTTCCGTTGCCAACCGGAGTTCATGCCGAGCTTCCTACAAACCCTTGGCATACGCAGATTCTTTTGCGCGCCCGCGCAGGCCTTGGAGCCGCTGATGCGGCGAACTGGGTGTGGTGGACCCCCGGCGATCCGCCCGCGACATCGCGCGTCCGGCTCACCGACGTGATCGACCTTAGCGACGATGCCGAGTGGAACTCCGATGATGCAACAAATCGGCTGCTGGGGATGATGTCCAAAACCCAGCTGATCCGGCTCGCGGAGGCGAAAGCCATGGGTAAACCTGTGATCGGCAGCCTTTACCTCAGGATGCGCCCAAACGGTAAGGCAGGGAACATTCAGCGCGCGGAGATCGCATTCGGCGAGACACTCGGGTGTCTGCGAACCCCCAAGGGCGGCGCCTCCAGGCCACGGATCGTCGTGGTCGACGGCGAGAGAGTGCGCACGCGGCTGCTTTCCGAACGCGAGGCTGCTTCACTGATGGGCCTGGGCAGCGACTTCATACTCCCCAAGACTTATAACGAATGCTTCCGTTTAATTGGCGACGGCGTTGTCCCTGCGGTGGTTCGGTTCCTGGCCGACACTCTGCTTGAGCCGCTGGCAAGTCACGCGAAGGCGTTTGTCAGCCAGTCGGCGGACCAGAAAGCGTCCGCATGAATGCGGCCGCACAGGCATCGGACGGCTTCCCGGCAACCTTGCGTGACTGGGAACATACCCTCACCAGAGCGCTGCTGCGTGCAGACGGCGGCAACGCCGATCCCCTCCGATCTTTCGAGATAACGCCGGAAACTCTAGCGAAGCATTGCGGACACACGCCTGACCAGGCGAAGGAAGCCGAGCGCGCCTTCAAACGCGCCCTTCTCAGGGATCCGCGCCTTTACTGGTGCCTCCAATACGGCAGGTATTGGCCAACCACCTCGGAGGTGTCCAACTGCATGGCTATCCTCGCGCTGAGCCTCCTCGTCGACAGCTTGTTGGACGGCGAATATGAGGGTCAGGGCCAGTACCGGGCCAAGCTTGCGCAATGGCTCGGCACACATCGTTCTCTTATGAACCTGCGCGGCATAGCCGCGATGTGGGTGGAACTCGCCACATGGCTCGACAGCAGGGTCGAGTCAGGCGCGCCCTTCCGCCGACTCGTGCTCCCCGACAGCCCGAAGACGTGGACCCATATCGGGTACACGCGATACCTGTCATTTCCGACCAGGCGCGATGTCGCCTTGCTTCGCAGGCAGGTCGAACGAAACCCCGATATGGCCAAAGATCCGAGGGTGCTCGTAGGCGTCCTTGATCCCTTGGTCCACAGCGGCGCCGTGTCATACGGTTTTAAGAGCGCGTTCGAAGACTTCAGGCGAGCGCTTCGAGCGGGCGCCGCCTCAATAGACCATAGGTTCTGGCGCCTGGTCGCCTACGCTAGCCAACTCGCGGGCCATAAGGAGGGATCCCAGGCTTCGTTTTTCATGGAGTTCAACGAGGATGGCGAGCGTCATTACCGGGCCATGGGCGTTTCGCAGCTACTGTTTCCACCGGACATCGGAGATGCCGTGGTGTCGCCAATGCTCGGTGATAGCAGAAACTTGGGGCCATCAATCAGGCGCGGCATTCTGTTCTTTCGTTCCAGCGGTCTCGCCAGTTGGTCAGCGGTTGGCGAGCCTCCAATGGGCGTCGGACCGTTCCATCTCGCGGTCGCCGATCGCCACGTCCGGTCCGCCTCGATCACCGGGACGCGCTTCAAGCGCTCCGGCACGTGGCACGTCACGACCTCGCCTGTTGCGCAGGGCGCAATAGCCGACGTTTTGAGCCAGCTTGGAATCCGTGACGCGAAGCAAACTGTGCGCATGATCGGCTTGGCCGACGGCGTGCGCGTGGGCAAGGATTGGCTCGGCTGGCCGCGGTACCTTCCCCTTGTCGAAGGAGCGAGCGAAGATGTCGAAGTCATGCCGCTTTCGGGCGACAACGCCTCAGCTCTTGCCTGCGTTGATGGCACGCTTAGGGCAGAACGCCCGGTCGACGGCGACTTCGCTTTAGGCGACAGCGAGGGCCGCTGGACTCGCCGGGTAAGATTTGTGCCTCTGGCTGAGGTCCATCCTAGTTTAGACGCAGCAGCCTATTCGCAGCCGTGCCAAGCGGAATGGCGTTTGGCAATTGATCGGCCAATTGATCGCGCGCAACCAACGGATACCGCGTGGACCGACCAACCTTATGAGCATCAGGATATGCTCGAGGCGCTCTACGCGTCCGGCAGAAGCGGCATTCCCGAAGGGGAAGCCGTGGCGATCATCGACCGCGCTGTCGGCTCGCGCGCTTGGGACATGTTGCGCACCCTCCAGGAAGCCTCATTTCTCAGCGCCCGACTACGCGAACGGTGGCGCGGACGCGTTTTCACGCTCGGCCACCCAACGCTGACCGAGATCAAGACCGATGGCGGCGCCGCGGTGGTGGTCTCCGGCGCGTTGCCGGCCCGCCTTGAACAGGACTTCCGGGAAACCGTGATCCTGCAGGGAGGAACTCCCTTCCGTCGATTGTTCGAGAGATCGCAGGCGCCCGCGCTGGTCGGTGCCCTTCACGTCAACGCATCCGGCCTTGCCGACGCGCTGGGCTGGGCGATCGCGGAGGGGGCCGCGTCTCCTGATGGGAGCGCCGCCACACGGCTCATTGAGACTGCGGTTGTAGGAAGGAACTATGGCGCCGCCGGAGTCTGGGACTGGTCGCTCGGTCGTTTTCGCGCGGGCGCTAGCTCGGCTGGAGCGGTATCGCTAGTCAGGCTCGTTCATCCACATCGACGAGACCACGATTTGTACCGCGTGACCGGCGTAAGGCAGCGCACCTTCACTTCTCGCCACGCCGCGATCCTCGATGCACATCTTCAGGCGAGTCGGCCGCTCTTCCGGCTTCACGAGGGCAGGATCAGGCGTATCCCGGTTGAGGGCGCGCTTCCGCTTGAGGTCGCCACGGCGCTGCGGCTGCGGCGTCTGGTGAACGCAGGGACCTCCGCTCATGGTTGGGAGTACGCAGTTTCCCTAGATGATACTAGATGGTTGGCCGGGCTGATGCCGGGTTTGATTGAAGGGGTACGTCACTCGGCCGACGCCGACCCTGCCCGGACTTCCCGCCGCGGCCGCGGCGCGCGCCGGCCGCTATGGATCGGAGGAGGAATCGGGGCATGAAAGCCGACAACTATCCGACACAGTCAATCTCTTCGGCCTCGGAATCGAAGCTGTATATCGGTCGGTTCACGCGCCGCCAAGGCAACTACGGGACGGTGGCCGTTGTGGGCCGCGTGGGAGATGCTGGCATCGATGTCATCGAGGAACCGAAGCGCATCTTTCCGCGTGATGGGTTTGTCGAAACGCACGGGGTGGTCCACGCGGGCCTTGCTGTCGGTGATTGGGTCGAGTTCGATGCGACCAAGAACCAGCGGCCGCGCGGCCCTGAGTACAAGGCCGCCCACCTAAGGCGGATTCCGCGCTATGCGGTCTTGCCTGATGCCGAAAATGCGGTCTATCGCGCAATGTTGACTGGCGAAGGGTGGCGAGGCGACAAGCGGGCCGGACTCTGGGCCTTGCGCGTTTCCGGCGATCGGGTTCTCGTCGTGGAGTTCGAGGCAAAGAAGGATGGCGCTCTGCGCATCGCGCGCAAATCGGCTCGCGATGTGCGGTGGTGGGACTATGATGAGCGCCGTGTCTCACGTGTGCCCACCGACGAAGAGAGTATCTACTTTCCGCCGACGGAGGGACCTGCCGGCATCTTCGACTGGTCCAACGAGGCCGACCACGTAGCGCAAGTCATCCGCTCGCTATCGGACGTGAATGATCCCCATATCGCCGACCTGATCTCGTGGCTCGAGATGCACCAAGAGGAGCAGACTGGCCGCGTTTTCGCAGGGGCGATGGATCATGACGCGGCCCAGGCGTCGCTTCGGTCGGGCGAGCTAGCCCAGCGGCTCCGCGCCGATCGCGAGCTCATGAAGGCTTATCTGGACGCTGCGCTCTACGACGATGACGTGCGCGATGCCCTGGCGCAATGGGCGCGAGAGGGCCACGGAGCCGAAGCGGATCGCCTTCGGAGTGAGCTCGAGCGCGAGATTGCCGACGAGCGAACCCGCCTGACGAAAGAGCTGGGCAAAGAAATCGAACGGAACAAGAAGGAAGGGCTCGAGCGGCTCACGGTCGAGATCGCGGCGCTCGCCGAGCAGCGCCGCCATACGCTTGCGGCCGACGAACGAAACGCTAGGGAAGATCTCGAAAACGAACTTAAGGAGCTCGATGCTCGTTTCGCCGAACGCAAATCCGAATTGGAACTCGAGACATCCCGGCAGGAGGAAGCGCTGGCGGCGGTCAGAGAAGCGACGGTTGCGGCGACAAGCGAACTCGATTTGCTTAAAGCGGACACCGAGGAGGCGCGTTCGCGTCTGCGCGAAGCTTCCACCGAGGTCGATCGTCTGCTTGCGATTTCGGAGAAGCTGAGCGCGCCTGCTGCGACCGCAACGCCCGATCAGAAGACAGGTCCCGCGAACGGCATCGGGCCGCGGTTCCCCGACCGGCCCACCGTGCCCGCCCATGAAAAGGGCCGCGCCATCACTCAGAACCTCCTCCTCACCGACAACGGGAAGGATCAGCTCCGTCGGTTGGCGGTGCTGACCCTAGCGGGCGAGGTCCCCATCCTCTCTGGCTCGGACGTAGCGGATTTCCTGCGAGTCGCAGAAGCGACGCTGTGTCCCGGCCGTTTCACTGTGATTGATGCCGATCCAACGCTCATTTCGCTCGATGACCTCTGGTCACGCGCGGGCAGCGGCGCTCCAACGCTCGTCGCGGCTGCGGCAGCAGCTGCGGGGTCCGGTGCCGTGTTGGTTGTCGTCAGGGGCATTGACCGCTCAGGCGCCCGATTCTGGCTACCCACGCTCCGCGACGCGATACGCGGCGGCGGGCTGCCGCGGGGCCTCCTTGTTTGCTGCACCGTCGCCGACCGCAACCATGAAGAGGTTGCGGCCCTGCCGGACGATGTCCCGTGGATCGATACCCAAGGGACGTTCGTCGCGGGCGCTGCCTTTGCTGCGCCTATGGCTCTTAGCCCGGTGATGCTCGACCTCTCGGCGATTGATCCGGCCGCCGCGCCAGAAGACTTTTCAGAGGCAGCCCAAATCGTCCCCAAGCTTGGCTTCAAGCCTAGCGTCGGGCAAGCGATGCGGGTTGCGCGGATATTCGCTGAGGCCAAGGCGCTGCTTGACGACGACGGCGACGCGCGTCGGATCACTATCGAGCTTGCCCGCTCGATCTCTGGGCAAGCGGGCTAAGACGGCATAAGGGGGGATATTTTGCTTGATCCGATTGGCGGCTTCGACCGCATCAGGGACTTCTTTATCTCGTATGTTGAAACCAGCTTCCGCATCGCTGACAGATCGGTTGCCGAAGAGCGGCGGCGGCTGCTCAGGAAGACCAACATCTTCGCCACGTCGTCGTTCATCGAGCCAGTTTTGCGATACCGGACGCATGCGCTCACCATCGACAAGATGGTTGGCGTGTCGGATGGCCCGCTTGCCTACCTTCCCCGCCCAGTGCAGGTGGCGTTCGCCGAGCTTGCTCTTTCCGGCCTTTTCGACGGCAAGGACGCGACCGGCGAGGTGCGGCGGACCGGGCTGTATGAGCCGTATAGGCATCAGATAGAGATGCTGGAGCGCGGCATTAGGCCTGGGCAGCCCGGAATCGTGACCTCGAGCACGGGCTCAGGCAAAACTGAAAGCTTCATGCTGCCGATCCTTGCCGCGTTGTCGCGCGAGGCCGTCGGCTGGTCCAGGCCATCGGAAGGGTACTTGGCGAACCCGTGGTGGGGGCGCGACCGGGCTCGGTGGAGTCCGCAGCGTCTGGGAGAGAACCGCCCGGCCGCGATGCGGGCTCTGGTACTCTATCCAATGAACGCGCTCGTCGAAGACCAAATGGTGCGACTGCGTCGGACACTCGATTCCGACGAAGCCAGAAAAGTCATGGACGAGAGATTCGAAGGCAACCGCATCTTCTTTGGCCAATACACTTCGTCGACGTCGGTCACGGGCTACGAGGCCCATCCCCGCTTATCGGGCTTCGAAACCGAGAGGAAGCGTCGGCAGCGACGCGGGCGTGAGCTGCGCGCCGACATGCGGAAGGCTGCTGACGACCAGTTGGCCGCGCGAACTCACGACGAGCTCAAGCGCGTCAAGGCCGAAGCTGAAGGCAAGCGGGCACCCGACAAGACGCGCTTCATCTTCCCTTCGCTCGATGGCGGCGAGATGCTCTCGCGCTGGGACATGCAGGCAACGCCGCCTGACCTGCTCGTCACCAACGCCTCGATGCTTGGAGCAATGCTGTCGCGCGAAGTCGAGGAGCCCATCTTCGAGATAACCAAGGCCTGGTTGCAGGGGCGCGACGATGCATATTTTTACCTGGTGTTCGACGAACTGCACCTGATCCGCGGATCAGCGGGAACCGAAGTATCGTTCCTTGTGAAGTCGCTTATTCAGCGGCTTGGCCTCGACCATCCCGACCACCGCCACAAATTGAGGATCCTCGCATCGTCAGCGTCGCTCCCGATGGATGGCGAGCCTGGCGTCCAATCGAAGCGGTACCTGCGCGATCTTTTCGCTCCGTTTGGCACGAGCGCTGGCAAAGGCGATCTCGGGACCACCGACGAGAGCTTCTGGACGGAATGCGTTGTGAAAGGCGAGCCGGATATCCCGAATTGGAATGGCGGCGATGTCGATCCGCAGCCATTCGTCCGGCTCCTCGAGGCGGCGCGTCCCGATGGAACGGGTTTCGTAGCCAGGGTGTCGGAATCCGGCGAGCTAGATGCCGCGCTGGACGAGGTCGCTCAGGCGCTTGGTGTCACGGTGACCGGCGACCAGCGCGTCGCGCGCATCGCCGAAGCGTCGGCCGCGCTCATCACCAGGGCCTGCAGGGAAGGCGAGGGCGTCCGCGCGACCAGTATCGAACAGGTGGCGGCCAAGCTGTTCAGTGGGCAGGGTGAAGAGAACGCTGTCCGAGGGCTGATGCTGGCCCGCGCGTTGCCGGAGAGCTCCCAGTGGAAGGTCAGCGTCAAGCAAGGCACCCCATCGTTCAGGATTCACTCCTTTGTCAGGAACATAGAGGGACTCTTCGGCGCGCCTGAGCTCAAGGACGGCAAGGTCGGTTTCTTGGACCTTAGCGTCGAGCGAGGCCTTTCCCACGGCCAGCCGCAGGATGGACAGGTCCGCGGCCGACGGCTGTTTGAACTGCTGTATTGCGAAGCCTGCGGCGATCTGCTGCTGGGCGGTCAGCGCGGTCGACAGGTCGGAACGCACAGCGCCACTGAATTGCTGCCGTCGACCGCTGAGCTTGAGAACCTGCCGGAAAGAGCGGCGGCCGAGTATTACGACAAGATGTCGTTCGATCAGTTCGCCGTCTTTTGGCCTAGCCGCGAGGCGCCACAGGTCGACGGCCGGGGTTGGGACGGCTGGGAGGCGGCTCACCTCGATGCCGCATCAGGCGTCGTCGCGCTTGGAGAGACTGTTCCTGCCGGACGCATCGGGGGACGGCTATATCATCAGAATGTTGCTGCGGCGCCCAATGGCCGACGCACCGCGCAACCATTCTGCTGCCCAAAGTGTGGGACTGACTACTCTAATCGCCCGACGACATCACGCTCGCGGTCGCCAATACGGGCGTTTCGCACTGGCGTAAGCAAGGCGTCGCAACTCGTTGCCACCGAGCTGTTCGAACTGCTCTACGCGGTCGGTGCCGAGGCCAAGAGCATCGTCTTTTCGGACAGCCGGCAGGATGCCGCAAACCAGTCTCTCGAGATTGAGCGGCTGCACTTGCGTGACCTGAGGCGCGAGATTCTCGTGACCGTGGCGCGCGACTATCTGGCCCGAGTGGCTGCAAGCATGCTTGATACGGAGGCTGCCCTCGAGAAAGCGAAAAGGCTGATGCAAGCGGGAGATGGGGCCGGCGCAGCGCAGATTTTCGCCCAACTCGGCAGCCAAGCTCACGACCCACAGGTCTCGATCGAGAATCACAAGGTCCAGCTTGAACGCCTATTCAGCTATAAGGATGCCTCCCAAGGCGTAGGCGCCCTTATTGAAGAGTATGTCAATCTCGGCATCCACCCCTTCGATGAGCTCGGACGCAAGCCATATCAGCGGCGGCCTTGGTATGAGGCGTTCGAGAAGTCGGACGGTGCGGTAACTTACGCCGCCTGGTTGGACGACACCCAGCAAAGGGAACTCGGCATTTTGATCGAGCGAGAGCTCATGGAGCTCGTCGATGATGTCATCTTCGCCAACACTTTCTTTGCGCTTGAGGAGACAGGGCTCGCCTATCCCTCCATAAGCCGGGATACTGGCCCTGAGATCGACAAGCTTGACGCGTGGTTGCGGGTGTTCGCCACCGCGACTCGCGTGAAAGAAAACAAGTTCTTCGATGACACCCGAGCCACCGAATGGGATAGGGCCTCGAAGGTGCCCCTGACGAACCGCGTGCGCCGCTTCGCGAACGCCCTGCACGGGCCAAATGCGCTTGCCGAACTCGACGACGTGCTCATGGTGTTCGGGAAGAGCGGGCATGTGAACGGCATCGTGCAGGTTGGCCGTGTTTTTCTCAGGATCGCGCAGCCGGGCGATCCCTATTGGCGTTGCGAATCCTGCGAACGCGTCCACCTGCACCGCGGCGTCGGTAAGTGCACGCGATGCTACAAGGGCCTGTCCAACAAACGGAGTGGGCCCGTCGAAGAACTTTGGGAGGCCAATTTCCTCGGGCGGCGGATTGTGCGCGGCAAGCAAGACGATGTCGCTCGCTTCCGCTTGAGGTGCGAGGAGTTGACGGGACAGACCGATGACTTCTCTGATCGGTTGCGCAAATTCAAGGGCATTTTCGTCGACAAACTAGGCGAGGTGGCTCGGCTCGCCCGCGAAATCGATATGTTGTCGGTCACCACCACCATGGAGGTGGGCATCGACATAGGCTCTCTGCAGACCGTCTATCAAGCGAACATGCCGCCGCAGCGATTCAACTACCAGCAGCGCGTCGGACGCGCCGGCCGCCGCGGCCAAGCCTTCTCGTTCGTGGTTACATTCTGCCGAGGCCGGAGCCACGATGCTTACTATTACGCCCACCCAGCCGCGATCACTGGCGACCCGCCGCCGCCGCCGTTCTTGGCGACCGGCCACGATCCGATCCCAGAGCGCCTTCTGACGAAGGTCTGGATGCGTTCCGCCTTCCAGAAGGTGCGGGACGATTACGTCGATGCCGGAGGGACATACCCTGGCGACCTGCTGGTGCCGCCCGATGTGCATGGCGAATACGTACCGACAGACGACTACTACGACGACCCTGAAAATGCCGATTGGAGAGGCAGGCTCCGCGCTGCGCTCGACGCGACCATCGGCGTGCGTGACGCGTTCATCGAGGCGGCGTGCATCGATGTGGCCCAACGCGAGAGGATTCGCGCCGAAGTCACCTCCGACTACTTGGTCGACGAGATAGAAAGCCAGAGGCGGTTCAAGCCGAAGAATCGTCAAGGGCTGGCGCAGTTCCTCGCCGAGCGTGGCCTGCTGCCGATGTATGGGATGCCAACGCGCGTCCGACAGCTCTACCTCGGCTTGCGTCCTGAGTCCGACGAAAAGGACACCGACTATGATTGGTCTACCATGGATCGCGATCTGGATACCGCAGTCTTCGAGTTCGCTCCCGGGTCGGTGGTTACGAAGGACAAGCAGCGGCACAAGGTCATCGGCTTTTCTGGAACGCTCGCGCCGCCGGAACGACGCGGCAGGGATATGTCCCTGGCCGGCCTCTCTCATTGGAGAGAGTCGGAGCATCGGGTAGCCCTGTGCCCGGCATGCGGATCGGCAAAATACAGTCAGGAGCGACCACAAAGCCCAGAGCGGTGCGATGATTGCGGTATCGACATCGAACCTCACCAATTCAACGACTACGTTACGCCCGCAGCGTTCAGGACCGACTTTCGACCTTCAGGCGCCGATCTTGACGCTGTTGGCCGCATGGCGGTGCGAACCGTCGCGACTGTGCTGCACAGCGGCGAGCCCGTGGATACGGGACATCTGCGATTGCGGCGCGGCGCAGGCGTCACCATCATGCAACTGAACGACGGCGCCGACGATGATATGGGACAACCGACGCGCTTCACGGTCCAGGATGCGGAGGATCTCATTGTCGCTGTCCCCAGGATGGCTCCGACCACGCTCGCTGCTTCTCAAGCAATCGAGGTTGGACAGCTGATGCCGCCAGGTCGCTGGCTGCCAGATCCAGCGAGTGAGAGCACTTTCGGCCTCATCGCAAAAAAGGAGACGCATGCGCTCTATCTTGAATTGATGGCCTTCGACGAGCGTCTGACGCTGGATCGAGTCGCAAGGAAGGGCGGCTACAGCCATTTGCCCACTCGCTCTGCGGCGATCAGCGCCACTCAAATTCTTGTCCAGAAGGCCGCGCTCGACCTCGATGTCGCATCCGACGAGTTCGAGGCGCTTGAACCGCGTCTGCGCGAACGCAGGCCGATGCTTCAGATGGCGGACTCGCTAATCAACGGCTCCGGCTTGTGTAGGCGCCTCGGCGAAGACCGAAGCGATGGCATCCCGCACATCGTACACCTGATTCACGAAATCCTCTCGGATGGCGTCAAATGGCCTCTGGTGGACTTCCTCAGGCATGACGATGAGGGTGACCACGCCGCGCGGTGCCAGACATCATGCTATAGGTGCATCCAACGTTACGGAAACCGTTCCTATCATGGCCTGCTCGACTGGCGGCTCGGCCTGGCATATCTGCGCGCGTTGGTGGTGCCGGGCTACACGGTTGGCCTGGACGCGAAAGACCAGGAGTTTCCTGAGACGAAGGGCTGGCATGCGCGCGCGTTTGCGCTTGCAGATGCAGTAGCGGGCATGCGGCCGGACTCGCTTATCGCTGAGCTCCACCAGCCCTCCGGTCTGCCAGCGCTTCGGGAGCGACACCCGGGCGGAAACACCTTCCTGATAGTCAATCCGCTGTGGCGGACTGATGGCGATTTCGGCCGCAGGCTAAGCGGAGGGGCGACAGTGCGATTCGTCGACAGCTTCAACCTAGAGCGACGACCCTTGCGCGCCATAGAACTCGCGCTCGCGGACTGAACGTAAGGCAGAGGCGAGGCAGCCGACTCCGGCTTGAGGTGATTTCCGTAAACTTCCCAGCCGGCGCGATAGTTCAAGTCGCGCTTTCTACAATCGCTAGATCGCCGCGAGGCTGTTTGCGGCTGGACCCGCACGAGAACGTATGCAGTGACAGGGGAGAGGGTGAGGGGATTTGATGCCTGTAACGATGTGCGATCTAGCAAAGACGCTGCCGCTCCTGATCGGCCGTCTCCTAGACCGGGAGACAAAGCTTAAGCGGGGGCGGTTCCGCGAGGAGACGATGACCGACATCTTCACCGGCGCACTTGCGGCATTCGCCGGACCTGAGCTTGTCATCCAGTATCCAGATGAGGCCGTGACAGGCGGTGACCTTGATCTGCGGTTCTGGCACGTAGCTGCGGGGCACGAACTCCAATTGAGGATACAGGCCAAGCGCCTCAGTGCCGCCCGCAACGCCAAGAAGGCAGTGAATATTGCGCATCGCTCCTATCATGAGTTGCTGCACAAGCCGCCTCGTGCGGCCAAGTTCCAGTTTGAAACCCTGCTTGATGCACCCGCGCCTTGGGTGCCGCTCTACATGTTTTACAATCATCAATCTGCGGTGGATGACCGCTTCTTCGCGAGTGCCGGCCCGGCGGTGAGCGGGGTGAACCTCGCCTTTGCCGCCGATATCGCAAAGGAGCTGACGGCAAAGCTCAAGGCTGCGAAGGCCACACCCAAGTCAGTCAAGCATCACAAGCGGCTGAGCTATCTCCGCAAAAACCTGTTCGGACTAGAGGCAATATTGTGTCCGAGTGGCGATTGGGGTGGAGCAGGCGTGCCGTCGCCGGACCTGGTCTTTGCCTCGCTTCTTGGTCGCTGGGAGGTAAGCGGCAAGGGAAACGGACGGACGAAGGACGAGCAAGATGCCATGCGCATCCGGTCAGACCCATCCCGTGTCTCTCCTGAGGGGGCCCCCGGACGGCGCATTTCTGATGGGCCTTCCATAAGGGTAGATCATACACTCAAACGTCCGGCAGTCACGTTTATCTCTGGACGGACTGGCGACAACCGTACCCCTGTCATCACCGAACCTTCCAAGGGATAGCGGCGCTTGCCGCTGGTGACCGCTTCCCGCCGGTCGGTCTCACGCCCTCCACATGGTCGAGCGGAGTAAGTTCTGCATGTGCTCAGGCAGGTCAAGTTCGCAGCGCGCCTCGATCTCCAATAGGTACTTGGACTTGGCCAAGCGATCGCCTTCCCTGACCGCCGGGTAAGCGCAGACGGCCAGAAGGGCCTTTTCCTCTGCTTGGCTCGCTCTGTTGCGATCGGGGATGCTTCCCCCCAATTTCGTGAACTGCCTTGCCAAATGCCGCGTATTCTACCTTATGCGCCTCAATCAGCTCACACAACTCGCTGGACGGCACCAAGTCTTGCCGCCTGCGCTCTGAGGCGAGCGCCGTTGCTGCAACCGTCGACGAGACGACAGCGCTGCTGGAGTGGACCAGCACTGCGCGGCGGCTGATCTTCGACGTGGTGGCTACTCCTCTTCGATCAATGGCGGAAAAATCTGGTGTCGCAGGAACTGTAGCACGCGGGTTCGCACCTTCATGTCAGGATGCATGAGCATTGTCGTTTTTCTGGTCGTGCCATTCAGCGGGTCTTATCGGCCTCGGTCATAACCGGGCTTCCGGTTAGGAATTGACGAGGCCAACCGTCGAGATATTGTGTCGCCCTACCTGACCGCCGCCCTACCTGACCGCCCTGTCTCTCGTGCGATTTATGCCGACAGGAGTGCCTCAGCGCACTTTTCAGGATGACTTGAAACAACTTGCCGCCGACTTCCGCGTCTAGTCGCTCGCGAGGTGCCTCATCTCAGTCTTTAGGAGCTTGATGCGCTCGCTAGCTGTGACCTTTCCATAGGTTGTCCATCCGGCCCGGACTGGGAAAGCTGAGGTTGTCGAAGCTTCAGTGATTCTCGGAGGACCGGATGAACATCCACAAGAATGCCCGTCTGACGCCGCGCGGTCGAGAGCGAATTGTAAGGCAGGTCGAGAGCGGGCAGACGCCGCAGGCCGTGGCCGAAGCCGCAGGCGTCTGCCCGCGGACGGTCCGCAAGTGGGTCGACCGATATCGCCGCGAAGGATCGGCGGGATTGCGAGATCGCTCATCCCGGCCGCATCGGCTGCGCCAGCCAACGCCTCAGGCGGTTGTCGAGACGATCGAACGGCTGCGCCGCCAGCGCTGGACGGGCAAGCAGATCGCTGCCGAGGTCGGCGTCTCGCCAGCAACCGTCAGCCGTGTGCTGCGCCGACTGGGCTTGAACAAGTTGAGCGCGCTGGAACAGGAACCTGTGCGCCGCTATGAACGCGAGCATCCCGGTGAACTCATCCATCTCGATATCAAGAAGCTCGGCCGGATCGGCTCTGTCGGACACCGCATCACCGGGCGATATCCTGGTGCAATCAACCGCCACCACGGCATCGGCTGGGAGTTCGTCCATGTCTGCATAGACGATGCCTCGCGCATCGCTTTCGTCCAGGTCATGCCCGACCAGCGCAAGGAGAGCACCGTTGCCTTCCTCGAGGCTTCCGACGAACGCAACGCCGAGCTGCCGCGATGGCTCCACCGCTATAACTGGCATAGACCTCATGGCAGTATCGGCTCAAAACCGCCCATCAGCCGACTCGGTCTGGCCGGGAACAACCTATTGAGGCTCCACAGCTAGCAAACTGCATTGAGCACGTTGTCGCTGGTGCCCGAGTCTGACTGATGCAAAGAAGGCTGCAAATTTGTGCGACAGCGGGGGATCGATTTGCCATCTCTGGTCATCGACAGCAGCATGCTGCAATCGCAGGAATTGCGATCCTACCTTCAGGCGAGCCCAGACAACTTTGCGGTGCTCGCCGACTACGCCTGGATCGAGATCTACAAACAACGGACGCTGGAAGCCATCAAGCACGGCCTGTCCGTCGTAGGCGACTTCCCTGATCAGCTGATCCTGCTGCGGGCCAACGGCGAGATAATCCAGCTCGACCCAAAGGAGCCGGACCTGCGTGAGCGGATGCAGTTCAAGGGAACAGCCGACAGGATTCGTGAGATGGCCGCCATATTCAGAAGCGCCACAGTCGATGATGCGGTCATCTTGAGGCAACTCCATGGTCACTGGAATTTCGCGAACAGCCTGCTTCCGGTACTGATTGAAGGCGCAGTCGAAATAGCGGCATCTCTGCCCGAAATGGAAGAGCAGATGTTCACCAAGGCCGAAGTCCGCATCATCAGGACGAGCAGCCGATATTCGGCTGCGATGATGGAAACCATTTACGGCGCCGCCGTGCAGATATGGGAGACTCTCGCACAGGCCTATCGGTTGCCATGGCAGAATCTCGGAGACGGTCGCGTCGCTCAAACCTATCTCTTTCGATATGCGCTTGGATTGGTCATTCATCTGCTTTTTCGGATCAGAAGCGGCAGCCAACCTGTCAAGCGGATGGACAGGATGAGCAACGACATGATCGACCTGAGCTTCTGCGTCTATGCCTCTTACTTCGACGGCTTCATGACCGCCGACGAGAAAGCGCGTTGGATCCATGCAAACTTGGTCGCTGCCTTGGAAGCCGTGTCGCGCTGATTCCGATCCGCCCGGTGGACAACCGGATCGTTTTCGCGCCAGCTCTAAGGGACCCCTCCTACGAGAGGAAACCCTGGATGTGGTTCTCAAGGACGTGGCACTGATACGGCCTCATGTTCGGCTCAATGACCAACCACGAGGTGCAAGCGGAAGCGCGCTCCTCGATTTCCTGAAAGGCAACCGCCACAGGCGAACGATCGAGGTCAGCGACGAAGACATCTCGCAGTTCTGGAAGGCATCGATTGGGGAACTGAATATAGCGTTGGTCTTCTAGATGAGCAGTCCGACATCGTCCACGTTCACAGGGCACATGACCTGCCGCACGCTATCATCGGAGCCGTGCTGGGAGCCATGCTAGCGGGATGGACGCACGAGCTGCTGCCTTTCGAGATCGAGTAGAATGAGGACGGCGATGTTTAAGGCATGGGTAGGGGCCAAGTTCGGCGTGGCCGACAACTTCGTAAGTGGCAGGAGGGTTCTCGTCTTGGGCGAATCCCACCACGCAGATGAGCACCCGGTGGGAAGCGTGGTTCCGGAGATGACTCATGACACAATGCGACTCTACGCTTCGGGAACCCGTGAGCGCTGGAGGCGTACCTTCGACAATCTGGCGTGGGCGGTTTCTGGCAAGAACCGCCAGCACCTCGAGCGCGACGGCAAAAGGAGCGAACCCGAAGTCTGGGACTCTCTCGCCTTCTACAATTACATCCCGGTCGTTCTAGCGCCGCGTCCCAGGTCCTACAGGCCGACCAGCGCTCTATTTGGTGGTGAAAGGACAATCTCGGCGTTCGAACAGGTGCTCGCCGAGACAAAACCAGAAATCGTGTTGATTTGGGGCTATGAGCTTTTTCCGTGGGTAATCAGGAACCACTACGCAGACTACGAAGGGCACCCATGGTCGTTCTCCGGCGAGTGGATCGACCTGCCCCGAAATCCACCCATCCGCGCTGTGCGGATGAAGCATCCATCGACTGGCTTCTCGGCGGCAGCCTGGCATGGCGTGGTTCGACGTGCGTTGGATCAGGAATGGCCTTGAAACAAGGGACTCGCTACATCGCGGCGAACGCTTGGCGATCGTTCGCAGTTTTGAACAGCTTCGGGGTGCATCCCATCGCCTAGCGACGCTTGTCAGTCGGAGGGCGTTGAGGAAGACCTTCGAACTCAGCGCAGCGGCGGGCCGCCAACGAAAGTTTGCGTTGGCGAGCCATCCGCCGACGCGCTGTCCGGCATCGAAAATTGATTCCTCGTATGGTTAGTCGCCTGGCGTCCTTGACGAAGCTGATGATCAAGCCGGACCTGCGATCTTAAACATCCTCAGGCGGACTCGCCGTCGAGTTGCCGATTAAGACGACCCAGCACAGCAGCCTTCGCGTCGTCGACGCAATAGACCGGAAACTCGCTTCCAAGTTTGGCTAGGTGACTGCTCCAGGTCGATACCTGCCGCTCGAATTTTCCCGCTTCCAACTCAGCAGGGAATATCAACAGTCTCGGCATCGGATCGACCACAGGAGCTTCGGCTCCTGCGGCTATCCGGGCCACAAGATTGCCGAGCCGAGGCAGAGCTGCTTCTCCGGAAAGCTTCGTCGCCATCCGATGGAAGGTCCGTAGAAGCCTGCATGTCTCGACATAAGCTGCGGAAGCCGCGTCTCGGTAGACAGGGCGGCTGAGATATTTGTTGTAAACCCCCAGCTGCCGGATGACCTCAGGATTGCTCCTGCTGCGCAGCCTGCTGTCGCCCAGGGTTTTCGCCTCCCAGAAAACGACGTTGATGCGCCCCGCCCCGGCGTTCATCCAATGCAATCTCGATATTATTCAATGACTTGAATGATGGTTAGAGCAGGAGCCAAGCCGACAACCCGTGTCGCTCACTCGACAAACCCGGCAGTAGTGTCGGTTGCCCGAGCACGAACAGCTGTCGCGCGAGACGGTGCGCCGGCGCCTGGCCGAGAACGACCTCAAGCCCTGGCGCGAGGACATGTGGTGCATCCCTAAGGTCGATGCGGAGTATGTCGCGCGCATGTAGGATGTGCTCGACCTCTATGCCGAGACGCCCGATCCGAAGCGGCCGGTCGTGTGCTTCGACGAAAGCCCGACGCAGCTCGTCGGCGAGGTGCGCCAGCCGATCCCGGCCGCACCGGGAAGGCGGAGCGCTACGACTACGAATACAGGCGCAACGGCACCACCAATCTGCTCGTCTTCCTCGACGCTCACCGACCCTGGCGCAAGGTGACAGTCACCGAGCGGCGCGCCGCCGATTTTGCCCACTGTATGCGCGATCTCGCCGATGGCCATTATCCCGAGGCCGCCTGCATCCGCGTGGTGCTGGACAATCTGTCCACCCATACGCCGGCCGCACTCTACCAGGCTCTGCCGCCCTCAAAGCGCGACGCATCCTGCAACGGCTGGTGTTCCACTAGACGCCCAAGCTGCCAGCTGGCTCAACATGGTCGAGATCGAGATTCGCGTCCTGCGCAGTCAGTGCCTCGACCGCCGCATCGAAATCGCGACAGCCTCGTTGCCGAGGTCGCTGCTTGGGTAAACCAGCGAAACAATAGCGGTGCCCGCATCAACTGGATGTTCTCAACTGAACAGGCGGGCGAGCTGCTTTCGTGCTTTCGTCGTTTCATGCAAATTAGAGAAACTAAGTGTGCTTGGTTGCATGTTGTTTGTTCTTAGGTATCCGCTATTTATTACCGCTGTTATTGTAAGCTCAGCTTCTAAAGATGTGCATTCCTCCGGACTTCTGAATAAAGGCAAGGCAATGCGCGCGATGGTTAGGGTACCGAGCGTCAAGGAGGAGGACCATCGGCGCATTGGCCGTGAACGCAAGGTTCTGGTTGGTGAGCGGACCTGCCATGTCAACCGGATCAAGGGCCTACTGTTTGCTCAGGGCATCACCGGCTACGAGCCGCTGCGGCGTGACCGGCGACACCGGCTTGAGGAACTGAGGACCTGCGGCGGCGCGCTGCCTGAACATCTGAAGGGGCAAATCCGTTGCGAGCTCGACCGGCTCGAACTGGTGATCGCCCAGATCAAAGAGGTGCAGGCCGAGCGCCGCCCCAGGTTCGGTTCCTTTCAAGGCGCGCTATTTTCGGCGGCCAGTTCGCCGAAATTCTGATGTTGACCGAGGCGTCGGGAAAGTGCGCCGTGATCTTGCCAAGGCGCGCAAGAATCGCTGTCATGCAGTGCCTTGATCGTGTACATCTTAAACTTGCGCGGAGCGTCACGTCGGGAGGCGAGTGACCGGTATGCGATGGATGATCCTGCTGGTCGTTTTCAGTGCTATGGGATTTGTCCTCATTTCAGGACGTGATCGGACCATCGATATTGCCAACACCCTCGTCGAAAAAGGGCAGTTACGGGTTCTTGATGCCGATGAAGAGGAGACTCTTCGCCGTTTCCTCTCGGCATTGCTCTCCTCCGAAAAAGCTGGAGTCGAACTCGCCATTAATCGACGTTACCAGGACGGACCTCTGAACATCTATGTTGTTGATGCAGCTGCGAGGGAAGGCGCGCGCGTCGTTTCCCGTGGCAATGCGGCGTATGTTTCGTCTCCCGATATCCTCTTCATCGAAAGCTCTTACTTCAAAATTGGAGATACGAAGGTATTCGCGCGCTCAAACGATTCTCTCACCGAGAAGGTTCTGTCACCCCTGCGTGTCCAGGCATTTTTCGTTCTGGCCCACGAGATCGGTCACCGCCAGCTTCAGCACGGCCGCGAGTGGTTTGGATGGGAGGGACAGGCGCGCAGCTATGAACGGGAGTTCGAAGCGGACGATTTCGCCATCGCAGCGCTGAAGAGGCTGTACGTCAGTTCGCTCAGTAGAGAGCGTGCCGGTATCCCCGACCCGATTGCGACATCCTTCTTGGAGGAACCGGGACCATTAGAGCGCATAGCAGATCATCTTGGCCACGCCGTTGATTTCTTGGCGGATGAGGTCTTCGACAATCCGTTTCCCATCCTCGCGAACTCCGAAACTCACCCGGCCTTCTTCGGCCGGATGCGATCATTGCTGCAGCGCCTGACGATCGACGCAGAAACAGAAAAGGACGAGCCGGCTCTTGATCGACTGCGCTTGGCGGAAGCTGTCGCCGCGGCCAGCGACTATTTGCTTTCCTTGAAACCGATAGAGATCGAATATTCGAACAGTTTTCAATACGCCTATGTTACCGCCGAGCGGCTTGTCGTAATCGGCAATGACGGGCAGCCCGTCGCCGAAACGGCCTTAATCGACCTTGCGCCGGGACGGCAGTATCGGAAAAACCTGCCGGCCTCGCAGCGTGAGGCAACCGTTCGCTACGCTTGGCCGGGCGTTGCGGGTGAGACACTTGTTTTGCGTCGCAACGGGCACCTCGAGAGGACCGACAACAAATCGGGTGGTAGTCGGTCCACTGTCGATCTGACCGGCAAACTCGGAGATAACACCTGCATCAAGCAATTCCTCCTGCCACCAAATCCGCAATTCGCTCTAGCAACATCCTGCATCGAGGGGCGGCCGCAGGTAAGCATAATCGCCGCCGACGGCAGCATTCGGACGGTGCCCCTTCGCGAGCTTGCCTTTGCTGCCTCCAAGGCTGCCGGCCACAGCTCGGTTATTACCGAGAATTTCGAAGTCAGAGGCTTCGGTCTTGGGGCATCTGGCCTGCCCGTGCTGACTTACACAGATGGAAATAATGTATTTTTCGCCATTCTTTCAGCTTCCCTGGTATCGTCCCCTGCACGTAAGCTGACGCTTAAACCGCATGATTTGCCCGAGCCGATCGTCTATAATGGTGCGCGAGCCCTTCCGGGGGCAATCCTCGCCGATCTATCTGGTAGAGCGTATTACGCTTATGGTGCGCCGATCTTTCGCGATATTGGCGTTTTCGACGCCGAGACGATCTCGGATAGGCCGGTAGCATCCGTCGACCTTTCACCATCGGTGAGCGAGGACAGACTGAACACTCTGTTGCCGATTGCCTCTACTTTTCCGATCGGCCAAGGCCGCCTTATCATCAATCTCGGTCGCGAGGGCGCCTATCTGATGGACTTCATCGACAAGAGCTTGCTGCCAATTCGCCGATCAGGTTTTGATGCATTGGAGCAGGTATTCGCTAATGGTAACGGAGACTGGATATATTATCGGAAGTATGGAAATAGAATACTTGTGTTCAAAGGCAAGGAACATGGCGGATCGTAAACTGCTTTTTTCACAAATACTGGCAGCGGTGGGGCTGTTTTTTTGGTCGTACTACATTCTGACATACGTTCTAGGAATGCCGTTGTTTTTGAATACGGAAAGCGACAACCAGCTCGTGGCACAAATCGGGTTCGGGATTTACGGATACATAATCCTCCTCGTCGGCGTGATGTTGGGTGCCGTCTACCAGGAGCTGAAGATTGCGAAGGCGGACGGCAAAGGGCAGGTCAAGATCGGCGCCACCCTTCGCCGGGCGACGCGAACCGCTGACTTTTGGCTCGGGATCTTCGCATCGCCTGTTGTTTATGCAGTCCTCTTGCAAGCAATCGATATGACAAACGTGACGGCGAGCGCCTTCATCGGAATAACGCTAGTCGGTCTACAGAACGGTTTCGTCTGCAATACGGTCGCCGAGTCCTTTGTCAAAAATGGACCGTCGGGTCAGTCAGCGCCGTCGCCGAAGAATTGATTCTGCGCCCCGATATACATGAAACATTATCCGCATGTGGAAGAGGCCCGCGTGGAAAGCATGGTCGGCATAGCCGGTCTTTTCTGCTATCGAAAGAAAGCCGCACCGCACCGCTATCACGTCCCTTCCATCTTCTGGATGTCTCTATCAAAACACGAAACTCTCCGGAAACTTCGATGCGCCTAAAGCGATTGTTTTTCGACAGATAGCGCCGTGCGAGAGGTCGCGCAGCCCGGTCCTCGGACACTTCTCGGAGACTGCCTCGCATCCAAATCGTCGGTACAGACTAGTAATGCCTCTCCGCAGAGCTCCGATATGAGAGCGAAGTTTCTCCAATGAGCTTTAGGCCGCTGATGGGTTCTTTTGAAAACCCTGTGACACCTTTCCGCAGCGGGCTTGTTGTTTTTAGGGCGGTTAATTTTTCCGAGCACTCGTCGAACTTTCGTACCACTTCGCCCGTCACGCTGTTGTTGTTTTGGCGCTATAATCTCGCGCGATAGTTGGGGAGGAACTGGCGATGGAAATATCGAAATTCGCAGACGAGCAACTTGTCGATCAGATCGCAGCGGGCCGTGAGGCCACGCCACAGGCCGACCCGATGCGACTTATCGAACAGGTTGTTCACCGCGCAAGAGCCGGGGCAGGGGTGGACTTCGATGTCTTCGAATCTCTCCTCGGCGAAAACGACCTCGTCGAAATCAACTACCTCGAACGCGGTCTGTTGGCCGCCAGAGCCGTCTGCCGGATCAATGTTTCAGCGCCCGTCGGTGCCGGCAGCGATTGGGGCACTGGTTTTCTGATCGGGCCACGGCTGCTGCTGACCAACAATCACGTCATCGGCTCCGCCGAGGATGCTTTCAAAGCAACAGTTGAGTTCGGCTACGAGCTTGATGCCGAAGGCCGCCTCAAGCGAACGACTCGCTTCCGGCTCTCTCCTCAAGACGGCTTCGTCACGAGCCCCAAGGAAGTGCTCGACTACACGATTGTAGCGATTGCCGAAAGCAGCGAAGACGGCGCCGCGCCGATCTCGGACTTTGGTTTCCTCCGGCTCGACGCCCGGACCGGCAAGACGGAGGTCGGCCAATACGCAACGATCATCCAACATCCCGATGCGAAGACGAAGCGGATTTCGCTGCGCGAGAATAAGTTCGTCAAATACGGGGACGATGCGGATCCGGAGCGCGATAACTTCCTTTGGTACTCGTCCGATACCGCAAATGGTTCTTCCGGAGCGGCCGTATTCACGGATGCCTGGCAGGTGGTGTGCCTGCACCATGCCGGCGTTCCCGACCGCCAGATGGTTGACGGCGAAGAACACTGGATTCTGACCGACAAGACGACGGTCCCGGCCCGCATCGCCATCAATCTCCCGCCCGAAAAGGTGCATTGGCTCGCCAATGAGGGCGTGCGAATTTCCAAGCTCATCGCTGATGTCGAACTGCGAATTGGGGCCCCAGGGTTCGCGCGCTCTGCCCTCATCGATGATCTCGTCGCGGATGCGACTGGTGTAAAACCTTTTGCCGGAACAACGCCGGGAGAGAGCATCATCGGTCCGCCCATCGTTGCCGCGCCGGCGCTGCGGCTTGTGGCCACCGAAGCAAGACGCCGGCCGACGCGGCACACGCATCCGGCGACATATTTCGATGGACGCAATGGATATCTGCCGAATTTCCTGCCCGTCGAGATTCCGTTGCCGACACTTGGGCAGGATGCTTTGCAGCATGGTTCGCCGGCAAAGGTTGTCGGGGCAAGTGACGATGTTCTCCGCTATCAGCACTTTTCCGTGGTCCTAAACGCCAATCCCAAACGCAAGATGGCGTTTTACACGGCTGTGAACATCGATGGCGCCCGCTGGACCAATCTGGAGCGGGGGAATGACGTGTGGTACTACGACCCGCGTGTGCCAGAGGAGCTGCAAAACGGTGACGAGCTCTATGGTGCCGAACCTGTACCGTCGAAGAACTATTTCGACCGAGGTCATCTCGTTCGGCGTCTCGATCCTGTTTGGGGTGATATCCGCATTGCCAAACAAGCAAATGACGATACGTTCCAATGGACCAACTGCTCGCCGCAATATTGGGGTTCAATCAAGGAGCCGATCTGTGGCAGGGCCTGGAGAATTTCCTGCTTTACAACACGGACGAGGAAGATGTTCAGGCGTCCGTCTTCTCAGGACCGTTGTTTCGTTCGGACGATGAAGAGCACCGGGGGATCTTAATTCCGCAGTTTTTCTGGAAAGTCATTGCCGTTACCGACAAGGACAACAATCTTTACACAAGCGCGTACATGGTCAGCCAGCAGGACTATGCACTCAACATTCCCTTTGAACGTCTGCCCGTGGGTCCGAACAGCACAAAGATGGGTCAGAATTTTCAAGTGCCGGTGACGAAGATTATCGAAGACACAGGCATCATATTTGCCAACGTCGTGCGAAATGCTGACGTTTATTCCGGGCCGTCAGCTGGTCGAACATTGCGAACCGTTGCGGATATTCAGCATCCGCGGCGTTGAGATTGTCGGGTAAAGAACGCTTACAACCAACGATCTGCGTAGGGCGGTGGAACGATATACGCTTGGATCAGCAGCCGTGTTATAATAGAGGCGTTCGCGTGTAGCGCCGTTGAATCAATGCAGCGACTGCTGTCGCGCGGCATGGTTCAGCTTGCTTCTGGACTTTCCTTGGTACTTGCAGCTGCTTCTGCCGCCAAGCGCCTCCACTTGCATACCCGTAGAACGGGAATGGTTTTGCGATCTTGTTTGTTTCCCTCAGACGGACACTGCGGCCGCTCGGCGACGCAACACGTTATGACGGCATTCATGCAGGCGCAGATAGACTTTTCCAACACGCCGGAGTTTGCCCACTTCATGGCGGCCGACCCGGGCTCGGGTCCGCTCAAATCCATGGCATTTATATCTACCCACATCCGTTTTGGGTCGCTTAGCGGAACTCGGCGCGCATCGCGTAGCGCTTCCACACAAGTTCTAGTTTAGCAGTAGGGCCGCCAGGACAGCAGGCAGGCTGGCAAAAGGATAGCCGAGATTATTGAGGACGAGCAGAAGCACAATCGGCGGAATGGAGCGCAGCAGCTAGGATATTGACGTGAGATGCCCGACGGCAACGGCGAGTCGAAACGCGCGCGAAAACGAGCTACCGTGTCAAGAGAGAAAGCTGAGCGGACGGTGAAAAGCCGCCATTCGTGGGTACAAGGAGAACTGCATCAACGAAGAATGTAGGGATTGCAGCTCGACATCGGAATTGGAAGAGTTGCGCGATGGGCTGATCGCTCTTCAAAAGGAGCGCGGGCTCACGCTTGAGGACGCAATCTTCCGAGTAGAGATGCGCCTGAGCGACCACGAGGAAACCCCTTTTGGCAGTTCGATAGCTATAACGTCCCGCAGCTTCTCCGACGACCGAAAAGCTCCGATGCCGGCCAACGATGAGGAGATTCGCAAGCTTTTCCGCACCTTGATTTGAGGTGGCGTCGTTACGTCCTAGCGGGAAGCGCATCGAGAGCGGTTACGACACGAGCTGAAAATGCCATACCAATCGCTTTATTTCGGCGAAGGTAAATAGCTCATCTTCCGGCATTATGCGACGATGAGCTGGAGGACGATTTTCTCTTAGTACCCGAGGACTGGAGCTGCCCACTCGCAACGCGAATGATTTCGCGGCAGAGCCGACGAGCCTCCTATTGGCAGAGTTTGTCGAGTGCCGACTGAAGCTTTGTGCGGGCGATGCCGTTCACATTGAAAGAACGTATGAAGATCTTACCGATATCGCCGCCCGCGTTCACATCGATATCGAGCAGCTGGCAATCCTTTCCACGCACCTGCGCCTTTGCTGTGACGGTGTCGGAGACCGACGCCTTCAAGGAGGCCTTGTCGCTGGTCTTGCAACGCAGATTGGCAACTACCTCAAGACTTGATGTCGCACCATCGGATGTGTAGCAGACACTCTTCAGATGATGGTCTGGTCTATCCAGCCCAGCCCGATTGATGCCTTCGCACCCAAGCCCCTCGATCGCCGGGGTGATCGCCTTCGAGAACAAGTGGCCGACGAGTTCGTCACATGACCTTGCGGCGATGGACCCGCCCATGGGAATTGCAACACACAACGTAACCAGGCAGGCACTTCGTGAGATATCCATGTCAGCCTCCGTTCAGGGGAAGAGTTATGGCGTCAGAAAGTCAGATCGGGAAAGGTGCGCCTCATCAGGCGCAAGGCCGCGACGCCAGTCAGGAAAGCAATTACAAATCCGCCGGCGTAAATTACCGCGGATGTGCTCCACAAGGCATCACCCCCGAAGCCTGAACGAAGGCCCGCGGTCGCCAGTCCCGCCAACGCGCCAGCCGCCGCAAAAATAGCTGCTCCGGCCGCCACTCCCGAGAAAGCCTGCAAGCCGAACCGTTTGCTGAAGAAGAAGGCGGCCATAAAAACGACCGTCAGGCCAGCCCCCAGGCATGCTTTGGCAAGCCAAAGTGCCCAGCTTGCATGTCCTGGCGCGGCCAGAATGTTGCCATCGCCGATCAGGACGATCCCTATGGCCGCGTTTATCAGCAGTGGAGCGATCAACAGACAACTTGCACCGTTAACAGTCATGCCAAGTGGCACGACATTAGGATTGGACCCGTCGGATTTCAGCGCCATGCACAGAACAGGAATCCAACCCATGCCAAGGATTGCCGGGTTGAAGACCCAAGCTTCCTGAGCGACGAGCAGGGGTTGCGTGAGAATCGTGGCGCCGAAGTGCAGCCCTTCGTTGAGTAGGACGAAGTAGACCGAACCCGCGACCGTCGCCGCTGCGCAGGCGACAAATGCAACGACAACTTGCCTCAAAGCCGAATACGCCTGGCGCGCGGTCTCGCTGGGATCGTCAATATTCCCACTGGCTCGGGTATCCCGCAGCAGCACGAATGGCACGATAAACACGAAGAAGATGACCGGCAGTATGAACACCAGCCGCTCGGGCACGCCATTTCTCAAAGCGTATCCGTAAATTTCCACGCTGCTCAGGAATGCGGTTCCCAGACCAATGACCTTGACGTCAAGGCTGATCGGTCCGGGTTTCGTTACCAATTCACCCAAGGTCCGATAGGCGAACCAAAAAACGACCACGAAATTCACAAGAATTAGGAGCCCCTGAATGTCGGTGACGGAGAGCTTGCTGGGATTGTCGCAAAAGGGCATCCCCCGAGACAGGCATGACAGCAGCGTGGCGGTCTGGGAGCCAGCCTGTACCAACAGCGCCGTCGTCAGTATCGGCACGAGGCCCAGGCGCAGCTTCTGTGGAACACGATCCCAAAGAGAGTGACCAATCATGCGAGCCCCCACTATTGACAGCCTATTGCAGATCTCAGTCGGTCAGTTGAACAACCCAAGCATCGCGGTCACACGCTACATTGTGGAACTCGAGAGACTTCGCCGCCTGACCCGCGTGCGCTGCTGAGGAAAATCCACCGATCGTTGAGGTGTTAAAACTCGAGAGCTCGATCCGGACTCCCTTTTGGACCTTGTGAATTTGCGTAGTTATGACGACTGCGAACGATGCCATTTGTGCCCCATGTACCTCGGTTCGGTTGCCGGGCTTATGAATTACGTGCCTATCTGAACGTCATTTAGCTGCCTGGTTGTTGGGGTTTGCTTCTTCACGGCTTCTGCAAATGCCACCGAGATTAATTCCAAGTTGCTTCCCCAGTTGTCGCGATACGCGCCGCAAGGCTCATCAAGCGAACGCCCTCGACGAAACTGTCGGGATGAATGGTGAAGTCAACCGTATGCACACCGGCTTGGCCCAGGCCGTCCTTCGCAATGCCAAGGGAGAAATAGAGCGACGGCCTTTTCGCCGTGTAATACGCGAAGTCCTCCGAAAACATGCCGCGCCACGCCGCGGTTGCCACGGTCCCTGGCCATGCACCCTGGAGTTTTGGAACAATACGCTGAAAGAGACCTTCGTCATTGCGCGTCGGCGGCGCCCCGGGTCTCAACGACCAATTTGCTGCTACATTGTTCGCGGCTGCAAAACGCGCCGTCAGGTCGGTGATCATCGCGTTGATCGACTGAGCGCCATCGGCAGCAATGAAAGGGTCCTCAAACGCGCGGATAGTTCCCCCGATTTCGGCGTCGCTGGGCAGACTATTTGATGCGGAGGACTCCGCTTTCAGTCGGGTGACCGATATCACCATCGGCCGGTTGGCAATGTCGACCTTTCGTGCCGGCAGATAGGACAGGCTCTGCGCAAGCTCTGCGGCAAGCATCGGGATATCGCTTCCCCCGAACGGGGCGGCGGCGTGCGAGCTCTTACCGGTCAGATTCAGGGTGAAGTAACTGCTCCCGGCAAGGACGCTGCCAGGGGCGATTGCGATCGATCCTACCGCTAGACCGGGGGCTGAATGGAGCGCGAAAACCGCCTCAATCTTCAGCTGGTCCAGGATACCTTCCTTGACGATATCGTCGGCGCCGCCTGCAACCTCCTCCGCCGGCTGAAATATGAATACGATTTTCCCAAGGAAACGATCGCGGTGGCGCGCTACGAGTTCGGCCGTGCCGAGAAGGATCGCCGCATGAACGTCGTGCCCGCAATTGTGCATGAACCCGTCGAGCAGAGAGCGCGGCTGATGTTCGGAAGGTTCAACTTGTCCTGGATTTAGCTTGCGGGCATCCAATTCAGAGCGAAGCGCGATAACTGGCCCCGCTTGGCCCGTGTCCATGACCGCGACGATCGCGGTTGGAAGGCTTTCGATTTTCACGAAACCAAAGCCACCGATGGCTTCAAGGCGTTCTAGGAGGAAGTCGTGCGCCTTGGTCTCCGCCTTGCCGAGTTCAGGGTTCTCATGGAGGTAGGAATAGGTTGCACGTACGGTTGGCAGAACGCTGTCGAGATCAACAGCGAATTGGTCCGCTTCGGCGGATGTCGCAATCAGAAAAAGGGCCATTGCGACAAGGAGCGGCCGCCGGACGTGCGCCGTGTTGGCTGACTCAACGGCGATGCGTTTCAGCCGGATCACGCCCTAGTTCCCTCCCTCAAACAACATCACATCGTAGGCGACCGCAACAATGCCGCCGGTTGTATCATTCACATCAAGGCTTGCGCCGCCGCTCGGCGCCACAGTCGCGAATGCGTCAACCTCCAACACGCCGGCCTTGACCACGCCTCGCCACATCAGGCCCTCTTCCGTACTGGCGACGAAGCGGACTTTTCCGTGTGCCTCGAACAGATCTCCATCGAAATCGAATACCTGTGGCCGAGTGGCGTCGCGAATAAGATTGAGGGAACTTGTCAAAGTGAGACCGGCGTCGGTCACCTCATAGAGCCAAAGGTTCTTGTCCGCGGCCCCGACCGAGCAGTTAACGACAAGCAGTTGCCCGTCTATCTCGGAAATGGCGTTAATGCCGCGCTGGGCAGTGGCTGAATATCGCTGACGGAAGCGTTCTTTCCCTGTGGTGACGCTAAACGCGACGATGTCGCCGTCCTCCGAACCAGAGAGGACAAGGTCCCCCTTCCAGGCGGCAAGACCGCGGATGTTTTTCAGCGGGTATGGGCTTGGAATAGGGTTAGCAGATTTAAGGTCTACCGCCCGCAGCAAAGTCAACGATTGATAATTCCGTTTCCACACCAAGGCGAAGCCGTTGGCATGGCCGGTAACGACCAGATCGTCGCCTAGATAGTGGAACTGGGTTGCGCTGTTGGCAACGCCGTACGTGACATCATAGCCAATAGGGAGAGGGGCATCGAACGCTCCCTTCCCGGTACGTCCCCAAAGCGCCAGCTCATTCTCACCATTTGAATAAAGGATCGTCCTCTCGTCCAGCGCGACTACAAGCTCAACACCGGCACCGCCTGCGGTTGCTTGTGTTTGAAGCAGGACTGGCGTCCACTCACCGGCACGCTGTGTCCTAAAGACCGATACGGAGCCATCCCAACGTCCGACGACAAAGGTTTCGGAATCGATCCAATCAACCATTTGAGCGCGGGCAAATTCAGTGGAGGCAGGCCTCAGCTCTAACGGCTGTGAAGAGCCAGGCTGAGTCGAGTGTCCAAGTACCAAGGAGGTCAAAAGAGCCAGCCAGAGATACTTCATGCTTGCCTCGAATGTGCCGACCAACTCATTGAACCAGTAGCCTTCTCGATGTGCCTTTGGGATATTCCCATAAGGCGGCCAACTCGGGAATGGAGTGACAGGTTGCCTTGATGGCATTGTGAGGCTCTTCCGATCCGTTTGTACAGATAGAGCGGACCGTTTTTTTGGGACATTAATATTCCTTATGGTCTTGCGGCTGGGCGCGTTGTTCTATCCTATTGTTGATTTCGAGAGATGGGCACATTTCAGGGGAGGGTGAAAATGAAACACCGCCTGGTCTGCATTCTGACCACCGGACTGTTCCTTGCGGTTCCAGCCTATGTTCACGCAGCCGAAAAGCTGACAATTCCCCAGATTCAAGGTTCAACGCACATCTCTCCCCATGTTCGATCGACGGTGATCATCGAGGGAGCCGTGACCCACATTTTCGGCAACAATTTCATTGTCCGAGATGAAGCGGGGGATGGCAACGACGCAACTTCGGACAGCATCATCGTCCGGCGCAAAGCGACCGGCTTGACCGTGGGTGACCGGGTGCGTGTGGAGGGCGTGGTTCGCGAGTTCAATGAGAACGATGAGCCGCGGACAACAACAGACATCAATGATGCCGTCTTCGAGAGACTTTCTTCAGGCGTGCCTCTACCGCCTGTGGTCATTGGAGCGGCTGGCAGGTTGCCGCCGACCGATATTCTCTTCATTTCGGAACACAGCGCCGACCCGGAAAACTCTGGCGCCGGTTTCTACGAGAGCCTGGAAGGCACGTACGTCCAGATCGACAATCCGGTTGTCGTTGGTCCGACTAACGACTTTGGCGAGTTCTGGGTCGTCGCCGACGGTGGCGCCGGCGCTTCCGGAATGAACTCGCTCGGCGGCATCACCGCTACACCCAGCGACGCCAATCCTGAGAGAATCCAGATTCAGGTGACGGACGCTCAGAAGCCGCAATTCCAACACGCGTTGGGTGACACGTTTGTCAGTATCGAAGGATACGTGACCTACGATCGCGGGCTTTATGAAATTCGGTTGGCAAACACCACCGGCGCCAATCCAAAAGCGTGGGCACCCGAACCTGTCGGAGAGGCACAGGAAGACAATGTGCTGACGATCGCTGGCTACAATGTCGAGAATTTGGATCCCGTCATCGAGGCTGTCGACAAGACGCCCGTCAACGATCCGGATGACGATGTCGGCGTTGGAAAATTCAGTTCGATTGCAGAACACGTTGTCAAGCTTCTAGGCTCGCCCGATATCGTCGCGCTGCAGGAAATGCAGGACAACGACGGTGGCCAATATGGCGAAGTGGTCGCGGCCGACCAGACGCTCAAACTTCTGATCGACGCAATCGTTGCGGCGGGTGGTCCGGCCTATCAGCCGCTCTCTATCGACCCGCTCGATGACACGTCAGGAGGCCAGCCCGGAGGGAACATCCGGGTCGCCTACCTCTACAATCCCGCACGCCTTACCCCCCACGCCTCGACACCAAAGCAGATCGATGCACCTGCTTTCGGCCGGAGCCGTCTGCCCTTGGTCGCGTCGTTCAGATTCCGCGGCAGCGAAGTAACCGTCATCAACGTTCATCTCTCGTCGAAATCCGGTAGCGGTGGCGCCTATGGGGCCATCCAACCACCGATTGACCCCGCCGAACCGGCGCGTATCGCACAGGCTCGGGCGGTGCGCGACTTCGTTAGAAGTCTGCCTGCAGATAGCAATCGGGCAGTCGTCGTGTTGGGAGATTTCAACGCGTTTTGGTATGAGACCCCATTGCTCCTGCTGACCGGCAGCGAACCGCAATTCAAGAATCTTGCCCTCGACGAGCCGCCTTCGGAACGCATCAGCTACGTCTTTGACGGCAATTCGCAATCGCTCGATCACGCATTAACCCTGCTGGGGCCAGGACAGTCGGCCACCATGAAAACGCTGCACGTCAATTCGGTGCAGCCGGACAGCCGAAAAGTCAGCGACCACGATCCGAAATTGGTGAGAATAACGTTTCAGTGAGAAGTCGAGCGTCTGTGCAGTAGGGGCGAGGCCCTCTGCACGACCTCCCTGAGCTCGGTCTGCACACGAAGAGAAGCGTAATGCTGCGTCGAGACTTCATCAAACTCGGAATGGCCGCAATGCTTCCGTTGGCAGGTTGCCGAACTACTGAGGATTTGGAGATAGCGGGCCGCTCCCTTGACGCGCATTGTCGCGTTCAACGCGTCCAACCTGTGCGCTTCAGCACGGAAACCGTTGACAAGCCATTCTCATCATTAACTGCAAAGCGACAGCCCGGAGTCGGGCAGCGAGGCAAAAGGACCCCGCCCGTCATATGAACTGCATGCCTCATAGTGCCTCGCAACATTTCGATGCTGCACTGCGGAACTTTGCGGTAAAGTGGGAGTTCTCTGTGCTTCTAGCAAGCGAGGTCTCATGAGGCGCTTCAAGATTCTGCCGTCGGAATCAGGGCTGTGGTCTGTGATCGATAGCCTGACAGGGCTTCCCGCCGAGAGATACGGTCGGCCGCTCACCGGGCTGACCCGGTACGAGGCCGAAGAGGCTGCCTTTAACCTCAGCGAGAGCACTCCGCCATGGATGGCCTTGGTCAGACATCGCAGACGTTAATCAAGGCTGCCGATTCCACGGATTGGTCGGACGCGATGCGCCTCCCACTCTCATCACACCCGATCGCGTAGCCTCTCACCTCTTCCTTTTGGATGCGCGCGTCATGGCAGGGGGCGCATGTGCTCTCCAGTTCGCCGTACCATAAGAGATTCGGATCGTCGCGGTGCGCCACCAGATGGTTGGCGACCGTGGCGGGAACCGTCGCCCGTTCTCTTGCCGATGAAGTGCGGGGTGCCCGACACCGAAAGGGCGCGCGAGCTCCCGAACCTTCTGCCGATCCTGACACGGGCGATCGACGGAGCCTCATCGAGCAGCAGTATGACGAGTTGATCAAATATGCGGCGGCCCCGCAGCACCGCACGGCCGATGCGGAATCGATCCTGTGCCGCTTTGCGCGGGCGAGCGTGCAGCGCCCGAGCTACAAGGCGCTGGCCCAACTCCGCAAGGCAATCAAGACCATTTTTCTCACCCGCTATCTCGGCTCGGAAGCCTTCCGGCGCGAAATCCACGAAGTGTCGCTTGGCAGTTAATGGTGAGAACGCAGTCGTTCGGTCAGATTTGGCAGTTTATTGCGAGAATGGCGTAGCCCGGATTCTCCATTTTAACTGCAATCGCATCAGTGTGAAGGTCATGAATCCTTTTAATTCTATAAACCGGAATTCCGCTTGCAGTGGTGCTGAACTCCCTGGCGAGGCGACCGGATCTTCGTGCTGGAGGAGAATATCGGACCGGTGCGTCGCGCGGTGAGCAAGGCACGACGGCCCGACCTTCGACGAGTTCGATCTGGCGAAACTGCCGCTCTTTCGCAACGTGGTCGATCTTCAGCGACAGCCTAGCGACCCCGGCTTCTAAACGCCGTCATGGAGTAGCTCCTGCACTCGTTCGACCGAAATGTCCGATGCAAAGATCAGGTCGTGAGGGAATGTCCCTTCCCCGCAGATGATCGGCAGTCGCTCGATCGCGCGACGCACGGGATCGGCTTCTTCCGTGAACCAGCAGGTCGATATCAGAAGTAAAAAGGTTGCGGCGGTTACCGCGAACCCATGGCCGGCGCAGCAAGCGCTCTTTTCAGCAAGCGCCCTGGTCGGGAGCCGGTGACGATGAAATTCGGCTCGGGTGCGACGATTACATGCTCGAGGTTCCATTCGGTCTTCCCGAGCGTGTCCGAAACTGAACAAGAATGTCGGAGCCCCACCCGCTGGCCGTTACAGCCAGGCACCGGCTGGCGAGCAAGCGGTGGAACGAAACGGAGCGCAAATCCGGCACGCAAATTGCTTTGATCTCGTAAGTGAGACGTCGGCAGGGCGTCGTGGAGGACCGAGAAATCAACCAGGAGCGTGCTCGATGCCCGCAATGAGACGGCCAGAACAGGACGATGAACCCAGCCACACCTGGGGAACTGGACCGCTATAGCCAGCCGCGGCGCCTCCTCGTAGATCGCGCCTACTTCAGCCAAGCCGTCCACCAGCACTACGGGGGCCACCCTATGCAGCTCTCGAACGTGGCCACAGCGCGCATGTACATTCAAGTGCGCCCCTCAGCCTTGCGTGGTCCGCTCGAAGCGCGCCAGGAACGCATTGTGTGTGGACGAGGAACGTGCGCTTGGCAGTTCAGGGGGCGAGCGCTCTCGCACTCCTCCGATGCGCCGCACCCATTCTTCTGATCAGCCGGTTTGACCCGCCATGTCGCCTTTGCATTTCATCTATCGTCCCTTTGAGACGCTTATCCGCCCGCTGGATATCCCCTACGCGCCTTTGCCGGCAACAGGTCCGTTTGCGCTGCTTCTGCATTTCGCACGCATGTTCCGTGGCGCCTTGGCGACCATCGCCGTCTTCATGATGGCGGTCGAGGGAATCAACCTCGCGGTGATCTGGGGCATGTATATCATTGTGGACGGGGTGAGCACGAACGGTGCGGCGGTTTTCCTTGAGGAAGCTTGGCCTATGCTCACGTTCCTCGGCCTGCTGATGTTCCCCGTGCAACCGCTGCTGATGTTCATCGCCAAGACATTGGGTTCCCAGGCAGTGTACGTATGCATGCCCGCGGCTATGCAATGGCATGGCTACAAGGCGGTCGAACGTCAGGACCTTGCATTCTTCCACGATCTCTTCGCCGGCCAGGTGGCGTCGCGTATTTCGCAACTCGCCGTCGCCGTGCAGCAGCAGATCGTCGTAGCGTCTTCCAGCATACCGTATTTTCTAGTGCAGTTTCTCGGTTCGCTTTCGCTGCTTGCCACGTTGTCCTGGCCGCTGGCGCTTCCGGTCTTTTTTTGGATCGTGGCGAACGCCGCAGTCGCGGTTGTGGCAGTGCCATATTTTGCCGTGCGGTCCCGCCACTCTGCCCGCGCGCGCAGCCTCGTCGTCGGCGCCATGACCGACCTCTACAGCAACATCCACGTGGTCAAGCTGTTTGCGGCCGAAGACAGCGAGGCGGACGCAATGCGCACCATCATGGGAGATGCCATCGAGACGCAACAGCTTGAACGGCGCATCCACTTAACAACCGACACCAGCGTCGTCCTGCTGAACGTCCTTCTTTCGCTGACCAACATCGCCGTCGGGCTCTGGGGACTCGTGGCCGGTTTTGTCACCACCGGCCAATTTGTTGCTTCAATCGCACTCGTTCAGCGGCTCAACGCCAACTCCCTGGCCTTTCTCCAGCTAGGACAGCAGATATTCCAGGCTGTGGGCACGATACGCGACGCGATGCCGGTCATCACCACGCCTTCAACGGTAACCGATGTCTCCGGAGCCAGGCCGCTGGCCGTTATCGCCGGCACGGTCGAGTTCAGGGATATCCGGTTCGAATACCGGCAAGGAAAAGGGGTAATCGAGAATCTATCGCTCAGGGTCCGCGCCGGCGAGAAGGTCGGGCTCGTCGGCATGTCGGGGTCCGGCAAGTCAACGCTTGTCAGCCTGCTTCTGCGGTTCTTCGACGTAAACGATGGCGCAATCTTCGTCGACGGCCAGGATATCCGTTCGGTGACGCAGGCAAGCCTGCGTCAGAATATCGGGGTCGTGACCCAGGATGTCTCGTTGCTCCATCGCTCTGTCGGGGACAATATCCGTTACGGCCGGCCGGATGCCTCGCCGGAGGAGGTCGAACGCGCCGCAATGCTGGCCGATGCGGACGGTTTCGTGGCCGATCTCAAGGACAGCGAAAACCGCACCGGCTACGATGCTTTCGTCGGTGACCGCGGGGTGAAGCTTTCTGGCGGCCAGCGTCAGCGGGTCGCCATCGCTCGGGTGCTGCTTAAGGACGCGCCAATCCTCCTTCTAGACGAGGCGACTTCTGCCCTGGACAGTGAAGCCGAGGCGGCGGTCCAAGAAAAACTCGAGCTTATAATGGAGGGCAAGACGGTGATCGCCATTGCCCACCGCCTGTCGACGATTGCCAGCATGGACAGGATCGTCGTGCTCGACAAAGGGCGCATCGTTGAGGAGGGCTCCCCCTCGGAGCTACTCAAACGCGACGGCCTGTATGCCCGCCTGTGGCGGCGGCAGACCGGCGGCCACATTGCCGACAGTTCCGAGGAGAGATAAGCCGACTGGAAGGTCGTTCGTCACGGCTCCGCGCTGCTCGCAATGCTTGGCTGTTGTCGTAGAGAGCGGGCATGTTCGCGTTAGACAAATCTCGGCTTTCGCCGCCTCCGTCGCAAATGTGTGGGAATGGGCGACGAGATGCCACAAGAGCTCTTCGGTTCTATCGCGAGAAGCTGACCGCCCGCCGCCGTGCCGATGCTGGTACCGCCGAGTCTTAAGCAGTAGTGATCGCTCGACTTCGTCTCCGACCGTTCCACATCCTCACTGTCGTCGACGATTGGACGCGGGACACAAAGCGCGCTGCTGAGGCGGTGCCCGAACGTGCAAGGACACAGAAGCTTACGATACGAGGGTTGAGCCGAGTCGAAAAACGCATTGGAAACTCCGTCTGGTGCAATCCGGACCGGGTCACAAGGCATGGTACAAGAGTTGGGTGGCGCAACACCGCTGGTTAATTGCGCCGGTGCTATCGCGGCCTCTGGTCCGCAACGGCGCAGGCAACACGCCGAGGAGCAGGGGCGCATGGCAGATTGCCCCAACCGGCTCGACGTCGCCATGCTCGACGAGCTTCGGGAATTGGGGTCAGCGAACGCATAACCGGCAGGGCCGGGGGGTGGCTCGTTTGCCGACGCCACTGCAATTGGCCCCGCAACGGGGTCGCGAGCCGGAATTCAACCAGGCCGTTCGCCCTAAAACTGATCCAGCTCAAGGCAGCCCACCGCTACCCATGTAGAACGGGCAACGAGCGCGGTGCGCACCAAACAAAGGGCAATGACCAAAGCCGTCCTCGACATCGCATCGGAGTTCAACGTCTTTGCACCAATGCCCAGGAATGGTCGACGCGACAAACAACTCCCCGCGTACAGGCGCTGAGAGCCGCCGACGTTTAACTGAAAATCACAAACGGGCTATCCCGATCCCTGGGGGGCCAAGGAGGCCGCCCCATGAATCGCTGCACATCATCAGTTGCAATTCTTGCTTTCGCCACCGTCTGCACATTGTCTGCCGTCGCTACGGCGGCGGATCGGACCATCTATGCAGCGCCCGACAAGAGCCTCGTGTTTCTTAGTGGCGTCGGCTACACGTGGCTCAAGGCCAACGAGCTTGTCTACGACAGGGGCAGATCACAATGGGCACGAACAATCCGCCGCTTTCGCCCGCGGACGTCGAACGCTTCGGGCCTGATCCCCTGACCAGCTTCCGCACCAATCTGGCGTCGGTTGAAGAGCGCATCACGCTTGCTTGCGCACGGGCCGGGCGCGACCGAGCCTCCGTGCGGTTGCTGCCGATCACCAAGACGGTGCCGGCCCATATCCTGCGATATGCCTTCGACGTCGGCATCAGCACCTTCGGCGAGAACAAGATCCAGGAGGCAATGACAAAGTGCGAGGCGCTTCACGATCTCGCCATCGACTGGAGCATCGTCGGACATCTGCAGACCAACAAGGCCAAATATCTGACCCGCTTCGCGCGTGAGTTTCATGCGCTCGACAGCCTGCGGCTCGCCGACCTTCTGAACACGAGGCTGGAGCGCGAAGATCGCTTCCTCGACGTCTATGTGCAGGTCAACACGTCTGGCGAGGACAGCAAGTTCGGCCTCCATCCGAACGCACTGCTGCCCTTCGTGGAGACCCTCGATCAGGTTCCCCGTCTCCGGCCATGCGGGTTGATGACACTTGCGCTGTTTTCCTCCGACATGGCCAAGGTGCGGCCTTGCTTCATTCTGCTGCGCCGGCTGCGGGACAAAGCCGTGAAGCACAACGCCGCGCTCACCGGACTCTCCATGGGTATGACCGGAGACTTCGAGGAAGCCATCGAGGAAGGCGCCACTGTCGTGCGCGTCGGTCAGGCCATCTTCGGCAAGCGGCCGACGCCTGACGGCCACTACTGGCCGGGTTTCGTCCCCACCGATCGAGGAATTGAACCATGATTTTTCGCAAACGGCCTGTCTGCTTTTCCGATCACCCCCGCCGATCGTTCCGGCCGGGTCGACGTTGACGCGCTACGGAAACTGGTCAGCCGGCTGATCGCGGCTGAGGTCGATTCCATCGGCCTGCTCGGCAGCACCGGCATTTATATGTCACTAATGCTTTCGCCAATCATCAATGTTGCAGAGATGGGCGCAGCGGCGAAGCTGCCAATCTCCCTCCTTGCGGGGGAGATGGCCGGCAGGCCAGGGCGAAACATTCCAGATACGCTGTTGAAGCATATCTCGCCGCTGAGTTGGGAACATATCAACCTGACAGGCATCTACACCTGGGACACCGAGCATCAGATGCCCGAAGGCTTTCGAACCCTTAGGCTACCGACCCCAACCCGGCGAGCCGCATGAGTTTCACGATCCGTTCGGGCTTAGCGCAAGATTTTGTACAGCTCTTGTCCTCACCCCAGATTGTGAGCTAAGGACACCTTTCGTCCTGACAATCATGGTATCCTGCAAAGAAGATGCGGAGTGGCAAGCGGCCAGTCACTCGGACACTGGCTGCCTGTGGGAATGTCCACGAGGCGACACTTGGGTGAATCATATATGGGCACGTCGAGTAAGATGACGAGACGATATTTCGGAACGGACGGGATCCGGGGAGGGGCCAACAAATTTCCGATGACCGCCGAAGTTGCGATGAAGGTCGGCATGGCTGCCGGCCTGTCGTTCCAGCGCGGCCACCATCGCCATCGGGTCGTGCTCGGCAAGGATACGCGGCTGTCGGGCTATATGATCGAGAACGCGCTGGTCGCGGGCTTCTGTGCCGCCGGCATGGATGTGTTCCTGCTGGGGCCGATTCCGACGCCGGCGGTCGCCATGCTGGCGCGGTCGCTGCGCGCCGATATCGGCGTGATGATCTCGGCCTCGCACAATCCCTATTACGATAACGGCATCAAGCTGTTCGGCCCCGACGGCTACAAGCTGTCGGACGAGATCGAGATGCGCATCGAGGCGCTGCTCGACCAGGATGTCGACATTTCGCTGGCCGACACGGATGGGCTCGGGCGCGCCAAGCGCGTGGACGGCGTGCACGACCGCTATATCGAATTCGCCAAACGCACTCTGCCGCGGTCCATGTCGCTGGCGGGCCTGCGCATCGTGGTCGATTGCGCCAACGGCGCCGCCTACAGGGTGGCGCCGGCAGCGCTTTGGGAACTCGGCGCCGAGGTCATCACCATCAACAACGAGCCGAACGGCTTCAACATCAACGAGGAATGCGGTTCGACGCACCCGGTGGGCCTTTCCAAGAAGGTTCATGAAGTGCGCGCCGACATCGGCATAGCGCTCGATGGCGACGCCGACCGCATGGTCATCGTCGACGAGAACGGCGCTGTCGTCGACGGCGACCAGATCATGGCGCTGATCGCCGAATCCTGGCATCAGAGCGGCCGCCTGGCAGGCGGCGGCGTCGTCGCCACCGTCATGTCCAATCTCGGCCTCGAACGCTTCCTCGGTGAAGCCGGCCTGCAACTTCACCGAACCCAGGTCGGCGACCGTTACGTGGTCGAGCACATGCGCGCGCATGGGCTGAATGTCGGCGGCGAGCAGTCCGGCCATATCGTGCTGTCTGATTTCTCCACCACCGGCGACGGGCTGGTCTCGGCGCTTCAGGTGCTGGCCTGCATCAAGCGCCAGAACAAGCCGGTCAGCGAGATCTGCAAAAAGTTCGAGCCGGTGCCGCAGCTCATGAAGAATGTGCGCTTTTCCGGCGGCGAGCCCCTGGAGACAGCACCCGTCAAGGCCGCGATCGAGGATGCCCGCAACCGGCTCGGCAAGTCCGGCCGCCTAGTGATCCGGCCTTCCGGCACCGAGCCCCTGATTCGGGTTATGGCCGAGGGCGACGACCAGAAGCTGGTCGAGACGGTGGTGAACGACATCGTCGGCGTCATGGCCGAGATCAAGACCGCTGCCTAGACGTGCGGCGCTTGATGCGCCGATGGTCCTGCTCGATCCGATTGTTGAGGTACTTGCTCTTGCGGATGCGGATCGGCTTCAGCGCTCGTCGCGATCGATTCCGCAGACGGTGTTCGGCGTCGCAGGAAATGATCGCCTCATGATTGGTCGGGCTGCCGTCGATGACGATGCGATCCGGTCTGCCGTGGCGCTCCAGGCCTTCCGGAAGAAGCGCTTGGCTGCCGGCAGGTCGCGGTGTTCGCTGAAGAAGAACTCGACCGTGTCGCCGACGCCGTCGACGGCACGATAGAGATACATCCATTGGCCGCGTATCTTGATGTATGTCTCGTCCATGTGCCACTTGCCGGTGACGGCGCGCTTGCGCCCGTTGAAGCGCTCCAGAAGCTGAGGCGAGAAGTGGACGACCCAGCGGTGCACAGTCGAATGGTCGACGTTCAGGCCGCGTTCGGCCATCATCTCCTCCGGACGCGCAGGCCGAGATTGTAGGCCAGATACCAGCGCACGCACAGCAAGATCACTGTTCGGTCGAAATGACAGCCTTTGAACATAACAAGCGCGCTCCCCGAAAAAGAGAGGGCTTCCCAGATATGGCTGCCATTCCGTTTGCGACAGAAACACCGAGCCTCCGTCATTCAGTTCCGCCAGTTCAGCGGAAGGCCGACGCTTTCACGCTCGCCGGAGCGCCTCGTTGAGAGCGATGCGGGTGAGCCAGGTAATTGAGCATGTTTTATCCTAGCGTTCAGAAATGAGCCAGTTCAGGCGCTATAGATTCCAATAGGGCAGCCAACTCAGGTTCATCGACCAGGAGTGCTGCTTGATCCGGCTTAAGCCAGGCCCGTCTTCGATACTTCTGCTCTTTCCATTCATCCAGCTCCTGCTGCACATAAAGCGGGTATACTTCAACACTTACCGGGACAAACGTGTCCTTCAATCGCTTCCAATAATGGAAGCTGCCAACGGATTGCTCATGCAAAGTACCCACTACGCCGGCTTCCTCACCCGCCTCTTGAGCTGCAGCCTCGCAGTCTTGTCGACCCTTCATCGGCCACCCCTTGGGCAAGATGAAGCGGCCTGTTTGCCGAGACGTTAGCAGCAAGATTTCATCGTCTCCGTCTGCAGTGCGGCGATAAGGCAATGCGGCAACCTGTGCGATGGGCGTACCACGGCGCGCTCGCTTCTCCAGCTTCTTATTCTTCAACCAGCCATCCATTTCGCTAAAACCTTAGCCCGTTTTGTCGGTAGCGGGCTAAATTTTGGCGATAGCCACAGCTGGGTTCTTGGACGACTCCGACGTCGTCTTTGCACGCAAAACTGCCAATCTTCAATCAAGGCGTGAAGGATCTTCGTTCAGTCAATTTCGTTTGAGTCAATCGTACTGCTTGCCGTGAATGGCAGCTATAAGGCAGCGAAATATGAAGGGCAACTCAGGGTCACGATTTGCCCTTGAAGTTCCCCAGATCGAGAGTTCGCAAAGCGTTTCCGTTTCGCCCGTGCAACGGCCACGCCGCCTGTATAGCGCAGGCATTGGGTCTCGGCCGATCGACTGTCTATCGGGAAATGAGGCGACTGGGCATCAGTCGACCGGCGTAGCGAGCATTTCCGACGTGGCCCTTGGCGTTTGCCTCCGACAGGCGCTCGCTTACCTGAGGCGCCATACGATGCCCGTGGATATCCCATCAGGCCTTCAGGTGACGGAAGAACCTTTGGGCAATCGACCAACTCTGCCAGATCGATTGTTTGTGTGGCCGCAACTCATCGACGACGTCGCGCCAGTGGCCGCCGCGCGCCTCGGCCGAGCGGACGAGTTGGCGCCGATGTTGTAGTGGCGATCCGCGTCGTCATGGCCGGCAATCCAGGTCGAATAAGGCTTTGTCGCAAACCTCCTACAACCCGCTACGTTGCAGGAGTTAGTGGCTAAAACCGAGACGAGCCGAGATGGACACTAGGGTGGACACTACCAAACACGGAGTTTGATATGACGACGGGAGTGTTTGCGATGGTGTTTGGCGCGGCTGTTTTGCATGCGGCATGGAACGTCTTGGTCAAGGTGAATGCCGACAGGCTAGTCATGATAGCAGTCATGATGATGAGCCAGGTTGCCGTCGGTATGGTGGTTGTCCCATTTGTGGCGTTCCCGACAAGAAAGCTGGCCATATATTTGGGCTTCATGTGTGCTTAATACAGCCTACTGCGTATTTCTGATCAATGCATATCGTTATGGAGGTCTGAGCCACGTTTACCCCATTTCTCGGGGTTGCTCACCGCTGGTCGTAGCGTTCATCTCCGTCGCGATCGTGGGTGAAACACTGACCATGCAGGCTGGCTTTTCGGTTGTTGTTATCGCTCTGGGTATCATGAGCCTAACCGTGACGCATGGCGCGGGAGGCTTCCGGGAACCAAAAGCAATGCTGTATGCGGTGGGCACGGGCGTATTTATCACCGGATATACGGTCGTAGATGGTTTAGGCGCCCGTCTTGCCGAAAGCGCAGAAAGCTACACTTTCTGGTCTCACCTCTTCAACGGTATTCCGATAACCTTGGTGCGTTGTATCTGCGAAGGGGGCAGGTTCGGGTCTCGCTGCAGAAATGCTGGAAGGTCGGAGTGCTCGGGGGCATGATTTCTCTGTTGGCGTATTGGATTGTCACTTGGGCAATGACAAAAGCGCCTTTGGCTTTGGTATCCGCAGTCCGGGAGTCAAGCATGGTGTTCGCTGGGGACTGTCAGGAATTCTGTGCGCTGAGCTTCGTCGGTACGAAATGCACCCACACCCACGACAAGAGGCGTTTTGCCGCCGATGCATTCCACGGCAGCCTGGACGGCACGCTTCCTTTGCTCCCTCGTGAGGTAAGCATAGCCGCCCGTGCTTCCGAGCAGCCCGGTGGAGTCTGCTCCCGCGTGGTGAATGCGCTCGAGAAAACGAGCCAGTGCCTCGGTGTCGACATGCCCTTCCGTATCGGTTGGCGTGAGGGGGAACGCCGACAGGCCACGAAACAAAGTCATCATCTATCTTTTCGAAACTACATACGGGAAAGCAGCATACGCAGCCCGGCGAACGCGAAGAAGATCGCCAGCAGACTTTCGATCCAGCGGCGACAGCGGCGATACAGAGCCACCATCGGCGGTGTGGAGAAGACAATGGCGTAGCCGCAGAAGATCGTGACACTTAGGACGGCACAGCCGCCCAATATCGCCGCGATGCTCTGCCACGACGAATTCGGGCCGATCCCCAGCGTGACGAGCGCGATCCATGCCAGCACGGATTTTGGGTTCGCCAAATGCATCAAGAGGCCCCTTCTATAGAGCTCACCCCGTGAAAGAGCGACTTCGTCGGCCGACGCGCGTGCCGCCAGCTTCTCGTTCGACGTAAGCGCCGACCGTCCCGCCCTGAAGGCGAGGAATAGCAGGTAGAGGCCGCCGAAAATCTGCAGAACGAGCAGTGCCTGGGCGTACCTGGCCAACAGGGCGGAGATGCCGGTCGAGGCCATCAGACCCCAGAAGATCGAGCCGCTGACGACGCCCGAGGCGAGCATGAGCGCAGCACCTCTGCCGCGAGCCATCGCCACGCCCATGATGCGCATGTTGCTGGGGCCCGGGCTTCCCGCGGCAATGACATATGCAGCAAAGACAATGAGCAACTGATGGAGATCGACATTCATTCTCGGAGCCCTTGAAATTCTCATTCAAATCAATAAATGCGCCCGACCGGAAACGTCATTTGGTGATGGCGATAGCTTGGCTGACGATCCTGTAGCCCGGCATCAACGCGTTCAGCCCTTCGACCAGGGCATCCGTCGCCTCCGCCAGCGCTTCGTCGGGCATGGTTTCCAACGCCTCCAATATGAACCATATCCGGGCTGTTGCGGCCTCCAGGCGGGTTCGAGTTCCTTGTCGCCAGTTCCAGCGTCTGCAGGTGACGCCAATGTCGTCGCGCCAGATGACCTCTCCCAATAGAGGAGGATCGTCGACTGCCTCCCCGTTCATCAGAGTGTCGAACGTCTCGGTCCCGTCCGCGATCGTCAGGAAGGGTCGCCCGACATAGGCGTCGTGGTTCTCTCCGCCCACCGGGATTGCGTATTTCAGGCTGACAGCGTTGTAGAGATCGACGACTGGGTTGATCGTGGGAAGGGTGCCGTCTTTCAGAACCTGCTTTCTGAGGGCCTGGGCTGAGCACGGCGCCGCGGTTAGGCTTCGCGCCAAAGAGGACGTAGGCGTCGGACCAACTCGCCAGATGAGCTTCTGCCCAAGCCGGGCCACCCGCCAACACGCAATCGCAGGCTTCAGCAAGCAATCGAGGATCGAAATGTCCTTCTGCAGCTGAAGTGGCATCGACGTGGACGCTCACGGCTCTAAATCCCGATGCAATATTCTGAATTCGACCATCGATGATTGCACCCTCAAACATCCAGGCAACTCCATCAATTCAAGCGCAAGCAATCCATGAGCCGCGCGACCAGTGACGATCGCTTCCTTGACTACAAGCTAACATTGCAGTTGGCTGGCCCAAATTAAACTGCCACTTTTGGAGATTTTCATTGGTCCAGTATAAGGAGGGTTCTCGCAGGACGGGAGCGACGCGTCGAATTTATCAATCCTTGGTCAAGCAGATCGAGGCGTGAGGACGGTGTCGGTGACGCTCTACCTTCAAGTCGCTCGCTTGCGGAAGAACTGGGTGTTTCGAGGAGACTGTGACCGCCGCATTCGACCAACTCATTTCGGAGGGCTATGTCTGGGCAGCAGGGACGGAAAGCGTCGGTTGCGGCCGCAGGGCGGCCGAGCCAGGTCACCCCGGCCGACGGTTCGGCGATGGCCACGCGCCAACTCTCAGCCTATGCAGCTCGTGCGATGGCTCTGCCGTCGAACAGCACCGCCGGGAGGCCGCCGCTTAAGTTCGATTTCTGCCACGGGGATGTCGCGTCAGCGGACTTCCAACGGCCCCCTGGCGAAAGGCGATGAACACCGCCTTACTCACGCATCGCGACAGATTGGGACGATGGCCCGGCAGGAAGCCATAATGGTGTTGGCGTAACGCTTTTAGGTTGAATGCCCGATGCGAAGGTAGCTCAGGCGGTCGCCTTTTGCGGCCGGCTGAACGTATTTTCCGGGCGCGGCAAACCGAAATGGTCTCTCAGCGTTGCCCCGTCATAGTCGTGCCGGAAAAGTCCGCGCTTGCGCAAGATCGGTACCACCTCTTCGGCGAATATAGCGAACCCGCCTTGCAGATAGGGTGGCATGATATTGAAGCTGTCCGCGGCACCATTGTCGAACCATTCCTGGATCTTGTCGGCAATCTGTTCGGGCGTCCCGGCCTGGACCCAATGGCCGCGCGCCCCGGCGAGGCGGTGGAGCAACTGGCGGATGGTTGGATTTTCGCGCTCGATGATGTCGAGGACGACGTGGAAGCGGCTGCTCGCACCGCGCTCGCCCTCTACGTGGATAAGCTCACGCGGAAATGGCCCGTCCAGATCGTAGCTGGAAAGGTCGGCGTCTACGATGCGGCGTAGCTGGTGAAGAGAATATTCCGGCTGCGTCAGCTCATTGAACTCGTCATGCAGCGCGCGGGCTTCCGCCTCGGTGGAACCGATGAAGGGGCTGATGCCGGGCAAGACCTTGACGTGGTCAGGGTTGCGGCCAACCGACTTCACGCGCGCTTTGATGTCAGCGTAAAATTCCTGCGCGTTGCCGAGTGTCTGATGGGCTGTGAATATCGCCTCGGCATAGCGGCTTGCGAATGACCGTCCGTCTTGCGACGAACCTGCCTGGACGTAGACCGGACGCCCCTGCGGCGAGCGCGGAAGCGTGAGCGGTCCCTTCACCCGATGGTATTTGCCGATGTGGTTGATTGGGTGGATCTTGTCGGTGTCGGCAAAGATTCCGGACTCCCTGTCCGAGACGAGCGCGTCGTCCTCCCAACTGTCCCAGAGCTTCGTCACCACATCAACGAACTCGCCGGCGCGCTCGTAACGATCGGCGTGGGTTGGATGTCGGTCAAAGCCGAAATTCAAAGCTGCGGACGCATCGCCCGTCGTGACGATGTTCCAGCCGGCGCGCCCGCCGCTCAAATGATCGAAAGAAGCAAACAGCCGGGCCAGGTTGTAGGGTTCGTTGTAGGTGGTCGAAGCCGTGGCGATGAAGCCGATGCGTTCCGTCACAGCAGCGAGAGCCGAAATCCATGTCAGCGGCTCCAGTCTGAAGCGGCTTGCGTAGCGAATGTTGTCGGCAAGCGCGGGCCCATCGGCAAAGAACAGCGCGTCGAATTTGCTCGCCTCGGCCTTTTTCGCCAGTTCCTGATAATAGGAGATATCCAGCACTCTCTCAGGGGCGGAATCCTTGTAGCGCCAGCCGGCTTCATGATGGCCGCCAGGATAGATGAAAAGGTTGAGATTCAATTGTCGTTTTTCGGCGGGCATAGTTCGTCCTCCTGGGTGGTGATGCTGAGCGACAGGTCTTGGGGGGCCGTTCAGACGGGCAACACAGGCTTTGTCTCGACGCCGAGATGACGCAGAAGTTGGGAGCGGATCTCGCCGAACCGGCGATCGCCGTGATCGCGTGGCGTGGGGATATCGATCGCGATGTCGGCGGCGATCGCGCCGTTGTCGAGCACCAAAACCCGGTCCGCCAGCGTTACGGCTTCGTCCACATCATGGGTAACCAGCAGCACGGCCGGCTGGTGACGGGCGCAGAGCTGGCGCAGCAGATCGTGCATGCGCAGGCGGGTCAGCGCGTCGAGCGCGCCAAACGGCTCGTCCGCTAGCAGCAGCTCAGGATCACGAACCAGCGAGCGCGCCAATGCCACCCGCTGCTGCTCGCCACCAGAGAGTTCGACCGGCCACGCGTTCTCGCGGCCGCTCAGGCCAACCTCATCGAGAGCTACCCGTCCGCGTTCGGCGGCTTCCGGCAGGTCGAGGCCAAGAACCACATTCTCCAGCACTCGTTTCCATGGCAACAGCCGGGCATCCTGGAACACCACCGATTTCTTGTCGGGTGTTTCGAGTCGGCCGGAGCCGGAGACTTTGTCGTCGAGATCGGCGAGCGCGCGCAACAATGTACTCTTGCCCGACCCGCTACGGCCGAGAAGGGCGACGAACTCCCCCTTCTCGATGTCGAGGCTGAGGCCGTCGAGGATGGTTCGCGGCCCGAAACTTCTCACAAGGCTCTCGACCCGCACCACCGGCGCGCCGCTCAATCCGCCAAGGTGCGACGCCATGACAGGGACCTTTCCTGGAAGAAGCGGACGATGCCGTCGGAGGCTAGACCGAGCAATGCGTAGACGACGAGGCCGACGATGATGATGTCGGTCTGGCCGTAGTTGCGTGCGAGATCGATCATGTAGCCGATGCCGCTGGTGGCATTGACCTGTTCCACCACCACCAGAGACAGCCAGGCATAGGTCACCGCAAAACGCAGGCCAAGGAAGAACCCTGGAAGGGCGCCGGGCAGGATGACCTGGCGGATGAATTCGCCGTAGCCCATTCGCAAGGTCTGGGCCAGTTCGACATAACGGCTGTCTATGCTGCGCAAGCTGCTGTGGGTCTGGATATAGATCGGGATCAGGACAGCCAGCGCGATGGTCGTTACTTTCATGCCCTCGCCGATGCCGAACCACAGCATCAGCAGCGGGATCAGAGCGAGCGTCGGTATCGCCCGCTTGATCTGAACAGGGCCGTCGATGATGGCCTCACCAAGCCGCGACAAACCTGAAATGAGAGCAAGGATGGTCCCGATCAGGATTCCGAACACCAGCCCCTGTGCTGCCCGCCAGGCAGACGTCATCAAATGATGCTGAAGCTTCCCTTCGGCGATGAGATCGATGGCGGTGCCGACAACCGACCAAGGCGCCGGCAGCGTTCTTGGATCGATCAGGCCGGCGATACTGCCGATGGACCAGATCACGAGAAGAAGTGCGGGCCCGATCAGCGCGCCAAACGGGATCGTTCGCCCAAGTGCGAGTCGCCTCGTCCCGGTCTTGCGGGGCTCCACGGCCGGCGGGATCAACAACCTTTCATCCGATGCGGCAGGAAAGGCGGGGGCAACTGCGGCGGTGTTGGAGAATGCGTTCATCGGTGTCGTCTCCGGTCTCGGAAAGGAGGCGTCAGGAAGCGTTCAGCGCGTTTGTGGCGATCGCCTCGAAGCGCCTGTCGAACAGGTCCTCGGCCTTGATCGCGGGCTTGTTCAACTCCTTGGCCAGGAGATCGATCGTCGCCTGCTGGCGCACGATCACGTCGTTCCAGTCGGAGGGGATGTCGAACCGACCATCAGCGTTGACCAGATACTGGCCATCTTCTGTGTTGAGGCCCTGGGTGGCGACGTAGTATCCCTCGATCCACTCCTTGGGATGCTCTTCCACCCAACGGGCGGCCAGCGCCCAGTAGCGCACATATTCGCCGAGAGCGGCTGCTTTGGCCGGGTCGTCAAGCACGGCTTGTGGGGCATAGAGATGGGCTGGATCATCGCGCAAGCCGTGCGGGATGGTGGCAGCGCCGTCGGCGCCATACTGGCGGAGATAGCGCTTGATGAGGACGCCCGAGATCGGCGCGACGTCGACTTGCTTGCCGGCAAGTGCCACCGGATAGGCATCGCCTTTGCTGGGCAGTTCGATGAGATCTACATCCTCCTTTTCCAGGCTGGCGGCCTGCAGGATCCTCAACACCAGCGCGCCTTGTGCCTGACCGGGGCTGAAAGCAATCCGTTTGCCGCGCAAATCCGCGAGCGTCTTGACCTCGACTCCCGGTGCAATGCCGAGTTGATAAATCGGGCGCGCAACCGGTTCCTTGCGGAACTTCGCGGCAATGATCTTGACCTTGAGCCCCGTCCAGGTCGCGTGGATGGGTGGAATGTCGGCAACGGATCCGACGTCCAATGCGTTGGCGCGAAAAGCTTCGATTGTCTGTGGACCGCCGCTGATATTGGCCCATTCGACCTCAAACGGCAGTTGATCGATCAGCCCCGATAATTCCAGGGCCCTTTGCGTCTCGGGATCGCCGATACGAAGCACAGTGCCCGCCGGGATTTTGGTCGGCAGTTTGCCAGCGTCCGGGCTACCCGCCTGGGCAATGAGGGGGAAGAAAGAAGCGACCAAGCCTACCGCGAACGCGGTCACGAACCCATCAAACCTCCTTCTTGAAAATCTCTCCACAGCTAACACCATCGTCTTGCTCCAGTTTTGGGAAGGCTCCGAATTTCGCTGCTAGTATGTCCAGCGATTTGATAGACTATAAAAGTATCAGGTGCTGTTCTTTGCCACCCAAAGGAAACGCTGTTCGCCTCGAATGCTCATTCGGAGCACGCGCCGCCCAACAACAGGCGGCTTAGGGCGCTGCAGAGCAGGTCCCGTTCTGACCGGCGCCAACTCACGTCGTCGCCAAAAGCGGTTCCTGATGCCCTATGCGCCTTGCCAGCGAGTTCGGCTTGGAACAGGACCCAGCGTGAAGCTGCTAGCAGAAAAATCGCTTCGGCTCCGGTCGTGGAAGGACAGGCACTATGGCCTGCGATGATTACCGGCCGATAGGAACGGCCGGGCTCGTAAGGACCGGAAGAGCTGCTGTTTCCTTTTTGGGGGTTTTTCTGAAAAGTCTTCAGCCTAAACCTCATTATTGTGGTCCAGCCGTCGTATTTTCCAAGGCCAATGCACGGTAGAGTCATAGCACTTTGCCGCCTGCGCGGCACAGTAAGACGGCGTAGACCGTCAGGCTCTTCAAAAAACTATTCAGAGGGGATCGTCATCATTGATCCGGCGACTGGGAGGCTCGGCCGGTTGAAAAGAGGACGTTGGCAATGGGACGGCCACGAGATAGCTGGGGTGATCCACGCCACGCACTTGCACGGATCACCTGCCAAAAATGGCGGACCGGTCCCGGAATCGAGCCGCCGTCGCGGGTTTTTCGCGGCCGTAGCGGCCTCGCTGTCTGCTGTGCGCTTGGCGAAGCGCGCAGCAGATGAGAACCTGCGTGGGTCCCGCGGGCGCTGATAGTGCAGCCCGAGATACGGCTGCTCGACGAGCCGCGAGGGGCTCTCGAGGCCATGACCAAGATTTCCATACAGGAAGACCTGGCGCGCATCTGAGCGAGAAAACGTCATCATGGAAAGGCGTGTCAGCCGGCGCGGGCGTTTCGCGCCTCCAGCGCGGCATTCATCCCTGTGAGTCAGGCTTGTTTATATAGCGAAACTTCGACAAAAAGTCGCTCCGACTCGGATCGGGAGAAGGGAGCAGATATGGTCTTTCGATTGAAAGAGCGACTTGGCAAGAAACTTGAGGAAGAAGTGCAATTCTTCAAATGTTGGCAGAAGGATAAGAAAGGTGTGGGCGCACTCATGCCCACGTCGATCCATGCGGCGCGCCGCATGGCCAGTGTGGTCAACCCGCATTCTGGATTGCCGGTTTTGGAGATTGGTGCCGGGACTGGTGTCATCACCAGGGCCATCCTGGAAAGAGGCATCAAACCGCATCGGCTGACTTCGGTCGAATATTCCAAGGATTTCTATGACGGCCTGGTGCGACGCTTTCCGGGAGTGGATTTCCGCTTGGGCAATGCGTTTGCCTTGGAAGAAATTCTGGGGGAGCGCCGGGAAAAGTTCGATTGTGTCATAAGCGCAGTGCCGATGTTGAGCTTTCCGATGCAACAGCGCCTCACACTGCTCGAGGATTTGCTCGCACGAATCCCCGCCGGGCGACCTGTGATCCAAATCACCTACGGTCTTCTGTCACCGGTGCTCAAAATGCCCGACCGGTACATCGTTTCTCACTATGATTTCGTCGTTCTCAATGTTCCCCCCGCACAACTCTGGACCTATCGACGAGCAGTGTGACCACAGGGACGCGAGCGCAGGTGGCTTCGGAATCCTTGTACAGGACTGCAAAGCCGACTGAACTTGGTGCTAGGGCCAGCCATTCGCGCCCTAGCTGGACCGCCTTCCATTCCGCATTTTCTGAGGATCGATGTGATCGCAGCAGAGAGATGATGTTCGGCTACAAGCATTGAGAGCGGCGAAGCTTCCGCTAACGCCTATGTTTCTCCGGTATTTCGGAGATGCATTCCTCGAGACGCGCCAGGCGGAACTTCGCAGCGAAGTTCATGTCCGGCTTCGAAACGTCGATGGCGTCCTTGAGGTGTGGGCGCTATGAGGTCGCGCTCCAGTTCCGCAATGCGCGCACGCACCTGCCGAGCCTCGTCCTGACGCAACGCCTTGATCCATCCACGCCCGCGCATCGGACTTCCTGCCAGCACCCGACAGTGCACCGCTGGGTCGTTCACTTCTCGCCCAGCTTCGGGAGCGCTTCAACGGGCGCAAGCGCGCGCCCTCACCGGCAAGTGGCACATGGACGAGACATACATCAAGGTACGCTGCCAATGGATCTATCGTGCCGTCGACCGCGTCGGCGACATGGTCCGAGTTCTTCTTCAGCGAACACCGCGACCTGCCGGCAGCCAAGCGCTTCTTCCGGAAGGCCCTGGAGCGCCACGGCAGACCGGATCGCATCGTCATCGACGGCAGCCCGACCAATCATGAGGCGATCATTTCCTGCGACGCCGAACACCGTCTGCGGAATCGATCGCGACGAGCGCTGAAGCCGATCCGCATCCGCAAGAGCAAATACCTCAACAATCGGATCGAGCAGTTCGCGCCGCGCAAGATGGCGTCGGCCTGGGGCGCGCAGTTGCGCATGACGTTGGCGGCCTTGCCGGCGCATAGCGGGAACGAGGCCAGGGCGGCCTTCTTACGTTTAAGTACAGTCCGACACAGCAGGACAACGGTGTTGATTGCGGCGTCTTCGTGGTGGACGGCACGCGCGAGCTGGTTCAACGATCGGCGGACGAGCAGCGGCCCGAAACCCAACAGCCGCTGCCGCGATCGTCGCCTCTCGGCCAGCGTGAAGTTTTTCGATGTTCTCGGGTTTGAAGTAGCAGACCATTTGCTCGACAACGGATTGATGATGCCCCGGCGACGTGGCCAGGCGACTAGGAATGGGTGTTGATGTCCTGCTCAATCTGCCGTGCTGATTCCAGAATGTCATCGAAACTCGGCGGAGTGCCGAAGATCATGGCCGCGGTATTGGCATAGTCGCGCGTGAGCGCGTCCACCATCTTTGGAGCGGGCGCGATCGCGAAGCTGCCCGGGACTGCTGAGGCGAGGTCATAGTCGGGACGGTCGAAAAACATTCGTGCGTGCCGGACACAATCGGCGCCAAGATCGAGATCGCCGAGCGCGGCCTTTCCGGTCTCGGATCCGAGAAGACAGTGCAGGTCGTAATAGTGCCGAGACACCCGCTGGCCTTCCTGCCGCAGTTCGCCGCGCCGCTCGTGCCAGCGGCGCAATCCGTGGGCGATCACCACCTTGTCCCAGAAGGTGCGGGTCGCCTCGATCGTGGTCACGTCGGCGACGGTGAGATCAATGCCTGCCGCTTCTTCCGCAATATAGGGGGTGATCGTGATGGGGTGATTGGGATCGAGCGCCGATTTCGCCCCGGACTCGAGGCGTATGGCCGGTCGCACATAGGCGCTGTCACGCGGCTCCACCTCGGGGTACCAGAGCAGCAGCGTCTGCCCATCAGGATCGGCTTCATCGACTTCCACGCGGCCGACCCCGTTGGTACCGTCCGCTAGTTGAGCGGTGAGGAAGTCTCTCAGCGGCCCTGTGATATACGCACGGCAGGCGTCTCGGATGGCGTCGAGCTTGGCGCGACGCTTCTTGTTCGACAGTCCCTCAAGCTCTTCGACGGAGGCAGCCTCGTCGAGATCGTCGCGGAACACGGTAACGGAAAAACGCTGGATGAGGCCATAGCCTTTTGATAGCGACGTCCCGCCCTTGAAAAGCAGCCGTGGCTCCCCCTCAGGCCGTTCGTGGTAGAGCGAATTGAGAGTCCAGCAGACCCAGAAATCCTTTTCGACATTGCCTACCGGAGCTCCGATCCGATTGGCCGTGGCGAGGAACAGGTCGAGCCGGTCACGTGGGGATGCCGCGATGATCTGGCGGTAAGCATCGGTACTCATGGCTTCGCCTCCTGCGGGTCCGCCCTCAGAATTTCGCGGAGGAACTCCTGCATCCAGATCGGCACGGCGGAGAGACCGGCGCGCAGATCCTCGCGAATGGCCTCGCCGTGCTTGGGGTCGGCAAAAAGGCGGCGCAACGTCGCCTGGATACGCTTCCGTTCGCCCTTCTGGGTCAGCATGTCCTGCATCCAATGCAGGGCCTGGACGACCCGCATCCCCGGCCGATCCGCCCAATAGAGGCGGCTAGGGGCAGCGTATTTGAAGTGGATTTCCTGCGTGCCGAGCTTGATTGGCTTCAACCGCGCATCGACCAGCACTTCTATTCGGGCGGGGACGGCGGTCGTCAGGCCGAGGTCGTTGGCGGCCGTCATACCATCGATGACGGCGCGCGCCCGATCGCGGCGCGTGACGGCGCGGATCACAGCGCGATAATCCGGCACGGTGGCGCGGCCAGTCAGGTTGTTCGTGCGCGGCCGGTCATAGAGGCCTCGGTCGATCCGGCGCAGCTCCCGGCGGCGGCCAGGCGCTGCAGGGTTTTGTCCACGGCGGCGCGCGCGCCGAGATCGGCGAAGTCGCCGGGGGTCCAGACCTCGTCGGGTTTGGACTCAATGCGGGCAAGCAGGCGCGAGCGAAGATCGGCATTGGGCTCAACAATGGACATGTCCGAAATATGCGACAAGTTTCGGACAAAAGGCAAGGTTTGAGTCCGAAATATGCTACAATTTTCGGACAATCCGCGGTCGCGCCCGCGCTGAGGCGCGCCGCCATTTCGCCGCTGGCGGCGCCAGACGAGTTACCCCCGGGCGCGGATGCTGTAGGTGTCTCTCGACGATCCAGCGCAATACAGCACGTATGTCGATGAGGCCGAGCGCCTGCGCCTTGCTCGCCGGCATGCCGACGCGCAGGCCAGCCGTTGCGCTGCCGCATCGGTGGCGAGGACGACACGGCGACTGGCGCACCTATCAGCGCTCGCTAATGAACCCCCGCCGTGGTCCTAGTGGTGTGGGTAATGGCCCTCACGCCGGCGCAGCGAGAACCTTCTGGACCGCCGAAGGTGAACATCCGGCCACCTTGGCAACCTGCCTAACGGACAGCCGCTCGGCCTGATCAGATCATGGTCCAGCACCACGGGCCTGCCGGTCTTCCACGGCTCGCCCTTGGCTTCCGCCTTGGCTTTGGCCTTGGCGATCCCTTCCATGTGCCGTTCCTTCCTGAGAGCCGTCTCAAACTCGGCAATCCAAAGGATGCTAAACACGAGCTTCCCCGTCCGGGTGGTCGTATCAAGCGAGGCATCGTCCTGCACCTTGAACCCGACACCCTTCTTATCGAGGTCCTTGACGATCTGGCGGAGGTGCGCCGCTGTGCCAGTCTATCGACCTTGGAAACCGAGCACGGCAGTTATTATGAACGGAAAGGCCGCGCCGCCAACCAGCAAGGAATTACGAGGGCATGCGCGAAGTTGCTTAGTTGGTCGGCACGTTCGCCGTGCCGGGCGCTAATTTGGGCTTCGCAGGATGGATCGCAGAAACGACCATGCCTCCCGCTGCTCTTCATCAATCGCTTTGGATTCGTCCCAACCTTGCAGCCAAGAGCGTCGCTTTTTGGTCAATAGGGGATAAGGGCAGGCCGATCGGGGCAGCTTTAGGCAGTAATGCGTCTATGCCTTCGTCTCTCGGGTCGGGCTTGCCCACGTGTGTGCCTCCCTATGCTTTCCGCCAGGCGCTTCTATTCGCGCGGAGTTAAAGACGGTTCAAGGGTCAGAAGAGGAAACCGACCACGGCAGTTATTATGAACGTAAAGGCCAATTCCGCGACTTGGCCGAGAAGGAGTTGTAAAGTGCGGCGGCCTACCCCGCGCGGCGAATTTCCTCTCGCTTCGGAAGCTTCCAGTTTGGTCTTGGGAAATGACAGGTGTAGCCATTGGGATAGCGCTCGAGGTAGTCCTGATGCTCCGGCTCGGCCTCCCAGAAATCGCTGACCGGCACCACCTCGGTCACGAACTTACCGGGCCAAAGCCCGGATGTTTCGACATCGGCGATGGTGTCTTCCGCAACGCGCTTTTGCTCGTCGTCTTTATAGAAGATCGCCGAGCGGTAGCTCGCGCCGACATCGTTGCCCTGGCGGTTGCGCGTCGTTGGATCATGGATCTGAAAGAAGAATTCCAGCAGATCGCGATAGCTGATCGTGTCTGGATCGAACACGATCTCGATCGCCTCGGCGTGGCTGCCATGATTGCGATAAGTAGCGTTAGGCACTTCACCGCCGGTGTAGCCGACGCGGGTGGAAATCACGCCGGGGTAGCGGCGGATCAGATCCTGCATACCCCAGAAGCAGCCGCCTGCAAGCACAGCGCGTTCGGTCGTCATGGTCTCTGACCTCCTGAATTTGGGTTCATCGCCAATATAGGCATTGTTGCCATCTTTTTTCAGGCGCAGGCCATTTGACACCAACGCGTCGCCCGATGGAGATTACCCTGACGCCAGCGCAGTGTGCGCTCCACGTCAGTCGAGACGATCATGGGCAAATATCGAGACTATCGCGAACCACGCCGGCATCGCCATGACGATGACCCCGTTTCCTTTTCAGAACGAGCTTCTGAGCCAAGCTACTTTCACCGGCCAGCGATTGTGGCCGCAGACCCTGTCGACGCCGAGATATTGTGGTTCAATGCCAGCAAGGGTTTTGGCTTCGTCAAACTGTCGGACGGCACGGAAGCTTATCTGCACATCCGAGTGTTGGAGGCTGCCGGAAGCCGCGCTGTTTCCGAGGGAACACGTCTCAAAGTCGCGGTTGAACAAAGTCCAAGAGGTCGTCAGGTCGTGCACGTGCTGGAGATCAGCGATCAGATCGCGAAAACGCCGGCAGATGCGCGCCTTGCTGGGGGGTCCATCGCCGGGATGGGTGGTGCGCAGCTGGAGAGCGAGGGCACGGTCAAATGGTACAATCCCGAAAAGGGCTTCGGCTTCATTTCTCCCGAAAACGGTGAGAAGGACGTCTTCGTTCATGCCACCGCGCTGACCCGCTCAGGGCTCAGCGTGCTGGTGGAGGGACAGAAAGTGTTTGTCGAATGCGGGCAGGGCAAGAAAGGCCTGGAGGTCCGGAGCATTCGCCTCGCCTAGAAGCCAATACGTTGGCCAAGGGCCAAATTGGCGCTCATACAAAGAAAAAGCCCACTGCCGGGAGGAGGTGGCAGTGGGCTCGATTTGAAATGCAGCGCGGGAGGAGGTGCACCGCATTCAGCGCCGGCATCGCATCTGGGAGGAGTAGATGGCCGGCAACAGGATCATATCGATCGCCGCAGATATTGCAATGCACAAATTTCATATCGCATGCGCGAAGGCATTACCTGGGTGCAAGCATCGACATTGTCTCGAAAGAGCCACCCACCAAATCGTTGCAATAGATGGCGGCTTTATTTTGCCCTCCTTTGCATTGTTGTAAGGAGGGCAGAATACTATGCCGAGCGAGCGCGGCCGTTCTTATCGAAAGTCCCGTGGTTTAGGCAGCTTAGTCGGCATAGTTGCCGGCTCGGGATAAGATCCCTACGAGCATATCGACAGCATCAAGGTGAAGACCCGCGATTCCGATAAAAGCTGCAGCTGATATACCGTCATCATGTGGTAGTCTGGCCCGCATGACGACGCTTCATCTCAATTGGCGCGGAAGACGGTGAATCCGGCAAAGCCGAATAGAACGCATCCGCCGAAATGGATCGAGCCTCAGCTGACGCGCCTGGTCGACGAAGCGCCCAACGGCCCCGATTGGCTTCACGAAATCAAGTACGACGGATACCGCATGCACGCGCGAATCGACGGCAGCGACATCCGCTTGCTCACCCGCACCGGCCTCGATTGGTCGCATCGCTATCAAGCGACGATAGCGGCCCTCCGCGCGCTGCCGGTGAAAGAGGCATATGTCGACGGGGAGCTGTGCGCCGTCCGGGCAGACGGCGTCACCTCCTTCAGCCGCCTGCAGGCCGCTATGGACGAGGGCCGCACGGGCGATCTTGCCTTCTTTGCTTTCGATCTTCTGTTCCTGAACGGAGAAAGCTTTGCGAAGCTGCCGCTCATCGACCGCAAGGCGCGACTGGAAGGCCTGTTTTCGACCGACATGCCTGGCCTGCGCTTCAGCGATCACGTGATCGGCAACGGGCCTGCGTTCCGCAAGCACGCCTGCCGGCTTGCACTCGAGGGCGCAATCTCAAAGCGGATCGACAGCGCCTATGCATCCGGCAATCGCGGCCTGTGGGTCAAGTCAAAGTGTCTCAACAGAGAGGAATTCATCGTCGTCGGCTGGACCGATCCGACTGGAAGCCGGTCGCACATCGGCTCGCTGCTTCTCGGCTACTACACCGATGATGGTCGTCTGTTATATGCGGGCCGCGCCGGCACGGGCATCACGGTTGCAGAGCTCAAGCGATTGGCTCGCCGGCTTGGGCCGCTTCAGACAGCTCGAATGCCCCTCGACGTTCCGCCGCCGCGCGAGAGCCGGTTCGGCTCGCCGCTTGAACTGTCGCGGGTGCATTGGGTCAGGCCTGAAGTGGTGGTCGAGGTCACCTATCTCACCTGGACGGAAGACAATCTCCTGCGCCAGGTCTCGTACCAAGGCGAGCGTCAGGACAAGCCAGCCCGGCAGGTGGTGCGCTCCCCGCCCCATCCCTGATCGACATCGGGCGCCGTTTCGTTTCAAGTCACCCGACTTGCTCTACCTGCAATGTGCCGGGGGGAAGGGCCTTGATCAGCGACTTCGCCGACACCGAAGGGTCGAGCCAATCCGCCCACGCGCCGCGATCGAGGATAACAATCTGCCTGTCGTGATAGGGCGCGATATCGGGCCCAGGCTCCATCGTCAGCATGGTGAAGGCTTCGCCGACCTCCGGCGTGTCACGCCAGATTCCAGCAATGCAGAAGATCGGCTCGTCATTCTTTGTGAAGAGCCACTTGTCTTTTCGCTTCTTCTTGGGATCTATCGGATCGGTGAACTCGTAGAAGCCGTCCGCGACGATGAGGCACCGGTTAGAAGAGAACTCCCGGCCCTCCGAACGGAAATTATAGACGGGCCGCTTGTTCGGTCCGGGCCAGCTCCAGCGCCGTTGCACCATGTCGCCTTCGCCTCGGACGCCCTCGATAGTCCTGATGATCGGCGCCACGTCCGTGATCTTGATGTCCTCGCGCGCCTGGAGGTTCGGCGCTCCTTCTCCGAAGCGGATCTTGATCTTCAGGTCGGCAAAGTCCTCCACGATCGAAGCGACATCCACCGTCAATCGATAATCATTGCACATCGGTCCTCCGTCTGTCCTCCGTCCGATCGCATTGCACCGCGATCGAACCGTAACCTGCCGGTCCCCTATCGGCCCCAATGCGCTCATTTCGGAACATGCCCAGCCGACTAAGTGGCGATTGGAAATCAATACCCCTGCGCCGCAGTGTTCTGGTTTGTGCCTCAAAAATCGCATAAAAGGCAGTGTGGAACGGGCTGAGCAGTTCCTGACCGCCCGGCGCCTATCCAGCGGCGATAATAATTCAGATGTTCGCAGATCGGTCGCTCCACTTCCCGATCGGCGAACGCCAGCAAGGAAATGCATCAGATCCCTGGTCTTCGGCGTTAACGGCTAGGTGCCGCAGACGCAGACGTTTGCAACTGCCAGGAAAGGCTTTCACCGGTAGCAGTCGGTCACGCACACGACCCAGATACAGCACGGTAACAGCAGCGAGCCCGCCGCGTGAAGAGCTTGGGACGCCGCTCGGTTCGAACCCACTGCTCCGGCATAGTCTGCCGGGTTATGCGCACGATTGTCGCTAAGCGCCGAGCGGATTTTCGGCCAGGGGAACTCCGGGCATTCCTCGCGCCCTCGCCCTCGCGCAACACAGCATGCTTAACAGAAACGATAGCACGCACTCTCACAATTAATGGCCAGCGACGGCCGTTCGGCAGCGGGCTTCGTCGCTAGCGAGGACGAGGGTGTCGAGTCTACAACCAAATGTCGGGGGTCGGACATGGACGGCAGCTTACCATTCAGGTCATTGAAAGCTTTATTCCTTTGGCACGATTAGTGCAACGGATGATCCGCAAACGTTGCACGGAACCGATAGAATGTGAGGGGAGCGTCATCCAGATTTTTGCGTTGACCGTCCACTCAGTCTTCACCCAGTGGCAGCCGCGCAGGCGCTGGCGGACGCCAGCCAGCCCGATACCCCATCGATCCAGTCGGCGGAGAACAGTAGACAGAATGGGAGAGACACCAGTATGAACTGCGAATGTGAAATGGTTGCTCGGGTAAGCGCCATCGCCTTGCTCTGGACGGCCACCGCTGCATCGGCGAACGAAGGCATGTGGATGCCGGCCCAGACTGCGGAAGTGGGCGCGGCCATGCGCGCGGATGGGCTCCAGATCGATCCCGCGCAGCTGAGCCGACTGGACGCTGCCCCGCTCAACGCGATCGTATCATTGGGCGGATGCTCCGCCTCCTTCGTCAGCCCGCAAGGACTGGTCGCGACCAATCATCACTGCGTGTTCCGATCCATGCAGTACAACAGCAAGGAGAGCCAAGACTATCTCACCAACGGCTTTCTGGCGAAGAGCCTGGGTGAGGAATTACCCGCGGTGCCCGGCAGCCGCATCTATGTGATCGAGGATATGCCGGATGTGACCGCCGACATGCTCAAGGGCGTATCGGACAAGCTGAACGGCTTTGCCCGCTATGAGCGGCTCGACACGAACCGCAAGGCGCTGATCGCCGCATGTGAAGAACAGCCCAATCGCCGCTGCGACGTAGGGTCCTATTATGGCGGCGCCTCCTACTATCTCCAGCAGAAGCTCGAAATTCAGGACGTGCGCCTCGTCTATGCGCCCGGGCTCGGCATAGGTAACTTCGGCGGCGAAACGGACAATTGGATGTGGCCGCGCCACACAGGCGACTTTGGCTTTTATCGCGCCTATGTCGCCCCTGATGGTTCCTCCCGGCCTTATGCGCGCGACAACGTGCCCTACCGGCCGAAGAACTGGCTGCGCATCGCCTCTAAAGGCGTGCAAGAAGGCGATTTCGTGATGGTCGCCGGCTTTCCCGGAGCAACCAATCGGTTCCTCACCGCGGATGAAGTCCGGTTCAACTTCGCGCACTACGAACCGCTGTTGCAGCATTTGCTGTCGGATTATGCGGCCCAGATCAAGCAAGCCACGGCAGGCAATCGCGAAGCGCAGATCCGCTACGCCTCCATCCTGCGAGGCGTGGAAAACTACAAGAAGAAGCTGGCGGGCGATCTTGCCGGCGCCGACGCGATCGGCCTCGACGGGCGCAAGGCTAACGAGGAGAAAGCTTTTCGCGCCTGGGTCACTAAGTATCCCGTACGGCAGACGCGCTTCGACGCAGCAATCCGCGAACTGGACGCGATGGTGAGCGAGAATAGCCGGGCTTCGCTGGCGAGGCTGCGCCAGGCGCTGCTGGACCGCGCGCAAATCCTCTCATCGGCACGCACTCTCTATCGCTGGGCGAAGGAGCACGAGAAGCCCGATGAAGATCGCGAAAGCGGCTTTCAAGATCGTGACCGTAACGAGACCGTGGATCAACTGACGCAGATCGAACGCAGTTATCTGCCCGTCATCGATCGCAAGCTGTTCGAGGCTGCGCTCGATGAATATCGCCGGCTGGACGCAAAGGACCGCGATACTGCGTTCGAAACCACTTTGGACCAAATTGGCCTTGACCGACTTTATGCAGACACCAAACTCGCAGACACGGCAACGCGGCTCGGCTGGCTCGGCAAGCCCGCTGCTGCCTTCGAGGCGTCGGACGATCCTTTCATCAAGCTGGCGGTCGCGCTCTATCCCGGCGACATAGCTGCGAAGCACGCTGCGAAGGACCGCGCTGGACGCAGCCAGGCGGCTCGCGCCATCTATATGCACGGCCAGCGTGCCTACCGCCAGGCAATCGGCCGGCCGATGTATCCCGACGCGAATGGCTCGCTGCGCATCACCTGGGGCAAGGTGGCGGGGCGAACACGCGACGGGCAGATCTGGATGCCCTTTACCACGGCCGAGGGACTTCTGGCCAAAGAAACGGGCAAGGGTGAGTTCGACGCTCCAGATGCGGCTATCGCAGCGATCCGAGCCAAGGATTATGGCCCCTATGTCGCGCCGGCGCTGGGCACGTTACCGGTCAACTTCCTGTCCACCGCCGACATCACCAACGGCAACAGCGGCTCGGCGACGCTGAACGGACGCGGCGAGTTCGTGGGTCTCGCCTTCGACGGCACGCTCGAGGGCGTAATTTCTGACTGGGAGCGCAACGCGGACCGCAGCCGCAGCATCCATGTCGACGGTCGCTTCATGCTCTGGACCATGGACAAGATTGACGGCGCTAGCCGGTTGCTCAAGGAGATGGGAGTGCTACCGGCGTCGCGCTCCTGAGCGGGGTAGTCTGGCGGTAGGCGAACGAGTCGGCGTCAGCCAGCCAGAACGGCACATCGGGACATTGACGTGACCTTGCCACAGCGATCGTTGATCGTGCTCGAATCGGCCGGCGCTCCAACGCATGCGCAACATTCGAAGGTTCGCCAGCGCCTGAGCAGTTGCCAATTCCGTTTCCCCCTTGGCATACCCGTCCAATGACGTAACTCGGTGCAGTCGCACCGAGCAACGCTTGTTCGTCTACTCGAAAACGAGCAACCCGAGTTCTGAAGCCGCGTTGAACCGACTATTCCCTCGCAATGGAGACAAGACGATGCAGCTCTTCTGTGGAGAAAATGCCGAAATGAAAACCGCCGGACAGGAACAACGGCGGTCCACAGGAACGGGAGGCCACAGATGTGCAAGGTTTACGCGAGACAGGATCCCGAAGGATACCGCCAGACCAACCGTTCGGTCCGTGTTGCCGGCCATTCGACCAGCATCCGGCTCGAGGCCGCTTTTTGGACACTTCTCGACGAAATTGCCGAGAGCCAGGGTCTGTCAACGACGAAATTTATCTCCAAGCTCTGTGACGAGGCACTCGAGATCAACGGAGATATCCCGAACTTCGCGTCTATGCTCAGGACTACCTGCGCACTCTATCTGCGCGGTTACCGGCCCTCACACGACGGGCGTCTTAAATTCAAGCGAAGCTGCGTGAAGGCGAGAGGGCGCAGGTGGAGCATTTGCACCTGCGCGCGGACACGAATTTGCTCGGTCGCTAGACCTTGGATCAAGCGGAACGCTGGGCAGACTCTTTCCCTAGCTGGTGACTCCGCCGGTGAATGCTTGTTTGCGTCGAACCGTTTGTAATTCGCTCGACTGGCATTGATGCGCCCCTCGTGGAACGGGATAAATCTGCAGGGGGATAGGAATGGTGCCCAGAGGTGCCCGACCCGGTCGGTGCTTATTTCGAAGCCTCTGTAAACTCGCGCATATACACAAGCCCTAGGCGATACCTGTGTCGCCGATGCCGCAATGGCAGGATGCTTACAAAAGAGGACATATCAGACCTAATAGCTGAGCGGCCGTTGTAGAAAACCTGAAAAATATCAATCAATCAAAGTATTACCGCCTTGGCATGCTCCTTGCGAGCTTCATGTAGATCTTAGCAGTGTAAGCGTTCTTATCCGGGATGCAGCGCTCACCGGGGAGGTAGAAGCCTTGAAGTCCAAAGATGTGCGTGCCCAAGCCTATTCGATGCCGCTGACAAGCCCCGCCTACCCGACGGGGCCATATCGCTTCGTGGACCGCGAGTACCTTATCATCACCTACCGGACGGACCCCGACCGGCTACGCGCCGTAGTCCCTCAGCCACTCGAATTCGATGATCCCTTGGTAAAGTTTGAGTTCATTCGCATGCCCGACTCTGCGGGTTTCGGGAGCTATATTGAGTCCGGCCAGGTCATTCCCGTTAGGTTTAACGACGTGATCGGCGGCTATTCGCATGCCATGTATTTGGACGACGGACCGCCAATTTTGGGTGGCCGTGAGTTGTGGGGATTCCCGAAGAAATATGCACATCCTGCGTTAGAGGTCTATGGAGACACACTGGTCGGCACCCTCGACTACGGCCCGGTCCGGATCGCAACAGGCACCATGGGCTTTAAACATTGGGCGCTCGACCACAGCGAGGTTCTGGCCTCGCTGTGTCAGCCGACATTCCTCCTGAAGATTATTCCGCATGTCGATGGCAGCCTGCGCGTCTGCGAGTTGGTACGCCTTAAGATGGAGGACGTGACATTGAAGGGCGCATGGGGTGCTCCCGCAGGCTTGGACTTACGGTCGCATGCACTCGCGCCGATTGCAGAACTGCCGGTTCTGGAGGTCGTTTCAGCCGCCCATTTCATCGCGGATCTGACACTCGGCCTCGGGACAGTTGTTCACGACTATCTGGCCGAACCGCAGGCGGCGTGAACCCGAAGTCAAGGTGATCAGAAAACGACCAGCATGTAGGTCGGGCAACAAAGAAAGTTGGCTGTCACGAAGCAGCATCAAGCCGTTGCGGAAAGTTTTCGGTGTGCCGTTCGCGGACGGTGTGGCCGTGCGACGACTGTTGCTATGACGATGAGCCCACCTCGTAAAGCTAGATCGGAGTCATCGGATCTCGTAACAGAATCCCGCGCTCACAGCCCCACTCTGCGAGGTCTCTGCGAGGGGCGCTCTATATGTCGCGGCGTCTATAGCGCGGGGCGACGCGTCAGTAAAAAATGGAGTTGGTGAAAGCTGTGGATTCAAGAGTTCCTGTTGCCGAGCAGAAAACGAAACCGAGCTTCCCCGATTTGGCATCGGCGACCAGCCATGATCGTCCGTTCTCCTGGCAAACATCAAGAAAACAGAATCGACTTTTCAGCGGCATCGACCCGATACCGGCGATAATGGCCGTTTTCGCTCCATTTCGCTCTTGGTCGCAGGAAGGTTGCCCGAACCGCTCTACGTCCATGAGGGCGTTTTGCGCTACCAAACATTTGATTACGACGTCGAGCTCGGCAGCTACTTGTATTGTTGGTAGCAAGTTAGCCAGAGCCATGCTGGTCCGAAATATGTGGACATTTTTCGGACACTCGAAGGCTGAAAGTCGGCATTCGACCGATAGTGTTGATTTAATCGCCGTTGATCGGCTGGCGGTGTCGTGATTCCATCCACCTGTTGATTCCGGAGGGAATGGGACGATGATGGGATCGCAGGTGGCACCGGCGCAGTTGTTCTACGATTTCTGTCTCGATGATCATGTCCCTGATGACCACCTCCTTCGAAGGATCGACCAGTTCCTCGATCTGGAGAGCGTCCGCTCGGAGCTGAAGCCGTTCTACAGCACCATCGGCCGTCCCTCGATCGCTCCCGAGTTGATGATGCGGATGCTGCTCGTTGGATACTGCATGGGCATTCGATCCGAGCGACGGCTCTGCGAGGAGGTTCACCTCAACCTTGCCTATCGATGGTTTTGCCGTTTGGGATTGGACGGCAAGGTTCCTGACCATTCCACCTTCTCGCGCAACCGCCATGGCCGGTTCCGGCAGAGCGACATCCTGCGGCACCTCTTTGAGACCGTGGTGGAACGCTGCCTGAGCGAAGGCCTGGTAGGTGGCGAAGGGTTTGCGGTGGACGCCAGCCTGATCGCGGCCGATGCCAACAAACAACGCTCGGTTCCGGGCGACGAGTGGCGCGCCGCCGATTTTGGTGCCGGGGCTGGTCGAGCGGTACGAGAGTATCTCGCAACCCTGGATGACGCCGCTTTCGGAGCGGCCAGTGAGGTCACTCCGAAGTTCATCTCACCCTCCGATCCGGCGGCGCAGTGGACCGGAGCGCACAAGGGTCATGCCTTCTTCGCTTACGCCACCAATTATCTGATCGACACCGACCATGGCGTCATCCTGGACGTCGAAGCCACGCGCGCGATCCGGCAGGCTGAAGTGGGAGCCGCGCGCTCCATGATTGACAGGACCGGGGACCGCTTCGGCCTGAAGCCGACGTATCTGGCCGCCGACAGCGCCTACGGATCGGCAGCGAACCTCGCCTGGTTGGTCAAGGAACGGGAGATCGCGCCGCATATCCCGGTGTTCGATAAGTCCAACCGGACGGATGGCACTTTCTCGCGCGCCGACTTCATGTTCGATCCGGACGCGAACGAATACACCTGCCCGGGTGGCAAACGGCTGGTGCAGTTCCGGCGCAGCTACAAGACGCCGCGCACAGGCATCACCAGTGCGGGCACGCGGCTTTACCGCGCCAGCCAGCACGACTGCAAAGTCTGCGAGTTGAAGCCGCAGTGCTGTCCGAATATGCCCTCTCGTAAGATCCCCCGAGATCTGAACGAGGATGCCCGCGATGTCGCCAGGGCAATTGCCGAGACGCCGGAATATGAGCGGTCCCGTCATCGACGGAAGAAGGTCGAGATGCTGTTCGCGCATCTCAAGCGCATTTTGCGGCTTGGACGTCTGCGACTGCGCGGTCCCTCAGGCGCGCGCGACGAGTTCCTCCTCGCCGCTACCGCCCAGAATCTCAGAAGATTGGCAAAGCTCCGACCACCGGCCGGGCCGATGATCGCTGCCATGGCGTAAAGGAGGGACAGCCGCCGCTAAACGAAACACTGCAAGTAGCGAGACCCGAAAACTGCGGCAAATCTGGCCGGATCGACCCGACCAAGAGCCATGCTGCCGTCCCGGCAACGACTAAATCAACAATATCGACCCAAACACGCCGCAGACCATTCGACCTTGTGTCGATGAAGATGCGCCAGGGTATGGAGTGGGCTGGGATCAACCAGCGTAGGTCAACGAACCGAGTATGGTTTGGTTGCGATGGAGAGGCGGACGCCAACCACATCTTCAATAATGCCCGCCTGCTTATCGCCTTCACCATCGAGGTAATGCGACGAAATTCGCCGCGCCTCAGGATCGCTCAATGCTTTCTTTACTGCGGCTGGTGCGTCATCCTGACTCGAGCAACGGAGGTCGGAGTTATGGCCCGCGAAGTCGAGTTCCAGGATGACGATGTGCTGGTCACGTCGCGCAACCCGCTGAAAGGCACCTTGCTGCTGATTACGGATGACGATGATGAGGTCGAACTGCAACTCGACCAGGAAACCGCCCAGGCATTGATGAGTGCGCTGGGAGCCTTTCTAATGGAAGGCGTGGTTGATCCCCTATAGCTCCCCTGCCAAACCCACCAGCGCGCGCTCCTGCCGACCGCAGTCGTTACGCCGCCCTTGCCTCTGGTCGCCCTGGCGGGCTTGCTTTGCCAGCGAACGCCTTCCACACTTCGGCTCGCGGCAACTCAAGTTCGTCACGGGAACCTGGCGCAGGTCGCTCAGCCCTCGAATTGACTTGGACCTGTCTTGGTCAACAGCAACCCGTCGCACCAAACGTGGTCTACGCATCCCCACTCACAGGCGGCAGCCGCATCAGGAAAAAAACCACGTCCATTGAGATTTGCACTCGTGTTGCAGAGCAGCGAAATGCCCGTGAGCTTCTCATATTCCATCAGAAGTTCTGCGATTGGGTGTTCAGAAGTCCTCGAAACAGTCTGAAGTCGCGCTGTCCCGTCGAGATGGACAACCGCCGGGATTTTTTCTTTCCACTCCGAACGGGTTCGGTGATCGAACAGCATGTAAGGATCCGGCGTGCCGGGGTCAAACATGTCAGGTGCACGATCCTCCAAGCATATTGGCGCTACCGGCCGGAAGTGCTCTCGAACTTTGATTTTGTTGAGATGGTCCTTCATTTCCGGCGAAGTTGCGGCCGCCAGGATGCTTCTGCCTCCCAGAGCACGTGGACCAAGCTCTGCGCGGCCTGCAAGGAACACCACAGGCTTGTTGTCGGCGAGCACGCTGGCAAGTTCTTTCAGGCTGCAAGCAGCAGATTGCCAACCAGGCGGAACCTTGCCATGGCTCACATTTGGCCCGCTGTAGACTGACCAGTCGAGATGTACGAAACCATTGTCGGCGGCCAGCGCGCAGCAAGCGGCACCGATCGCCGATCCGCTGTCGTTTGGAAACGGAGGCACCCAGACTGCGTCGAACAAACCGCTCGCCCGAAGGGCGCTGTTCCATTTGATGTTCAGCCCGCATCCGCCGGCTATGCACAGGTTTCGGGTTTCGGGAACCGAGTACCCACGCAGCGTGCTTGTCATCCCCCGGACGAGAAGACGCTCTACGAAGGCATGGAACGAAGCAAGAATGTCCTCGGGCGTTTCGGGGATTAACCGCGACGCGCTGGCATCGAAGAAGTCGTGCACAGCCGTGAGTAACGCGTCTTCACTGTGGCTGTTGTTCCTGTAGCCAAAGGCAAGGTCCGTATCCCCGGCGAAATGATAGTCGTAAAGCTCCTGAAACACATTCATGATGTGTTCATGGACCACACCGAGCGCGATATAGGCCATCAACTTGCCGGCGATACCGAGATTCCAGCCAGTCCGCAGTTCTTGCCTGTAAGGACCGAAATGTTGGCCCGCGGCGGCATAGGCATGGCCTATCATCGGAAACAGGCACCCAACAAATCGGACTCCACTTGGCTCGACGTAGTAAAGCCGCGGAAAGATGCAGCCGTCCCATACCAGACAAAATGCCGGTTCCTCTGCTTTGGCGAATGAGCTGGTGCAGTATGCGGAAGCCACGTGCCCAAGAACATGCGGGTAACTTTCATAAGAAAATACCCCATTGTCGAGCATGAGACCGGAACCTTGACAGGCTGTCAGGGGATTTTCGGCGTCCCGTTCCACATATGGCGCGCCGTTGAGAGTGATAGGGGAGCCCTTACTCAGAACCTGGAATTCCGACTGGATCTCACCGTCCCATCCGTCAATGACGAACCGGTCGATATCGCGCGGAGCAAGCCCGTTTTCCGCCAAAACGGCGACGACCGTCTCAAGCCGCTCGATATGTTGGTACCGTGGGTTATTGTCGAGCTTCTCCTGCTCGATGCAAAAGACTAATCTGCCGTCTTCCACGACAGCGATTCCCCCGTCGTGCGTCAGCTTGATACCGCAAATGCGCATAGTAGATCCTTGTCGAGGTGACCGTGGAGCAACCGCAGAAACGGCTGGAAAACATAGCCGTGGGTTTTGATGTTGCGCTATGCAGGATCATGAGGAACCGGTAAATTAGATTGTTTGGATGTGAGGCATCCGCGCGGTGAATGATAAGGTCTGCCGCGTGATCTAGAACAAGATGGCTGACACCAGCGCTGTGCGGCACAGTGGGAAGGGCTGGCCACTGCAAGCCGCTGGGCAACGATGTGCACGGTCACGCATCACCCGCGCCACGAGAGGTCCGCGCTCCCTCGGCACCGAGCGTGCGCGTACTGAGCACGAAGGTGTCGCGCTAGAGCCTTCCCTGATCAAGCTACTCTTTAGGTCTCTATCGACAGGTCTCTATAGACAAGACTTTCGATGGCGGGGGCAGCGCCCAAAGGGCCTATTCGCCTTTTTGAATCGCGCCGTCATGTTGGAGGCACAACATCTGACACCGACGGATCCCGCCTGCAGATCGGCAGCGGAACAGAGCGGCTAAGCGCGTGTGAGGCTAGCGCGGGGTAGGTCAAACGGGCATTGTCTCGGCTCACAGATGCAGTGGTACCGGGTCGGCTCGGCAAAGAAGACGAGCGGGACCCTATTGACGGATATCGCCTTGGGGGCGGAGAGATGACCGGCTTGCACAGATTTGAGAGGGCGGTCGTTGTTCAGGTTGGCCGCCACAGTTCTGAGCGTATCGTATTCGATGTCAACCAAGCGGCCGCTATCCTGATCAGTGACCTTCATCATCGGACCGAGAAACGGAGGGTAGCGATGGACGCTTGTCTGCAGGTATTGCGTGGTGAGGCCCATTCACCAGCTGCTCGAAGGGCTTTTGTGGCAGCAGCGCTTGAAGCAAAGATCCTTCGCAGCGATTGAATGCTGTAGCGCATCAAGGTTTTGATGCTTCGAGTGGAAGTCGTCTGGCCCGAATACTCTTCCGGAGAAATGTAGGCGTTGGCGGCCCGGAACGCAGCTACCTCCCTCGCCGGTAAGACGTTCTGCCAATCGAACGAGGACGTGATTGGCGTCGGGACCTGTCGACCCATCGGCGATCAGCACGCCGCGCGCATTGTTTCCGATCAGATTACGGAGAACATCTCGGCTAGTCCCATCGAAAGGGTCGGTGCGTACATTTTCCCTCGGCGATATGAAGTCGCGCGGCTTACGATCCGACACCTGATCCTAGACGGTCCAGGACGCCGGCGAGCTGGCACTTCGCGGCAGCGGAAAGCGGCTTGATTGGCCGTGGGGGCTCGGCGGAACAGATTTCGAGGAGCTCGGCGATTGCGTAGACGACGCGAAGGCTCGAGAACGTCTTAAAAAGCTCCCACACCGGGGCCAGGGTGGCGTCGATCCGGTGTGCTTCTGTGTGGTCGCCGTGCTGAGCGGCTCTGACCATCCTCAGGCAGGGGTCGGGCAAGATGCCACCGAGGACGCTGTACCATGTATCGGCGCCTGCGATCAGGGCCTCGGCGGCGTTCCAGTCGCCGCTGTAGCCGATCGAGAATCCTTTCGGCACAATTTTTTTCTGGTGCGCAAGTTGGCCTTTGATAGCATCGCCCCGGTCGGCTGAGTTTTTAATTGCGAAAATCCCAGGCAGCTGTCCCAGACGCTCGATGAGCGCTGGCGTGAAGCGAAAATGCGTGTTTCCAGGATTGTCGTAGATCACGATCGGTAGGCCGCTTTCGCGCGCCACTGTCGAAAAATGCTCGAAAACTTCGTCGTCAGTGAGCGGGGTGTAGGAAACAGCCGCGAGCAACCCCGCGGCTGCGCCGAGGGCCTTCGCATCACTTGCATAGTGTACCGCTTCATCGGTGCGCAAAGCGCCCACGCCCACCACGAGCGGGACTCGTCCACGCGTCTCGTCCAGCGCCTCGCAAATCGCCCGGCGGCGTTCCGCGCGCGACAGATACATGTAGGTGCCGGTGCTACCGAGCAGGCCGATGGAATCCACCTTTGCTGCGCAAAGCCGCGCTATCAGCTTTCGAAGCGCCAGGACATCGACGACGCCGTCACTGTCGCTTGGCGTTATTGGGAAGGCCGAAAGGCCGCTCAGGAAAGCCATGCTGAAGCTCCCGTTGTTACATTGGGTGAAGCGTTGGGCATCAAATCCCGTCCAGTGCCTGTTCTAGATCCGCGATCAAATCGGCGGCGTCTTCGAGCCCTACCGACAGACGCATGAGGTCGTCGCCGACTCCGTCAGGCAAATGCGCGTCCGTGCGGATTGACTTGCGCGAGCGCGTCAGGCTTGCCGGATGATAGATGAGACTGTCAGCGTCACCGAGGCTGACCGCCCTGATGATCAGCTTGAGCCGGTCCATCATACGGCGCGCGCCCTCGAATCCCGTTTGGAGGCCGAGAGCCAACATGCCCGAGCCTTGCGACATCTGTCTGCGCGCGATCTCATGGTCGGGATGAGAGCCGAGAAATGGATAGCTAACCCAAGCCACAGCCGGGTGCGCCTCGAGCGCCTGAGCGACCGCAAGCCCAGAGGCACTGTGACGCGCCATACGCAACGTGAGTGTCTTCAATCCGCGCAAAATCAGGAACGCCGACAGGGGCGAGAGCGCTGCCCCGGTGAGATAGCGCAGGCCAGTTTCGCGCAGCAGGTGCAGTGTTTTCGCATCGCCGAGTATCACACCGCCCAGAGCATCGCCGTGGCCATTGATGTACTTGGTCAGCGAATGGATCACGATGTCGGCTCCAAGTTCCAGCGGACGCTGAAGGGCGGGCGAGGCGAAGGTGCTGTCGACGGCGACCTTCACGCCGCGAGAATGGGCGTGTTCGGCAATGCCGGCGATGTCGAGGATACGGCTCAGCGGGTTGATTGGCGTCTCGAAGAACACGAGCCGGGTCCTGTCAGTGATGGCGCCATTGAGATTGCTCGGATTCGACAGGTCGACGGCAACGACCTTGATGCCAAACTGCGGCAGCCCCTGTTCGACCATGGCGAGCGTATTCGAATAGAGTGTTTTGTGGACAATGAGTTCGTCACCTTGCGAAAGCAGCGAAAGGATCAGCGTCCCGAAGGCGGCCATCCCCGAGGCGAGTACCAGCCCAGCTTCGGCTCCTTCGAGATTGGCGAGCCGCTTTTCGAGGATCTCGGTGGTGGGGTTGTATTCGCGTGCGTAGAGCCTTCCGCCAAGCGCGGCGGCGGCTTCGTTTGCTGCCACGCTTTCAAATCCATAGGTCGATGTAAGAAACACCGGCGTCTGAACGGAATTGGAAAAGCCGGCCAGATCGTAGCCATGATGGATGGCCCGGGTGGCGAATGCGAGACCGACGTCGTTCCGGGACGGCGTTGATGTTGCCTCGGCTTCAAGCTGATCTTCGGCGCTGGTCATCGGCTTTAGCCCTCTTGATTTCGGGGACAATGCCGTCACACTAACTCAGAGGGAACGTCCAGTTGGCGATGAAAGAAATGGTCCAGCCTTCTCCTGCCGCGTCGACGGTTCGCTCGCAAGGCCCGGGCGCGCGCCAGATCTGCGAAGCTCTTCGCGAGCAGATCCTGGGCGGGATCTATGAAACGGGCAGCCAGCTGCCGTCGTCCCGCGGCCTCGCAAATGAACTCGGTGTGTCGCGAACCACGGTCACCGTGGCATATGACCAGCTGGTCGCCGAGGGTTTCATCGAGGTCATTCAAGGCGCAAGACCTCGCGTTTCATCCTCGCTAGTCCGGAGTAAAGCGACCAGCGCGGTCCCGAAACGGACTGGCCCGATCCACCTTTCCTCTTACGGCGAGCGACTGCGCGCCAATCCGCCAGGGCGCGATTACCTCCCCAACCGCTTCAAGGTCGATTTCCGTTATGGCGACCTCGCGCCATCTGATTTCCCGGCGCTGACGTGGAAGCGCGCGATGAACGTGGCGATGTCACAAAGCCCCGGAAGGCTGGCCTACCACGATCCACGCGGCTCGCATCGCTTGCGCCAGGCGCTGCAGGGATATTTGTGGCGTGCCCGAACCCTTAGCTGCCAGGTCGAGCAGATCCTCGTCGTCAGCGGATCACAGCAGTGCCTCGACATGTGCGCGCGACTGCTGCTCGACCCTTCTGACAGCTTCGTGATCGAGGACCCCTGCTATAGAATGGCGCGCCAAGTCTTTGCCAGCACAGGAGCCACGCCCGTCGCTGTCGCCGTCGACAACGAGGGCATGAAGACCGAGCTGCTGCAGGAGATCCCAGCGCGGCTGGCCTATGTCACCCCGTCGCACCAATTCCCGCTCGGCGGCGTCTTGTCAATTTCGCGGCGGTATCAGCTCCTCGAATGGGCTCGGCGCAATGACGCCTATATTATCGAGGACGATTACGATGGCGAGTACCGGTACGACATTCGACCGGTGGCCCCGCTGCATAAGCTGGAAGACCGCAGTTCCGTAATCTATGTTGGCACGATCTCCAAGACACTGTCGCCGATGCTGCGCATCGGCTACCTGGTGGTTCCGGCCGAGTTGCAAGACGTCTTTGCGATGGCCAAGCAGCTTCTGGACAGGCATTCTCCGGTTGCGGAACAGGAGGCGCTGGCCTCACTCATCGAGAGCGGTGCATATGAAAGCCATGTGCGCCGCGTCCGCCGTCTTAACGGCGAGCGGCGAGAGGCACTGCTTGCCGTCCTTCGACGCGCGTTCGCAGACAGCATCGCCATCGAGGGGGCCGATGCAGGGCTGCATGTCGTCGTCTGGTTCAAGGATCTTTCCCGGTCGCTGGAGGACGTCCTGGTTGAAGAGGCGCGGCAGGTCGGGGTTGGCATCCATCCGATCTCATCGCTGTACATCCGAGATGAAGGCCGCGCTGACCGGATTGGACTGGTGATGGGCTATTCCGCCCTGACCATTCGGCAGATCGAGAATGGCGTTCGGCTCCTTACTGGCGCTGTCCAACGGGTAAAGAGTTTTGCCGAGGATCCGGCAAGATGCTCAATACCCGCCCTGACAGCGAGCGGACCTGGCTCGTGACCCCAGAGTCGCGCCGGCATTGATCGCAGACTGGATCAGCAAGACTTGCCAGGACTGGCTCTGTCGGCCAGTCCGGGTCCCGGGCAGGACTCTGAACCCTGGGACCTGGGGAAGGGAATTCTTGAGGAGACTCTCAAATCCGGTGGAAGCAAGGCGCGGTCGCGGCCTGCTTAAAGGAGAAAGCGTTGTTGGATTTTCCGCTGATCGACGAAGAAATAGCAGAGATCGCACCTGACTTTCGCGCAATCAGCATTCTTGTTGATGCACAGGACAGTGCGCGAGGCGTCATGGCTCGGGACGTGTTGGGAGAGGCTTGCGATTTCGCCCGAGCGGGGGGACCCGCCTGGGGAGAAGCGCACTTGGCCAATTGGGCCGAGGCATACGTCCGGTTCGGCGCGAAACCAAACCGGACGCCATGCTCGGCGCAGGCATTGAAAAAGCGGGTGGAGAAGGATGGCCGAATCCCACCAATAAATCCTGTCGTCGACCTCTACAATGCAGTGAGCCTGCGTTTCGCAATACCGATTGGCGGCGAAAATTTCGATGCATATGTCGGCAAACCGCGGCTGACGATTGCCGTAGGAACGGAGTCCTTCCACACTGTTTTGAATGGGGAAGCGGTCATCGAAAGCCCTTCCAAGGGGGAGGTCATCTGGCGCGACGATCTGGGAGCTACATGTCGTCGCTGGAATTGGCGGCAGGGCACGCGCGCCCGGTTGGAGACGGTGGGCGGCCGCATGTGGTTTATTTTGGAAAGCTTGGCAGCGATGCCGGAAGAGGCGCTGGAGCAGGCGGCAAAGATGCTCGTGAGCGGTCTGAAAGAGCTGGCACCAGGGTGTAAGGTCTACAAGCAGGAAATCACCACAGCTAAAGGCTCCGCTGCCAGTCTCGACAGGCGGGCCGGTTGAGGAACCTGCCCGCCCCGATGTATCATCGTTCACTCGCAACCCGACTCTGCGTTCCTTTGCGGCCCTGATAGGCAGGCCGGGCAGCGATCTCGATCGAGTCGCCGCCCGCTCACCCCGTGGGGCGAGCTCTCCGTGGCGAAGCTGTGACGCCGCGTGTGCCGGCCGTGCCGCTTGACGGCGTTGGCGCTTTTGCAGTCTCGGCGACGATCCGATGAACCTGCAGCGTCGGGTAATCGCGTGCTGCCCCGGGAAGCCAGCCGCCGCGGCGACGCCCTGCTGCCGCCCGCCATTCTATCAGCAGCGCAGTCGGCTAAGCCGGCGGCCGACAGCATGGCATCACATGCACTGGCCGCTCCTCCTTCCCTTGAACGAGCCGCACGAGATGCGCCATCCCCCGCGTACGGTATCTTCAACAGCACCCCATCAGGGCCGCCGCCAGAAAGGCTGCCCCTGATCTATCTTTATCGCCGGCAGCTCGATCTGTAGCGCTACCTGGCGACGGCGGAGCCACGGACGGTTGAGCAAGCTAAGAGATGCCGGGGGCGTGCAGAAGCCGCAGAGTCCCCACTGTTGGACCGCCAAATCGTTGGCCCGATACCCAGCTGCCATGCCACTTCACCAACTGGACGGCTTCAATTGCAACGAACTGGCTGTTTCCAGAGGGCCAGATTGCCAGTATCTGAGCTGCAACGCACACACGGAGTTCCCCCGATGTACACCCCTCCGGCCTTCCGAGATGATGATATCGATTTCCTGCGAGCGAGCATCCGCGCAGCGCCGCTGGCGAACTTCGTCACCGCCACGGCCGAAGGACTCTTCGCCTCGCCACTGCCCCTCTTGCTAGATGAAAGCGAGGGCGAGCACGGCGTGATCTACGGCCACCTCGCGAAGGCCAATCCGCAGTGCCGTGTTCCGCCGCTGTGCGATGGCATGGCGATCTTCATGGGACCGGATGCTTACGTCACCCCGGCATGGTATGCGGCCAAACAGGAAACCGGGAAGGTTGTGCCGACCTGGAATTACGTCGCCGTCCACGCCTATGGCCCGGTCGAGTTCTTCGAGGATACGGGCAGGCTGCTGGACGCCGTGCATCGCCTGACCGACCACCACGAGGGTGGGCGCGTCTCGCCTTGGGCTGTGTCGGACGCGCCGCCGGATTTCGTGCAGGCGCAACTCCGCGGAATTGTGGGCCTGCGCATGCCGATCACGAGGATCGAGGGCAAGCGCAAGATGAGCCAGAATCGGAGCGCGGCCGACCGCGCCGGAGTGGCTGCGGGCCTCGCGGCTAGCGAGCGGGCATCTGACCGTGAGGTCGCCTCTCTCATCCCATAGCAACATAAACTTCGTCGGTATCGACCACCATGCCAGATTTAACCCAAGTCGCCCTAGACCTTGCTGCGGCGTTCGTGCTCGCCATAACGCCTGGTCCGCGGAGACTCTATGTTGTCGCCCGCAGTCTCGCCGGCAGTCGCCCCGATTGCGTTCAACAAGCTCGCCGACGTGTTGCGCTTGTTCAAGGCCGCACGGCGGCGCGTCCTGGATGGATCCAGAGGCTGAGGGAAGGTCGGGGAGGCGCTATGATCGCGCTGGGCATCGGCCGCTACGAAGAAGCAGCCTGCCACATCAGTTTGGCTCCGGATCGGCGCAGCATCTCTCCGGGCTGGCTACTCCGCGGAAGCAGCTGGATAGCCTTGAGCCATCTTCGGTCATTTCGCCTGGCAGATCAATGTTCTCAAGAGGCGCGGTAGTATCCGTTGCGTGAAAGTCGGCTCACAATGAGAGACAATCGTGTGAATAAAGAGCGGGTCAGTTCGATTGGCTCGCCTTCCTATGCCGATCAGTTCGGCGTCGTAAATCAACAAACGGCAGAAGCCAGTCACCCGATAGTGGCGGCCGCCTTGATGAAGGAAACCCACTCCGTGCGCCAGGCGACACTTCGGTTTGCACTCGACCACATGGCGACGCCCGGGCTTGATGTCGGGACGTTCTTCGCGCTCGCACGCGATCTCGGTCTGACCGACGTGCAAATCCGGAATAATCCCTGCAGTAAGGCTGCTGTGCGCGGCAAGCCGCCGGCGGATGTCCGGTCTGCCGCTGCCGAAGCAGGCATCACGATTATCTCGGTCAACGCCTTGCAGCGATTCAACGAATGGACTCCCGCCCGCAAGGCCGAGGCCAGCAAGCTCGCCGATTATGCGGCCGCCTGTGGCGCCCAGGCGCTTATGCTGGTGCCGGCGAACGACGGTTCGTGGTCCGCCAATGGCGAGCGCCCAGGCAATCTCCGCGTCGCCTTAAAGGCGCTCAAGCCGATACTTCAGTCGCGGGGTCTGATTGGGCTCATTGAACCCCTTGGCTTCCAGACCTCCTCGCTTCGATCGAAGAACGAAGCGGCTAAGGCTATAGCCTGGGTTGATGGCCAGTCCGTCTTCCGGCTTGTGCACGATACATTCCACCACACACTCGCCGGCGAGACGTCCTTCTTCTGCGATCTGACCGGTCTCGTGCACATTTCAGGCATAAACGATCCAACCTTCTGGATTCACCCGGATCGCATCCTGGGAGGTTCCGACAATTGCAGCCAGATCCGGGCGCTACTTGATGGCGGCTATACGGGTCCCTTTTCTCTTGAACTCGTCGAGGAAGTCCACGCGTTGAATGACTCTGCAGGCGCATTTGCCGCCAGCATCGATCTCATCCGACACGGGCTACTCACGCGAGTGCCGGTTTAAGGCGCGTAGGCAATTGAGCGGAGAAGTCGTTCGAGATCGCTCCTATGTCCTGCTCATGCGGGTGCTTGCCGGATAACCATTGTCAAGACTGGCCATGGACCGCCTTGGGCGGCCGCGGCAGTTCGATGGGTCCGCAAGGCGAAGGTTGGATCTGATGCTGAGGGCGGCGGGTATCGGAACTTTCGAGTTTGACGATGTCTGATTGGATCGCAGGGGCGAAGCATAACGTAGCCCGTTCTAAGTCGGGCTTGCGCCGAGCCAATTTGGCGTTTCTTAGACAAAGTCTATGAAAACCGTTCCAGTTTGCGAGTACATTTCTGCACGATGGTGCTGTGGTGCTCGTCCGAGACGGACACGTAATAGCGACCGTTGAAGAGGAGCGCCTCAACCGGATCAAGCTCACCAACAAGCTCGCAAGTGGGGCGATTCAACACTGCCTTTCAGCCGCTGTGGTTCAGTTCAAAGAGATCGATCGGGTAGCCTTCTACGCTGCCGAAGCTATTGTAACGCCGCCCTCGAGAAGATGCTTGTTTCCAGCCGGACGCTTCCATCCTTTAGGATGCTAAAATTGATGGTACAGAAGCTGTTCGCGCAGGAGTTCGGCACCGAGCTGGGGGTTCGCGTCTCTCATTTGTAAGTCATCCCGCCGCGCCCACTTCCATCTCCATCAGCCGCTCGGCGGCAAAGCCGATCATCTCGCGCATTGATCGGCGTCGGGGTCTTCTTCACGAGCCCGCGCAGGTCCATCATGTTGGTCATCGGTGCTTCCTTCGAATCAGGTTGTCAGCAACCCAACCCTACCGAAAAACATCGATAACCCCCGCTACGCCGCTCGCTCGCTACCGCGCTGTTGAGGGCGCGCTCGCGAGCGGCTTCTCCACCGTCGAGCTACACCCCGTCCCAGGGCGCGACCCGCAGCACTGCCAGTGCAGATTGGGTCGCGCTCTTGAGCGGCTTCTTTCAGTTCGTATGCCTGCCATCGATGTACCATCGAAGATGCGGGAGATGGTTTTTTGCATGCTGCGGGAAATCCACCACCTCGTCGATCCCGAGAGATGGCATAGCCACTTGCTCTTAGGGGCTCACACCCGGTCTGTTCGGGGGTGTGCGCCGCCAGCAGGGCTTGCTCGGGCGGTCGGATGCATATAGCTCGACTACAGAAGAATCGGCCGGACCTTCGCTCGTCGTCTGCCGCGACTTCCTGCGCGATTCGTGTTCAACAAGGAACTACCTATGAGGCGGCAGCCCCGGGCATTCACGGTGGAGATCAGACAGAAGCGCAGTTCTCAAAAACGGAGTCGTTCGATCTGGGGCGATGTCGATCTCACCGCAGCAACGGCCGAAACAAGAAGGGAACTCGAGGAGATGGAGTTGCCAAATCGTCGCCTTGTTGACTCAAGCGTCGTAGCGCTTGATGCTGAACACATGCACAAACCGCGAGCGGAGCATCTCATGGCAAATCCCCTGGACGCAGAACCAGTAACAACTGCAACGCAACGGCAGCCAAATTGGAGACGCTTGAAAAGAAGAAGGCCAAACGGTCGCCGAAGGCGAAGGCTGAGCCCAGGCCGGCTGCTCGGAAGAATGCCCCTAGCGCGGCGTCCGAGGCGAAGGAAGCACCAGCAGCGACCGTCCGGGCCGGACGTAAGACCTACTCTGAAAAGGAGCGCGCGCAGATGCTCGCCCTGATCCAAAAGTCTATCAGTGGCGGCGACACCCACAAGAGCGCCGTAAAGCAGGCCGGCATCTCGGAACAGACCTACTATCAATGGAAGAAAGCTTCGCCGCCTGCGCCGGTTGGTGACGATCTGAAGGACCTCGTCGCGCTTGAGGAAGAAAACAAGCGACTGAAGAGCCTGCTCGCGGAACGCCTGCGCAAGGAGAACGCGGAACTGAAGAGGAAGCTCGGGCTTTAGTAACCCTGAATCGCAGATCGGAGCGCCAGAATTCTTGTCCGACGCGCTATCCGAGAGCTCATAGTTTACGCGTCCTATCTGCGCTTCGAACCGCACCAGCTGGTCTCGACGCGGCTGGAAGGCATCATCGGCGAAATCCCGCATACGCCGCTCGATCAGGCTGTCGCCGAGGCTCTGAAAGATATCGGCATCGCAACAGTGAACGGCGTTTCCAAAGCCGCCTGAACGCAACGTCGAAAAGGGACGCCTAAGCTTAGAGCCGCCCCATCAGCAGCAACAGCAGAACCACCACCAGCACCACACCGACAATGCCTGAAGGTCCGTAGCCCCAGGAGCGCGAATGCGGCCAGGCCGGCACCGCGCCGATGAGGACAAGGATCAAGATGATGATGATAATGGTGCTGATCGGCATGAGACATTCCCGGCATTTGCTTCAGGGCAATGCCCTCGCATTGCCGGGGACCAGGCGGCCTTTGCCGGTCGAAACGACAAACCTGTCTATTCGGCGGCTTTCGGGAAGGCGATTGCCGGCTCGGTGCCGGTGTCCGCTGTCGGCGTGTCCGACGAAATCTCGCCCTTACCGCGGCGGAACAACCGGCTGATCAAGCCGCGCCGTGCGCCCGGCTTGACCTTGGCACGAGTGAACACCATCAGCATCGACGGCGTCACCACCAGCGTCAGCACCGTAGCGAACGACAGGCCGAAGACGATCGCCGAGGACAGCGAAATCCACCATTGCGTCGACGGCGCATTGATCGTCGTCTCATGATGGAAAATTTCCAGCCCAAGGCCGAAGGCGATCGGCAGCACGCCAAGGATGGCCGACACTGCCGTCAGCACCACCGGGCGCGCACGCTCGCGGCAGGTCTGCAGCACGGCGTCCATCTTGTCCCAACCCTCTTCGCGCAGCCGGTCATAGGTGTCGATCAGCACGATGTTGTTGTTCACCACCACGCCGGCAAGCGCGATGACGCCGATGCCTGACATGACGATGCCGAACGTCTCGCCTGTCATCAGCAGCCCGAGGAACACGCCGACCGTCGCCATGACCACGCAGGACAGCACCAGCCAGACGCTGGTGAACTTGTTGAACTGCGCTAACAGCACCAGGAAGATCAGGAAGATCGCCGCCCCGAAGGCCTTGCTGAGGAAGGCGCTGGCTTCGGCGCTGTCCTCGTTCGAGCCGGCCAGCTTCCAGCGTATGCCGCTGCCGAGATCCATGTCGGTGACGGCCCGGGTGACCTGCTGCTGGACAGAAGCGACTTGTTCGCCGGCGGCAACGTTGGCCTGGACGACCACGGTACGCGCGCCGTCGATGCGGTTGAGGATGCCGACCGTCGGTTCGGGCTTGCGCACGACGAAGTTCGAGATCGGCACCGAGCCTTGCGAGGTTTGCACCCTAAGCTCGTCGAGCGTCGACAGCGTGCGCCGGTCCTCCGGCAAGCGCAGCCGGATGTCGACCGCCTTGTCGGCGCCGGCAGGCCTGTATTCTGAGAGCTTCAAACCGTTGGTGACAAGCTGCACCACGGTGCCGACCGAGGTCGGGCTGATGCCGTACTGGGCAGCCTTGGCCCGGTCGACCTCGAGCGCCCAGTCGACGCCGGGCGGCGGCAAGCCGTCGGAAATGTCGATGACGCCGGGCACCTTGGCGATGCGCGCCGCCACCGCACGCGCCTTCTCGTCCAATCCCTTGGGGTCGACGGCCGAAAGCCTGATCTGGATCGGCTTGCCGGTCGGCGGGCCCGCTTCCGGAACGCGGACCTCGACTTCGACGCCGGGAATGCCCGCCATGACGCCGCGCAGATCGTTCAGGATATCGTTCGCGGATTTGCGCTCGCGCCAGTCGATGAACTCATAGTTGATGACGCCGACGACGTCTTCAGGCACATCCTGGCCGCCGCCCTCGGACTTGCCGACGCGTGTATAGACCGACTTCACGCCCGGCCAGCCAAGCAGCCGGTTTTCGGCGATCTTTGTCGCCGTGTCCATTTCGGCCACGGAAAGGTTGCCGCGGGCATGCACATAGAGCAGGCCATAGTCGGGTTCGACACTCGGGAAGAACTCGACGCCGGCGCCGTACTTCGAATAGCCGACGAAGATGGCGGCCAGCAAGACGACGGTCAGCACAATCACGGTGATGGGGAAACGCACCGCTTGCTTGACGACAGCCATGTACCAGCCGTCGCGATTGCCGTCCTCATGATGCTGCGGCGCCTTGGCGAAGATTGCTCCCAGCGTCGGTGCGAACACCAGCGCGTAGAGCATCGAGGCCGAAAGCGTGACGATCAGCGTGATCGGCATGTATTTCATGAAGTCGCCGATGATGCCCGGCCAGAACAGCAGCGGCGAGAAGGCGGCTATACGCGTCATCGTCGCCGCGATGACCGGACCGGCCATGCGCTTGGCGGCAAGCGCGAAGGCTTCCTGCTTAGGCATGCCCTCGCTCATCCGCCGTTCGGCGAACTCGGTGACGATGATGGCGTCGTCGACCAGCATGCCGACCGCCAGAATGAGGCTGAACAGCACGATCATGTTGATCGTGTAACCCATCATGGCGAGCAGCAGGATGCCGATCAGGAAGGAGGACGGAATGGCGAGGCCAATGAGCAGCGAGGCGCGGCCGGACAGCGCGTAGAGGATGACGATGAACACCAGGATCACCGCGATCATCACGTGGTTCTGCAGATCGCCGAGCAGCTGGTTGACGAAGACCGACTTGTCCTGCGTGTAGGTGACGTGCATCCCCTCGGGCATGGTCTTGACGAAGGTATCGGACACTTCCCTCACCTTGGTGAGCGTGTCGATCAGATTGGCGCCGATGCGCTTCTTGACCTCGATGGCGATGGCCGGCTTCCCGTTGAGGCGCGTCACCGTCTCGGCATCCTTGAAAGTCGAGCGGATCGTCGCGATGTCCTTGGCCTGCACCACGGCATTGGGGCCGGCGACCACCGGCAGCGCCGCGACATCCTCCGGCGTCTCGATCAATGACGGCACCTTGACGGCGTATTTGCCCTGCGACCCCTCGATGTTGCCGGCGGCGACCAGGCTGTTGGAAGCGCCGACGGCGCCGATCAGCTGGTCGAGCTGCAAGCCATAGGAAGACAGTTTCATCGGATCGATGACGACCTCGACGAGATCGTCGCGGGAGCCCTGCAGCGAGCCTTCGAGGACGCCGGGCACTTCCTCGATGCGGTCTCGCAGTTCGCGCGCCGCGGCGGCCAGCACGCGTTCGGGCAATTCGCCGGACAAGGTGACGACCAGCACCGGGAATTCGGAAATGTTGACCTCGGTGACGACGGGCTCCTCGGCCGCCTGCGGCAGGTCGGCCTTGCCGTCCTGCACCTTGGAGCGCGTATCCTGCAGCGCCGTCGCCAGGTTCGTCTGCGGCTGGAACTCGACCAGCACATAGCCGCCGCCCTGGAAGGCGGCCGAGCGCATTTCCTTGAGGCCCTTCAGGCTTTTCAGCTTGCTTTCCATCGGCCGCAGCAGAAGGCGCTCGGAATCCTCCGGCGAAATGCCTTGATAGATCAGGCTGACATACATCATCGGGATCGGAACGTCGGGTTCGGCTTCCTTCGGCGTCGACTGATAGGCGACCCAGCCTGCAATCAGCAGGAAAACCAGGACCGAGATGGTCAGGCGGGCATTGTTGATTGCGAGTCTGACGATATCCATGACTTATGCCTGCTGTGCTTGTCGGGGAGTGGCGAACGGACTGACGTCGCCGGGCGAGGCCCGGCGCCGGCACGCCTGCGCTACTGCGTCCCGGCCGTGGCCTCGCCGATCAGCTTGTTGATGGTCGCCTGGTCGGCCTCGACCGGCTTGACCTCATCGCCTTCCTTCACCAGTTCCTGGCCTGCGACGATGATGCGCGCATCGGCCGGTATGCCGCCGAGCACGAGGCCGGTCGGCGTGTCGTCGACGAGGTCGATCGGGAAGAACGCCACCTTGTTGTCCTTGCCGACGGCGCGGATGCCGAGGTCGCCCTTGTCGCCGAGCGTCACCACCGAACGCGGCAGCAGCACCGCGTCGGTCGGCAGCGCGCTGAGCTGGATTTCCGCCGTCATGCCGGCCGGCACGGAGCCATCGGCATTGGGGATCGCGACCTCGACACGGAAGGTGCGGGTCGCCGACGACGCGTCGCGGCTGATGTAGCGCACGGTGCCTTTCACGGTCTGGCCGCTGACCAGCCGGACATTGGCCTTGTCACCGATCTTGAGATAGCCGAGGTCGCGCTCGCTGATCTCGCCGCGCGCGATCACCGGATCGAGCTTGATGATGGTCGCCACCTCGCCGCCCTGCATGACGGAGCTGCCGAGTTCCACCGGCACCCGGTCGATGACGCCGTCGAACGGCGCCTTGACTTCGTTGCGGTCGAGTTCGGCCTGCGCGGTATCCAGCTGAGATTGCGCCTGGGTCAGATTGGAGCGGGCGGTGTCGAGCTGCAGCTTGGGCAGATTGCCGGTCTTGGCGAGCCGCTCGGCGGCATCGAGCTCGGCCGTGCGCTGCGCCACGAGCTGCTTGGCGTTGTCGACCATCGAGATCTTTTCTTCGGCGGCAAGCATCAGCACGAGGTCACCGGTCTTGACGTGCTGGCCTTGGCTGACCGGCAGCCTGTCGATGACGCCGGCGACCCGGGTTGCCAGCACCGCGCGTTTGTCGGCCTCGGTCAGCCCGGAAATGCGGATGGCGCGCGCATAGGTCTTGCGCGGCGGCGTCACCACCGCGACCGTGCGCAGCGGCGCCTTCGGTTCGGCTTGCGCCGTCTTCGGCTTGCTCGCGTCCGGCGCCTTGCCCTGCTCGACTTCGGCTGCCTTGGCCTTGTTGGCCGCTACGCTGCCGACCGATGAGAATTCGCCTGTCACCATCCACGCCGCGAAACCAATAAGCACAACAATGGCTGCAAGCTTGTGAAACCTGATTTTAGGCATCGTCATTTTTCCACTGCGGGTTCACCTCTGTATGAGGGAAGCGGTCCTCGTTGATGCCGGAGAGGAGAAGCCAGCCTAGGTGAAGCAGCAGTTGCGCGACCACGATCAGATGGCACAGAAGTTTGGCTTCGAGCGTGAACCGAGAACGGCGCCAGTCAGAGACCACCGACGTCAAAGAAGCGGGCGTAAGGTCCATCCGCGAAGTGGAGCTGCAACTCATCAAAATTCTGCACCGTCTGGTCTAGCGCTCGCGTTTCCTGGCGCTGAAGGAGGGCGCGATCAGATAGCTCAATGGCCGGAGCGCCCAGGAAATCCCAAACCTTTCCCAGGCAAGCAGCGGGTTCGTGAAGGAGGCTCTCGTATTCGACTACAAGCAGGTGGCTCGGCGTGAAGGAGTGCTCGATGCGAGCGTGGAAATCGTCCGCGGCTTTGAAGTAAGCCTCGCAGTCAGCGATTGACAATCTGACGCGCGGCGGCCGAGCGGCGTCCGAACTGAATTTCAGCCACTGGCCGCTTTGCCTTGCCTGTGCAAAGGACCGTAGCGATTCCAATATGTTTCGGGTTACGAGGATGACCTTGAGTGCTGGCCAACGAGTCAGTTCAGCAAAAAAAGCTGGGCGATCGTGAAATTGGGGTTCATTGATCTTGCAGCCGATATGCGTCACGTTCCTGTAGTCTGGCGTGGGATAGCGCAAATAGGCTTGTTCGAGGAGCTCACGATCGGTGCGTAGCAGGCGATCCTTCCCGGGCCAATTGGTATCATACTCATTGAGCAACTCACCGTTGCTTAGTACGGTCGGATGCTCATTTAGCAATTCCTCCAGATAGTGTGTGCCAGTCCTTGGCATGGCAAGGATAACAAAAGGCTGAGGTGTCGGCGTGCGGTGTGTCATTGCTATGTGTTTCCAGCTAGTAGTGGTCGCGAGGGTTTGGGGCAGACCAGGGCACAACAAGCTCGGCTGCTATGTCTTGAACGGGGACTCGATTCGCCCTCATGCAACCGGACCGCTCCTAGACTTTTCGCGGCCGACATCGGCGGATGCTTGCGGCAATGGCTAAGTGGCGGCTTCGCTTTAGTGTTGCTGTGCCACGCAGCTTGGCTCCAGCTCTGATGGTAACCAGTTCGCGATCCATCGAGGCCTCCTTCTCGGGCCGTCGTCAGCAGCGTCAACGCATCAGGCGTCGACGAAACAGCGCAGCAGAGAGGAAAAACGGCAATACCGCATACATACAAAGTGCGCCGATATGCAGCCCGACGTTGTCTGCCGCGTGGCCAAGCATTACCGGACGGATCAGGTCGATAGAGTTCGCCAGCGGCGAGAAGGCCGCCAGGCGCTGAAAGGCGCCTGGCAGCTGGCCGACTGGAAAGACCGCGCCAGACAGGAACAGCATGGGTGTGATGACGAGCGTCTGATAGAATATAAAATAGTGGTAGCTGGGCGCGAGCGCGATGACGACCATTGCCAGGCTGGCAAAGGCGAAGCCGGTGAGAGCGACGACCGGCAGCACATAGGGGACGGACGTCCACGCCGCATAGCCCAGGGTGGCAGCAACAATGGTAATTGCCGTGCCGGCCAGAAAGGCCTTGGTGGCTGCCCATGCCAATTCACCGAGAACGATGTCGCCCAGGGTAAGTTGTGTATGCAGGATTGCTTCCCAGGTGCCCAGGTCGCGCATGCGACTGAAAACCGCGTATATTGTTTCGAAGGTCGATGCGGTCATCGCGCCTGTCGCGACCATCCCGGCTGCCAAGAAGGCAATGTACGAGGCGCCTTCAACCCGACCTACCATTAGTCCAAGACCAGTACCGAGCCCGAAAAGGTAAATCATCGGATCGGCAAGAGTACCGAGAAGCGACGCAAATGCGACCTTCTTCCACGCCAGATAGTTGCGGCGCCACACCGCAATCCAGTTCCACGCGTTGGCGGGCAGTGCCGCCGCAAGACCTTCACGCATCATTCACTTCTCCATCTCGCGTCCGGTTAGCCGCAAGAAGACGTCCTCCAGACTTGGTGGGCGCTCTAAAATCCGCAGACCCGCGCGCCCGCGAAGCTGGACACGCACCTGCTCTGGATCGGGCGCATAGCAAAAGAGTGTCTCGCCGCTTACCTCAATGCGCTGAACGTACGGCTTAATCAGCGAAGTCAGCTCCTGCGGATTCCCGCCAAAGATCTCGATCACATTGCATCCAATATGTTCGTCTATCAGAGCATGAGGGCTGCCCTCGGCAATCTTGCGTCCCCGCTCCAGTACACACAGCCGATCGCATAGCCGCTCAGCCTCTTCCATGAAGTGGGTAGTCAAAATAATCGTCTTTCCGCTCGCCAGCAGAAAACGCAGCCGCTCCCAGATCAGGTGGCGGGCGTGCGGGTCGAGGCCGGTAGTCGGCTCGTCCATTATAAGGAGCTGGGGGTCGTTGATCAGCGCGCGTGCCAACGTTAGACGCCGCTTCATGCCGCCTGATAGCTGGCCGACGCGTGCGTCCGCCTTGCTCTCAAGGCGGGCAAACTCGAGGAGAGATGGAACGACCCGTTGAATCTCCCGTGTACTCATGCCGAAGTACCGCCCGAACACCACCAGGTTCTCGCGGACCGTGAATTCCAGGTCCAGGTTGTCGAACTGCGGAACGACGCCTATGCCCTTGCGGGCCAAGCGACTTCGAGCCGGCACCGGCACTCCGAGCACTGTGATCTTACCCGAGTCAGGCCGGGTCATGCCGAGGAGCATGCGCGCAATCGTGCTCTTGCCTGCACCGTTCGGCCCCAGCAGGCCGAAGCACTCTCCCGTACCCACGGCGAATGACAACCCGTTCACAACGAGCTTGCTGCCAAATGACTTGGTTACGTCGTTAAGGTCGACTGCTACATTGGACATGCGTCTATCTCAGGCTGAAACAGGCCAATCGGCCGGCCGGCTGCCTACGTTCGAGGTTCTGGTCCAGAGCAGCCGTATCTGTGCTGGTCCTTTGGGAAATGACAGCGGAGAAACGCGTGTCGCTCCCGTGCAAAAAAGGGTCGAAAGCCTACGATCGCATTCGGCTGGTTCCCGTTCCGATCGTTGATGCATGCCTAAGCTCTCGACGTATTGGCAACGAAAGTTATTCGGTCAGTCGGAGCTGTGAAGAACCCCAGGCTTAACCAGCTGTGCAGAATCGCGCGAACGATCCGCCGTACGATTCGAGCCGGCAATTCCCGGGCTGCCTGTACCATTTGCTCTGGTGATCGGGTTTGCGATGATGATCGGCTTCTTGCTCCCGTGGGGCTGGGTAGCATTTTTGCGCGACAGCCAGTCACTGTTGCTCAATGTACACAACGCATAAGCTTTCAAGGGAAGGAGGAGAAAGATGTTGATGAACGTGTGCAGAGAAAAGCCGAAAAACCGAGATTGGCGTGCACGAAAAGCTATCACGGTGCATCGAATGGTCGTCATGCCGGCAATGATCACTGCCGTTGGCCAAGGCACCGTATCTGTCAATGCGAGCTCTGCGAGCCCGGCTAGTACAGCGACGGCGAGCAACAATGGGCCGAGATTCTGTCCAATTACGTCCAACGTGAGATAGCGATCGAGGCTCGGCAACAGGCGCAGTGCCAGCAGCGTGTCGCGGAAAGTGCTTCGTGCCCATCGTAGTTGTTGGCGCAGATAGGGCCCCAGCTTATCCGGAACGACTGTCGCCGCGATCGCGTCCGGAACGTACTCGGTCCGAAAGCCTGCTTTCAGCATCAGGATGGTAAGATGGCGGTCCTCGCCGAAGTCGCTAGGCTTGCCCCTAAACAGCTGAGTCTCGTATTGATCTAGCAGCGACATCAGAGAAGAGCGGCGGTACATTGCACATGGGCCGCAACAGCACATGACCGCACCAAAGCGAGCCTGCGCAGCGCGCTCCTCGTTGCAGGCGAGCCAGTACTCCATGTCAATCAGCCGGGTCAACCAAGTGTCGCTCCGGTTGGATGCCGTCAGCTGGCCCATGGCGGCGCCGATCGCTGGATCCCGCATCCTTGCGGTAAGTTTCGCAATCACGTCGGGCTCGAGAGTCGTGTCAGAGTCGACGCTGAGCACGAAATCTCCAGACGAGCCACGGATCGCTGCGATCTGCGCCTTGCGTTTGCCGACATTGTGGGGGAGCTGAATAAACGTGAATCTGGGGTCGTCTACGTAGGCGTGATGCACCGGCGTGAGGGCCTTGCGATTTCCAGAACCGTCATCCACCACATAGACGTGCAGCTTTCCGGCGTATTCCTGGTTGGCAACCGAAGCCAGACAGGCCGAAAGTGTACGCGGCTCCTCATTGTAACAGGGGATAATGACATCCACGCTCGGCCAAAGGTCGGAGGCGAGCAAGTCGTCCGAGATTGATGCAACGTGTCCCGACTGCGCGTAAACCGCTTGCATACCTTTATAAACGGTCGAGAGCAGCGCATAACACGAAACGGCGACGGTACTGGCTGTGGTAAGCGGGTCCATAAGATCTCGTTTGTTCAATGATGTTGAGGAAGGGGTCGGACTGTGAATCCGCGGTCGTGCAGCGCTGGAATCAGGCGGGACAGCGCCATAACCGTCTGCTCGCGTGGATCGCTTTGAGAGCGCTCGCACCCGTCGTGCAGGAGCACAATCGCGCCCGGGCGGAGACCGGCAAGAACTGAATCGACAATCGAGTCGGCGCCGGGGCGAGACCAGTCTCGCGGGTCTACTGACCAATGCAGGGGTGCCAATCCAGTGCTCGCCGAGGCTGTGAGAACTTCTTCGGTCCAGCTCCCATACGGCGCACGAAAGTACCGCACCGCAGCGTGGGGGCACGCCATCATGATGGCGCTGTTCGCCTCAAGGATTTCACGTTCAACTTCGCCGGGTGCGCATTTGGACAGGTCCGGATGAGTCATCGTGTGATTGGCCACTTCATGCCCATCTGCAATCATTCGCCGGATAAGCTCCGGCCGGTCTACAGCCGCGTCACCGATCACGAAGAACGTCGCCGGTGTCCGGTGTTGCGCCAGCAGGTCGAGGACCTCCGGTGTCCAAACGGGATCGGGGCCGTCGTCAAACGTGAGATAGACGCTGCGCTCTTCGGTGCCGTCAGCGCAGTCACTGGGCACTTCACATATACAGTCCAGATGTTTCATAGCTCCGGACCGTTCCGCTCGATGAAGGTGCCGGACGGCCACTCGTCCATCGAGCGCCCGATCGGCGAGACCAGGACGAGATCGTCCTCCAAGCGTGTGGGCGGCAGGTCGGGATGTATGTCTGCCAGGGTCGAGCGGATGCGAACGTCCGGCACAATCTTCCCAAGCCCCGCATTGCAGAGCCTCTGAATATGATTTCGCATTTCGTGCCGAACCGTGCCGAAAGCGAATGGAACGCCCATCTGCTCCAGCGCTGGATACAGACTGCGCATCGACAAGCTGATGCCGAGGCCCTCAAGATCCCGACGCACCCCGTACAATCCGAGTTCGGCCACCAGCACGTCGATCTCGCCAACTTTGATGAACCGGCGCAGTAGACCGAGATGTGCCGCTACACCGTGCGCGTCCCTACCAATTGCGCGGAACTCTGGCCTCGCGCCGGCCCAACTGCGGCCGCCTTCGAATCGCCTTGCGGAGAAGGTGCCAGTCCCTCCATAGGTTTTGTGCAAGAAGTCTGAGAGCTCGACATGCTCATGCAGTTGCAACTCGTTTTCCCAACACAACCTCCACTGCACTTCAGAGCGCATGGAAAGACCTCATTCGTTCGTGTTTTCCTGAGGTAAGCGCCTAATGACGGGGAGCTTGTCGCGTCGAGCAGACGCGATATGGCTTTCGCAGATCACCGAGGAACTTTAGCCGCACTGGACATGCGATCCGGCCGACACCGGAAGGCGTACGCCAGAAATGCTGTCCGGCACCCACGCAAGCATTAAGTTCCTTTAGGGCTTGCTTACATCCTTGTAAGGTCCCTATGCGACGTTCAGCAAAACTGGTAAAATCGTTTGTTTCGATGAAAGGTATCCACTCGATGGATAGCCGCGCCCATGCGTTTCAAGGGACTTGATCTCAATCTTCTCGTTGTGCTGGACGCATTGCTGGCCGAGCGCAATCTCTCGGCGGCGGCACACCGCATAAACCTGAGTCAGCCGGCCATGAGTGCGGCCGTCGCCCGGCTGCGCGATTTTTTCGGCGATGAACTGTTCAGCATGAACGGTCGCGAACGTATTCTGACGTCACGTGCGGTAGCACTTGGCCCCGCAGTCCGCGACGCTCTCCTGCGCATCCAGTCCTCGATTATTTCGTCCGATCCGTTTGACCCAAATCGATCCGATCGCCGCTTCAGGATCATTATTTCCGATTTCGCCACGCTGGTGTTTTTTGAAAAAGTCGTGGAGCGTGTCGCTCGGGAAGCCCCCGCCGTCACGTTCGAATTGCTGCCTCTCGATGACAACCCAAATGAGCTCCTCCGGCGAGGCGACATCGACTTTGTAATTCTTCCGGATATGTTCATGTCGGGCGCGCATCCAAGCGTGGCGCTTTTCGATGAGAAGCTGGTATGCGTGGGCTGTGCCGCCAACAAGCAGCTGCCACGGCAGCTTACATTTGAGAGATACCTGTCGATGAGGCACGTCTGCGTCAGGTTCGGACGTTGGCGCAAGCCCTCCATGGAGGAACTGTTCTTGCTTGAGCACGGCCTGAAAAGACGTGTCGAAGTCGAGGTGCAGGGCTTCAGCATGGTGCCGCCAATGGTGTCCGGCACAGCTCGTATTTCGTCCGTGCCCCTCCGGCTGGTTAAGCACTTCGAAAAAACATTCCCCCTTAAGGTCGTCGAACTTCCGCTGCCGCTTCCCGTTTTCACCGAAGCCGTCCAATGGCTGGCCAACCACAACAGCGATCCGGCCAGCATCTGGATGCGGGAGATAATGGTGCAGGAAGCATCCCGGCTGGCTACTCCTGCGAATCCACGAGAGGCCCCCAGCGCTCCTGGACTTGTGTCGGCCGTTACCGCCCACTCTCATGTTGCCTGAGGCGACAGATCGTCAGCTGATTGGCAGGTGTTGCGCTTGCAGACTGTGAGACTCCCGGGGCGAGGAGCGGAACTCGAAGTGCATGTCTCTGGGTCGGGTACCGCGTCCGGATTCGCAGCTTGGCTGGCCTTGGTCTAGGCTTGCTGGGGCCATCGTGGGTTTATGCCGCGGGTGCGGTCGATGGTCGCTTCGAAGCTCTGGTTGGAGTTGTCAGCTGGCATACGCTTGGGTGCAGAAGAAGTCCTCGATCAGATGACGCGAGAGGCGGCGGCAAGGCGCGCCTCGGATCGTGCTGGATCACGATCTTGGCGCCGCGCTCGTTCAGATCGGCAATGATGGTGTTGCTATTGAACCCCGTGTCGGCGTTCGGATCGCCGAAGGCGACGCCCTTGATGGGCGGGCGAAACCCACCGTATCGAAGCGGCCTCCTGACAGGAGGACGAAGCACGCGAGTGCCGAGCGCATCGGTGAGGGCAAGGATCTTTCATGTCGACCTTGGGAGGGCCTGTGGCCTGGCTTTGATTCCCCTTTGCGCTGCCGCGGCACGTGCATCAACTCATTCGCCCGGCCATGAGTGCAGCCGTGGCCCGGCTGCGGGATGAACCGTTTACGACAAGCGCCGCGGAGGTTTGATCCGCATTGCAGCACCACTTGCCCTGCAAACGCGGCGGTGAGACCTGTCGCGTGATGCCTACGACAAGGTAGGCTCCGGTCACCCCGTGCTCAGATCATGGCCATGCCGCCATTGACGTGGATGGTCTGGCCGGTGACGTAGGCTGCTTCATCGGAGGCGAGGTAGGCGACGGCGGACGCGACTTCAGCGCTGGTGCCCATGCGCCGCGTCGGGATCGCCGCCATGATCGTCTCTTTCTGCTTGTCATTGAGCTTTTCGGTCATCGCCGATTCGATGAAACCCGGGGCGACGCAGTTGACGGTGATGTTGCGGGTGGCGATCTCCTGCGCCAGCGACTTGGAAAAGCCGGTCATGCCAGCCTTAGAGGCGCAGTAATTGGTCTGACCGGGATTGCCGGTGAAGCCAACCACAGAGGTGATGTTGATGATGCGGCCATGCCGGCGCCGCATCATCGGATGGGTGAGTTCGCGGGTCAGCCGGAACACGGCGGTCAGATTGACCTCAAGCACGCTATCCCAATCGGCGTCCGCCATGCGCACGAACAGCCCGTCCTTGGCAATGCCGGCATTGTTGACCAGGATATCAACGCCTTCGAGCTCGACCTCCGCCTTCTGGCCGAGCGCCTTGACCTCGTCGCGGTTCGACAGATTGGCCGGGAAAAGTTTTACCCGATCGCCGAGTTCGTCAGCCAAGGTCTCCAGTTTCTCGACGCGGGTGCCGTGCAGGCCGACAATGGCGCCCTGCGCATGCAGCACACGGGCGATCGCCTCGCCAATGCCCCCCGATGCGCCGGTGACGAGCGCCTTGCGGCCGGTCAATTCAAACATCTTTTCTCCTCATTCTTCAGGCCGGTGAATTCGGTCACCTCTGAGTGTCGCCGAGCCAGAAGTCTCGGCTCCAATGAGTGGCTTCCTCGCCGCTCCTGATCCGCGCCAGGACCCCGCTGCGAGGTAGAATCGTCTATGCAGCCCAAACCGCGTTGGGCGAGTTCGCGCAATTGGCCGCGGCCGGCCTCGGCTGCGAGACCAGGCGCGGCTCGACCGACCTGACCACCTGGAGCTGACTGGTGGTGCACTGGGAGAGCCTTCAGACTGCCAGCAAAGCGACGGCGCCCGGAAGGGCTTTGCGGCAAACATGTCGGAGGCTTACTATACGTGTTTGAAGGCTAGAACTGAATTCACGCCGCCCATGGCAAACGCGTTGCTCATGGCCACACGCACCTTACGCTCGCGCGGCACGTTGGGCGTGACGTCGAGATCGCAATCGGGGTCTGGCTCGCGATAGTTGGCGGTCGGCGGTACGACGCCCTCCTGAATCGCCATCACACAGGCGATCATCTCAAGCGCACTCGCTGCACCTTGACAGTGCGCGTGGGTGGATTTGGTGGAAGAGACGGACATCGAATAAGCATGCTCACCGAAGACGCGCTTGATCGCCGCCGTTTCGATTTGATCGTTGGCCTTGGTGCCGGTGCCGTGCGCGTTCAGGTACTCGACGTCCTCGGGATTCAGTTTCGCATCGGCAAGGCAGGCGCGCATCGCGCGCTCCGGCCCGTGAACTGCCGGCGCGGCGATGTGGGAGGCATCGGCAGACAGGCCGATGCCGGCGACCTCGGCAAGAATCGTTGCACCCCGGGCGGTAGCATGCTCATAGCTTTCCAGTACGGCCATGCCCGCACCTTCGCCCAGCACCAGTCCCTTCCGGTCGGCGGAGAAGGGCCGGCAAGTATCCGGAGCGAGCACGCGCATCGCTTCCCATGCCTTCACCATCATAAACACGAACGGCGCGTCGCTGCCTCCCGCAAGCATCACGTCGGCCCGGCCGTACTTGATCTGGTCTACGGCCGAGGCGATCGCATGATTGCCCGATGCACAGGCGGTAGTGACGCCGAAGACCGGCCCGCGAAGGCCGAGGCTCATGCTGACTTGGCACGCAGCCGCGCTCGGCATCGCCTTTACTCCGGAGAACAGATCAACGCGGGACGCTCCCCCCAAAAGGACGTCGCGGTAGCCTTTTTCGGTCGCATCGTAGCCGCCGAAGGCGACGCCCACTGTTGCGCCAAAGCGATGGGCATTGCCTTCATTGCAGGAAAGTCCGGCCTGTCGCATGGCTTCGCGTGCTGCAAGCACGGCAAGCAGGCTGAAACGGCCCATGGCGAGCAGCTGCCTGGGGTCAACGTCGTGCTCAGGCAGCGTCTTGATCTCGGCGCCGATCGTGCCCTCCAGCCCGTGAAGCTGTGCATTGACAATGGGACCGATGGCCGATCGGCCCTCGCGCATGCCTCTCCAGATGGAGCCGACATCGGTGCCCAGTCCGCACAGCCCGCCCAGTCCGGTGATAACGACCCGCCGATCCATTCAAGCCGCCTTGTTGAGCAAGCCGCGGATGGCTTCCACCATGTCGCCGACAGTTTGGAGATCAGACCACGCCTCGGCCGAGTTCATCTCGATCTTGATGCCGTAGGCCTGTTCGAGATCCCAGAGCACGTCCGCCAATCCCAGTGAATCGATGCCGAGCCCAGTCACTTCCGTCGCAGTGGTTATTTCGCCGACGGACGCTGCAGTCGTTCCCTCGGCGTTCTCCGATTCGACGCGCTTCCTGATTATCTCTACGATTTCCGTTGTAAGTTGATCAGACATTATTTGTTTCTTTCCATTTCAGCTTGTTTTTACGTTGGGGTGACTTGACTCCTGGGCAGCGCGCGTCCGGGAAACTAGCCATTAAACTTGTGCAACTGACAAAGCTTAATGCTCATACCAGCCGGATGAGTCCGGCTGGTCTGCGGCGCAGGCTGCGATGGCGAAGAACGTCGCCGGGAGCCGATTTTGCTAGCCACTCGGGACAGATATGTAGTCCCGGAGTTTCATAGCTCCGGACCGTTACGGTCGATCAGCGTGCCGGAAGGCCACTCGTCCATCGAGCGTCCAATCGGCGAAACCAAGACGAGCACGTCCTCCAGGCGCGTGGACGGCAGGTCGTGATGCACATTTGCGCGGCTCGAACGGACGCGGACGCTTGGCACAATGGTGGCTAGGCCCTCTCTGCAGTACCTCTCAACATGGTTGCGCATTGCGTGCCGAACCGTGCCGAAAGCGAATGGAACCCCCATCTGCTGCAGGACTGGATACACCGTGCGCATTGCAAAGCTGATTCCGAGCTTCTCAAGATCCTGACGAACGCCATACAGGCCCAACTCAGCCACTAGGACATCGACCTCGCCAACCCTGATGAAGCGGCGCAGAATACCGATGTGTGCCGCTACGCCCTGAGGGTCGCTGGCAATAAAGCGGAGTTCCGGTCTTGCGCCGGCCCAACTGCGGCCACCTTCGAATGGCTTTGCGCCGAAGGCTCCGTTTCGTCCATAGATGTTTCGGAAAAAATCGGAGAGCTCGACATGGTCGGCCACTTGCAAGTTATTTTCCCAGCATAACCTCCACTGCACGGCAGAGCGCATGGAAGATTTTCTCCTTTCGGGTTGTCCTTAAGACGCTCATCGCGGCATAGAGGCAGCGGGTGATCGGTGCGTCAGGTGTTTGTCCATGCGAGATTTCAGCACAATGATAAAATCGTTTGTTTCGATGGAAGGTATCCACTCTATGGATAGCCGCAGAAATGCGTTTCAAGGGGCTTGATCTCAACCTTCTCGTCGTGCTGGACGCATTGCTGGCCGAGCGCAATCTCTCGGCGGCGGCACGCCGGATAAATCTCAGTCAGCCGGCGATGAGTGCGGCCGTCGCCCGGCTGCGCGATTTTTTCGGCGATGAACTGTTCAGCATGAGCGGCCGCGAACGTATTCTGACGTCACGTGCGGCTGCACTTGGTCCCGCAGTCCGCGACGCTCTCCTGCACATCCAACGTACGATTATTTCTTCGGATCCGTTTGACCCGGCTCGATCCGATCGCCGCTTCAGGATCATTATTTCCGATTTCGCCACGCTCGTTTTTTTTGAGAAAGTCGTGGAGCGTGTTGCCCGGGAAGCCCCCGCCGTCAGCTTCGAATTGCTGCCTATCAACGATAGCCCCGATGAGCTTCTCCGGCGCGGCGACGTCGATTTTGTAATTCTCCCGGATTTGTTCACGTCGAGCGCGCATTCAAGCGTGGCCTTGTTCGGCGAGAGGCTCGTATGTGTCGGCTGTCCCACGAACAGGCAGCTGCCACGGCAGCTTACATTCGAGAGATATCTGTCGATGAGGCACGTCTCGGTCAGGTTCGGACGTTCGCTGATGCCGTCCGTCGAGGAATGGTTCTTACTTGAGCATGGTCTTAAAAGACGTGTCGAGGTGGCCGTGCAGGGCTTCAGCATGATCCCACCCATGGTGTCCGGCACAGCTCGTATTGCGACCATGCCCTTCCGGCTGGTTAAGCACTTCGAAAAAACCTTCCCCCTTCAGATTGTGGAACTTCCGCTGCCGCTTCCCGCTTTCACCGAAGCCGCCCAGTGGCCGGCACTCCACAATACCGATCCGGCAAGCATCTGGATGCGCGAGATAATGATGCAGGAGGCATCTCGCATGGCTGCTCCGCTGTGACAACACGGGAGGCTTTAGGCGCCATTCCATTTACTACCTCCGCGACCAACTGCTTTCGCGTCGACAGCACGCGCTGGACGAAATCAATGCTGGCGGCAAGCGCGCCCGCGAGCTCGTCCAACGTGCGCACTTCCTCGACCAGCTCGAACGAGAAGGGTCCCGCGTAGCCATCGTCAAGCAGCGCCTGGATCTGACTGCCATTGTCGGAACCTCCAAGAAAGCAATCCGGGTAAATCCAGAAGGTCGGGTCGTTCACGCCTGAAATGTGCACCAGTCCGGTAAGCTCGCCAAACAAGGACGTCTCCCCAGCCAGGGTATGGTGAAAAGTATCGTGCATCAGGCGGAACACGGACTGGCCATCAACCGCGGCAATGGCATCGGCCGCTTCCTTCTTTGATCGAAGCGAGCAGGTTCGAAAGCCCAGCGGCTCGATCAGGCCGACAAGACCGCGCGACTGGAGGATCGGCTTGAGCGCGTTTAGAGCGAAGCGGAGACTGTCATGGCGCTCGCCAGTGCTGGCCCGCGAGCCGTGGTTGACCGGCACCAGCACGACCGTCTTAGCCCCGCACGCCGCCGCGTAGTCGGCCAGCTTGTTCGCCTCCGCCCGACGGGTGGGAGTCCAGTCGTCGAAGCGCTGCAAGGCGTTCATCGAGGTTATCGTGACGCCGGCTTCGGTAGCGGCAGAGCGGACCTGCGCAGCCGAAATGGCGTGTGTAACAGGATTGCTGAAATGATGGTCACGGATTTGAACATCGGTCAGGCCCTGATCACGCGCAACTGCGAAAATTGCACTGACGTCGACCGATGGGGCCGCCATGTCTTCGAGCGCAAAGCGGGGAGATACCTGGCGCATGGGCGGAGCTTTCCTTCCAGAAATGCGGCGCCAGTCTTGTCTGGCTTCTCCGCGCGCCCCACTGCAGGCCGATGCACAAACCTGATTGGAGCAGGCTAGTCAATCGAGCGATTCTTGCATTTATGAAAGGAATGTCGGCCATGGCGATAGATCACATCATTTCAGATGTTTTCCGGCAGATAGATGTCAAACGGCAGAAATGTCTGCCCCGGCGTCTCCGCCGTGCCGGTCTTGATGGCGCGATCCATCAGCAACATCAGCTCCTGGCAAAGTCGGCGCAGTGGCGTGGCGACCGCCATCGTGATGATGTCATCAGCGAGGGCCTCCCGTGACTCCGGCGTGATTTCATTCACGATCGCCACGAGATCCTGACCTTTGCCCTCTTCCCGGAGCGCTGAGATAGCGCCCTCCATGCCACCGCCGGCCACGTAGAAGCCGACGAGCTCAGGTTCCCGCTGCATAAGGTCCAGCAGCGCCTCGTAAGTGATCTGTCGTTTCTCAAGGTTCACGAGCGTATCGAGCACCTCGAATGCTGGCTCGTTCTCACGGAAAAAAGAACGAAAGCCGCTTTCCCGTAGCTCGTGACCCTGGAAACGGTGGCTGCCGACAAACACCGCCACCTTGCCAGGCCGTTTAGCGGCCTTGGAGAACATCCAAGCTGCCGTCCGCCCGACCCTGCGGTTGTTGAGACCGATGTAACCCTCGCGCACGCCAGCGGCGAAGTCAGAAAGGAGCGAGAAAACCGGGATGCCTTTTGCCTTGAGCTCCTCGACTGCTGCCGTGATCTTCGGGTGGTCCGGCGCCACCATGGCGATCGCGTGGCATCGGCTACCAAGATCCTTAAGGAGGGTGGTCAGGTCCCCGGGCAAATGTGATGGCGCGAATTCGATGAGCGGAATGCCGTGGAAGGACTGGGCCGAACTCACCGACGCTTCGACCTCGCGCGCGAACTCCTGGTAGAAATGCTGGGCCGGTTTTCTCAAGATGAAGCCTAGCCGGTAGCGCGGCAGATCCCGTTGCAAGCGCTGTTTGATGAGACCCGCAGCATGATAGCCGATCGCGTGGGCGGCCTCGTGGACCCGCCGCGCGGTCTTCTCCCGCACCGGCAGGCGAGCGTTCAGGACCCGATCGACAGTCGCCACGCTCACCCCGGCTTCGCGGGCGAGATCGACAATTGTGGGGCGCTTTGCCGTCGCTCCAATTCTGATCGGCTGTCTCTCTGTCATCCGGCGCATCCCAGCGACGGTTCGGGGCGGCAAAGTGAAAATTTCGGCATCCTACACGATCGACAGCCTATCCAATGAACGGCGCTCCAGGCGCAACCGCGCGGGTGTCGATCTACGGTTCGTTTCGATAAGGCGTCCATATTTCTTGTACTCACCGCATTTGGCGCTTCTGATCTGTGGCCCGCGAAGCACTGTTTAGAGCCAGCGAGCCGATTGTTTCGTTCGGATGTTAGCCCGGCGACTGGATTAGTCGCGCTGCAGCAATCTTGCTGGGGCGGATGGCCGGTTTAATCTCTCGGCAAGCTCCCGCAGAAGGCAGCTTTCATGCGCGCTTCGTCCAATTCGCCTTCCCAGCGGGCGACAACGAGCGAGGCCACCGCGTTGCCGACTACATTCGTCAGCGCTCGGCATTCGGACATGAAGCGGTCCACGCCAAGGATCAGAGCCATCCCAGCAACGGGAACGCTCGGGATTACGGAAAGCGTAGCGGCCAAGGTGATAAAGCCGGCGCCTGTTATACCTGCGGCACCCTTCGAGGAAAGCATCGCGACAAGCAATAGGAGGACCTGGTCGGAAATCGACAAGTGCGTGTTCGTCGCCTGGGCGAGGAAGAGGGCGGCAAGCGTCATGTAGATATTGGTGCCGTCCAGATTGAAGGAATATCCAGTCGGGATAACGAGACCCACGACAGAACGCTTGGCGCCGGCCTTCTCCATCTTTTCCATGAGCGAGGGCAGCGCGGCCTCCGAGGAGGACGTTGCCAGGACCAGCAGCAGCTCTTCCTTGATGTAGCGCACGAGAGAAAAGATCGAGAAGCCGTTGTATCGGCAGACCGCGCCGAGAATCCCGAATACGAAGAAGAAGGCAGTGAAATAGAACGTCGCGACCAGCATCGCGAGGTTGGCCACCGAACCGATGCCATATTTGCCGATGGTGAAGGCCATGGCGCCGAAAGCGCCGACGGGCGCGGCCCTCATCAGAATGCCGACCAGCTTGAACACCGGCGCAAGGAGCGCCTGAAGCAAAGAAAGCACAGGCTTGCCCGTGTCGCCGACCATCGCCAGAGCGATGCCGAACAGGACCGAGAAGAACAGGACCTGCAGGATGTCGCCTTCGGCGAAGGCACCAACGATCGTTATCGGGATGATGTTCATCAGAAAGCCGGCCACGGACTGCTCGTGGACCTTGGCGGCATAGCCCTTCACGGCCTGAACATCGAGCGACGCCGGATCAATGTTGAGGCCAGCACCTGGCTGAACGACATTTGCGACTATGAGACCGACAACCAGTGCGAGGCTCGAGAAGGTGACGAAATAGATCATCGCCTTGCCGGCGACCCGGCCAACCTTTTTGAGGTCGTTCATGCCGGCAATGCCGGTCGTGACGGTTAGAAAGATCACTGGTGCGATGATCATTTTCACGAGCTTGATGAAAGCATCGCCGAGGGGCTTCAGAGCCTCTCCGGTCCCCGGACAGAAATAGCCCACTGCGACACCGAGGGCGATGGCGGTAAGCACCTGCACGTAGAGCTGGGCGTAGAAGGCCTTGCGGGGCGTGGGACCCGCGCTTCGGATTGGTGGAACCAACAGCTTTTCTCTCCCTGACCGGACGGGGTGGGGCTCCTCCCTTCCCGCGCTTCTCCCATCGCGGCGCTCCGGTCAAACGCTGCTGCCATCTCAGCCGCAAGCGTTGTGCCAAGTGGAAACCCGCGCCCAATTATGCGTATTCCGCCGCTCGGTCACGCAGCTTCAGTGAGGCTTGTGCGGGTTTCCGCACTGGTTGCCTCCATTCTTGGCGAAATTCCGCACCTAAGGCTCCGGCAATGGTCCGTGTCTGAAGCAATAGGTCGGTAGAGCACGGATGATACAACAAGGGCGCGTTGCAACCATTGCTTTTGCCCGGCAGAGCGGCCGCCGGTCGGTATCTCTGGGGTCCCGATGTGCCCCTCCTTTCTTTGTCTTGTTTGCGACTGACCGCGCACCGGTGTGGAGGATTCCCTACACAACCGTGCTTCGCCGCGCTCCCGTTGCAGCCGAGTGCGTCTCGAAGGGGCAGTGGAGAAGACCGGTGATTCCGCCAGGGCGCAACGGTGTGATTCAGGAGATGCTTCGTAGCACGAACATAAGCCGCGCTCGAAGACAACTTTGCGCCATGGCATGCGCCGCAGCGTGTTCTATTGTCAACGGCATCAATAGCGAGGGTATGAATGGTTGCTGCGATCCACTCAGTGAGCCGCTACCGCTTCCGCACCACCTGATGGGGCGCTGGAAGCACGCACAGGCGCTCGGTATGCTCAGCGCGCCGCGCACCCGCCGAGACGCCGGGGTAAACATCTCTGCCGTTCGCATCGATCTGCGAGCAACTATCTGAATTGATGGGATTCTGTCATGTCGTCCTACTTTCCTTTCACAAATGCAAGGAAAGCTCGATTGACTAGCCCCCGTCGTTCCCGCTCTGTAGAGCAACGTGTGGTTGCGCTCGGGAGGAGCCTGAACCGCGCCCCACTTCAGTAAGGATAGCCAAGCCATGCCTCAAGCATTGCCTCCGGCGTTTTTCGTTCTTGCCGATCATCACGGCCTGACCGACGCCCAAAACCGTGACCCACTTTTGATCCAATGGCAGCCAGTATGCCGGCTGCGGAAGTCGGCGTGCTGCCGTGACGCCGGGTCACAGACTATCCGTATCGACGTCTCAAGCGTTTCGATGAGCGGCTCCTACGAGCGAGCAAGCGCGCCAATCATGCGGTGGCCCGCGGGGCGAAGAAACTCTTGCTGGTGCCGGCCATCGGTGGCTCGGGCCTCGATGCCACTTGACGAGGCCTCTACGCCCGGGGGGGCGTCGCAGGTTCAGATGGCGCGGCGTTGCTTTCGCGGCCCGAGATCGAGGATGACATGCTAGACCGGGACAATAATGGCCAACCTGAAGAAAATGCTGGGCAGACGCCGCCATGCTGCTCGTCGCTTCATGACGGGAAAAGGGATGACTCAGAATCCGCTATTCTGCCGTCGCGCGCGAGCGTGCTTGCTGGCATATGGGAAATAGTGAAAGCACTCACCGCCCCCTCCGGGCTCGACGTCACGCTGGCCAAGGTCGTAGACCTCCTGCGATCGTTTCTGCAGATGCGGCACGGCATCATCTCTCTCTTCGATAGTGATGGCGAACTGGAAATCACCGTAGGCGCCGGCTGGACCGAGAGCTGCGGTGAGCGCTGCCGGACGTATCTGCCGCGGAAGGCAATCGACCATATTGTGGCCACGGACACGCCCCTGGCCACCGAGAACATCGCGGTTCATTCGGCTTTCACCGCCGCCGACATGGAGGTGCTCGGGGTCTCCGAAAACATACCAGTGTCCTTCGTCGGCGTTCCCATCCGCGTCGATGCGAATGTCGTGGGCACGCTGACCATCGACCACGTACTGGACAATGGCTCAAGAGTTTGGCTCGATTACAACCTCTGTCTGCTTCCCCTAATCGCCAACCTGGTAGGACAGATAGTCAAGTCGCATCGCTCTTTCGACGGCGACCCCGAGCAACCGATGGCACAGCAGGATTTGCTGCCAAAGCAGAAGCATCCGGCCCGGCAGCGTAACAAGATTCACGTTGAGGGGATGATTGGCGACAGTTTGGCGTTGCGCGGTCTGCTTGAGAAAGTCGCGGTCGTAGCTAAGGCTAAGATTGCGGTTCTGTTGCGAGGCGAATCCGGTACCGGCAAGGAGCTGGTCGCCAAGGCTATCCACGAGTTGTCGCCGCGCGCCAAGCGGCCCTTCATCAAGCTCAATTGCGCGGCGCTGCCCGAGACAGTCCTGGAATCCGAATTGTTCGGTCATGAGAAGGGTGCATTCACCAGCGCGTTCAACTCACGCAAGGGGCGCTTTGAGCTCGCCGACAAGGGGACGCTGTTCCTGGACGAGATCGGCGAGATTTCGGCCTCTTTCCAGGCAAAGCTCTTGCGCGTGCTGCAGGAGCAGGAGTTTGAGCGCGTCGGCGGCAACCAGACCATTAAAGTCGATGTTCGCATCATTGCCGCCACGAACAAGAACCTGGAAGAGGCGGTTGCCAGAAACGAGTTCCGTGCCGACCTCTATTACCGCATCAGTGTGGTTCCCTTGCTGGTGCCAGCGCTACGCGAAAGGCGCAGTGATATTCCGCTACTCGCCGCTGAGTTTCTCAAGAATTTCAACGGTGAGAACGGCCGGATGCTGACCTTCGATCCCAGTGCGATTGAAGTCCTGATAAACTGTGATTTTCCCGGCAACATTCGCGAGCTCGAAAATTGCGTGTATCGGACAGCAGTTCTGGCGGCGGGACCATCAATCGGGAGAGGCGACTTTGCATGCTGCCAGGGCAAATGCTTCGCCGAGGCGCTGCACAAGAGCAGATTTGGCAAAATCGCGCTGCAATCCCCGCCGATCGTGCCGCTGCCAGCGGTTGCGGCCATACCGCCCGCTGCTGCCGCCGTCGCAGTCCCGCCTGAGATCACAAGTCAGCCGCCGCTTGGCCCTGCCGGGGCAGTCCAGCTAAATGGTGCAAGAATGACCGATGCTGAACGTGTCATCGAGGCCATGGAAAGATGTGGCTGGGTGCAGGCAAAGGCGGCACGCCTGCTTGGACTGACGCCCCGCCAGATTGGCTACATGTTGAGGAAATACGGCATCGAGATCAAGCGTCTTTGAAGCTAACGACCGAAGCGAGTAGCGGGGACCGTGCTTGTGCCCCTGGAAACGGGTGATGGGGACCTCACGTCAGTGCCAACTTTCGATCCAATCGCACAGTCCGGCTGACCCCGCGGCTGTCGGCTTCACGACGCACCTGGGTTTGAAGGCAGCGCTATCATCGATGGTCCAAGCCATGTCTCGATATCACCAGCCCGTGCCGGATGCACTGGGACTGAAACGGAGAAAAAATCATGTCGGATGCAAAACTCGGAACTGTGCTTTCCTCTCTCTCGCAAGTGGCGAGACAGTTAGATGTTCTGCTATCCGACAAACCGGCGCCGGATGCGAGTTGCGTCAAGCTAAATACGAACGAGAACCCGTTTCCGCTGCCGACAGTCATAATGCAGAGTGCAATGGCGGCTCTCGAACGGCAGTATCTATATCCAGAAGACGACAACGTCAGCTTGAGGCAAGCAGCTTCTGAAGCCTACGGCGTCTCCAAGGATCAGGTGATCGCCGGAAACGGATCGTCTGAACTGCTTGGGCTTATTTACAGAGCTTTCCTGGTTCCAGGAGACAGCGTGGCGATGATGTCGCCCGGGTTTTCGTTCAACCGCAAACTTGCCAGTTTGCAGGGTGCTCAATTTGTCGAAGTCGAATGGGGCCAAGATCATTCCTTGCCCGTAGAACAATTGCTTTTGGCGCCTGCAAAAGATGCCAAATTCATTCTGCTGGCTAATCCGAACAATCCGACCGGAACGTTTGTTCCGGTGGCCGATATCGAACGTTTAGTATCACAATCAGACCGCATGATTGTCTTGGATGAGGCCTACGTCGATTTTGCACCGGATAATGGTCTGCATCTCATCAATTGTTATCCGAATCTCCTGGTCTTGAGAACGTTCTCGAAAAGCTATGCCACCGCCGGCATTCGCGTCGGTTTCGGACTTGGTCACCCTGAAGTCATTGGCAGGCTGCGAAATCTTCAGAACGTCTTCAACATGAATGTGATCGGCCATGCGGTTGGTATCAGCGTCCTTGGGCACCGAGGCGCCTATGCCGAGAACCACAAGCACATCAAGCATGAAAGACAGCGAGTGACGATGGCGCTGTCAAAACTCGGATTTTCCGTAATACCTTCCCACGCAAATTTCCTGCTAGCACGTGTGCCAGCGGGGCAGGAAGGCTCATGGTGGCAAGCAGCCTTGGAAAGGCAAAAGATACTCGTTGCCTTCTTTCCTGATGCAGGTTTGGAAAATTACATCCGCATTAGCATCGGCACAAAAGATGAGATGGATGAATTTCTTGAGGCCGCCAGCGACATAGCTGGAACGGCGAAGGAAACTATCCCGCTGTGCCGGCCGTCAGCGGCCGCTGCTCCTGCCTTAACCAATCGATAGTTCCCCGGCCATTAAGCGCGCCGATAATTTGAATTTGCTTGCACCATTGCGAGCCACGAACCGTTGCAAAGAGTTGGAGAAAATTCGTGAAGAATGCCTTCCCCCGGGGCCTGACCATCGGCATATTCGACCATCTGGACGAGGACGGCTGCGAGATTGCCCGGCAATACGCCGATCGCCTGAGTTTAGCAGAGGCGTGCGATCAGCTTGGCTTCTATGCATATCATCTGGCAGAGCACCACTGCACTCCGCACGGGAGGGGCCCATCGCCGAATCTGTTCTTATCCAGCGTCGTCCAGCGCACCCGGCACCTTCGCGTCGGCCCGATGGTAATGCTCCTTGCCCTTTATCATCCACTGCGTGCGTTCGAGGAGATCTGCATGCTGGACCAGTTGAGTGGTGGCAGGGTCGAACTGGGTATAGGGCGCGGCTCTCTTCCAGTCGAACTGGGTTACTTCGGGATTGCTGCGGAGGCGGCGCCAGGTCACTATGCGGAAGCCAGCGAAATCCTTATCAAGGCGATGAAGGGCGACACGCTGTCCTATCGCGGCCGCCATTTTGAGCTGAATGACGTCCCTTTGACGCTGAGATCTCATCAGCGCCCCCATCCACCGACATGGATCGCCACCAATAGACCCGAGTCGGCCAGCTGGGCCGCTGCAAGTGGCGCCAACATCGCATGCCTAGGACCTGCCTCTTCGGTTCGAAGAATTACGGATGCATTCCGAGCCTGCCGGGAGCGCAGTGCCGACGCGGACGAGCGAGGGCCATTTCTTGGAATGCTCCGCATGGTCGTGATCGCGCGATCGGAAACAGATGCATATGCGCTCGCGGCACCCGCTTACGAACGATGGCTTAAGAGCTTCAGGTTCCTCTACGACCTCAATGCGCTCCAGACGCCCCCAAATCTGCCGCTGAGCTTGGATGCAGCAATCGAGAGCGAATTGTGCGTGGTGGGAACGGCATCTTCTGCGCGACAAGCTCTTCTTGATCAGCTCGAAGAGGCCGGTGCTAATTATCTACTTTGCCAACTTGCATTTGGGAATCTGTCCTTAGACGCTTCGCTATACACCGCAAGGACGATCCAATCTGAAATCATGGCTCGAGTTACCTGACGTGCAATGCGCGTTCCGCGTTCGGAGTTGAATTTCTCCGGCGCACCATCACCTTCCCGGTCCCGCGCATGATGCCGATATAGTGCTTGGTGTGTGGGTGGAGGGCGCGCACGCTTGTGGAGGCCCTAGATATTTGAACGGCCTGCCGATTAAGAAATCGCCCCGATGTCGTTTCGCAAGAGAGGGCGAACTTGTGCGTACCAGGCCAAAGCTCCGGTTTCTGAGGCATAGAGAAGATTGCTATAGCTCATTATTTAAGGCACTATGAGTTATAGAAAGGTGCGCTATAACTCATGGCATGGAATTGGGAGCAGGCTGACTGGCCGCATTTTACCTACGATAAGGAAGGATTGGAACCGCTGGAAAGGGAATTCCTGCTGCGATCGGGTGAGTTCCTGGGTGTCTTTCGGCACGTCGGTTCTGACGATCGCGACCAGATACGCATCGATCTTATTAGCGAGGAGGCCTTGAAGACATCCGCGATCGAGGGGGAATACCTCAACCGCGAGAGTCTGCAATCATCCCTGCGCCAGCAACTTGGACTGGGCAGCGAGACCAGGCGCATTCCTCCTGCCGAGCGCGGCATCGCGGAAATGATGGCCGACGTGTATTTACATTTTGGCCATGTCCTCTCGCATCGCACTCTCTACGCTTGGCACAAGATGGTGATGTCAGGGGAACGGCGTATTGAGACCATTGGCAATTATCGCCAGCATGCCGACGTCATGCAGATTGTTTCCAATCGGCTGGATAAGCCCAAAGTGCATTTCGAGGCACCTCCCTCGACGCGGGTAAAATCCGAAATGGATGCTTTCACCGCTTGGTTCAACGATACCGCGCCTAAAGGTAAGACGCCGCTCCCGGCGTTGACGCGAGCCGGTATCGCGCACCTTTATTTCGAGAGCATCCACCCATTTGAGGATGGCAACGGTCGCATAGGCCGTGCCCTCTGCGAAAAGGCGCTTGCTCAAAGCCTGGGTGAACCAAGTCTCATCGCCTTGGCATACACGATCGAACGCCACCGTAAGGCCTACTACGACAACCTGCAGGCCAGCAATAAGAGCAACGCGGTAACAAATTGGCTGCTCTACTTTGCCAACACGATCCTTGAAGCGCAACGCCTAACGCTGGTCCGCGTCGAATTCTCTGTAGCTAAAGCCAAGTTTTACGAACGTTACCGAAACCAGTTCAACGAGCGGCAGGAAAAGGTCATCGCCCGAATGTTCCGCGAAGGCATCGACGGGTTCAAAGGAGGGCTCAGCGCCGAGAGTTATATCGCCATCACTCAAGCATCGCGCGCGACGGCGACAAGAGATCTGCAAGACCTCGTTTCCAAGGGCGCGATGATAAGAACTGGCGAACGGCGACACACACGTTACGCCCTGAACATTCTGGATGACCTCAGGTAAACCGCAGCACAGATTTATTGCCACCTTACTCGCGCAGCGACACGTGCGAAGTTTTGAGCAAAAAGGTCTATGAATTCAGGATCGCGCTGGGCAAAGCCTGAGCGCACCAAGTCCGACTTAAACGGGTCCGTCTGCATTTCGCTGAGAATTTCAGGGCGACGGTTGCGGTGCCAGCGCGTTTTCATCTTCAAGTTTCGGCAATCTTCATGGCACTTCGGGCGACCGAAGCGATAACGGCCAACGCATCGGCGGTGCCGCTTCGCCTATCTCAAAATCACCTTCGGTCTGGCCCATCTGGTTTGTTACATGGGCAAGCAAATCACGTCCTTGTGACGCGCCGATGCAAAGGAATAGACGGCCGCCGCTACCGTTCCGGACAATTGCCGAAGTGCAAGCCGCACTTCAGCTCGGTGGCTTAGCCGTGGTCAAAATCATCACCTCGCCGTGCAGTCGCGCCTCATGACCTGGATGATGGCGGAAAGGCCGGCTCACGAATGATTAGATCGTTCGAGATCGGGTCCAGTCAGTGCCGGGCGTGTTCGCATTGGCTGTGATCGGCCAGCACCTCAATCACCCGGCATTCGCCGACCTTCCCGTGCCGGCAGCCTTCGACCATGAGTTCCAGTTCGGCCTTCAATGCCGTGAGGCTGCGTATCCGCTGAACGACGTCGGCCAGCCGCGCCTGGGCTATGGTGTCGGCCGTGGCGCAGGGCTGGCTGGGATTATCCTGCAACGTCAGCAGGGTGCGGATGGCTTCGATGTCGAACCCCAACTCGCGTGAATGGCGAATAAACGCCAGCCGGCGCAAATCGCTCGTCTCATAGTGCCGTCGATTGCCCTCGCTGCGCTTCGGCGCGGGCAGCAGGCCGATATGTTCATAGTAGCGGATGGTCGGCACTTTCACGCCGCTCTGTCGTGCCGCTTCGCCAATCGGGACACTGCGCATGATTTTTCGCTTGCTCCTCTAGTCGCTAGAGAATGTAGCGTGCCGCTGGAATGGTTCAAGGAGTGAGACGATGGCTGCAACCGCCGCACAAACCCGTTATCGCGTCGAAGGCATGGATTGTGCCGGCTGCGCGACGAAAATCGATAGCGCGGTGCGGCGCATGCATGGCGTCCAGGATGTGAACGTCTCGGTCACTGCCGGCACCATGACCGTCAGGCACGCTGCCGAAAGCGACCTCGCCGCGATCGAGAAGAAGGTGACGGGCCTCGGCTATTCTGTGGCTCAGCTCACGAGCGAAGCCGGACAGAATGCCAAGCCGGCCGGGCACGGCACCAAAGGCGGCCATGACCACGCTGGCCACGACCATACTGGCCGCGAACATGCCGGCACAGCCAAAGATGACCACGACGACGTGGAGGGCTTGCATGGCCACGACCACACGCCGGCCACGGGGCCGTGGTGGAACAGCGTCAAAGGCCGGCTGAGCATCGCCAGCGGCGCCGCATTGGCCGCAGCTTTTGCGATTCACTATGTCTGGCCGGCCACCGGCGTCTGGCTTTTCATTGCTGCCATGCTGATCGGACTGGTGCCGATTGCACGGCGAGCTGTGATGGCCGCGCTCGCCGGCATTCCCTTCACCATCGAAATGCTGATGACCATCGCGGCGATCGGCGCCGTCATCATCGGTGCCGGCGAGGAAGCCGCCACCGTGGTCTTCCTGTTCCTCGTCGGCGAGTTGCTGGAAGGCGTGGCCGCCGGCAAGGCGCGCTCCAGCATCCAGGCGCTGACCACGCTGGTGCCCAAGACGGCATTCCTGGAGGAGAATGGCGCTACGCGCGAAGTTCCGGCCGAAGCCCTTGGGGTTGGCGCCGTCATTCTGGTGCGACCGGGCGATCGCATTCCAGCCGACGGCAAGATCATCGAGGGCGAAAGCGCCATCGATGAATCGCCGGTGTCGGGGGAAAGCGTGCCGGTGCGCAAGGGCGTCGAAGCGGACGTATTCGCCGGCACCATCAATGGCGACGGCGTGTTGCGCATCACCGTCACGGCTGCGGCGTCCGACAACACCATCGCCCGCATCGTCAAGCTGGTCGAGGAGGCCCAGGAAAGCAAGGCGCCGACGGAACGCTTCATCGACCGTTTCTCACGCTGGTATACGCCCGCCGTCGTCGCCGTGGGGGCTCTGGTGGCCGTCGTCCCGCCGCTGGCCTTCGGCGGCGACTGGAACGAATGGATCTACAAAGGCCTGGCGCTGCTGCTCATCGGCTGCCCCTGCGCGCTCGTCATATCGGTGCCGGCGGCAATCGCCGCCTCGCTCTCGGCCGGCGCCAGGCGTGGTCTTTTAATGAAAGGCGGTGCGGTGCTGGAAGGCTTGGGCAAGATCACCGCCGTTGCTTTGGACAAGACCGGGACGCTGACTGAAGGCAAGCCCGTGGTGACGGATGTCGTGGCCATCGGGATCAGCGAAAAAGAGGTGCTATCGCTGGCCGCTGCACTCGAAACCGGATCGAGCCATCCGCTGGCTCTGGCGATCCTGCGAAAGGCCAAGGCCCAACGCGTGCCGGTGCCCCCGGCGGCAGAGGCCAAGGCGCTCGGCGGCAAGGGCGTCGTCGGTCGCATTGGCGGTAAGAACGTCTTCCTGGGCTCGCCGATCGCTGGAGGCGAGAAGGTCGCGCTGCCGGCCGAGCAGGTGGCCCGCATCGCCGACCTCAACGACCAGGGCAAGTCGGTGTCGGTGCTGCTGATCAACGATGTGCTGGCCGGTTTCATCGCCATTCGCGACGAGCCTCGGCCGGACGCGCAGGCCGGCCTCAAGGCGCTGACCGATGTTGGCATCAGGACTGTCATGCTGACTGGCGACAACCAGCGCACGGCGGCAGCAATCGGCAAGCACCTCGATATCGAGGTGCGCTCGGAACTGCTGCCCGAAGACAAGCAGCGCATTGTCGGCGAGTTGAAAGGGCAGGGGCTGACGGTCGCTAAGGTCGGCGACGGCATCAACGATGCGCCGGCGCTCGCCGCGGCCGACATCGGCATTGCCATGGGCGGCGGCACCGATGTCGCCCTGGAGACGGCAGATGCGGCGGTGCTGCATGGCCGCGTCGGCGATGTCGCGGCGATGATAAAACTGTCTCAGGCGACCATGGCCAACATCAAGCAGAACATCACCATGGCGTTGGGGCTGAAGGCGGTGTTCCTGGTGACGACCGTAGTCGGCATCACCGGCCTGTGGCCCGCCATTCTCGCCGACACAGGCGCGACGGTGCTGGTGACAGCCAACGCCATGCGGCTGTTGCGCTGGAAAGGTGGGGTGTAGATTGCCGCCTTCTATGTCGTTTGGGACGGCTCGATGAGCAACAACCATTCGCATCGAAGCGGCGCTTATTATTCGCTCGCGCCGTTTATCGGGGCATTTCTGGCGATTGCCCTTTGGGGTGAGCCGCTGACTGCCCGGCTGGTGCTGCCGGCGTGCTGATGGGGGTAGGTCTCTTGCTGCATCTCGCAGCGAGCCGTGCCGGCGCTTCATGGCCATCCCCGACTGCCAGCGCCGCGACGTCAGCGAAGTAGGCCGCGACGTCACGCGAGCGGCGGAAGCGCGTCGGATCATCGATCGCAGTCATGATCCAAAGCGCCGTCACCGGACCGACACCTGGGATAGCCATGAAGCGCCGGCACGGCTCACTACGCCCGACAATTTTCACGACGAGATCGTGCAGCCGGCAATACTGTTTCTACCGCGTCGCGCACCGCCAGCATCGCGTCCAACAGTTCGCTCGGCAGCGGATCGTCCGCCACCGCTTGGCGCACCGCCCGCTCGAATGCCCCGCGTCCGACCTTGCCCAAGCGGGTGCCGAACGACTTCAGCGAGTGCCGGATGGCGTTCTCTAAGTCGAGGAACTGGGCTTTCAGATTGCGAGATACTTGGCCGATCTTTGGCCGGAGTTCGCCGATCGGCGGGACTCAGATAAGATGGGGCAGGAAGAATGAAGGGCGCTCCAAACATGATCTCTGCAGAGCTTGTCGAAGCGCGCGAGTTTGCAAACAGGCTGCGCGAAAATCTGCCGGCTCGTATCGACGCTGCCGCTTTAGGGGTTTGGTCCAAAGCGCCATTCCAATTGCTGTGCGCACGCGAAGCGCTGATCTGGCGGAGCGAAGAGCTGGCGCGCAATGCATGCGATGCTCTTGGACGCGAGGACCTGAGCGTTGCCGCCCTTTTGACCCGAGCGCTCACCGAGAATGCTGCCCTGGTGTGGAAACTCTGGGAGATTGTCGATGCGCGGCATACCCATTCACCGCAAGACCTGAACGATCTGCTGATACGGCTGCTCTTGGGCTCACGTAAATGGCCGGATGGGCCACAGGCCATGCAAATCCTGAGCTGTATCGACCGCATGGACAAAGCCGTACCCGGGGTGCGTGCCAGCTACGAGAGCCTGAGTGAAATCGCACATCCGAATTGGTCCGGCGTCGCCGGACTATATTCTAAGCCCGACCCCCCACGGTATTTGACAGATTTCGGACGCGGATTGAGGGATACAAAGAGCACCGTCGACATGATCGCCAATGCGCTGCTTGGCTCGCTCGGCTTGTTCGAACTTGCGTACAATCGAATATCCGAAGCCATGCCGGAATTCCTGGCGGAACTTGAACCCATTTGACCGAATGAACGCTCCCAGGTCGCAAGCATGGATCACGAGCAAGCGCAGAAGTCCTACGGCACCGATCGAGCGCAACTCGTCTACGGAAGACGCCCCGACGGGACATTCGCTCATATAGGCGAGGTCGCGCGCGGGCTGGCTTGCGGCTGCGTCTGCCCGGCCTGCAATGGGCAACTGGTGGCCCGGCTGAAGGAGGATCACCGGGTGGCGCATTTCGCCCACCACGATGTTGAGGCCTGTGGAGGCGGTCCGGAGACGGTTTTGCATTTGCTGGCAAAGGAAGCGTTTCGCAGCAATCCGAAGCTGATCCTGCCAGAGCGGCTTGGGCTCGACAACAAACGCGTGGTGATGAAGCCCAGCCTGGAGGTCGAAACCGAATTTCTTCGGCTCGAGTACAACGATTCCAAGATCATCATTCCCGACCTCTATGTTCGCGCACTCGGCTATGACCTGTTCGTCGAGGTCGCCGTCTCCCATTTCGCGGACAGCGCCAAAATCCAGCGCCTCAGGGAACACAAGATCCCCGCCGTCGAAATCGATCTGTCCAAGCTTCCGCGTGACTCGCTAAGGGATGCCATCAACGAGGCGGTGCTGAAAACCGCAACTCGTCGGTGGCTTTATCATCCAGGCATCGAAGCTGCGCGGGCCAAGCAAGACGCAGATGAGCTCAAATGGCAGCAAGAACGGGGCAGGCGCGAGGCTGCCGCGACGGCCAAATACCGAAGCCGGGTCGAGCAAACAGCGGCAGCATACAGACAGGCATTGGCGAACCGGGTCGGCCGAGACTTCGTCGTCCCACGCGAGGTCGAGCTTCAAGCGATCGGTCTTGCAAAGTTTGTCGGTCGCGACGTCCCGGGCTTCGCCTGTTTTTCCGAACCGCCGGCGGTATGGCAAGCCATCATCCTGGCCGAGGTCTTTCATGATCGCTGCCTCGGCAACGCCCAGTGCAAAGCCGTGCCGATCGTCAACCATTTGGAAAAACGCCGGCTGATCCAAAACGCCTTTCTGCGTGTGTCTGGCGAGGTGGCAGACGATGTCACCGCGATCGATGCCCGCTTCGCCCCGGCGTGGAAAGCGGTCGACAATTATCTGAAATATTTGCTCGGTGAGGGTGTCCTTATCCCGCAAGGCTTCGGTGTCATACTCGCCCCGGCGTTCGCTAAACCATGGAACGTGAGGACCCTGGCTGCAAACCAAAGAACCGCTTTGATTCAGGAGACCGTGCAGCGGGTAGGGTGGATACTTGGCAAGCTTCCAGAAGACGAACGCGCCGGCACAACGGTCGACCAGTGGCTGCAATCGATCCACCAGGAATCCGGTTTGACCTATGACAAGGCACTGCGCTCGGAGGTCGAGGCTCCCAAGATCATCAGCGAAATCGCAACCATTGTGCAGATGCTGGAAGGGAACGGTCCTCTTTCCTATCGGACCGCAGGGCTGCCTATCGGCAATGCGATTTCCCGCCGCAAAGCCAAAATGGAAGAACAGGCCGAAGTACGCCGCCAACGGCAGCTGCTGGAGGCAGGTCGCCTTCGTCACTCGCGGCGTGACCGTTTATGCGTCGATGCAGAAACGGAATTGAACGGCGAGGATCGAAGCGCGTTTCTGCACACCAAACGAGCGGACATGAACGATATGACGCCCGTGGAACTGGCGGAAGACAGCGAGTCTGGATTGACTCGCGCGCGGGAGGCTCTGTCGGTCTTTGTTGGGCAGCGCCGTAGGGAGGCCGAGGCTGCGGCCGAGAAAGCGGAATATCAGGACAAGATCCGCGAGCTGGCAGAAGCGCGACTTTCCCCCGCGGACGCGATGGCGTTTCTGAAAGCACGTGAAGACGATATCGGAGCCCCACTGCAATACGTCAAAGACGAAACGACGTTTCAGAAGGCCTGTGCAAGACTGACGCAATGGGAGAACGAGTTCGGAAGCCCGTTCTGAGATTCGGGGGCGGTGAGCCAGTTTTTAGACAAGCAGACATCAATCTTACTACTTATCGGCTATAGGCAGCGTGCGTCGCCTCGTGTCTGGAGAAGCCAATCCGGCCGACAGCCAGAGCATCGCTGCCATACTCGGCGCCGGCAAGGACTCCGTGGGCCGCGAGCAGGCCGAGCGTATCAACGCGCTCGTCTCTCCTGAGAACCGCCAGGCGCTTCGCGATCTTGCGCTGATCACCGCCAAGCGCCAGGAGCGCGATGCTACGATGTCGGCGATCGGCGGCCTCGCCGCGGGCGCCGCGATCACCGGCATTCTATCGCGGCCAGCGACTGCCATGCAGGCCGCCGTGATCTCGCGCGGGCTGGCGCAACTCGTTACGTCACCAGCGTTCCGGAAATGGGTCACGAACACCAAACAGGCGCATGTCGGGCCGATCGGTGACGCGCAGGCCATCGCCTTGACGCCGGGAGCGGTCCACACGATTACCGGCGCACTCGGCGAAAACAACGACGTTCAAACGGCGCTCGACTGGCTGAACGAAGGGCTTTCGCAGCTCGACGAGGCGGGAAAGCGCGTCGTTCGCCCGCCAAAGGGCACGGGTTCGTGGGAGCAGTATTTCGGTGGCGATGAGATGATGGACGCGATCATGCAAAGGCGCCATTAGAAACCGTACTCTACGCCCTTGTCTGGAAAAACGCCTATTGCTTGTCTCTGGGCAATCATCTTCGCCTTGAAGGCTGTAATCCTGGCATCAAATGACGTTACGTCCTCGCCGAACACGGACTGTTGTATGTCAACGAACGCCTTGAGGCACATGCCGCCCACCCAGAGCATCCCAAGGAAAAAGTACCTAAAGTCAGCGTCATCTTCTATCGCCTGATAAAAGCTCAAGCTAACCTTTCCGCCCGGGTGTTGGATTACGCGATTTGCCAGGGCCATTGGATCGGCATGAGCATGCTTGCTGTGGCTGTAGAAAACAGTCTGCAGCGCCACTACAATCGGGGGGATGTCGGCGGGTAAGCCGCTCTTTTCAATCTCCTTTCGAATCTTACCCTGCAGGGTGTTGCGGTGTTTGAAGTCGTTCAAATATTGGTCTTCCGTCATCCTGCCTATTGACATCATAACGGCGTAGAATGCTGCATCCGTCGCTTGACGGCTCGAGGAAAACCCGTCGCTAGTATGTTGGCGCATGCTCGCGGTGCAGGCTTTCAGCGTCGCAACCCGCGCCAAGTGACACAAAGCGTAATATTTCATCTCTCCCTCCCCCATCACCCGGTTGCGATTTTGGAAGTCGTCGAACATTCCTTCCAGTTCGTCCAGGAAGGGAAGATCCTCTATCAATGTCACGATGGAACCGACGAAGTTGTTTGCGTCGTCGGCCGCCATATATCCGAGCCGCTTAGGTAACGTGGTCATCTCTGCAGCACCTTGCGGCTTGTCGATCAGCCCTCTAACGGCGGACCGGTTCCTGCGGCAAACGTAGGACTTATAGGGTCGCGCGGCAAATGGAGCCAACATCTAGAAGAACCAAGACGTGCTCCCGCCGGCAAAGCGCCCTTATGATCGTCGACGAGCCCGCCACACAGACCGCCTTTCCGTGTTCCCTTGACTCTCGCCATGATTGAGCGCCGAATAGCCATCTACTTGGGAGGGCGGAATGAAATATCTGATTTTTCTTAGTGTTCTTTTTGGCGCCTATAGCGTTGCCCCGGCGTTCAGCCATGGCGGCGGAACAGACTCAAACGGCTGCCACACGAATCATAAAACTGGCCAATATCACTGCCATTAGGGCGGCTTACTATGATCAAATGTTTTGCGCTCGCAATCGGACTCGTTTTGGGCGCGTCCGATGCATATGCTTGGGATGGGACGGATACGACGACTGGCGAGTCTGTTGAGATTGGCAAGGGTAATCTTGTCAGGACGGGCAGGGACATCGAAATATTTGATAGTGGTGCTGGCGAATATCGAGACGTAACCGTCGAAAGTATCCGGCGACACGGATCGACAGTTGAAGTCGAGGTCTACGACAACGAAAGCGGCGAGTATCGGACTCTTGAAATGGAAGACGACTGATCTCGCTCATCAACTGCGCTGGCGCAGCGGCCGCGACATCTTCTTGCCAGTTGTTGCCGGCCATCGGTTCAACGATGTATAGAAGCACCGCCGGCAATCACCGGCGAGCTAGTCGTCATGACGCCTGGAATCATGGAAGAAGGCCCGTGCCATGATGAGAAGCGGCCGGCCCGTCTAGGTTCGTGATGATCGGCCGCAGGGAAGACTTAAAGCCCCGGCCGTGGCGCGACGGGAGCGACAGCAGATGACTGATTTGGCCGAAAATTATTCATTGTCCCGGTCCCGGCATTGGTAGCGACTCTTCTACCTGCGGAACGGGAAAAGGGTGTGCCCCTAACGGAAAGAGAAGTCCTACAAATCAGAGATCAGGCTCCGTCCATCGCGATGCCCGCGCATGCCTATCGGGCAGTCATAGAAGCTCGGGGTTACGACGACATTGATCCTGAGAATGTGTGGGATGAATGGCAGTTGGCGCGAAAATCGCTTGAGGCAGAGAACTAGCCTTGGGAAAATTCCACGTCACACCTTGCTGTGCGCGTAGGAATATGTTCCCCTAGGATGGTTGAGGCGATCCACTCAAAGGGAGAGCCAACATGGTCAGGCACCAAACACCCCAAGCAACTTTCAGAAGCTGCGATCATCGCAGGGCATTGGTGGCGCTGAACCAGACGCTGCTCCAGACAGTGAAGGAAGTGACCGGGAGGCCCGCGCCCTGGGTGCAGTGGCACTCGACAGGGCCGGCGCTGCCCCCTGCCTAGGCAGGCGACCTATTGCGAACGCTCGACCGCAAATGTTGGGGCATCATCTCCCTTGCCTGCCTGGAGAAATTCAACGATGGCAAATAGAAGTTGCTCGGCCAAGGTCCTATTCATAGCCAGCTCGATCGTGCCGGTGTCGGTCTCCAGTTCGAGGATTCCGATCAAAGGCTCGGCTGATAGGAGTGTGGTGTCGACGTCGAGAAGTTTGTTGAATCCGGATTTACTGGGCTTGCGTTTCATAGGGCCTCCCTTCTAGCGCCCGTCCCTTGCCTCGCGCTAGGCGCTCCGGCGGAGCGCATTAAATTCCTTCATCCCAAAAATCCTGCAGCGATGCGTGCCGAAGGTCTTCCTCGCCCTTTAGATGCTTCACGCGGGCCTTGATGCCCGGCTTGACCCACTGCGTAGCCGGCCGCTTTGGCATGTCCTTGAGCGGTGGCCCGGCATGTTCCTGGACGCGCTTCCACAGCCGCTCACGCATCTCGCGATTGACGCTCGCGAACGCACTGCCGACATATTTCCGGGTTCCAGGCTCAGCCATCAGAGCAAACGCCGGCTTGCCCCTCTCGCGTTCAACTCCGAGAAGTTCAAACTCGCTTTCCGTGAAAGATTTTGTCTTCAGCCAATTGGTAGTAGGGCCGCTGCGATATTTGCTGTCTCGACGCTTTGATACCATCCCCTCCAGGCCGGCCGCGTCGATCAGATGATAAATCGCATTAGCCTCGCCCGGCATCGTCTCGCTGAACTGGATGCGGCTGTCAGACCCAATAAGGCCGGCCAAGATTTCCCGCCGATCCTCAAGCGCCATGTCGCGCAAGTCGTGGCCGTTGAGATGCAGGAGATCGAAGGCGACGAAATAGAGGTCGTGCTGGCGCCGCGTGATGGCCTTGCGCAGCGCGGCAAAATCCGAAAGGCCAGCCTCATTCAAGACGACGACTTCGCCGTCGACGATGGCGTTCTGTACGTTGAGACCTTTGGCTGCCTCGACCAGATCGCGGTATTTGGAGGTCCAGTCGAGTCCGCGGCGGGTGAAAATCCGTGCACCGCCGGCGTCGACGATGATCTGGGAGCGATAGCCGTCGAATTTGGCTTCATGCATCCAGTCATCGCCTTGGGGCGGCTTTGCTACCAAGGTAGGCATCATCGGCGGAATGAACTCGAGCCGGCCGACGCCGGTACTTACAATTTTACGCACTTATTCGATTCTAGGCACCAGGCTTATATTAGCCAGAGTGAACGGAACGTGATTCCGCAGGGCTGCGGAAACAAAATATGCCGGCCAGCGTTCCCATTAATCGAAATCCACCAGGAGGACGAAATGGCGGATGATAAGAGCAAGCGCGATCTTCGGGATCGCAACAAGGTGTCGGCGGACGATGATTATGAGGTGAGGTTTTTCGCTCTGCAGAACAACATCACGCCGGAGCAGGTGCGCGAGCTTATCCGCGAGCACGGCAGCGATCGGGCAACTCTGACTGAGGCCGCGAAGGCATTGCCGACTCAATGACCAAATTTTCCGACCTGGGGCCGCCGATCACTGGCACGCGACACGGCGAACCCGTGAAGGATGAGGGAGAGCATTTCTTTTCCTGCCGAATTCGATTCATGAGTAGCCAGCGCGATGCGCGGGATCGATGGCCTCCGCTCGAAAAAGGCGGTGAAAGCAGGGCCTATTTGCGTTGCGCCTACCGACCCAACGGCAGCTTTGACGCTGAGACAAGTTTGTCCTCGTCAGTGATACCGGCCGCATAATTTGCCAGGATCCGGGACGCGAGAGCCTCACGGAGATGTTCGGAGTCGCCCTCCCTCTTGAGCCGGTCGAACACGCGGCCCAGCGTAGCTACTTCGGATGCACTGAAGACGCCAAATTCTTTAGCCTTTCGATTAATCGGCATACCACCCCCTCCGGCAAAAACATTCTGCGCAACTAATATGATTCAGGATATCTCGGACAACAAAAAAAGCCCGCCGCACCTTTCGGCACGGCGGGCGAGACTTCGAAGTCGTTCACCAGGCACAGGGGTGTGGGCGGGGGTAGTGTGCCCGGTGAACCGAAAACCTATGCACGCCGTCGGGACGCGTCTACCAACCGGCGGTTGGAAGTATTGAGCGCTAGAGTAGAGGAGCGTAGCAGCCCCTCCTCTTTGGCAGCAGCCTCGTTCCCTACGTCGTCGGGCGTGAGCGCACATAGGCGCGGCCCTACTGATGCCGCGCGAGCCGGTCCATGGGTGCGTTTGCTTCGGCCAAAATAGTCAGCGCTTGCTCGACTTTTTGAGCCGAGGCGTCAGTGCGCTTGATGTGCCGGATCATTTGCTGCCTCAGCCGCGCGAGCCTTTCGGCGCGATATACATCGCCGTATCTCGCAGTTTCAAGGTGGAGGGTCGCGAGCCTCATGGGCGACGATTCCGATTATCTAGCAGTAGAATTCGCGAATCCGCCTTTCGTTCCGATGTCCGACCTTGCCTCGCAAAGGGCTGCCGGGGAGCCGCGATGAATGAGCCGCCTCATTGCCAAAAGATTCCGCAGATGCTGCTCAGTCGACCGCGGGGCCAACCAGACGGTAGCGGAAGTGATTGCGGATGTGTGGTCGTTGAAGAAGCGGCCCTTGGCAAACGCGGCCTTGAACGCGGCAAAGGGTCTCCGGTGGGACGTCCTCAAACTCGTATCGTTTGCCGCCGGCGACGAGCCACACCGAAAGGATTCTGCTGTCCGGATCGTATTCCGTTTTGCGTATCGAGGTGGATGGCATGACGGCCGCTCGACCAAAAGACGTCAACGATCGGGTGGGCCGTCGCGTTCCTTGTTGGGGGTGCGCAAGGCCCAGGAAGGTGGTCCCGGCGACCACGAGGTCAATGGCTTCATGACCACGAAGCCGAACGCTCTTGCCACGGACCTGTCCGCGCGACCGTGAAGGCCCACTGGACTCTCCGGAGCAAAAAACGCATTGTTCCCGAGGGAGCGGGGACTTGGACAAAATCTCGATATAGTAATCGGTCTGGCCAGTGGAGGAAGCGCGCTGGCTTAAGGCGGTATCGTGCGCGACTACTCTCGGGCGTGCCGATGCGGCTGGTGTATGTGACCATCGCGGCAGTGGCCGCATTCGCGACACAGTACTTCCTGCAGCACACCGACGGTTTCCAAGAAGCAGTGAAATGGATCGGCCCGGCTCCCGCTCCGATAGCGGGTGTTGCTTCCGTAATCGACGGCGATACGATCGAAATCCGCGGACAGCGTATTCGTTTCAGTGGAATCGACGCCCCGGAGGCCGCGCAACAGTGCGATGACGCCAAGGGCTTCCGCTACCAGTGCGGTGCGAAGTCCGCCGCCGCCCTTGACACCTTCCTGGCAGCCTCGAGGCCGGTCCGGTGCACTTTTGTCGCTTGGGACCGCTACGGCCGCTTTCTTGCCGACTGCTCGCGGGCCGACGGGAAAAGCGTTGCCTCGTGGCTGGTGGAGAACGGCCAGGCGCTCGACTGGCCCCGTTACAGCCAAGGCGGCTATGCAGGGCAGCAGGCGAAGGCCAAGGCGGCGAAGGTCGGTCTTTGGGCTGGCGAGTTCGAGGCGCCATGGGATTGGCGCGTTGAGCAAGCGGACCATGCCCGACCGGCCGTCAGCCAGCCTCTCGGCATCATCAGCCGACAGGTAGTGCAAAGTTACTCGTGCCAGCCGCGGCGGACTTGCTCGAAAATCAGCTCATGCGATGAAGCCCAGTAGTATCTCAGCAACTGTCCGTGGGGTGGCAGGCTGGACCGCGATGGCGACGGAAGGGCATGCGAGACGCTGTGTTAGAGGCAGCCAAGTGTTATGCGAGTGCATCTTGCTTAAGCAAATTGATCTTTTGCCAAACGTCTTTATAGACAAAATGGGCTCTGGCGTAGAGGATTAGAATAGCCAATGGGAGGGGAACGAAATGCACAATGGTCGTAAAGAGAGCAAGCGGCTCGCCCATGCAAGATTGGTCCACCGCAGCGTAGAACGACCAATATAGGGCCGCCAGCCCGAACAAGCATGTGACGGCCGCGCAACACGTTACCCAGGTGGCCAAGCTATCGTCATTGATTACGATCTCTCGCTTTGCCGATTCCAAACGTGCCCGAAGGCTGCCGGCTGATGAGGGGTTTCTCACCTTTCTTGATGCGATTAACGTTTCGATTGCCGCGATCTGGCGTGCAAGAGGGCCTCGAGGGACAATTGCTAGCTCTTTGAAAATCGACAGCGCCAAATTTAATCCGAATGCTAGTTGAAGCAGTCCGGAAAACTCATTGAGCCGAAAACACTCTGTTGCGAGCGACTGAGATGCCATTGAAACTTACCCCCCGACCTTCGGCCGTCGAAAGCATCCGCGGCGCGCGACGATTGTCAATCGAAGCGGTCGCGATTGAGGCGAATATCCGACCAGATTTGCTGACCGAAATTGAAACGACCCCGACCGATGTGAGCAAGCGGGTGGCGTTCTCACTTGCCTCCGCTCTGGCTGTACCGGTCCAGTTCCTGTTCGCCAAAAACGTAAAAATCGACGCCAATATGCCCGATTTTCGCACCGCCAATAACAGGCCAGCGGTTCTTACATCGGCAGGACTGACGCGAATCGCGCGCGCTCGTTCTATCGCCGCCTACCTGGCGGACCGAGCGTTCGAAGACTGCACCAAGTTCGCCAATACGAATAGCGTGACCATCAATCAGCAGTCGACCGCGCAAAAGCTACTGAAATCGCTCTATGTCCCCGTCCATCGCCCCGACGGATCGGTAGATCCGACCCTGACGTTCAGAGAGACGCGTGTATCGCTAGAGCGGAAAGGCATCATCGTGCTCTGCGATAGGGTAGCGGACCCGTTCCGTGGGTTTTGTTACTCTCCCACCGGTGACTTTCCTATCATCTTCGTGAACACAACCGGACAGCGGCCCGCTACCAAGCTGTTCACACTGATGCATGAAGTAGTGCATGTGCTCCTTGGCAAAACGGGAGTTTCGGACCCGGCCATTCTCAACAACCAGGTTGAAAGATTCTGCAACTCGGTAACTGCCTCGGTCATGATGCCTGCAGAGGAATTTTCCCAAGCCTACAAAAGGGTCGCGGGAAGGGATCCCAGGGCCGTCGTTGATATCCTTTCCAGACGATTTGGCGCCAGTAAGCAGGCGAGCGCCTTACGCGTCTCTGATCTGGACTTGAGCAAAGGCTTTTACGGGGCGTGGTCTGCGACGCTGCCGTCTAAAATCCCCATGATCGAAGAAGAAGATGAAGGTGAGGAAACCAGCGGGGGCGGTGGGATCAGCTCGCAGATTGCCAGGTTCGGATATCTTCTGCCTAACATGCTCACTGCCGCCGTCGACAGTAAGGCAATCTCTCAGTTCGATGCGTACCGGCTCACCAATCTGAAGCCAAGTACGATAAAGCAGATCGCCGCCATCGGTGTTAACCGGCTGGGGCCATAACGGCATGGCCTATAGCGGCATCAATTTTGTGCTGGATCTAGAGGCATGTCTCTATTTTAGCGAAGCTGGCGGAAACCTGAAAGCCGCTCTGTTCCAACGAGCCACAGTCGAACGCATTGCGGTACCCAAAGAGGTTTTCGACCAGATTCGCATCTTCGACAAAAGCTTGGCCGATGAAATATTGGAGTCGGACATCGAAATTGTCGAACTCGATTCCGATGTATACGTCGCCGCTGGCGCACTCAATGAAATCTTTATGACCTCAGGGCATCGGTTAAACGCTGCCGCAAACGAAAAGGTCCCCGTCATAGCGCTCGTCCATTGTGCGCAAAATGGTGCTAAGCCGCCATGCCACCTTGTATCCGGCGATAACGGACTCCACTCCTCGTCAATGAGAAGCCTCTGTGCCGCCCTGAAAGTCCCCTTTATGGAAGTCACCAGCTTCTAGCAGCATTTGGCGCTGTGTGGGAGATTGGTGTGGGACCAAGTGGCAGATTTGCTCGAAAGCCCAGCAAAACGACTGTGCCCTTCCCGAGAGATGGGTGACAGTTCATTCCGGAGCCATGGGTTATACTTTCGGCCCTTTGCAAGGAGAGCAAGGGTGCTTTGGAAGGAGTGTAGCCAAATGGATGAGCTGCTGAAGTTCGTCGCGCGGGTTCTGGATGGAGAGAAGATGGCGGTGCTGTGCCGGGATTTCGGCATCTCGCGCAAGACCGGCTATAAGAGCCTCAAGTGACCTGCCACTGAACTTTCATCCGGTGGCGATTAGAGCCTCGGCCGTTTCTGTTACGCCGTATGGCCTGGTTTGAGCAACCGGCGGAGACGCGAAGCCTTCATTGAGCGCAGCGTCGGAGCCGGTTGCGGCGAGGTTCCGGCGAAGGCCGCTGGGGTCTGGTAGCCGAGCGAGGAATGCGGCCTCGCGCCTGCCTCCATTCGGCAATGGCACTGCGGGCGTGGTCGAGGCCAAAGAACAGGCTCTCGTTCAACAGCTCGTCGCGCATTCGGCCGTTGAAGGATTCGACGTAGCCATTTTACATCGGCTTGCCCGGCGCGATGTAGTGCCATTCGACGCGATGATCCTTCGACCAGGCGAGGATGGCGTTCGAGGTGAACTCTGTGCCGTGGTCGGAAACGATCAACTCCGGCTTGCCGCGTCGGGCGATCAGGTCACCCGGAACCGCCGCCCGCAGGCGAACTGGTCATGGACGAAGTCCAGCGACCAGCGCGCGTTCGGCTTCGCCTCAACCAGGATCGGCGCCCGCGTGCCGACCGCTCGTCGCCGTGCCCGGCGCTTGCGCACCGTCAGGCCCTCCTCGCGGTAGAGCCGGTAGATGCGATCGATCCCTGATGGCTCGCCCTCTCGCTGGAGCAGAATGAACAGGCGTCGATAGCCGAAGCGGCGGCGCTCGTTGGCGAGGTCGCGTAACCTTGTGCGCAGCTCCGTCTCCGGCGGACGCCGGGACCGATAGCGGACCATCTTGCGATCGGCACCGACGAAGGAACAGGCCCGACGCTCCGACACGCCCATGACGGCCTGCAGATGCGCGACGGCTTCGCGCTTGGCGGCGGCCCTACTCGCGCAGTGCCGACGCTTCGAGCATCTGGTCGGCGAGCAGCTTCTTCAGCTTCGCGTTCTCGTCTTCCAAGGCTTTCAGCCGTTTGGCATCGCAGACGTCCATCCCGCCATACTTCGCCTTCCAGTTATACAGCGTCGCCTCGGAGATCCCATGCTTGCGCGCCAGGTCGCCCGCCTTTGCTCCCGCCTCATGCTCACGCAGAACCGCGATGATCTGCTCTTCCGTAAGCCGCTTTCTCTTCATCAGTCCGTCCTTCAATCGAGGCCGGACTCTAATCTCAGATGGAGGAAATTACCCGTGGCAGGTCAATGGAGCAATCATTCTGCCGGGCGTCACGATCGGCGATGATGCGGCCGTCGGCGCTGGCAGCGTGGTCACTCGAGATGTTCCCGCAGGGGCGAAGGTCATGGGAAGTCCGGCTCGGGTAAGATGATTTGGTGAGGCGGTTCGACGCTAAACCTGGAGCTCCATGTTGCCTGGTGAACTGTGCCGATTGGGCATCGATGCGCATTTCGCAAAAGCCGGACAGTGTTTCGCCAATCTCCGGGCAGTTTGGCGGCGACCGTCCTTGGGTGCCTTTTGCGTTCACGGATGGTTGCTTTCGCCGGTTTGAGGCCGGTTTAGGGGCGCGGCCTTTTTGCTCTCCGCATTCTGTCGCCCTGGAGCACCATGCGATGTGCGGTGTGCGTTTGCACGATCCGTTCGAGAATGGCGTCGGCGACGGTGAAGGTGCGATGAGGTCGTGCCATCTGGCCACCGGGACCTGGGCGGTGCGGCGATATCGTTCCTCGCGATTTCGAACAGATGCGAGCGCTGTTGCTCGGTAAGGGATTGGGTTTCGAAGCCATCGAGGACGAGTAGTTGCGCGGGTGAATTTGTCGAAGGCGTGGGAAGCGTCCACTGGGATGGGCGAGCGCAATCCTCGAACAGGGCGGCACGTGCACATAGAGCACCGAAACGATCGAGCCCTGCCGCTTGCCGGCCGAAGGCGCCGGCCAGCCACGACTTGCCGGTTCCGGTCTGGCCGGTGATGATCAGGTTCCCATGGCCGCCCGGGATTTAGCGCAATCGCTGTCCGCGCTTTCGCCGGTGCCCCTGGACGGTCAGATACGGCTCTCAAGGAGCATCAGGTACGAGAGGCGGCTTGTCCGGTCGGATCGGCTTCCTCTTCGGGAATGTCGTCGAATGACGAGTAGTTCAGATTGTAGAGTTTGGAATAGAGCCCGCCCATTGCCATCAGTTTTTCATGGTTGCCGGTCTCAATAACCTGGCCGTTCTGAAGCACGATGATGCGATCGGCACCACGGATTGTGGCGAGACGGTGAGCGATGACAAGCGCAGTCCGGCCTTCAAGGAGCTTTCTGAGAGCCTTCTGGATCACCATTTCCGTGTAGCTGTCGATGCTGGCGGTGGCCTCGTCAAGAACAAGGATCTTGGCGTCTGCGACGAGAGCGCGGGCGAAACTGACAAGCTGGCGCTGACCGAGAGAAAGGTTGCCGCCGCGTTCGCCGAGTTGGGTTTCATACCTGTCGGGAAGTCTCATGATGAAGTCGTGGGCGCCGACCAGCTTGGCGGCCTCGATCACCGTCTCCCGCGTGGCTTCCGTCTTGTGGTAGCGGATATTCTCAAAAACCGTCCCGGTGAACAGAAACGGCTCCTGCAGCACCATAGCGATCTGAGTGCCGAGCGATTCCTGGGTGAGATCGCGCACATCATGTCCGCCAACCAGCACTTGGCCTTGCTGAACATCATAGAAGCGGTGGACGAGGGCCATCGCGCTCGATTTACCAGAGCCGGTCGGCCCGACCAAGGCGACCGTCTCGCCGGGATTGACCCGGAAAGAGACGTTTTTCAGCACCGGCTGTTTGGGATCGTACCCGAACGTGACGCTCCTGAACTCGACCGAGCCGTCCATTTCGGGCGCAAGGATCCTGGCATCCGGTTTGTCCTGGATCTCGATCCTGACGTCGAGCACATCGGTCAGGCGCTTGCCGGAGGCCATTGCGCGCTGCATGACGGAATATTGCAGAGTTAGTGAGCGAATTGGGTCAAAGAAGCGTTGGATATAGAATATGTAGGCAACCAATACGCCCACATCGACGCGGCCATTCATGATCATGGAGCCGCCGACCACAATGACGACAGCCATGGCGAGGCCGGTGAGGCCATCGACGATCGGGACCATGACCTGTGCATACCTGGCAGCGGTCAGGTGAGTCGTGAGGTCGGCATGTGCCTTGTCGTCATACAATACGTAGTTGACGTACTGGCGGTCCATGGACTGGACGGTTCGGACGCCTTGAATCGCTTCGGCCAATGCGCCGTTGACGACTGAATTGGTCTCTTGTGCAGCCATGAAGGCCTCGCGGGCACGCGGCAGCCACACGATGCGGATAATCAACAGGGCCGGCAAGACCGAGAGCGTCAGAAAGCCGAGGCTGAAGTTGACCGACAGCATTACGAAGATGATGCCGAAGAGAAGCGCAATGTCGCCTACGGAGTAGATCGAGTTTTCGAGAAATTCGTGGATAGAGTTGACGTCGCCCTGAAGGCGAGACATCAGGCGTCCTACCTCGGTCTTGTCCATGAAGGAGAGCGATGCCTTCTGCAGATGGGCAAACATGGCGCGGCGGATGTCGAAGAGGACGTTCTCGGCCATTTTCCCTACCACGGTTTCTTGCGCGTAGGCGGCGCCGAAATTAACCAGAATGGCAAGCGCAAACGCGACGGCGGCCTCAAGGAGGGCGGAGGCATCGGCGCCTGCCGGAGTTATGGCGTGGTCGATCGCGTAGCGGATGATCAGCGGGATGAGAAGCTGCGTGCCAGTGAAAATCAGCAATGCGGCAAGCGAGACGACCGCCATGGCTCGGTAGGGACGAACGAAGGCCCATATGCGGCGAATGATGTTCTTGTCGAAAGCCCGGCCAAAGATCTCCTCCTCGATGCGATGGGACCCGACGACCGCGCGCGGAGGGCGTCTACCGCTATCATTCGGTTCGATTTCGAGTTCGTTGGCGTGCCGCTTGGCCATCAGGGCGCGCCTCCAAACGTGGTCGCAATGTCATCTCCCGGGCGCAACTGAAGATCATAAAGGGCCTTATAGCGTCCTCGCTTGGCCAAAAGCTCTTGATGGGTGCCGCGTTCCACGATCTCGCCGTTGTCGACAAACAGAATCCGGTCGGCGTGCTTGAGTGAACTCAGCCGGTGGGCGATGATGATCGTCACCCTATCCTTGGCGAAACGCCGTATCGCCGCGCGGATGCGCTGCTCTGTGGCGGCGTCGATCGCGGCCATTGAGTCGTCGAAAATGACGATTGATGGGCGCAACATCATCGTGCGAGCCATGGTGAGACGCTGGCGCTGGCCGCCAGAGAGAGAGGCGCCACGTTCGCCGACGACCGTCTTGTAGCCCGCGGGGAGGCCAAGAATGTAATTGTGCAACTGGGCGGATTCGCTAGCTCGCTCGATCCGCTGTTCCTTCGCCCAGGGGTCGCCATAGGCGATGTTGTTCTCGATGGTGGTAGTGAACAGGAATGCATCTTGCTGTACGACGGCGACCGCCTGGCGAAGCGTGGCGAGGGTAACCCCGCGGATGTCCTGCCCGTCAAGCATGATGGTGCCCCCAGTGACATCGTAAAAGCGGGGGATCAGGTGAGCCATTGTCGATTTTCCCGAACCAGGCGGACCCACGATCGCGATCGTCTCGCCCCTACGGGCGCTAAAGGTGATATTCTTCAGAATGGCGCGGTTTCCGGTGCCGGGATATGCAAACGAGACATTGTCGAAGCGCAGAGTGCCCTCCCCGATTTCAAGCGGTCTGGCGGTGGAAGCATCCCTGATCGTGATGTCCTGGTCGAGCAGACCGAAGAGGCGCGAACCGCAAGTGTAGGCGCGGGCGAAGCCGTTGACCATCAGACCGATCTGGCGGACGGGCATTTGCAGGATCGTCATGAAGGCCAGAAACATCGTGAGCGTCCCAAGGCTGATCTGGCCGGCGATGACCTTGTTGCAACCGATCCAGAGGACCAACCCCATGGCGAAAAAGAAGGCCAGGGTCATTGCCGACGTATTGGGCACGTAAACGTCAACCTGCTCGTGGGCGAGTTTGAGCGCGTTTTTCGAGGCGCGGTCGAACTTTACCATTTCATAGGCTTGTGCCGAAAACGCCCGGACAACGCGGATGCCCGCGAGATTTTCCTCCATCACGCGGCCTAGGACGGAAAGCCGCTCCTGCAGGTCGAGCCAGATGACGCGTAGCTTAAGCTGCGTGACCGACGATCGCCAGGCTACGAAAGGCACGAAGCTTAGCGCGATGAGACCGAGCACCGAGTCGGTTGAGATCATCATGTAGGCGCCGATCCCGATCAGCATAGTGAGCAGAAGCAAGCGAACCAGGACGGTGGAAAAATACATCCGCACGCCGTCGAGATCGAGGATGCCGAGAGTGATCAGGTCGCCTGAATGCACCCGGTCGTGAAAGGAAAAGCTGAGGCGCTGGACCTTATCGTAACAAGCCAGCCGCAGTTCATATGCGACGTGATGCCCGACGGCTTCGGCAAAATAGTTTTGCGCCATCGTGAAGAGGCCGCGTAGCGTACTCGCGGCGAGAAGCAGGAGAGCCGGAGTCCATAGCGCTTGTTCTGCAGCCGTCCCCGTGACACCACTCCCGATTGCCACCTGGGTCTGGTCGACAGCCCAGCCGAGAAGCCGGGGAATTAGCAACTGCAGGATCACGGCTATGATCGTCGATCCGATAGCTAGCGCGACCTGCCACGGGTGCCTCAAATTCATTCGCGTCATGCGCAGCAGCGTGCTCAAGCCCCGGCCCCACCCGGCCGCTTTCACATGCGCGGACGATTTGAGAGAGGTCGTGCCAACAGCATCACTGCCCACGGAGTGTCCCCGACTTAATTTTGGGCCTTCGGAAGCAAGCCGGTCGACTCACATCAAGGCGTCCTCAAGTTGATCCAGGCCACCATCGGCTCAAGACGCTGATCCGGCGAGTTGCGCCACGGCTTCGCTCGCTGGCATGTCAATCACCGTGATCCCGCTTGCCGCAAGGAAACGGGCTTCGTTTCTGGTCAGCGTTTGCCCGTCCATTATCGCGTAACGGGGGCCTTCTGAGCGCTTCATGATCTGCCTGGCGTAAGTGCGCAGCATCTGATCATTGAAGCGGCAGCCGACGAAGAAAAAGCCCCGGTCGACGCGTCGTTCCTTGACCACGTCAGGGATAGGCGTCTGGATATCGATTTCAGTCAGGGCTTCGACATAGTCGGAATCGGCGATGAGGAAATTTGCGGCCGGCCTAATACTGCCATGTGGCGCATAGAGAACCGTCTTTGTCGCTGCTCCAGCCTCGAGTTCCCTTCCCGACAAGTCGTAAGTTCTGGTCCAAATGTCGCCAACTTCGTTCGCCCGTGTAACGCCTTGTATCTCGACGACGTCGGTTCGGCCGGCCTCTGCCAGCGCCGCGCGCATGGCGCCTTCGTACCAGCTGTCGATGATGAGGGAGAGCGGGAGTTTTGCGAGCCAGGCGTGGAGGATGCTCGGCGCCGCCGGCCCCGCAAATATATCAGTCATCCAAGCTTGAAGTGTGCGGCGATGCCGGCGCTGTTCGATGAACTGCGCGACCGACCACATATTGGTGCGGATCTTCGAGGGGGCTGGCGCCCGCGTGTTGAGTGCCTCGGCAACGGCTTCGGGGGTACACGGTACAGGCGGCTCAGCAGAGCTGAGCCGGAGGAGACCCGGACCGAGATACGGGATCACCTGATCGGAGACTAATGCTCGTCTGGCCAGCCCAAGCAGCTTTCGGGCAAAACTGTCCCGGACGACGACTAGGTGGCCCGAGGTCGGGATCGTGTTCATGCTCGTTTCCTCTTGACGCCTCTCATTGACGGGCGGCATCAGTCCCCGTCGGAAAGCTTCCTTGCCTCGACGGTGATCGGCAGCCGCGTATGCGGCGGAAGATCGGGAAGGAGGAGCCGCCAGCCGTTCCTGAGCGTTACGACCCCGCCCCACAGGTCCTGGTTCTCGAACTTGATAATCGGCTCCTCGAGATCCTTTTTGGGGACATACGCCGACAACCCGGCCTCGGTCCTGCGGATCATTACTTTCATGCGGCCGTTCCTTTATTGGCGTTTTCTTCGGCACTGCAGGGAGCGTCGGCTTTGTCGAGGCTCGTCAATTCACGCGCTCGCATGCCGACGACCGTCCCACGGTCGATCCATTCGACCGCGTAGATGAAGAACTGCTGGAGAAACGTGCCAATGTCTCGCACGTAACCTTCTTCGCCCTTGCGCACGAGATTTTCGCCGATCTCCCTGCCAGGATAGGTGCCGTCATTCCTAACGTGACGAGTGGCACGGACCCGCTCTCCCGGCCTAAATTGGGGAGGCCTGCGGATTTCGACCTCCTGTTCGCGTGCGAGCCACATGGCCGGTTCCTTGTTCTTTTGAGGCTACAGTTCGAAGAGGCGCTCAGGCATTCCCCAGAGACAGCCTGTGTCGGTACCGCGCAATTGGAGTCAGGCAGGAACGCAGGTCTTCGGCATCGGACACACCGAGGCACATTGCTGCGTATCGAAGACCCCCTCGCATTCGGTGCACTTCTGCGGCTCGACCACGTAGCTCTCGCCTTTGAACTTGATCGCACCGGAGGGGCATTCGAATTCGCAGGCGCCGCATTGCGTGCATTGGGATGCGATAATCTTGAAAGCCATTTTGCCTCCTGGTTCGGGTGGAATGAGACGGCTCAGGCGATCGCCGCGAGTGCCGGGACGCCGGACTCGGCGGCGTAAATCGCGCCGATTGCCGTTTCGATATAGTCATGGCCGTAAGCGTCGGTTGCTCGGATACCGGCGTCCGCGAGCTGATCCTTGGGGCAATTTCCAATCTTGACGCAAAGCACGACGTCTATGCCTTCCAGCGCAGCGATGACGCCGTCGAGAGTGGCGTTCTCGCCCCAACCCCCAAGGCAATACTGCTCAACCTTGCGGTGCCCGATAAAGTTGATCCCTATCGGCGACGCTTCATACACCTGGAATTCCTTGGCATGGCCGAAGTGTTCGTTGACGCGGCCGCCGCCCTTAGTCGCCACCGCAACGAGGAGGGACTTGCCGGAGCTCGTTGTCTTGACCATTCCGATCGCTTCGCTCCTGGCCGCCAAGCGATCACGGCGCTCGTCCGCGACCAGCTCTCGATAGGCTTCGCGCTTGCCGGCATCGTAGGTGAGCTCGCCGGGAATCTGGTCGAGTGTGAATTCCTGGCCACGATCCTCACCCAGCAGGCCGACGGCATCTGCCCGGCACTGCCGGCAGTGGCGCATCAACTTGGCGCCGCCTTCAAGACGATCCTGAAGAGCCTTCATCTCCATTGCATTTGGACCGCGCTGCCCGGTCAGTCCGTAGTACGTGCCGTGCGCCGGGTCGGAAATCAGAGGCATGACATTGTGCAGGAACGCGCCGCGCTGCTTGACCCACTTATTCACCTCAATCAGGTGCTGGTCGTTCACTCCAGGGATCATCACCGAATTGATTTTGGTGAGGATGCCGCGCGCGCTCAGCATCTCTAACCCCAGCATCTGCCGCTCGTGCAGAATCCTGGCGGCTTGGACGCCGACGTAGCGGCGATGGTCGTAAAAGATCCAGGGATAGATCTTTGCGCCGACTTCCGGATCGACCATGTTGATCGTGATCGTCACGTGATCGACATTCATGTCGGCAAGCTCGTCGACGTGGTCCGGCAGCGCGAGCCCGTTCGTAGAGACGCAGAGCTTGACGTCGGGGATTTCCCTGACGACGCGTTCGAACGTTGCCTTCGTCTTCTCCCAGTCGTAGCAGGCATCGCCCGGTCCGGCGATGCCAAGCACGGAAAGCTGCGGCACTTCGTTGGCGACCGCGATAACTTTGCGTACCGCCTGATCGGGCGTCAGCTTTTCCGAGACAACCCCGGGCCGGCTTTCGTTGGCGCAGTCATATTTGCGATTGCAGTAGTTGCACTGGACATTGCAGGCCGGCGCGACGGCGACGTGCATGCGCGCGAAATAGTGATGCGCCTCTTCTGAAAAGCACGGGTGATCCTTGATCTTGTCCCAGATAGCCGGATCCACATCGTCCGGCCTTGTCGACGACCCGCAGGAGGAAGATGCGCAGCCACCCGAATTCGCGCTCGCCAGCAACTGGTCGGAGAACCTTGCGCCGGTCAGGCTCTCAACCGAAATTACCGGTGCGGACATCGAACGGCTCCGTTGCGGGTTAACGTCGCAGTTCAAAACGCAAGCGCAATGCCAACTCAAAAAGCTGGCACTATGATCACGAATTGGCTTTTCGCGTCGGATAACAAGGCGTTGCTCCGACATCGCTTTGTCGGACTTCCGACAGTGGCTACGCGCAGAACGTGAGGAAGACGACTCCGGCCGGACATCATTTCGAAAGAGAAATCCCGTGTCGATCCTTCACTGGTGATCGCCTCGGCACAACCTTCTCGACCGGTCTCCGACGAAGATGTAGGTCTCAGCGACGGCGAACTCGTCCGTGGTGAAGTTGCCGCCGGATCCCTGTGTCGGCATGGTTCGGGTTGGGAGAGTCGGTGCGTCCCCTTTACGCTCGTCAAGACGCCGGGAAAGGCCCGGCGTCGCCGCGATGAAGGGTGTGACGATCGTCAGACGCCTCGCGCAGGTTTGGCTCGCGCTCGGACGGATTCTCGCGTAGCTGGCGCAGTGTGTGGTCTTGTTCTCGACGTCATGAGAGAACGCTAGAATTTCTTCACCTCGATACCATGTCGGCGCAAAGCGTATCCGACTTGCCGCGGCGTCACGCCGAGGATACGAGCGGCCTTGGCCTGAACCCAGCCGACCTTCTCCATCGCGTCGATCAGCCGGTCGCGTTCCGTCAGGCGCGGGCCTATTGCAGGAAAAGCAGGATCGTTTGGAGGGGCGGCCGTATGAGGTAATACGTTGTCCTGTGCGGTGCCGAAGCGCCCGGCCGGGATCCGCGATCCAATGGGCGTAATGTTGCTTCGAGTGCGCTCGTCGCCGGTATTGCCGCTGTGCGAATGATCGGCTCTTTTCCAGAGGAGCCAAGACAGGCATTGGTTATTGTTGCAGGCAAAATCCGACGGAGCGATTGTCCTGGAACGCGCTAGCGTGGCCGTCCTTTGCACGCAGTTCTCCAATTCGCGGACGTTACCAGGGAAGTAGCATTGCGAGATAAACTCGAGCGCCGACGGCGCGAAGGCGAGTTCGAGATGGTTGTCCTTGTTGAATCGTTCGAGGAAGGCGTTCGCAAGGCGAGGAATATCCCCCGGTCGCTCTCTGAGCGGAGGCAGGATGATTGGCACCACATTGATGCGATAATAAAGGTCGGCCCTGAAATCCCCGTTTACGACAGCCGTCTCGAGGTCCCTGTTGGTGGCGCATATAAGTCGCACGTCGACCTGCAGCGTCTTGGTACCGCCAACACGCTCCAGTTCGCCTTCCTGCAAGACGCGTAACAGCTTGGCTTGAAAAGCAGGCGAAATCTCGCCGATTTCGTCGAGTAGAAGCGTTCCCCCGTTTGCCAGTTCAAAACGGCCGGCGCGCTGGGAAATTGCCCCTGTGAAGGCACCTTTTTCATGCCCGAACAGCTCCGACTCCAGAACGCTTTCCGACAGGGCGGCGCAGTTCAATTTGACGAAAGACTTCCTCCTCCGGCGTGAAAGCTTATGGATGAGCTGCGCGAAAAATTCCTTGCCGGTTCCGCTTTCGCCACGCAGAAGCACGGTGGAATTCGTCCTTGCTATTATGGAGACGGTTTCGAGCACCTGCTTAAGAGCGGGACTTTCCCCGATGATCCCGTCCATTTTGACAGGCGGGTGGGGGACGGGGTCGGTCCTGTCCTCATCGCGCGAATTCTCCGGTATCCATTGCTCATCGACGCGCCGCTCACGATCCGTAGTCAGGGCGCGATGGAGGCGAATAGTTCGGCCGACCAGGTTGGCGACCATCGTCAGGAATCCTATGTCCTCATCGTAGCGGGAGCCGGTGGCGCTGTCTCTTACGCGGTCGATCGACAACATGCCAAGGATCTTATGCTCAGCCTTCACCGGGACGCCAATGAAGGCAATTGGGAGGGAATTGCCGCTTGGATAAGTTTCAAGGTCATCCTGAAATAGCTCGGATGTGCCGAGGTCAGGTATGACGAGCCGCGTCCCCGTAGCGACGATCTCGTCCACTACGGCCTGTGGTATGGTGGGGTGAGTGCCTGATCGGGCGGTATCGGGGTTGCCAGCACTCGCGGCAATCTCCGGCTCACCTTCAGCGTCCAGTACAACGATTGCTCCGTGACGCATCTGCACAAAAGATGGGAGTATATTCGCGACATTGGCAAGCGTAATGTCCAGCCGGGCGGGAGCGGTCAGGGCCTTCGATATCTCGTAGATTCCCCTGAGCCAGACATCAGCTTGGGACATCGCATCGCTGGACGGCTCGCGGAGGGTGTCTCGAGATCCTACTCCGTTGACCCGATCATCCGGCCGTATGTGAGCCATGGAAACACCTCAGCGGTTGTGGTCCAGGGTGCTCCTCCCAAGCGCCTTTTCCTTTTCAATTCTGGAAGCACAGTGTTCACCCGATCCTCCCTTTTGCGATATGGTGCAAGCAAAGGTTGGCGCTCGGTCGTAACGTCAGGAGTACACAGGTGCACACCCATCAACGGTGCGAACGCCGATCATCCGAACTTGAAGAGGACACCGAAGCCACCGCGCGGATAATTCCATTCGATCTCGCCACTGGTCTCGCACAAAATGCGGCAGGTGCCGCACTCCATGCAGCCATCGGCGGTGATTTCAACTTGACCTTTGTCGTTCAACTCATAGCATTTCGCTGGACAGACGCGGGTCAGCGCGAGCAGATTCGCGCTTGGCTGCTTGTGCGGTCGCACCTTTATATGCGGACGGCCGGAGTCCACCAGATAGCGGTTCTGGTAAAGCTTGTCCTCGACACGTAATTTTGTCCCTGGGTTCGTCATGTCGTCAGTGCCTCACCGCCACGCCAATGCCAGGCGGATCGCGTCGCTGACCAGCCCCAACCGCGAGCGCGCCTTGATGAAGGCTGCCGTGGTCGCTTTTTCCTTTTCGATCTTTGGCGTGCCGTCGACACGCATGAAGTTCTGCGCGGCTTGCGACATCAGCCGCGGGTAGGTCGTGAAGAAATTGCGGGCGTTGGTGTGGAGTAAAGCTGGCATGTCTTTGTATTTCCGCAGGTCTTTGACTACGAAGGATTTCTCCAGCATTGTCTTGTAAAGGGCGAGGTTCCGTTTGGTCATCGGATCGTTGCGTCTTTTCACCTGGATGATAGCCTCAGCCGCAATGCGACCGGAGGTCATGGCGAGGTTCGAACCCTCACGGTGAACGGCGTTGTTCAATTGCGCGGCATCGCCGACAACGACCCAACCGTCGCCAAAGAGCTGCGGAATAGCCTTGTAGCCACCTTCGGGGATGAGATGCGCCGCGTATTCTTTCACCTCCGAACCGGCGATCAGCGGCCGGATCGAAGGATGGTTTTTTAGCGCGTCGAGAAGGGCGTAAGGGCTCTCCATCTTCGCGGCGAAATCCGAGACGAGGCAGCCGATACCCAGTGAGATCGATTCCTTGTTGGTGTAGAGGAACCCGAGCCCGGCCATGCCGTGGGATATCGTGCCGACTGCCTCGATCACGCAGCCTTCACTCCCTTTGACCCCGAACCGCTGCTCAATGACCTCTTCGGGCAGGAAATGCATCTCCTTGACTGCGAGTGCCACCGCTTCCGGCTTCAGCATCTTGCGCAGACCGCCCCGCGTGCCAAGCAACCCGCAGACACCTTCTGCAAGAACAACTACGTCCGCGTAGATCGCTCCGCCGGCCCGATCCGTGCGGACGCCGATCACCTTGCCCTTGGCGTCGCGGACGAGTTCCGTCACCGTCGTCTCGCACAGAACCGTCGCGCCGGCCCCGCGCACCCTGCGTGAAAACCATTTATCGAACTGGGCACGAATGATCGTATAGCGGTTGGGCTTCACCTCGTTGAAGTCGTCCGACCGATAGTGAATCCCGGTGTGGGAGGTCTCGTCCATCACCCAGAGCCGCTGTTCAACCAGATGCCGCTCGAGCGGTGCATCATCCCGGAAATCCGGGACGATCTTCTCCAGCATGTTCGCGTACATGATGGCGCCCTGGACGTTCTTGGAGCCCGGATATTCACCTCGCTCCAACTGGAGTACCTTCAAGCCGTCGCTTGCCATAGTGTAGGCAGCTGCGTTCCCGGACATGCCGGCGCCGATGACAATGGCATCGAACTCTTCCTTGATCATCTCCAACTCCCTTAGCTCGCAAGCTTGTCGCGACTGTGCGGCGAAAGCCGCCGGGTGAAGGCCTCGATCAGTGCGGGCAGAAAGCGAACCGCATCGGTGACGATACCGAGGTGAGCGAAATCGAAAATTGGCGCGTTCGGGTCGGTGTTGATGGCCACGATAAGATCGGCTCCCTCAACTCCCACGCGGTGCTGGATGGCGCCGGATATACCGGCCGCTATGTAAAGCTTCGGCCGGATTGTCTTGCCAGTTTGGCCGATCTGTCGATCGGCCGGCATCCAGCCCTTTTGGACCAGCGGCCGCGAACAGCCAAATTCGGCGCCGATCGCTCGCGCGAGACTCTTCACAAGCTGCAGGTTCTCCGCCCCGCCGAGACCGAGTCCTCCCGCAACCACCACATCGGCATAGGCGAGATTGGCGGTCCCGGACTGGCTATCCGGAAGGAACCCAAGCACTTTCGTGACGATTTCATCCTCGGCTAGTGACAGCTCGTGCGCGATGACACGCCCCATCGCTCTGTGTGCCCGCTGCGGCATGGGCATGACCCTCGGTCGCACCGTCGCCATCTGCGGCCTGTAATTGAGCGTGTAGATCGTGCATAGCAAGGAACCCCCAAAAGTCGGACGGGTCGCGGCGAGTGAACCGTCGGCATCCACGTCGAGTTCGGTGCAGTCGGCCGTTAGCCCTGTCAGCAAGGTCGTCGCGACGGAACCGGCGAGATCCCTGCCGAGCGTGGTCGCACCGAGAAGCAGGATCTCGGGTTTGTAAGTATCAACCAGATCCGTCATTGCCTTGGTGAAAGGCTCATTGCGATAGTCGGCGAGCAGCGGCGCCTCAACGAAGTAGACAAGGTCGGCCCCATAGGCGAAGGCCTCGGCGACTGCGTTCTGGGTGGCTTCTCCAGGCGGTCCGAGCACAGCGCCCGCGAGCTGGACGCCAAGTTTGTCCGCCAGCTTGCGGCCCTCACCAAGCAGTTCAAAGGATACGGGATGGACCTGGCCGCGTTCGAGCTCAATGAAAACCCAAACGTGCCGATAGTCCCTGAAACGCTCGGGCAGCTCCTTCTTCATCCCGGCACGGCCGGCGGGCGGGCGAGGGGTGTCTGGGTTCGCGCTCGACATATGGTCTGCTCCTTGCCGTCACGCGGCTTCGAAGGCGAGTTCCGGTTCCAGTGCCGGCTGGCGGGTGAAAATTGCACCAATCAGTTCGTCGGCGAGATCGCGCAGCGTCTTCTCGGCGGTGTCAATTTGCACCGCCTTTTCCGACCGCGGGGTAGGGGCGAAAACGCGTTTGACGACGGTCGGCGAGCCACGCAAGCCGCATTTGGTGAGGTCTTCAATGCCGGCCTCGGCCGCACTCCATTTCACAATCCGGCTGCGCGCGGCACACAGGGCGTCTTCGATCGAGCCCCGGCGCATCTCGTTTGTGCCTTCCAGCATCGTGATGAGGCAAGGCAGCCTGCTCTTGAGCTTCTGGGTGCCGCCCTCGCAACGGCGCTCGACCGTGATCTCGCGGGCAGCAAGATCGATGGAGGCGATTTTCGCGACATAGGTGAGTTGAAAGAGATCGAGACGCTTGGCGATGCCGGGCCCGACTTGGGCGGTGTCGCCGTCGATCGTCTGTTTGCCCGTGAAGACCACGTCCGGCGGGCCGAATGTCTCGCCAATCTTCGCGATTGCCTGGGAAAGAGCAAAGGAGGTCGCCAGTGTGTCGGAACCGGCAAAATAGCGGTCGGTCAAAAGCACCGCGCGATCAGCGCCGTAGCCGAGCGCCTTGCGCAGGCAGTCCTCTGCCATGGGTGGACCCATAGTGAGCACTGTGACCTCCCCACCATAAGCGTCGCGTAGCCTGAGTGCTTCTTCCAGGGCAAATAGGTCGTAAGGGTTGATGATGGTCGGCACACCCTGGCGCATGATGGTGTTCGTCACCGGGTGGACCCGTATCTGAGCCGAGTCCGGCACCTGCTTGATGCTGACGACGATGTGCATTGGCGTTCTCTACGCTGTTATCCCGATGCGGGCCGGCGGTGCGAGTTCTTGGCTGCATCATTTGTGCCAAGTGTTTTGCGGCCTCTTTTCCCTGAAATTCGGCTGGTCATTTCTGAAGGCGCCGTTGCGATGCCCGAATTGTCGGCTTCTTGACATTGTCGCGTCGCAACAATGTCGCACTTATTCCCTGCCGAACCGCTTCAGGACGGATTCGAACGGAACGAATGTCCGGCCCGGCGTGTGAGGTTTGTCCGGATCGTGGTCTTTGAGCACCTTGAAAATCCGATGCGTGAGCGGCGAGGAAACCGCGAAGTCCTCGTAGGCGCGTTCCAGCATGGCGCAGACGCGCGCGGCGATCACCTGGTCGGGCAGACCGGAGAAATCTTCCTCTGCAAGATATTGGCCCATACGCTTCATGATATGGAGCCGTGAAACATTGAGCACCTTCGGATCATACGAGACGCCAAGGACAGCGAAGAACTCCTCCGCGGACGACAGGCCTTTCAGTCGCGTGAGGATATTGGTGAAATCGATGGGACGTCTGTCAGCGAAACAACTCATTGCATTCTCCCTTGTTGCACTGTGGGATCAGATACGCTCTGTTTTGCAGTCGCGAAATCCGCGGTTGGTAAACGAAATGCGCTGAGTCAGCGAGGCAATCGCTTCGTCGACAGGACTGGGCATCCGGTGCCCAGGCCGGGCGTGGCGCACGGGCGCCAATGCCCGCAGCGCTGGGCGAGCGGGATGGGCTCGACTATCTCTGCATTGGCCCTCGACCTTGCGCTCGGCCCCGACCGAGGTCTTGCCGCCAGCACCAATGAGAAGACGGGCCGGCTGCGGCCGGATTGCGCGCCTTGATCTCCGCAAGGTTTTGGGCGTCATAGCCCATAGGACAGCGGAAGCTGGAGCGTTCTTGCCTGATCGAGGCCGAGCTTGGCGGCAAGTTGGATATCCGATGCGGGCAACGAAAGATTGACGGCGCGGACGCCGTTCTCGACCGCTGCATCGAGATCCTGTGAGATCATCCGGCACCAGGCCGTGAGCCGCACCGGGAGACTCCGCGCGACCACGGCGCGAATTGCGTCGCTCTCGTCGGCGCCCATGACCGGCGTGCCGATCTCGATCTCAGGCACGCCGGCTGCCGCAAGCGACTCGGCGATCGCAAGTTTTTCCGCCACCGTGAAGGCAACGCCGGGTGCCTGCTCGCCGTCGCGCAGGGTCGTATCGTTGAGAAAGACCTGACTGATCATGAATGGTGGCCGGTTCTTCTGCCGCTTAGACCTGGAACGCAATGAAGGTCTTCGGCACCCCGGCTATCCGGCTCAGAAGTCGAAGCGTCGCGCAGCTTCTCCACTATTGAAGGCAAGACCTCGAGCACCCGGTCCACGTCTTCTTGGTCGTTGTCACGCGCGAAAGAGAAGCGGACCGCCCCATATGGCATTTTCATCGCGCTCAGGACATGGCTCGGCTCGGCACAGCCGGAGGTGCAGGCGGAGCCCGAGGAACAGACGATGCCCTTGCGGTCGAGGAGATGCAGGATTCCATGGCCTTCGATACGCTCGAAGCCGATGCTTGCGGTGTTCGGCAAGCGCTCCAGGGGATCGCCGTTGACGAAGGTGTTTGGGACACGCTGGACAAGCCCGTTCTCCAGCCGGTCGCGGAGCCACTTTATCCGTGGGGTCTCCTCATCCATGAATTTCAAGGCGAGTTCGGCTGCCATGCCGAGCCCGACTATGCCGGGCGTGTTTTCGGTGCCCGCACGCCGGTCGCTCTCTTGGTGACCCCCTTTGATCAGGGAGTGGAAGCGCACAGCGCGCTTGACGAAAAGTGCACCGGCCCCTTTTGGTCCATGAAATTTATGGCTGGAGAGCGACAGCATGTCGATAGCGGTCGATTTCAGGTCCATCGGGAGCTTGCCGACTGCCTGCACGGCATCAGTGTGGAAAAGGGCGCCGACTTCCTTGGCCAATTCGGCGAGCTTGGCGACGGGGAAGATCGTACCAGTCTCGTTATTGGCCCACATGATCGAGACGATTGCCACGTTCGGGTTGAGCGCGGCCCGGTAAGCGTCAATGTCAAGCCGGCCCTGGCAATCCACCGGGATCCTGTGCACCTTGACGCGGCGCGTCTCCTCGAGATGCGCGCAGAGCGTCAGAACGGCCGGATGTTCGACGGCGGAAGTCACAATCTCTGTTCGGTCAAGCATCACCTGGAGCGCCGAAAGAATGGCAGCATTGTCGCTTTCCGTTCCACCCGAAGTGAAGGTGATCTCGTCGTCGAACTCCGCGCCGATCAGCGCCTGCAGCTGGCGCCGCGCGTTTCTCAGCGCGGCACCGGCAAGGGCGCCAAAACCGTGCGCCGACGAAGGGTTGCCGAATTGATCCGTAAGCAACGGCAACATCGCTTCAAAGACTTCAGGATCGACCCGTGTCGTTGCGTTGTTGTCGAGATAGACAACTTTCATGGGCTGTGGTCCTCAATGGTGCGGAAGGGAGGCGCAACCCGGTTGCATCGAGCCTTGCGCATGCCGTTGCTGGCGGAGACGATCCAGAAGCGGTGCAGGTGCCCCACAGATTGGCGCAGATTGGGCCGCCATCGCACCGACAAGCTCACCTCAGGCGCACTCTCTCCTTCTTCGGCAATCAACTACAGGACTTGCCGCAGGAGCACTTCCCGCTCGCATTCGGATTGTCGAAGACAAAGCCGGAGGTTTCGAGACCCGTGACGAAGTCGACGGCCATGCCGGCTACATGCGGCTGGGTGCCGGCGTCTACGAACACCTTGATCCCATCTGTCTCGATGATCGCGTCGCCCTCGCGCGGGACGCTCTCCAGGCCCATCGAGTATTTGAAGCCGGAGCAGCCGCCGGCCTCGACCATGATGCGAAAGCCTTCTGCCGGCTCACTAGCGGCGGAAAGAGCGGTCTTGACGGCGGCAACGGCCTTGTCGGTGAGCGTAATCATCGCTCGCTTTCTCCTCGGTGCGTGACACTTCGCGGATCACCGTGCATAGACCGTGCCAATGGGAAAAAATCGTTTCCGGACAGTGCGACATCGCCAACGCGGCGACGATTCTGGTTCGGCTGTTGCCGCGAAGGCGTTGGGCAACCGACACGTATTGTCGGATTTGTCGAGACAGCCACAAAGGGGGTGGGCTCAAGTTCCCTCTGAACTGGCTCGTAAGCCGGGTTTCCGAGACGCTTCGAGCAATTGGCACGACTTTTGAGCTCTTTTTGGCGAGGGCGAAGACGCCCGACCGATAGTATGCGCAAGCAGGGGTGAAGACATGCACCAGCGCGAGAAACCTTCGCCGGAGAGAATCCGGCGGGCACGCGAAGACAGCCCCAAAATCCGCGACCGCGATCTCGCCGGCCAATTGGGCATTTCGGAAGCGGAGCTTTTCGCGGCACATTGCGGTTTTGGCACGGTGCGCATCGAGCCACGCGTTAATGATGTGCTAACCGGTCTCGAGGCGGTCGGCGAGGTGATGGCGCTGACCCGCAATGCCAGTGCCGTGCATGAGAAGATAGGCATCTACGATAAGGTGTTCACCGGCAAGCATCACGCCATGGTGCTCGGCAATGACATTGATTTGCGCATCTTCCCGAACCTGTGGGCACATGGCTTTGCCGTCGAGACTCGCGATGGCGGGGAGATCCACCGCAGCCTGCAATTCTTCGACGCCGCAGGCGAGGCAGTGCACAAGGTGCATCTGAGACCGTTCTCCAACCTCTATGCCTATCAAAAACTGACAGACGAGCTCCAATCCTCGAACCAGGAGCCGATCGTGTCGGTTAAGGGGAGGTCAGCCGAAAATGACGCAAGGATTCCGGACCAAGCCGCTACGGTCGATGACCTACGGGAGCACTGGAGTCGGCTGACCGACGTGCACCAGTTCTTCGGCATGCTGAAGGCCCTGAACCTCAGCCGCCGCCAGGCGGTGCGCATGGTCGGCCAGGATTACGCCTGGCTGCTCGACAATGCTGCCGTTGGCGCCATGTTCCATCGTGCGGCCGAGGACGAGATGCCGATCATGTGCTTCGTCGGCAATCGTGGCTGCATCCAGATTCATTCCGGCCCTATCAAGTCGGTCAAGCAGATCGGGCCTTGCATCAATGTGCTCGACGAGACTTTCCACCTGCATCTCAGGGCCCACCACATCCGTGAGGTTTGGGCCGTGCGCAAGCCGACCAGGGACGGTCACGTCACGTCACTCGAAGCCTATGGCGCTAACGGCAAGATGATCATCCAGTTCTTCGGGACGCGCAAGGAAGGCGAACCCGAGCGCCACGACTGGCGGCTACTGGCCGAGAACCTGCCGCGCATTCAACGTTCAACCGCCGCTTGAGGTGAGGCCGATGCATATTGATTTCCGGTTTCGCTCGGCGTCCGCGCCGCTACTCTGGATTCTGCTGACCACCAGTCTGCCTGCCGAGGCGGCCAACGAGGGCACAGCTGTCTTTTGCGGCCCGCCGCGGATCGCCTCGATCGTAGGCGCCATTCCCGAGGGCGCCATCGCGCCTGGCGAGGATCGCATCATTGCTCCCTTGCGATGAGCCACAACCGGAACTCCGCGGTAAAGCAGCCCAATGTAGGCAAATGCATCAGCTGCCCGCGGAAGGGCATATTGTCGGTCAATTGTCCAACATCCCAGCCCTGTACGGCAGCGGGCGGGAGGAATTGGTCGAAGTGAAGTCGATTGGTCCCTCCGTCAAGTTTCCAGAGGACGGCCTCCACAAAGGCATCATCGAATTATCCTTCGCCGGCAAGGGCCCTTCGCGCCTAATGCCAAGCCCGAAAAGCTAGCGTCCGAGACGGATGCAAAGCTGAACACGGCAGCCCGCATCATCAAAGAACGCTTAGCGCATCCTGTTCGCGCTATCGGCGAAGCGCGGCTAAGATTCTTGCCAAGAGCACCAACACAGCAGTCAACCGCTGGGTTGCCGGTGCGACCAGTGCGGTCGAGGATTTCTCCGGCTACCAGCAGATGCCCGACAAGGCGATCGCCATCGCCAGGCCGATGTGATCCTGACGCAGAAGTATGTGGGGCTGCCGATCTCGGCGGTGAGCTATTTGCGGGCGCCCTGAAGGGCGCCGGCGGACGTGGACCTTGTTCTTGCCATACGCGCGGCCGATCGCGGCCCGTCTCCGGCTCGCTCAGCCGCTCGACGGCAATCCAATCCATCTCGCGCAAGAGATCGGGATCCGGAGCCTTCTCCACGAGCGCGCCGGTTCACCATGTCGTCGGTCATCGATCATCCTTCGAATTAGTTGGGTCAGCAACCCGACCTTACCGACGAAGTGTCGATGACGACGCGAAGCCGCTCGCTCGCTACAGCGCTTGTGGAGGGCGCGCTCGCGAGCGGCTTCGCTACCGCCGAGCTACACCCTCTCTCGCAGGTGACCTCATTCGATACTTAGCCTCTTTGACTCGGCTCCTCGTTAGCTTTCTATTCCGCAAACCTTGTCGTGTCTGGAACGGTCATGAATGTCGAAATCCCTACCAAGGGTAGCCTCAGAAGGGCCGCTACAACGCAGATATGAGCAGCGCCAATGGTGCGCTTATTCGGCACGCAATTTGCTCGACATTGTCATCGGAGGCGATGTCGGCAGTGCGTTGCGGAGCTCAGCGGTGACGAACAGCCTTGCGATCTCAGTCGAGCGCGTAAACGCCTGAACGCAGGAGAACCAGATGGCGACCAACCCGATTCCAGATCATGTCCCGCCGGAAATGGTGGGCGACTTCAACCTTTTTGCGTCGCCAGGCATGTCACCGACGCCCAACGGCGACCCGCACGCAGCCGTCGCTTGCGTGCATGCCGGACCGCGAATCTTTTATTCGCCCTGGAACACGCGTACCGGGCAGGGTGCTTGGGTCATCACTCGCGCCGCAGATCAGCGCCGGGTGCTGCAGGAGACCGAAAACTTTTCCAGTCATCGCAACATCTTCGCATCTGCGCTGGGCGAAGACTGGCCGACGATCCCGCTCGAACTCGATCCCCCTTCCCATGCAGTCTTTCGCTCATTGCTCAATCCGCTCTTTTCGCCGAAGCGTGTAACGGAACTGGAGCCCGCCATCCGCGAGCGAGCGATAACGCTTATCACGAGGATCGCCTCGTCGGGCACAAGCTGCGACGCGATGAAGGATTTCGCCTACCCTTTCGGAGTCAGCATCTTCCTTCGCTTCATCGGACTGCCGGAGCACCGTCTTGAGACGTTTGTTGCCTGGGCGAAAGATCTGCTCCACGGCGATGATGTGAGACGGCCGGCGGCGGCTCGGACGATTGTGGCGTTCGTGGACGAGCTGGCGGCGATGCGCCGCAAAAAGCCCGCCGACGATTTCATGAGCTTCATTGTGCAGGCGCAGGTCGAGGGCCGCGGGCTGACAGACGAGGAGATCCGTGGCATTGGCGTGCTCGTTTTGGTGGCGGGGCTCGACACGGTCGCTACAGCCATAGGCTTTGACTTGGCCTATCTCGCGCGAAACCTGGAAGATCAGGAATTGCTCCGAAAAGAACCGGACCGGATCGTGCGCGCAGCCGAAGAACTGCTGCGCGCCTTTCCGAGCGTCCATATGATCCGCGTGGCACGGAAAGATATCGACTTCGAAGGCGCGCCGATCCGCAAGGGGGACTTTGTTTCCTGCGCCACGATGATTGCAAATCGTGACCCGGCGGAATTCGAAGCCCCCAACACGGTCGATCTGACGCGAGAAGGCATCCGCCACGCCTCCTTTGGCTATGGTCCCCACCGTTGCCTTGGCTCACATCTCGCCCGGCGGGAAATTGTCATTGGCCTGGAGGAGTGGCTGGCGCGCCTGCCGCCCTTTCGGATCAAGGAGGGAACGGCACCCATCACCCATGGCGGCCAACTGTTCGGGATAGAAAATCTGATCCTGGACTGGGCCTAAACCTAGCCCGGCCTGAGCCGGGCACAGACGTTGGAGGTCGCCTTGCGCATCATCGTTCACCAAGCCAGATGTCAGGGTCATGCGCAATGCGCGGCGCGAGCGCCGGCAGTCTTCAAGCTGGATGAGGCGGGTTACATCCTCGCCGGTGACATTGAGGTTGCGGACGGGGAGCAACTGCTTGCGTCGGATGGAGTGCGATCCTGCCCCGAACTTGCGCTGGAAATCGACGATCCACCCGCTGCGCGAATCGCTTCGGAGGCCACCCCCAAACCGAAGACAGAGGTCCCGGAGCACGTCAGAACCGCCGAATTTGCGACAGACCCGACGGGCCAAGCGAAAATCGTCGAACTGCTCGACCGCGAGGCGATCCGCGACTGCCTCTATCGGTATTGCCGCGGGACAGACCGCGCCGATGAGGCGATGCTGCGCAGCGCGTACTGGCCCGACGCCCATGACAGCCACGGGCCGTATCGCGGCCCGGCCGAGGGCTTCATTCGGTTTGCGCTCGATGTCTTCAAGACCGGACCGCGCAACATCCATCAGATCACGAACATCCTGATCGAATTCATCAGCGCGGCAGAGGCCGCAGTCGAGAGCTATTTCACCGCGCTGCAACGCGGACCGGACCAAGACGGAGAAGTACGCCAGATGCTTCTATGCGGGCGCTACTGCGATCTGTTTCAAAAGAGGCAAGGGGAGTGGCGGATCGCCGAACGGACCGTTGTCTACGATTGGATCGAGGAGCAGATCCCACCGGCGGTGCTTGAGGCAGAACGGTTCGGCCAGCGACAGCCGACTGGAGCACCGTATCCGGACGATCCGGTCTACGCGCTCGGGAAGCGTCGCATTGCTTCTCGCGACAATGCCTTCCCAGCTTCGGAACGGGAGAGCCGCATCAGTGGGACGACGGACCATGACATCTTTGCAGCGGAAGAGCGATTATAGCGACCCCAGCGACACCCTGCAGGGGTGAAGATGCGGCCGGCGGGATTGCCTTTCTGCCCTGCGACGGAGACGGGACCATGTCCGCCCATAACGATGCATGTGTCCGCGCAGGCCAATACCCCACCTTTGAGCCGGAGAAGGGGTTCGACGAACATGTCCTTGCCTGCGTTCTCTCGTGTGCGCTCAAGGAGGTCGAGGATGGCGAAGCGACAGCGACGGAGTCAACAGGCCTTTCCCTTGCCGAGCTGCGCGAGGTCTTGCCCCGCAGTTTGTCCGCCACCGCTATGGCAACCTTCGCCTTGGAAGACGTCAGCGATCCTGAGCCGGGCATGGAGGAAGAACTTCTGCGCGGCCTGCTGCTGGCGCATGCCCGGCCGGGGCACCCGGCGAGCGCCCGCTTCGCTAAGATTGTCGCCCGGCGCGCCATGCGCGACGACCATCTGTGGCAGGACCTTGGTCTTCTCAATCGGGCCGAGCTCAACCGCCTGCTTGCCATCCATTTTCCGATGCTGGCGGCTGGCAATACCCAAAACATGAAATGGAAGAAGTACTTTTACCGCAAACTCTGTGAGGCCGAGGGGTTTTTGCTATGCACTGCGCCCAATTGCCGGGAATGTAGCGATTTCGACAGTTGCTTCGGACCGGAGGACGGCGAATGTGTAGAACGCATCACATTGATTCAAGGGCCGCTTTTCGTCACGAGTCCTTGAGGCTTTGATCGCCGTTGCGCCACAAGCGCTTTTCCCGGCGCCGCTGTATGGAGGAGGGGATATTCATCGCCTCGCGATATTTGGTGACGGTGCGGCGAGCGAGATCGATGCCGCATTCCTTGAGCCGGTCAGCGATGTCATCGTCCGAAAGCACGCTATCAAACGATTCTTCGGCGACCATCGCCTTGATCCGATGGCGAACAGCTTCGGCGGAGTGCGCGTCACCGCCTTCGCAGGAGGCGATCGCGACAGTGAAGAAATACTTGAGTTCGAACACCCCGCGTGGGGTAACCATGTACTTGTTCGACGTCACCCGGCTTACAGTCGACTCGTGCATGTTGATCGCGTCAGCGACCGTCCTGAGATTGAGGGGGCGTAGGTAGTCGACGCCATATTGCAGAAAGGCATCCTGCTGGCGCACGATTTCAGTTGCAACCTTCAGGATCGTCTTTGCGCGCTGATCGAGGCTGCGGATTAACCAGTTCGCGTTTTGCAAGCATTCGTTGAGAAATGTCATGTCTTTCGATTTTTTGGCGGCTCGGCTTGAAACCTCCGCGACATAGCTTTGGTTGATCAGCACCTTGGGCAGCGTGTTCGGATCAAGTTCGATCTGCCATCCACCTCCGTGCGCAGGCATAACCCAGACGTCCGGTATGACGCATTCCGGCGTCCCCGATTGGAATGTGTTTCCGGGCTTGGGGTCGAGCGCACGGATTTCCTGCAGCATGTCGAGAAGATCCTCTTCATCGACGCCGCAACGCAGCTTCAGTTTCTGAAAATCGCGTCGCGCAAGCATTTCAAGGTTGGCAACCAAAACCGCCATCGCCGGGTCAAACCGGTTTCGTTCGCGCAACTGTATCTCAAGACATTCGCTGAGCGTTCGTGCGAAAATTCCGGGTGGATCGAAGTGCTGCAAGATACCCAGAACCCGCTCCACATCGGCCTGCCCGACGTTTAGGTTCCCGGCCAGGTCCGAAGGACTTACCTGAACATAGCCAGTGTCATCCAGATGACCGGCAAGCTGATTAGCAATCAGCCGCTCGTGCGGTGTGAAGGCAGTGAGGGAGATCTGACGAGCGACATGGTCGTGCAACGTTTCGGCTAAGGCGACAAACTCCTCGAAGGCAGGACGATCACCCGGCGCGGTGTTGGTCGCGTTCGACTGGGATTTCCCTTGCCTGGGCAGGTCCGGGGACCCAGCCCAGCTCGGTCCTTCAACCTCGCCAGGCCCCTCGTCGTTTGGCGCAGGCTCCAGAAGCGGATTCTTCTCGAGCTCTTGGTCCACGAATTGATGCAGTTCGGCATGCGTCAGTTGCAGCAAGCGAATCGACTCGATGAGTTGAGGCGATGCTGCAAGAGACTGTTTCTGAAGTAAGCCAAACGAAGATTTCATGGTCAGTTCATTGTCAACGAAGCTCTTGGCCGTGGCTAATTGGATCTCTCACAGGTCGAGGCTTCCACACGCGCATCACATTTGAACGACTCAAACGATGCGCCTTAGGGTTTCGCCTTTCGTGCACGGTCTCGCCAAAAAACGCCGCTGCACATAGTCGGTCGATCCTGCGCCAGATCATGCAGCGGCCCTCAATGTTTGAAGGACGTTCTGCGGGGATGAGACGCCATAGGGGTCGGTCTCGCAGTTGTCGGAGAAACCTTCCTCCTCAAACCACTGCTCCACCACACCATTATTGACCAGAGCCGCGTAGCGCCACGAACGCATACCGAAGCCCAGATTGTCCTTGGCAACCAGCATGCCCATTTTGCGCGTGAACTCGCCTGACCCATCCGGGATCAGCTCGACTTTCTGCAGCCCCAAGGACTTCCCCCATGCATTCATGACAAAGGCATCGTTGACCGAGAGGCAGTAGATCGCGTCAATCCCCTCCTTCTTAAATTCCTCATAGAGATCTTCGAAATTTGGCAGTTGGTAGGTCGAGCAGGTCGGGGTGAAAGCGCCAGGCAGCGAGAACAGGAGGACGCGCTTGCCGGCAAAGTAGTCGTCGGATGTCCTTTCTTCCCAGCGGTATGGATTTGGCCCCGGGACTGAATCATCGCGAACACGCGTGAGAAACGTGACGAAGGGCACCTTCTTTTGACCGGTCATTCAACTTGCTCCTTTAGAAAAAACTGCCGCACTGGACTGGGCTGGCGCACTACCGCGCTGGGGTCCTGTGAGCTTCGCGTGCCAGCCATGGTGCGGTAGTCGCTTTCTTCGTGGTTCAATGCGCTCTAAGCACGAGTAGCAAGCGGCATGCCATTTCCGATGAAGCTGCTTCTGCACCAACCCTTTCACTTCGGGGACGACGTGTTCGGCAAGCCAATGCGCGCTAATAGCCGTCACGTCATCACACTGAACAAATGTCCTGTGTAGCGCGGATATTCAGCGCTCCCCATCGCAATGGGAAAGTGCGAAGCAGGCAGGCCAAGCCGATGCACTGTCCGCATACCGGCAGCACGGCATAGCGCCTGCCGCTAGCGAATTGTTGCGTGCCGGGGCACAGCTATCGCGATCATATGACTCGCGCAGCGATCATCAGCGCGCGCGCTTTCAGCAAGCACCCTGATCCGGAATGGGTGAGCATCGAACTCGGCTCCGGTGGGACGATCACAAACTCCCATTTGCTCTTGCCAAGCGTCTCTATCGGGGACCTTCTTGTGTCCGAAATTTAACAAAAATGTCGAGACTCACCGAAAGTCGTCAAAGCGGGGTTCGGTTAACGGCAGGCGGGAAGCGGAACGGAGCGCCCGTCCGGCACGCGAATTGTTTCGATCGTCTCGTCGTTGAGTGTCGGCAGGGCGTCGGCCAGGACCCGGAGAACCCAACGAGACCGCACTCGATGCTCGCCACCGCGAGAACCCAGCCATACCTGCGATCCAGGCCACTGCCCGCCCTGCCAGGGCGCCTCCCAGATCGCGCCTCTGTCTGCCAAGCTGGTTGGAGACCACAACATGCGGCGAGCAGGCCGGCCCATTTTCGACCTCTAGGCCCGGTCGGTCAACAAGGACTTGCAGAACGCGGGAGTGAGCTTGCCCCGGTGGATTACGACGTTCTCGTGGCCGATCGCAGCGCGGGCGTCTTGCCACTGCCGATTATGCCCGCGCTGTTCATTGGACTTGACGTGGCAAGCGGCGAAGGCTGCGTCATCCAGCATTGCCAACTGCCGGGCATGTACCGGCCGGTTCGTATGGATGTGCACCCACATCGGACTCGGCATGGCACGATTACGCAGCACCTTGGGCTGCAGCCTGATCTCGAACAGCGAGCCTGGCTCCCCCTTCAACGCCCGTGGTCGATCCGCAGGCTCCAACTCCTCGG
>NZ_CAKXZS010000001.1:180912-268416 GCF_935822925.1 Mesorhizobium ventifaucium
CTTCATCTGGCGCGCTTGCGAGACGGTTCTTTGCTGACCAGGCAGATCGAACTGCAAAAGTTTGTCCGCCAGTGTGAGTTGTTGCTTCAGGGCCTCCACCGATACCGGCGTTTGCCGGATCTCCAAGTGTGCCGTCGCCGACGCACTCGCATGCGCCTCGCTCGCGCTCACGAGCTTCTTCGTGCCTAAATCCGAGCGCACGAGAACCTTGGCTTCTGGCGCAGGGTCGCTGACGGCCGCAACGACTTGCGTTTCCGGCCGCTGCGCGGCCAAACTACCGGCGCTAGCGGCCCGCTTGCTCTTGCCTTTTCCTTTTTTTCTGGGCGCTGTGGTGCTTCCGGCCACTGTAGTCTTGCCGGCAGTTTCGGCTGGTATCGCAGCACCAGCATCGGCCGGCAGCGCAATGGCTGGCGGCTTCGGCTGCAGTTCGAGGAGCTGGATGACCTCGTCCGCAGTGATCCAGGCGCCGTCTACGATCTGGATCAACAGTTCCAAGGGGAGGCCGGCACCTGTTTGGTGGTCCCTTAGCTTGGCAACCACGGAGTGCGAGGCCGACGCAAATTCCGAAAGCCGCTCCACAACTCCTTCCAGAACGGCGCAGTGCTCTGCGTCGAGCGGGCGCCCTTTGTTGTTCATTACAGCGTCGCCCGTCGAGACGAATGCCGGAAAAACGTCGCCGATGAAGTTATCCAGCAGACGCGTTTGCCCGTTCTCACCGACGAGGAGTTCCCTGATGGGTGCTTCGAACATGATCGCCTGGGGGGCCATGTTGACCTGTGCGAGATTGATCCGCGATTGCAGCTGCATTACCTTTGAATTGACAACCCAGCCGGAGTGCAGCCGCAGCGCGGCCTCTTCTTCCTGCCGCATCTCGGCTGTTGAGCTTGGTAAGTTGGCAGTCGCGGCGCAGACGGACCGCATCAATTCGTAGCGCTGTACTTTCTTGTCCCAATACTCCATGCGGGCCACGTGATACTTCGCCGCACTGGGAGCCGATCGGCTCAGCTGGTCGAGGGTGGCATTGGATTGGACCAAGTTGTGGAAAATGCCGGCCACCCGCTTCCGGTCCGCTTCCTCCTTCTTGAAGATCTTTTCGGCCACCATGTTGCCATTGTCCGCCCGACAGATCACGTCGCCGCGGAACTGACGCACCAGAGCGTCGGACAGAATGCTGCGCGCCACATGCGGGGGCAGACTCGCGTAGTAGTGCAAAACTTTTGCGCCCGCATTGACGGTTCGATCGATCTGGTCTTGCGCGTTCTCCAACGATTTTGGATTTCGCAGGCCCTCTTTCTCGGAAGTCTCGAGTTCCTCAACCAGCACGTCGATTCGTCGCCTTGCCTCGTTGATCTCTTCGCCTGACGAGGAAATAGGGACTGCCACAGCCGAAGTTGACGGCTGGCTGGCCACCGGCGCCAGGGCTTCACCCTCCGACATTGAGGGAACACTACGCCGCCGCGGACTGGCTGCACGTGGCCCGGCGGGCGCACGTGGCGCAGCAGCCGGGATTCGATGTGGGAGAACGGAGGGGCCGGAGGATCTGCCGCCAAGCTCATCATGGGCACCGCGCGCAACGCCAGCCGAGGGTGAACCTTTACCTTGAGGCTCTGAGCGCATCCGCTCCAGGACGGAACCGAACGATTGGCTGCCTTCCCCCGAGGCAAGACTTGATTGCGAGCGCGAACTGCTCGATCCGGCTCCAGCATCCCCAATGCGCGATTTTCCAGATCGGCCAATGCCCGTCATTTATTCATCTCCGATATAGGCGAGAACGCGCTGCCTATGGATTGGGGCTGATGTCACTCAGCCGTAGTGCATCAGGGCTTTGGCGGGGTAAGTGCAATCGCCTAGATGACAGGTGGCATGACCTCTGAGAACCAGCGGCATGATTTCGTCAATCGTCACGGCCAGCCCAGACCGACGACGTGACCCAGTACTGCTCAGCAGCAACCAAAATCGGTCGGGACTCGTACTCGATCGAATCACGCCGCACATGCTGTCCTCAGTGTATGTATCAGCACTCCTATGGGTTCAGGCTGGTCAGGCGCGGCAGGTCTAATAGACCGCTTGGCTGACGACTAACTGACGAGGAACTTCTCCCTGATACCCTGACCAACTTCGCCCGGGCGAACGCTGATGCACTTCCTGTAGCCGCGAACGGTGAAGCCGGCGAGGCGAGGCGCCCGGCACTGGTCGGGTCCCAAGCGGAGGCAGTAGCCGCGAACTCCACGCGGCCTATCCGATAGGCGAGACGAAGCCCTGAACCGACAAAGTAGTCGTGGCAGGATCGCGCCGCGCGGCTGATGCGATTGCATCTTTCCCCGTGTTGCACTGGCCTGTGTCAGGCGGTCTAGGGTTCGCGCTTCGGTCCGAGCAAGAACACTGTCAGGGCTGCGAGGAACGTGGCTACTGCGCTGTAGGCAAACACACTGGCCACGCCGGCATTATTCACTAGCAGTCCGCCGAAGATCGCGCCGGCTGCGATGGCAATTTGGAACGTTGAGGTCATCAGCACACCGGCGCTTTCGGCCTGCTCGGGAACGGCGCGCAGCACCATCCAAGTCTGTACCCCCACCGGCACCGCACCGAAGCCAAAGCTCCATACAGCAACCGCAATGGCCGAGGCGGAGGCCGATGCCCCAGGCATCAGCAACGAGACAGCGGCTATCGCCATGAGCAGGGGCGGCAGCGCCGCGACTGCCTTGAGGCTGTGTTTCGCCAGGAATGCGCCGGCTAAATTGCCGAAGAAGCCGCATACGCCAGAAACGAGCAACAGCAGCGAGATCGTCTCGATATGGAGCGCGGAAATCTTCTCGAGGTAAACCCGGACATAGGTGAAGCTGGCGAAGTGCCCAGAAGCGACCAGCAGTACGACCAAAAGCGCAACCTTGATGGTTGGCTTCTTGATCACATTCAGCAGACCGCGGAATCCAGCCATTTCAACCGGCGGCAACGTCGGAATGGTTACGAGTTGCACCAGCAGTGTAACGGCATTGACGGCTGCGGCGATCACGAAGGTGGCTCGCCATCCCCAGATGTCGCCGACATAGGCGCCGATTGGAGGCGTGCAAACGATAGCGACCGAAACGCCGGTGAGGATGATTGACATGGCGCGCGGCAGGAGGTGATTTGGAACGAGCCGCATCGCCAGCGATGCCGAAATCGACCAGAAGCCTCCAAGCGCAATGCCGAGCACGACCCGTGCCGCCAGGAAAACCGGCAGCGACCACGCGAGCTCAGCCAGAAGGTTGGACAGGATCTGAAGCAGCATCATCGCCCACAGGACGATCCTACGGTCCAGGCGCTTTGTTATGAAGGCGACCGTCGGCGCAGAGATTGCCGCGGCAATCGCCGTCGCTGTCATCGTCTGTCCAGCCGCACCCTCTGTGACATGCAGATCATGCGCGAGCGGCGTCAGCACACTGGCAGGCAAAAGCTCTGCCGCCACCAGCCCGAAGGTGCCCAGGGCAAGCGATATGACCGCGCCCCATGCGGGACGAGACCGTTGATCCGGCTTTTCTGGGCCGTGCAGAAAAGTCTCCATGAAGCTTGTCGCGGAGTCGGTCATGAATAAGCTCGCCAGCTCGGGTGCACTGCAACATGGGTTGGCTGCATTGACCCGCATTCATGCCAGGAGCACGCCGTTGCCGGCTGCGTCGCACGAAGGGAATGTTCATCGCTGCCCGACATGTTGTGAAAGCACCGCGTGCAATATCAGTGCCGGTTTGTCCCAGCCGGACAAGGATGTGATCGTCGGAAGGCGTCGCATCAGGCATGTTCCATGACGACTTCGCGGGCCAGTCTCGAACCAGCCAGGCGCAACCAGCTACCAAGCACGGACATCTGATGTCCCGCAGCGGGGCACGCGGCCGGTCGCTTTGCCGCCGCCTGTATGCAGCCAAAAGTCGGCTCTAGCTCGAAGGCCCAGCTTCCTCCCTAGCGGTCTCGAAGCTGACGCCTTGTGTCGGGCATTGTCGGGTCCGCTACAGGGCTTGTTCCGACAATCACTTGTTTGGCAGCAAACACTCGTTGGAGCTCAGGCTAAATCGCGGGACACAAACGAAAAAATCCCTGTTGGTTATGAGCCAGTCTACTTGGCACGAGTCTTGAGACCCTTTCGGTGTGAGGCTGCAAAAGCTGCCCATCGGCATTCATAATGCGGCCAGCCGCGACGGATGGAACGAAGGAAGGAAATCTATAATGTCAGGTCTGCGTCAGATCGCCTTTTACGGAAAGGGCGGCATCGGCAAGTCCACCACCTCCCAAAACACGCTCGCCGCCCTTGTCGACCTCGGACAGAGAATCCTCATCGTCGGCTGCGACCCCAAAGCCGACTCCACCCGCCTGATCCTGAACTCGAAGGCTCAGGATACAGTCCTGCATCTCGCGGCACAGGAAGGTTCGGTGGAAGATCTCGAGCTGCAGGACGTGCTCAAGATTGGCTACAGAGGCATCAAATGCGTGGAATCCGGCGGCCCGGAGCCGGGTGTTGGCTGCGCCGGCCGAGGCGTCATCACTTCAATCAACTTCCTCGAAGAGAACGGCGCCTACGACGATGTCGACTATGTCTCCTACGACGTGCTCGGCGACGTGGTTTGCGGCGGTTTCGCGATGCCGATACGCGAGGGCAAGGCGCAGGAAATCTACATCGTTATGTCCGGGGAGATGATGGCGCTCTATGCGGCCAACAACATCGCCAAGGGCATCCTGAAATATGCCCATTCGGGGGGCGTTCGGCTCGGAGGCCTGATCTGCAACGAACGTCAAACCGACCGTGAGCTCGACCTCGCTGAAGCCCTGGCTTCCAGACTCAATTCCAAGCTCATCCATTTCGTGCCGCGCGACAATATCGTCCAGCACGCCGAGCTCAGGAAGATGTCAGTCATCCAGTATGCGCCGGATTCCAAGCAGGCCGGAGAGTACCGCGCGCTGGCCGAGAAGATACATGCCAATTCTGGCCAGGGCACCATCCCGACGCCGATCACCATGGAGGAGCTCGAGGACATGCTGCTCGACTTCGGCATCATGAAAACCGACGAGCAGATGCTTGCCGAGCTTCAGGCCAAGGAAGCGGCCAAGGCGGCCGCCCAGTAACGACCGATATTGGTCGCCTCTCGAGTTGGGGCGCCTTGCAGAGAACGGCGCCTCATCGGTGAGGCGTCATCAGACACCTTGAAAGGGGTCCCATGAGCCTGGAATACGAGAATGATGGTGCTCTCCATGCGAAGCTTATCGAGGAGGTGCTATCGCAATATCCCGATAAGGCGGCGAAGCGCCGCAAGAAACACCTCAGCATTGCAAAGAGCGGGGATGAGGCTGGCGGGGAAAGTGAGATCCTTTCCGAATGCGACGTCAAATCGAACATCAAGTCCATCCCCGGGGTCATGACAATCCGCGGCTGCGCCTATGCCGGCTCAAAGGGCGTGGTCTGGGGTCCAGTCAAGGATATGGTCCATATCTCGCACGGCCCCGTCGGTTGCGGCCAATATTCCTGGTCACAGCGACGCAATTACTATGTGGGCACAACGGGCATCGACACTTTCGGGACAATGCAGTTCACCTCCGATTTCCAGGAGAAAGACATTGTCTTCGGCGGTGACAAGAAACTGGAACAGATCATCGACGAGATCGAGATGCTGTTTCCGCTGAACAACGGCATCACCGTGCAATCCGAATGCCCGATCGGTCTCATTGGTGATGACACCGAGGCAGTTTCTCGCAAAAAGGCCAAGGAGTACGGAAAGACCATCGTGCCGGTGCGCTGCGAGGGGTTCCGCGGCGTCTCGCAATCACTCGGCCACCACATCGCCAATGACGCGATCCGCGACTGGGTCTTCGACAAGAAGGACGTCGAGTTCGAGGCCGGTGCTTACGACGTCAACGTGATCGGCGACTACAATATTGGCGGCGACGCCTGGGCCTCGCGCATCTTGCTTGAGGAGATAGGACTGCGCGTGGTCGGCAACTGGTCGGGCGACGCAACACTGGCCGAGATTGAGCGCGCGCCAAAGGCCAAGCTCAATCTCATCCACTGCTACCGCTCGATGAACTACATCTGCCGGCATATGGAGGAAAAGTATGGCGTCGCCTGGATGGAGTACAATTTCTTCGGACCGTCCCAGATCGAGACCTCTCTGCGCAATATAGCCAAGCATTTCGGGCCGGAAATCGAGGAGAAAACCGAGAAGGTCATCGCCAAGTACAGACCGCTTGTTGACGCCGTCATCTCCAAGTACCGGCCGCGCCTCGAAGGAAATACCGTCATGCTCTACGTCGGTGGCCTGCGCCCCCGCCACGTCATCACAGCTTACGAGGACCTCGGCATGGTCATTGTCGGCACCGGCTACGAGTTCGGCCACAACGATGACTATCAGCGCACCGGTCACTACGTAAAGAACGGCACGCTGATCTATGACGACGTTACCGGCTACGAGTTGGAGAAGTTCATCGAGGGAGTTCGCCCCAACCTCGTGGGCTCCGGCATCAAAGAAAAATACCCGGTGCAGAAGATGGGCATTCCGTTCCGTCAGATGCACTCCTGGGACTATTCGGGACCTTATCACGGCTATGACGGCTTTGCCATTTTCGCGCGTGACGTGGATCTTGCCATCAACAATCCGGTCTGGGATCTCTACCAGGCCCCTTGGAAAGAACGCCCGCCCAGTGGCCGGGCGATAGCTGCCGAATAGACGCCCAGTCCTTGGCCCGGTCTCCCCAGAGAGACCACGAACCCCGGGAGCTTGTGAGCCTCGGGATTACCGGAGACGTCCCGACCTATCTGAGCTGCCGGATGGCGCGGCCAGATTAAAAAGAGGAATACCAATGCCGCAGTCGGCCGAAAAGATTCTCGACCACGCTCCCCTGTTCCGTGAGCCGGAATACAGGCAAATGCTCGCCGAGAAGAAGCTACATTTCGAATGTCCGCACCCGGATCAGATCGTTACCGATCAAGGCGAATTTACCAAGACCTGGGAATACCGCGAAAAGAACCTCGCCCGGGAAGCGCTTGTGATAAATCCCGCCAAGGCCTGCCAGCCGCTGGGCGCGGTGTTCGCGGCCGCGGGCTTCGAGCGGACCATGTCCTTCGTACACGGCAGCCAGGGCTGCGTGGCCTATTACCGCTCGCACCTGTCGCGCCATTTCAAGGAACCTGCTTCGGCGGTTTCCTCCTCGATGACCGAGGACGCGGCAGTGTTCGGCGGCCTGAAGAACCTGGTCGACGGGCTCGCCAACACCTACCAACTTTACGACCCCAAGATGATCGCAGTGTCGACGACATGTATGGCCGAGGTCATAGGCGACGACCTGCACAGCTTCATCCAGAACGCCAAAGACGAAAACTCGGTCCCGCGCGACTTTGACGTGCCCTTTGCCCACACGCCAGCCTTCGTCGGTAGCCATATCGACGGCTATGACGGCATGCTCAAGGGTATTCTGGAGCACTTCTGGAAAGGCCAGCAGCGCACGGAAACCAAGGGAAGCATCAACGTCATTCCGGGCTTCGACGGTTTCTGCGTTGGCAACAACAGGGAACTCAAACGCCTGCTCGATATGATGGGTGTGTCCTACACCTTCATCCAGGACGCGTCTGACCAGTTCGACACCCCATCGGATGGGGAATACCGGATGTACGACGGCGGCACGAAGATCGAAGAGGTGAGGGGGGCACTCGACGCCGAGGCAACGCTTTCGCTCCAGCACTACAACACCCGCAAAACGCTGGACTATTGCGGGCAAGTTGGGCAGGCCACGGCTTCATTCCACTATCCGCTCGGCGTCCAGGCGACGGACGAGTTGCTGATGAAGGTCTCCGCGATTTCCGGCAAGGAAATCCCCGAGGCGATCCGGCTGGAGCGCGGCCGACTGATTGATGCCATGGCGGACAGTCAGTCCTGGCTGCACGGCAAGAAATACGCGATCTACGGCGACCCGGACTTCGTGTACGCCATGGCCCGCTTCGTCATGGAAACGGGCGGCGAGCCGACACATTGCCTCGCCACCAACGGCACCTCGGCGTGGGAAGCCGAGTTGAAGGAACTGCTTGCATCCTCGCCCTTCGGCAAGGACGCTCAGGTCTGGGCGGGCAAGGACCTTTGGGCTATGCGGTCGCTGCTCTTCACCGAGCCAGTGGACCTGCTGATCGGCAATTCCTATGGCAAGTATCTGGAGCGCGACACCGGCACGCCGCTGATTCGGCTCACGTTTCCGATCTTCGACCGGCACCACCACCATCGCTTTGCGCTCATGGGCTACCAGGGCGGATTACGCGTGCTGACGACGATCCTCGATAAGATCTTCGACAAGCTCGATCGCGAGACGAGCCAGACGGGCGTGACGGACTATTCCTATGACCTCACCCGCTAGAAGACACGGCCAGCTTTTCGCTCAGGCGGTTCGTTGCCGAATTGGCTTTGGGAACTGACACGATGAACTCGCTCAGTGCCAAGATCCAGGACGTTTTCGACGAGCCCGCGTGCGACAAGAACCGTGGCAAGGATGCCAAGGCGCGCAAGGAGGGCTGCGCAAGCCCGCTGACGCCAGGAGCGGCGGCGGGCGGTTGCGCGTTTGACGGGGCCAAGATCGTCCTGCAGCCGATCACTGACGTTGCGCACCTGGTCCATGCTCCGCTCGCCTGCGAGGGCAATTCCTGGGACAACCGCGGTGCAGCTTCGTCCGGGCCAAGCTTATGGCGCACAAGCTTCACGACCGACCTTACCGAACTCGAGGTGGTGATGGGGCAGGGCGAGCGGAAGCTCTTCAAGGCGATTCGCGAAATCAAGGAAGCTTATGCGCCGCCGGCAGTCTTTGTCTATTCCACCTGCGTGACGGCGCTCATGGGCGATGATATCGAGGCCGTCTGTAAACGCGCCGCCGAAAAATTCGGCTTGGCCGTGGTTCCGATCAATGCGCCGGGCTTGGCCGGCTCCAAGAACCTCGGCAACAAGCTCGCCGCCGAGGCGCTGCTCGATCATGTCATCGGCACGGTGGAACCCGACGACGCCGGGCCGTACGACATCAACATCCTTGGTGAATTCAACCTTTCCGGCGAATTCTGGCTGATAAAGCCGCTCCTTGATCGGCTCGGGATCCGGGTACGCGCCTGCATTCCGGGCGACGCGCGCTATATCGACGTTGCTTCCGCGCACCGCGCCCGGGCGGCTATGGTGGTGTGCTCGACGGCCCTCATCAATCTGGCACGCAAGATGGACGAGCGCTGGGACATCCCTTTCTTCGAGGGCTCCTTCTACGGCATCTCCGACACGTCGCAAGCACTCCGCGACATGGCTAGGCTGCTGGTGAGGAAGGGCGCCGATCCGGAGATCCTAGGCCGCACAGAGACGCTGATCGCCGATCAGGAGGCGGGTGCATCGAAGAAGCTCGAAGCCTACCGGCGGCGGCTCCAAGGCAAGCGTGTGCTGCTCAACACGGGTGGTGTGAAGTCCTGGTCGGTCGTCCATGCGCTGATGGAGATCGGCATGGAGATCGTCGGCACCTCGGTCAAGAAATCCACAGTTGAAGACAAGGAGCGCATCAAACAGATCCTCAAGGACGACAACCAAATGTTTGAGCAGATGTCAGCGCGCGACCTTTACACCATGCTCTCAGAAGGCCAGGCCGATATCATGCTGTCGGGCGGGCGCACGCAATTCGTCGCGCTCAAGGCCAAGACGCCCTGGCTCGACATCAACCAGGAGCGCCAACACCCATACGCCGGCTATGACGGCATGGCGGAACTCGTACGCCAGATCGACCTCGCCATTCACAACCCGATCTGGTCCCAGGTGCGGGAGCGGGCCCCGTGGGATTGCCAGCCTGGTGTGAAGGACGAACAGGCGAGCGCGAAGAACGAGACCGCGACAGTGCACGCTGCCCAGGAATTCGCCGGCACGACTCCGACGATTTCGGCGAGTGTTGAGAAAATACGATGACCCGAATCCTTGCCCAGACCAAATCAGCCTCGGTCAATCCACTGAAATCGTCACAGCCGCTGGGCGCCGCCTTGGCCTTTCTCGGGATCGACGGCGCAGTGCCGCTGTTCCACGGCACCCAAGGCTGCACCAGCTTCGCGCTCGTGCTCTTCGTGCGGCATTTCAAGGAAACGATTCCCCTACAAACAACCGCAATGGATGAAGTGACAACCATCCTCGGCGGGTCAGACAATCTGGAAGAGGCGATCCTCAATCTCAAGACTCGCACGAAGCCAAAGCTGATCGGGGTCTGCACGACGGCGCTGGTGGAAACCCGTGGCGAAGATTCCGCAGGCGACATCGCCGACATCAGGCTGAAACGGGCGGAAGAACTCGCGGGTACGGAGATCGTGCTGGCCAACACGCCGGATTTCAGCGGCGCCCTCGAAGAGGGCTGGGCCAAGGCTGTCACCGCGATGATTGAAGGCATTACGCGGCCTGGCGAGCGGGCGCGCCAGTCAAAGAAGATCGCAATCCTGCCCGGCTGGAACCTTACTGTGGCTGACATCGAGCATTTGCGCGAGATGGTTGAAAGCTTTGGGCTGCAGCCGGTGATTTTGCCGGACCTCTCAGGCTCGCTTGACGGTACTGTACCAGACCACTGGGTTCCGACCACCTATGGCGGTACGAGCGTCGAGGACATCCGTGAGTTCGGCGCGGCCGAGCACTGCATCGCCATCGGCGAGCATATGCGCCGGCCGGCCGAGGTGCTGCACAAGGTGAGCGGCGTCCCTTACGTGCTGTTCGAGTCACTGACCGGATTGAAGCGCGCCGATCAGTTCGTTTCCCTGCTGTCCACGATTTCTGGCGAGCCTGTGCCGGCAGGCGTGTGCCGTCGGCGGGCGCAATTGCAGGATGCGTTGCTCGACGGACATTTCCATTTCGGAGGCAAGAAAATTGCGATCGCTGCTGAACCAGACCAACTCTACCAATACGCAACCTTCTTCGTGGACATGGGCTCCGAAATCGCGGCGGCGGTCACGACGACCGATATGTCGGAAATTCTGGAAAAGGTACCGGCGGAGTCGATTCAGATCGGCGATCTCGGCGATTTGGAAACGCTTGCCGGCGGCGCTGATCTTCTGGTCACCCATTCACATGGACGCCAGGCGTCGCAGCGCCTTGGCGTTCCGCTCATGCGCGTCGGCTTCCCCGTCTTCGACCGGCTCGGCAGCCAGCACAAGCTCTCAATCCTCTATCAAGGGACCCGTGATCTGGTTTTCGAGGTTGCCAACATGTTCCAAGCCGACCGGCATGCGCCGACGCCTGAGGAACTTGATCCATTCCGCAAGCGGGAAACGCCAGGTGGGCCCCGTTCGTCGCCTCTCACTCGTCACTGACGAGGTTCAAGGTCCGATGCGTGAACGACAAGCAGGCGCTTTGCGCGTGGCAATCGCAACCCAAGACATGAAGGAGCTCAATGCACATTTCGGGTCCGCCAAGCGCTTTGTCATCTACGATGTGACGCGCGAGGAATGGAACCTCGTGGAAGCCGTTGCCTTCGACGACGTCTCCGACGAAAGGGGGAAACATCGGACCGAGGGGGATGACCGCATCGCACCGAAGGTGGAAGCGCTGAAGGGCTGCCACCTCCTGTTTTGTCTGGCGATCGGCGGACCTTCGGCAGCCAAGCTGGTTTCGGCAAAGATCCATCCGATCAAGGTGCGGCAGCCTCAGAGTATCCAAGAGGTGCTGTTGCGTACGCAGATGATGCTCAGGACGTGTCCTCCCCCGTGGCTGCGCAAGGTGCTGGCTGAGGCAGGTGTCGCGGAAAAGAAACCGTCCTTCGAGGAAGACGACTGAAATGAGGAGAAGGCGAAATGTCCGACCCTGCCGTTAGCCCTGCTGTCGCCGAGGACGAGATGGCGCTTGCCACTCCGTTTCTCAAATGCCTCGTGCGGCTAATCCGTGCTCAGGACTCCTACGGGACTTGGGAAGGCAAAGCGGACACCGAGCTGCTGGCCGCCTTCATCATCACTAAGGAACAGCGCCGTGCAATCCCGATCATCGGCGATCCCGATCCGGACGTGCTGTGGAGGCTTGACATGTTTTACACCGCCGTTGGGCTTGCGATCGAGGAGTGCTGCGGCCTGATGGCATCGCCGATGATGGAGCTGAGCCATGAAGGCTTTGGGCGCGTGCTTTTCACGGCCGGGCGGTTGGTCGCTCTCTCGAAGTCGCTGCGCGACGTCCACCGGTTCGGCTTCGAGACGTTCCGGAAGCTCGCCGAGGCCGGCACGAAACTGGTCGGAGACGCAATCGCAGCCATCGAAACCTATCCCGAGGTAGCGCGCGCGTGATGGGAGCAGGTGTCGAGCGAAGGGGTCATGACAAGTCTTGAGCAGCCGCGATGGCCAGCCTCCGCAGCCGACGCGGTCCGGGCCGATGGGGCTCTTGAGGTAGCGCCGATGAAGCCACTTGTCCTGATCTGTTCGCATGATACCGAGTTCTATCTGTTCCTGAGCCACATACTGGAGGTGGACGGCTTCGCCAGTGAGCCGGCAGGCGGCGCCAAGGAAGCGCTTGCATTGGCCGACGAACGGGAATTCAAGGCCGTGGTGCTGGACTGCGGGCCAACGAGCATAACCGGGTCTGCAATCTGCGCCCGGCTCAAGCGCGAGCCCCGGACCGGCGGGCTGCCGATTATTGCCCTGATCGCGCCCGGCGCCGAGAACCAGCACCTCGATCTCCTAAAGGCTGGCATTGACGAGAGCTTTGTGCGGCCGATCGCCCCGGCCAAGCTGCTCGACTGTCTACGCGAGAGGCTGGCGCTGACCAAGCGGGGCGCAAATGGTCTTGAAAACGGCGGCTGGCTCTCTTGTGGCGGCCTCGAGATGAAGCTCGACGCCCACCGGGTTCGCGGCAATGGCCACGACATCCACCTCGGACCCATCGAGTTCAATGTGCTGCGGCTTATGATTGAAGCTCCCGGGAAGGTCTTCAGCCGGGACGAACTTATCGGCGCGGCCTGGCCGCCCAACATCCATGTCGGTGCACGCACCGTCGATGTCCATATCAGCCGGATCAGAAAAGCCCTGAAAACGGCTTCGCCCGGCAGCGTCATTCGCACCGTCAGGTCGGCCGGCTACTCGCTCGAGAAGCCGGACGACTGAATCAAGTGCCGGGTGTGGTGCCACTCCCCTCCCTCGCGCGGTGAGCCGGTCTTGCGGCCTGAAACGCCCCTAAACGAATACTCAGGAGAAGCAGGCAAATGGCTTTTAAAAGCGTACTCTGTGTGACCGGCGCTGACAATTCCGATCAGGACGTCAGAACTGCCGCCGGCTTGTGTGCCGAAGTCGGCGCCCACCTTTCCGTACTGATTATACCGCCTCCAATGCTCCTTATGTCATATCCGTCGATCGGAGATGGTGCCCCCGAGTGGCCTGGAGGACGTGGACAGGCAATTGCCAGATTGAACGATCGGTTTCGGCAAATCGATCGATTTACACAGAACGTGGCAAGACTGGAAAAGCGCTCCAAAGATATCCAAAGACTGTTAAGAGCGATGTGCCTTTCCTATGACGTTGACACCGATTATTGCGATCCGGCCAGCCTCGGTGAAGTAGCACGACAGCGAGTGCTCTGCGCAGACCTCACGATCATCGGACCGTGTCTCCTCAATGACGAGAATCTCGGACCTCTTGTTGTCAACGGCTGCTTGTTCGATACGGGAAGGCCGGTGCTCGTTGTGCCGAAGGGCACTAAGGCGACCCTGTGGCCACGGCGCGTCCTGGTCGGTTGGGATTCGCGAGTCGAGGCGTCCCGTGCGGTTCGGGAAGCGCTGGGTGTCTTATGCGCTGCTGAGGAAGTTCGTGTTGCCCTGGTCGACCCGAAGGCGAACTATAACGGGAACGGCGCGGAGCCTGGAGCCGACATCGCCGCCTATCTCACTCGGCACGGTGCTCGGGTGTCGGTTGACCTGTTGCCAAGTGCTGGCAAACCGACGGCCACGGTGCTTGCGCAGCACGCAATCGAGACGTCTGCCGACATGATAGTCATGGGCGCTTATGGCAGCCGTCGGCTGCGTGAGCGGCTCTTTGGCGGTGTGCCGAGATGGATCTTTGAGAAGCCGACATTGCCGCTGTTTTTGGCGCGCTGACTCGTTCCGGAGTTGCACCCATGCCGTCCAAAGCTTTGCTCCCCTGGGTGACCTGATGCCATCGGGAGAAACATCGCGACGGCGTGAAGCTCCTCGGAGCCAATCTGCACGCGGCGCGGCCGGGAATATGCCCCCACTTCTTCAGTTGCTGCTGGGGTTCTGCTCGCCGGAGATGATTCGGCGCGGAGACCAAGGGCCCGCAGGTACGCTGCTCGACGCAATCAAAGCACGGCTTCGTAGGTTGGCGTAAGTCCAGAAAGAGAGGCGTGTCAGCGCGGCAGCCCGAGTTCGGAGCCGTTGCCGCCGCCAGCACCCGTCGTGGCGGTCCATGCCCTGCCACTGTTCCACGGCTGGCCCCGTTGTCAGGGGCAATAGCGCCGCTGCGTGCACCACATAGCTCAAGGCGGGTGAGCTCGAGCAGCTGAAGGTGGACTCGACCGGTTTGGGGCAGCCGAGGGCATAATTGGTTGTCCGCGCGCGCTTTCTTCGCGCGCACGGGAAGGCCGCACCATACCGCACTGCGTCCACAGAATGCTGCTGGCAATTGGGCATGGATAAGTGTGGCGGTGACGGTGCTGTCGAGCCGCATAACTCTGGCGGTTGGACCCCAATCAATAAGGCAAGATCCTGGCTGCAGAATGGTGCACTGACGGGAGATACGATGACGAATACTTCGCTGCAGTCCTTGTTGAGGTCTAGCCCGCGCGAGGCCATTGCGCGCGATCCTCACCGCCCCGGAAAGCCTGCCTTAGTCCAGGTCCATGGCTGGCGAAGAGATGACCTTGGCGAAAATGGGGGCGAGGATATGCCGGCTCGCCCGCGAAAGGTGGATTGCGTCAAGGTAGAAGAACGTCTTCACCTGATTTCAGCGGGCAACTTTTCATGCCCACACAGAGCTGGAACTATGGGACGAATTTGTACGGTTCGTGGCAGCAGATCCCGCGAGGATTTGATTGTTCTGCCAAGACCTCGCGGCCGGCATGGTGGAGCACGGCGCATCGCCATTCATGAAGTCCGCACGGATAAGGCAAGTCAGCACATCGGCGGTTCTGGGGCTGGTCCAACCACGGCGGTCTTGATGCCACGGGTCGCGAGTGCGGCCGCGGTCTCTTTAATGGCGGACGTGAAGTTCGCTTTGGAAGCCTCCCGCGAAGGCCAGCTTCCATCCTTCGAAAGGAAGCTGCCTCCGCGCCCCGAGTAGGTGTTCCAGCGGCCTGCCAGGATCACGAGTGTGACGTTGCAATCGGCAAGCACCGATTGGAGCGCGGACGAATTGAAGGCCGGGCAATCCGCTGTGAATGGACTGGCGGGAAGCATCGTCATGTTGGGGAAAGGAGCGCATCCTGCTTTTGTGATCTGTCTGACGCGCACGCCTGTGGTCCGGGCGGCCTCACTTAAAGAAGGGGCAAGATGGGCAGCCTGAGAATCGCCCCACAAAACGATCGTCGGAGCGATATTGCCGGAGCCGAGGAGGCATTCGCCCGTTTTGGGGATGAGCCCGCCACGCTCGCGGCAGGGAGATGCTTCGAACTTGGCCCTTTCCGCTCTAAGTGCTTGAACAGACGGGCCGCCATCAGGGCCCCGACTGGGGAAGCCGGAGCTGTTGATGATAGCCAGGGACAGACAGCACACCGCAGCCGTTGCGCCGGCGGTAGGTACCAGCCACGTCCAACCTGTAGCTCTCCGGCGGAACGGGCGCTCGATAAAGCGCCATGAGAGCGCAGACACGAGCAGCGCGGCCATTACAACGGCGACACGTTCAGAGACGAGCAATTCGCGATTTCGATAAATGCCAGCAAAGACCAGCAACGGCTAGTGCCAGAGGTAGAGCGAGTAGGATGTCAGGCCGATGAAGCCGGCAGGCCTGATCGACAGCGCTCTTGAGACCATTGTTTCGCGGTGAAAGCCGACGGCGATGATCAGCGCCGCTCCAATGCAGGGAGGAAGGGCCAGGAAATGGCGTATCCTGATCGATTAGGAAGAGTGAAGCGATGATGTGCGCCAGACCCGCGGTAGCGAGGAGTTCCGCAATCGTTTGGTTTGGCTTCATTGCCTTAGCCACAGGCGGCGCGATCAGCCCGCCCGCGAGCAGTTCACAAGCGCGTGTCGGAAGCATGTAGAATACAAAGGGCGGATCGCTCTGGAGCCAGTGCTGAGCAGCGTAGATGGACATGACCCACAGCGCCGCAACGATCATTGACGCCCACGGTCTCAGCCATCGCATCATGCGCCAGGTTTCCCTCAATGTCGGATGCCCGACAGGATCACAAACCCGCTCCCCATTGCTTTCATGATAATTTGCTTCTGGCACGTTAGGTGCAGGAGTTCTTCCGAACACATCAACGGATGTCCTCCTATGATCAGGCTCACAGAAGAACGCTGTCGCCGCATTCGTGACCGCGCCCTCGCGGATACCCAACCCGGTCGAAAGTCGGCGCATCATGTTGAAGGTGGGCGAATGCGCACGATCAAAACACGGAATGCGGTTGGAGGGCATCTCGCTGACCGAGACGCGATCATCGAACCGGACGGAGATAAGTCGATCCGCCCACGCCCCACACGTCGTCGATATCAGTGTCGATCTCGTCACTTGGCTGGGATCCATCGGCCTCATAGTCGACCACACGAAACCGAGGACAGGCACTGGCCAAATTCAGCGGCACCGAGGTCGAGAGTGCCCGCGTGGAGCGTCAGCCCAGTGCCCATGGGGTCGATATTCGCCCCGAACATCGCGCAGTTTCGAAATACCTGTAGGAGCAAAACAAGTGGAGCTCTCTTGCATTGGAGTAGGTACTGGGCCGTCTAATCTTAGCCTTGCGTGTCAGATACACGAGCAAATCGGGCAAGGGGCGCTGTTCTTGGATCGGCAAGTCGACTTCCACTGGCATCCAGGCAGCGCTTTCGATTCCACGGAGCTCCAGGTCAGCCACTTCAAGGACCTGATCACGCCGGTCAATCCGCGATCAGCCTACACTTTCGTAAACTACCTGCACGAGAACGGGCGTCTGTACCACTTCCTGAATGCACAGTTCGAGACCGTGCTCAGAGCTGAGTTCGAGCAATACCTAAACTGGGCTTTCCACAGGAACCCGCTTGTCCGCGGCGGTGAGACGGTGCGCGAAATCCGCTTTGACGGCGAGTTTCGGGTGCGGACGGACAACGCGGTTCTCGGCGCCAGAAACGTCGTGGTCGGGATTGGCAAGCAGGCGCAAATTCCGCCTCAGTTTCAGGGCTGGACTGGACCCAACCTGTTCCACTCATCTGAAATACTGCACATCAATCCTCAGGTGCACAAAAAGCATGTCTGCGTGGTCGGCGGGGGACAGTCGGGAGCCGAGATGCTGTTGCATCTTGTTGGCCGGCCCGAAGAATGGCGGCCTGGCTCGATCACTTGGGTCTCGCAAAGCGAAAACTACCTGCCCATCGACAACAGCCCGCTCACAAACAAGCTGTTCACGCCCTGCCTTTCGGATCGTTTCGTGGCGATGTGCGAGCCGCAGCGCAGACTGCTGCTTCGGCGCTTCATGCGTGCCTCGGAGGGCATTTCGGAAAACGCGCAGCGCGCTGTCTATCAGGCGCTGTACCGCCACGCGTTTCTCGAGCCAAACCGATGCGAAATCACACTGCGGCCGGGCTGCACCGTCTCGCACTGCATCAACGTGGGCGCGGGTCACAGGCTCACCCTGCAGTACGCCCCCGTGGAGGAGGTCGAAGAAGTCACCGCCGACATCGTCATCTTGGCCACCGGTTACGAGAACGCGGTGCCCGGCTTCTTGGAACCGATCGCGCATCGACTGGAAACCATCGAGAACGAATTGGCAATTCGGGAAGACTTTTCGGTGTTCTGGGACGGACCGCGTGACAGGCGCATCTTCGTATACAATGCGAACGTCGGGCAGGGCGGGCTGGCTGATCCGAATCTAACTCTGCTGGCCTGGCGAGCGCGTCGCATCCTTGATAGCCTTATGGAAAGCGCGCCGCGCGTCAATCCCGAGCCTCCTGACTTCATCTGCCCTACCTCCGTCGAGAGCTGTTCCGACGCCAAAGCAGAAGAAATGGGCAGCGGGATATGACCCGCAGACTCCTCCTAGGCGGCGGTATCTAAGGAATGATCTGGCCTTCGCTGCAGCGGCCGAAGCCTTCTCCCAAGTCATGTCGACTGAACCGGCGCACTGCATAATTCTGCGAGGGTGCATTCACCCCACGGCCGTAAAGATCGTGTTACGTCGCTCACTCCGAATTGCGCAGTGGCCGTGACGCCCATGGATGGGTCGGTGGAGTGAACGGCTCCCGCCCGTTGCGATGCGTGTCGGGGCTGCGTCGGGTGAGGCAAGTGATTGGGATTAGTTTAAGGAAACCCGGTACCCGGCTGGGGCGCTGACCGTCCCTGCGGGAGCAGAGGCGAATGCCTGTACTGCGTACCATCTACCAGCAACCTTCCCAAGCTCGGTCACGAAAATATGGGACTTGCATGCGGCGTCCGACGTTTAGGCAAACAGCATACGCAGCACCCGCGGCAGCTCGAACGCGATGCCCTGGCCCCTCATGGCCGGCTCTAGAAGGAGAGGTCAGCCATGAGCCGGCCGGCAGTCAGTCGCAGGCGCGAGCCAGTCGTGGGGTACCAGCTCTTCGAGTGGGCGCCGAGTGCTGCTGCTCACGAGCCGAGGCCAGTCTTACCGCCGGCAATACAGCGAACGTCTTCGCTGTCCTAAAGCGACTGACGTATAAGTGATGCGTGTCCAAAAGCTTACAACCGGCAGAAAACATGTCGCGTTCGAAACAACCGCCGTGTTGGGCCTGTTGGACTTTTGAAGCCAATAAAGCATTTGCTGCGCGCCAGGCGCGCTGGCACGGCCTTTGCTAGTTGAGGTGCGGCGATGGTACCTGAGCTGACCCGCATGAGAACAGGCAACAGGAGTGATGGCCTTTCGGTGTCTTCCGTTTCTAAGCCAGATCGCTCATCGACGCCAACAAGGTGTGGGACAAGATTTTGAGAAGAACATGGTGTTGCGTATTGAGTCCCCGGCTCCTCCGATCAAAGTCAACGGCTGGCTGCGTGGCAAGCCCCTCACGAACCTTTCAACTCGGCAAGGTGTACCTTATTGAGTTTTGGGCGACTGGGTACGGACCTTGTGTGGCGGCGAGGCCCCATCTGATGCAGCTACAGGACAAATATCAAACCAGCGGATTTGAGGTCGTCGGAGTCGCAGCTAGCGAAGAGGACCCAACCGCGGAGGAGACGCGGACGAGCTTGGATGCTTGGCTGATTCAGAGGTTCCCCAATCTAAATTATCGGATCGCGTTCGATTACACAGGCGAAATGAACAGACCATGGATGAAGGCGAGTTCTTCTCTCGGGATTCCTACCTCGTTCCTTGTGGACCGCGACGGCCGCATCGCATTCATCGGACACCCGGCGGAACTCGATGACGTTTTACCGAAAGTCATATCGGCAGCCGGCGCGGCAGCGATGAAGCGAAAGCCGCCGATAAAGGGCGGATCGCTAGGAACGAACGCACAGCGCGCGAACTGGCGCTGACCGAACCGACTTACGCCAAACTCCAGCCGGCGCTACAGGCGGAGGATTGGAAGGCGGCACTCTCGGCCGTCGAAGGAGGCCTCGCCTTAATGCCAGACAATTGCGGGTTCCGGCATACTCAAGCGGATCTTTTGCTTCACAAGCCGCGCGACATAGCGACCGGCTTGCCAGTTATGCGCCAATTGGTCGACAACGCTATCGACAAGAAATTTGAGGCCGTGTCCTGGATGATAATGGCCCTGAAGCAACTCTTCGATCCCTCGAGGAACAACTCCCATCTTCCCGATGCAGAGCGTTTCGCGATGGGCAATGAGCTGTCTGAACAGATCTTGGCACTAAGTCCCCAACAAAGCGACGGCCCCCTTAAATTCGTTTGGTACGTTCCGGTCGCTCAGTACTATTATGAGTGTGGCAACAAGGTTCGCGCGATCGAACTGATTGACGTGGCACTAAAATCGCTGGATTTTCCGGAGCCAATGCCGGACCACATCAAACAGTACTACCTTACCCCCTTGCTCCAAGCCTTGGCCGATTGCACGGGTGAGAACGCCTGTTCCGCGGATCTTTGCGTGGTTCCGCAAAATAAGGCTCCGGAAAGTCAAAACGCAGTTGCCTCATGAGCAAAGATCACAAAGGGGCAACACGTGGAATTGGACCCTGGTCAATCCCTGAGTTTTCTGCGGCGGCGTGCCCGCAGGAAATATGTCCAGGCAGCAGAGGGGGGGATCGTTTGCTGCAGGTGAAGGTTCGGACACTAGATCGCCGCGGAAGAGAAGTTCCAGTCGAATTTGGCATGTCTTGGAAGTCGTCACAGTCCAGGACATGTTCGAGATCGGCCAGAAAGACCTCATTTGCATGGAATCTGCCCTCCCACGACAGACGTCGGTTGGGCGGGTGTGCCCGGAGTCGGCGTACCCGGAAGCAGAAATCCTCCTTGAAGACGAGGACTGAAATTGAGGAAACCAAATGTCTCGCCCGGCGCCTGGCCTGCCGGCAACAAGGACGGCGAGGCTCTTGTCACCGTTTGACAAATGCCTTCTGCGGCTTATCCGATGGTCAGGACTCCAGGGCTCATACAAGGGAAATCGGGCACCGAGCTGCTGGCCGGCTTCATCGTCACCAAGGAACTGCGCCGGAAGACCGGATCATGCGCGATCCGGATCCGGACATGATGGAGGCTCTATGTTTTCACCGCAGCGGGGATCGCTCGAGGTGCGCTCAGGTGTGATGAAACGCCAACAATAAAGTGAAAGTTTCTGGGCTTTTGGCGCGTGCTTTTCGCGAAATGGCACTTGTTCGTTCTGTCGAGGCGTCCGCCGGTTCGGCTTCGAGAGTTTAACGCGGATTCCGGAACCAAACTGGTCGACGATGCGACTGCAGCTGTTGCCGATTGCGATGTCGTGCGGGCGTGAAAAGATCGATTTTCGAGGAAGGATCATGTCAAACTTAGATGAGATGGTGAAGAAGGTCCGAAAGCTACAACTGCGCGCGGCAATTGCTAAGACGAACTTGCGCGACCTTGCCGAGGGTCTTCCGGTGAAATGGACTGAGATAGAGGAAGTGGCCGAGAAAGCGCACGCCGTTTATGCGGAGTTGCATGGCGCCAGGAGAGAGCTCGCGAAAATGAAGATTTTACGATGAGGAGCGCATTCATCACCCGCGACGGCTCGACATGGGTGCCGCAATATCTGACCGCTATAGATGTCAAGATCTGTATCGGCTGCGGCCGCTGTTTCAAGATCTGCTCGCGCGAGGTCATGCACCTTTACGGCGTAGATGACGCGGGTGAAATCCTCGGCACCTGCGACGGCGCTGACGACGACTTCGATGGTGAGCTCAATCGCATGATCATGGTGGTGGACCATGCTGGCCGATGTATTGGCTGCGGAGCCTGCGGCCGTGTCTGCCCCAAGAACTGCCAGACTCATGTCGCGGCCGACCAGGTCTCAGCCTGAGCTGCATGATTTTACGAGAGAAACATCAGGAGAACGGCATTTGCGCTTAATCATCTTTTGTCGGCTCCTGGGGATGGTCCTGTGCGGCAACGCTGTGACGGTTTACTTCGCGTTGGACTCCATCCGTCTGGCAGTCTTCACGACGCTGGCCTTTTGGCTGGTTCTCCAGGTGGCCTATTTTGCAAACGTTCTATTTCTAATCTGGCGGTCCAGCGGCGTTCGCGGCGAGCAAAGGGCTCAGCTTTTCGTTAGCTCTCAGAAAGTTCCATTCCGGCCGTCAGATATGATGACGTGAAGAATGGATCTTCAGATGTGCGCCAGCGCAATCGAATGCTCGGCATAGCGATGCCCCTCCCTTGAGGCGCTCAAGATAAAGCACAGCTCCCTATAAATTCGGGGGCAACCATTATTGAGTTGATCATTGCGTGCGACAATCGGATGCGACCACGTTCTGGTGATTATAAGACCATCGAATGCAGTTTCGCTCCATAGCTGCGTTCGCGGCACACCAGCACCCGGGTGCACGCCTCGACTGCGAACGAGGCGCCGGATAGCATCAACAGTGGCCTCTTTTGGAAACATCCGAACGCAGCCGGCTCACAGTCAAACGCATCTCTTAGAAGCGCTCGTGCACCGTTAGTTTCGGGGCAATCACGTACCACTGGAGAAAATATGCTGAAACGGTTCGCACGCTACCCGCTCACCTTCGGACCCACCCCCGTCGAGAAGCTCGACCGGCTCGGCAAGCATCTGGGCGACAAGGTGGAAATCTCGCCAAGCGCGACGACTGCAACTCTGGTCTCGCATTCGGCGGAAACAAGCTGCCGCAAGCTTGAATACATCATCCCCGATGCGATCGCGTCAGATGCCGACACGCTCGTCACCGTCGGCGGCGTGCAGTCCAATCACACCCGGATGGTGGCAGCGGTCGCCGCCAAGGTCGGCATGAAATGCCTCCTGGTTCAGGGGAGCTGGGTTCCACATGACGATGCCGTCTACGACCGGGTCGGCAATATTCTCTTGAGCCGCATCATGGGCGCAGAGGTGCGCCTCGTCGACGAGGGCTTTGACATCGGCATCCGCCAGAGTTGGGAAAAAGCGCTCTATGATGTCAATGCAAGGGGCGGGAGACCTTATGCGATACCAGCCGGGGCTTCTGTCCACAGATACGGCGGCCTCGGCTATGTCGGGTTCGCCGAGGAGGTGCGCGCCCAGGAGAAACAGCTTGGGTTTGCCTTCAACTACATTGTCGTTTGCACGGTCACCGGTTCAACGCATGCCGGCATGCTCGTCGGGTTCGCCCAGGACGGTCGACAGCGCAACGTGATTGGTATCGATGCCTCTGCCACTCCCGCAAAGACGAAGGCGCAGGTGCTTGGCATTGCCCAACATACAGCAAGGCTCGTCGAGCTCGGAACGGAACTCGTGGAGGATGAAGTGGTCTTGCTGGAGGACTACGCGTACCCGCGTTATGGCATTCCATCCGAGGAAACCAAAGGAGGCGATCCGTCTGTGCGCGCGGCTCGAGGGCCTAATTACCGATCCCATCTATGAGGGCAAATCGATGCACGGAATGATCGACCTTGAGCAGAGAGGCTTCTTTCCAGAGGGGTCAAAGATCCTCTACGCTCATCTCGGCGGCGCGCCTGCTATCAACGGGTACGGTTACGCCTTCCGCAATGGCTGACGCGCGACAGATGCGCTGCGCCATGCTGCCGTGTGGTATGCACCAACTGGAATTCCCATAAGCTAAGGTGGGAGCGGTTCCGGAAGCGCCGTCGGATGTGCGAGCAGCGATGCCTAACGGCGCGCACTCGACAGCTCTCGGCCCCCGCTCGACCGGTAAGCAGCTGCCGCAAGGTCCGGCGTTCGCCGGCCTTTCCATTTTCCATTGTCGAATCCGGAGTGCCCGAACCGGCGCTTGAACTCCTCAGTTGGATCGACCTGACGCGCGCCAGCTCCTAGGGTCAATGTGGATGGCATCCAGCGGCAACTCGGCACGCTTCCGCGCAACTGCCTAGCGCAGACTCGCGATCAGTCCCGTGCCGAAGCAGACGGCACTGGCCTTTTTGATCGTCCTAGCCACCACCATTGCGTTCTTCTGTTCGGGCGTCAGCTCTTCCCTGGGCAACATTTGCGTAGGCACAGATCACAGTCGCAGCTCTCTGTCAGCATGAGTAAACGGCCCGCAACCGCTATGCCCGCCGTTCCGGGATAGCAACGCCTATCTTCGGTAAGGCGCCACCGGTTTGATGCTCCAAGGCCATCGCCACGACGTAAAGCCAAGCAGGTTCGTTCCCTGGCATTTTGGGCCAGTGAATTCCCTGCTTCATTGGCGTCGGCGTCAACCGGAATGGCCAGCCCATGTGGAGGTCTGCCTCGATGCCAGAGCCGATTTGAGGGAGTTCTCGCACAAGCAAATGCGTCAACTACTAGATGCCGTAGTTTCGGCGTTCAGCCGAAAACCTTAGACAAGATCGCGTCAACCCACTCTCTCATTGACGCTCGGCTAGATCAGGGACTCATCATGAATACCGACGCTTTCGCCACGTATGAATCTAACGTTCGTCGTTATTGCCGGTCGTTTCCGGCAGTCTTTACGAAAGCTCTCGGGGCGACAATCTGGGACGAGTCCGGTAAACCTCATATCGACTTCATTGTGGGGTCTGGCGCACTCAACTACGGACATAACAACCCCACTATCATTGCCCCAGCAATAGAATATCTGATCGGTGAGAACATTCTTCTGTCGCTTGACATGTATACGGCGGCAAAGCGTGACTTCATTGAAGCGTTTGTCGAATCGATCCTAAAGCCCAGAGGCCTTTCCTACAAAATACAGTTTCCTGGGCCGACCGGCACAAACGCCAACGAAGCGGCGCTGGCCCTGGCGCGAAAATATACCGGTCGCTCGAGTGTCATGGCCTTCACAAACTCGTACCATGGTATGTCGCTTGGGTCCCTGGCGGTGTCGGGCTCGGCGTCTACCCGAGAGCTGGGAGGCGTCGCCCGCCACGATGTGGTCCGTGTCCCTTATGACGGCTATGCAAACCAGGGTTTCGATTCTGCGAGTTACATCGACTGCGTTTTGAGCGATCCGGGAAGCGGCATAGAAAGACCTGCCGCAATCATTTTGGAGCCTATTCAGGCAGAAGGCGGCATGAACACCGCATCCGCAGCTTGGCTCACAGAAATTCAGCGCATCTGCCGCAAGCACGGCATTGTTTTCATCGTTGACGACATTCAGGCAGGATCGGGTCGGACCGGTGATTTCTTCTCGTTCGAGTTCGCAAAAATTGAACCGGATATAGTGACTCTTTCCAAGTCCCTAAGCGGTTCAGGTAGTCCGTTGTCCATTGTTCTGATTCGACCCGACCTGGACATATGGAAAGCCGGAGAACATAGCGGGACCTTCAGAGGCAACAATTTCGCCTTCGTGACGGCAGGGGCCATGTGCAAAATGTGGTCGGACGTCCGGTTTACTGCTGGCGTCGAGCGGACAGCGGTCAAGCTGCAAGCGCACCTGGACCGCCTTATCGCCAAATTTCCCAAGTGCATTGAGCAGAAGCGCGGCCGCGGTCTGATGGCCGGCCTCAAGTGCCGTTCATCGGCCGTTGTGAGCCGTGTGCACGATGTCGCGTTCGAAAACGGTCTGCTTATCGAATCCTCAGGGCCAGATCGCGACGTAATCAAAGTTCTCCCGCCAATAACCATCACCGATGCCGAGCTCGATCTTGGCATCGCCATCCTTGATCACGCACTACAGGAGCAAGACAATGTCTAGTCAGATATCTCAAGCGCCGGCCATCTCTCCAGTTTCTATCAGAGAACGCATCGGCTCGATCAGCACTGCTGACATCATCTCAGTCCTGAAAGGCGAGACCACCGCTCTACACATGAAGCAAGCTTTCAGCACTGAAGTAGCCGAGGAGATCACCACAAACTTCACTGGCAGCACCGGTCTCAAGGAGCGAAAAGATGGAGTGCCCGGACAATATGTCGGCGCATCGCACTACAGGAAGGACGCAGCCACGTATTTCGCAGAGGCCGAAAATGCGCGACCGTACGTCGAGGCCCTGTTCAAGAATTTGGTTGACCCGGTCCGAGCAATATTCGGCGCGTTGAAGCGCGAGCTTCACAACCAGGGCATTGAATTGCGACTGGCCCGCTCAGAACACGGTCAGGCCAATGTTTGTCGTGCTATCAGCTGGTCTGGCAGCGGCGCATTTTCCTTGGATCCCCACGATGATGTCGCTCAAGTCTTGCGTGCTGGCAGTGATTACGAGCTTTCTTCGGTGGCGCACAACACTGTCGCAGCACTCAACTTCTATCCCAGCATGCCCGAGGAAGGCGGCAATCTGAGGCTCTGGAGCCATAAGCCGACAGTTGCGGACCGAAAGTCGCAGGGTGTGGAGACCACTGGATATCCCTATTCGGCAGCTTATCTCGAGCCCGTCCCTTGCCGCGAGTTCCAGCTCAAGGCCGGGGATATCGCCCTAATCGATGGCGGCTTCGTTCACGGGGTTACCGGCCAATCAGGCAACGGAAAGCGTCGCCTGGTGCTGAACAGCTTTTTCGGGTTTGCGCGGCCAGATCTTGTGCTCTGGTGGACCTGACGTTGGGACGACCGACCGCCGCCGACACCCACAACATCCGTTCGCAACGCGGAGGTCCCTTCAGGCACAGCCGTTGGGTTGATCCAGAGGCCGACAGTGTCATAAAAAGCGCGCCTCAGATGCTGCCGGTCTTCCAATTATCTGTCGCGTCCCTGCCTGGTGCGGGTGATCTAGAAGGGGTCGCTCTTGGTGCTTGATCACAGACCCGATATAGGCACTCACCGTGAGCCATAGGCTGATGTTGCCGGAGACCTTCCTGAAAGTTGGGAGCTCGCAGCGGTCCACTGTTCACGGAGCGCAGCTGAACACACATCGCGAGGTGACGTTAAAGCAAAGGAAGAGGCGACGCCAGACGTGAGAGGCAAACGTCTCCTTCTTCGCAGATCTATTGCGCGTCTACGTGCGTCGGTGGGAAGTGCACTGCTGCTCGCCTTCGACTTTCCGACTGGGCCCAATTAGTGCACCCGCCCGCCGGGCAGATGCAGGTTCAAGAAACTCCTGCCACAATGTTAAAGTGGCCGATTGGTGAGAGGGCCTTCTCCGAAAGCATAACGGTCGTGACTTCGGGAGAGTGATTGCGCAAGAGACTTCAGCGCCGATATTCCAAATCGATAATTCCAAGTTGTAGCGCTTTTATAGCTGCTGTAATTCTGCTACAAGTATCCAGCTTTCTCATTACGTTCTTTACGTGAAAGTTAACAGTGTTTACTGATATACCTAAAATTTGTCCAATTTCCCAGGAGGATTTCCCTTTCGCCGTCCACATGATACACTCCTTTTCTCTTGGAGAAAGGGTGGGTGTCTCCTCGAAACCGCTGATCCGCCGGTGTTCCACAGTCTCTCCTCCGAAGTCGTTTGCAGGATGTTGTCACTGGGCACGAAACTGCCGGGGTGTAAGGCTACGGCTCTGCGCGGCTTCCTGGGCAGCTCTGAATCGACACACCCCTAGCATCTGATTGCAGTTGGCGAGGTTATTTTAGGCTAAACCTTCGTTTCTTCATTGCTACGCGGGTGAAACATAAGCAATATTTGGAGTGTATATACTAGTAATTCGTTGTCGCGTGAATTTAATAAATTGTTGAATGTGCTTTGCACATGACGTCAATTATTCGGCCGAAGAGATCTAGCCGAGAAGTCAAAATCCCACGGCCTCATCGGCATATCAAAGATATCGTATGGGTTAATTGGCTCTCAGAGTGGGTCTTGAAACCGACGAGCGGTTCTTTGTAGCAGTTTCCGCAAATGGAGACGACGATCATGGCCTGAGAGACGTCGATGCGCTGCTCGCAGTCGCGCACCATGCGTCGCCACCTGGCACCCAGCCGAAGGTGCGTTCGGCCGCCAGCGGCGCGGCAGGACTTGCAAGCGCGCTGTTAGTCGTCGGTTCGGTCGATGATCTGGGTGACGAAGTCGAGATAGGCGGCCTTACCATGGGCTTGAGCCGATCGCCGCGTCGGCGATCGATACTTGACCCCGGCAAGCGCTTGCGGACGCCGGCGAGTTTGTCCGTGCGCCGGCCATGTCGGCCGGCGTCAGGTTGAGCATCGAAAGCCGCCCGTCGATATCGACCGCAATCTGGCGCTTGCGGCGGTCGATCTTCTTGCCCGCGCCATACCCTTTGGGCGCCAGGAGGCCGCCAAATGCCGCGTCAACGGCTTCGTTCAATGGTCGTCGTACCGACCCCAGAGAGGCAGCACGGCGGTCGAGTAGGCGCCCAGGGCTCGCAAGATCCACAGCAATTGCAACGCCATAACTGGGTGGCGATCCTTGGCGCCTTGGCGCTATCCGGAAAACCGCTCCTGCGACTGGGGATCGCATACTGGACGTGTAACTCCCGCGCAGGAGATCCGCTTCGGCACCGCGCCTTCAGAACCCTGGCCCGAATAGCTACCGAAGAGGTAATCAGAAGCTTCATCGACGGGCGCGGCTGGATTCGGTATCCCGCTCGCGGCGGCGCGAGCGCCTAGCACATCGATGGCGGCTTTTTCACGCTGCTGCCGCAGGCGGAACTCCCCACCCGGACCTTTCAGGTGTGGTTTCGCGGGCGCTAGACAGTGCCGACTCTGCCCGACAGTCTGGTAGTTTGGGCGATATGCTTCAGTGCTTGAGCGACGACCGTTCAAAAGAGTACGCCGCATCAGGTCGCGAGTGACCGAATTTCGCTTCCCTTCTCTATCTATCCGACATCGACGCTCGGCTGACTTCGCGGGAAGGGCGGCACGCCTTGCTGCGTAACTTCGAGTCAGCCGAAACCGGGAATGGTGCCGGCGCGCGCGAGAGTTGCAGTAAATATCCGGTTTTCTCAGGCGTGCGCAAACTCACGGCGACGATGCGCCTTGAGATCCCAGTCCGATACCAACGACATCGTCACTCAGCAATTGCATCTGCCGCGGACGGAAGCCGATTTCTTCTTCCTTGCAGCCCTTTTGCCCCCTTGGCGGGGTTGGTCGGGCTCGAGGCCGCCGGCGTGCGCGACGCGGTTGAGGCTGCAGGCGCGAGCCTGCTCTACCTGCCGCCCTTTAGTCCCAAATTCAATCGATTGAGAGCGCCTTCGCCACACTCAAGGCGCTGCTGCGAGCAAAACCGAGAGAATTATCAAGGCTCTGTGCGACGCGGTCGGCGCGGTCATCGACCTCTCCACCTCAGCCGAATGTGCCAACTACTTCAAAGCCGCAGGATATGAACCGGATTACAGGACATGCTCTAAGCTAGGGACGCGGTAACTCATGATCCATGGAATATCGTGATTAGAGATGGGAGCTCTCCAGAATCTGTATTGGTAGAGTGCGCGTATAAGACGATAGCAATGAGAAAAACCTAGGAAATAGACCAAATGCGCATCAGGGAAAATAATAGGTTCGGTGTCAAACGATTCCGGGAGCTACAAGCCGAGGCAACTTCCTGGCGTCGTCATCTCCATCGAAATCCAGAGCTTGGCTATCGGCTTGAAAACACGTCGAAATTCGTGAGGGAAAAATTGGCCTCGTTTGGCATCAATCGTATTGAAACTGGAATTGCTGAAACCGGCATCGTCGCTATGATAAAGGGTGAAGGTGGGGACGGGCCCACGATCGGTTTAAGAGCCGACATGGACGCCCTGCCAATAGTTGAAGCTTCGGGCAAGGCCTGGTCTTCCGAAGTTGGGGGGTATATGCACGGATGCGGCCATGATGGTCACACTGCGATGCTACTTGGAGCGGCCAAGTACCTTTCCCGCATCCGCCGATTCAAGGGTTCTGTGGCCCTGATTTTCCAGCCCGCTGAGGAAATACTGCCGTCGGGTGCTCAGAAAATGGTCCAAGAAGGGTTCTTGGATATCTTTCGAATTTCCCAAGTGTTCGGAATGCACAACACACCAGGCATCGAGATCGGGCAATTCGGTATCTGCCATGGCCCAATCCTTTCATCGCTGGATGATTTCGACCTGATCGTCAAAGGAAAGGGTGGCCACGCAGCGAAGCCTCATGAAGGAGTTGATCCAATTGTCATCGCGGCCCAGATCATACTGGGTTTCCAAATTTTGGTGTCGCGACAGACGAATCCAATTGAGGCACTTGTCATCTCCGTTACGAAGATAAACGCAGGGACGGCCTACAATGTCATTCCGGACCAAGTTCATCTGGCGGGGACGGTCAGGACGTTCTCACCGGGATTGAGGGACTTTGCCGAACGAGAGATCCTGGTATCTTCGAAGGGCATAGCCCGCGGACTTGGTGGTGACGTCGAGCTGAACTACCGGCGCGACACGCCTGTTACGTTCAATCACCCAACAGAGACCGATCTTGCGATCAGGGCGGCTCGCGCACTCGTAGGCTCTTCATCCGTGAATACGAAGATGCCCCCCCGTATCTCGTCCGAGGATTTCGCCTACATGCTCGAGGCGAGGCCGGGAGCTATTATCTACATCGGGAATGGGCCCACTGCGGCCTTGCACAATCCCGCCTATGATTTTGACGACGAGGTTCTTCCCTACGGTATCGGATACTGGGTCAATCTCGTCGAAACGGTTCTGGAACCATAGTACAAAGGCAATTATAGTCTATCTGCACCTTTTGATCTTGCCAAGTGCAATTTCTTTTATCTGAGATATGGTCCGGCCTCCATGGAAGGACAGGCTGATGATACCAAGCAAGCTATGCGACTAAGGCCGAGATCGGATATTTCGAAAAGACCGAGATGGACGAGTTGCTCAGTCAACCTGGCGGGCGCACGAGGCTTGACCTGCGCGACATTCGCTGCTGCTATTCCTATTTAACAGCGGTGCTCGCGCCGATGAGGCAGCAAAATTGACTGTCGGCAATCTTCATCTGGGTGCGTCCCCGTCAGTGCACCTAGATGGCAAGGAAAACAAGGTCCGTATCTGCCCAACGATGCCAACATCGCTTGCTCACTTCGTGACCAATCGGGGGGTGCGAGGCTATTTTCTGGCGCGGACGAAGGAGCTTTTGACACGCTTCGGAAATACACCGTGTCGTGACGCATATGCCGCCATGGCAAGCAAATTTCTGCTGAGTCTGGCACGAAGCGTGTCCGCCCGACACGATTTGTCACATGGCAGCCGCCCACCTCCTGTCGACGTCACAGATCAGCGCCTGGCTCAGTCACGTATCGTTAGACACCACGCAGCCGACCCGGAAATGAAGCCCACGCGTTGGCCACGCCCGCAGGCATAGCATAACTTGTCCGCAACTGGCGTTGCACCTTCGCAGGTTACGTCAACTATCAAATTACGCAGTATCGTTCCGCGTTCGACCGGTTTAGAAACCGCACTGCTTAGTGTAAAGGATACTGGCATGCAGGGCAACGTGACGACCTTTGACGTTTCAAAGTTCATCCGTGCAGCCTACAAACTGGCGCGCGAGTACGGTCTTCACACCACCATAGGAAACGATTTCGAGGAGTATGTCAGGATCACTGCCACGCTACTCGGAAAGTCCCCGACCGATCCACACTTCCGTCCGGATTGCTCTGAACTTCTGCCTGGAAAGGCTTTTTGGATCATCGGGCGGGACTGGCAAGGCAGGGTAGCTCATGTCCAAGCAATGAGGCTCGACGATCTATCCGGTACCACTCTTGACGAGCACCTTGGGACGCTCAGAGCCTGCTTCGCGGACCCTGATCTCAAAGCGGGCCCTGGCTCTTCGTGCAACTGCTATGCCCCCTCCGCTCGAGCCATTACCGGGCTTGTAGCATACCGCGGCGACCTCTGGCTGCGAGAGGATTTTCGGGGACGCGGTCTCGTGGCCCCACTTGGTCGGATGGCATTTGGACTCGCCTGGGCTAAATGGTCGCCGGATTTCATTTACGCGCTGGTTGCTGGCTGGAACATCCAAAAAGGCGTCGCAGACCGCAACGGCTATCTGCACAAAGAGCCAGGGGGGGCAATCCTCCGCTTGCCTGCGCAGGGAATATGCGAAGACGACTGGCTCGTTTGGTTGACCCGAGAGGATTTGCTAAAGATGATCTCGAGTTTCGCGGCACATTGTGACCCACGATCGGAATGATGCACGCAGGCGAGTGGCGATTTGCGTCCTTCCGCTGCGCCGGTCAAAAGCTGCCAGCGTCAGCCGCGCGTTCATTCAAGCGAATGATGCCATCTCCGACAACAACAGGCAGGCAGGCGTGCATTGCCGGGCTTGCGATGCGTGGTCGTCGTGAAGGATCGGAAAGTCGTTTCAGCCATGTTCCTTTAGAGAAGCGCATCCCTTTGCTCATCCTTTGCGTGCGATCCGGCAATTGTGCGATGAATTGCGGTTCGCTCGGCCATCCGAGTTGCTGTGCTTCATTGGCCGTGTGCTGATGGACCACCGCAACGGGCTGGCGGGCGATGCAACGCTGACGCACGCCATTGGCAAGGCCGAGCGGGAAGCGACGGTTGTCATGCTCCACCGGCGGCAGGCAAACATCACATCATGTGAGGCGCGGACAGGCCAGTGAGCCGAGCAGACTGACCATGCTGGGTGGCCGACATCAAATCGTCCGGGCTGCTCCTAGGATCTAAACTTAGGCCGACCGATAGTGTCACAAGGCGCTGGAATCCACGGCGTGAAGACACGACCGAGTGACCGCCGAAGGATGCCGGCTGCTGGCAATCGCGCGATCGACCTACTTCGACGGCTCGGAGAACACGGCAGACAATACCGCGATCGTCCAAGCGATCGTGCGAGGAGTCGAATATTATGGCTGGTCGTTTTTCCCGTTTGAGCATCGACAGTTTCGGCTAATCCGAGAAGCACCTCGCCGCACTGACCATGGCAAACAATACAGTAACAAAAAATTCACGAAATATTTGCGACCGCAGATCGCTGACGATGTTACCTTCGCCGTAATATCGGAGGTCTGGCGCTGCGGAGTAAACCGATTTTCAATTAGGTAGATACATAGCGCGCGCGGAGGTTAATACCCATGGCTGGAAGAACACTTATCATAGTTGAAGGCGATGTAGAATACTCAACGGGCAATGGTCGGCTATACATTCAAGCAGCCCACCGTCTTGGCCTGCGCCCAACTGCCTTCTCCACTAGTTCAGCTCAGTACGACTATCTTGCGGCTGAAGGGATTGAAGCAATCCGTGTCGAAGACAATCTTGTCGCGCTGATCCGCGAATGTTCCCGGCTGCGCGCGATCTATGAGATTGCCGGCATTACGTCTGTAAACGAGTCGGTATATGCGACAGTTGGCAAGCTCTGCCGGCATTTCGATCTACCGGGACCGAACCCTGAATCCGTTGAGCAGTGTTGCGACAAATTCGCTCAACGTCAGCTTCTCGCGCAGGCCGGAGTTCCGATACCTGCTTATCGCCTGGCGGCGGATGCGACGGAGGTGGAAAGTGCTGCTGCGGAAATCGGCCTGCCGGTGATTCTCAAGCCAGTCGTAGGCATCGGCAGCAGCGGTGTCCGATTGTGCCGCACTGTCGATGAGGTGGCCGAACATACAAGCTATCTGCTGGGCGGGACACACATATGGCGGTCTTCAGCGAGGATACTGGTAGAAGAATTCGCACAAGGACCCTATTATTGTGCCGACTTAATGGGAAATCAAGTCATCGGAATTACCGCTGCTGACTTCGACCGCCCACCGCATTTCGTCTTTCGTGAGTTGACCTTTCCAGCCCCGCTGACTGATAGCGGGCAAATGCATATCGTCGACGTATCACTGGGCTGTTTACGAGCTCTCGGCCTCGGCTGGGGGCCAACGAACATTGAATTCCGGTGGACAAAGCGTGGACCGGTCGTCATCGAAGTCAATCCGCGTCTTGCAGGTGGGACCGTTCCTAAACTGGTTCAGCTGGCTTACGGTGTTGATCTCGTCACTGAGCACATCAAGCTTGTCATCGGCGACCAATGCGATTTGCGCAGGAGGCATTCGCACATTGCGGCCGCACGGAAACTAGTTCCTGATCGCGATGGCATCCTCGACCGGATCGATGGTGACCGGGCGGCTGCTATATCAGGTGTCGCCGAGGTCAAATTGGATGCTGAACCCAAGATGCCAATCGTCAGGAAAGGCGACTATCGGGACTGTCTGGGGCATGTCATGGCCGCTTCACCTAGCCGTGCCCAGACCGAGACGATACTTCAGCGTGCCCTCGACTCGATTAGTTGGTCAATCACACCCTTTCCGCTGAAAGAAGGAGAACACCATGGCCGATAAGATCTTTGATCGCAGCAATACTATTTATGTAAAAAATTCGCCACGAAAAGGGCGTGGTGTGTTTGCAAATGTACCATTTAAGGCTGGAGAGGTAATAGAGCGCGCTCCAACGTGGGGATTTGATGACGTGGCGGCAAAACTTTTAGACCGCACAGGAATTCTTGAGTATTACTTCGTACGTCCCGATCAACCAGGCGAATCTCCCGCCGATCAACCAAGCGAATCTCCCCTGGTTGGATACGTTGTTTTCGGGTTTATTTCGATAGTGAATCACTCGTCGAACCCAAATGCACAAACAGTTTGGGCCTATGGGAACTCCGGCGCCTGGGCCACCATCGTCGCAATAAAGGATATTCAGGTGGACGAGGAAATAACACACCGCTATTCGAATATCTCGGCTTATCCGAAAAATATCAAATTCGTTGATTGAAGCGCAATGAGTGCTGCAAGGAGAGGCGTCGATCGTCAAGAGCGAGATTGGGGCTTGTGGTAGTCGTTCTCCATCACAGTTGTTTAGAGAACTCATGCCTACCAGGGCCTGTCGCTCGCTGTTCCTGCTCACAACCGACCAAAGCGGCAGACTCGCTCCGTCGCCGCGTATAGCGGAAACCCATCGATATTGAAGTATGCCGCGGCGCGCGCAGGCTTACCTGCTCGAAAGGCATTCGCTTCGCGGGATCAGTGATCAACGACGTACCATCCTTCGGGTGACCATCAACTTTCGGTTCCATGCTGCGACGCGTTCGGCTGCTAGAGCGGTTCATTGAGTGATTGAATCGGGAGGGATTGAACGAAGCCGCTGACGCGGCATTTGGTGCACCGGTTTGCGAATGACGCTTCTGTTTTGAAGGATTGCTGCTGTTGAAGCACAACCTTGAGAACAGGAGCAATGAGATGGCCGAGTTGAGCCCGCTTCGCCGGCGCATGATCGAGGACATGACGATCCGCAATCTGTCGCCGGCCACGCAACGATCCTACGTGCACGCGGTAGCGAAGTTCTCCCGCTACTGTGGCCGATCTCCGGACCGGCTTGACCTGGTTCGCGCCTTCCAGGTGCATCTGGTCTCGACTGGAATCTCGTGGCCGGCGCTGAACCAGACGGTGTGCGCACTGCGGTTCTTTTACGGCGTGTTGTTGGGTCACGCCGAGATCCCTGAGCGAATCGCCTATGCGCGCGCGCCACGCACGCTGCCGGTGGTTCTCAGCGCTGACGAGATTGTCCGCTTTCTCGAGGCGGTGCCGAGCCTGAAGACGCGCACCGCCCTGACGACGGCCTATGCCGCGGGGCTTCGCGCTTCGGAGACTGTCGGACTGAAGGTCGGCGACATCGACAGCGGACGCGGCGTGATCCGGATCGAGCACGGCAAGGGCGGCAAGGACCGCACGGTGATGCTGTCGGCGCAGCTTTTGCGCATCCTGCGGGTCTACTGGCGGCTGGCGAAGCCGCAGGGCTGGCTGTTTCCAAGCCGGGATGCAAATCGACCCATCGACGTTCAGGTATTGTACTCGGCCTGCCGCTCGGCGCCTGCGGCCGCCGCCATCGACAAGCGCGTGACGGTCCACACGCTCAGGCACAGCTTCGCCACGCATTTGCGACGCTGCGCACGATCGCCGCAGATCCCAGACATCTCGGCGCCGGGATTCGGTCTCATCGCGGTGCTGCACAGCTGGGGCCAGAACCTCACCTATCATCCCCACCTCCATTGCATCGTCCCGGGCGGCGGCATCTCCCTCGATGGAGGGCGATGGGTCACCTGCCGGCCAGGTTCTTCCTGCCCGTGCGCGTGCTGTCGCGCCTGTTCCGCCGTCTCTTTCTGGAGGAACTCCGAGCAGCCTATGATGAGGGTCGGCTGGGCTTCTTCGGCGATCTCGCCTACCTGGCAAAGCCTGATGCCTTTGTCTGCTTGCTCGCCGAGGCCCGTCGCCGTCAATGGGTCGTCTACGCCAAGCCGCCCTTCGGCGGGCCGAAGCAGGTGCTGGCCTATCTCGGCCGCTACACCCATCGCGTCGCCATCGCCAATTCCCGACTGATCAGCACGGCCGACGATCGGGTCGCGTTCCGCTGGCGGGACTATCGCCATCGCGGCAAGACGAAGATCATGACGCTCGACGCGCACGAGTTCATCCGTCGCTTTCTCCTGCACACACTGCCCGATGGTTTCCATCGCATCCGCCACTACGGCTTCCTCGCCAACGGTAATCGCGCCGCCAAGCTCGACCTGTGCCACAGGCTGCTGGCCGGTTCGCAGCAGAACGAGCTCGAACCGGATGCCGAAAGCGCCGCTGTCGCCGCCGAGCGCCTTGCGGTGGCGCATCGCTGCCCAAGCTGCGGAGAGCCAATGATCACGCTCGCCATCTGGCGGTGCGGCCAGGCGCCGCCGCGCCCCTTCTGGAGCGACACCTCATGACCACGCCGGGTGCGTCCACATCACCCGGTACGGTACCCGTCGCCATGCGCGCCGGCACCCCGATCCTTGTCCCGCCACACAAAGCCGCAAGCAGACAGCCCGGCGATAGAAGGCACTGCAGCCTATCCGACGGCTCGCACCATCCCGGTTCCGCCTTCCACCGTGCAATCCTTCGCTATGGCCGCATCGTGAACGCTCTTCATCAGCATGGCGAAGACGATCCCGACCGCTCCTCCAGGCTACAATCCCCATAGCGCCAGACCTCCCGCGGCTTCGTTCAATCCGGCTTGCAATGAGGTCCGAAGACTAGCGGGTGTGCTGCGTTGAGCATGCGGACCTCACAGAAGCCTCCAGATTCCCTTGGGTTTGGTTTGTGATTCAAGATGCTGGCTGGAAGGAGGCCAGCATTGATGACACGAGCCTATTCCAATGATCTTCGTGAGCGTGTTGTTGCGGCGGTTGTTGCGGGTGAGAGGCAGCCGCACGGTTGCGTCGCGCTTTGGCGTTGCGGTCTCTTCTGTGGTGAAATGGTCGCAACGTTATTGTGCGACCGGCTCGGTAGCGCCGGGAAAGATGGGTGGCCATCGCAAACGCGTTCTGGAGCCGCACGGGGACTGTCAAGAATTCTGTGCGCGAGGCCGATTTCGTCATTGGCTGACGAACCTCTCGCCGAAGACGACGGCGAACTGGGTCTTGGCCTCGAACCACTCGCGCGGCGGTCGTTTCCATTCCTCGGCCGCATGGTTCAGCACCAGATATAGCAGCTTCATGGCCGCATCGTCACTCGGGAAGTGTCCCCGGGTGCGGACGGCGCGGCGCAATTTGGAGTTCAGCGCCTCGATCGCGTTCGTGGTGTAGATGATCCGGCGCACGCTTTCGGGGAAGGCGAAGAACGGTACCACGTGTTGCCAGTTGCGCCGCCAGCTCTGGGTGATCGCCGGATACCGCTGGCCCCAGTAGCCGGCCTCGAATTCCTCCAAGGCCTTCATGCCGGCTTCTGCATCCTTTGCCCGGTAGATCGCGCGCAGCGCCGGCACGACGGACTTGCGATCCTTCCACGACACGAACTCCAGCGAATGACGGATCAGGTGCACGATGCAGGTTTGGACCACGGTCTGGGGGAAGACGGCGTTGATCGCCTCGGGGAAGCCCTTCAGGCCGTCGACGACGGCGATCAGGACGTCGGCGACGCCACGGCTCTTCAGTTCGTTCATGACGCGCAGCCAGAACTTGGCGCCCTCGTCCCGCTTGTTCCACTCCCACTCCGCTGGGCTGCGGAGGACGCTCAAGTTGAGAATACGACCGTCTTCTTTCCGTTGAGGACCACTCTATCCTCCAGATGGTAGCGCATTGCCCGGGCCAGGACCCGCCGCTCAATGTCACGCCCCTTGCGGATAAGGTCTTCAGGTGTGTCCTTATGCGAGATGCGTTCGACGTCCTGCTCAATGATCGGTCCCTCGTCGAGGTCCGACGTTACGTAGTGCGCCGTCGCCCCGATCAGCTTGACGCCCCGCTCGTGTGCCTGATGGTAAGGCTTCGCGCCTTTGAATCCGGGCAGGAACGAGTGGTGGATGTTGATGCACCGGCCCGCGAGCTTCTCCGAAAGCCCGTCTGACAAAATCTGCATATATCGCGCCAGGACTACAAGATCCGTGCTGGTCTCCTGAAAGAGATCCCAGATGCGAGCTTCCTGTTCTATCTTGCTTTGCGTGCTGATCGGCAGGTGGTGGAAAGGTATGCCGGTGAGGTCGGTCGACGCAAGGTGTTCGCGGCCGTGGTTGGAAACGATCGCAGTGACTTCCATCGGCAGTTCGCCCGTGCGCGATCGGTAGAGCAGGTCTGCCAAGCAGTGATCGAATTTGGAAACTAGCAGCATGACGCGGCTCACGGAGGAGGCTGGACGAAGGGTAAAGGTCATTCCCAGGCGCCCGGCGAGCTCCCCGACAATCCAGGCGATCTCCCCCTCGGGCCTCGCAAGTACAAGACGCGCGAAGACCACGCGCATGAAAAAGCGCCCCGTCTCGACATCATCAAACTGCTGCGCATCCAGGATGTTGCAACCGGCCTCGAAAAGGACACCTGAGACCGCCGACACGATGCCAGGCTGATCAGGGCAGGCGAGTGTAAGGATCATGGACGTGGCAGTCATCGACTGGCAGCTCCTGGCAGGTCGTATCTGATTTGAGGACACGCCGCGCTTCAGCGCCAGGCGCGCAGTTCTGGTGCGACAAGGCTGTCAAGATCGAGGCGCTCGCCTTTGACGCGCGTCCTACCGGCGTCGTAGAACGGCCGAAGGGATGCCACAGCGGCATGTCGGAAGCCACCGATCTCGACCTCGAACTCTCCGTCCTTGAGCCACTGGGCACTCACGCCAGACGCCGCGTTGAGATAGCCCATGCCAACGCCACAGCCGATAGTGTGCCCGAAGCCGGCGGAACGTAGGTAACCTACGAGAGTGCCATCACGCCAAACAGGTTCCGTTCCGAACATGAGGGGGGCGTTCCCGGGAACGGCAAATTGAACAACTCGCCGACGCGGGGTCTGTCCACGCTGATTCTCGAGCGCAGCGCGGCCGATGAAATCCGACTTCTTGTCCCAAGCGACGGTGAAACCGAGCCCTGATTCAAGCGGCGTATCCTCGTCGCTCACGTCAGAGCCCCAGTCGCGATATCCGGCCTCGAGGCGGAGTGTGTTCAGCGCGATGTATCCGGCTTGGCGAAGGTTGAGATCATCGCCCGCCGCCACAATGGCGTCATAGATGCCGAGTGCCTGTTCAGCCGGAATGTGGAGCTCCCAGCCAAGCTCCCCGACGAAGGTCATTCGAAAAGCCAGCGCCAGGCCATAGCCGATCTCAATTTCGCGAGCCGTGGCGAAAGGGAAGGCGTCATCCGAGTAATCGGCGGGACTGATGCGTGAAAGCAGTTCGCGCGAACGCGGGCCCATGACCGACAGGGTGACATAGCCTGAAGACACGTCTGCAATTGTTACGTGTCCGGCTTCCTTGGAGTTGAGCCTAAGCCACGCCAGATCGCGGATACGCTGCACGGCCGCGGTGACGACCAGGTATTCTTCGTCGCCGGTCCTGCAGATGGTGACGTCGGACTCCATCCCGCCACGCGCGTTCAGCCAAGGAGTATACACGATGCGCCCAATCGGCACGTCGACATCATTGCTTGAGAGCCGCTGCAATAAGGTCAGGGCGTCCCGGCCCTGGACAAGCAAGTGGGCGAAGGATGTCTGGTCGAACAAAGCAACGTCCGACCGCGCCGCCGCGTGTTCCACTCCACTCTGCCGGAACCATTCATCCTTGCCGAAGGTGGCGTGTGTGACCGGTTGCGAACCGGGCTCGCCGAACCACTGCACACGCTCCCAGCCAGCGACTTCGCCGAAATTTGCGCCTGCTCGGGAAAGCCGGTCGTGCAGCGGTGAAACCCGTACGTTACGGGCGGTTTTCGGGGATTTGTGCGGCCAGTGCAGGTTCCAGAGATTCCCCACTGCCTCAGTCGTGCGATCGTAGAGATAGCGGCGGTTCCGCTGGAATGGCATGGCGCGTCGCACGTCCATTTCCCAATAGTCGCCTGCGGGCATGCCCGTCGACATCCACTCGGCCATGACCTTGCCAGCGCCGCCCGAGGATTCGATGCCGCATGAATTGAAGCCTGTGGCGACATAAAGACCTGCGATATCCGGCGCCGGTCCGAGCAGGAATCGGTTATCAGGTGTGAAGCTCTCCGGCCCATTGAAGTTCAGCTGCAGTCCCACGTCGGCTAGAATGGGTATACGTTCGATGGCGGCTGCTAGGTAAGGTTCGATATGGTCGAAATCCTCGGGCAGGGACTCGAAACTGAAATTGCGCGGAACGCCGTCCATGCCCCATGGCTTCGCACGAGATTCGAAGAAGCCGAACAGCAGCTTGCCGGCATCTGGCTTGGCGTAGACCGCGGCGTCCATATCACGGATCGTGGGTAAATCGGCAGGCAGACCTGGAACGGCCTCCGTCACCACGTAAAAATGTTCTGCGGCATATAGCGGCACCGTCCAGTTGAGATCCGCAGCGACATTGCGACTCCACAGTCCCGTGCAGATGACTGCCTTTTCGGTGCGAACAAGGCCCTCAGCTGTCTCGACGCCGACGAGGCAACCCTTGTCAACCATGATGCGGTTCACGGGCGTTCGTTCCAGGATGTTCGCCCCGCCCTGCCGCGCACCGGCGGCGAACGCCCGTGCGGTGTCGATCGGGTTGGTCATACCGTCAGACGCAATCCAGGCGGCGCCCAAGACGTCGCTAACGTCCAACAGGGGCACTCGTCGCTTTGCCTCGGCTGCATCAATCATCTCAACGTCTAGGCCGAACGATCGGCCCATAGATGACCCCCGTCTGAGCTCTTCAATGCGAGCGTTCGTCGCGGCGATTGTGATGGAGCCGCTCTGCCGGAACCCGGTTGGTTGCCCAGTCAGTTGCTCCAGATCGCGGAACAACTCCGCCGAATACTGTGCCAGCTTTGCCATGTTTTCGTTGGCCCGCAGCTGAGTGACCAGACCGGCGGCATGCCAGGTTGTGCCACACGTAAGCTGGTCGCGCTCGAGCAGGAGCACATCGCGGTGCCCAAGGCGGGTCAAATGATAGGCAATCGACAGGCCGATGATGCCGCCGCCGATAATCACGTATTCAATATGGGAAGGAAGTTTGTTCTGCATTTTTCGGGACTCAGAAATGAGGGCGTGCGACCTCACCTCCGCTGCATCGCAAAGTGAGGACAGTGACTGTCAGCTAATCTGCAACTGGCAGGATGATCGCCCGGCGCCAAAAACCGTTTGGCCACGTGGCCACCCCGGAAGGGTGGGGTCGGCTCCTCAGAGCTGTCATTCACAGTCCCGCCTTTTGATTATCTATAGGCTTGCAGAGTACGAGGCGGCGTGAGTCGAATGTCGCCGAAGGGCGGTTATATCAGGCTGAAATTCTGCATCTTTATTGGCCAGTCGACGAATTTCACCACGGGGGCGTTCGCAACTGCGTGGGTGTGGTCACGATCGGGGACAATCCGTCGCACATCCTGAGATTATTCACCGCACCTCAGCGGCGCATATTTTTTTTCGCAATCAAACTTGCAACCCAACGGCGTCATTTGATACTAAATACATTGAATTCTGGGCCTTTGGTGACAGATTCCTGCATCTAGAGAGCATTTTGCGAGGTTTTCCGCCGTGGCCTATCGTGAGCCTGTCAAACAGTATGACCGAATCGATGCGCGTATTTTGGCGCTTGTGCAGAAGAACAACCGCCTTACTTCCGATGCGATCGGCGAACATGTCGGGCTGTCGGCAACCGCCTGCCAGCGTCGGCTGAAGCGCTTGCGTGCCGAAGGCATTATTGAAGCCGACGTCTCAATCGTATCCGCAAAGGCAATTGGTAGACCGATCCAGATGTTGGTTCTGGTCACTCTGGAGCGGGAGCGTGCCGACATCATCGACAAGTTCAAGCGAGACATCAAGTCTTCTTCCGAGATTGCCACCGGCTTCTACATCACCGGCGAAGCGGATTTCCTCCTCTACATCACTGCTCGGAGCATGGAAGATTATGAGCAATATACGCGCCGCTTCTTCTACGAGAATCCGCACATTAAGAGCGTCAAAACGATGGTCGTGGTAGACCGGGTCAAGGCCGGATTTGCCGTGCCGATCGATCACCCGGAGGAGGACTGAGGGCGGCGATGCCCCGACGTCACTAAAGCGTGTCGCGTTTAATTTGGGATCTGCGGCGATAGTGTGCAGCGTCTCAGCGGCCGCCTTGAACAGGATCGTGTACATACCGCTTTGTTTTGGAAGGCGATTGCGGCGATCTCGGTCGGCAGCGTGAACACCACCTGGAAGTAGGGAACTGGCAGAAGCTCGTCCTGCCGCGCTGCGAACCATTCCCGGCGGGCCTTTCCTTGGCACTTGGGGCAATGCCGGTTGCGACAGGAATTGTAGGCCACGCGGATCGCCCCGCAGGACCGGCAGCCCTCGACATGGCCGCCCAGTTCGGCGGTCCGGCACAGTTCGATGGGCTCATCGTGCGGCGCTCGAGGCTTCCGAGATGACCGTAATGAGCCCGCCGATAGCCTCGCCATGGCGGCGGAAGATATCCGCCACCTCCAGTCTCGCCGTCAGCCCGACGGCACGACTTCGATGTTCAACCGGTCGAGCGGGCTTGTCGTGCGCCGGATGAGGCCGTTCGAGACCTTGGTGTAGAGCGCCGTCGAAGACAGATTATTGTGGCCAAGCAGCACCTGGATGATGCGAATGTCGGTGCCGTTCTCCAGCAATGCGTGGCGAAGCTGTGCCTGAAGCGTGTGGACCGTCGCGCGCTTGTCGATGGCGGCGGCCGAGTAAGATACCTGAACGTCGATGGGTCGATTTGCCTCCCGGCCCGGAAACAGCCAGCCCTGCGGCTTAGCCAGCCGCCAGAAGCGGCGCCAACAGCATCACGGTGCGGTCCTTGCCGCCTTTGCCGTGCTCGACCCGGATGACGCCGAGTTCGCTATCGATGTCCCCGACCTTCAGCCCGACGGTCTCCGAAGCGCGAAGGCCCGCGGCATTGGCCGTCGTCAAGGCGGTGCGCGTCTTCAGGCTCGGGGCCGCCTCAAGAAAGCGGACATCCTCGTCGGTGCCGAGACCACCGGCATCATGCGCGGCGCGCGGGCGAAGACGATCCGTTCCGGAATTTCGGCATGGCCAGCGTCACGCCACCGCGTGTACACAGGATCATTGCGTGGCCGGCGACAGATTGCGGATCGTCATGTCCTCGATCTTGCGCCGGCGAAGCGGGCTCAACTCGGTCGTCTCATACTCCTGTTCACAAGATTGCGCTTCAACAGCCGCAATCCTTCAAAACAGAAGCCTCATCTGCAAACCGACCCACCATCTGCCGCGTTAGCGGCTTCGTTGTGTGCCCAGCATGTTCAACCGCTTGGGGGTGAAAGTCCCTTAACCAACCTGATGGAGGTGAAGGCTTAGCGAAGCGCAAGGACATTATCGCGAGGTGGTGTCTGAAGGAAGCGTGGAGCAAAACCGCGACCTGACGAACAGAAACCGGATGTGAGGCATCCCTGGCCGGACGAGCGGGCAACGTGTCGCGAAGTCCATATCCATCAAGGGCAGGGCTGTAGATCCGGCAGGTGCGCGGGGAAGGCGATTGAATTTACCTGGGGAGGCCTGCGTCATGTTCCGACTTCGGAACTGAGGGAACCGCAAGGTGACCTGACCGTGATGCAGGAGTCAGCAGAGGGCGTAGTAGGTGATGCTGTCGGCAAGGCTAGTGAGGCACTCCAAGGCCGAAAGGCGGAGCAAACGGATAGGCCGAGCCGGAAACGATGACCGAAGGCCCGAACGATTGGAAGTGGCAAGTAGGACTGGCAACTCATGAGTGGAAAGCGGCAGAAGACCCAGTCCTGGAACGAGGGACCGGGGTGAAGCCCCTGTCAGCGGTCACCAAGGGGCCGAACCACTCGTGGCGAAGTCGGCACCCGAAAGCCCGGCTTGGACAGAACAGCTAATGCAGACGGTATGTAGCCGAGAGAATCTGGAAACAGCGTGGAAACGCGTTCGAAGCAACAAGGGCGGTCCAGGCGTGGATGGGATGACCATCGACGACGCCAAGGGCTACCTGCGTGAGCACTGGCCAAGCATTCGGTCTCGATTGATCGAGGAAACCTATCAGCCGCAGTCGGTCAAAATCCCCAAGCCGGACGGCGGGGTCAGAAAACTCGGCGTACCTTGCGTCGTCGACAGACTGATCCAGCAAGCCCTGCGGCAGGTCCTCCAAGAGCAGTGGGACCCGACGTTCTCGGAGCACAGCTACGGCTTCCGCCCGGGACGCTCTGCCCATCAGGCAGTAGCCCAAGCGCAATGCTACATTGCCGAGGGTTTCAGCTGCGTGGTTGACCTGGACCTCGAAAGATTTTTCGACCGGGTTAATCATGATAGCCTGATGGCGCGCGTTGCCGCGAGGGTGTCCGACAAGCGTGTGCTCAAACTCATCCGAGCATTCCTCAATGCGGGGTGATGGAGGATGGCTTGGTCCGTCCGGTGGACGAAGGGACCCCCGCAAGGCGGTCCGCTCTCGCCCATCCTAAGCAACCTCCTGCTCGACGACCTCGACAGGGAAACTGGCCCGACGTGGTCTCCGCTTCTGCCGTTACGCGGACGACTGCAACATCTATGTTCGCAGCCGCCGCGCCGGCGAACGGGTCGTGGCTTCCATAGGCCGGTTCCTGACCAAGAAGCTGCGGCTGAAGGTCAACGAGGCGAAGAGCGCGGTGGCGCGACCGGAGGAGCGGAAGTTCCTCGGGTTCAGCATCTCGAATGACGGGAGCGAGCGGCGCATCGCGCCGAAGGCCCTCGACAAATTCAAGACGCTGATCCGGGACATGACACGCCGGACCGGGGATCAGTCTGCCGCAGTTGATCAAGGAGCTGAAGCCATACCTCATCGAATGGCGCGGTTACTTCGCTTCTGCCAGACCCCACGGGTGCTTACGAACTTGGAAGCGTGGATCCGCCGAAGACTACGCATGTATCTCTGGCGGCAATGCGGGAACGGGCACAACCGCTTCAAGGAACTGCGCCATCGTGGCGTCCCAAAGTTCAGTGCTGCGGCTGCAGCCGGTTCGCCGACGGGATTCTGGCGCATGTCAGGACACCGGCGGTCCAACAGGCCCTGCGCAACCATTACTTCGAGTCTCTCGGCCTCCCTCGGCTCCATGTCTCTGCCCAAGCTTAATCCGATCGAACCGCCGTGGTACGGACCCGTATGCCCGGTGGTGTGGGAGGGGGGCGTCGCGAGGCGTCCCCCTATCCCGAATCTGCAATCCCTTAAATGGCGACACGCTTTAAATCAGTGAACGTTTGTGACGACGACGACACGACACGGATTTCGTCCGTGTTAAGCGTGATGTTCAGGGGCTCGCCTGGCTTGGGATGACGACCGAACGGGAACCGCTCGTGCATCATAAGCTGTTCGCCGCCAACGTCGAGAACGACCCGCGTGGCTCCGCCGTAGTAATGGGACTCGAGGACCCTGGCTTCCCTGACCAGCCCTTGAGGCCCGTCAGCAGCAAGATGCACGTGCTCGGGCCGCACGATGGCGTTTGCGGGACCCGGTTGCCAGTTTCCCGGAACTTTCAACGCCGATTTTGAAACGAAGGTTCCCGTTGCGTCGACGGCGCCCTCAACGACCGAACACCAGCCGATAAACTTCGCAACAAAGGTACTTTCGGGACTCTCGTAGATGTCCCCCGGCGTCCCTATCTGTTCAATCCTTCCAGTATTCATCACAACGATACGGTCGGACATCGTCAGTGCCTCCTCCTGGTCGTGGGTCACGAAGAGGGTGGTAACGTCGACACCTCGGATGACTTCCCGCAGCTCTTCTCGCATTCGCACTCTCAGCTGGGCATCCAGATTAGAAAACGGTTCGTCGAGCAGAAGGACTGCGGGCCGCATGGCGAGCGCACGGGCAAGCGCAATGCGTTGCTGTTGTCCACCGGACAGCTGCGTCGGGAGGCGCTCCGCAAGGTGAGGAAGCTCGACCAGTCGAAGCATCTCTCTTACCCGTTTCTCCCGGTCAACCCGGTTCCACTTAAGATTTTCAAGGCCGAAGGCAATGTTTTCGGCCACGGTCATGTGCGGAAACAGCGCATAACTTTGGAAAACCATGCCGGTGTCGCGCCGGTAGGGCGGCTGGTGCGTCATGTCTTGGTTGTTGATGCGAACAGTTCCCGAAGTGGGTTTCACAAAGCCGGCCACCATGCGGAGGGTCGTCGTTTTGCCGCAGCCGGACGGCCCCAGCAGGCAGACCAGTTCTCCCCGCGCCATCCCAAGCGAGACATCGGCAACGGCGATTGACTCACCATAATGCCGCGACACGGATTGCAGTTCTACGACGTAGTCGCGCTCGCCGTGTAGGCCGTTTCCATGATTGCTCGACACAGATTTTACCTCTTGTTCTTGTTAGGCGAGCCGTTCGGCGCCGATCAAATGCTCGATTGTTAGAATGACCGCCAAGGTGACAAAAATCATGATGCTCGACACGGCTGCGACGAGCGGGTCATAGCTCGCGTCCACGTAGGTGAAGAGCTGGACCGGCAATGTGACGTTGCCCCCATAAGTGAGGAAGACCGAAACCGTGACGTTTCCGAACGACGTCACAAAGGCAAAGATCGCGGCCGACAACAAACCCGGCAGAATGAGAGGCAGCGTAATCCGCCTGATCACCTGGAACGGTGTCGCGCGCAGGTTCATCGCGGCTTCCTCAAGCACGCGGTTATGCAGAGAAAGACTGGCGAGCACGGTCCTGACGACATAAGGGATCGCGAGGACAAGGTGGCCGACGAGCAGCGGCAGCATCGTCTGCGTGAGGTGCATCCAGGCAAACAAATACAAGAGTCCAATACCAAGAACCACGGCGGGGACGACAAGCGGCGAGAATGCAAGTCCTTGAAGCAGCCCTTTGCCGGGGAAGGAAAACCGGTTGATCGCAAACGCGGCAGCGAATCCGATTATCAGCGCCAGAAAGGATACAATCACCGCAACGTAGGTGCTGGTCCAAAGAGCCTTCATGAATGGTTCGCTCTCGAAGGCGCGCTGGTACCATTGGAGAGAGAATCCCGGCGGAGGAAAATTCATCGATGTCCCGCTGGTGAAGGACGAGATAATGACCAATACAGCAGGCAACGCGAGCATGGTGTAGACCACTGCACGTACAACCGCGCCGGCCATCTTCATGACGTTGTCGCTGAAATCATCTCGCATGGAGACGCCCTCCCATGACGAGGCGCGATGCGGCCAGTGCGTTGAACGCCGCGGTAAAGCCGAGACCGGCTACGAAAAGAATAAAGGCCATGGCTGCACCGGACGGCCAGTTGAATTCCGACATGATGCGTTCGTAGATCAGACTCCCCAGCATGGGTACACGATTGCCGCCGATGAGTCGCGGGGTGATGAACGCTGAAATGGAAAGCACAAACACAAGATTGCATCCGACCAGAATGCCCGGGGTTGCGAGCGGGATGATGACCCGGCGGAATGTCACCAGCCTGTTTGCCCTCAGGTTGGATGCCGCTTGTTCAAGGACAGGATCAATCTGGGTCACCACACTCAGGACCGACAGGATCATGAAGGGCAGGAACTGCTGGACCAAAACAAGAATAACGGCAGGTCGCGTAAACAGGAGAGTCTTCGGGGAAGAGATGATCCCGAGATTGAAAAGGACCGAGTTCAGAAGCCCATTTCGGCCCAGGATGATCAGCCACCCGAATACAATGACGACTAGGCTCAGCGTCAAAGGTAAAATGACGATGATGGTACGCCAACGACGTGCGAGAGGTGGCAAGCGCGCAAGAGAATAGCCGGTGGGGAAGCCGACCACCAAGCAAATAAGGCTGACGATGACCCCGTCGACGAAAGTCTCCCAGAGGATCGATGAATAGTATGAGTCCGAGAAGAAGCGCAGGTAGTGCCCAACGGTAAATCCTGTGCCTTCAAGAAGATAGTCTCCGTCCAAGAAGCTGGACCGCAGTACGCCCGCCACTGGCACCACCAGGAATCCCAGAAGAAGCAGGACCATAGGCGCCAATAAAAGTGCTGCTGTAAATTTGCGGTTTCGCTCGAGTGGTGGGTTCATGACGTTTCCCTGAAGGAATCAATCGAGGTGCCCCTTTGGACCGCGCGTCGCGGATGCGCGCTGCCCCGCACCTAATGGCAACGGCTTCAGCCACGGAGGATTTTATTGATGCGCTCGATCCGCGAGCTGCGGTCAGCCATCCACTTCTCCCAATCGACGTTCTTCTTCAGGGCAAGCCGTTCGAGCGAATTGAATGTCATATCCTTGGCGATATCCTCCGGCAGCTTGACGTCCGTGGTCACGCCAAGCCGCATTGAGCGCGGGAGACCCAGCATGCCTTCGTCAGACAGCATTTGCTCGAGAAACGCGAGAGCTGCCTCAGGGTTCTTCGCGTTCTTGGGGATGTTCATGTAGGACGTGGCGCCGTAGATACCCTGTGGTGGCATGACGCTCACGATCGGCAGCCCCTTTGCCCGCATTTCATATCCCCGCGCATCCGACATAACACCGGCGGCAACTTCTCCATTTTCGAACATCTGAATCATCGCAACGGTGCTCTGCCCAAGCGCAACGATGTTGTCCTTCGCCTTCTCGAGCAGCTTGAACGCTGGCTCCATGTTAGAAATCGAACCGCCGTTCTCTTCAGCCATTCCCAAGAGATATAGGCAGTTCGTATCAAACGTGGCGGCAGGAAGGGTTATCTTACCTTCAAGATCAGGGCGGGCGAGATCGGTATACGTTGTGATCGGCTTCTCTAGCTGTTCCGAGTTGAAGACAGGGATGTAAGTGAACACGCTGTAAGGGACACCATATTCGTCGTACTCGCGGAACCCAGGGAGGATCCGCTTGATGTTTGGAACGTCGGACTCCTTGATCTCCCGAATGAAGTCGGCCTTCAGCGCCTCCACCATGTACGCACTGTCGGCTTGGTAAATATCATACGGAGGGTTTTCCCTGTTCGCCACCATCTTGACGAGGTCTGCAGATTGAGTTCCTGCAGTCATTTCGACCTTCAGTCCGGTCCGTTCCTCGAGGGGTGCTGCGACGTATTTCTTGATAGTTTCATCGTACAAACCACCCCATCCGCCCACGCGAAGGGTAACGCCCGCGAACTTCTTGTCCTGGGCATGGACGTAAGGCGCAGCCAGCGCGCTCATCGCAGTCGCGGTGGCGAGTTTCAGGAATGTGCGTCTTATCATTTCCCATTCTCCTTATGGTTAATTGTTCCCCCACACGTTGACCCGCGTCAAGGCAATTGACGTGCCCATCGCGTACCGAGCAGACAGCGGGGCGAAGCAAGTGGAACTCGAATTGCTGCTCTGGTATAGTTCCCAATTATCGACCAGCGCTCGCGTATGCTTAAACCTAGTAGCCCTCTTCCAGATTTACCCCAAGTGTCAGCTGCTGCCCTGCTGCGAATTCGACAAGGTTCTGGATGCCCCATTCGATAGACCGCTCCAGCACATCATCCGCGTTATGGGCTGCGCGAGCCGAGCAAATAACGTTCGGTAGCCTCTGAATATCGAGCCGAGAGCCCCATCCGATCGGAAACGTTCTGCCGAACTCATACCGCCACCAAACATCCGTGCCGAAACCGCGCAAGCGCCCTGAGGTAAGCGCTTCATAAAGCGGCTTTTCTTGAATCGTAGCCGCCCGACCAACGTTGACCAAGAACGCATTCGGCTTCATGGCTGCCAGTTCGGCTTTACCGAAGAGGCCAGTTGTTTCTCTGGTATTTGGGGCGGCAAGGACCACATAATCGCATTGTGCCAAAACGGCCTGCAGCTCCTCCGGTCCGTACATAGTATCAACGTTTTCCGCTTTCTGCTCCTTGTTTCGACGTACCCCCAGGACGTTCATGTCGAACGCGTTGGCGTGCTTTGCGACACGGCCGCCGATGCGGCCGACGCCAATCACCGCTACCGTGCGTTCGTGCAACATCGCCGACCGGCTTTCATCCCCCCAAACGGGAAACGAAGAACGACCGTCGACTGCCATCTGATGTTTGATGATGGCATTCTTCGCGAGAGCGAGCATCAGCATAATGCCCTGCTCTGCAATAGCGATAGCATTCGCCCCAGCGATATTGGCAAGCTTCGCCTTGCGTTTCGCGATCAGCGAAAAGGCACCCATCTGCCTTAGGTCATCAACGCCCACATGCAGCCATGACAGGATCTTCAGCTTCTCAGCGATTTCGAGGATGCCGGTGGGCACCGTCCATCCGATGAAGGCGTCTGCGTCGCTGGCGTGGCGCTCGAGATCGGCGTAAGTGGTCTCATAGCGGGACAGGTAGTCCGCGGGCTCTGGCGCGGCCACTTCGGTTCCCGCCGGCATCGCCGTCTTGATATTCTCGATTTCCTGCTGTGTGGCATGCCACAAACATAAAACCTTCATTTCACCCGTGTTCATGATAGTTGACCGCCTTTGGGCGGTGCCCAGCTCTCGACTTGCGTCCAGCCGCACCCCACCTCCTCGAATAGTATTCAATACGGGGGTGCGGTTTCGACTGAAAGACGGCCTGCCGCAGCAGAAAGACTGCGTTGCCAGCATGGTTGTTGAAGGATTCCGTTGGGAAACGCGGCACGCGGTTCCCGCCTCGCGGGGCCCGAAGGGATCCCGGCAACTAGTAAAAAATTTCGCATCCTATCGAGATTTTGGCGCAGGATTTCGAATCCCGCGTTTCAAGTGCCACGCCTTTCCAGCAAGGGACTTTGCTACAATCGGAGGCGTGATTAAACCCGCCACAGATGAGTCAGCTGCTCCGGCTTGCCAGTAGCCGGTCCCAGGGACATCGTGGGGCCTAAAGCAATGAAGCGTCTGACTGAAACCATTCTCTACACTCACGAAAGCGGACGAAGCCGCTTTCGTGAAGAAAGCTTGAACCTTTCCGAGGGAACTCCGCAGATGAAAAAGACGCGCCTTGCTCCGTGCAAGGCTTCCGTTCCGCTACAGGCCGTTCGGCTTCACCTTCGATTTGCACAATTCGGATCGCCCCCTTTGGGGGTGGTCCTCCAAGACCAGATGGAGATCGCGCTTCAAGATGGGAGTTCGCGAATCTTCAAACCTGAAGACTGCTTCTTCGCCGAGAATCTGCTCCCGGAGGGAGCGAGATTTGACCGCGCGATCCGCGGTCACAGGTCGGGTCAGGTGGACCAGACACCCTCGTGACATTCTTTCTCGACGTTTCAAGAAAATCGCCTCGATCCTGGCGTTCGCACATTTGCTGCACGCCATCTGCCCAACTCGAGAACCGCGGCTCTATGGGCGCCTTATACGCAGTTTTTATGCGGGCCGGCAGCTCTATGCTCGGCTCGAGCAAGCCGCGTCGCGAGGGCCAAGCCTGCAGAGACTGCCGCATGGTGCAGCCAAGCGCTCAACATAATCGCAACACCGCCGCCACCAGGCAGGCGGGAAACCTTGGCTAGAATAGGGGAACCGAAATATGGAAAGAATTCTTCACTTCGAACGGGCGGAATACGCCACCCGACTCGCCGCGGTTAAGGCCGAGATGTCAAAGCGGGGGCTAGATATTCTTCTCATTTCGGAGCCGCCAAATCAAAACTATCTCACCGGATACGACGCCTACTCATTCTATACGCCGCAGATGGCAATTGTGGCTCTGGACCGCGATGAGCCGATCATGATCACTCGCGGTATGGACGCAGCCTCTTCGAGGATCACGACCTACCTTTCTGACGACAGCATTCGGGGCTTTCCTGATAGCTACGTGAACTCCACCGAGCGGTCTGCGTACGAGTTTATTGCAAAAATCGTCCAGGAACTCGGCAGTGAGAAGGCTGTCATCGGCGTCGAGATGGGCGGCTACTATTATTCCGCACGTGCCCACGCGGATCTGGTCAAGGCGCTCCCGCAGGCCCGGTTCGAAGACGCCGACCTCCTGGTCAACTGGATTCGCCTGGTGAAGAGTCCTGCCGAACTTGTATTCATGCGCCAGGCTGGCCTCATCGGTGATGCCGTCATCAAGCGCGTCATCGAGACGGCTGAGCCGGGCGTGCGGGAGTGCGATCTGGCGGCAGCCGCGTATCATCAAGAGATTTCCGGCACCCCTGAGTTCGGGGGAACCTATAACTCTTCTGTCGTGCATCTTTGCATAGGCGAGCGGGCCCTTGCGCCCCACTCAACCTGGACGGACAAGCCGCTGTCCAACAACACGGTCATCAACTTTGAGATCCATGGTACACGCCGACGCTATCAGATCAACGTGAGCCGTACGCTATACCTTGGGAAGCCGTCTATAGACTATGTGAAGCTCGCGGACATCGCCATCGAGGCGTTGAACGCCGGACTTGATAGCGTGCGCCCCGGCCAAGCTTGTTCCGAAGTTTTTGCCGCTTTTCACAAGGTGCTAGCGCGGAACGGGATCGAGAAAGATCAGCGGATCGGCTACCCGCTCGGTATCGGATATCCGCCGACAGTCGCCGAACGCACCGCAAGCATACGCAGGGAAGAGAAGACGGTTCTCCAGCCGGGAATGTGCTTTCACATGATGACGGGCCTCTGGCTCGGTGATCAGTCCGTCACCATCACGCAGCCCTTTGCCATCACGGAGAAGGGGTGCGAGCCATTGACCCACACCCCACGGACGCTCATCGTCAAATAGCCTCAGCCGACACGATCCACGATGAGTTGCGAAGTGAACAGGGCAGCCGGATAGGTGTCGCTCCTTCGGGCGGCGAGGTGCCCGGCACTTCGGCACCTCAACCCCGTATGGTGATGGAAGGAAAAGGGCAAGGTTCTATGACAGACAAGGTTCTGGGTATTCTTGAATTGGAGACAAAACCCGTCGAGCATGCGGGCTTCATGGCCGGACCGGGTACGTTTCCGTTTCCGGTTAAACGCAGGCAGGTTCCGGGGGCATTCACCCGCAACGTCATCGACGGGGACACGTCCGTAGAAGCCGGTTATGTAGCTGCCGCGCGGGAGTTGGAGCGCCAGGGGGTGTCCGCCATTGTCTCGAACTGCGGCTTTACAGGCCTCTACCAGGCGGCAGTGGCCCAAGCGGTCTCGATTCCGGTCGCGATGTCGAGCCTGCTGCTGGTGCCGTTCGTCGCGAGGACGTTGAGGCCGGGTTCGAAAATAGGCCTTCTCACTTACGACGCGCCCAAGCTGACGGAGAACCACTATGCCTGCGCAGGCTGGTCTTCAAAAGATATCAGCGTGGCAGTAGGCGGAATCGAGGGAAGCGAACTGTGGTACGAATTTGCTAAGCCTGCGCCGAACATCGACGTGGCGGTTCTCATCAGAGATGTCAGGGCGGCAGCCAGAAAGCTTTTCGACGTCAACCCCGACATCGGGGCATTCGTCTTCGAATGCACAGCCTTCCCGCTGGCGGCCGATGGCGTACGCAAGGATACCGGACTTCATGTCGCTGATGTCACCACGCTCGCCACCATGCTTTACAGCATGAGCGCGGACCGTGGTCACGACCCGAGGGATGGTGTGAGAGCGCCGACCCTGGGAGAGGTTTGAGGCTGATCAGGCGGACGCGACGGGCAGCCTGGTGGTGGGATTGTCGGTGATGCGGGCGAGCGTTTCACGGCTCACGTGGCGCCATGCCACAACCCATCTGTCGTAGGTCTCCAAACATCAGCGCCCCATGAGGTGGACGATGGTGTCATCATTGGGAAAGATGCCATTGGCTCGGCTCGTCGAGTGAACTCACGGTTAACCCGTTCGAGCGGCTTCGTGGATGCGATCTGCTCCCAGTGCTCGCGCAGAAAGGTCATGGCCAGCACGTCATCGCGGGAGGCGCCCATGAGGGTGCCGAGATTAGGTTGCTTCCCGAGCAGCGCATCGGCCACAGCTTTCCCATTGCGTTTCGGCACCGGCCTTCGTTTCCTGTGCGAAGATCGTTTTCAGCATCGCGGCAACTGCCATGCGCTGCTTAGTTTTGGCGCATGGGCGGACGCGTTGCGCATCCGGTGAATGCCGCACGTCTGGTTGAAGACCCGTTGGACGCCGGCGCGCAGCCTTGTCGTCGTCGGCTATGACATGTGACGCCACGCGGGATGCGGTGGGTGAGAGACCGCAGGAAGTCGGTCCAGAACATCTCGGGTTGGCCGGCGACGACTCCCAGCACCTCGGGCCTGCCGTCGTAAGTCATCGCCACGGCGATTATCACGGCATGGCTGACGATCCTCCCGCCCGGACCTTCACGTAGGTGGCGTCGAGACGGCGAGTTCGCCATTCACGTCTCCATAGCCAGGCAGCTTCGGTGTCAGCCGTCTAAATCAAGCAGGTCGTTGAGCAACAAAGCTATGTCCTCGGTAGGGCGTTCGTGAGATCCCATCGACTTGGATTCTTCGCTTGCTTTCGCGACCACGGCGCCGCGCTCGACCGGTCGAGTGTAGCGCGGGCTATAAACGCGGGGCTCCCCAGGTGCGCTGGCGGCCGGCGTGCCAGCTTGCATTCCATCTCGTTGCTAGATCGCAAGGATAGTAAAACTGTATTTGACCCATAGCAGCACAGGAGTTCAGTGTCGTCGACGCGGACAGGCAAGGCCCTGACGGTATTGGCTATTCGGTGGACCTGGTTGTGGTGGCGCTGGCTGTACGAAGCCAAGACCATGATGAAAGTTCTCGCCGGTAACCCTGGGTGTCGCTCCATCTGAATCGGAATGCAGGTGAGCGTTCAGTATTGAGAACAAGGGGACTGGCATGACACGAAACGCTAACTTGCTCGACGATCTTCGCTTCAGTCTCACTCCTGTCGAAAACCATCTGATCGACGGCTACGCCGATGGCCGCGTGAACCGGCGCGATTTTTTGCGGCACGGCAGTTTGCTTGGCCTATCACTCCCGTTTCTTGGGCAGGTTGCATTGGCTGCTGGCTTCGGCGCAGCACCTTCTGTAGCGCAGGCCAACGTTCAGCCAGGTGCCACCATTCGGGTTGCAGGCCCTGCGCCTGAAGGTGCGATTGACCCCGTCCTGTCAGGCAACTACGGCGCAATATTGATGTTCCAGCAGGTTGGCGAGTTCCTTTGCGTAGACGGGCCGGATCTTCTACTAAAGCCGAGCCTAGCAACGAGCTGGAAGCCCAATCAAGACGGCACTGTCTGGACCTTCACGTTGCGCAAAGGCGTAAAGTTCCATTCGGGCGGCGAGATGAAGGCCGATGACGTCGTTGCCACCATGGATCGGCTGGCCGACCCGAAGAATTCCTCAAACGCGCTCTCGGTTTTCAAGGGGATTCTGCAGAAAGGCGGCATCAGGAAGGTGGACGACTACACTGTCGAGTTCCATCTTGATGGTCCGAACGGCAATTTTCCCTATTTGGTGTCGTCCGACAATTACAATACCATCATCCTGCCGGCGAGCTATTCTGGGGACTTCGAGACAACTTGGGACGGCACCGGTTCTTTCAGGATAGAGAAGTTCGCTCGGAACGTTGGCGCAAGTTTCGTGCGTAATGATGATTACTGGGGACCTAAGGCGCTGCCGGCGAAGACAGAGTTCACATTCTTTCAGGACATCCAGCCGCAAATCCTCGCGCTTCAGGCCGGGCAGGTTGATATCATCAACACGCTGCCTGCACTTGCTGGCGTGGCGTTGCTAAGCGACCCTAGTTTCGACATCATCAGTATTAAGTCGACTGCGAATCAGGCCGTCCACATGCACTGTCAAACGGGCCCGTTCCAAGATGCGCGTGTCCGCCAAGCAGTAGCGCTTAGCCTCGATCGCGAGAAACTGGTGAAGGGTTTGATGAAGGGCCGAGCGGTGGCCGGCAATGACAGCCCCTTCGCGTCGATCTATCCCTCGACCGATCCATCGGTGCCGCAGCGCAAACAGGACATCCAAAAGGCAAAAGAGCTGCTGAAGGCGGCCGGTTTTGAGAAGGGACTTCAGGCGACGCTTACTGCCCCGCAGGCTTTAGAAATTCCGGCCTTCGCGCAGCTCATCCAGAGCTGGGTGAAAGAAATTGGGCTCGACCTTAAGCTCAACATCATGGACCGAGGAGCCTTTTTCGGCGATGCGGTCCCCGGAAAGTCTCCTTGGCTCGATGCGGAAATGGGGATCGCCGATTGGGGTCACCGTGGCGTGCCGAACGTCTTTCTCACAGCCCTCCTGACGAGCACCGGCCCCTGGAATGCGGCCAAGTTCCAAAACAAGGAATATGACACGCTTGCTAAGAGTTACATAGCATCATTCGACCTAGATACGCAGCGCGAGAATGCAGGTAAGATTCAACGGCTACTGCTTCAAGAAACCCCCATGCTCTTCAGTTACTTTTTCGACCACCTCACCGCAGTCAAAAAGGGCGTCGTCGGCGTCCAACCAACGGCTATGGGGCAACTATTCCTCCATGGTGCGGGAATCTCATGAGGCCAGTTCGATGGACGAGCCGGTCCATGCCGGACCACACTTCCGCGAGTTGTAGATCTGATGAGCAGCTTCCTTGCCCGACGCTTTGCCTATTCGTTGGTGACACTCTTCGTTCTAACCCTGCTCGTGTTCTTTCTCGGGCAGGTTCTGCCCGGCAACGTCGGTCGAGCTATCCTTGGTCCTTTTGCCGATCAGAAAGCGGTAGAAGTACTTAATCACCAGCTTGGCGTCGATCGACCGCTCCTCGTCCAATATGGGGCGTGGATTGGGCGTTTCCTTCAAGGCGACATGGGGCAGTCCTACATATATCGTGCCCCTGTCGCTGACTTCGTAATTCCTGCGCTCGGCCATTCGCTGAAGCTAGCGGCGGTGGCCTTCCTTGTCGTCGTGCCGCTCGGGATCGCTGGTGGGGTAGTGGCCGCGCTTAATATTAACCGCCCAACTGACCGCATAATCAGTCTCGGCGGTCTGTCAGCGGCCGCTATACCGGAGTTCGTTAGCGGAATTGTGATGGTCCTGATCTTTGGCGTTTGGCTGCGCTGGCTGCCGATTTCAGCCGCATGGCCGGATGGCGCCGGAGCATTAACGCAGCTTTATTATCTAATCTTGCCTGCGATGCCGCTCGTGTTTGTGCTGTTTGGCTATATCGCCCGAATGACACGTGCGGGCATGATCGAGGCGCTCGACTCTGATTATACCCGCACTGCCGTCCTGAAGGGCCTGCCTTGGCGCCAGGTCATTTGGCGGCACGTGCTTAGAAACGCGCTGCTACCGACGATTACCGTCGTCGCCAGCCAGACCGGCTACCTAATTGGCGGCCTTCTAGTGGTAGAGACGTTATTCCGTTACCAGGGGCTCGGGTCGCTGATCTACAACGCAGCCAAGGGCAAAGATTTCCCGATGCTGGAAGCCAGCGTACTAATCATCGGACTCACCTATGCCGTGGCGACATTAATTGCTGATCTGCTTTACTCTTGGCTTAACCCGCGGATTCGGATGGACGGCGGCCAATGACCTATGTTGCCATTCCTGCAACCCGGAACCGGCGCCACGAGTTTTTTGCAACGCTGTTGCGGTCCGGCTCCTTTCTGGCCGGAGTGCCCATCGTGGTTTTCTGGGTCTTTTGTAGCGTGTTCGGTCCTCACATTGTGCCTTACGATCCGCTAGCCGAGGACGTCCTGAACGCACTTGGTCCACCTTCATCAGTACACTGGTTCGGGACGGACCAACTCGGCCGCGACATTTTTTCCCGGGTGCTCGTCGGCTCACGCGACATCCTGATCGTCGCACCTCTCGCGACGATCATGGCGACGGCCGTCGGCACGGTACTCGGGCTTATTACCGGATACTTCCGAGGCATTCTTGACGACGTTATCTCTCGTCTAATAGAGGCGACGATGGCAATTCCGGGGGTGATTGTGTCCCTTCTTGCAATCGTGGCGCTAGGCACGTCCGAGGGCACTGTCATCATCGTCATCGGACTGTCCTTCGGACCAGTCATTGGTCGCACTGTCCGATCGGCGGTACTGGCCGAGCGGGAGCTCGACTATGTCGCTGCCGCTACACTCCGACGAGAAAATTCAACGCATATCATGTTCATCGAAATTCTTCCCAATATACTGCCGCCCATCCTTGTCGAATCCACAGTGCGTCTCGGCTATGCGATCTTCGCCGTCGCCGCCCTGAGCTTTCTCGGCTTCGGACTGCAGCCTCCCTCGCCCGATTGGGCGCTGTCGGTTTCGGCTAATTACTCGATGATCAGCGGCGGTTTCTGGTGGACGGTGCTGTTCGACGCAGTGGCCATCGCTAGTCTCGTGGTCGGAGTAAATTTGACGGCCGACGGGCTGCACGGGGCACTCGATGACTGAGCCGACGCTGCGCCTGGACCGACTATCGGTTGCCTATCGCGCCGGTGGGCGGAATCGAGCAGTGCTGCGCGACATAAGTTTTGAGATCGCTCGTGGAGAGGCGTACGGACTGGTTGGCGAGTCGGGCTGCGGCAAGTCCACTGTGGCATTGGCAGCTGTACGCTATCTGCCGCGGAACGGCAGCGTCACCAGCGGGGCGGTCAGACTCGACGGGGCCGATGTAATGCGGCTCGGGCCCGAAGCACTAAGGCAGGTGCGGGCAAGAACGATCTCAATGGTCTATCAAGACCCCGGCAAAGCGCTAAACCCTTCACTGAAGGTGGGGCGACAGTTGGTCGAGGCGTTCGAGGTCGTGGGCCTCCACCCAGCCGAGCGCAAGTTTCGTGCGCTCGAGATGCTGAAAAAAGTGCGGATCGCCGATCCCGCTTCTGTGATGCAGCGCTATCCGCATCAGCTTTCAGGGGGGATGCAGCAGCGGGTGGCGATCGCCATGGCGCTGGCAAACGATCCGACGATGCTGATCCTCGACGAGCCTACAACCGGCCTTGATGCCACCGTGGAGGCCGAGGTCCTCGACCTCATCACCGATCTTCGGCGCCAGCTTGGTACGTCAATTCTGTTCATCAGTCACAACCTGGCCGTGGTCGCAAAGATGTGCGACCGCATTGGCGTCCTTTATGCGGGAATGCTGGTAGAGGAGGGGCCGACCTGGGAGATCTTGGGTTCGCCGCGCCATCCGTACACTGTGGCGCTTCTTCGGTGCCTGCCGCGCGGCGGGCAGCGAAAAGGCCACATACCGCTCGACACCATTCCAGGCTTCCTGCCCACGCCCGGCGCGCTGATGCCCGGTTGTCCCTTCGAAGAGCGCTGTGCGCATGCTGACGACCGTTGTCGCACAGAAATTCCCGAGTTGCGCGAAGCTGGCAGTCGGGTCGTGCGTTGTCATTACCCTGATCGGGCGGCAGTCGTTCCGCGCAACACCCCGACCGATGTAGCGTTACCGAAGCCTGCATCAGAGGCCGCGCCGGTACTCCGGGTCAGCAACCTCTCTAAGACTTACGGCCAGGGCAGCCATGCGACCCGTGCAGTCGCCGACGTTTCGCTAAGCCTGCTGCCGGGAGAAACACTAGGACTAGTCGGCGAGTCTGGCTCCGGTAAGACTACGCTAGCGCACATGCTCCTTGGCCTGGTCCGGCCCGATCCTGGCGGGGCCATCGAGCTTGATGGCGAGCTTCTTGCCGCCAGCCTCGGCCAGCGCCGGGATGAAGAGGTGAAGGCGGTGCAGATCATCTTCCAGAACCCCGATTCGGCGCTAAACCGCTCTCATTCGGTCGAGCGCATCATTGGCCGCGCGTTGCGAAGGCTCGGCGGTTTTCGAGGCGCCGACTTGTCGAGCCGTCTCGCCGCGCTCGTGGAGGCAGTCCGGCTGACGCCCCGACATCTGGCGCTTCGGCCGCGCCAGCTTTCCGGTGGGCTCAAGCAGCGCGTGGCCATAGCGCGCAGCTTCGCCGGCGACCCTCGTGTCGTGGTCTGCGACGAGCCTACCTCGGCGCTCGACGTCTCGGTTCAAGCTGCGATCCTAAATCTCCTCGCCGATCTTCAGGCAGAGCGGAACGTCAGTTACGTCTTCATCTCTCACGATCTTGGGGTCGTACGCTATCTATCCGACCGAATTGTCGTTCTATACCTCGGGCGGATCATGGAGATGGGACCGTCAGAGCGCGTATTCGAAGGACCGAACCATCCCTATACCGAGGTGCTTCTTTCCGCGGTCCCTAACCTCGACGGTACCCGGGATATTCGCATTCGACTATCCGGAGAAATTCCCTCCGCGACAACTCCGCCTTCCGGGTGCGTTTTTCAAAACCGATGCCCACGCAAGCTTGGCGCAATCTGCGAGACCTTGGAGCCACCACTGACCGAAGCGGAGCCCGGCCATGTCATCCGTTGCCATATCCGGGCAGAAGACCTCGATCGCCTCCAGCGGCAATATAAAGCCAGCGTCCAAATCGTTGAAGCCCATCTGGACAAATTCGCTCCGCACCAACTCGCCGAGTAAGGATCATAAGGATGAGATTGAGCGAATATAATGATCATGATGCCACCGGTCTCGCCGCTCTGGTGACAAGCGGACAAGTGACGCCTTCGGAGTTGGCGCGGCTAGCTCGTGAGGCTTACGACGAGGTCAATCCTCGCATCAACGCCGTCATCGAGTTCTACGAAGATGCCGAAACCGTGGCTGGAGCCAGCGGGGGGCTTTTCCACGGCGTGCCCTTCCTTCGCAAGGATATTGGGGCCACCGAAGCCGGCCGCCTCCAAGAAAATGGGAGCCGTCTGTTCAAAGGCTGCTGCGCTGGCACTGACAGCTACTTTTTTCGACGCGCTCGGCAGAGCGGGCTCCGGACGATAGGAAGAACGGCAATACCGGAGTTCGCAATGTCAGTCATGAGTGAGTCCGTTCTCCATGGCATCACTGGCAATCCGTGGGATTTGAATCGCTCCGCAGGTGGCTCGTCAGCCGGGGCAGCAGCGGCGGTGGCCGCGGGCATCACTCCTATTGCACATGGCAACGATGGCGGCGGGTCAATTCGCATCCCGGCCGCATGGTGCGGTCTTGTCGGGCTGAACCCGTCCCGCGGACGTATTTCCGGCGGTCCACACGAGCAGGATGCAGATTTTGGCCTGCCGCGCGAGTTTGTTTTATGTCGGACTGTGCGGGACATGGCCACCGCACTCGACGTCTTTTCTGGTCACTATCCAGGCGATCCATTTGTCATCGTCCAGCCGAACCGTTCCTATGTGGAGGAACTTTCACAACCCACCGGCACGCTGAGAGTGGGGTTGGCAAGGACGAAGTGGGGCGCGATCGATCTTGAGCCGGAAGTCCTGAACGCGGTCCAGTCGACGGCCTCCCTTCTCGAGGAAATGGGCCACATCGTCACCGATGTCGAGCCGCCGTATGAGTCCATCGAGTACAAGCGAATAATGCTCGCCCGGTCACGTTTCAGCGCAAGTTCACTTGAAGACGCGGCGCGGGCCATGGGACGCCAGATCAACGCGGACACCGTGGAGCCCATCAATCTCAAGTTTTTTGAATATGGCCGAAAATCGCAGGGCCGTCCGGGAGACGTAGAAGAGGTCTTGCGGAGAATCCGGCGCCGGGTGGGTGACGCGATCCATTCCTTTGACATCCTGCTGACCCCGACGATGGCAACGGTGGCCCTACCGCACGGCGGTATCAACAGTACGACCAACCCGGCGCTGTCCGCGGAAGAATTCAAGGAAGCGGATGCCGCGCTTCTCCAGTACACTGGCGTATTCAATGTCACCGGACAACCTTCTGTGTCCCTGCCGTTGGCACAAAGCGCGGATGGCCTGCCGATCGGGATTCAGATCGTCAGCCGCTTTGGCGATGAGGCCACGCTGGTCCGTATCGCACGCGATCTCGAGGAAGCTAGACCTTGGAGCCACCGGCGCCCAAAGACTTGGACAGGGGACAAATGACAATCGCGCCGAACAGGACGGGGGCTGACTACCGTCTTGTTCCCTTCCCGGAACCGCTTTTCGAGGTCGATCTCGAAAAAGATATCCGCGTAGCCATGCGTGACGGCGTCGGTCTCTACGCGGATATCTACCGTCCGAGTAAGGCCGGGGAGCAACTGCCCACCATTTTGATCCGCACGCAGTACGACAAGGCACCCTATCGTGCCCCGGCTTCGGAGACGAAAAGCGGTCTCGCATACATGTTCGCCGGCCAAGGCTTCGCGGTCGTGGTGCAGGATATCCGCGGCCGCTTCAGTTCGGAGGGCACCTTCCATCCGGCCGAAAGCGATGCGGATGACGGCTACGATACGGTCTCGTGGGTCGCTTCGCAGCCCTGGTCCAACGGTAAGGTCGGTGGGTACGGCTGCTCTGCGCTCGGCATTAACCAGGTGATGATGTCGCAGCGGCGGCCGGCGGCGCTGAAGGCGCTATTGCCGCAGGGACCCGGCGGAGCCTTGCGTTGGCGGAAATTCAGCGTCCTGGTTTCGGGCGTGCCCGAAATCGGCTGGGCCTTCCAGTGGTTCGTCCACAATACCAACAAGGGCTCGCAGCCCGCTCCAGACGTCGATCTCTACGAGGCACTGAAAGCCCTGCCACTTGCGGACGCGGCGGATCGTGTTGGGAGCCCTTGCACCGATTGGCGCGACTGGATTACACATGAGACCGGTGACCCATGGTGGGACAAATTTCCGTTCTTTGACGAGAACTCGCGCCCTGACGTACCGGCTCTGTTCGTCAATTCGTGGTACGACACGGACGTCGGCGAGACGGCAAAATTGTTCAACATGTTCAAGGAGCAGTCGACCTCGGAGAAGTCGCGGCGCAATCAGTTTATCATCATCTCTCCAACCGCTCATTGTCAAAGCGAACAGGCCTGCACGCCGCATATTGTGGGCGAGCGCGACGTTGGCGACATTCGGCGGGATTATTGGTCGATTTATCTGAGCTGGTTTAACCACTGGCTGCGCGATGAGGATACCAACGGCGACTTCAAGATGCCGCACGTGCAGTACTATTTGATGGGTGCGAACCGCTGGAAATCAGCAGATAGCTGGCCGCTGCCGGGGACGCTTTTTGTGCCCTTTTACCTCGCCAGCGGAGGTAATGCAAATACGAGAAAAGGTGACGGCAAACTGTCCACGACGATGGCGTCGGGGCCTGCCGACAATTATCACCACGACCCCCTCGATCCCGTGCTCAGCCTTGAGAACTTTGAAGTTCCTCCGGCACCGGGCCGCCGTGTCGAACTCCGGTCCCCCGGCAACGCTGCAGACCAGCGCCAAGTGGACCTGCGGCAGGACCGCTTGGTGTACACGTCAGAGCCGCTTCGCTCAGGTCTGGAGGTCACAGGACCGCTAAAGGCCGTGCTTTACGTTTCCTCCTCGGCAAGCGATACCGACTTCGTCGTGCAACTGAGCGATGTCTACCCCGATGGCCCCGTCTATAATCTCAGAACCGGCATCGCCCGAGCCCGCTATCGGGAAGGCTACAACGAGCCGAGGCTGATGATGCCGGGCAAAATCTATCTCATTGAGGTGGACATGCAGGCGACGGGCAACTGGTTCAGGCCTGGTCACCGGATCCGCGTGCAAGTCTCGAGCAGCAGCTTCCCGCACTTCGCGCGCAACCTGAACACAGGCGGCAACAATGCCACCGAAACCACAACCGTCGTGGCCAAGAACACTATCTATCACGATCGCGAGCATCCCTCTCACATCCTCCTGCCGGTGGTGCAATGAGCCGAACCTCGTCTAACTGATCGTGGCCCTTACAATCCTCACGCTTGTCTCAGCGATCTGGATCGACACCCGCCCCTGTGCTCCCTTTCCAGCCATTCTTCAATGGCTGTTCTCCATCGGATGCTTGGGCTCGGCGTCAGGGGTCGTGAACCGGTATTTTCATCTTGTCGGGTACACCTCCCAAGGACATGATTGGTTCTCTGGGCGACTCGCTCCGGCGATTACCCCATGTGGATGCCCAGCCTTCTACGACGGCATCGCAATGTGCCAAGTTTTTGGCGTTAGCGCCACGCAAAGGAGAGGCAGGCAACCCGTGGAAACGGTTACCATTCCCACATACTGGGCCCGTCAGATGGCTCGGCTTGGCCATGAGCCAAGACTGATTGCCCCCGCCTATGTCAAACCGTTCGTCAAGCGGCAGAAGAACAACGTCGCAGATGCGGAGGCGATCGTCGAAGCAGCGCAACGACCGACAATGCGCTTTGTCGAACCGAAGACCAAGGAGCAGCAGTCCCGGGCTATCGTGTTTCGCACTAGAGAGCAGTTCGTGATCAGAGAACCGAATTGGTGAATGCGTTGCGCGCGCACCTCTATGAGTTCGGTTATGTTGCTCCCCAAGGCATCGGCCACCTGCCACGTCTGGCAGAGATCGTCGAGGACGAGAGCGCAGAACTGCCGGATCTAGTCCGTGACATCTGCAGCGCTCTCATTGACCAGATCGAACAGCAGCCGGCTCGCGGCATTGAAGAAGAGGATAGACACGCTGTCCAAGCAAGCTGCAACATCTCGGCGCTTGTAAACCATGCCCGGTGTCGCCCCTATCGCTGCCCTTGCCCTGAAATCTTTGCGCCGATGGAGGCACTTCAAGTGCGGTCGTGATTTCGCCGCCTGGCTCGGGCTGGTCCCTCGGCAGAAGTCGAGCGGCGGCAAGCAACGACCAGGGAAGGTATCGAAGATGGGCCAGCGCGATATTCGGCGGTTGCTCATCATCGGAGCCATGGCCGTGGTTCGATGGGCATCTTGGAGGCGCGCGCCCGACGGCTCCTGGCTCGTCCGCTTGATGTTGAAGAAACCGCGCATGCTGGGTATCCATCCAGCGGGGGGACGCGGACGGACCCATTTGTCGCGATGGATGGCGATGAGGTTTTGAAGGCTATTGATGCCGAATTCGGAGAAGGCCATGACACCGTCTTCGTGGTCTGGCCCGTAGACCCAGATCAGACCGTCCTCGGGTTCCATTCCGATGGCGATTTCGGCGAGCCAGTCTTCATCATCACCGAGTTCCTGGGCGACGAGTGCGATGGTTCGCACGGAATGGGTTTTGAATGTGCATTGTCAGGCCGCGATTGCGGCGGGCTTGCGCCAGTTCCACGGCAGCAACTCGTCGAGGGGGTTGGCGGGGTACTCTGCAACGCGTGCAAGCACATCGGCCACGCCAGTTACAGCGACACGGCCGACTACCTCACGGGCTCGGCGGAGCTCCTCGCTATCGCGGCTGAGCGTGCAGCCCTCGATGGAGGCGCAGCATGAGCGAACACCTGCTCCTGGCGCCGCTCCTGGAGTCCTATTTCCGCCGGCGCCTGACGAAGCAGCGCAATGCGACTCCCGCGACCGTGTCCAGCTATCGCGACGCCTTGCGCATGCTGATCCTCTTTGCCGCCGACCGGTTGCGTAAGAAGCCGGCGGCGTTGGCGCTCGAAGATCTCGATCGAGACCTCGTTCTCGCTTTTCTCGACGAACTCGAGGAGAAGCGGAACAATTGCGTCGCCACGCGCAACGCCCGCTTGGCCGCGATCCGATCTTTTTTCCACCACGTCGCTGCCGCCGACCCGGCGTCCTTCGGTGTGGCCCAACGCGTGCTGTCGATTCCCATTAAACGGGCGCACATCGAGGTAACGCACCATCTCACCAAGGCCGAAGTGGATACCCTCATCGCGGCGCCTGATCCAAAGACGCCTCGTGGTCGGCGCGACCGAGCCTTTCTGCTCTTCCTGGCACGGACCGGCGCCCGGGACTCGGAAGCCACCGGCGTCAACGCAAACGACCTTCAGTTGGAGCGCTCTCACCCGCAAGTGCTGCTGCGCGGCAAGGGGCGCAGAGACCGCGTCGTGCCCATTCCTAAGGACCTGGCGCGAGCGCTGACGACCTTGTTGGGCGAGCGCGGGATCACCCATCACGAGCCGCGACCGATATTCGTCGGCGCCCGCAACGAGCGCCTGACTCGCTTCGGAGCGACCCATATCGTGCGGCGTGCGGCGGCCGAGGCCGTGCCTATCAGGCCAGCCTTGGCCGACAAGCCCATATCACCGCACATCTTCCGACACTCCCTCGCCATCAAGCTTCTCCAGTCCGGCGTGGACCTTTTGACGATCCAAGCCTAGCTCGGGCACGCACAGATCGCCACGACCCACCGCTATGCCGCAGCGGATGTCGAGATTATGCGCAATAGACTCGAGAAGGCGGGCGTCACCGGCGATCACGGCGTGCATTTCCGACCAAATGACTCCGTTCTGCAACTGCTGACCTCCATCTGAATATGATGTGGCGGAGGCAAGGTGGGTTTTGGCCCGGCCCGAAATGAGTCAGGGCGGCTCCGCCAAATAATCTCGCCCGACGCATAAGTGGGGATTGCGCTTCAGGTGCTGCTGCACCCGCCGACGTTCGGGGCCTGTGAGCAACGTGATCTAACCCATCAATCGCTCCTAAGTGCGCTCATAAGAGCAGCTTAAGATCAGTCGTTCATCACTCAGACAAGGCGCGACACGCCGGATGGATACGTTTTCAATGAAGTTGTGATGAGGGCAGAGGGGGGCGGGGCGGCGGTCCGAAGCCGGCGATAAGCGGGCTCTGCCCACCGCCGATTATCAAACCGCTACAACAGGTCCTTCAACCAATTTTGCAGAATCTTTGCAATGGCAGATCCCTGAGAAATGATACCTTCACCGCAACGTCTGAGTAGCCACGAAAGAAAGCTAAAGCCTTTTGCGCTCGGACTAACCCACAGCACGCAAAGGAGGTTGCCCAATGACAAGAAAAGCGCTCATCCTGATTGAAGGCACCAGGTTCAATGGTCCGCTTTACGTCAAAGCAGCCCAACGTCTTGGCCTTCATCCAATTACTTTGTCGGCTGATCCAGGGCGTTACGACTATCATGCGCCGGAGATGATTGAAGCGATCCGTATTGATACAGACAGCCTTGATGCTCTCATCCAAGTGTGTTCCCGGATGCAGGCGACCTATGAGATTGGTGGCATTACGGCCGCTGAGGAGGAGGTCTATGCGACAGTTGGCAAGCTGTGCCGGCACTTCGATCTACCTGGACCGAACCCTGAATCTATCGAGCAATGTTGCGACAAATTCGTTCAACGTCAGCTCCTCGCGAGAGGCGGCGTTCCAATACCTGCTTATCGCTTGGCAGCGAATGAAAAGGAGGTGGAAAGCGCTGCTGCGGAAATTGGGCTGCCGGTGATTCTCAAGCCAGCCGTAGGTAGCGGGAGCAGCGGTGTCCGGTTGTGCCGCAATGTCGATGAGTTAACCGAACATACAAGCTATCTGCTGGGCGGGAAGCACGGTTGGCGGTCTTCGCGGAGGATACTGGTCGAAGAATTCGCAAATGGCCCGTATTATAGCGCCGACATAATGGGAAATGAGGTCATTGGGATTGCCGCCGCTGACTTCGACCGCCCACCGCATTTCGTCTTTCGTGAGTGCATCTATCCTGCCCCGCTGTTTGCTGACGAGCAAATGCGTATCATCGATATTTCACTGAGCTGTTTGCGAACTCTCGACCTTGGCTGGGGGCCTACGAACATTGAATTCCGGTGGACAGAGCGTGGCCCAGTCGTCATTGAGGTCAATCCGCGTCTTGCGGGTGGAACCATTCCTCAACTGTGTCAGTTGGCTTACGGTGTCGATCTCGTGAGCGAACACGTCAAGCTTGTTATCGGCGAAAAATGCGATTTGGGCAGGAGGCGTTCGCATGTTGCAGGCGCGCGGAAACTGATTGCCGATCGCGATGGCATCCTCGATTGGATCGATGGCGACAGGGCGACTGCCATATCGGGTGTTGTCGAGGTGAAATTTTATGTTGAACCCAACACTCCTATCGTCAGGGCGGGCGACTACCGGGACTGTCTAGGGCAGGTCATCGCCAGTTCACCTAGCCGTGCTCTGACAGAGACCAAGCTTCAGCGTGCCGTCGACTCAATCAGTTGGTCGATCAGACCATTTCCCGCGCTTGGCGAAAAGAAGCGATTACCGGCTGCTCACGTTCCCGGGCCAGGGAGGTGACATAGGTGAAAGGTGGACGTTCGCCGATGATCGAACCCTCTGGTACGCGGTTGGCTAGATCGGCGGGATAGCTTATCCGTCTCCGGAGCGGAACACGACTGCAAGTCGTCAGGCTGGCCCTACCACGAATTGCAAGTGCCACGCATAGACGAAATGGACTGAGGGGATTGGTTGTTAAGCAGCAGCTGCCCGCGAATCGAGAAGCTGACCTCACTCCCTATTGCCGCGCCAGGTCCTGACTTGGCCGCTTTATTCATCCAATCGCCGTCGAGGATGATCCGCTCCGCCGTGTCCCCGCGCCGCGCCGGTCTTAGCCAGTTGCAATATGCGCGACCTTGTGCGCGCCCGCGAGGCAGGTGTGAAAGATCGAACACGCAAGCGGAGGAGATCCGTTCGTTCCTGCTGCGAAACGGGAAGACCTACACAGAGGGAAAGGCATGGGGCAAGACTATTCAAATGACTGCACGAGCTTAGTTCCCCTATCTCGCCCAGCATGCGGTTTTGCACGACTTGATCGTTGCCGAACCGCAGTGGCGGGAGCGGGTTGCTTGTCTTGAGAAGGCCCTCGACGACACATTGGCCGACTGGTCGCTCACACCGGTGGTCGAATCGACGTGCTCCCCTCGAGGCTCGTGTGTGGGAGCGCCGGCGTCCCATGATTGTCGCGGTGCGGTTGCCAATAAGCTTGCTCGCATCATCTGGGCAATGATAAAGACCGGCGAGTTGTTCCGTTCCTCGAAAACCTGAGATTCTGGAACCAGGACAAATACCGAATGGCTCAAAGTGGATGACGACGTGATGGAAACGGCAGAGCTGGGATCGAAAAAGCCCGAAGAGCGCGACTCGTTGATGAGGCCTCGATCCTCCATCAGGGCAAGCGACCATGTACCGGTCGCATGAATAGACCGAATACATGAACGCATCCACCGAATGCCATCCGTCTCAAAACTACTTGCGCCCGCCGGGCCCGACCAGACTGCAGAAAAAGCGACGCCCGAGCAGACAAACGGAAACACCACCCAGCTTCAAAAACTACAGACCTAACCGCGTTCCAGTTGAAGTTTTTTTGTTTCTACTCATCAACAGTGGATGGTGAGATTGACCAATCGATCAAGTCGATGGCGCGTTGAAGCGCTGCCTCGGTCCCAGGATGGCTGCGTGAAAAAGCGATGACATAGCCCAGAGAATCTTGGATATCGCCTTTCCTGACGATCGGCGTCTTAGGCCCAACATGCAATTTGACCTCGGTGATGCCTGGTACGGCAGCCGCCCGATGTTCACCATCTATCCAATCGAGGGTGCCATCGCGATCAGGAAGTATGGACCGCCAGCCTGCGATGCGTGAATGACTTCCGCGCAAATTCCATTCGTCGCCGATGGTAAGATTGATGTGCTCGGTGATGAGATCGATACCGCAAGCTAGCTGAATATGCTGAGGCCCGCCGCCTAGACGCGGATTGACTTCAATGACGACTGGACCATACTCCGTCCACCGGAGTTCAATGTTAGTTGGCCCCCAGCCAAGGCCAAGAGCTCGCAAGCAGCTCAGGGAGACACCAGTGATCCGTGCATGGACCTCATTACTTAGCAGGGCGGGAAAGATTCCGCCTCGACAGACGAAATGTGGTGGGCAGCCAAACTCGGAGCTTTCAATCCCAATGATCTCATAACCCATTATATGAGCGACATAAAGCGGGCCATATGCGAACTCTTCGACCAATATCCTCGGCGACGACCCCCATTTGTGCTTCCCTCCCAACAGATAGGTCGTGTGTTCGGCTACCTCATCGACGTTGCGGCACAACCGGACGCCCCTGCTGCCGCTGCCGACGGCTGGCTTGAGGATAACCGGCAGGCCGATCTCCACGGCACAGCTTTCTACATCCCACGCATTTACTGCCAAGCGAAAAGCCGGTACCGGGACGCCGGCCTCGGCGAGGAGCTGACGTTGAGCGAATTTGTCGCAGCATCGTTCAACGGATTCAGGGTTCGGACCCGGCAGATCAAAGTGCCGGCAGAGCTTGCCAACTGTCGCATAGAACGACTCTGCCGAGGAGGTAATGCCAGCAATGTCATAAGTGGCACGAAGCCGGGTACATTCGCGGATCAGCGCATCAAGATCGTCTGTATCTATACGGATTGCCTCGACGCCCTCCGCCACAAGATAGTCGTACTGTGCTGGATCCGCCGACAGGGCAATTGGATGAAGACTAAGGCGTTTGGCCGCTCGGATGTATAGTAGACCATTGCTACTGGTGGCTTCGACCAGTATAAGCGCTTTTCGTGCCATTGTCTATCTCCCAACTTGCGTATTGTGCTGCGGCCCGAGCGCAAATCGACCTCAACTCTAGCCGTGCCTCGCCCCAGACTTCAGGTGAACGTATCACTACACACGATTTGAGATCATGAAGACTTTGTAAATTTACTTGAAGGAGATCTGTTACAACGTTTCATCGCGCAGTGTGGCAAGGAGAAGTACGACCAAAAAAGCTTGCGAAGGCCAAGCCAACCTAGTTGTTTGATCCCAGAATCAAGGGGTGCGCTATGGGCCAGGTTCTTCATGGGAGCGCCACGACGACAGAGGCAGTCCGTCGAGCGATACAGTATAGTCAAAAGAGCCTGAGAGTGCTGGCGAAGCGCTACGGGATCAACCAGAAGACTGTTCCAAATGGCGGGAACGGACCTCGGTGGCCGATTTGCTGACCGGTCCGAGAGAGCCTAGATCGCCAGTGCTCTTGCCCTAGGAGGAGGCCGTCATCGTCGCCTTCCAGCGCTACACTCTGTTGCCACTCGATGACTGCCTCTATGCTCTGCAACCGACGATCCCACATCTGACGCGCTCGTCACTGCATCGGTGTCTTCAACGCCACGGCATCAGCCGCCTGCCGGACGTTGAAGGCGACAGGCGGGCAAAGAAGAAGTTCAAGAGCTATCCGATCGGCTACAGCCCGACCAGGCGAGCTGGAAGTGGTAGAGCAGATGGTCGAGCGGCTGGCCCAAGAATGGACACGCCCGCTGCTACGTCAGTAATATCCGACAGCCCGACCGGCCGGGTTTGGTGAAGCTGACGGAAGATAACCTCCTGCTCTTCGCCGTGGATGGCGCGCCATGACCGAATGCGCCGCTCCAGGGTCCGGCGAATGCCCTCGCTCAGTTCCGGGTGCCGCCGCAGCCTCTCTTCGTAGATGGCGACAGCACGGATGCCTGGCGCCGCCATCAAAAGGGGAACGACCTCGGCCTGAAAGATGTGCTCGAGAGGGTCAGGCCGTCGCCGGCCGCGAGCCTTTTGCTTTTGCGATGGCAGGTCCGGATTCTTCTTGATGCCATAGGCCGTCGCTCTGCTGATCGACGCCATGGCCGCGGCAACCTCGGTCGTGTGTTCCTGTCGTAACGTAATAAAAAGCCTCATCTGGTGGTCGGTTACATGACGGCCTGGCACAAAGGTGATTCTCCATTCTTCAGAACATCGCCAAGGTACTTCAGCCAACCGCGCTCAACAGACGTCGGCACTGACGCCCGGGTTGGTGTAACTCCGTTCGGGCTACGCCCTCACTGCGTCACACCACCCCCGCCGAGTCTCATCTTGATTGACGCTGAATTCGCATTGCATCGCCTAAACTGCTCCCGGATGTTGGGTCGTTGCCTCATCTGATTTGCTCCCCGCAGTTTTGGAGCGGGAGCAAATCAGATGAGGCGGATAAGCATGGTGATGCGAGATGAGCTGGTGAAAGAGGTAGCGGAGCGCTGCGCCGGAGGCGATCGGGCAGAGAAGACGTGCATTCTTGATGAATTGGCGGCGGTGAGCGGCCTTCACCGCAAGCATGCCATGCGTTTGTTGCGGAGTGGACCACCGGCGCAGCGTTCGGGGCTTGATTACAACGCGGTGCGCGAAGCGCTGGTCGTGCTGTGGGAGGCTTCGGACCGCATCTGCGGCAAGCGTCTGAAGATGCTGATTCCGATTCTCGTGGAGGCGATGGACCGTCATGGGCATCTTCATCTAACAGTAGAGAGATCCGCACCCAGTTATTGGCGATGAGCGCGGCCACGATCGATCGCGCTCTTCGCGAGCTTCGAGATATCGCTGGTGGGCCGAAACGCCGTCGCAGCACAGCATCCACCGCGCTCCGGCGCAGCGATCCCAACCTCCTCCGACTGGCAGGATCTCCGCCTGGCTTCGTCGAGGCCGACTTGGTGGCGCACAGCGGACCGACGGCGCGTGGGAGCTTCATACAAACGCTTTGTCTTACCGACGTCGCGGAGCGGATGGACGGAATACGCGCCCTTGCTGGTGCGTGAGCAGAAGCTGCTGAGCGAGGTGCTGACGGAATTACGGCGGCTCCTGCCATTCCAGCTTCTCGGTTTCGACACCGGCAATGACAGCGTGTTCCTGAACGAGACGATACGCGACTATTGTCAGGAGGTCGGCATCGCGTTCACCCGCTGCCGGCCATACCGCAAGAATGACCAGGCCTTCGTCGAACAGAAGAACGGCGCCGTGATGCGGCGCATCGTCGGCTGGAAGGGCTTGAAGCCGCTGCGACCCTGGCACAACTCTCCGCAACGGTGCGGCTGTTCGTGAAACTTCTTTCAGCCCTCCTTCAAGCTGGCCGGAAAGGAACGGGACGGCGCCCGTGTGCGCAAGCGCTATCACCCGGCGGCAACCATGCCAGCGACTGCTGGCACATCAACGCACGGCTGAACCGGTTCTGGCCATGCTGGCGGCAAACACAGGCGCGGCTGGATCCGGTAAAGCTGCTGCGAGAGATGCGATCGGCGCAGCAGCGCCTCGTCGACATTGCCGATGGATCCTGCACGCCGGCGCTGGTGGTGAGCGATCCGGCGCTGGATCAGTTCCTGTCGGTCTGCGGACGGCCTGGAAGGAGGGGGAAATCCGCCCAACCGCAAGAGCCAAGCCGAAGCAAAAGCGGGGTCGTCGGCGACCGGATCCGCTGTGAAGGTCACGGGCCAGCTGCGCGCGTGTTCGACGAAGAGCCCTGGCGGACGAGCCGCGAATTACTGGTGCGCCTGCAGGAGGAGCAGCCGGGGCAGTATCCTGATCAACTTCTGCGCACGCTGCAGCGCCGTTTTGAAGATTTGGCGGAAGGAAAAAGGCACACGCGATGGTGTTTGGGCCAATGCACGTCGGTGAGCAACGAAAATCGTTCGGGAGCATTCCAGGGTGAGGCAATACGAATCTCATCCTGATCGCCGCGCCGCAGCCTAATAGGTACCACGGGCTTCGGTCGATCCCGGTCCAATCGGATTGCAGGGCAATCGGGTGAGTTTAACAGGTGACAAGACGTCTAAGAGCTGAATCTCTCGAGAACATCTGATTCTCGAAGGGACGCTGTGGATGGCCGATGTTTCTTGCAACGCTGGGGCTTTGGCCGAGACGGTTGCTTTTCTGAGTCAATTCAAGGACCTGCCGGATGGGCGGCAAAAGGCAAAGATTCGCTATCCGCTGGATGAGGTGTTGTTGCCGTGTCTTCTGGCCGTGATCGCCGGGGCGGAAACCATCACCGACATCTCGCGCTTTGGCGAGAAGAAGCTCAATCTGCTGCGCCGATTTCGTCCCTTTGCTGATGGCGTGCCGCCCATGATCATCTGGGTGACATCCTCGCCAGCCTCGATGCCGAGCACTTCCAGCGCTGCTTTGTAGCGTGGGTGGCGTCCCGGACGGGCGTGCCGGAAGGCGTCGTTGCCATAGATGGCAAGTCAGTGCGCCGCTCCAGGGGTCCAAGGCCAGCGAGGAGCCCATCCACATGGTTTCCGCCTTCGCCGCCCGCCAGCGCCTGGTGCTGGGGCAGGTCAAGGTGGCGGATAAGGCCAATGAGATCGTCGCCATTCCCCGGCTGCTGGACATGCTGGCCATCGAGGGGGCCGTCGTGACAATTGATGCCATGGGTTGCCAGCGCGCCATCGCCCGGAAGGTCCTGGACAAGAAGGCCGACTACATCTTCGCCCTCAAAGGCAATCAGGGCACGCTACACGAGGATGTCGAACTCTTTGCCGCCGAGCAAAAAGCCAGCAACTTCAAGGACAGCACCGTGAGCCGCGCCCGTACGGTCGATGGCGATCACGGACGCATCGAGACCCGAGACATCACGGTCATCCACGATATCGACTGGCTTCAAAAGAACCATCGATGGCCGGGCCTCAACAGCGTGGTCATGGTCCAGAGCACGCGTGAGACTGGCGGCAAGATCGAGCGGGAGACGCGTTTCTACATTACCTCGCTGGTTCTCATCGCCAGCCTGATCGGCCCCCTCATCCGAGACCATTGGGCGACGAGAACAGCCTCCATTGGGTGCTCGATATGGTCTTCCGAGATGACGAATGTCCCTGCGAACCGATCACGCTCCCGCAAATTTCACCACATTAAAACATATGGCGCTCAATCTCATCCGAGCCGCACCAGGCAAGGACTCCTTGCGACTAAAACGAAAGGTCGCAGCATGGGACGATGAATTCTTGGCAAGCGTCATCTCACGATAATTAACTCACCCGATTCTCCTGGACCGGATTGCGATCACACTTCAACTCCTCGCAATGCAGGAATCGCCGGATTCCTAGTTGTCATCCATGCCTCCTCTCACAACCGAGGGGGGCAGTTCTTCATTTCGTCAGGGGGGCAGTTTCTCAATTCGGCCGACACAGGCGATCCGAGCGGTCTTGCTTGCCAGCGCGACGATTGCGACATCGAAATGCCGCGCGCTAGCAGGCCTGTAACTCAAGCTCCCTTACCCCGTCCGCTTCGAGCGTTGTGAACGGTGGCTCGGGCGCCGTGAATCAGCAACTTCCGGATATAGCTGTCGCCTCTTTTGCTGATGCCGCCGAGCTTCTCCTTCCCGGCGGTGGAATGTTGTACGAGGCATCCGTGGAAACGGTTACCACCATCGGGAGACGGCTCTCCCGTGTTCCGCAGAAAGCTGTCGCGCCTGCAGTTTTGCAAGTTCATGGCGAGTCAACCGGCATGTGTCGTGGCGATGGAAGCGTCCCGAGATCCGGCGACGGTGCCTGCGTGATTTGCAACAACGCACCTGAGACCGGGACGTTGAGATGTGAGGAAGGCATGAACCGCATGGGGCAAATGATCGATCAGGTCGGGGGCAGCAAAGCCAGAGTCAAGTTGAGAGTCCACGCCAACTCGCTTTTCTGATTTGGACTTGATCCGCGCATCACCATACCGGCCCCACGGCATATGAAACGGCCGCAAATCAAGGCCTGACACATGACCGTACTCGATCACATGTCCAATGCTTCAGGTTCTTCCTGGCAAAACGGCTGGCATCTACACAAGGATTTGATGCACACAACTCATTTTCTGGTGACGTGCCGGGGGCCGGAGTTGCCGCTCCTCCCGCTCCGTGTACTGAGGCCTGCGTCCTTCGCTCCCAATCTCGTGTCGGAAGCCGCACAAAATTATGCCCTTGCCTACATACGACTGGGACTCGAATGGCCAAGGTGTTGAATTTAAAATGCTTTCAATTTGGCATAGCGCTTGCGTTTTGAGCTGCGAGGTAACGCAACAACGGAGGCGCTCAAGGCTGCTGGTCCAAGACTGAAGCAGAAAGACGCAGGTTGACTGACCAGAGGAGATTCGGTGGCAGGAACCCAAATGCGTTTCAGCGGATAAACGTAAAGCAAAAATGGTTAGACAAACTACGGGAGAATTGCAGATGCCTGACAAGCTTATCTATGACGAAAATACGGCTTCTGTCTATGAAAAATTTACCACAATGGTAGGTAAAGTCGCTGAGGCAGACGAAACTGCCGCCTTTCTTGAGAGATTTTCCAGCGGAAGAAATGCTCTTGAACTTGGAATTGGCAACGGGCGCGTAGCGGTGCCGTTGAGCGAATACGGCGTCCAAGTCGAAGGCATTGACAATTCGGACAGCATGCTGAAGCTTCTCGCCAACCGTACCGATCAGATCAAAGCTTGGAAGGGGGACATTGCCGATTTCAACTCAGAGCAACGCTACCAGCTGGTCTATTGTGTTTATGGCACTTTCACGCTGCTCTTTAGGCGCGAAGAGCAAATAGCTTGCCTCCGATCGGCCGCAGAGGCGCTAGATGACGAGGGGGTTTTGGTTATAGAAGTGCCAGTGCCAACCTTGCATGGTTTCTTGAGGGGCCAGAGAATATCTGCTAAGCTCTTGGATTACGAGAATACACTTGTCAATGTGGAACTGCACGATTCACTGAACCAGAATTTGACCTCCACTTCCCTCTGGTTTTCTGACAAATCGCTCAGCCGCTCCTCCCAACGTATTCGTTACGTCTATCACCAAGAGCTCGACACCATGGCCCAATGCGTCGGGCTCGAGCTGGCGGAGCGATGGGAAGATTGGGCGAAAGGTGCATTCACCGATGTGTCCAAACGCCATATTTCGGTCTATCGCCGAACCAACCTGTAATCGCACCTACTTATCCTCGACGATTAGACTACGCCTAGCGGGGCTGGACGAGAGGAGCGGATGTTCCGTCGACGTGACGAAGCGCATCGAAACTCAGAAGTGCGGAAGAACTCGACGCTAATTTAAGCGAGGAGATATGGTGGACTTCGCCGATGCCGGCGTTGCTCAGACTCGCGTGAAGCGCAGTTTCTTGACCCAGTCGGTGTTCATCTCGAAACCCTCTTCGGTGACGATCAGCGTCGCCGTCCAGGGCAGGTCGCTGTCGGGCTGGAGCAGGAACCAAAGATCGGAGTCCGCGGCGACGATGGGCGCATTCATCGCGCCGAAATCGGAGCGCAGCCGGAGCACGCCCCTCTGTGCGTCGCTCTGGATCTCGACCTCAAGGGCCTGCGCCTTGTTGGTGTAGCGTCCGGTGAGAGAGGCGGTCGCCTTGGCGTCTGCGCCCAGAGGTGCATAGACCCTCGGCGTGCCGCAGAACGTGCCATCGATCTTACCGTCCGGTCGTGGACTGAGAACAAGGTCGGTAATCCCTCGCTCGGGCTTGGCGCCGCCAGGATGGCCGAAATCGAACGCGGTCACACCACCGGAACTGAGGAAGGTGGGCACGCCGTTCTTGGCAACTAGCTCGAACACGTCGGGGCCGCCTTCCTGCCGGTAACGGCCGGGGGCAAGTTCGATCTGCGCCGGCGCGACGGTGCCGAAATAAATGTCCGCGATACGGCGGGCGGCGGCGAAGGCGGCAACTTGGTCGTTGTTGGCTATAATGACGATGCCGAGCCCGTCGTCGATGAAGCGCATCGATTGTGACTTGCCACCGGCAACCGAACCCCCGTGGCCAACTGTCCGCCGGCCTCGATAGACGTCCGTCACCAACCCGAGCCCGTAAAGGCCGGTAGCGCCATTGTCGAAGACGCAAGGCGTGGCCATCCGTTGATACATCTCCGCTGTGCCGACCTTGGGGTTATTTAGGTTCTGCTGCCAGACCACCATGTCGTCGAGCGTCGAAACTATGCCCCCTCCGCCGTCTTCTTCCACCCCCCAGCCCAATTGGGCCCAGCCGTCGGCGCGTTTGGTATAGTGCGCGGCTAGCCGTTTCATGACGGAGCCGTCGTGCAGCATGAGCGAGGTGTCGCACATGCCGAGCGGGCCGGTGATGCGGTTGCGCAAAACCTCGTCGAAAGTCGCGCCCTCGATCTGCTCGATGATTTCGTACAACATGAAGAAGCCGGAATTCGAATAGATCATAGCACTCCCGGGCTTGAAGTTGAGCGAGTCTTGCCTGGCTATGATCTCACGGATTGTCTGGCGGTCTGACGGCGTATAGATCGACCGGCCACTGACAAACATGGCCGCCAGAAAGTCGCGGTACCCGCTGGTATTGGAGGCAAGTTGCCTGAGAGTGACCGGGTGCTCGAGCCGAGGCACATAGGGCAAATGCTTTTGCACATCGTCCTGTAGGCTGAGCTTGCCTTCTGCCTCCAGCATCAGGATCAACAATACGGTGAACTGCTTGCTCTGCGAACCAATGCGGATGATGGTTTTGCGGCCCATCGGTACGTCGTCGTTTATATTCGCCAGACCATAGGCGCTAGCGAAAATCTCGCGACCGTTCTCCGTCACCGCGACGACAGCTCCAGGCATTTCAGGCCCGCTGAACTTGCTGAACAATGCATCGACACACTTAGCAAAATCGACATGTGACCTAGTCATATGGTCGTTCCCCTGTGGTTGTGCTGGTGAATTATTGGAGACCGAATGCGAAACGCTTCGATATGTTTGATGCCTAACGACCCAGTATCTCTCCAAATCGCGCTGAGTTCTCAAGGCGTTACTCAAGATCAAAAAGGTTATAGATAGCGCTGCGTCAAACACAGTTTCTATATTGTCGTCATCTAGAAACCAGATCGAGATGACCCACGTGCGACCTGTACGGGGTCGCATCGCACTTTCCAAAACATGGATGTCGAAGGTCCCATACAGAGAGAGCCGTAGACTAGCCCTCGGTTTCGTCACGGGCGTCGGGCGACCGTCAAGTTGTGTGCGTCAAGTTCTGCAAAAATGGCGTGGCGTTCAGCGATGACGTTGGGGTGTCCGCCGCCCAGCCCCCGTTTCTAGCGGAGCGGCGGACACACCGGTGCTCAGGCGGCCAATGCCCTCAGGCTCTCCTTCTTGTGCTCGCGCAGATGCTCCATGTTGAGATAGCTGGTCGCCTCGAGCCAGTTCTCGTGGATCTCCACCGCCAGCGCCCGCACCACCCGCAGACAGCTCTGCGGGCTGGGGAAGGTGCGCACGACCAGGGTACGCCGCGCGATCTCCTGGTTCAGCCGCTCCAGTATGTTCGTCGACTTCATGTGCTTGGGTGGGCAAGTGGCAGCCGAGAGAAGCTCGGTGTCTCCTCGATATTGTCCTCCACCCAGTTCACCAGCTTGGGGTACTTGGCGTGCCATTTGCCGATCTACTGCGCCAGATCGCACTTGACCTCGGCAAGGTTGCGCCGGTCGTAGAACCATCTGAGCTCCATCAGGCAATCGTCGTCGACTTACGCGGCACGTAGTCGAGCGCGTTTCTGAGAAAGTGCACGTAGGGGCCGGTGAAGAAGTCTCCTCCTACTGAGTCAATTGGGAAGTCGTTGATTGTCTGGAGCGTTCGCGATGCTGGGACGCAAGGAGCGCGATTAGCTTGAGCTGTTCATGACTGGCTCGCTGCGGTAGCTTGTTCCTGATGATCTTATTCTCGCGCGGGTCGATCGTGTGCTGGATCTGTTCTGGATGCGTGACGAAGTGGCGAACGTCGACTGCACCGACAATGGCCGCCCGGGCATTGATCCTGAGGTTGCGGTTCGACTGATGCTCACTGGATTCCTGCTTGGAATTGTGCATAACCGCCGGCTCATGCGAGAGACGCAGGTCAACATCGCGATCCGTTGGTTTGTCGGCTACGGTCTCCACGAAGCACTTCCCGATCACTCTTCCCTGACACGCATCCGCCAGCGTTGGGGCGAGGCACGCTTTCGCCGGATCTTTGAGCGCACAGTGCAGGCCTGCATCGAGGCCAAGATCGCCGAGGGCGAGGTCGTCCACGTCGATGTTTCGCTGATCCGAGCCGACGTAAGCTGGGACAGCTTGGCGGTGCGCCATGTCGAGGCGGTGAACGCTGCTAACGAGGAAGCGGCGGCAAAGAATAGCCGCAAGACCGGAAAATTCAAGAAGATGTGCGTAACCGACCCAGATGCCACCATGGCGACAAGAGCCCGCAATCGCCGACTTGAGCCGGCCTACAAGCAGCATGCCGTGGTCGATGATCTGCGCGGCGTGGTTCTCGATGTCGCGGTGACCACCGGGGAGATCAGCGAGGGGCAGATGATCGTGGAGCGGATTGACGCCGCTGCCGCTTCATGCTCCGCAGAACCGCGATGATCTGCTCTTCGTAAACCGCCTTCTCTTCATCAGTCCGTCCTTCAATCAAGGCTCTCAGATGGAAGACATTCTCAGTAGCAGGTCGCGACGAGCCGCCGCCACAAACCCGGCCAGGACGCACCGACCGAATTGCGGCTCGATCTGAATCATCTCAAAACCAGATGACCGCGATACACACACTGAATTTGACGTAAGCTCCGCGGCAATTGAAAATCTAGTACGTAAAAAGCGCAAAACCGCAGACGGGAGCGCAAAACCGCAGACGGGGTGAAACAATGAGCTTTTTTGGTAGGAAAGCAGGCGCTTAATGCAGCCGACTTCGTCCGATGTCGCGGTCAGGCGCTGACTTCGTCGCCGACCGAGCTTCGTTGCGATTCTAGACGACCTGTGGCGCCGGAAAAGCGGCCATTGATGCTTATGTGAAAGCCGTTCCACGCCGACACCAGCATCAAGGTAGCGGCCCTTCATCGACGAGACAGATTAGAACTGCGGAGTGAGTGGATTCTAATTGCAAACGAGAATCCCTTTCAACGACCGACCTGCAGGAGGGGCCGCAGGAGCTAAGCCAAAGTCCACGCGGCAGCAAGATCCCGCCGGCTTTGCTCCATCCAGCAGATAGGCACGTGCATTAACCGCGCTCAACCAAGAAGGGGAACTGATTCATGGCAATCTCACGACGCGAAATCATTAAGACGGGTTTGGCCGCCGGAGCGGCTGTATCGATCCCAGCGGTTCTGCGGGCACAGACCTTGCCAGCGGACGCTCGGACCGTCCGAGTAGTGAAGCCCGGGTTCCTCACCGTCTTTGATCCCGTCGCTACGACGACTTACAACTCCGCCGACCATGGCCTTGCGGTTTACGACACGCTGTTCGCGCTCGACTCCAAGTTTATTCCGCAGCCGCAAATGGTAGGAAAGTGGAGCATTTCGGAAGACAAGATGACGTATACCTTCGAGCTCCGGGATGGCTTGGGGTGGCACGACGGCACCCCCGTCAATGCGGCGGATTGCGTCGCTTCGATCCGCCGCTGGGGCCAGGTGCATCCTGGCGGACAACTGATTATGGCGCGCGCAAAGGATATCTCGAAGAAGGACGACAAAACCTTCACGATCGCGCTCAAGGAGCCATTGGGGCTCCTGATTGATATTCTGGCGGACCTTACGACGCCGTGCCTGTTCGTCATGCGCGAGAAGGACGCCAGTCGCCCCGCGACCGAGCAGGTGACCGCGAATATCGGATCGGGGCCGTTCAAGTTCAATCACGCGCTTGCCAGGCCGGGCGCGACCTTCACCTACGACCGGAATGAACAATACGTCCCACGCAGCGAAACGTCGGATGGATTCGCCGGTGGGAAGGTCGTCAAGGTCGATCGTGTAATCTGGAATAATATGCCGGATCAGCAGACTGCTGTCGCGGCCCTGCAAGCGGGTGAGATTGATTTCCTCTCAGGGCCGCCCGCCGATCTTTACCCGGTGATCGAGAGCGATCCCAATCTTGAACTCCAGGTTCTGAACAAGGCGGGCGATGTATATTTCCTGCGCATGAACTGTCTGCAGAAGCCGTTCAACAACGTCAAGGCACGTCAAGCAATGCTTCACCTCATCGACCAGGAGGCGTTCATGCGTGCTGTGGTCGGCAACCCACAATACTTCAACACCATCACTGCGGCATTTGGGAGTGGGACGCCCTACGCCAACGATGAGAATACGGGCTGGTTCAAGAAGGGGGGCGATCCGGAAAAGGCCAAGCAACTCTTTAAGGAGGCGGGTTATACCGGCGAGAAGGTAATCATTCTCGATCCCACAGACTGGCACGAAGCAGACGTTGCCGCGCAGCTTTTAGCGGATTCCCTGCGAAAGGTTGGGATCAACGCCGAACTTGCGCCCAGCGATTGGGGTGGGGTTAGCGCGCGTTTAAAGAACAGAGGCCCCGTTGAGGGAGGCGGCTGGAGCATCTTCATTACAAACGAATCCACTTTCGATCGCAGCAATCTGTTTAACTCCACTCAAGTAGCGAATGGCGAGAGCGGCTTTGCTGGCTGGCCGAAAAGTGACGAATATGAGGCTCTTCGGGCCAAATGGGCGGATGCCGAAACGCTCGACGAGCGCAAAGCGCTGGCCCGCAAGATGCAGCGATTATATTGGAATTTCGTTGGAACCGTTCTGCTGGGTCAAGCTGTCTCACCAATTGCGCGCCGCAAGACGCTCACCGGCCTCATTGGCATGCCGGCGCTCACGCCGATGTGGAAGATGGAGAAGGCCTGAGCATGGCCGCATATATCCTTCGCAGGATGCTCTCGACCATCGCGGTCATGGCGATGGTCGGTATTTTCGTCTTTCTGCTTCTTAGGCTGGCGCCCGGTGACCCGGCGGCAATGATGGCCGGCAAGGCGGCCACTGCGGAGAGGATCGCTGCCATCCGCGAGCAGCTGGGATTGAATGATCCTGTGCCAATCCAGTTCGTGCGTTGGGTCAGGGACATGCTTGGCGGCGATTTCGGCATTTCGATCTTTGCCGGACGACCGGTTCTCGAGCTCATCTCCCAGCGGCTTGAACCGACGCTTTCGCTGTCGATCCTGACAATGATCCTTTCGGTGACGATCGGGGTCTGCTTCGGCATCCTTGCCGCGTGGCGAACGGGCGGGCTCGTCGACCGCCTCCTCACAGCCTTTTCGGCATTCGGTTATTCCGTCCCGGTCTTTGTCATCGGCTATTTTCTCATCTACTTCTTCGCTATCAGGATACACTGGTTACCGGTCCAGGGATATGTGCCGATCGATCGTGGCCTCGGACCATGGTTCGCACACCTGATCCTCCCCACCGTGGCTTTAGGCCTTGGCTACATTGCATTCATCGCCCGGGTCACGCGAGCGAGCATGCTTGAGGTCTTGTCGGAAGATTATATGCGAACGGCCGCTGCCAAGGGCGCTTCGTCCTATGCCATCCTTTTCCACCATGCTCTGAAGAATGCCGGCGTTCCGATCCTAACTGTGATCGGCATAAGCTTCGCTTATTTGATCGGGGGGGTTGTCCTCACGGAAACGGTGTTCAATATACCCGGAATCGGTCGCTTGGTTGTGGATGCGATCAACAATCGCGACTATCCCATAATCCAGAGTGTGCTCATCCTGACTTCGGGTCTGTACGTTCTTATCAATCTCGCGGTTGATCTTTCCTACACCCTGGTCGACCCTCGCATCCGGTACTGATTGTGGCGCTCCTCACCCCAGCAGTTGAATACGTCCCAACGGGCCGCCTGCGAATATCTGACCTTCCCCGTTTTGCAAGGCGACATCCGCTGGTCATTGCAGGCGGTGGCCTCTTAGGGCTGTTGATCATTCTGGCGCTCGCCGCCTCGCTTTACGCCGGCGATCCATCGAACATAGATCCCTTCAAACGTCTGCAGCCGCCTTCCGCTGAAATGTGGTTCGGGAGCGACAATCTGGGCCGGGATGTTTTTGCGCGAACGATCTTCGGGGCCCGGATATCACTCATGGTCGGATTGATGTCGGCAGCATTCGCGGCCTTGGGTGGGCTCCTGATCGGGATCATTGCTGGCTACAACCGCCCCTTCGACAATATCGTAATGCGGGTCATGGATGGCCTGATGTCGATCCCTACGATTCTGCTGGCCATTGCACTCATTTCACTGACAGGCCCCGGGATAGGCATTCTCATCGTGGCCATCGCGATCCCCGAGACGCCAGCGGTCGCTCGGCTGGTTCGTTCGGTGGTTCTGGGGGTTCGCGAGCGCCCATATGTGGAGGCGGCGCTCTGCGGGGGTGCGCGCCTGCCCAAGGTGATCTGGCGGCATATCCTGCCGAGCACCATTCCGCCGCTCATGGTCCAGAGCGCTACCGTCTGCGCCAGCGCAATCCTGACGGAGGCGGGGCTGAGCTTCCTCGGCGTGGGCGTTCCACCAGAGATTCCCAGTTGGGGCAACATGATCGCCAGTTCGCGCCTGTATCTCGCCATTGCCCCATTGACGATCTTCGCCCCGGGCATCTGCCTTGCCGTCACGGTCCTCGCCGTCAACCTGCTCGGCGACGGCCTGCGCGATCTGTTCGATCCCCATGCCAAGCGAAGGCGCTAATATGCAGATGCATCAAACCGTAGGGGGCGACGTGCTTCTCGATGTCCGTGACCTTCAGACGCACTTTTACGGCGAGGACAGCGTCACCCGCGCCCTGGGCGGCATCAGCTTCCAGGTGAAGAAAGGCGAGACGCTCGGCGTCGTCGGCGAGTCGGGGTGCGGGAAGAGCGTCACCGCCCTCTCCATTCTACGCCTGCTGCCGAGGCTGACCGCCAAGACCGTAGGCGGCCAAGTACGCTTTCACGGACGCAACCTCCTTGAGCTGTCCGATCGGGAGATGCGACAAATCCGCGGCGACCAGATCGCCATGATCTTCCAGGAGCCGATGACTAGCCTGAACCCCGTCTATACGGTCGGCCACCAGATCGCCGAGGTGATACAAATCCACACGAAGGCGTCCCGCTCGGTAGCCATGGCAAGAGCCGGAGAGATGCTCCGTCTCGTCCGCATCGCGGACCCCGAGCGCCGCGTCAACAACTATCCGCATGAAATTTCCGGCGGTATGCGACAGCGCGCCATGATCGCCATGGCTCTTGCCTGCTCACCGGAACTGTTGATCGCGGACGAGCCAACCACTGCGCTCGACGTCACTATTCAGGCGCAGATCCTGCGGCTCATCGTAGATCTGAAGGAGCGCACGGGAACGGCCGTAATGTTTATCACGCACGATCTGGGCGTTGTAGCCGAAACGTGCCAACGCGTAATCGTGATGTATGCTGGCCGGATCGTAGAACAAGCGACTGTCATTGATCTCTTCGCGCGTCCCGCGCATCCCTACACTCAGGGACTTCTGCGCTCGGTGCCTGACCGGCGGCGCGCCCGACATCGCCGCCTTCCGGAAATTCCCGGCATTGTGCCAAGCCTGCGCGAGCCTATTACCGGGTGCAGCTTTGCGCCTCGGTGTCCGTTCGCAACAGACATTTGCCGCGAGAAGACACCCAGCCTGCGTGATGTCGGGTCGAGCCACGCCACGGCTTGCTGGCGCGCGGAAGAGGTGATGGGCGCATGAGTGGTCCTTTGCTGAAAGTCGAGAATCTGACCAAGCATTATCCGCTTGGCTCGGGAATCTTCAAGAAAACCATTCCGGTAATCCGAGCGGTAGAGGATGTGTCCTTTTCCGTCGAGGCGGGTGAGACGCTATGCATCGTCGGCGAATCCGGCTGCGGCAAGTCGACCGTGGCGCGTCTCCTGATGCGGCTCGTCGAGCCAACTGGCGGGCGCGTGCTGATCGACGGGACCGACATTGCGGGCCTCAAGAAGGACGCACTTCACGCGTGGCGCCGTCGGATGCAGATGGTGTTCCAGGATCCTTACTCGTCGCTGAATCCGCGCCTCACCGCTGGACAGATCATCACCGAACCCGTCGAGAATTTCGAGCGCCTCGGCCGAAGGCAGCGGCAAGCGCTTGCCGCAGACCTTCTCCGAAACGTCGGAATGTCGCCCGAGATGATGCACAGACTGCCCTCCGAGTTGTCCGGCGGGCAACGACAGCGGGTCGGTATCGCCCGGGCGCTGGCGCTCCGGCCCTCGCTCATCATCGCCGACGAAGCGGTGTCAGCCCTTGACGTATCCGTACAGGCACAGATCTTGAACCTGCTTCTAGATCTCCAGCAGCAGATGGGTATCTCGTTCGTCTTCATCTCACATGACCTTGGCGTCGTGGAGTATATCGGGCGTCGCGTTGCGGTCATGTATCTAGGACGGATCGTGGAACTCGCTCAATGCGAAGCGCTCTTCGCCAAGCCGGTCCACCCCTACACCGAGGCGCTAATCGCAGCAGCGCCGGTGCCGGATCCCACCCGAGCTCGTCTGGCAACACCGGTCGAGGGCGAAGTGCCGAGCCCCATCAATCCGCCAACAGGATGTGCGTTCCACCCGCGCTGTCCACTCGCTGTCGAACGTTGCCGCATCGACGTGCCGCCTCTTGTGCCGATGGCAGATGGCCGGGTCGTGGCCTGTCATGTGCGCGCTCCGGCCGGAGACGCCCGTCACCTAGCGCCTGTAACGGGCGATCATCCGCTCTATCCTGTGGCCATGTCAGATACACTTTCGATTCGAGCATCTCGAGTGCACCGCTGACACTGCCACCGAGCATCGTTCCCAAATTCAGCGAAAAGAAGAGAAAAGATTATGGAAAAATATACACCACAGATCGGTTCTCATCTGGAGCAACAGGGTGCCGAATACGACAGGGTCGGTTCGATTGCAACGAACGTCGCGGACGGCTTCACAATGGTAGCGGTCGGGGATCTCATCCTATCGCGACCGCTGACCAGATACGAACATCCCGGCTTCAGCGACATCGTCAAGATTCTTTGTGATGCCGATGTCACCTTCGGCAATATGGAAACCCTGATCTTCGATATCCGAAAGTTCAACGGGAGTCCCGAGGCTGAGCACGGCGGTGCGTATCACATCAGCGTACCGGAACTCGGACCCGATTTGAAGGCGATGGGGTTCAACGTCGTCGGTCGCGCGAACAACCACACACTCGACTGGGGTCTTGAAGGCATGCGCGAGACGAGCCGGGTGCTGGATGAGAGCGGTATCGTCCATGCAGGTTCTGGCGAGAATCTCGCACAAGCTGGCGCCGCTCGCTTTTTGGAAACAGCACGCGGTCGCGCTGCATTGGTGTCATTGGCTGCAACGTTTGCGCCTATGTCTCGAGCGTGCGATCCCGCCGGCGAGGCTCCCGGCAGACCAGGGCTCAATGCCCTTCGTTTGACCCAAAGCATCGTGGTGCCGCCGGAGATGCTTGAGACTTTGAGGCGGGTACGTGATGCGTTGCCAGGCTACAAGGTCGGCGAAACGGATCCGAATCGGGTCGTGGTCGATGGTAAGATATATAAGAGAGGCAACAAGGCCGGCTACAGCTACGAAGCAGACCGGCGCGATGTCGCCGACATTCTACGAAACGTTCGTCGGGGCAAGCAGTTCTCCGACTTCTGCATGGTCACCAATCACTGTCACAACCCCGGGAATTGGAGCCAGGAGCCGGCCGACTATGAACAAGCGTTTGCGCACCAAATGATTGATGCCGGAGCGGACGCATACGTCGGACACGGACCGCATCTGTTGCGAGGGATTGAGATCTACAAGGGGCGGCCCGTCCTTTATAGTTTGGGGAATTTCTTCTACGACGACCTCCGGACCCCCGTGGGGGCTGACATGTTCGAGGCCTATGGCCGCGATCCGCGAGTCGACACGGATGCAGAGGTGACGGTCGACGAGGAGGCAAAAGGATACCCGACGGCACAGGGATTTGTAGAAGCGCTCTCCTCCCCAGTCTACTATCAGAGCGTAATCACAGTCAGCCACTTTGAGCAGAACCAGCTTGCCGAATTGCGGCTTTATCCGGTCGAGCTCGGTTACTCGAAGAGGTTTGCCAACCGGGGCATCCCGCGGCTGGTCACGGGTTCGCAAGCCAATGCCATACTGGAGCGTCTTAAAATGCTGTCGGAGCCGTTCGGAACCCAAATAGCGGTCGAGAACGACGTTGGAGTCGTCAGATTGAGGCCGACTTCGCTGTGATCACTCGCCTTGTGCTGCTCCACCTAATTTGTCTGTGATCCATTCCGAGTGCTCGGTCCGGCTAGATACTTGTTGAACACTTACGCGGCTATGCAGGCCAGCTGTGCCGTCAGGGTAATCAGAGTCTATTAGGTGGAGCATTGAGCAGGGCCGGGCGCGCAGACGCCTGAACGGCAGGGCCTGCTCGCCGAGACGGGAAGGCTGTCAAGATCGCGAGAGTTGAATTCGAATGTGTGGCGCTGATGCGGCCAGACGAGGCCCCCGGCAGATGTCCCCACCGCATGCTGATAGATGTTTGCGGATCAGATCACCATCTCGTCAACTCGGTTGAACGCTAGCGGATCGCCACTCCTCACCCCCGTGTGAAGCGACGCCTGATCGCATCAGGCGTAGCCGCCATCTCGTCGGCTGTGAAGAACGTCGATT
>NZ_CAKXZS010000002.1 GCF_935822925.1 Mesorhizobium ventifaucium
CGTCAAATCTGGAAACGCTCTAGAGCAACCTCGCTGAAATCATTCGAAGCGACGGCCAGGCTGAGCGGCCTAAGGCATGTCGCGCAGAAGCACGCCACGGGCTTGGACCGAGGGTGCGCAGCGGTTTTGCGATAACGACATGCATAAAAGCAATAACTTAAAGCGCGTCGCATGAATCCATTCACCCGCGACGCGCTTTAGCGGGCCTGCACGTCCGATCCGATATAGGCGATGCGCAGCATGTTGGTGGAGCCGGGCGTCCTCAACGGCACGCCGGCGGTGATGATGACCCGATCGCCGGGTTTGCCGAACCCTTCGTCCAAAGCGATGCGGCAGGCGCGGTCGACCATGTCGTCGAGGTCGATGGCATCGGGCGAAACCACGCAATGCGTGCCCCATAAGAGCGACAGCCGCCGCGCCGTGTTGACGATCGGCGACAGCGCGACGATCGGCACCTGCGGCCGCTCGCGCGCGGCGCGCAGGCCGGTCGTGCCCGAGGCCGTATAGCTGATGATCGCCGACAGTTTCAGCGTCTCGGCGATTTCGCGGGCGGCGAGCGAGATGGCGTCGGCGCCGGTCGCTTCCGGCTCCGAGCGCTGCGCGTTGATGATGCCGGCATAGGTCGGGTCGGTTTCGACCTTGCTGGCGATGCGGTTCATCATCGCCACCGCCTCGACCGGGTAGGCGCCGGCCGCGGATTCGGCCGAGAGCATGACGGCGTCGGCGCCTTCGAACACGGCGATCGAGACGTCAGACACCTCGGCGCGGGTCGGCACCGGCGCGGTGATCATCGATTCCAGCATCTGCGTGGCGATCACCACCGGCTTGCCGGCGCGGCGCGCGGCGCGGGTGATCTGCTTCTGGATGCCGGGCACGGCTTCGAGCGGCATTTCGACGCCGAGGTCGCCGCGGGCAACCATCAGTGCGTCCGAAAGTTCGATGATCTCGGCCAGCCTGGCGACTGCCTGGGGCTTTTCGATCTTGGCCATGATCAGCGCCCGGCCGCGCGCGATCTTGCGCGCTTCCGCCAGATCCTCGGGCCGCTGCACGAACGACAGCGCCACCCAGTCGACGCCGGTGGCCAGCACAGCATCGAGATCGCTGCGGTCCTTTTCGGTCAGCGCGCCGACCGGCAGGTCGGTGTCGGGCAGGCTGACGCCCTTCTTGTCGGAGATGCTGGTGCCGGCGACGACGGTGCAGACGATCGCCTTGCCGTCGCTCTTCACCGCCTTCAGCTCGAGCTTGCCGTCGTCGATCAAAAGGCGGTCACCGGCCTCGACCGATCTCAGGATTTCCGGATGGGGCAGATAGACCCTGGTCGAGTTGCCGGGCTCGGGATTGTCGTCGAGCGTGAAGGTCTGGCCGAGTGTCAGCGTCGCCTTGCCGTTGACAAACTTGCCGACCCGAAGCTTGGGTCCCTGCAGGTCGGCGAGAATGCCGATTGGCCGGCCGACCGCTTTCTCTACGGTGCGGATGCGACCGACAAGTGTGCGCATCAATTCATGATCGGTGTGGCTCATATTGATGCGAAACACGTCGGCGCCGGCTTCGAAGAGCTTCTTCAGCATGTCCTCGGAGGAGGAGGCCGGACCGATGGTGGCGAGTATCTTGACCTTGCGGCTGCGTCTCATTGACTGTTTGTTCCCGGAGCGGCTGGAACGCCCCCCGTTGCGGGGTCATCGGTCAGCTGGACCATCCAGCTTGCCTGCTCGCCCGTGTCATATTCCTGGAATCCGGCGCGCTGGAAGCCCCGGGCGACGCAATCGCTAACGCCGGCGATCTTGAACTCTTTTTCGGCCACGCACATGTTGATCGGACCATCCCAGCGCCCGCCGCGCTCGGCGTCTTCTGCATAAAGATAGTAAAATCTTGATGACAGCGGGCCTTCGATCAGCGTCTTGCAGCTCGATCCCTCGATGTGCCACCAGCCTTCGGTGATCCAGCCGGCCTTGGCGCGATAGCCGATGCCGACGCCGACCAGGTTCTGCGTGGCGTTGCAGACACGGAAATCGGCGCGCGCCGGCGAGGCAGCAACCATCGCCACGAAGCCCACGGCAAAGGTCAGGAGCGGCATGGCGAAGCCATAGCGCAAGCGCGGCCTGCCGGCGGAACCCATCCTGAAACCTCTCAAGAACCACATTTGCATCTCTCAACGCCCCTTTTCGGAAAAGTCGGGGCGCATGTCAACGCGCCCTTTTGCTCAATTCCAATCGATTTAGAAAGGCCTCTAGCGCACGCTCTATCGCCTTCCGCCAGATTTCCGCAGAAACCGTGGCCAAACGACGGCATTGCGTAATCGTCCCCTTCGTGGAATGACGATACCATCCTCCCCTCAGCGAACAGACCATTTCCCGCCGATGACCCGATCCACAGTTTTCGCGCCTTTCGACATCGTCGAGGGCGACCGCAAGCGAGGCATCGTGCTCCTGGCCGATCACGCCCGTCGCGACCTGCCGGAAGAGTATGGCAGCCTCGGCCTGCCGGCGGCGGAATTCGACCGCCATATCGCCTACGACATCGGTGTCGAGACGGTGACGCGCGAACTGGCCGCTTTGCTCGGCGTGCCGGCGGTACTCGCCAATTTTTCGCGGCTTCTGATCGATCCCAATCGCGGTGAGGATGATCCGACGCTGATCCGCCAACTCTATGACGGCACTGTCATTTCGGGAAACTATCCCTTGGTCTGGGAAGAGCGCGAAAGGCGGCTCGACGGCTTCTATCGGCCCTACCACGATGCGGTCGGCGCCATGATCGCCTCGGTGGCGCAGGCCTGCGCAAGCGCCCCTTTTATCTTGTCGGTACATTCCTTCACCCCGTTCATGCAGGGGTTCGTGCGCCCTTGGCATGTTGGTATCTTGTGGGATCGCGACGACCGGGTGGCGCGACCGCTGATCGACATGCTCGCCGAGGACAAAAGCCTTATCGTCGGCGACAACGAGCCCTACGACGGCGCGCTGCGTGGCGACACCATGTTCAGGCATGCCATCGTCAACGGCTTTGCCCATGCGCTGATCGAAATCCGTCAGGACCTGATCGCCGATCGGCAGGATGCGGTCGCCTGGGCCGAACGGCTGGCGCCGATCGTTGACGCGATCAACCGCCGTCCCGATATGCATCAGATCAGACGATTCGGCTCGCGCACCGGGCCGCTCTAAGGAGGCCCAAGGAGGCCAAGAACACATGACCGAACTCAGCGACGAGCAGAAACGCGATTTCGAAGCCGCCGCCTTCCGACGGCTGGTCGCGCATCTGCGCCAACGCACGGACGTGCAGAACATCGACCTGATGAACCTCGCCGGCTTCTGCCGCAATTGCCTCTCCAACTGGTATCGCGACGCCGCGGAGGCCGAGGGTGTCGATCTCAGCAAGGACCAGTCGCGCGAGATCATCTACGGCATGCCCTATGCCGAATGGCAGGCGCTCAACCAGACCGACGCCTCCGATGTCAAGAAGGCCGCGTTCGAGGCAAGACGCCCCAGGGATCACTGAGTCTCCCCGGAGAGGCGCGAACGGGACGGCCCTTTTTCGCTTTTTGGCCCAAGCACTTTCAAGAACGAGCGCTTGACTGGGGATTGAATCGATCTAATTTGCCGCGCGAGAGCTATTTTTCGCATCGGATTCTACACGATGGACACGCTAAACCGCATGCAGACCGCCATTCGTGGACGATGGGCCGTGGCGGCCATCTTCCTGGCCAATGGCTTTCTGACCGGCGCCTGGGCGCCGCAGATCCCGGTGGTCCTGACCCGGTTGGATATCAGCAAGTTCACGCTTGGCCTGCTGATCCTGCTGTTCGGCGCCGGCGCGGTCACAGCGATGACCTGGTGCGGCCACCTGATCTCGAGGCATGGGTCGCGCGCCGTGCTGCGCTGGTTCGGTCTCATCGGCAGCTTCGGCCTGCTGGTTGTGGCGCTGGCTCCAAACGTGCCGCTGGCGGCGGTCGCCATGTTCATCTTTGGCGGTTCGATCGGCGGCATGGATGTCGCCATGAACGCCAATGCGGTCACGGTGGAGCGGCGCTTGTCCCGCGCCATCATGTCGTCCTCGCACGGCTTCTGGAGTCTTGGCGGTTTCGCCGGCGGCGCTCTCGGTGGCCTCGCCATACAGAATTACGGTCATCTTGCCCATGCGACGGTGGTGACTGCGCTCGCTTTTGCCGTGATTGCAGTGGCAGTCCGCTACCTGATCGCCGAGGACAAGTCGCCCCAAGGATCATCGGGGGTCATCGGGCATCGCAAATTCGCGCTGCCTGGAAATCCGCTGGTCTATCTGGTCGGGCTGATGGCGCTGCTGACGATGATCTCCGAGGGCGCGGTGCTCGACTGGGCGGCGCTTTACCTGCAACAGGAACTGAGCGCCGATCTTGCCATCGCTGGCCTTGCCTATGCCGCGTTTTCCGCCGTCATGGCCGTCATGCGCTTCTTTGGCGACGGCGTCCGCAACCGTTTCGGTGCCGTGACGACGCTCCGGGTTTCGGCGCTCGTCGCCGCCGCCGGCATGCTGGTGGCCGGACTGGCGCCCTCGCCCTGGCTCGCCATTTCAGCTTTTGCGCTTTGCGGCTTCGGCATCGCCAATATGGTGCCGATCCTGTTTTCGGCCGGCGGCAACCAGGAAGGCATGTCGACCGGCACCGGCATGAGCGTCGTCACCACAATGGGCTATTCCGGCATCCTGGTGGCGCCGTCGGCAATCGGCTTCATCGCCGAGCATTCAAGCTTCGGTCCGATCTTCGTCGCCTTGTCGGGGCTGCTGGTCGTCGTGTTTTTGATGGCCGGGCTAGCTCACCGCGCTGAATTCGCCCCTGACGCGGCCCCGGCCGAATAGCGTTTTAGCTCCTCGTAGAGGAAATCCGCGACACGGCGGATGCGAACGCTGGTGCGCACGTCGCGGTGCATGGCCAGCCATACCGGCAGAGTCGGCAGCGCCAGGCCTGGCAGCACTGTCTCCACCAGCGGATCGCGATCGGCCAGCGGCTCCTGGCCAAAGCCGATGCCGTTTCCCGCCCGCACCGCCTCCCACACCACGATTTGGTTGTCGGTCCTGAAGCGGAAGGCATTGCGCGTGAGCGGGACACCGAATTGGGCAATGCCGCGAATGATCTCATCGCTGCGGTCGAAGCCGATCAGATCGTGGCCGGCAAGATCGCCGGGTTCGCGCAGACGGCCACGGCGGTCGAGATAGGATTTTGCCGCGCAGGCGCGGAGCGGAATGTCTGCCACTTTACGCGCCACCAGCTCGTTCTGTGCCGGCTTGACCATGCGGATAGCGATGTCGGCATCGCGGCGCAAAAGATTCTCAACCTGGTTCGACGCGACGATCTCGACCTCGATGCCGGGCTCCTCGGCGCCCAGCCGAGCCGTCATCTCTGGCAGGACATAGGCCGCCACCACCTCGCTGGCGGCAATGCGCACCGTGCCCTCGATCGCCTCGACCGATCCCAGCGCCAACAGCGAAAAGGCGCTCGCCTGCTCGCTCACCGCCCGGCCGCGTTCATAGAGCGTACTGCCGGCTTCCGTCAGGGCGTAGCCGCGCCGCCCGCGCCGGAACAGGGTGACACCGAGCGCCTGCTCCAGCTCGGCGATATGGCGGCCGAGCGTCGGCTGGCTTGCAGCCAGCTTGCGCGCGGCAGCGGACAGGCTTCCGGTTTCCGCCACGGTGACGAAACTCTTGATCAGGTTCCAGTCGATTTCCATTCAAAACTGAATATCACAACGCCAACTTCAGTCAATTTCTATTCGTTTGCGAGCGGACCATGTTGTGGCCGTAACGCAAACACGGAGACGAAACATGACCAAGATCGCAATTCTGGGTGCCAATGGCCGGCTCGGCCGCGTGGTTTCCAAGGCATTCATCGACGCTGGCTATGATGTCCGCGCCATCACCCGCAGCGGCAAGATACCGGCAGAACTCACCGGCGCCACAGCCGTCGCCGGCGACGGGCTCGATCGCGAAGCGCTTATCCGCGCCACCGAAGGCGTCGACATCATCTTCAACGGCCTCAACCCGATCTATACCGATTGGGGCAAGTGCCTGCCGATGGCCGAGAACGTCATGGCCGCGTGCCGGGCGAACGACGCATTGCACCTCGCTCCAGGCAACGTTTACATCTACGGCTCGTCGATGCCGGCGCTCATCACCGAAGACACGCCATTCCACCCGACGACGGAAAAGGGCCGCATCCGCGTCGCCATGGAAGACCTCTTTCGCCGAGAGGCCGAAGCGGGTCGAGTGCGAACCATTCTGCTGCGAGCCGGCGATTTCTTCGGCGGCACCGGCACCGGAGCGTAGTTCGATCTGGTTGTGGCCGCCAAGATGGACAAGGGCGTCTATACCGCTCCCGGGCCGGTCGATCTCGTGCATGAGTGGGCCTACCTTCCGGACTTGGCCAAGGCGTTTGTCGGGCTAGCCGAGAATCTCGACAAGCTCGGCTCCTACGAAGCGCTGAACTTTCCCGGCCACGCCGTCACCGATCTCGAGATCAAGGCGGCCGCGGAAAAAGCGCTCGGGCGCACGCTGAAACTCACGTCGATGCCGTGGTGGGTGCTGCGCGCTGGCAGCCCGTTCGTGGCAATGTGGCGCGAGATCGTCTCGATGTCCTACCTTCGCTTCGAACCGCACCGGCTGGTCTCGGCAAGGCTGGAAGGCATCATCGGCACAATCCCGCATACGCCGCTGGATAGGGCGGTGGCAGACGCTCTCGATGATATCGGTGTCGCCGCGACTGACGGCGTTTCGAAAGCTGCCTGCAACGGAAAGCCGCACTACCCAACGGATTATCCGAACCGGAGGCTCGGAAAGGACCATGCGAAAATCAAATGCTACAGCGCTGCGCCCTCAAAAGGCGCGCAGCGCTGTACTTTGTCGAGCACCAAACTGCGGGTCAAATCCTGCCCATCAGCAGCAACACCAGCAACACGATCAGGATAACGCCAACAATGCCGGAGGGACCATAACCCCAGGAACGCGAATGAGGCCATGCCGGCACCGCGCCGATCAGAATGAGGATCAGAATGATGACGAGAATGGTGCTGAGCGTCATGAAAAACTCCCCGCTGTGAGGTGTCGCATGACAAGACAATGCAAAAGGCCGCCGGGTTGTTCCCGGCGGCCTTTTCTACCTGGGCTGAAGGGACCAACCTATTCGGCGGCCTTCGGGAAGGCGATTTCCGGCTCGTCGAGCGAGCCCGGCCTTGCGGAGGTCTCCATAGTCGCATTGGCTGGCGTTCCGCGCCGGAACACCCGGCGGAAGAATGCATAGAAGCGGCTGTTCTTGCTACGCGTGAACACCATCAGCATCGACGGTGTCACCACCAGCGTCAGCAAGGTGGCGAAGGACAGGCCGAAGACGATCGCCGAGGACAGTGAAATCCACCATTGCGTCGACGGCGCGTTGATCGTCGTCTCGTGATGGAAGATTTCGAGACCGAGGCCGAAGGCGATCGGCAGCACGCCGAGGATCGCCGACACCGCCGTCAGCACGACCGGGCGGGCACGTTCGCGGCAGGTCTGCAGCACCGCGTCCATCTTGTCCCAGCCCTCTTCGCGCAGCCGGTCATAGGTGTCGATCAGCACGATGTTGTTGTTCACCACCACGCCGGCCAGCGCGATGACGCCGATGCCCGACATGACGATGCCGAACGCCTCTCCGGTCAACAGCAATCCCAGGAACACGCCGACGGTCGCCATGACCACGCAGGACAGCACCAGCCAGACGCTGGTGAACTTGTTGAACTGCATCAGGAGCACGAGGAAGATCAGGAAGATCGCCGCACCGAAGGCCTTGCTGAGGAACGCGCTGGCCTCGGCGCTGTCCTCGTTCGAGCCGGCAAGCTTCCAGCGTATACCGCTGCCGAGATCCATATCGGCGACAGCCTGGGTGACCTGCTGCTGGACAGAAGCGACCTGCTCGCCGGCGGCGACATTGGCCTGGACGACCACGGTGCGCGCGCCGTCGATGCGGTTGAGGATACCGACGGTCGGCTCGGGCTTGCGCACGACGAAATTCGAGATCGGCACCGACCCTTGCGAAGTCTGCACCCTGAGGTCATCGAGTGTCGACAGCGTGCGCCGGTCCTCGGGCAGACGCAGCCTGATGTCGACGGCGTCGTCAGCACCGGCTGGCCGGTATTCGCTGAGCTTCAGCCCGTTCGTCACCAGTTGCACCACCGTTCCGACCGAGGTCGGGCTGATGCCGTATTGCGCCGCCTTGGCGCGATCGACGTCGAGCGCCCAGTCGACGCCGGGCGGCGGCAGGCCGTCGGAAATATCGATGACGCCGGGCACCTTGGCAATGCGCGCGGCGACGGCGCGCGCCTTGTCGTCGAGGCCTTTCGGGTCGACGGCCGAAAGCCTGATCTGGATCGGCTTGCCGGTGGGCGGGCCGGCCTCGGGCACGCGAACCTCGACGTCGACGCCGGGAATGCCGGCCATGACGCCGCGCAGCTCGTCCAGGATCGCGTTCGCCGATTTGCGCTCGCGCCAGTCGACGAACTCGTACTGGATCACGCCGACCACGTCTTCAGGAATATCCTGGCCGCCGCCTTGCGTCTTGCCGACACGGGTATAGACCGATTTCACGCCTGGCCAGCCGAGAAGCCGGTTTTCCGCGGTCGTTGTGGCGGCATCCATTTCTGCGAGCGAAAGGTTGCCGCGGGCGTGCACATAGAGCAGGCCGTAGTCAGGCTCGACATTCGGGAAGAACTCGACGCCGGCGCCGTATTTCGAATAGGCAAAGCCGACACCGAACAAAAGCCCGACGGTGAGCAGAATGACGGTGAGGGGAAAGCGAACCGCCTGCTTGACCACCGCCATGTACCAGCCGTCGCGGTTGTCATTCTCGTGATGCGGCGGCGCCTTCGCGAACAAGGCGCCCAGCGCCGGTGCAAAAACCAGCGCATAAAGCATCGAGGCCGAGAGCGTGACGATCAGCGTGATCGGCATGTATTTCATGAAGTCGCCGATGATGCCCGGCCAGAACAGCAGCGGCGAGAAGGCGGCGATGCGCGTCATCGTCGCCGCAATAACCGGACCGGCCATCCGCTTGGCGGCAAGCGCGAAGGCCTCCGCCTTGGGCATGCCTTCGCTCATCCGCCGCTCGGCGAATTCGGTGACGATGATGGCGTCGTCGACCAGCATGCCGACCGCCAGGATGAGGCTGAACAGCACGATCATGTTGATCGTGTAGCCCATCATGGCCAACAGCAGGATGCCGATCAGGAAAGACGATGGAATAGCGAGGCCGATCAGCAGCGAAGCGCGGCCCGACAGCGCGTAGAGAATGACGATGAACACTAGGATCACGGCGATCATGACGTGGTTCTGCAGATCGCCGAGCAACTGGTTGACGAAGATCGATTTGTCCTGCGTGTAGGTGACGTGCATGCCTTCCGGCATGGTCCTTATGAAGGCATCGGACACGGCCCTCACTTGGGCGATCGTGTCGATCAGGTTGGAGCCGATGCGCTTCTTCACCTCGATGGCGATCGCCGGCTTGCCGTCAAGACGGGTCACCGTCTCGGCGTCCTTGAAGGTGGAGCGGACGGTGGCGATATCCTTGGCCTGCACCACGGCATTGGGGCCGGCGACGATCGGAAGCGCCGCCACGTCCTGCGGCGTTTCGATCAGCGACGGCACCTTGACCGCGTATTTGCCCTCGGACCCTTCGATGTTGCCGGCGGCGACAAGACTGTTGGAATCGCCGACCGCGCCGATCAGCTGCTCGAGCTGCAGCCCGTAGGAAGACAGTTTCATCGGATCGATGACAACTTCGACGAGATCGTCGCGCGCACCTTGCAGCGCGCCTTCCAGCACGCCCGGCACTTCCTCGATGCGGTCGCGCAACTCGCGCGCCGCCGCCGTGAGGATGCGCTCGGGCACCTCGCCCGACAGCGTCACGACAAGGACGGGGAACTCGGAGACGTTGACTTCGGAGACCACAGGCTCCTCGGCTGCCTGCGGCAGGTCGGCCTTGCCGTCCTGGACCTTGCTGCGTGTGTCCTGCAGCGCCGTCGCCAGATCCGTCTGCGGGTGGAATTCGACCAGCACATAGCCGCCACCCTGGAAGGCGGCCGAGCGCATCTCCTTGAGACCCTTGAGGCTCTTCAGCTTGGCTTCCATCGGCCGCAGCAGAAGGCGTTCCGAATCCTCAGGCGAGATGCCCTGATAGATCAGGCTGACATACATCATGGGAATCGGAACGTCGGGTTCGGCTTCCTTCGGTGTCGACTGATAGGCGACCGCACCGGCAAGGATAAGGAACACCAGCACCGAAATGGTCAGCCTGGCATTGCTGATTGCGAGTTTTACGATATCCATGATTACTGCGTCCCGGCTGTCGCTTCGCCCAGCAGCTTCTGGATGGTCGCCTGGTCAGCCTCGACCGGCTTGACCACTTCGCCTTCCTTCACCAGTTCCTGGCCGGCGACGATGATGCGCGCATCGGCAGGGATGCCGCCGAGCACCAGGCCGGTTGGCGTATCGTCGACAAGATCGATCGGGAAGAACACGACCTTGTTATCCTTGTCGACGGCGCGGATGCCGAGGTCGCCCTTGTCGCCGAGCGTCACCACGGAGCGCGGCAGCATGACAGCGTCGGTCGGCTGCGCGCTCAGCCCGATCTCGGCCGTCATCCCAGCGGGAATGGTGCCCTCAGGATTAGGGATTGCGATCTCGACCCGGAAGGTGCGGGTGGCGGACGACGCGTCGCGGCTGATGTAGCGCACGGTGCCCTCGACATTCTGGCCGCTGACCAGCCGTACATTCGCCTTGTCGCCGATCTTCAGATAGCCGAGATCACGCTCGCTGACCTCGCCGCGGGCGATCACAGGGTCTAGGCTCAGAATGGTTGCCACCTCGCCGCCCTGCATCACCGAACTGCCAAGCTCCACCGGCACCCGGTCGATGACGCCGTCGAACGGAGCCCTCACCTCATTGCGATCAAGCTGGGCTTGCATGGCTTCCAGCATCGACTGCGCTAAGGTCAGGGTGGAGCGAGCGTTGTCGAGCTGCAGCTTGGGCAGATTGCCGGTTTTCGCCAGCCGCGAGGCCGCATCAAGTTCGGCCTGACGCTGCGCGACAAGCTGCTTGGCATTGCTGAGCGCCGAAAGCTTTTCCTCGGTCGCAAGCATCAGCACGAGGTCGCCCGTCTTGACGTGCTGTCCTTGCTTGACCGGCAGCTTGTCGATGATGCCGTCGACCCGGGTCGCCAGCACCGCGCGCTTGTCGGCTTCGGTCAGTCCGGAAATCCGGATGGCGCGCGCATAGGTACGCCTGGGCGGAGTTATGGTCGCGACGGTGCGCAAGGTCGCCTTGGGCTGTTCTGCCGCACTGGCCTTGGCGTTGCCGGCGTCAGCCGCCTTTGGCTGCTCGACCTCCCCCGCCTTGGGCTCGTTGTCGGCGGCCGCGCTGCCGACGGATGAGAACTCGCCCGTCGCCATCCACGCAGCGAAACCGACAAGCACAACAATGGCTGCAAGCTTGTGAAACCTGTATTTCGGCATCGTCGTTTTTTCCAGTGCGCGGGATTCGGCCAGGCCGCGTCTTCTAACTCGGGCGCGTCGCCGATATGGGTGCGCGCAAGGCCGTGTTCAACTTGCCGTGATCGGCGAACGAGCTTCTACATCAAAGTTGCACCGCAATATAGTCAGAAATGTTGATGGGTAATACTTCGCTGGGGCAGGGTGCGGCCGCCGCCATGAGGCGCGCCGGACCAGCGCAGCCGTTCGTCTGCGATAGGCAATCGGCGCAGCGCGGATACGAAAACACCGTGTCCCACTCGGGCAGGCACTTGGCTGCATCGACCGTCATCGGTGCCGTTGCCTGGCTTTGTGCCGTCACGAAAGTCACGGCCGCAAACAGGATGGCAGCAGCTGTCAGCATGGTGGGAAATATTTCATGCAAAGGTCACCTCCTTCGACATGGGCAGTGTCCGGATGCGCTTGCCGGTCAGTGCGAAGATGGCGTTGGCGAGTGCCGGTGCCGCCGGCGGCGTGCCGACTTCGCCGACGCCGCCCATCTTGTGAAAATTCTCCAGGATAGCGACTTCGAACGCCGGGCACTGGAAAATGCGCATGGCATCGTAGTCGTGAAAATTCGACTGTTCGACCATGCCGTCGGCGAAAGTAATCTCCTGACTGATCGCCGCCGACAGGCCATAGACGGCGCCGGAGATGAGCTGCGCCTCGATGATGCCGGGGTCGAGCGCGGTGCCGACATCGGCGGCGATCCACACCTTCTCAATGCGGATTCCGGCCGGCGTGTCGGCGACCTGGACGATCTCGCCGACCCAGCTGCCGAAGGACAGCGTGAACGTCATGCCCTTGGCCTTGCCGGCGGGCAGCGCCTCGCCCCATTTCGCCATTTCGGCGACCTTCTCGACCACCTTCACCGCTGCCGGATAGGCAGCCATCAGCTTCTTGCGCAGTTCGACCGGATCGGTCTTCCCGGCGACTGCGATCTCGTCCAGAAATCCTTCATGGAAGAAACCGTTGATCGAACTGCCCACCGACCGCCAGGAGCCGACGGGGATCGAGACGGGTGCGGCGACGCCGGTCACTCGGTAGTTCGGGATCGTATAGGGCTGGTTATGGGCACCGTCGACAATGGACTTGTCGGGCCCGAGCGGCGATATCGAGGGAAACAGCCGGCGCAAGGTGCTGGTTATCATCGATGGCGAGGCAATTGTCATGTCGATGGCCACCGGCATGCCGTCGTCGCCAAGCCGCGCCTGGAATTTGCCGACAGAAGCCGGCCGGTAGGCGTCGTGGCGCATGTCTTCCTCGCGCGTCCAGATCACCTTGATTGGCCGGCCTGCCGTTTCTTTCGCCATCAGCGCGGCACAGAGCGCATAATCAACCTCGACACGTCGGCCGAAGCCGCCGCCCATGAAGGTGGTGTGGACGCTGACCTTGTCCTGCTCAATGCCGACAGCATTGGCGCAAAGCTGCCGCACCAAGGTCGGCGCCTGATTGCCGCACCAGATGTCGAGGACGCCGTCCTTCAACCGCGCCGTGGCGTTCATCGGCTCCATCGTCGCATGTGCCAGATAAGGCACCGCGTAGTCGGCCTCGACGATCTTTTCGCGCGGCGCGTCGGCGAAGGCGGTATCGACATCGCCATCGTCGCGCATCACTGACCCTTTTGTGCCGAGCGCCTGCTTCAGCACCTCTGAAATGCCGGCGCTATCCAGCGGATATTCGGGATCGGCCCATTCGGTGTCGATCGCCTCCGCCGCCTTGAACGCCGCCCAGGTGTTTTCGGCGATGATGCCGAAGCCGTGGCCGTAATTCGTGTCGATCGGCACGATCTTGATCACGCCAGGCATTTTCCCGGCCTTGGAGAAATCGACCTTGACCGGCTTGGCCCAGAAACGCGGGCTCATCTTGACCGTGCCGTACAGCATGTCCGGCAACGTCACGTCGATGCCGAAGATCGGCGCCCCGGTGACCTTGGCCGGCATGTCGATGCGTTTTTGCGGTTTGCCGAGCAGTTTCCAGTCGGCTTTGTCTTTGAGCCTGATTTCCGCTGGCGGCGCCATTGTCGCAGCGGTCGCGGCGACCGCGCCATAGGTCAGCGACTTGCCCGACGCCTTGTGCAGGATCGAGCCATTAGCCGTTTCCAGATCGGCAGCAGCTATACCGAGCTTTTGCGCGGCCGCTGCAATAAGCATCTGCCGCGCAGCGGCGCCGGCCTGCCGCATCTTGTCGAAACCGTCGCGCGTCGAGGCCGAGCCGCCGGTGCCTTGGAGAGCGAGGAATTTTCCGACCACGCCCATGCCGGCGCGCACTATTTCCGCGGTCATGCTTTCATCGAAGAAGGCGAACGGACCGCCCTCTTCCAGGATCGCTGAGTTGTAATAGGCGTAGGAGGCCGGGCCGTGCTCAACCTTGACCTGACCGAGCCCGACATCGAGCTCTTCGGCAACCATGGCGGCAAGCGTCGTCGAGATGCCTTGGCCCATCTCGGCACGCGGCGCGATGATGGTGATGGTGTTGTCGGCGCCGATCTTCACATAGGGGTTGAAGGTCGCTTCATCAGCGGCGAGATTGCCTTCCAGCGGATTCGGATAGGGTTTGCGGTAGTAATAATAGCCGACGGCGACACCGCCCGCGATAGCAGCCGCGCCGATGAGAAACGTGCGGCGGGCGATCTTTCCGATACTGGCCATGGTCAGATCCCCGCCGTTTTGAGGACGACCGCTCGTTTGATCGCCACGCGGATTTTCGGGTAGGTGCCGCAGCGGCAGAGATTGCCGCCCATGGCATCGTCGATGTCGGCGTCGGTCGGGTCGGCAACCTGGTCGAGCAGCGCCACCGCGCTCATGATCTGGCCGGCCTGGCAGTAGCCGCATTGGGCGACCTGCTCTTCCAGCCATGCCTGCTGTACCGGATGCAGTTTGCCTTCGGTGCCGATGCCTTCGATCGTGGTGACCGCGCCGGTGACCTCACCGACCGGCAGCGAGCAGGAGCGGACAGGCTGGCCGTCGACATGCACCGTGCAGGCGCCGCAGGCGGCGATGCCGCAGCCGAACTTCGGCCCGGTCTTGCCCATGAGATCGCGCAGCGCCCACAGCAGCGGCATTTCGGGATCGGCATTGACGTCGAATGCCTGCCCGTCGACGGTGAGGCGCATGGGGATACCCTTTGTTGTCGTCCACAGCCCAAGGCAAAAGGCCGGTCGGCCATTTCGTCCTCATACATCTTGACAAATTACGTCATTTTGTCAACAGAACTTTTATAGGATAAAGTCCCGCCATGATCGAGATCGAGGATATCGCCACCGACCCCAAGCGCGCCCGCATTCTGGACAGCGCGATGAAGGTGTTTCTGGCCTATGGTTTCGCCCGCACCACCATGGACGACATTGCGCGTGCCGCCGACATGTCGCGGCCGGCGCTTTATCTCCAGTTCAAGAACAAGACCGATATCTATCGCGCCATCGCGTTGATGCTGCTCTCCCGCTCGCTCGAACAGGCGAAAACGGCACTCGCCGGTGAAGAACCATTTGCCGAGCGCATGATGCGGGCCATTGACGAAGCGCTGATCTCGATGACGCGCACCGTCCACGCCTCGCCGCATGGCGCCGAACTCCTTGACATGAAGTCGAGTCTCGCCGACCTGATCGGCTGCTGGCGCAGCCGGTTTGCCGATCATGTCGCCGCAGCGATCCAGAGCGAGGCCGGACGCAATGGCGTCGATCTCACCGCCAAGGGCTTGGCGGCAAAATTGCTGGCCGACATGCTGCTCGACGGGCTGGAAGGCATGAAGATGCGCATCAGCGATCCGGACGAGCAGAGGCGGGCTGCGGCCGCGCTGATCAGGGTGATCGATCTAGCCTTGCAAAAAAACTGACAAACAAGCGCCTCAGGCTTGGCGGCGCGCGGCCTGGGGCTTCATGCGGGCAGCAAGGAACTCCTTGACCCGCCGCCCCGGTGCCGGTCCACGCACTGGCTTGAAGCCGTCGTCGAGTTCGCCTGAGAGGTCAAGCGTCGGCCGCTTGCCGACGGTGTCGTAATTCTCCTCCAGCCAATCGCTGGCTGCGGTGCGGCCAAGGTCGCGCAGATAGGTCAGGAACGCCCATTCGGCATTGACCTTGGACGATGCCGACAGATCCTTGAATGCCTCGTCGGCATCGATGCGGTGCATGCGGATGTCGCGGTATTCGCCATGCGGCAGCCGGCCGGCGGCGATCAGTTCCTTGACGAAGGCGATCGAACGGAATTCACGCAGCAGCCCGGCATTGAAGGTGATCTCGTCGATGCGGTTCTGGATTTCGTTGGCGCTCTTCGGCGTCCCCTCGCGGACCACCGGGTTGATCTGCACCAAAAGCACGTCCTCGGTGGCAGCCGTCTTGAAGAACGGGAACAGCGCTGGATTGCCGCCATAGCCGCCATCCCAGTAGGGCACGCCCTTGATCTCGACGGCGCGGAACAGCTGCGGCAGGCAAGCCGACGCCATCACCGTGTCGAGGTCGATCTCGCCATCGGAAAAGACGCGTAACTGCCCGGTCTCGACATTGGTCGCGGAGATGAACAACTCCATCGCCTTGCAGGCGCGCACATTGCCGAAATCGATCTCCTGTTCGATCACATCGCGCAGCGGATTGAGGCCGAGCGGGTTGGCGACATAGGGCGAAAACACCCGCGACATGGTGTCGAAAAAGAGATAGCCCGGCGTGTTCTCGATCGACCAGTTGCCCCAGGCCACGTCCCACGGCATGCGCTGCACCGGGCTGAACCGGCCCTTCCGCGCCACCGCGCGCCAGAAATCGTCGAGCTTCTGCCGCGCGCCCTCGACGCCGCCGCGAACCAAGCCGTCGGCCAGCGCCACCGCGTTCATGGCACCGGCGCTGGTGCCCGAAACCGCCGCGATGTCAAGCCGTCCGTCCTCCAGCAGCTGGTCGAGCACGCCCCAGGAAAAGGCGCCGTGCGAGCCGCCGCCCTGCAACGCGACGTTGATCTTTTTGGGCTCCTCCGCCTTGCCGTTTGTCGTCATCGCGTGGTCCTCGATTTGTCGGCCGGATTTGTTCGCACGCTCAAATTCACTGCGCGGTCCAGCCGCCGTCGACCGAAATTTGCGTGCCGTTGATCTGCGCTGCCGCATCCGAGCACAGGAACACCGCGGCAGCGGCAACTTGCTCGACCGTGACGAATTCCTTGGTCGGCTGCTTGTCGAGCATAACCTCGCGGACCACCGTGTCGCGGTCCATCTTGTTCGCCTTCATCTGGTCGGGGATCTGCGCCTCGACCAGCGGCGTCAGCACATAGCCGGGACAGATGGCGTTGCAGGTGATCTTGTCGCGCGCCAGTTCCAAAGCGACCGTCTTGGTCAGCCCCATGATGCCGTGCTTGGCCGCGACATAGGCCGATTTGAACGGCGAGGCGACCAGCCCATGGGCCGAGGCGATGTTGACGATCCTGCCGCCGCCGGCCTCTCTCATCAGCGGGATGGCGGCGGCGATGGTGTGGAAGGCCGACGACAAATTGACGGCAATGATGGCGTCCCACTTCTCGCTGGGAAATTCTTCCAGCGGCGCGACATGCTGGATGCCGGCATTGTTGACCAGGATGTCGACCGAGCCGAAGCTCTCGGCTGCCTTTGCGACCAGCGACCGGCATTCGGCCGGCTTTGACATATCTGCCTTGATGTAGACGGTCTTCACGCCATGATGCTTGGCGATCGCATCGGTGACGGCCTGGTCGTCGGCCGTGTCGGAAAAGGAATTGACGACGATGTTGCAGCCATCCGCCGCGAGCGCATGGACGATTGCCAGGCCGATGCCCGAGGTGGAACCGGTTACGATGGCGGTTTTTCTGCTGGGCAAGGCGAAATCCTTCATTACGGCGCTAACGGACCATATTGCAGTGCAGCATATATGTCTGGTGTGGCGCAAAAACAGCGGCACAGCGTGGCGATGACATGAAATTTTTGTCATGAATGAGGACACCCTCACTCGAAGCTGTACGCCTGACAACCAGTGCGAAGACAGTTTTGTCAGCGATCCCCGGGAGCCACTTCAGCGCGCGTTTTGGAATTTGTCATCTGGCTCATGAAAAGACGAAGAGCTTTCCGTACGGCGAGCGATGGCGGCTCGGACGGATGCCACTCCGGGAAATGACCATCGATCGCCATGCGTGCCAATCCGTAGACAAATGCGCGCGCGGCAAGCACGAGATGATCGAAGTCGGTGTCCGGAGCGAGCCGACCTTGATGTTGCGCTTGGGTCAGCAGGTCGATCATTTTCCGGCGAATGGCTTCATTCTGATCACGAAGACTATCCGACGCGTCGAAATCAATCAGCGTTCGAGAACTGATGATCTGGAAATGCGTGGGATTGTTGATCGCCCATTCCAGATACCCCTGTCCGATTGCTTCGAAGGCCACAATGGGATCTGCGCTGTCGACTTTGGACTGTGCATTGGCAACAGCCTCGGTCAGCCGGTTCATCGCCTGTTCGGCGACTGCGGTCAGCAGTGCTGACTTCGACCGAAAATGCCGGAATGGCGCGCCGGGTGAAACGCCGGCACGTTTTGCTGCCTCGCGCACAGACACATGCTCTGCTCCGCGTTCCTCGATGATCCCCACGGTTGCCGCGATCAAGGCCTCGACCAGATTGCCGTGATGATAGCGCTTGGGGTTGGCGGCTTCGCTGGAATCCCTGGTGTTGGTCATGCCTGCCAATAGCACGACTCCGACATGTAATCACCGATTATTTACTTGCGTCCAAGCGTGTCGTATGTAATCAGTGATTACAACGTCAATGGAGGTTACCATGCTTCGCATCATCGCAACGACTGCCCTTGCTTTCTCCTTACTGTCGCTCGGATCTGCCCAGGCCGAAGATCGGCCAACCCTGCAAATCGTCTGGCCGGCGGCCGGTTCGATCATCGAACTCGGCAAAGATCCCGAGAGGGCGATAGGCGTCGTCGTCAGCAGCAACTTCACGTTGCTGCCAGCGGGTGAATGCGACGGCGTCAGCCAATGCGGCCACTTGCATATGAAGATCGATCCTGCCGGAGATACCTGCAACATCCCCGGCAAGCCGTACAACAGCATGAACAGCGACTTTGGCGGCGATCTTATCAAGGCTCGTTTCGGCCATTGCCCGGATGCCGCCGGCAAGCATGTGATCGGCGTCCTACTTGCCGATGATCATCACAAGCCCATTCTTGTGGACGGCAAACCCGTTACTGCTCTGGTGACGGTGACGACGAAATAATGCATGTCGCGCAAAAGTGTGCAGCGGTCTTGCGATAACGACATACATAAAAACAACAACCAAAAGCGCGTCGGATGAGGCCGGTCAAATGCGACGCGCTTTAGCGCGGGTCGGGCGGCACTCAGCATCATTCGAGGCGAAGATTTCCGACACGGCCTGCTGATGAGCGATTTCGGCCGTCCGGCCGGCGATCACGACATCGTGTCGAGCTTGCGCTGCATGGCGGCGATCTGTTCCTTCAGTTCCTGAAGGTCGTCGGGTTTTTCCGACGTCTCTTTCCTGGCCGGCTCCGCCGGCGCTGCGGAAGAGCCATTCGAGCCTGCGGGTGGGAATGGCGTGAACAGGCGCATGGCATTCTGGAACATCTCCATGTTGCGGCGCGTCTGCTCTTCCAATGCCTTGATCGGCGTGGCGATCTTCATCATGTCCAGCGGCGACTTGCCCAAGGCACCCTTCATCTGCTCGCGGAAGCGTTCTTGTTCCTTCGAGAAGGCGATCATCGATTGCTCGAGGAAGCTCGGCACGATCATCTGCATCTGGTCGCCGTAAAAGGCGATCAACTGGCGCAGGAACGGAATCGGCAGCATGTTCTGCCCTTCCTTGTTCTCCAGTTCAAAGATGATCTGGGTCAGCACAGGATGGGTGATGTCGTCGCCGGTCTTGGCGTCCTGGACGGTGAACTCCTCGCCCTTCTTGACCATTTCGGCAAGGTCCTCAAGCGTCACATAGGTGCTGGTGCCGGTGTTGTAGAGGCGGCGATTGGCATATTTCTTGATGATAATCGGTTCGTCTTTCGCGGCCATCAGTATCCTCCCGGGACACCGGCGCATTTGAGTAAGCTGCCGGTAACGATTGCGCCTTTTCAAGGATATGCGCAAAAGCGTCGTGATTCCAAGCGGTTTGTGCAGTGCGGGATCAATTAATGCTGCACGGCCGGCTAAAAATGCTGCGCAGCAAAGGGCGCGCTGTTGCGATGACGATGCGCAGCCTGCTTGCGGCGCATGGCCGGCATGCCCATTTTCCGGTTTGACTTGGCTCATTGAAAGGGCAAGAAAAGCCCTGACGATACGACTACGACACCAAAACCTCGATACCTCGAAGTCTGGGAGAAGAACATGTCCGCTGCCATCGTTGTCGCCAGTGCGGCGCGCACGCCCGTCGGTTCCTTCAACGGCGCCTTCGCCGCCACGCCGGCGCATGAGCTTGGTGCCATGGTCATCAAGGAGTTGCTGTCCCGTGCCGGTGTCGAGCCGACGGAAGTCGACGAGGTCATCCTCGGCCAGGTACTGACCGCGGCTCAGGGCCAGAACCCCGCCCGCCAGGCATCTATCGAAGCCGGCCTGCCAAAGGAAACCACCGCCTGGGGCCTCAATCAGGTTTGCGGCTCAGGTCTGCGCGCTATTGCCCTCGGCATGCAGCAGATCGCCACAGGCGACGCCAAGGTGATCGTCGCCGGCGGGCAGGAATCGATGTCCCTGGCCCCGCACGCTCAACACCTGCGTGCCGGCGTCAAGATGGGCGACTACAAGATGATCGACACCATGATCAAGGACGGGCTGTGGGATGCCTTCAATGGCTACCACATGGGCAACACGGCCGAAAACGTCGCTCGCCAGTTCCAGATTACCCGCGAGGACCAGGACCGGCTCGCATTGGCCTCCCAGAACAAGGCAGAGGCCGCTCAGAAGGCCGGCAAATTCAAGGACGAGATCGTGGCCTTCACCGTCAAGGGCAAGAAGGGCGACACCATTGTCGACCAGGACGAATACATCCGCCACGGCGCCACGATCGACGCCATGACCAAGCTGAGACCGGCCTTCGACAAGGACGGGACGGTGACCGCCGCCAATGCCTCCGGCATCAATGACGGCGCCGCCGCCGTGCTGCTGATGACCGAAGCGGAAGCCGCAAAGCGCGGCATCACGCCGCTGGCGCGCATCGTGTCCTGGGCGACCGCGGGTGTCGATCCGCAGATCATGGGCACCGGGCCTATTCCCGCCTCGCGCAAGGCGCTGGCCAAGGCCGGCTGGTCGGTCGGCGATCTCGACCTGGTCGAGGCCAACGAAGCCTTCGCCGCCCAGGCCTGCGCCGTCAACAAGGACATGGGCTGGGACCCGTCCATCGTCAATGTCAATGGCGGCGCCATCGCCATCGGCCATCCGATCGGCGCCTCCGGCGCCCGCATCTTCAACACGCTGGTCTACGAGATGAGGCGCAGAAGTGCCCGGAAAGGCCTTGCCACGCTGTGCATCGGCGGCGGCATGGGGGTCGCCATGTGCGTGGAAGCGCTGTGAAGTCATCTGCAAAGCGCCGTGAAGACGGAGCGAGCAAGCCGTGAAACAGCCGGTGGCGAACAGGCTCAACCGCCGTTAGAGCGTTCCCATTCGTCGCCCGCCGCTCAAGAAAAAGGGAGGATATCATGACAAAGGTAGCACTCGTCACCGGTGGGTCGCGCGGTATTGGCGCCGCGATCTCGATCGGCCTGAAAACCGCCGGCTATCATGTCGCCGCGAACTACGCCGGCAATGACGAGGCGGCGCAGAAATTCAAGGCAGAGACCGGCATCCCCGTCTACAAATGGTCGGTCGCCGACTACGATGCCTGCGCCGCCGGCATCAAGCAGATCGAGGCCGATCTCGGCCCGGTTTCCGTGCTGGTCAACAATGCCGGCATCACCCGCGACGCCATGTTCCACAAGATGACGCGCGAGCAGTGGAAGGAGGTCGTCGACACCAATCTTTCCGGCGTCTTCAACATGACGCACCCACTGTGGGGCGGCATGCGCGACCGCAAGTTCGGCCGCGTCATCACCATCTCCTCGATCAATGGCCAGAAGGGCCAGACCGGCCAGGTCAACTATTCGGCGTCGAAGGCCGGCGATATCGGCTTCACCAAGGCGCTCGCCCAGGAAGGGGCGCGGGTCGGTATCACCGTCAATGTCATCTGCCCCGGCTACATCGCCACCGAGATGGTCAGGGCGATGGACGAGAAGGTGCTCAACGAGCGCGTCATCCCGCAGATCCCGGTCGGCCGCCTCGGCGAGCCGGAAGAGATCGCACGCTGCGTCGTCTTCCTGGCTTCCGACGATGCCGGTTTCATCACCGGCTCGACCATATCAGCCAATGGCGGCCAGTATATCACTTGAGGCGTCATACCACCCCTGAGGCGGCCCGTCGCCGGTAACTGTTGCACGGGTCTAACCACCCACACGGCCGAGTTCGAGGCCGGGAATTTCGGCTGTCAGGCGACAAGCTTCAGCCCTGGTTCGGCTGCCGGCTTGGTCTGGGCGACTCCACCTGGCTGGCGCGAAGGTGCCGGCAGGCGGGCAAGCGACGCCCGGCTGAAGCCCGACAGTTTCAAGGCGATGCGACGCTTCAGAAATGGATTGAGGTTCAGAGTCGAAAGCACGAGATTGCGGACGAACCGCTTCACCGAATTGCGGGTAAGCGCCATCTCGGTCATTGTGCCCGCCAGTTCAAGCACCTCCTGGGCCGCCGGGCGGCGCAGCGTTTCGTAGAGGTCGAGCTCGGCTTCCGGGCGCACGCCGTTCACCACGTCGCCTAGCAACTCGCCAAGTACGACCGCGTCGATGATGCCGGTGTTCATGCCTTGGCCTCCCGCCGGGCTGTGCACGTGCGCGGCATCGCCCATGAGGAACAGCCGGTCCTTGCGATACGAGCGGACCAGGCGGTGATGTACGCGAAAACGCGAGCTCCACGCCAGGTCGAGCACCTGGGTTCTTTTCTTGGTCGGCCCACGGCTGTCGAGCAGCGCCTGGATGTCGGCGACCGCCGGCTTTTCCGGTGCGTCATCCATTGTTGCGACGACCCGGTACGAACCGTCCGGGAGCGGCGCCACCACCACCAGCCCGGCCGGTGCAAAGAACAGCGATACTTCCGTCGGCCCAACCGGCCAGTCGAGACGAACATCGGCGAGTACGAACGAAGCGTCATAGGCGTCGCCGTCGAACTCGATGCCGGTCGACCTGCGCACCAGGCTGTGCATGCCGTCGGCACCAACGACGTAGCGTGCCGATATCAATTTCTGGCGGCCGTTCTCGGTCACCGTCACCTGTGCACCGTCAGCCTCCTGAACGACCGCCTTGGCCTCGACCACGCGGTGAATCACGCCGCCCAGGGCGGCGATCCGTTCGGCGAACACCTGCTCGGTCAGGTTCTGAGGCAGCATCATCAGATAGGGATGCCTTGACGGAAGCTTGCTGAAATCGAGATTGAGCAGCGCCCGGTTGCGGTCGCGGATGGTGAAATTCTGCAGCTTCAGGGCAAGTTCGCTCAGCCGCTGCGCGACGCCGAGAGGCTCCAGCGTTTCCAGCGTCTGCGCGTGGATGACGCCAGCCCGCGAGGTCTGAAGGCCCTCCGCCAGCCTATCGATCAGGACATGATCGACGCCGGCCTGGTGCAGCACGATGGACAGCGCCATGCCGGTCGGGCCGGCGCCAACGATCAGGACTTCCGTGGTTTCGGGTAACATTTCTCTCTCCATTTATCAACGACCGTTGACTTTCTAGACGAAGCCATTGCATTTGTCAACGACCGTTGGCATATGGCTTTCATGACCGAGAACCAGCCGAAAAAACCCAGCAAGTCGGACCGCACGCGCGCCCAAATCCTGGAGGCCGCGAGGCTCCTGTTCGCCGAGCACGGCTATGAGGGCACCTCCATCCGCGACGTCGCGGCGCATGCCTCGATCGATCCGGCTATGGTGATCCGCTATTTCCGCAGCAAGGACGAGCTGTTCGCCAGGGCGGCGGTCGTCGACCTGCAATTGCCGGCACTGCGGGTGATCGACCGAAACGCCATCGGCGAAACGCTGATCAGGCGTTTTCTCGAAATCTGGGAAGGCCCGGCCAGCGGCCCCGGCATGGCAATTCTGCTGCGTTCGGCGACGTCGAACGAATTCGCCGCGGAAAAATTGCGCGACGTATTTGGCAACCAGGTGAGGCCGGTGATTGCGACGGTCGCTGACCCCGCCGACGCGGGTCGACGGGCCGGGCTCGTTTCGAGCCAGCTGCTGGGTCTGGCGATGTGCCGATACCTGCTGCGGCTTCCGCCCGTCGTCGCCCTGTCCCACGACGAAATTATCCAGAACGTCGGCCCTACTTTGCAGCGCTATGCCGTGGGAGAGGCTTGAACCAAGCCGTTCTGCATTGCTGGCAGTCTGGTCCTCGTGCAGCGACTGCGAGGACCGATGGACGTGGCGCCGCTTTGTGCCAAACGGCACGCAAAAATTAACGGCGGCCGCCCGGCCTGTGCAAAACCCTGTTCGCCGCCTGTTGATAACAGGTGGAAAACCTGTTGATGACCCAACATATTGGGGTGAACAAACCGGGAAACAGGCGCAGGCACCGATTCGTCGCCCTTTCGTTCCGGCTTTGAGCGCGGTGTTAAACGACAAAGGCTGAAAACATCCCCAAATGGTTAAGGCGCGTTAGGAAAGATTAATAATTTCAAAATGTTGGATGACGCCCGCCGACCTGCGTCGATCGTTCAGCGGCAAAGGTTAACGGCGACGTCAACCCTGCATGAAACGGGCCAGTTCGGCGATTCAGCATGTGGTGAGACTCGCCGGCGAAAAATCCAGATGTAGCCGTGAACAAACCCTGAATCCGCGCGAGTCAGCGATTCGTAGCCGATTCGTTCCAGACTCGTTCCAACTGTTAAATCGGAACGGCGGAACGGATCATCGACGCCGACGGAAGGCCTTCGAGCTGGCAGCGGAATATTCTGCTTTCGCTTCGCGCCCAAAATCCCTATGTGTCGGCTGTCACCCGCGCCGCCACCGGGCGCGCTCCCGACAACACGAGGCAGAGAGCCTTTAATTTCCAGGTCGATGAACATCCAGCCGAAACACACTGAGCCGCTGATCCTGTCAGGCCGCGACGTGACAGCTGTGCTCGGGCCGACCAACACCGGCAAGACCCATCTCGCCATCGAGCGCATGGTGGCGCATGAAAGCGGCATTATCGGCCTGCCGCTCAGGCTGCTCGCCCGCGAGGTTTACTCACGCGTCTGCGAGAAGGTCGGCGCTCACAAGGTGGCGCTCATCACCGGTGAGGAGAAGATCCAGCCCGACGGCGCCAGATATTCGGTCTGCACCGTCGAAGCCATGCCGCGCGAGACCGACGCCGCCTTCGTTGCTGTCGACGAGGTCCAGCTGGCCGGCGATCTCGAGCGCGGCCACATCTTCACCGACCGCATCCTGCATCTGCGCGGCCGCCAGGAGACGCTGCTGCTCGGCGCAGCGACCATGCACGGCATCCTCCAACGTCTGCTGAAGGGGGTGTCGGTGGTGACGCGGCCACGGCTGTCGCATCTCGCCTATGCCGGCTCGAAGAAGCTCACCCGCCTGCCGCGACGTACGGCGATCGTCGCCTTCTCCGCCGACGAGGTCTATGCCATCGCCGAACTGATCCGCCGCCAGCAGGGCGGTGCGGCAGTCGTGCTCGGCGCGCTATCGCCGCGCACCCGCAACGCGCAGGTGGAGCTGTTCCAGTCGGGTGATGTCGATTATCTGATCGCCACCGATGCGATAGGCATGGGCCTCAACCTCGATCTCGATCATGTCGCCTTCGCCCAGAACCGCAAGTTCGACGGCTACCAGTATCGCAACCTGACGGCGGCCGAGCTCGGCCAGATCGCCGGCCGCGCCGGCCGGCACTTGCGCGACGGAACCTTCGGCGTCACCGGTCAAGTCGATCCGCTCGACGAGGAACTGGTCAAGAAGATCGAAGCGCATGATTTTGACCCGGTGAAGGTGCTGCAGTGGCGCACCGCGCGTTTCGATTTCGCCAGCCTCGACGCGCTGAAGCGCTCGATCGAGACCAACGCGCCGGTTGAAGGCCTGACGCGCGCGCTGCCGGCGGTCGATGCGCAGGCACTCGAGCATCTGTCCCGCGACGAGGACATCCGGGCGCTTGCCACCAACGCCAGGCGCGTGGCGCTGTTGTGGGACGCCTGCGCCCTTCCCGATTACAGGAAGATCGCCCCGGCTCAGCACGCCGACCTGATCGCCTCGATCTACATGGACCTTGCCAGGCATGGCCATGTAGACGAGAATTACATGGCCGAGCAGGTGCGCCGTGCCGACACCACCGAGGGCGACATCGACACGCTGTCGCACCGGATCGCCCAGATCCGCACCTGGACTTTCGTTTCCAACCGGCCCGGCTGGCTGGCCGATCAGGCACACTGGCAGGAAAAGACGCGCGAAATCGAAGACAGATTGTCGGATGCGCTGCATGAGCGGTTGACGAAACGCTTCGTAGACCGCAGGACTTCCGTCCTCATGCGGCGCCTTAGAGAAAATACCATGCCTGAAGCCGAAATCAGTCCAACCGGAACCGTCCTCGTCGAAGGCCATCATGTCGGCGAGTTGCAGGGGTTCCGCTTCACCGCCGACCAGAGCGCCGGCGGCGAGGACGCCAAGGCGGTGCGCACAGCAGCCCAGAAGGCGCTTGCAGCCGAATTCGAGGCGCGGGCCGAACGCTTCGGCGCCTCGGCCAATGGCGATATCGCGCTCGGCTCAGACGGCACGCTGCGCTGGATCGGCGCGCCGATCGGCACGCTGGTCGCAGGCGACGAGCCGTTGAAGCCCCGCCTGGTGCTGCTGGCCGACGAGCAGCTCACCGGTCCCGCCCGCGACAAGGTCGCGGCGCGCGCCGAGCGCTTCGTCAATTTCCAGATCGAGTCGCTGCTGAAGCCGCTGGTCGACCTCAAGAACGCCGAGCAGATCACCGGCATCGGCCGCGGCATCGCCTTCCAGCTCGTCGAGAATTTCGGCCTCATCAACCGCCGCGACATCGCCGAGGAGATGAAGTCGCTCGACCAGGAGGGCCGCGCCGCCCTGCGCCGGCTCGGCGTGCGCTTCGGCGCCTACCACGTCTTCGTGCCCGCGCTGATCAAGCCGGCCCCGGCCGGACTGGTGACACTGTTGTGGGCGCTGCAGAACGACGGCAAGGACAAGCCTGGCTTTGGCGACGTGGTTCACGCGCTGGCCTCCGGCCGCACCTCGGTGGTCATCGATCCCACCTTCGACAAGACCTTCTACAAACTGGCCGGCTACCGCAATCTCGGCCGTCGCGCGGTGCGCGTCGACATCCTTGAACGGCTGGCCGACCTGATCCGGCCCGCGACCAACTGGAAGCCGGGCCTCGGCCAGCGCCCTGACGGCGCCTATGATGGTCAGTCCTTCATGGTGACGCCGCCGATGATGTCGATCCTCGGCGCCACGGCCGACGACATGGAAGAGATTCTGAAAGGCCTCGGCTACCGGGCGGAGCCGAAGCCGGCGGTCGAGGTGAGGGCGCGGATCGAGGCACAGGACAATGCCGCGCGTGAACCCGCCGCGGCCAAGCAGGCGGCGGAGGCACAAGCCGAGCAGGCCAAGGCGGCGGAAGCCGCGATTGCCGACGCAGCCGCCGAGGCGCCGGCCGACAGTTCGGAACCGGATGCAGTGGCAGAAGCCACGGCGGTGGCTCTCGCGGAACCCGCTACCGAAGCGGAACCTGTCGCAGAAGCTCAGCTGCAAACTCCGCCTGAGGTCACGGTAGAGGGACTGCCTGCAGCTGAAGCCGCAGATCGAGAGGCAGCACCCGAAACCGCCGAGGTTGAGGTCGCACCGGCGGAGCCTGCATTCGAAGCCTCTGCCGCAACGGAAGCAGTGTCGGCCGAACCTGCCGCGGCGGAAGCCGCCACCGGCAAGGCTGCTCCAGAGGCCGCGAAAGAGGCCGAAGAACCAAAACCCATCCTGTTGTGGCGGCAGGGCCGCTTCGACCAGCGCCCACGCCGCCGCCACCACGACAACCGGCCCCGTGATACGGACAATCGCCCGCGCAGCCCACAAGTCACGCGCGATGGCCGCAGCAACGCGCCGGCAGAGGCCGGGCAGCAGGCCGGCGCTCCAGGCGGCCGGCCAGCCCGTGAAGGACGCCGCGACGGCGACGGCGCCGGCAAGCCGCGCTTCGACCGCAGCAAGTTCAAGCCCAAGCCCCAGGGCGAGGCAGGGGAACAGCGCGACGGCAAGCCGCAGGGCGAACGTCCCGATCGTCGCGAAAGCCGGCCCGACTGGAAAGGCGGCAGGCCGGACGGCAAGGGTGGCGCGCCTGGCGGAAAGCCCGCGTTCCAGCCGAAGCCTCGCGAGGAGCGTCCGGTGCGCTTCGACCCGGATTCCCCCTTCGCCAAGCTCGCCGCGTTGCGCGACCAGCTGAAGAAGTAAGTTCGTTCGCTCCGATGGTCTCCGAAGGCCGCCAGCGCATCGACAAATGGCTGTTCTTTTCGCGTGCCGTGAAATCGCGCTCGCTGGCAGCGAAGCTGGTGGTGGCCGGACGCGTTCGCATCAATCGCGACAAAGCAGCGCAGGCCTCCGATCTGGTCCGCGCCGGCGACGTCCTGACCATCACTCTCGAGCGGCGCATCTTCGTCTGGAAGGTGCTCGGCACCGGGAGCCGGCGCGGTCCCGCCGAGGAAGCGCGCCTGCTCTACGAGGATATCTCGCCACCGCCGACGCCAAAGGGCGAGGCCGTTCGCGATGCGATCCCCGCACTGCGCGATGCCGGCAGCGGCCGCCCGACCAAGAAGGAACGCCGGGAGACCGACCGGCTGCTCGGCGACGACTGACGCATGACCGGCGTTCGTCGCATCGCTCGGCCGGAATTCCATTCCGGAAACACCGGCATCGCGGGCAATGGCTGCCCTTGCAAGCGGCGGGCAAAGACGTTACCTCACCAAAAAAGCCTGCCGCATTGGGAAACACGATGCGTGGGTTCAAAGTGTTAGAGCGTACCTTATGCGTCCGTTTGGACGCACGTCGCCCTGAGGGACGTCCCGGAGCCGACCGATGACCTATGTCGTGACCGATAATTGCATAAAATGCAAATACATGGACTGCATCGAGGTCTGTCCGGTCGACTGTTTCTATGAGGGCGAGAACATGCTCGTCATTCATCCCGACGAGTGCATCGACTGTGGCGTCTGCGAACCGGAATGCCCGGCCGACGCGATCAAGCCGGACACCGAGCCGGGGCTCGACAAATGGCTGCAGATCAACACCGAATATGCCGATAAATGGCCCAACATCACGGCCAAGAAGGAGCCTCCGGCCGACGCCAAATCCTTCGATGGCGAGGCCGGCAAGTTCGAAAAATATTTCTCCCCCGAGCCCGGCCAGGGCGACTAGCGCCCTGACCCGAAATCGGGACCGATTTTCGGAAGGACTATGCGCAAGATCAAAGCGTCACAGCACTTGCGCGTCCAAAACGGGAGCGTGGCGCTGTAATCGCGACGCCGGTTTGATCGGCATGACGCGTCATGATAGGCACCGCACGTTAACTGCCTTGACAGGCGGAGATCGCGCTGACCTTCGCGCGTGCAGCAAAACCTTGATTCTCCCGACTTTTTGTGCTAAATCAACAAAACATGCCGGTGACACAACGTCGATTTATGGCGCAAACGCCCCAAATCACTGAAAGGTGAATTTCTCAATCCGGACCAGAGCGATCTGGGGCAGGCAGTCGCAAGTATGCGGTTTGCCGGCCTTGGCTTTTCCGGTGGTTTAATCGTTGTGCGGCTAATGATCGGTCAACCGATCGCGCGAGTTCGGCCGGCAGAATGCCGGTTCCACACCAAGGAGTTCATGGCGTAATGGCAACAATCACCCCGCAGAAGAAGTCCAGCGCAGCGCGTCACGGTTTTAAGACCGGCGAGTACATCGTCTATCCGGCGCATGGCGTTGGCCAGATCGTCTCGATCGACGAGCAGGAAGTTGCGGGCCACAAGCTGGAACTGTTCGTCATCGACTTCCAGAAAGACAAGATGCGTCTGAAGGTTCCGGTCGCCAAGGCGACTTCGATCGGCATGCGCAAGCTGTCGGAGGAGGATTACGTCGATCGCGCGCTGAAGGTCGTGCAGGGCCGCGCCCGGGTCAAGCGCACCATGTGGTCGCGCCGCGCCCAGGAATATGATGCGAAGATCAATTCCGGCGACCTGATCTCGATCTCGGAAGTTGTGCGCGACCTCTACCGCGCCGACAACCAGCCGGAGCAGTCCTATTCCGAACGCCAGCTTTATGAGGCGGCACTCGACCGCATGGCGCGCGAGATCGCGGCCGTCAACCGCATGTCGGAAACCGAAGCGGTGCGCCTCATCGAGGTGAATCTCAACAAGGGCCCGAAGCGCGGCGCCAAGGCCGACAACGAAGAAGCCGAGCAGGAAGAAGCAGCCTGAGCGCTTCTCGCCTTCGAATTTGGAAAAACCCGGCCTCGCGCCGGGTTTTTTGTTTTTTGGGACCGTCACCCCGCCACGCACTATTTGGGCGACACCCCTTAAGCTTCGCCGCCGGCTTCCTTCTCGCCCTCCTGCTTCAGCGTCGCGATAAACTGCTTGGTTCGCCGGCGCTCCGGATTGCTGAACAAAACGGCAGCGGGGCCTTTCTCAACGACGCTGCCGGCGTCGAGGAACACCACTTCCTGCGCGATTTTGGAGGCGAGGCGCAGATCATGCGTCGCCATCACCATGGTGGTGCCCTCGCTGGCGAGCTGGCCGAGCACGTCGACCACCTCCTGCGCCAGTTCCGGATCGAGGGCCGAGGTCGGCTCGTCGCACAGCAGCACCTTCGGCGATGGCGCCAACGCCCGGGCGATCGCCACGCGTTGCTGCTGGCCGCCTGACAGCGTCGCCGGCCAGGCGTCGGCCTTGTGCGCCATCCCGACCTTTTCGAGCAGAGCGAGCGCCCGCTCGCGCGCCCTCGCCGTCGGCCATTTCAACACCGTCACCAGCCCCTCCATGACGTTTTCGATCGCCGTGCGGTGCGGGAACAGCTGGAAATTCTGGAACACCATGCCGGTCTGCAGCCGCAGCCGCTGGATGGCCCTGCCGGGAACCTTGCCGCCGGGATGGAATTCGAGCGCGTCGTCGCCGATGCGCACCGTGCCCGAGGTCGGGATCTCGAGCAGGTTGATGCAGCGCAGAAGCGTGCTTTTCCCGCCGCCCGAGGGACCGACAAGGGCGGTGACGCTGCCTTCCTCGATGGTGACGGTCACGCCCTTCAGCACCAGGTTGTCGCCGAAGCGCTTCTCGATGTCGGTGAGGCCGATCATGAGCGCGCCTCCAGGAAGCCGCCATAGCGGTTGAGCCGGTTTTCCAGGCGCGTCTGCAACGCCGACAGCACCGAGCTCAGCGCCAGATAGAGAGCCGCAGCCTCGACATAGAGGATCAGCGGCTCATAGGTGGTGGCGACGATGCGCTGCGCCGCCTGGAACATCTCCGGCACCGTGATGGCGGCGGCCAGCGATGTATCCTTGACCAGCGAGATGAAGGTGTTGGACAGCGGCGGCACCGCGACGCGGCCGGCCTGCGGCAGTATGGTGCGTCGCATCGCCTGGCCCCAGGTCATGCCGATCGAATAGGCCGCCTCCCACTGCCCCTTCGGCACCGAGCCTATGACGGCGCGGATGATTTCCGACGTATAGGCGCCGATATTGAGGGTGAAGCCGATCAACGCGGCTGAAAAGGCGTCGAGCAGGATGCCGACCGAGGGCAGGCCATAGAAGATCAGGAAGAGCTGCACCAGAAGCGGCGTGCCACGGAAGATCCAGACGTAGAAGCGCACCACGGCGACCAGCGGCTTCGGGCCGAACAGCCGGACGAGCGCTGCGACCAGTCCTACGAAGAGACCGAATGCGAACGACAGCAGCGTTAGCGGCACGGTGAAGATCAGCGCCGCCCATAGCAGCGTGGGCAACGAATCCAGCATCAATTGCAGCCAGTGCGGCACGAAAACCCTCCTTGCGAGATTGCCGCCCAAAAATCGATCCGGCAGCATCGAGGCGCGAACATAGGGTCGTCATATCACGCCAAAAGCGGCGGCCGTCAAAGACGGCTCGCCGCGATACTTTGCCATGCGGGCCGGGCAACAGTCCCGCTCCCGTGAAAAGGCTACTTCGAAACGTCCTGGCCGAAGTAAGTGTCGGCGATCTTCTGGTAGGTGCCGTCGGCCTTGATATCGGCCAGCGCCTGATTGATGGCAGTGACCAGTTCCGGATCGCCCTTGCGCACGAGCACGCCGGAATAGTCGGCGTTTTCTTCCTGGGCGGCGATCTTCACATTGGCGTCGGGCTTATGCTTCTTGAAATCGAGGAAGGACAGGCTGTCGTTGATGGTGGCATCGGCGCGGCCGGTAAGAAGCAGCTGGATCGATTGGTCGAAACCATCAGTGCCGACCAGCTCGGCGCCGTTCGCTTCGGCGAGCTTGCCGAAATTCGAGGTCAGCGACTGCGCCGCCTTCTTGCCCTTGAGATCGGCAAAGCTCTTGATGTCGGTACTGTCGCCGCGCACGATCAGCACCGCCTTGGAGGCAATATAGGGATCGGAAAAATCATACTTGGCCTTGCGTTCCTCGGTGATGCCGACCTGGTTGATGACGGCGTCATAGCGCTTGGCGTCGAGGCCGGCGATCAGCCCATCCCATTTACCTTCGAGGAATTCGGCCTTGACGCCGAGGCGCTCGGCGATCGCCTTGGCAATCTCGACGTCGAAGCCGACCAGTGCGCCCGAGGCATCATGATAGGTGAAGGGGGCATAGGTACCTTCCGTGCCGACCTTGAAGACACCGGCCTGCTTGATCTGATCGAGATTGGCGCCGGCATGGCCTGATGTGCCTGCCAGTACCTGCAGTGTTGCGGCAACGATAAGCGATTTGAGCCATTTCATTTTTCTGTGATCCCGTCATTGGCCGGCGTCCGGCGCATTTGTCAGCGCCGGAAACTGACAGATGTAGGCTGGCGAAATAAGGAATCAGATTTCAAAAATGAGACGCTTTCGGAATCCAATTCTCAAAACTACAGTGAGTCACGCCAGCCGGCCGAGGAGCGACCGCCGCATCGAGCTGTCGGACAGTGCAATCCACGCGACATCAGCGGCGGAACCATTCGCGCGCATGGCACGTTTGTTGGCTGTTGTAGGGCGCGGCGTCGCCAATTCAACCACGATGCCAGCGCAGGGTCGAGCGATCGCACCGCAACGCCCGGAAGAGGGAGCGTGGCATGATGGAAGATACGGCAGGGCGAACCATGGTCCGCGCGGCGATGAAAGCCCCCTATCTCGAGCGCGACGAGGAGCATGTTCTCGCGCTGCGCTGGAAGCAAAACAACGACCAGCAGGCACTGCACCAAATCGCCATGGCGCATATGCGGCTGGTCATTTCCATGGCCTCGAAGTTCCGCCACTATGGCCTGCCGCTGGGCGACTTGGTGCAGGAAGGCCATGTCGGCCTGCTGGAGGCAGCAGCCCGTTTCGAACCGGAGCGCGAGGTGCGGTTTTCGACCTATGCGACGTGGTGGATCCGTGCCTCGATGCAGGACTATATCCTGCGCAACTGGTCGATCGTGCGCGGCGGCACCAGTTCGGCGCAGAAGGCGCTGTTCTTCAATTTGCGGCGCCTGCGCGCCCGCTTGGCGAACGGTGCCGAGCCGATCTCGAACACCTCGCTCTACCGCGAGGTGTCGGTGGCGCTCGGCGTCTCCGAGGCCGACGTGGCGATGATGGATTCGCGCCTTTCGGCCCCTGATAGTTCGCTCAACCAGCCGCTCGCCGATGATTCGGGCGCCACCGAGCGGATGGATTTCCTGATTTCCGACGATCCTTTGCCGGACGAAGTCGTGGGCGACACGATCGATGTCGAACGCCGCTCTAACTGGCTGAAAACCGCGCTCGGCGCGCTCAACGCCCGCGAGCTCAGGATCATCGAGGAACGCCGGTTGAGCGACGAGGGCGCGACGCTCGAAGCCCTCGGTGAGGCGCTCGGCATCTCCAAGGAACGCGTCCGCCAGATCGAGGCACGCGCCATGGAAAAGCTCAAGGTGGCGCTGGTGAAGCAAAACCCCGAGTTTCTTGCGACCGCCGCCTAATCAGGGTGTGTTGAGATTCAGGTTGGGCCGAGCCGGAGTCGAAGACGGGCGCGAAGCGACCAAACTAGGTGGTTTCCGAGAACCGGAGCGGAGCGTACTCAAAGTACGTGAGCACCGGCCTACGCCGGCCGTAGCCTTAACTGCCGCGACCACTCATGAGCGCTTCGGCCGGCGAAGGCCGGAAGCGCAGGAAACTGCCGTTTGCAGGCCGGCATATCGACATACCCTATCTGTCGGTGATGATCTTGACCTTATCGCCGGCCGAAACGGCTGCGCCGGGCGACATCGCATTGAGCACCCTGAACAGGTCGAGCTTGCGGTCGACGCCGACCATCTGCGCCGCGAGCGAGCCCATGGTCTGTCCGGGCCGGACCGTGACGACGCGGATATGCAGCGGCTTCAGCGCCGCTTTTTCGGCCGCACTCAAGATACGGAATGAGCCGCTGACCGAGCGCGCCACCGCGTCCAGCGAGGTGCTGGCGGAGGGGGCTGCCGTCAGCAGCCGGTAGACCTGGCCGCCGGCGCGGATCACCGCAATTCCGAACTGCCAGCCCTCGGCGCTGGCATGCGCCGTCGCCGCCTCGTTGCCGTTGATTGTTTCCTGGCGCACGCTGCTTTCGTCGAGACCGGCCACCCAGCCGCTGCGGATGTAGTCGGTCAGCGAGCGGTTTTTGTCGATCGAGACGCCGTCGAAGCGGATCGCTATGTCGCCCGGCCCGGTTGCCGTCACAGCCGCGGCCGAGTTGTCGATGATGAAGCCGTCGGGCACTGAGAACGACACGCCGAGCCCTGGATGCAGGAAGGTTTCGCCACGCACATAGCCTTCCTCCGGCGTGTCGCCATAGAGCAGGCCGTCTATGCCGGCGAGGAAGGCGGCGCGGTCGCGCGTGCCGACGCCGGGCGCGCCGAACTGGCGGGCATGGCGCTGCGCCAGATCGATGCGCTGGGGGGTGTTGGGGTGCGTTGCCAGGAAGTCGAGGCTTGCGTCGGTGGCGCCGCTGATCGAGCGGAAATCGGTGTAGGCCGACATGGATTGCAGGAAGCGGCCGGCGGCAAACGGATCGAAGCCCGCCTCGCCGATCGACTTGATGCCGATGCTGTCGGCCTCCAGTTCCTGATTGCGGGAGAACTGGGCAAGCCGCAGCTTGCCGCGGATCAGTGCCGCCTTGGCGGTCGGACTGTCGCCGAGCACATCCGAGACGACCTTGGTTGCAAAGCCCTCCTCGGCCTCGAGCTGCTGGCGCTGCAAGCCGTGGTTTGCGGTGACGTGGCCCATCTCATGCGCGATGACCGCGGCGAGCTCGGCCGAATCGTTGGCCAGGGCCAACAGGCCGCGCGTGATGTAGAGATAGCCGCCCGGCAATGCAAAAGCGTTGACGTTGGGCGAATTGAGGATCGTAATGCGGTAGGTCTGGCTCGGGTTGGCCGACACCACGGTCAGGCTGCCGACGACCTTGGCCACCATGCGCTCGAGCTTGGGGTCGGAATATTCGCCGCCATAGGTCGCCAGGATGCGCGGATGCTGCGCCTTGGCCATTTCGGCGAGCTTGCTGTTGGCGGCAACATTGTCGACGGTGACCGGCTTGCTGGAAGGCTGGAAGCCGGATTCCTGAACGTCCGGAGGCGTGAACATCTGGCAGCTTGCCAGCGCCATGGCAAAGCCGGCCAGCGCCAGGAAGCGCGCCAGCAGTTTCCTTCTCACTCTGTCGGTGCCGGTTGGCAGAACAGCTTCCTTTCGGGTCTAAGCACATGGCCCCGAAAATCGGGCATCGATTTTCAGAACATGCGCAAAATCAACTGCCACAGCGTCCTTCGCGCCCACGAGCACGGATGGCACCGTAGTGGCAAATCACAACCTATGCCGGAACAGTATCCAAGGACCTAGCCACACTACTTTGACCATGGCAAGCAAACGCCACATCGCCTGGAGCCGGTTTGGCCGTAAATTATGTCCGCTTCCGGGCAATATCTTGTGATCCTGCGCCAAACGGACCTGCACCGATATAGCGCCGGAAGGCCTCCGGTCCAGCCTTGGTAAAAAAATCGGCGACAGTCCCGGTTGCGGCAACCGTGCCATTGTCCAGGAACACCATGTCCTGGCCGATACGGTGGGCATCCTCCGGCTGATGCGTGACGAACAGCACCGTCATGCGCCGCTCCGCATGCAGGCCGGCTACCAGATCGAGCATGTCGTCGCGCAAGGCCGGTCCGAGCGAGGCGAACGGTTCGTCGAGCAAGAGCACCGGCCGGTCGCGCACCAGGACGCGAGCGAGCGCGACGCGCTGCCGCTCGCCGCCGGAGAGTTCGCGCGGCAGCCGCTGTTGCTTGCCGGCAAGGCCGACGCGCTTGAGCGCCGCGGCGATTGCAGCGTGGTCGGCCTCGGTCAGCCTGAGCGACGGCGAGCGGCCAAGGCCGGCATTTCGTTCGACCGAAAGATGGGCGAAGAGATTGTTTTCCTGGAACACCATCGACACTGGCCGCGCCGAAGGCGATTTGGCGCCGACATCGCCGCCACCGATCAGCACACGGCCCGATCGCGGCGTCTCGAAGCCGGCCACCAGGTTGAGTAGCGTTGATTTTCCCGAGCCGCTCGGCCCCATGATGGCGGTGATCTTCGAGGCGGCAAACTCGACATCGAATAAAAACGGCGCTTCGCCATAGCTGAACGAGACCTTTTCCAGCCGCACAGCCGTACCGTTTTCGCTGTTGAGCGTCATGATTTTTCCCCCCGCCCCAGCCAGTCCGCGGCCAGGACAAGCGCGAGACAGACCAGCCCGAGCAGCAATGCCAGGCCGGCCGCGTCCATCGTGCGATAGCTGCCCATGCGGGCCAGCAAGAGATAAGGCAGTGTCTGCAGGGAGTCGCTGCCAAACAGGGCAATGACGCCGAGATCGCCGAGCGACAAAGCCATGGCGAACGCGAAACCGGTGGCGAGCGGCCGCCGTAGCGACGGCCAGTCGACCAGCCGGAAACGGTTCCAACCCGAAATGCCAAGCAGCAAACAGAGCCGTTCGTGGCGTTCACTCGCCGCATCATAGCCGGGGCGAATGGCGCGGATGGCAAACGGCATCGCCATCACCGCATTGACCGCGACGACCATGACAGGGGCGATGGCAAAGACGTCGCTGACGGAACGCAGGAGCAGGAACCAGCCGGCGCCGATGACGACGGGCGGCACGACGAGGACGAAGCCGGCGCCGGTATCGGTGGCGTATTCGAGCAGCGTCTTGGCGCCGACGCGACGCCTCAAGGCCAGCGCCCGTCGTGCCATGACCAGCGCCAGCGACAGCGCCACTGAAAGCAGCGCCGCCAGCAAGGCGAGCACGGCGCTGGTCAGCGTCGCTTGCCGCACCGCGCTCTCGCCCGCCAGCCGGCCGAGATCGGCCTCAAGGCCGGACGTCACCGTGGCCGCCATCGGCCCGGCGACGAACAGCAAAGCGAGGAGGATCAATGCTGCGTTCAGCACGGTCTCGGCGGCGCCGGCCGAAAGATACCGGCGCGAAGCCACCGGCAGGTTGGCGTCGCCGACGGTGTTGGCGCCGAGCCGCATCAATGCCAGCACGACGACGAAGGTCAGCGCGATCTGCAGCACTGTCAGCGTCACCGCGCGGGCAGGATCGAAATCGAAACGCAGCGCCTGGTAGATGGCGACCTCCAGCGTCGTCGCGCGCGGCCCGCCGCCCAGCGTGAGCACGATGGTAAAGGATGTGATGCAGAGCATGAACACAAGCCCGGCGACCCCCGGCAGCGCCGCGCGCAGCGCCGGCCATTCGATCAGCCGGAAGGCGGGTCTGGCGCCCATGCCGAGCTGGCTCGCCAACCGCCACTGGTCGTCCGGCACTGTCCCAAGCGCTTCGAGGAACAGCCGCGTGGCCAACGGCAGGTTGAAGAAGACATGGGCGACGAGTATGCCGGACAGGCCGTATATGCCCGGCCAGCCCTGACCGCCAATCGCGCTGAGCACGCCGGCGAAATAGCCGGCACGGCCATAGAGTGCCAGAATCCCGAGTGCTGCGACGATGGCCGGCAGCGCGAGCGGCACGGCGAAGAGCTGCAGGATCAGGCCGCGACCAAAGAAGCGCGGATGCCGCGCCAGCGCCCGCGCCACGAACAGCGCCGGCACGACGGAAAGCAGTGTCGACAGCAATGCCTGCCACAGCGTGAAGCGGGCGACGCGGAAGAGGTAGGAATCGAAGGCCGACGCGGCGCCGGACGGATCGCGTGCGCCTTCCACGATGAGCCCGGCGAACGCGCCGCCGACCAGCAGCGCAACAGCGGCAAGCGCAATGGTGCCGGTGGTGACGCGGGGATCAGAAAGGGGTGCGTGTAGCACTCTGCACCACATGACTGGGGACTGTTATTTGACCGGATGAAGGTCGCGTTCCTTCGCGCCCCCCTCTGTCCTGCCGGACATCTCCCCCACGAGGGGGGAGATCGGACGTCACCTCTGCATTCGCCAATCGCCAACGTTGCAGGAAGAGTGCCGTCCACGAAGCTGCCAATCTCCCCCCTTGTGGGGGAGATGTCCGGCAGGACAGAGGGGGGCGCCGTAGGGTGATCACCTTGATCAGCTCGCCACGATTACTTGCTCATCATCGACAGCCATTCGTCGACCCAGGCCTTGCGGTTGGCGGCGACCTCTTCCGGGCTGAACAGCAACGTCTTGGTCGGCTTGACGAGCTTGTCGAAAGCCGGATTGAGCGGCTTCTCGGGCTTGCCGGCCGGGAACATCCAGTTGGTCTCGGGAATGACATCCTGGAACTTCGGCCCGGTCATGAAAGTCAGGAACTGTTTCGCCAACGGGTTCTTCGCACCTGACGTGGTGATGCCGGCAACCTCGATTTGCAGATACTGACCCTCCTCGAAGGACGCCGCCTGATAGCGTTCGGTGTTTTCGGCGACCATGTGATAGGCCGGCGACGTGGTATAAGACAGCACCATCGGCGCCTCGCCCTTGGTGAACAGGCCGTAGGCCTCGCTCCAGCCGGGCGTCACGGTGAGCACCTTTGCCTTAAGCTTGGCCCAGGCTTCCGGCGCCTTGTCGCCATAAACCGACCTCACCCACAGCAGCAGGCCGAGACCGGGCGTCGAGGTGCGCGGATCCTGGATGACGATCTTCTCATCGGCATTGCCCTCGACCAGTTCCTTCAGGCTCTTCGGCGGCGTCTTCAGCTTTTCAGTGTCGTAGACGACGGCGAAATAGCCGTAGTCGAACGGCACGAAAATATCGTCGCTCCAGCCGCCCGGCACATTGACATCGATGACGGCGCCATGCGGCGAAAACAGGCCGGTGGCCTTGGCTTCCGCCGTCAGATTGGTGTCGAGGCCGAGCACGATGTCGGCCTTGGTCGCAGCCCCTTCCAGCCTGACGCGGTTGAGCAGGGCGACGCCGTCGGCGACCGCGACGAATTCGAGAGTACAGCCGCATTCGGCCTCGAACGCCTTCTTGACCGCCGGGCCTGGACCCCAATCGGCGGTGAAGCTCTCATAGGTATAGACGGTGAGTTTTTCCTGCGCGAATGCCGGCCCGATGCCGGCGAGAACGGTTGACGCAAGCAGCACTGCCGAAACAACAGTGTATAAAAAAGTGCGCATCGGCGCCTCCTTCGTTGGCGTTGAAAGGAATTGAGGCGTCGGGCTGTCCGAAACGTCTAATCCCTCCGCCGGTACAAACCGGATCAGGTTCAGCGGGTTGGCAGGTTGCCTCTCAGCTGGTCCGCGAAGATCGCGTCCAGCACCCCGTTAGAGCGTTTCGACACATAGGCCCGGCCCAACTGCCGCGCAAGCGTAAGTTTGTCGGGCGGAAGTTTGCCGGGCATCCGGAACTCGGCCTTCCGTTTCGCAGGCAGGGCTGGTAAGGGCCACGCATAATGAGCAAATTCACCATCCTGCTTGGCGGCGACCTTATCCGCACGCCGCTGCTCGACCGCCAGGTCGAAGGCACGCGTGTCATCGCTGCCGACGCCGGCATGAGCCATGCCCGGACGCTGAGCCTGACGCCGGAACTCTGGGTCGGCGACTTCGATTCGGTGCCGGCGGATCTGCCGGACGAGCTCGCCGCCGTGCCCCGCCAGGTGTTTCCGGCAGAGAAGGACAAGACCGACGGCGAACTGGCTATCGCCGCCGCGCTCGAACGCGGCGCGACCAGCCTCGTGCTGGCCGGCGGGTTCGGCGGCAAGCGCACCGACCACGCCTTCCTGCACCTGGCGCTCAGCGTCCGGCTGGCTGAAGCCGGCGTAAAGGTGCTGATGACCAGCGGCGCACAGGAAGGCGTCCCCTTGCTTCCCGGAAAGGCCGGCTTCGACTACGCCGACGGCATGCTGTTTTCGATTCTCGGCTTCTCCGACCTTGCCGGTCTGACCGTGTCCGGCGCCAAATGGCCGCTGAACCATGTCGAAATGGCGTTCGGCTCGTCGCTGACCATTTCCAACGAGGTCAAGGGCCGGCTCGAAGTCGCGCTGGGCAGCGGCCGCGCGCTGTTGCTCGCCCACCCATTTCCCTTACCTGAAAGCTGACATGGCGCCGCCACATCTCAATCTCGACGGCATAAAACTGACTTTTGGTGGCACGCCGCTGCTCGACGGGGCGGAACTGACGGCCTCGGCGGGCGACAAGATCGCTCTGGTCGGCCGCAACGGCTCGGGCAAGTCGACGTTGCTGAAGATCGCTGCGGGATTGATCGAGCCGCAGGACGGCGAGGTGTTCCGCCAGCCTTCGGCAACGGTGCGCTACCTGCCGCAAATGCCCGACATGGATGGTTTCGCCAGCGTCCGCGCCTATGTCGAGGCGGGGCTCGGACCCGCCGACGATCCCTACCGCGCCACCTATCTGATGGAGCATCTCGGCCTGACCGGCGAGGAACGGCCGAACGATCTCTCCGGCGGCGAAGCCCGCCGCGCTGCCCTTGCCCGCGTCATGGCGCCGGAGCCCGACATTCTCCTCCTCGATGAGCCGACCAACCATCTCGACCTGTCGGTCATCGAATGGCTGGAGGAGGAGCTTGCCCGCACCTCTTCGGCGCTTATGGTCATCTCGCACGACCGCCGCTTCCTCGAGCGCGTGTCGCGCGCCACCGTCTGGCTCGATCGCGGCCAGACCCGCAGGCTGGACAAGGGCTTTGGCCATTTCGAGGAATGGCGCGACACCGTGCTGGAAGAAGAAGAGCGCGAGCAGCACAAGCTTGGCCGCCAGATCGTGCGCGAGGAGCACTGGTTGCGCTATGGTGTGACGGCTAGGCGCAAGCGCAACATGCGCCGGCTCGGCGAATTGCAGACCATGCGCCAGCGCTTTCGCGGCCATCGCGGCGCCGAGGGTGCGGCGACCATGGTGGCCAGCGACGCCGCCGAATCCGGCAAGCTGGTGATCGAGGCCAAGAACATCGAGAAGAGCTTTGGCGACCTCACTGTGGTCAGGGGCTTCTCGACCCGCATCCAGCGCGGCGACCGCGTCGGCCTGGTCGGCCCAAACGGCGCCGGCAAGACGACGCTGCTGAAGATGCTGACCGGCGAATTGAAGCCGGACTCAGGCACGGTGCGACTCGGCACCAATCTGGAGATCGCCACGCTCGACCAGAAACGCGATGCGGTCGACCCGCAAGAGACGCTGGCGCAGTATCTCACCGACGGCCGCGGCGAGAACCTCGTCATCAACGGCGAGCAGCGCCATGTCGTCTCCTACATGAAGGACTTCCTGTTCAAGCCGGAACAGGCGCGCACGCCGGTGCGCGAGCTTTCGGGCGGCGAGCGGGCGCGGCTGCTGCTCGCCCGCGTGCTGGCGCGGCCGGCAAATCTTTTGGTGCTCGACGAGCCGACCAACGATCTCGACATCGAGACGCTGGAACTGCTGCAGGAACTGGTCGCCGGTTTTGCCGGCACCGTCATCCTGGTCAGCCACGACCGCGATTTCCTCGACCGCACGGTGACCAGCCTGATCGCGCCGGACGGCGGCGGCCGCTGGATCGAATATGCCGGCGGCTATTCCGACATGCTGGCGCAGCGCGGCGGCACCAGGCTGGACGACCGCAAGGCACGGGCGAAGGCCGAGACCAGCGAAGTGGCGGCGGCAGGCAGGACCGAAGCAGCTGCGCCGAAGGGCTCGGCGAAAAAACTGTCGTTCAAGCAAAAATTCGCGCTGGACTCGCTGCCCAAGAAGATCGAGGCGGTGACCGCCTCGATATCACGGCTGGAGGACAACATCGCCGACCCGGCCTATTACGAGCGCGACCCGGCCTCATTCCAGAAGACTATCGCCGCCCTCGACAAGGAGCGCGCCACGCTGGCAGCGCTCGAGGAGGAATGGCTGGAACTTGAAATGTTGCGCGAGGAGATGGAGGGGTAGGTTGCAAAGGTACTTTTATGCGCCTATCTTATGGGCAAATTTAATGCGCATGAATGGGAGTTGCTCCATGCTTCCATCGACTCCAAAAGCCCAACGAAAATCGGTCAATACCTCCATTGACTCCAGATTGATCGAGGACGCCAAGGCGCTCGGTATCAACATATCTCGCGCCGCCGAGAAGGGCATTGCCAGGGCAATTTCAGCCGAAAAAGCGCGTCGGTGGCAGGAGGAAAACAGGGAGGCGATCGAGAGCTCTAACGACTATGTCAGGCGCAACGGATTGCCACTAGCCAAGTACCGGCCGTTTTGATGGCGCGTTACGATTTCTACCGGAGAACAGAAGGCGACGGCTATCTCCTCGACGTTCAGGCTGATCTTCTTGAAGGTCTAAACACAAGGGTCGTCATCCCGTTGATGCCGCCCAACATGGCCCCGGTGCCGGGCCGCCGGCTAAACCCCACCTTTCCTATCAACGGCAGTGACCATGTCATGGTCACGCAATTCATTTCAGCCTTGATGGCTTCTGAATTGCCTGCTGCCGAAGGGAATCTTTCCAGTCGTCACGACGACATCGTGGCCGCGCTCGACATGCTGTTCCAGGGCTTCTGAGCCGAAGGGAGCCTGGTGAGCCGGCCTCAACCCGCCTCTTTTGTTTGCCAGGCCTTCAGCGCCTCGTCGAACACCTTCTCGCCGGGAATGCCCTTTTCCATGGTGAGCAGCGCCCGCCGTCCGGTCTTGTAAACCACCGGCACGTCGATCCATTTCTGGCCCCGGAGCAGGGTCAGATTGGCGTCTTCGTCAGCCTTTGTGTCGTTGAGAGCGACCAGGAAGAAGCCGTCGGCGATCTTGGCCGGGATGCCGATCAGCGGACTCCCGGCATCCTGTTCAGAGCCCTTCATGGCGACGCGCAGGATGTTGTCGACACCGCCGCCGTCGAAACCATCGGGCGTCAGGAAAATCATCTCGATGATGTGGCTGGCCGGCAGCGTTTGGTCGGTGTTGCGGCGGATGGTCATGCGCAACTGCACGTCCTTACCCGGAATGCTCGCCTCGGCGCGGATTGCCGGCTCGGGCGGCAGGTTGCCGCCGGGGGATTCCTGCACCAGCGACCAGACGATGCTGCCGGGCTCGGCCGAGCCTTGCGCGGTACTGGTGCGCTCCTCGTAGAAGATCGCCTTTTGGCCGACCGCCAGCGCGGTTTCCGCCGGCGCGGCTGTCGGCGCGGCCGGCGCGACACCCGGGGCCGGCGCTGCCGGCGGGGCTGCGCTATCGGTCGGCGCCGCCGGCGCCGGCGTGGTGCCGTCGGCAGGCGGTGTTGCGGGGGCCGCACCCGGTGTCGCGGGCACATTCGTGGCTGGCGTGCCGGCAGGCGCTGCAGGCGCAGGTGCGGCCGGCGGCGGCGTGGTCAGCGCTGCGACGGATTCGCCCTCTCCGATGCCACTTTGTCCTGAAGCGGGGCCGGGATCGACCTCACCGCCCTCAGGTGTCAGCCGCTGGGTGAACTTTGTGCCCTCGGCATCGGCTGGAGCCGCTGCGGCCGGGGGCCTTGCCACGGCATCGGTAGCCGGCCGCTCGGCCGGGCTCGGCTTCACCAGCGGTTCTACGGTTGCGACCGTCGTGCTGTTGAGACCCAGCATGTTGCTGAACGCGTCCTTGTTCAGCCAGATGCCGTAGCCGCCGCCGGCGATGACGAGCAAAGCGACGACAGCGGCGATCAGCCCGCCATAGCTGCGCCTGCGCTCGGCGGGACGCTGACGTTGAAAAGTGTCCTGCGCCGGCTCCTCGTCGTTGGGGAGGACGTCGTCTCTAAAGGTATCGCTCTTCTCGTACGCCGCTGGAAGATCCGCGTCCGAAGGCACCGAATCGATGTGCTCTGGAGGAGAAGCAGCGGATGGCGGTTTCTGCCAATTCGGCGCGGCTTGCGCGGCAGGTGCCGGCTGCCATGCCGGCTCGGTCTTGGCCGGTTGCCATGCCGGCTCGCTCTTTGCCGGCTGTCGGACATGGCTGGGTTGATTCTTGTTGCGGTCGATGGAGGAGAAGATGTCCTCCAGCTCCGACAGCGGATCGGATGCCGGCGCAGGCTTGGCGTAGCCCCGCTCGACGCTGGCGATGGCATCTTCCAGGGTGCGCTTATGCTGGGCAACGACTGACGGCGCCAGCGGCGGTATGTTCTTCGCAAGCTTGTCCGCGATTGTCGAACGGGCCTTGTCATAGACCCTGGCGCGTATCTCCGGCGTCGGATTGCCAAGGCCGTCGAGCGTCTTTTTCAGAGCACCAACAAAATCTGCCATGCTTCAGTCGACCTGCATTTCGTTTCTGGGCCGGCCCCCGCAAATCGGCCGCGATGCCCGGAACAGCTTGGAATCTAGTCTTGAAACGGATCGGTCACAAGTATTGTGTCGTCCCGTTCAGGGCTGGTGGAAAGGAGCGCGACCGGCGCGCCGATCAACTCCTCGATGTGACGGACATATTTGACTGCCTGGGCCGGCAGATCGTTCCAGCTTCTGGCGCCGGCGCTGGTGCCTTTCCAGCCCTCCAGCGTCTCGTAGACCGGTTCGACGCGCGCCTGCGCACCCTGGCTGGCCGGCAGATAATCGATCGCCTCGCCATCAAGGCGGTAGCCGGTGCAGACCTTGATCTCGTCCAGCCCGTCGAGCACGTCGAGCTTGGTCAGGGCGATACCCTTGATGCCGTTTACGGCAACGGCTTGGCGAACCAGCACGGCGTCGAACCAGCCGCAGCGGCGCTTGCGGCCGGTGACGACACCGAACTCGTTGCCGCGCGTGCCCAGGAACTCGCCGATCTCGTTCTTCTGTTCGGTCGGGAACGGACCTTCGCCGACACGCGTCGTATAGGCCTTGGTGATGCCGAGCACATAACCGATGGCACCCGGGCCGACGCCGGATCCAGCGGCCGCTTGACCGGCGACCGTGTTGGACGAGGTGACGAACGGATAGGTGCCGTGGTCGATGTCGAGCAGCGTGCCCTGCGCGCCCTCGAACAGGATGCGTTCGCCGGCGCGGCGCTTGTCGTCGAGGATCTTCCAGACGCGGTCCATATAGGGCAGGATCTCGTCGGCGATCGAAATCAGCTCACTCATGATCGCGTCATGCGTGACTTCGGCGTGGCCGAGCCCGCGTCGCAGCGCATTATGATGCGTCAGCAGCCTGTCGACCTTCAAGGGCAGCGTTTCCAAATCCGCCAAATCCATCACCCTGACCGCGCGCCGGCCCACCTTATCCTCATAAGCGGGGCCGATGCCGCGACGGGTCGTGCCGATTTTCGTTCCGGAATTGGAGGCGGCGTCTTCGCGGAATCCGTCTAGCTCCCGGTGCAAGGACAGGATAAGCGCGGTGTTTTCGGCTATTTTCAGGCGCTCCGGCGTCACCTCGACGCCTTGCGCCTGCAATTTCGCCACTTCCGCGACGAAGGCATGCGGATCGAAGACGACGCCATTGCCGATGATGGACAGCTTGCCTTGCCGCACCACGCCGGACGGCAGCAGCGACAGCTTGTAGACCTTGCCGTCGACGACCAGCGTATGGCCGGCATTGTGGCCGCCCTGGAAGCGCACGACGACGTCGGCGCGTTCCGACAGCCAGTCAACGATCTTGCCTTTGCCCTCGTCGCCCCATTGCGAGCCGACGACCACCACATTGGCCATGTTTCTTTTCCCTTGAGGCGCCGCTCCGAGCGGCTTTAAATGGTTCGAAACGACAGGCTTCTATCGCATCGGCCCGAAAATCGGGATCGATTTTCGGAAAGCACGATGCGAACGTCCAAAGCCTTGAGACACGTACTTTGTGCGTCCAGGGGACGTACGTCGCTCTATAACGTCAAGACCCGGCGAGCGCGACCATTCTTTGCCGCCGAAAGCGCCCTCAGGCACAACAATTTTCGCCTTTGACATCATTTACTTGGGCGAACCGCCACAATAGGTCGGCAAAGACCCTTCGCCTGCCCCTCCCCGGCTGGACATTTCGAGATGCATCGAACCGCCTATCTGTTCCTGCTGTCCACCACCTTGCTGTGGGGCGGCAACTCCGTGGCCGGCAAGCTGGCAGTCGACCATATTTCGCCGATGACGCTGGTCTTCCTGCGCTGGGTCCTGGCCGTTCTGATCATGCTGCCGATCGGCTGGCGAACGCTGCGCGAGGACTGGCCGGTGGTGCGCAGGCATTGGTTGCTGCTTGGCGGGCTCGGCGCTTGCGGTTTCACCTTCTTCAACGCGATCTTCTACACGGCGCTCAACTACACGACGGCAATCAACGTCTCGATCGAGCAGGCGGCAATCCCGGTCGTGATCATCCTCGCCAATTTCGTGCTGTTTCGCCTGCGTGTGAACCGGGTGCAGATCGCCGGTGTCGTGCTGACGATCATCGGCGTCGCCGTGACCGCCAGCCACGGCGATCTGCGCCAGCTCCTCAAGCTGAATCTCAACTTCGGCGACGCCATCATGCTGATCGCGGTGCTTTGCTACAGCTTCTACTCGGTCGGGCTGCGGCTGAAGCCGGCCATACGCTGGCAGAGCCTGATGCTGGCGCTGTCGATTGCCGCACTGGTCACCTCGCTGCCTTTCCTTCTGTGGGAAGTGGCTGCAGGCAAGGTCATCGTCCCCGATGCGCGCGGCTGGGCGATAGCGTTCTACACTGCGATCGGCGCTTCGGTCGTATCGCAGATCTTTTATATCAGGGGCAACGAACTGATCGGCGCCAACCGGGCCGGCCTGTTCATCAACCTGGTGCCGATCTTCGGCACGCTGCTGTCGGTGCTGATCGTCGGTGAGACATTCCAGCTCTATCAGGGCGTTGCCCTCGTGCTGGTGCTCGGCGGCATCAGCCTGGCCGAATACAGCGGACGTAAAATGGCGATTTGACAGCCCGATCCTGTAACGGGCCGTGAAGGAACTCTGTCGATATTTCGACGCCATTGTCGAAACGCCCCGTGGGCTTACAAAGCCCGCGGGGCGCTCGCGCATGATTCAGGCGACGCCGACGTCGAAATGCAGCCGCTTGGCGGAGTCGATCGACTTGTGCCCCCGCACCTGTTCCAGCACCTTCTCCGGGAACGGCGCATCGAGGTAGAGCAGCGCGATGGCATCGCCGCCAGGCCGATTGCGGCCGAGCTGGAAGTTGGCGATGTTCACGCCGTTCTCGCCGCAGACCGTGCCGAGCAGGCCGATGATGCCGGGCGCGTCGGCATTCGTCGTGTACAGCATGTGCTGGCCGACCTCGGCGTCGAGGTTGATGCCTTTGATCTGGATGAAGCGCGGCTTGCCGTCCGAGAAGCAGGTGCCGGCGATCGAACGCGTCTTGTGCTCGGTCTTGACCGTCAGCTTGATATAACCGTCGAACACGCCGGATTTGTCGCGCTTGACCTCGGCGACGATGATGCCGCGCTCCTTAACCATGATCGGCGCCGACACCATGTTGACGTCGGAGACCTGCGGCCGGATCAGCCCGGCAAGTGTGGCGCTGATCAGCGCGCGCGTGTTCATCGTCGCGGTCGAGCCGTCGAACAGGATCTCGACCTCCTTGATCGGATCCTCGGTGACCTGGCCGACAAAGGCGCCGAGAACTTCGGCCAGCTTGACGAAAGGTTTCAGGCGCGGCGCTTCCTCGGCGGTGATCGACGGCATGTTGATGGCGTTGGAAACGGCACCCTTGATCAGGTAGTCGGCCATCTGCTCGGCGACCTGCAGGGCGACATTCTCCTGCGCCTCCATCGTCGACGCGCCGAGATGCGGCGTCGCCACCACATTCTCCATGCCGAACAGCTCGCTTTTCTCCGCCGGTTCGACCTCGAACACGTCGATGCCGGCGCCTGCCACCTTGCCGCTTTTCAACGCCGCGATCAGGTCGGCTTCGACGATCAGCCCGCCACGGGCGCAGTTGATGATGCGCACGCCGGTCTTCATCTTGGCGATCGCCGCGGCGTCGATGATGTTGCGCGTCTTGTCGGTCAATGGCGTGTGCAGGGTGATGAAATCGGCGCGGGCGAACAGCTCGTCGAGTTCCACCTTCTCGACGCCGAGCTCCTCGGCACGGCTGTCCGACAGGAACGGATCGAAGGCGATGACGTGCATCTTCAGGCCGACGCCGCGCGTGGCGACGATCGAGCCGATATTGCCGCAGCCGATGATGCCCAGCGTCTTGCCGGTGATCTCGGTGCCCATGAAGCGGTTCTTTTCCCACTTGCCGGCATGGGTCGAAGCATTGGCTTCCGGTATCTGGCGGGCCAGCGCGAAGATCATGGCAACGGCATGCTCGGCGGTGGTGATCGAATTGCCGAAAGGCGTGTTCATCACGATGATGCCCTTGCGGCTCGCCGCCGGGATGTCAACATTGTCGACGCCGATGCCGGCGCGGCCGACCACCTTGAGCCTTGTGGCGGCGTTGATCAGCTTTTCGGTGACTTTGGTCGCCGAACGGATGGCGAGGCCGTCATACTGGCCGATCACTTCGAGCAGCTTTTCCTTGTCCTTGCCGAGATCGGGCAGGTAGTCGACCTCGACGCCGCGATCCCTGAAGATCTGCACGGCGGTGGTGGAGAGTTTGTCTGAGACGAGAACGCGGGGCATGGGCTTCATCCTTTGCGATTGGCGCCCCTCCCCCTTGAGGGGAGGGTCGGCGCGAAGCGCCGGGGTGGGGTCGTTGCGGCCGGACGCGGCCGAATCTTTTTCTTCTGGAAGGCGAACCGTTGAGTTGGGTGGAGGCGACCCCACCCGGCCCTTCGGGCCACCCTCCGAGGGGAGGGATCAGGCGGCCGCCTTGAGCGATGCCTTTTGCGCGGCAAAGGCCCAGTCGAGCCACGGCAGCAGCGCTTCGAGGTCGGAAGTCTCGACCGTCGCGCCGCACCAGATGCGCAGGCCCGGCGGCGCATCGCGATAGGCGCCGATATCGTAGGCGACGCCTTCCTTGTCGAGGGTCGAGACGATGCCCTTGGCGAACGCCGCTTGTCCGTCGGCATCGAGCGCGGCGACATCCGGGTCGGTGAAGGAAAGACAGACGGACGTGTTCGACCGCGTCGCCGGGTCGGTCGCCAGATGGCCGAGCCATGCGGATTTACCGACGAAACTGTCGATAACGGCGGCATTCGCGTCGGCGCGGGCAATCAATGCGTCGAGCCCGCCGATCGACTTCGCCCAAAGCAGCGCGTCGAGATAATCCTCGACGCACAGCATCGACGGCGTGTTGATGGTTTCGCCCTTGAAAATGCCTTCGATGAGCCTGCCGCCCGAGGTAAGGCGAAAGATTTTCGGCAGCGGCCAGGCCGGCTTGTAGCTTTCCAGCCGCTCGACGGCGCGCGGGCTGAGGATCAGCATGCCATGCGCACCTTCGCCGCCCAGCACCTTCTGCCAGGAGAAGGTGACGACGTCGAGCTTGGCAAAATCGAGCTTCTGCGCAAAGGCCGCCGACGTGGCGTCGCAGATGGTCAGGCCCTTGCGGCTGGCCGGGATAAAATCGCCGTTCGGCACACGCACGCCTGACGTCGTGCCGTTCCAGGTGAAGACCACGTCGCTGTCGAAGTCGATCTTTGTCAGATCCGGCAGTGCGCCGTAGCCGGCTTCGATCCTGCGCACATCGGCGAGCTTCAGCTGCTTGACCACGTCGGTGACCCAGCCGGAACCGAAACTCTCCCAGGCGACCATGTCGACGCCGCGTTCGCCGAGCAGCGACCACAGCGCCATCTCGACCGCGCCGGTGTCCGACGCCGGCACGATGCCGATGCGATAATCTGCCGGAACCTGGAGAATTTCCCGTGTCAGCTCGATCGCCTGTTCGAGCTTGGTCTTGCCGATCTTGGCGCGGTGCGAGCGTCCGAGCGCGGCATTGGCCAGCGCCTCGACCGACCAGCCGGGGCGTTTTGCACAGGGACCTGAGGAAAAATTGGGATTTGCCGGACGCGATCCGGGCTTCGTATGGGTCGTCATCGTGGTCTATCCTTCCAGATAGTGGCCCCTCGTTGGGGAGGGGTGGCCCACGGACGGCGATATGCGTTCAGGCCCCCGGCGTCAAGGGGAAAGTTTTTGTCGCTGGCAGGATACTGCCGCGTCCTCACCGAAAAACAGAACGGCCGACCGAAGCCAGCCGCTGCCATTCCGAGGATGGCTCCGTGCCTACCAAAGGTCGTAGCGCAGCCCGACCTTGATCTGATGATTGCTGATCCCTTTGTCGATCTGGTAGGAATCCAAATCCTTTGCGATGGCATATTCGGCGTCGGGTGCGGAAAAATATTGATAGCCCAGATCAACTGAAACGTTCTTGGATACTTGGTAGGCTAGGCCGGCGTTTAGCGTATAGGCGAATGAGTACTGGGTCTTGTTGTCATTCAGGACGAAATCGTCGGCGGGGTCGGCGTTGTCGGTGAAGTAGCTCGCCGAAAGGCTGCGTTTGCTTCGGAGGATACCGATGCCGGCGCCGAGATAAGGTGTGATTCCGACATATGTGCCAAGATCGACATAGCCGTTGAGCATGCCCGAGAACGCGTAGTTCTCCAAGGATGCTGATGCCACGGTCGCCGTGGCCGGCAGCACCACGATCGCTGTATCGTCATAGCCGACGCCGACCTCGTTGCCGGGCAGATAGCCGAGATTGAGATCGGCGCGCAGATAATCGTTGAAATGGTAGCCGAAGCCGATGCTGGCGAAGATGCGATCTTCTTCTTCGTCGAAGTCCGCTGGCGCGAAGGCGAAGTCCTCATTGTCGAAGCTCTTCTGCATCAGATAGGAGACATCGCCGCGCAGATACCATCCTGAACCGACTTCGATCGGCACATAGTCCGGCGCCTGGTCGACATAGATCGGCGGATCATAGTCGGCGCCAAGCGCTTGAGACAGCGGCATCAAGGCGATTGCTGCAAGCGCCAGCGCTATGCGCGATTTGACTGTCATTATCCCCGGCTCCCGAACTTGGCGCCATCGCGATCGCATGCGCCGTCTCAGCAAGCATTGTTAACCATAGTGGTTAAGTGGCGGTTAAGGATAACAGGGCGTTAGCAAATTGATTTTGATGCGCTTTCCCGTTACAAACGGAAACCGCCCGGCATTTGCCGGGCGGTCCGCAAACCTGCTCTCGAAGCGATTACTTGGTGTAAACCGGTTCGGGTTCGTAGGCGATCGGCTCCGGCTGGACGCAGTCCGAGTTGCCGAACTGGTAGCGCAGGCCGCCGCGCACTTCGTGCACATTGATACCCTTGTCGTGGCCGGGACCGACATCGCTGGCGAAGTCGAACATCTTGCCGCCCTCGATATGGCTGAAGCGGTAACCGAGATCGAGCTTGACGCGATCGGTCAGGCAGTAGGAGGCGCCCGCCATGGCCGCATAGGCAAAACGCCAGCCCTTGCCGCCATCGTGGGAGAATTCGCCGTCTTCAATGGTGTTGTGGAGCTTATCCCACTTGACCCAGGCGCCGCCGATGCCGGCGCCGACATAGGGCGTGATGCCGTGCCAGGTGCCGATATCGACATAGGCGTTGGCGAGGAGCAGCAGCGCCGAATAAGACGACCTGTCGGTCGAAGTACAGGGATCTCCATCGAGGCAGATGCCGGTCGTCGAGCCGCGGAAATCGGATTTGCTCATCCAGTCCACGGTCAGGTCGGTGCGGAAATGCCGGTTGATCTGGTAACCGACGCCGGCGCCGGCCGAGAAGGCGCCGTCCAGCTTGCCGTTGTCAAAGCGGCCGGTGCCTGGATCCGCCCCGTAGGTGATGTAGTCGCCGCCGCGAAACTTCGACCAGTGATAGTCGATGTCGCCGCGAATGTACCAGCCGCCATATTCGACCGGCTGCTCGTAGACGGGCGGCGGCGGGGCCGGCTCGACCACGGGCGACTCGACGAAGTCGGCGGCGAACACTGGTCCGGCCACGCCCGCGAGCAGCGCGGCAAAGAGAGCCATTCTTGCTGTATTGAACATGCTTGTCACCCCTGAGAACCCTCGGCACAGCGAACGCGTCCGAATCTGATTGGCTTCAGTCGTGGATAATGAATTGGAAAAGTTAAGGGGCGTTTAACCGTATCGCTTAACCATGAATCTCTTAATCTTTCAGGATTTTCGCGTCATTTCGCAGAGAATTAGGCGTGCAACCCCGCGAAAAAAAGCCCGCCGGGAGGCGGGCTTTCAAGCTGGCAAAAGCTCGAGGATCAGGCGGCGCTGCGCGTTTCCGAAATGACCTCGACGATGTCGTTGACGACGGCCTCGACCAGTTGCTGATCGTCGCCTTCCGCCATGACGCGAATAAGCGGTTCCGTGCCGGATGGCCGGATAACCAGGCGCCCGGCCTTGCCCAGCCGGTGGCGTGCATCCTCGATCGCCGCCTTGACAGGAGCTTCCTCGAGCGGCTTGCCGCCGGAAATATGGACGTTCTTCAGCAGCTGCGGCACCGGCGCGAACTTCTTCGACAATTCGCTGACCGGCCGGTTCTGCCGTTTGATGCAGGCGAGCACCTGGAGCGCCGAGACGAGGCCGTCGCCGGTGGTGGAAAAATCCGACAGCACGATGTGGCCCGACTGTTCGCCGCCGACATTCAGGCCGTGCGCACGCATGTGCTCGACGACATAGCGGTCGCCGACCTTGGTGCGGTGCAACTGCAGGTTCATGTCGCCGAGGAAGCGTTCGAGGCCGAGATTGGACATCACCGTCGAGACGACGCCACCGCCGGCCAGCCGTCCGCTCTGATGCCAGGACTCGGCAATCAGCGCCATGATCTGGTCGCCATCGACGATCGCGCCATTCTCGTCGACGATAACGACGCGGTCGGCATCGCCATCGAGCGCGATGCCGATATCGGCGCGCACTTCGTGCACCTTCTTCTGCAGGCCGGCCGGATGGGTCGAGCCGCACTCCTTGTTGATGTTGAAGCCGTTGGGCTCGACGTTGATGGCGACAACCTCGGCGCCGAGTTCCCACAGCGCCTCGGGCGCCACCTTGTAGGCGGCGCCGTTGGCGCAATCAACGACGATGCGGAGGCCCGACAGCGACATTGACCGTGGCAGCGTGCGCTTGGCAAATTCGATGTAGCGATCATGAACGCCATCGACGCGCTTGGCGCGGCCGAGCCCGTCCGAATCGGCGAGCGCCAGGTCGATATCCTTGTCGAGCATCCCCTCGATGCGCTCTTCGATCTCGTCGGAGAGCTTGTAGCCATCGGGGCCGAACAGCTTGATGCCGTTGTCGTAGTAAGGGTTGTGCGAGGCCGAGATCATCACGCCGATATCGGCGCGCAACGAGCGCACCAGCATCGCGACGGCGGGCGTCGGAATCGGGCCGAGCAGGAACACGTCCATGCCGGCGGCGCACAGGCCCGAGACCATCGCGTTCTCGATCATGTAGCCGGAAAGCCTGGTGTCCTTGCCGAGCACGACGCGGTGACGATGGTTGCCCCGCTGGAACGAAAGCCCGGCGGCCATGCCGACCCGCATGGCGACCTCCGCCGTCATTGGAAACCTGTTAGCGCGCCCGCGAATGCCGTCCGTGCCGAAATAACTTCCTGCCATGCTAGTCAGCTTCCCGATGGTTCTTTTCCGGGCAAGTCATGACACAAATTGGCCCGAGCCTATCATCACAATGCATGATTATAGGTCACCAATCCTTAGAAAACTGTTGTTTTGTGTGTTTTATGTCACGTCAGTGCTGTGAATTTGCCTGCCCTGGTTGCAGCACAGCGTTTAGGAACTTCTGACCGCATCTGGATTCTTTCATGTGCCAGTCGATAGGCATTGAATTCGGAACCCACAAATCGTGTTGCTCAGGACGGGGCATTCAGGTCCGCCGCACTGGCCGACCCGATCTGCCCGCCATGTGAGGCAGTTCCTGAGAGTGGTCCGCTCTATGCAATTTTTCCGTGCAAATACGCCCGGGAAATTGCCTGGCGGACAGGAGCTGGCAACGAGTTCATCAAAAATAATGCACTTTCCGACAGCTTTCACGCCATTTAGCCTCTGGCGCAACCATTCGTTGAGTGCTATTGCTTGCTTGGTACATAACGTGAACATCAGAGGGAGAAAGACACATGCTCATCCATCGACTTGCCATTTTGACGGGTCTCGCCGTCGCGACTTCATTCCTGGCGGCGCCCGCCAATGCGCTGACCATGGCCGAATGCAGCACCAAGTACAACGCGGCAAAGGACGCCGGAACACTTGACGGGCAGAACTGGAACCAGTTCCGCAAGGCAGAATGCGGCATGGTGGCCGCCGCAACCGACGCCACGCCAGCCAAGGCGGACAGCACCAGCGCTGCAACACCCGATGCGGCCGCCGCAGCGACGGCCAAGGCAGCGGTAACTGCCAACGCAGGCAACGGCCTCAGCAGGGCGGATTGCGGCGCCAAATATCGGGCGGCCAAGGCCGGCAACACGCTGAACGGCATGAAGTGGAACGACTTCCGCATGAGCCAGTGCGGTGCCGTTGGTTCCGACGACACCATGTCGGCAGCCGATCAGGCAAGCCTCACCAGCCAGCCGGAAAAGCCGACCGTCACCGCTCCTCAAGGCGTGACGTTTCCGAAAGCGATCTCCACCAAGTATAGCAGCGAAACCCCGTCCAAGGCCCGTATGCACACCTGCCGCGACCAGTATCACGCCAACAAGGAGGCCGGGACGCTGGGTGGCCTCAGGTGGATCCAGAACGGTGGCGGCTTCTACAGCCTGTGCAATGCCGCGCTGAAGAGCTGATCGGCATTTACATTCGAAAATAGCAAGGCCCGCGAACCGCAAGCTTCGCGGGCCTTTTTGTCGGCCGGTGGCGGCGGACACGCCAACGTCACCGCTGAATGCCACGCCATTTTTTGCGGAACTTGACGTACACAACTGGCGAAGCCACTGCCAATCTCGCCTTTGACGGGAGATTGGCAGGACAAGGGGAAGGATCGCGGCATCATTCCAGCTTGGGTTCCTCTCCCCGCTTTGCGGGGGAGAGGAACCCAGACCTTGAGAGGTCGGCAGGACAGAGGACAGCGCCCCTGTAACTCAACATTTGCCGAATCCAGTTATGGGAGCGGATGCGATGTGGGGTGAAAGCTCTCGCGCCGTGATCGGCCGTCGGGCACCTCCTGAACAGAAAACGCCGCGGTCAACACCGCGGCGTTTTCGAAATCGTTCTCCTCAGCCGGACCCTAGCTTGAAGGCTGAGGCTCCATGCCGCCTTCGGGTTCCGGACCCTTCTTGCGGCGGCTGCCGGACTTCGGCACGGCCGAGCCGCGGCTCGGCGGCGTGTCGTCGCCGAGATCGCGGGCCGGCTTGTGGCCGGCGATCAGCTGCTTGATCTCGTCGCCGGACAGCGTCTCATATTCCAAAAGTCCCTGCGCCAGCGCGATCCATTCCTTCTTCTTCTTGGTCAGGATGGATTTCGCCGTGGAATAGGCCTCGTCGATCAGCCGGCGCACTTCGGCGTCGATGATCTGCGCCGTCTCTTCCGAGACGTTCTGCGTGCGCGCCACCGAGTGGCCGAGGAACACTTCCTCCTGGTTGTCGCCATAGGCGACGTGGCCAAGCTTGTCGGAAAAACCCCAGCGCGTGACCATGGCGCGCGCCAGCTTGGTTGCCTGCTCGATGTCCGAGGAGGCGCCCGAAGTGATGTTCTCCTTGCCGAACTTGAACTCCTCGGCGACGCGGCCACCCATCATGATGGCAAGCCGCGAGATCATGTATTTGTAGCTCATCGAATAGCGGTCGCCTTCCGGCAACTGCATGACCATGCCAAGCGCCCGGCCGCGCGGGATGATGGTCGCCTTGTGCAGCGGATCGGCCGACGGCACGTTCAGCGCCAAGATGGCGTGGCCGGCCTCGTGATAGGCGGTGAGTTCCTTCTCGGCCTGGGTCATCGCCGACGAGCGGCGCTCGGCGCCCATCATGATCTTGTCCTTGGCGTCCTCGAACTCGGCCATGGTGACAAGGCGTTTGTTACGCCGCGCCGCCATCAGCGCGGATTCGTTGACGAGGTTCATCAGGTCGGCGCCTGAAAAGCCCGGCGTGCCGCGCGCGATCACCTTGAGGTCGACATTGGGGGCCAGCGGCACGTTGCGCACATGCACCTTCAGGATCTTCTCGCGGCCGACGATGTCTGGGTTCGGCACCACCACCTGGCGGTCGAAACGGCCGGGCCTGAGCAGCGCCGGATCGAGCACGTCCGGCCGGTTGGTGGCGGCGATCAGGATGATGCTTTCGTTGGATTCGAAGCCGTCCATTTCGACCAGCAACTGGTTCAGCGTCTGCTCGCGCTCGTCGTTGCCGCCGCCGAGGCCGGCGCCGCGATGGCGGCCGACCGCGTCGATTTCGTCGATGAAGATGATGCAGGGCGCATTCTTCTTGGCCTGGTCGAACATGTCGCGGACGCGGCTGGCGCCAACGCCGACGAACATCTCGACAAAGTCCGAGCCGGAAATGGTGAAGAACGGCACGTTGGCCTCACCGGCGACCGAACGGGCAAGCAGCGTCTTGCCGGTCCCGGGAGGGCCGACGAGCAGCACGCCGCGCGGAATCTTGCCGCCAAGCCGCTGGAACTTCTGCGGATCGCGCAGGAATTCGACAATCTCTTCCAGATCTTGCTTGGCTTCATCGACGCCGGCGACGTCCTGGAAGGTGACGCGGCCATGCGCTTCGGTCAAAAGCTTGGCCTTCGACTTGCCGAAGCCCATGGCGCGACCGGAGCCGGACTGCATTTGGCGCATGAAGAATATCCAGACGCCAAGGATGAGGATCATCGGCAGCCAGGAGATGAGATAGCTGAACAGCGAATTGGAACCGTCGGATTCGGGACGCGCGTTGATGGTGACGTTCTTGTCCTGGAGTCTCGAAACCAGCGACGGATCACCCGGCGAATAGGTCTGGAAGCCGGTAGAGGTGTCGGTATAGGTGCCCGAGATGCGGGCGCCCGCGATCGTCACCGTCTTGACCCGGCCGGCCGCGACGTCCTGCAGGAACTGCGAATAGGGGACGTCACTCGCTGCTCCGCGCGTCTGCGGCGTCTGGAACAGATTGAAGAGAGCGATGAGCAGGACCGCTATGATCGCCCAGAGCGCGAGATTGCGATAATTCGGATTCATCAATTGTCCCGTTGGTGTCCGCCAGCGGACACGCGTCGTGAGAGGAAACTTGGGTCTAACATAGGGATGGCGCCCTTCATTGCCAAGCAGAACAGCATGTCGCGGTTAAGCTTTCGCCCATGATCAACCGGCAGTGTGGCCGCCGAAAGGCGGGGCAGGAAGTCGCGGCGCGGAGATCAGCGCGGCGACGGTTCCAGCCGGCGCCAGGTCGAAGGACGGCAGGAAGCGGGCAAAGGGCGCGACGACCGGGCCTACCGCCATTCCCGGCAAGTCCGGGCTGTCCTGCGACGAACTAGAGCATTCGCCGGGATGTTCGCTTGTGCGCCACAGCACCGGCTCGGCCGCCAGAGCCGCGCGGACAAGGCTTGGCGGCGTGCCGTTTTCGGCGATCGCCAGTCTTGCGGCACCAGCCGCGCCGAGCGGCGCGATCAAAAATTCACCCGGTTTGTCGCCCAATGTGATCCTCCGGCGGCCGTCCCAGAGGGCATTGTCCAAAGCAGGAGCAGCGGGCGGCAGGTTGCGGGTTTCGCGGCGCAGGAAGATGCCGGCACGCTGTGCATCGACCACCGTCCGCGACAAAGTAGCGCAAAACGGGGCAGCCAAAAATGGGGTTGTGCCAGGTGGTCCGGGCCTCAGCCGGTTGAGCAGCGCCTCGCTGCGAGCCTGGTCGGGCAGAAAGGCAACGCCGCCGACAGTCGCCAGCAGGACGCGGAGCGCGTAGACGGCCGCCGCCGCCTCGCCGGCCGTCACAAAGCCCGGATCGAGACGGACAAGGCCGGCGGCGGGCCTGCTGGCAAAGCCACGGATCAGCGCGGCGGCGTGATGGCCAAGCTGTTCGCGCTCCACCGCAGCCCGCGTGGCGAGCGCCAACGCGTCCTCCACACGCTGCGCACCATTGCGGTCGGCAAGCGCTGCGCGGATGCGCGGCCTCTCGAAAGCTTCGTCTTCATTGGTCGGGTCTTCGGCCCAGCCGACATTCGCGCGCCGCAGGACTTCGCGCAGCGCAGCACGCCGTGTGCCGAGAAGCGGTCGTGCGATCCAGATTCGCCAGTCATAGAGGGTGGCCGGCGCCATGCCGGCCAGACCTCGCCCATCGTCGCGTACCCTATGGCTGCGTGCTTGCCGCATCAGCACGGTCTCGGCCTGGTCGTCGGCTGTGTGGCCGGTCAGGATAAGGCCGATACCTTCCGCCTGCGACGCGTCGGCCAGCAGCCGGTAGCGTGCCTCCCGCGCGGCAGCCGGCAGGCCGGTCGACGGCTTGCGCCCGGACCAGACCAGGGTGCGGTGGGCAATGCCGCGCCCGGCGCAAAGCCTGGCCACGGCTTGCGCTTCCGCTGCCGAGCCCGGCCGCAGGCCGTGATCGATCGTCACCGCCAACAATTTCGTTGCCGGCGCGGTACGGTCGAGGTGATCTTTGAGGAGAAGGAGAAGGGCGGTCGAGTCGCTGCCGCCGGACACGGCCGCAACAGCGCCGCTGGTAAAGTCGATTTGCGAAAAAACCGAACGGTCAGGCTCGGTATCGGGCGTCAAAGCATGTCGCCCAAAAGTCGCCCCGGGGCAACGACATGCAAGAGAAAAACTAACACGCCGCGAGCGCCCTTTCCTGCTTGACGCGTTCCTTGAGCGCCCCGGAAACGTTGGGGTAGCGCTTGCCGATCTCGCCGAAAGTGGCGCAGGCCACGTCGCGCTGGTTCAATCCGACCAGCGACACACCGAGCTTCAGCAGCATGTCGGGAGCCTTCTTGGCTTTCGGATAATCCTTGCTGGCGGCGAGGAAAGTCTCGGCCGCGTCGCGGTACTTCTGCTGGCCGAGCAGCGACTCACCCAGCCAGTAATGCGCGTCCGCCGTCTTGGCGTCCTTGGGGAAGCGGGCGATGTGGTCGCGAAAACCCTGTTCGGCAGTGCCGTAGTCGCCCGACAGGATGAACTGATAGGAATTGCGGTAAAGCTCCTCCGGGTCGTCGGTGGCGGGCAGCGCCGCGACCACCGTATCGTCGGACTTGCCGGCCTGCGTGCCAGCGGCCGGGTCGCTGGGGGCGGGGGCGGTGTTCTGTGCCGGTGCATGTGCCTGCGTCTTGCCGTCTGCGTCGATCACGTTGCCGTTCTTGTCGACCGTGATGGTGCCGAACGTCTTCGGCGGCGTGCCCGGGATCACCGCGCCGGGTTCGCCTGTCGGTGATTCGACGATGACCTCCTGGCCGCCGGCGGGCGGTGTGCCCGCATCGGCCGGCGCATGCGTCGCCGGAGCCTCGGCGACGCTGCTGTCGGTGTTGGTGGCGTCCGACTTCTTCTGCTCGCGTGGCTGCTGCGCGCCTTGCGAGCCGCCCTCCAGCTGCTGGAAGCGGAACTCGTTGTCTTCCTGCTGTTTGCGGATCTGCTCCTGCATCTGCAGCACCTGGAAGTTGAGCTCCTCGATCTTGCCGTTCATTTGCCGGAGCTGTTCCTGCAGCGCCGTAGAGCCGGTGCCATCCTGTGCATATTGCACCTGATCCGGTTTCTTTTTCTCACCGAAAATGCCCGGCTTTTCACCGAAAATGCCGAGCGTCGGCAGGCGGAAGGAAAAACCGCTCTTTTCCGTGCCTTGCTCATTGCCTACTGCCGGGGCAGCGACGCTTGATACGAGCAGCAGCGCAAGCGTGCCGCCCAAGACCGATCTGAAATGCATGTGCCTCTCGCAGTGGATTGTTTGCCTGTTGCATGCCTTCCGATCGGAGTGGACCGTCAGGCGCCTCGGTTCTTACCAAGGACGCAGGACTTCGGCCAAATTTTGTTTCAAGTCCCACCATCCGGGCACCGGACATGAAAAAGGCGGCCGCAGCCGCCTTTCGCACGTAGGTGTTGCATTTCTGCCGATCGGAAAATTGCCGATCAGGAACCGGCACCGCTGATCGTGGTGACGGCGCGGCGGTTCTGCGACCAGCAGGAGATGTCGTCGCAAACCGCAACCGGACGCTCCTTGCCGTAGGAAATGGTCTTCAGGCGCTGGGCGGAAACACCCCTGGCGACGAGGAAGTCGCGGGTGGCGGCGGCGCGGCGGGCGCCGAGTGCCAGATTGTATTCACGCGTGCCGCGCTCGTCGGCATGGCCTTCGATGACGATGGCATACTGCCTGTACTGGTTCAGCCATTGCGCCTGGCGCGAAAGCGTCGTCTGCGCGTCGGCGCGGATCGAGGACGAATCTGTGTCGAAGAAGATGCGGTCGCCGATGTTGACGGTAAAATCCTGGGCCGATCCGGGCGTTGCCGCCCCGGCACCGCTGAGACCGAGATCGGCGGCGCTGTTCAGGTTCTTCTTCGAGGCGCAACCGGCGATGGCGAGCAACGCCACCAGCGCGATCATCGCCGGGTTTCTGGTAAGTGCTGCGATACGACCCATGCCGCCTCTCCTTCGCAATTCGAGTGATTTCGTTGATCGTCCAGTAACCACGTTTGGGTTAACCGGCGTTCAAGAAACACGGTTAAAATTTGGTTTCGGCTGCCGTCCGCAGCCGTTTTGCCAGAAGTCCCACCAGAGGTGGCCCCCAGAGGGGCAACAATGCGCGCGGACCGTAGGCGGAAATGCGGCTGAAACGCGACCAAGCCGTGGAAAGAGCGAATTGAAGAATTGAGGAATCCCGTTTTCTTCTTCTCTTAAATTCTTCATTTCTCGAATTTCTCCGATTCCCCTCACTCGAGCAGCGGCGACCAGGCCGGGTCCGACGCGAAATTCGCGGTCGGGATCGACTGTTCGTTGCGGCCGGTGAGATCGACTGAAACGAGTTTCGGGCCGCCGGCCGAATCGCGGAAGAACATCAGCACCCGGCCGTTGGGCGCCCAGGTCGGCCCCTCCTGCTGGAAGCCGGTTGAAAGGATGCGCTCGCCCGAACCGTCGACGCGCATGACGCCGATCTGGAACTCGCCGGCAGTCTGCTTGGTGAAGGCGATGAGATCGCCGCGCGGCGACCATACCGGCGTCGAATAGACGCCGTCGCCGAAGGAGATGCGGGTCTGGCCCGAACCGTCGGCGCCCATCACATAGATCTGCGCGCGACCGCCGCGGTCGGAGGTGAACACCACCTTGCTGCCATCCGGTGAATAGGACGGCGAGGTGTCGATGGCCGTCGAGTTGGTGAGCCTGGTCGTCGAGCGGCTTCTCAAATCCATGGCGAAGATATTGGAATTGCCGTCTTCGCGCAGCAGGCTCATGATCACCTTCTGGCCGTCGGGCGAGAAGCGCGGCGCAAAGGTCATGCCGGGAAAGTCGCCGACCAGTTCGCGCTGCCCGGTCTCGATCTGCAGCAGATAGACCTTCGGCTGGCCGCTTTCGTAGGACATGTAGGTGATTTCCTGCCGGTTTGGCGAGAAACGCGGAGTCAGCACGATCGACCTGCCGTCCGACAGATAGCGGATATTGGCGCCGTCCTGGTCCATGATGGCGAGGCGCTTCTTGCGCGCGTTCTTTGCGCCCGATTCGTCGATGAAGACGACGCGCGTGTCGAAATAGCCCTTCTCGCCGGTCAGCCGCTCATAGATGGCGTCGGCGATGATGTGGGCGACGCGCCTGGTGTTGGCGTCGTTGGCGAAGAACTGCTCGCCGGACATCTGCTGGCCGGCAAAGGTGTCCCACAACCGGTACTGGGCGCGGACGCGGCCATCTGCCTCCTTGCTGACGCTGCCGGTGACCAGCGCCTGGGCGTTGATCACCTTCCAGTCCTCGAAGCGGGGCGTGGCATCGGGGTTGGAGATCTTTTCGATGAAGGCGCTCTTGTCGATCGGCGCGAACAGGCCAGAGCGTTTCAGGTCTGCGCTGACGATGCCGGAAATCTCCGCGCCCAACGCATCGCCGCCCTGGAAATCGGTGATGGCGATCGGCAGCGGTTCGACATTGCCTTTGTTGACGTTGAGCTCAACGAGCGCCCGCGCCGGCAAGGTGGCGGCGGCAGTCATGCCCAGCGCCATCGCTACGATCATCAGGAGCGGCTTGAGGATGGATTTCATATCTTCTCGCTTCTCTTCAATGTTTCTACGGGCGACGCCAGGCTCATAAGCCCAGCATCTCCCTCGGATCGAACGTGACCCGGACATCGGCCCAGATGTCTTGTTTGCCTGCGGGAACCTGCAGGCCGGCCACATCGCATTTCTGAACAGCGCGCACGGCACTTTCGTCGAACGGGCGGTTTCCGCTCGACTGTTCGACAGATGGCCGTCCGTCCAGCTTGCCGGAGGCGTCGAGGTTGAACCGAACTACAACGATGAAATTCTCCGAACCCTCGAGCCCTACCGGCAGGGTCCAGCAACCGCCAAGCTGGGCCTCCAACGCACCCTGTTCCGATCTCGAGAGCTTCTGGCCCTGATTCTTGTCGCCGCCGAGCGACGCCTGCTGGGTCGAGCGCTTGGCGCCGCCGCCGGATGGCTTGCGCTTGTCGAGCAGCGCCGAAATCTCGTCGGCGTTGAACTGCTTGTCTTCCGATTTCGGCCTGGACGAGGCTTCCTTCACCGGCTTGTCGGCGTCCTTGCGCTCCGGCGCCTTGGCGCTTTCGGCCTGGGCCGGCTGCGGCTTCGGCCGCGCCTGCGGGGCGGGCGCAGAGTCCGGAAGCTGCGTCTCCTCGGTTGGCGGCTCCTTGGCAATCGCTTCGGCGACGGCATCCGGCTTGACCTCAGGCTTCGGGTCGATGGCGGCGGTCTTGTCCTGCGGCGGCGTCGGCGCCGGCTCCTTGGCCGGTGTCGGTTTTGGCTCCGCCTGCTTGACCGGCTCGGGCTTGACCTCTTCCTTCGGCTGCGGCACCGGTGCGACCTCCGTCGCCGGGACAGGCTTCGGCTGCTCCTTCGGTTTCGGCACGTCCTCGGGCTTCGGCTTTTCCTTCGGCGTCGGCGCGGGCGGCGGCGCCTCAGCCTTATCGACTGGCTGTGGCTTGGGATCCGGCGTCGGCGGCTTGTCGGTATCGACGCTGTTGTCGCCGACCGTCTGCGCATCGGCCACGATGTCCGGGCGCTGGGTCGGCAGTGGCGCCGGCTTTTCGCTCACCGCAGCTTTCTTATCGCCTTTCTGTGTCTGTGCGATCGCCTCCATCGGCACGATTTCGACCGCCAGCGACTCGGCATCGGACGCCGGCAACGCCGCCGGCGCCGACAGCGTGAACAGGCCGAAGCCGATCGCGACCGCATGCAAGATCACCGATGTGGTGAGGCCGGTTCTCATCTAGCGTCTACTGATCCTGTTTCGGCAGTGAAAGCAGCCCGATGTTCTTGTAGCCGGCGTCCTGTATGAGACCCATCACTTCCATCGCGGCGCCATAGTTGGTGGTCCTGTCGCCGCGGATGAAGAGGCGCTCTTCGTAGCCGGTCTTGGAAATCGCCTGCAGCTTGGCGACCAGCTCTTCCTGCGGAATTTCGGTTTCCTGCAGGAAAATCTTGCCCGTGCCGTCGATCGTAATCGTGATCGGCTGGGTATCGGCGTTCATCGCCTTGGCCTTCGTCTCCGGCAGGTCGATCGGCACGCCGACCGTCAGCAAGGGTGCGGCGACCATGAAGATGATCAACAGCACCAGCATCACGTCGACCATCGGCGTGACGTTGATTTCCGATATCATCGCATGATGGCGGCCGCGCCGCCTGTGGCCGCGACCACCGCGTCCTCCGCCACCCGCGCCTACAGACATTCCCATGATTGTTCCTCAGGTCTTCTGCGCGACTTTTTCATCGATTTGGCGCGAGAGTATGGCGGAGAACTCGTCCGCGAACCCTTCCATGCGCACGGCGATCTTGCTCGCGTCCGACGACAGCTTGTTGTAGGCGATGACCGCGGGGATAGCCGCGAGCAGGCCTATTGCCGTGGCCAGCAGCGCCTCGGCAATGCCGGGTGCGACCACCGACAGGCTGGTATTCTTGGATGCGGCGATCGCCTGGAACGAGGTCATGATGCCGATCACGGTGCCGAACAGGCCGATGAAGGGCGCCGCCGAGCCGGTGGTGGCGAGAAAGCCAAGCCGCCCTTCCAGTTTTTCCATTTCGCGGGTCAGCGCCAGGTCCATCGCCTTGTCGATGCGGGTCTGCAGGCCAAGCGGCGATTTCGCCCCCTTCTCGAAGCTCTTCTTCCATTCGCGCATGGCGGCGACGAAAATGGCGCCCATGCCTGACGTCTTGCGGTCGGCGAGCGTGCGGTAGAGCTCTTCCAGCGACTGCCCGGACCAGAACACCTGTTCGAAGCGATTGAGCGCGAGCCGCATGCGGCCATAGGCGACGAGCTTGTCGACGATGATCGCCCAGGTCCAGATCGAGGCGCAGAGCAGCCCGATCATGACCAGCTTGACCACCCAACCGGCCTGCGTGAACAGCGCCCAAATCGACAAATGCGCGCCCGGTTCGGCGAGTGCGATATTTTCCATGGTTACGTCCTTAAGAATTTTCGGGCACGGCTGGCGGCTGGCCCATAGGCATCCCTTGTAGTCCGTTCGCGCAACGCTTGCGGAATAACCCCAAAATGCACCGTTGGCGGCCTTTTCAGGGCAAATCTTGGTGAAAGGAAGGCGCTGGATTCCTCCAATCTTCACCACTCTCTTCATGAACCGTTATGGTTAAGGATGGGTTAGGACGGACAGCGCGGCGCATTGCCGCGCCCTGGGCGAGCCGCCTGGCATCGTCAGCCGATCATTGGGGTCGGCAACTTACCGATTTGAACTATCGATTTGTGTTGGGCATGAAGGCTGCGATCCATTCCTTCGGAAAGCGCCTTGGCCGGCCGTTCTCGCCGATGATCGCCGCCTCGACCCGCGCCTCGACCAGCACCTCGCCGCCGCGCTTCAGCTGCTGCGCCATGATGATGCGGGCGCCCGAAATGTCCTCGGTGCGCGTCTCGATGGTCAGGATGTCGTCCATGCGGGCGGAGCCGCGAAAGTCGATTTCCATGCGCCGCACCACCCAGATTATTCTTTCGCCATGCTTGCCGTCGGCAAGCTCGGTGTGGTGGACGCCGGCAAGCCTGAGATAATCGGAACGGCCGCGCTCGAAGAATTCGAGATAGCGCGCGTGATAGACGACGCCGGAGAAATCGGTGTCGGCATAATAGACCCGCGCCATCAGCCGGTGGCCGAATTCCGTCAGCGCGCCGGAAAGCCCGGCGCAGAGCGCCGCCGATTCACCATGATCGTCCATCGCGCTTTCCTTTTTGGGCCTGATCGGGCACCTGAAGCGCGACGCGCTTCAGGTGGTTGTTTCCGGCGCGTCGTCGTCGCAAGACCGCTGCACAGTTTTGAGCGACACGCATTAACTTGGCGCATGAACCCGATGGCACTGTTGACGGCGATGATCAAGACCTCAATAGCGGCGCTGGTTGTGCTGGCCGCGCTGGTGCTGCCAGGCCAGGCGGCGAGCTTTTCGATGAAGCGCGGCCTCAATCTCGACCAATGGACGACATGGCCGGGCGAGGACAAATGGGGCGACCGGCGGGCAATCCTGCCCTATCCGGAATGGCGCAAATTCCTCAACGACGACGACCTCAAGGCGCTGAAGAGCGCCGGCTTCGATTTCCTGCGCATGCCGGTCGATCCGTCGCCGTTCCTGTCCGGCGAGACGCTGGCACTGCGCGACGAACTCTATGCCAGCGTGCTGGGCTCGGTGCGCACGATCAACCGTGCCGGACTGAAAGTAATCGTGGACATGCATCTGATCCCCAGCGGCAGCAGCCGCAAGATCGGCATGGGCGAGGTGATGGACGATCCACAAATGTTCGACGCCTATGTCGAAATGGTGCGCAAGATGGCGCGCACGCTGGCCGATGAGGATCCGCGCCAGGTCGCTTTCGAGCCGATGAACGAGCCGGTCGTCGACTGCGACGCCGACGGCGCCGACCTGTGGCCGGAGCGCCAGCAGAAACTGTTCGCGGCGGCGCGTTCGTCGGCCACCAAGCTCACCCTGATCCTGACCGGCGCCTGCTATTCCAGTGCGGCATCGCTGGCAAAGATCGATCCAAAGGCGATCGCCGACGACAACATCATCTGGACCTTTCACTCCTACGAGCCATTCCTGCTGACCCATCAGGGCGCGACCTGGGCCGGCGACTTCATCCCCTATGTCACCGGCCTGCCCTATCCGCTCAGCGCCGTCCCGCGCGCCCAGCTGGAGGCGGCGCTCGATACGATCCGCGCAAGGATCAAGGCCGAGGCGCCGTGGGCGCGCCAGAGCGGCCTGCTTGCCTATCTCGACGAGCAGATCACCAGCCTGGACACGGATGAGAAGCTGCGCGAGACGATGGATGCACCGTTCACCAGGGTCCAGGGCTGGGCCAAGGCCAACGGCATCAGGCCGGAGAATATCATGCTTGGCGAATTCGGCATGATCCGCCAGGAATATGGCAATGCCTATGTGATGCCGGCCGAATACCGTGCCGCTTATGTCAGGGACATGATCGCGCGCGCCGAAGCCCATGGCTTCTCTTGGTCGGTCTGGAGCTATGGCGGCGCCTTCGGCATCGTCGATGCGTTTGCTGGCGACAAGGCCGAGCCCGATGTGATGAATGCGATCAGGTCACTTCATTGAAGCGCTGGCCCCAGTTCGATCGAAAGAATCTCTGGGCGCATCCCGAAACGCACCGGCAGGATGCTGAAGCCGAGACCCCCGGAGACGATCAGGTTGCGGTTCTCCTCCACGACATGGCCGTACGCAAAACGGTTGCCGAAGCGGGATGGCACGACCGGAGAATAGCCGAGCAACCGCACCTGTCCGCCATGGGTATGACCTGAAAGCGTCAACGATACCCGTGACGGGACCTTCGGGAATATGTCCGGCTCATGTGCGAGCAGGATAACGGGAGCCTTGTCGCTCACCTTTGCCAGCGTGCCGTGCAGGTCGTCCAGTCCTTTGAACCTGCTGCGGCCCCAGGCCTTGCCCGGCCGCAGCGCAAGTTGGTCGGCAAGTCCGGCGACCCAGAAGCCATGCCCGTCTTTTTCCAGGCGCACCGCATCGTTTTCCAGGACCGGTATGCCGGCGCTCTCGAGCGCCCGGCGCGCCACCGTCGGCCCCAACCCGGCCTTCTGCGCGGAAAGGTCCTCCCACCAGTCGTGATTGCCAAGGATTGACCACACGCCGAGCGGCGCCTTCAGTCCTGACAAGGCCGGCGCCCATTCGGAGCCAGCCACCCAGTCCGTAACCAGGCGTGTGCCGGCTGCATAGTCGCCAAGCAGGACAATCAGATCCGGTTGCAGGGCGTTCGCCCGTTCGGCAAGCGACCTGATCCGCTCCGGCGTCATCCATGGCCGGCAGGCATGAATATCGGCGAGAGCGACGACGCGAAGCCGCAATCCTGCAGGCCAGTTTGGCGGCGTCAGTGAATAGCGCTTTACATGCGTCAGCAACATCGGCTCGAGGCCAACCGCATAAGCACTGAGCGACACGGCAGATAGGAAGGAACCGCCGATGAGGCGCAGGAAGCCGCGTCTGGTGATCATCGCTCAGCTCCGTCGTTCGTGGAACCGACGGTCCCCACAGCTCGGAGCGTTAGAGCCGGCAAATGCGCCGGCAAGCTGACCAAGATGAGGAGATTTTGCGCAGGGATGACGGCCGCGCGGCTACTCTTCCTGGAACAGGCTGATCTGCTGCTGCGCCAGGTCCTTCGGCGCATCGAGGCCGAGATGCCGCCAGGCATTGGCGGTCAGCACGCGGCCGCGCGGTGTGCGCTGAATAAAACCCTGCTGGATCAGATAGGGCTCGATGATGTCCTCGATGGCGTCGCGCGGCTCGGAAAGCCCTGCCGCGATGGTCTCGATGCCAACCGGCCCGCCGCCAAAATTCCGCGCGATCATCGAGAGATAGCGGCGGTCGAGCGCGTCGAGGCCGAGCGCATCGACCTCGAGCCGCGTCAGCGCCTCGTCGGCGATCTGGCGGTCGACGTGACCGTCGCCGGCGACGGAGGCAAAATCGCGCACGCGGCGCAACAGCCGGCCGGCGATGCGCGGCGTGCCGCGCGCGCGCCGCGCGATCTCCAGCGCGCCATCGTCGCCGAGCGGCATGGCAAGAATGCGGGCGCCGCGGCGCACGATCTGCTCCAGTTCCTCGACCGAGTAGAAATTGAGGCGGACCGGAATGCCGAAGCGGTCGCGCAGCGGATTGGTCAAAAGGCCGAGCCGGGTGGTGGCGGCGACCAGGGTGAAGCGGGCAAGATCGATCTTGACCGAGCGCGCCGCCGGCCCTTCGCCGATGATCAGATCGAGTTGGAAATCCTCCATCGCCGGATAGAGGATTTCCTCGACCGCCGGGTTGAGCCGGTGGATCTCGTCGATGAACAGCACATCGCGGTCTTCGAGATTGGTGAGCAGTGCTGCGAGATCGCCGGCCTTGGCGATGACCGGACCGGAGGTCGAGCGGAAATTGACGCCGAGCTCGCGTGCCATGATCTGCGCCAGCGTCGTCTTGCCGAGGCCGGGCGGGCCGACGAACAGCACATGGTCGAGCGCCTCGCTGCGGCCCTTGGCCGCCTCGATGAATACTTTGAGATTGGCCCGCACCGCCGCTTGGCCGACGAAGTCGCCGAGCGTCTGCGGCCGCAAGGTCTGCTCGGCATCTTCGCCGCGCTTGTCGGGAGCAATGAGGCGTGGCGAAAGGCTCATGCCGCCTTCCTTGCACAGGGCAGAGAACGGGACAAGCGCAGTTTCACCGCGCCAGTTCCTTCAGCCCGAAGCGGATCAGCTTCGACGCATCCGCGTCCTCGCCGGCGCTTTTCAGCGCCGCCGCCACAGCATTGGCGGCGGTATCGCGCGAATAGCCGAGATTGACCAGCGCCGAGACGGCGTCGGTGATCGGCGCCGGCGCGACGCCGTCGCCAAGCTCCTGCTTCAGGCCGATGGTGCCCGAGGCAGCGCCCGCAAACGCCGGCGCCTTGTTCTTCAGTTCGGTGACGATGCGCTCGGCCACCTTCTTGCCGACGCCGGGCGCGCGGCTGACCATGGCAATATCTCGCAGCGCGATGGCATTGGCGAGTTCGGCCGGTGCCAGCGTCGATAAAATGGCCAGCGCCACCTTGGCGCCGACGCCCTGCACGTTGCTCATCAACAGCCGGAACCACTCGCGCTCCAGCACCGACTGGAAACCGTACAGCCTCAACATGTCCTCGCGCACATAGGTCTCGATGAACAGCACCACCGCCTCGCCGGGGGCCGGCAAGGCGGCCAGCGTGCGCGTCGAGCAGTGGGCGACATAGCCGACGCCGTGCACGTCGATGATGCAGAAATCCTCGTCGATCTCGTCCAGCGTGCCCCTGAGCTTGCCGATCATATCAGCTTGCCGATCATGCCAAAGCTCTCATGGATACAAGACTCTCATGGATACAAAGCGTTCATGGATAAGGGCGCCCTCATGGATAGGTTTCGGGAGAGATGATGTCGAGGTCCGGGAAATAGTTGCGATAGCGCGCGGCATCGCGTGTCAGCAAACGATGTCCAGCAACGACGGCGTGGGCTCCAATAAAGAAATCCGGCAGCGTTCGTTCGCGGAGACCGCCTGCGCGGCGATAGCGGGAATGCGTGACGCCGGCAAGGAATGCCGCTTCCCAAGGCAAGAGTTCGCGATCCATCTTGAGCGTCTCGACTGCCTTACGAAGGGCGGGCTCAGTCGCTATCAGCGGCGCCAATTCGGACCAGACGATTGTGTTGATAACGAGTGCGCCATCGCGCCGGCATTGGGTCATCGCCGACGCCGACCACTTCGTATCCCGTCCGGCGGGACCCCAAACGTCAATCAGGACATTTGTGTCAATCAATGTCGAGATCTTCACGTGGACCCCTCAGCCACTCCATATACTCGTCCGTCGTCATGCCTCCCAAGTCCAACGTACCGGCCATATGATCGAGCAGTTGGCTGAATTTGCGAGAGGCCTCTTCTTCGGAAATGTTCTCGTTGACCGCAACCACGCGGACGCCGTCCTCGGTAGGCAAGAACTCCACCTCCGAGCCTGGGCCGATACCCAGGCGATCCCGTATCTCTTTCGGGATCGTCACCTGTCCCTTGGTTGTCACCCGCATGGTAATACCTCACAGGTATTACTTACTGTAGCTCCCGAGAACAAGTCAAGAACAAACTTATAGCATCGGCGCGAAAATCGGAATCGATTTTCGTAAAAGCACGATGCGTAGAATCAAAGTGCTAGAGCGTACTTTATGCGTCCAAATGGACGCACGTCGCTCTAGCCCAACGCTGCCAACCTGTAGACAACACTCTGCCGGTGATGCGCGTGGCAGATGGCAATGGCCAGCGCGTCGGCGGCATCGTCGGTGTCGAACGTCGCCATCGGCATCAACACCTTGACCATCATGTGGATCTGCTTCTTGTCGCCATGACCGACGCCGATCACCGCCTTCTTGACGGCGTTGGGGGCATATTCGGCGACGACCAGGCCGGCCAGCGCCGGCACCAGCATGGCGATGCCGCGCGCCTGGCCGAGCTTCAGCGTCGCGGCCGCATCCTTGTTGACGAAGGTCTGCTCGACCGCCGCCTCGTGCGGCATGGTGGCATGCAGGATCTCGGCGAGCCCGTCATGCAACTGGCAAAGCCGCGTCGCCAGGGCCGCCTTGTCGTCGGAACGCACGGTGCCGGAGGCGACGAAGCGCAGCGAGTTGCCGAGGCTCTCGACGATGCCCCAGCCGGTGCGCCTCAGCCCCGGATCGATGCCGATGATGCGAATCGTTTCCCCCATCCGCCAAGTCTACCCGTGGCGGACAGCGATGCCAGCGAAATGTGAACAAACCAGAAACAGGCTCTGGCTACGTCCAGGAGAGGCTCTACAAGACCGTTTCGAAAGTCGCTCCGGCGAGTCATATAGTGGTGGTTTCGAGAACCGGAGCGGAGCGGACATTTGGGTCCGTGAGCATCGGAAGCCGAGGAAACCGCGGCAGGTGTCCGTCAGAATAGCATATATCAGCCGCCGGGTTGGGTACTTTTGACCCAAAGGCGATCTTCGTGAGACGCTAACCGTGTGGCGGCTTTGCGCCTGATGTCCGCCGTTGAGATCAGCATTGCCGCTTCCTGAAAGCCGCCATTCCAACCGACCACGCTGAGGGTCGTGGTAGCGCCATTTCCAGACATTCCCGACGCTTTTCGGGAGCGGACCTTCGCTTATCGTCCGAAACCGACCCTTTGCGGACCTTAGCGGATTGCAAAGTGTTTCTTGCGACGATGCGGTCACCAGAGGATTTGGAGACGCTTTCATGTCAAAACGCACGCCCCCGCCGGGTATTGGGTCACATAATGGCCGCGAATTGGAAATTATGCTTCGGGGCGAGAAGCCGATGGCTTTGTTCGCAGCGGAACCCGGTATGGACGCCGAAGATATTGGTGACGCGCATTTCCAGCCCTATGTCGCTGAAGGCTATCTTCTCAAGTTCTCTCACCTTGATCCTGCAACCTCTGTAGAAGAACGCTGCTACTGCCTGCCAACAGAGGAATGGCGCTGCAAACTCTGCCTGCTCATCTCCCGAATGTGCCGCAGCGGACAAGCCTTCGACGTTTTTACGTCGAATGATTTAGCGAGGCTAGAAGGCACTCTTCTCGGCTACCCAAAGGTGGATATTGAAGTGTTCATTGCACATGCTGCGTCCCGAACATCTTCCAGAACAGATTGAACGGCCGCTTCCCACCCAACCTAGTCCTCCAACGGCTTCTTCCGCGTGCAGAGCGGTTAAAAGCACGGGTCGCCTCGATTGCGCCATTTCCAGACATTCCCGACGCTTTTCGGGAGCGGACCTTCGCTTATCGTCCGAAACCGACCCGTTGACGACCTTGGGCGTTGCAGACTTGAACCTCCAAATCGAGGTCGGGAACCTGACCTTCAGCGCAAGAGCATTCGGGAGTGCGCTCGCGTAAGGTAATTCACCACATTTGGCGGCACCCGCAGATGCTTTTTCGTGTTATGATGGGCTTGCAACGCGCGTAATCTCGACCTCGGCAATATGGCAGAGGTCGAAAGCTATTGCCTTGGCACAGGAAGCTTTCGCCCCAGCACTTGATCGCCTCCGAAACGCTGGGTGTGCTGCTTTCCCTGACTGACCCCGGGGCGAGGAGGTTGTCCATGTCCACGAGTAGTGCTGACCGCCCGCTGCAGCCGGGCGACCGGGCACCGAATGTTGTGCTCAATGCGATCTCACGCGAAGGCAAGATCGCGCTCGATGATTTTCGAGGCCGTAGCCCGTTGTTGATCGGTTTGTTCCGAGGCCTGCACTGTCCGTTCTGCCGGCGCCATGTCGCGGCGATGGCGCAACTCAAGCCGGCCCTGCGTGAGAAAGGCGTCGAATGCCTGGCTGTGGTCAATACGCCGGTCGAGCGGGCGCGGCTCTATTTCCGTTACCACCCGGCACCCGATCTTCTCGCCGCATCCGACCCGGAGCGAGCCTCGCACCGTGCTTTCGGCTTGCGCGAGGTCGGGATGGACACGGTCATGGCGATACCGTTCCATCTCCCGGGCGAGTTGCCCGAGCCTATGGACGTCATGGCAATGAATGAATTTCTTAACAAGAAGGAAGGATATGAGATTACGGAAGTCGATCAGCAGGCGATGGCTTCCAGCCAGGCGCAGCTTGTCGGTCAGTTCCTAATCGACCGGGCGGGCATCGTACGCTGGAACTTCACTGAAGTTCTGGAGGATGGCCTCAACACCTTCAGAGCGCTGAATCCCGAGGAATTGATGTCGGCAGCTTCCCAAGTTGCACATTAATAGGCTGCGGAAATGGGCTGCTGAAAACTCGCTCGACGGCCACCGTCCTGTGGTGATTCTTTGGATTTAACAATCATCGAAATGCTCAGCGCAGGAGGCTAAGGTCTGCCCGTGGGCTTCGTAGCGATTTCGATTCAACGGTCTGCGGACCGCCCCGACGCTAGAGTGAGCAAGCCGCATAGGCGGGGCGACGTCCGCTCCTTGCCGCAATCACGTCGTTCCGACAGGCGCGCATACGGCAAGTTTCCACCCAACCTAGTCCTCCAACGGCTTCTTCCGCGTGCAGAGCGGTTAAAAGCACGGGTCGCCTCGATTGCGCCAGAACCGGCCATTCAGTTGACACAAGTCCAACGGCGGGAGTTGACCTCTTAGCGGAAGTTAGAACCACTGCCCCTCAAGAATGCGCAAGCAGCCTCCTAGCCGCCAAAATTGACACGGCAACGCAACTCACGACGCTGGACGAGTTGTCGGCGTTAGATGGGGCTGGTCAATCGGACCTGTTCACTCTCCCATCGTCTTTAGAGCCCGGGCGTGATTTTATTCAAAGCGCATGTCGATCCGCCGGGGACTGGTTCGTCGACTTATTAGCGAGACTGTTCAGCGGTCATCACGTCCGCGGCTCGCCTCAGGAGGAGTTCTCAAATGCGCTTCATGTCGTTCGTCACTTCCGCCCACGCCGGACCGCCAACGGCGGAACTCATCGAGGCGATGAACAAGCTCGCCGACCGGGAAATCAAGGCCGGCCGCATGGTCGACATGGGCGGGCTCACGCCGGTCGCGATGGGCGCGCAGGTGCGCATCGCCGATGGGAAGCTCAGCGTCATCGATGGCCCGTTCGTCGAGGCGAAGGAGGTCATCGGGGGCTACGCGATCATGGAGTTCCGGAACAAGGAAGAGGCTGTGGCATCGGCGGTCGAGTTCATGCAGCTCCACAAGGATTTCATGCCGGATTGGGAGGGCACGTGCGAGGTCCGTGCGTTTGCCGGCCCTTGAGGCGACGTTCCTGCAGACGTGGTCGGCGGCCATGACGGTCGCCGACGCCCATCGCACGATCCTCGCCGTATGGCGGATCGAGCAGCCCCGGCTGATCACCAGTCTGGCGAGGATGCTGCGCGATGTGCCGTTGGCCGAGGATTTGACGCAGGAAGCCCTGCTGGCCGCCCTTGAGCGGTGGCCCGCCACAGGCGTTCCCGAAAAACCCGGCGCGTGGCTGATGGCGACCGCCAAGCGCCGGGCCCTGGATCATCTGCGCCGCAGCCGGATGCTCGAGCGCAAGCACGACATTATCGCCTGGGACATGGAGGAGGCGCAGCAGGCCATGCCCGACCTCGACTCGGCCCTGGACGACGACATAGGCGATGAACTGCTTCGGCTCATCTTCACCGCCTGTCACCCGCGACTGTCGCACGAGGCGCGCGCGGCGCTGGCACTGCGGATGATCTGCGGCCTGACAACCGAGGAGATCGCCAGGGCCTTCCTGCTGCCGGAGGCGACAATCGCCCAGCGCATCGTGCGCGCGAAGCGGACCCTTTCGGAATCGGGGCTGGCCTACGAGACCCCAAGCGGCGAGGAGCTCTCAAAGCGGCTCTCCTCGGTGCTGGAGGTCGTCTACCTCATCTTCAACGAAGGCTACACCGCGGCGCGCGGCGAGGACTGGCTGCGCCCCCGGCTCTGCAATGAAGCGCTTCGCATGGGCCGCGTGCTCACCTCCATCGTGCCGCACGAGCCCGAAGCCCATGGACTGCTCGCTCTGATGGAGCTGAACGCCTCGCGCACGGCGGCGCGTACTGATGCAGGGGGCGAGCCAATCCTCATGCTGGACCAGAACCGCGCACTCTGGGACCAGCTCCAAATCCGGCGCGGGATGCAGGCGCTCGGGCGAGCACGCGAATTAGGCGGAGCCGGCGGCATTTACGTCCTCCAGGCGACGATTATCGCCTGCCACGCCCAGGCGAGGACGGCGGGCGATACCGACTGGTCGCGCATCGCCGGACTTTATTCGGAACTGGCGGCTGTCGTGCGCTCGCCAATCATCGACCTCAACCACGCGGTTGCCGTCGGCATGGCCGAGGGCCCAGAAGCGGCACTGGTGATCGTGGACCGCCTTGCGCGCGAGCCGGCGCTCAAAGGCTATCACCTGCTGCCGAGCGTTCGCGGCGACCTACTCCACAAGCTCGGCCGTTACGAGGAGGCGCGCGCCGCGTTCGAAGCGGCCGCGGCGCTGGCGGGCAACAGGCGGGAACATGACCTGCTGAGACGGCGCGCCGCCGAGGCGGCCGACGCAGCGATGGCATCATAGTCCCTGATCAGACAAGGACATGGTCGACCCCGGATCGACCGCTTCCGGGGCTTTTGTCATTTCCCTATGCAAGGTCTGACGTGGATGTGGCTGAACGTCCGCTGTCCCACCGAGCCGAAGTCCCAAGGTGGTTCCGTGAAACGGCAGCTTAGGGTCAAAGCGGTGAGTTCCGCTCAAGGTCGCTATCCGGGAGAAAATTTGAGCCTGGAATGTCCGACTAGGTCAGCTCACGACGATGCCCACGCCGACATGAATGTCCGCTCTTGAAGATCCGCAGCCTGAAGCTGCCAGTCCGCTGTCGGGCCCCATTTCGGCCCAAACACGACTTGAGGATTGGCCCGCACAAGGACGCTCCTGGCGTTTAGCGGAGAACATCGAGCGGCCTGTCAGCCGCGGGCGAAAGCCGTGTTGAGCAGCGTGATCTGATCGGAAACCGGATTGATGCGGCGGTCGGATGGCGCGACCTCGGCCACGGCGCCGCCGTAGATTTCCTCGTCCATGCGACGCACCAGCGCCTGCAGGCGCAGCGAGCGGTCGATGAGGTCAAGAAAATCCTTGGGCAGTTCGACCCAGCCTGCGGCATCGTTGTTGGCGGAAGCGGTATCGAGACGCACCTTGGATTTTTCGGAAGCAACCTGATCGCGAGTCATCTCGCCGGAATTCGCCGCGCGCTGCAGAAGCAGCCAGGAGGCGACCTGCATCAGCCTCGTGGTCAGTCGCATCGACTCGGCCGCATAGAGCGTCGCCGCCAGCCTGGACAGTTTCTTCGCCTCGGCCCGGCCCTTGCCGTCCAGATATTCGGCCGCCTGCTCGACCAGGCCCATGCCTTCCTGGTAGAGCGGCTTGAAGGATTGGGAGAAAACCCGGCGCTCCGCCAGCTTGATGGTTTTTGCGCTTCCCTTCGAAGGATCGTTCATCGATACGCCCTGCACTTGCCCACAGCCGGCCGAATCGGCGTCATCGCCGTCACGCCTGCACCCTATATGACCGAGGCTTGAAAATGCGCTTCGGCGCCGGTGAAGGCAAGCACATGTTTAACAAACGGTTAACGGCGGCGCAGCGGCGCAGGCGACCGGCAATCCGGATCGCGGACAAAAAAAGAGCCGCGGATAAGGCGGCTCTCAGGAGTTTAACAGGGAGGCGTCAAACAAAGTGGCTCCAACCACTCGGTAAGAATCCAGATCACTGGATGCACATAGTAAACGCCTGTAAAGCTTAATGATGCCTTAACGGCGCGGATATTTTTTGAACAAGCGTCGTCCGCCTGTGCCGTAACAGCACAATGCAGACCTTTGGACTCAGGCCTTTTGCGCCTCAGGATGCCGCTCGGCTTTCCACACCACCGGCAGCGCGATGTAGGCGAACAGCAGCAGCCCCGCGTAAAAGACCATCGAGGATGTTGCCACCAGCGGCTCGATCGCCGGGTTGCCGGCAAGCATGATGTAAAGGCCGATCAACAGGCCGGTGCCACTGATTGCCGTCAACCAGAAATGGACGGTGGCAAGCGTCTTTTCCGCGACTGCCGGAAACAGATGGTAGAAGAAGGCAAACACCGCCGACATCAGCCATCCGGCCACCATGATGTGGGCGTGGGTTGGCATCTGCGCATGATCTTTGCTGATCGCCATCTGTAGGCCGAGCGCCATCCCGACCAGTGCGTAGACGACGGCCAGCGTGAAGAAGTTTCGTGCTACCTTTTGCATGTTTTGCCCCGATTTGCCTTTTCCCGTCATGGGAATGGGTTGAGATCAGGCGGTCGCCCCGCCACCGGGTCCCCGGCATCGACGCATTAGCATCGGCAATGTTTCTGGACGATGTCGCATCGCGCCCGACCCTTCCCCGGCGCTGCCAGGATAGCAGAAGACGGCGTGACCCGCTTGCGCAATCCTTGAGCGCCGGCGACTTCCATCGGCTGGCAATCTAGAGAAGGCCGGCGATCCCGTCCCACAGGAGCTTGACCGCGACGACCGCTACGGTCGCATAGGTGAAGGGGTAGAACAGTGCCGGTCGCATCCTCCGCACCAGCCAGGCGCCGGCGATGGTCGAGAGCGGCGCCATCGGTACCAGAACCGCCGACGCGGTCAGGTTGGTGGTGTCGAACTGTCCGAGCGCAAAATAGGGGATAAGCTTCAACGCGTTGGTGGCGGCAAAGAAGATTGCAGCGGTTCCCGACAGCACTTTCGGATCGAGACGGATCGGCAGCGCATAGACCTGAAAGGGCGGGCCGCCGACATGGGCGACGAAGCTGGTGAAGCCGGCGACCGTCCCCCAGAAGGCGGCAGCCGCGCGGTTGGGCTCGGCTGAGTGGCTCGCACCGTGCCGCATCTGTAGATAGACCCAGCGAAGCACGAAGATAATCGCCACGGCGCCGACGATCAGCCGCACCATTTCCGCTGTCACCAGCGCCGCGGTCAGCCAGCCGAGGCCGATGCCGATCACCGCCCCCGGCATCATGTCCGCAAGCACCTTGCGGTCGTAGACACCCCACCATGTCCACACCGAGACGATGTCCATCAGGCACAGTATAGGCAGCAGGATGGCGGCTGCCTGCACCGGCGGCATGGCCAGCGCCATCAGCGGCACGCCGACGAAACCGACCGCACCGCCAAAGCCGCCCTTGGACAGACCGACCAGGATGACGGCTGGAATGGCGGCGGCATAGAACCACGGATCGAGAAGCAGGCCTGACATCGACGGGGAGCGGTTGGAGGGAAAGCGTGTAGACGCTGGAATAGCCGATAAACTTTCGCGCCGCGACTGCAAATGCGCACACGACGCTGTGCGTCGTTCGTGCTGAGGTCTGTTACGGATTTGAGATGGCGGTTGCGGCGAGCGGCGGTGGGCGCCTGCGGATCGGCTGCGCCTTGATGATGGCTGTGCTCGTTTCGGCCTTGTCGGCGATACGGTCGAGAAGCTTGTCGAGGTCGCCGATCGAGCGCACGAAGAGCCGGGCAACAAAGCAGTCGTCGCCCGTCACCTTGTCGCATTCGCCAAACTCCGCAATCTCCTCGATCAGCTTCTGGACAATATGCAGCTTGCCCGGCAAGGGCCGGATGCGAACGATCGCCTGCAAGGTGTAGCCGAGCGCTTGGGGATCGATTTCGACGGTGAAAGCCCTGATAACGCCACGATCCTCCAGCCGACGCAGGCGTTCCGCGACACTCGGCGACGACAGTCCTACCTGCTGGGCCAGGTCCTTCAATGAGGTTCGCGAATCCTTGATCAGGATTTCGAGAAGGCGTCGGTCCAGATCGTCCAGCATTTGACATTCCCAGGTAAAAAGCCGCCTTGACCTTATTTAATTAGGCATAGCTAGCATATCACCTAGCGCAAATTATAGAAAGCGCTGATGTGGCATGGGATTATCAACCCTCAGCGTTTCGAGAGGCAATATTCATGGACAGCACGGTGCGTGGCACGGTCGAAATGACGGCCGCAATGGTGATCCTCGGCACGATCGGATGGTTCGTCGTCATGTCGGGCGAGCCCATCATGGACGTCGTCTTCTGGCGCTGTGCCTTCGGCGCGATAACGCTGCTGATCATCTGCGCTGCCCTGGGGCTGCTGCGCGGCAGGCTGTCGTTGCGCATTGTGGCGATCTCGGCTCTCGGAGGTGCTGCCATCGTCGTCAACTGGCTGCTGCTGTTCAGCTCGTTTTCCCGCGCCTCGATCTCGATCGCCACGGCTGTTTACAACACGCAGCCCTTCATGCTGGTCGGCTTTGGCTCGCTCTTCTTCTCGGAGCGGCTGACCCTGACAAAGCTGGCCTGGCTTGGCATCGCCTTCGCCGGCTTGCTGCTGATCGTGCAAGGCTCGCCTGATGCGGGCTCCGATGCAGGCCCCAATACAGGTAATTTCGGCACGGATTATTTTATCGGCATCGCGATGGCGCTGGGTGCGGCTTTCTTCTGGGCCGTCGCCGCCATCGTCACCAAGAAGCTCAAAGGCACACCGCCGCACCTGATCGCCCTGATCCAGGTCTGCGTCGGCGTCGTCATCCTGGCACCCTTCGCCAACCTTTCCCACCTTCCCGCCGACGTGTGGAACTGGAGCATGCTGGCGACGCTTGGCGTCGTCCATACCGGTCTGATGTACATCCTGATGTACGGCGCCATTCAGAAACTGCCAACCTATCTGCAGGGGTCGCTGTCGTTCATCTACCCTGTGGTCGCGATCCTGGTCGATGTCGTCGCCTTCGGCCACCGGCTGCATCCGGCCCAGATCGTCGGCGGCGCCGCCATCCTGGTCGCCGCCGCAGGCATGAATCTCGGCTGGACGCTGTGGAAATCGAAGACCCCAGCCGAGAGCACCCAGGCAATCAAGTGAGGCAACACCGTCGCCGTGCGACAATCATGCGCCAACGGTCCTGACCGCCCGCCTGTTCAAGGCCGGCACTTTGCTCTATGCCGCAATGCAACCATCTTCGCCCGGCATAGGCGAAAACCGGGTCAAAAACCAATGAACGACGCAACGCCTCCAAATCGCTGCCGCATCGTGCTGATCGCGCCGCCAGGCGTGCCGGCTGAGCGCATCGGCGCGGCGTTCGAGGGCGGCGACGTCGCCTCGCTCATCCTGCCCGAAAACGGCATGGACGAAGCCTCCTTCCAGGCCTTCGCCGAACAGGTCGTGCCGGCGGCGCAAGCGGCAGGCATCGCTGTCATCATTGCCGGCGACACCCGTATCGCCGGCCGCGTCCAGGCCGATGGCATCCATGTCGAGGCTGGCAAGGCCGAACTCGCCGAGACGATCGAACGTTTCCAGGCAAAAATGATGGTCGGCAGCGGCGGCGCCAAGACCCGCGACGATGCGTTGGAGCTCGGCGAGCTCAGGCCCGACTACATCTTCTTCGGCCGCTTCGGCTACGACAACAAGCCGGAGCCGCACCCGCGCAACCTGTCGCTGGGGCAATGGTGGGCGGATGTGATCCAGATCTCTTGCATCGTCATGGCCGGGTCCGACATCGCTTCGGTGGAAGCGGTGGCTGCCACCGGCGCCGAATTCGTGGCGCTGTCCAGCGCCGTCTTTGCCGAGGGCATCGACCCAAAGATGGCAGTCGCCAGCGCCAATGCGCTGCTCGACGAAACCGCGCCGCGTTTCGAGGACTGACGTGCCGGTGCGGACAATCCTTTTCGGTGCTTTGCTTGCGCCGCTCACGGTGCAGGCCGCCGTGGCGGAAACCGTCCCGTTGCCGCAAGCCAATCCCGACATCGCTGCAAACACGGACAAGCCGATCGCCACGCCGCTGCCGCAGCCCGCCACCACGGCGCCGCTGCCTTCGGCCGACGCCATTAATCCCGACCGCTTCGGTGCCAAGCCGTCGGATTCTGCCTATGGCGCCTTCCAGCGCGGCCTTTACAAGACGGCCTACAACCTCGCTTTGGTTCGCGCCCAGAACGGCGATCCGGCGGCGCAGACATTGATCGCCGAGATATTGTCGCGCGGCCTTGGCGTGCCGGTCGACGCGGCAGAGGCGGCGAAGTGGTACGCGCTTGCCGCCGAGCAGGGCATACCCGAATCGCAGTTCCAATATGCGCTGATGCTGCTCGACGGCCGCTACGTCAAGAAGGACGAGAAAGGGGCCTACGCGCTGATGCAAGCCGCCGCCGAGGCTGGCAACCGTCTGGCACAGTTCAATTTCGCGCAGCTGCTGGTCCAGCAGGATCCCGGCGATGCCGGCATCGCAAAGGCCGTGTCCTACTATCAGCGCGCCGCCGCAACCGGCCTTGCCGACGCGCAATATGCGATGGCGCAGGTCTATGCCAATGGCGTCGGCGGCAAGCCGCGCGACGATGCCCAGGCGCGCGGCCTGCTGGCGCAGGCAGCAAGGCAGAACTACGATACGGCGCAGATCGATCTCGCCGCCTGGATGATCGAAGGGCGCGGTGGCGCCCGCGACCTGAAGTCCGGCTTCGGCTGGATGAAACAGGCCGCCGAGGGCGGCAATGTCGCCGCCCAGAACCGCCTCGCCAAGCTTTACATGGCCGGCATCGGCACCGATCCGGATCCGATCCTTGCCGGCGCCTGGTACGTCGTCGCACGCCGCGCCGGGCTGATCGACCCGCAGATGGACGATTTTCTGCAGGGCCTGACCGACGACCAGACCAAGCAGGCGCTGCAGAAGGCCAACCGCCTGCCGTAAGGCGTCGCGGACAGTGAATTATCTGGCATTGGCGCGGGTTGGATGCTGGCGAGGGGATGGCTCCGCCCCCCACTCCCTCTCATGCCACCCCTTGTCCACTCCCTTGCCTCTCCTGGCGATTTGTGGTCTTGGAGGCGCCAAATCGCTTTCGTCGCGAAAATCTCATTCCGGATCACATCATCATGGCCAAGATCAATGGCAACGAAATCCGTCCCGGCAATGTCATCGAGCATGATGGCGGCCTGTGGGTGGCGGTCAGAACCAACACCGTCAAGCCCGGCAAGGGCGGCGCCTACAACCAGGTCGAGCTGAAGAACCTGATCAACGGCACCAAGCTCAATGAGCGTTTTCGCTCGGCCGAGACAGTCGAGCAGATCCGACTCGATCTAAAAGACTTTTCCTTCCTCTACGAGCAGGGCGAAGCGCTGGTGTTCATGGATACCGAAAGCTACGAGCAGCTTGAATTGCAGAAGGATTTCGTCGGCGATCGCGCTGCCTTCCTGCAGGACGGCATGATGGTGACGGTCCAGCTCTATGACGAAAGGCCGATCGGCATTTCGCTGCCCGACCAGGTGACGCTGACGATCACCGAGGCCGACCCGGTGGTGAAGGGCCAGACCGCGGCCTCGTCCTACAAGCCGGCGATGCTGGAAAACGGCATTCGCGTGCTGGTGCCGCCTTTCATCGGCTCGGGCGAGCGTATTATCGTCGACACCAACGAAATCACTTACGTGCGCCGCGCCGACTAAGGCATGATCCCAAAAAGTTTGCAGACTTTTTGGATAAGATCATGCTTCAAAGCAAATAGGCATGATCCCAAAAAGTTTGCAGACTTTTTTGGAGAAGATCATGCCTCGAAGCAAATAGGCCCGGCAGCAGGAAGAAGCGCAGCAGGAAGAAGTACAATGGCGCGTTCCGCGATCCTCAATGTCATGGTCCAGGCGGCTATGAAGGCCGGTCGCTCGCTGTCGCGCGATTTCGGCGAAGTGCAGAACCTGCAGGTCTCGATGAAGGGACCGGCCGACTATGTCAGCCAGGCCGACCGCAAGGCCGAAGACATCCTTTTCACTGAACTGTCGAAGGCGCGGCCGGGCTACGCCTTCCTGATGGAGGAGCGCGGCCTGATCGAAGGCGACGACGGCCAGCACCGCTGGATCGTCGACCCGCTCGACGGCACCACCAATTTCCTGCACGGCATTCCGCTCTTCGCCATCTCGATCGCGCTGGAGCGCCAGGGCCAGATCGTCGCCGGTGTCGTCTACAATCCGGCGATGGACGAACTCTACACCGCCGAGCGCGGCGGCGGCGCGTTCATGAACGACCGCCGGCTGCGGGTCGCCGGCCGCACCAAGCTGATCGACACGGTGATCGGCTGCGGCGTGCCGCATCTCGGCCGCGGCCAGCATGGCAATTTCCTGGTCGAGTTGCGCAACGTGATGGCCGAAGTTTCGGGCGTGCGCCGCCTCGGCTCCGCCTCGCTCGATCTCGCTTATGTCGCTGCCGGCCGCATGGACGGGTTCTGGGAAACCGGCCTGTCGGCCTGGGACATCGCCGCCGGCATCCTGCTGATCCGCGAGGCGGGAGGCTTCATCTCCGACTTCGCCGGCGGGCAGAACATGCTGGATGGCGGCTCGATCGTCGCCGGCAACGAGATCATCCAGCGTGCGCTGTTGAAGACCGTCAGGAAGCCAGTGACGCCGCGCTAGACTATGATCCCGAAAAGCATGAACCCGGACTTGGCGCGCTGAACCGCCGCAGTCGCAAAACCGCAACGAAAGCTTGAAATGCTGTCCGGCATCCGCCCAAATAGGCGGATGCAGGATCGTTCATGACGCATATCGGCCCGAAATCCCAGATCGAGATACCCCAGATCGAAATCCCCTTCATGGGACGCTGGCACTATTCGCGCGCCGAAATGATCGCCGACGGCATCGTCCATGCGGTGGGCATCGTGCTTGCCATTGCTGCCGGCTCGACGCTGCTGGCGCTGGCCGCCTTCCATGCCGGTCCGGTCGAATATATCGCCGCCGCATTCTACGTGATTTCGCTGCTCACCGTGCTGTCGGTGTCGCTGGCCTATAATCTGTGGCCGGTGTCGTCGCCAGCCAAGTGGATATTGCGGCGCTTCGACCATGCCGCGATCTACCTGCTGATCGCCGCCACCTACACGCCTTTCCTCGCCCAGCTCGACGGCTCGCCGCTGGCCATCTCGGTGATCGTCCTGGTCTGGGTCGCGGCAGCGATCGGCATCGCCATCAAAGTGGTTCTTCCCGGACGCTTCGACCGGCTGGCGATCGTCTTTTATCTCGCCATCGGCTGGAGCGGCATCGTTGTTGTCGAGCCGCTCGTCCAGACATTGCCGACGACATCGATCGCGCTGATCGTCGCCGGCGGCATTGTCTATTCCTGCGGCGTCATCTTCTTCGCCTGGAAGGGCCTGCGCTTCCACAATGCGCTGTGGCACGGCTTTGTCGTCACCGGCGCCGGCCTGCATCTTGCCGCCATGGCGGACTGCCTGGTCATCAACCGACTCTGACGCCAAGGGCTTGGCAATATTGCCAAGCGCCATTCAATTTGGTCACAATTGCGTTTAGAGTCACCGTCAAACGTGAATTGGCGGCGGCGGCGGCATCGGAAACGGGGCACGGATGGCTTTTTTCAAATCCTTCGGCATGGGCAGGCGCTCCGACGTGCTGATGTACGATCCGCACAAGTTGTCGAGCCCGCAGGTCTTTCTCTTGACCATGGTCATCTTCCTGATGATCGTCGCTTTCATCGCCGCCATCCTGACCCGTCAGATATCGACAGCCTTTGCCACCAATCCCGGTCTCAACGGCCTGATCGTCGGCGTGCTTGCGGTCGGCATCCTGCTGGCCTTCGCGCAGGTCGGCCGGCTGTTTCGCGAAGTGCGCTGGGTCAACTCTTTTCGGGCCGGCTCCGAAACCACGGAACCGGTGCTGCTGGCGCCGATGAAGGCGATGATCGGCCGCTCGCCGACAATCGCCTTCTCGACCAGCTCGATGCGCACCATGCTCGATTCGATCGCCACCCGCCTCGACGAAAGCCGCGACACCTCGCGCTATCTTGTCGGGCTGCTGGTGTTCCTCGGCCTGCTTGGCACCTTCTGGGGCCTGCTCAACACGATCGGCTCGATCCGCGAAACCATCGATTCGCTCGATCCCGGCACTGGCGATGCCGCCGCCGTGCTCGAATCGCTGAAGGCCGGGCTCTCCGCGCCGCTGGCCGGCATGGGCACCGCCTTCTCGTCCTCGCTGTTCGGCCTGTCCGGTTCCCTGGTGCTCGGCTTCCTCGACCTGCAGGCTGGCCGGGCCCAGACACGCTTCTACACCGAGCTCGAAAACTGGCTGTCCTCGGTCACCGACCTGTCCTCCGACATCGTCGTCGCCGAACCGCCCAAGGTCGAGTCTTCCGACGAGATCCGCGTCCTGTCGGAAAGACTGCGCAGCTTGCAGGAGAACGGGGGCGGCGCCAATCCGCGTGTCGCGACCGCCATGGCCAACCTTGCCGACGGCATTTCGGGCCTGGTCAAGAACATGCGCTCGGAGCAGCAGATCATGCGCGACTGGGTCGAGGCCCAGTCGGACGAGCAGAAGGCGATGCGCAACACGCTGGAGAAGATCGCCGATGCCCTGAAGAAGACTGGAGTCCACTAGCATGGCTCTCGCCAGGACCCGGCGTGCCGATCGCCGTATCGATTACTGGCCGGGCTTCGTCGACGCGCTGTCGACGTTGCTGCTCGCGATCATGTTCCTGCTTACCGTCTTCGTGCTGGCACAGTTCCTGCTCGGCCGCGAAATCTCCGGCAAGGACACGGTGCTCAACCGCCTCAATTCGCAGATCAACGAACTGACCCAGCTTCTGGCGCTGGAGCGCTCGACAACGCAGGACAAGGAAGATTCGCTCGCCAATTTGCAGGCGTCGCTGTCGGCGTCGGAGGCGGAAAAGAGCCGGCTCGAGCAATTGCTGGCGCAAGGCGCCGGTGCCGGCGACGCCGCCAACCAGCGGGCCACGGCGCTTTCGGGCGAACTCGACAACCAGCGCCAGATCAGCCAGCAGGCACTGAGCCAGGTTGAAATCCTCAACCAGCAGATCTCGGCGCTGCGCAGGCAGATCGGAGCGCTCGAAGAAGCGCTCAACGTGTCCGAAGCGCGCGATCGCGAGTCGAACACCAAAATCGCCGATCTCGGCCGCCGCTTGAACGTCGCGCTGGCGCAACGCGTGCAGGAACTGAACCGCTACCGGTCCGACTTCTTCGGGCGCTTGCGCGAAATCCTCGCCGACCGCGAGAACATCCGCATCGTCGGCGACCGTTTCGTCTTCCAGTCGGAAGTGCTTTTCCCGACAGGCTCCGAAGTGATCAACGATGCAGGCAAGGACGAGATGAAGAAGCTCGCCGACGCCATCATCGACCTGCAGAAGGAGATCCCGCCGGAGATCAACTGGGTGCTGCGCGTCGACGGCCACACCGACGACAAGCCGCTGTCGGGCACCGGCCGTTACCGCGACAATTGGGAATTGTCGACGGCGCGCTCGACCTCGGTGGTGAAGTTCCTGATCGAGAACGGCGTGCCGGCCAACCGCCTGGTTGCCGCCGGCTTCGGCGAATTCCAGCCGCTCGACCCCGCCGACACGGAGGACGCACGCAACAAGAACCGCCGCATCGAGCTGAAACTGACCGAGCGCTGATCGCCCCGGCTTCAGGCGGCGGCCGCATTTAGGGCGGCAATGCGGGCTGGCAACGCCAGAAAAGATTACCTTTTTTTGATTACATTTTGCCGAGGATCGCTCCTCGCTCTGTCACGGGGCCGAGAACCGCCGGCGGTGGAAGCGTCCATCGCGGCCCGACGGAACCGACGGCCCACGGCCCACGGCCGGAAGGTGGCCCCCCAATCGCCACCTCCCCTGTAAAAGGAGACGCAACATGCGCTCTTTCACTCCCAAAACGCTCGGGCCCAAGACCCTTAGGACTGCAACGCTCGCCGCAGTTCTCGTCACCGTTCCGTTTGCTGGCGCCTACGCCGGCCCGCGTGAGGCAGCTTTGATCAACCAGATAGAGAGCGTGGATTCCGGTATCCGAGCCGCCATGCAGGCGAACAGGATCAAGCCGGACGAAGCGCGTGACTTTGCGCACGCAGGTCGCTCAACTTGATCGGGCCGCGCAGAGGGCCGCGCGAGATCGAACGATGCCGGCCACGCAATATCAGGACGCGAAGTCGTCTGGCAACTTTCCTCGGATACCGTTCCGTAGCTGAGGGCTTCAAGCAGGCGCATTAGAATTATCCGCGAAGAAATTGCCGACCCGAAAAGGGGCATAGGCCGCGCCTCATTCTTGACGCTTTTGCTGCCATCTCCCCAGTCACGTCGGCCTGCCCGTGCCCCCGTCAGCGGCCGCCGGCCACGCAGTTCGAGATCAGCCCACGTCAGGCCGAAATGATCGCCCACAACTGTGTCACCCCCATCGCAAGGATGAGGATGGTGCTTGTTCCGGTGAACAGCGCCGTAGGTATCTGCTTAAGGTGAGCGCCGAAGCTGCTGCCCGAGAAGTCGTCGACTGCATCGTCCAGCATTGCCTTTAAGTCATCCAAGGCGGCCTTGGCTGCCAAGACTCCGTAAGCCGTGATTGAAACCACAATCGTCGCGAGCGCGAACCTGGCAGCTAGTCCCGCTGATGATGCGTATGCAAGGATCGCGAACATGGTCGCGATGCTGGCGAAAAAAGTGATCGCGTAGGTCTGCGTCACATGGGCAAGTCGCGCAGCCGTCGCCGTTACGTATTGATCAGCGGTGAGTTTCGCCATGTGCTCCTCCGGCAAGTGACCCGCTTGGGTACCGAGTTGCAAATGCTAAAGAGAGGAAAGCGAGCTCTTTCTTCCCTCGTTAAAGGCCGCCAGAACGGAAGCGAAATTCCCCGTTCTGTTCGCACCTCTCCATCCCAACAACTTAGCACAAGTTGAAGGTAACTTCAGCAGCTCCTAAAGAATAATCGTGGGTCGTGCCCGGCCTGTGAATGTCCGAAAATGGTGCGCATCGCGACCGTTCGTCGTGATCGAGCGGGCGTCTGCTCGCCACCATAAGCGGGCTTACGGCCCCCGGCGTCGGGATTACTGGCTTAAAGCGAGCGCGACCAGAGCAACCGCAGCCGGCACGGTCTGGATGTAGAGGATTTTCCTGCCGACCGTCGCCGCGCCGTAGAGGCCGGCGATGGCGACACAGAGCAGGAAAAACACCTTGATCTGGAAACCGGCCTCGCCGAGGTAAAGCCCCCAGATCAGCCCGGCTGCGAGAAAGCCGTTGTAAAGCCCCTGGTTGGCCGCAAGCACTTTCGATGCGCTGGCGAATTCCGGCGTCAGCTTGAACGCCTTATGGCCGCGCGGCGTGTCCCACAGCACCATCTCCAGATAGACGATGTAGAGGTGGATCAGCGCCACCATCCCGACCAGCACGTTGGCGATCATGCTACGTCTCCCCATTGCGACATGGCGCCGCCTCGCGATATTGATCACGCACGCCACCGGTCCCGCAAGACCGATTCCGGCGTGCATCCCGGCCGGCAGTCAATGTGCCCATCGCCGACGGCCTTCAGGGTTGCCAATATCAGCGCATTGGTATCTTTTCCCGCCGTTCAAATTCATCGGAACCCACAATGTCGTTTCAAAAACTCGACGACCTCGGCCACAAGCTCGAAGCACTGGAGCATGCGCTCGCCATTCTCGGCGCCGACGAGGCGACCCATATGGCCGTCGGCGGCGGCGAAAAGCGCGCCGAGGCGATGTCGGCGCTGGCCGGCATGCATCACGCCAGAGCGACCGCGCCGGAGATCGCCGACTGGATCGCAGCGGCGGAACAGGAAACGCTGAACGAACAACAGCAGGCAGCGGTCAGGGAGTTCCGGCGGCAATACACCAACCTGACCTGCCTGCCGGTCGAATTCGTCGAGCGCCAAACCACCGCCCGGATGCGCTCCGAGCAGCTGTGGCGCGACCTGCGCGCGAAAAACGACTGGGCCGGGTTCTTGCCGGCGCTCGAAGGCGTCGTCGCGCTGGTGCGCGAGGAAGCAGCACTTCGCGCCGACGTGCTCGGCCTTGATCCGTATGACGCGCTGATGGAGCAGTACGATCCCGGCAACCGCGCCGCCGACATCACGCCGGTCTTCGCCGAGTTGAAGACCTTTCTCAGGGATTTCGTGCCGGAAGCACTGGCGGTGCAGGAAAAGCGGCTGGCGAAACATCCGCTGAAGCCGCTTTCGGGCAGCTATGCGATCGAAAAGCAGCGCGAGCTTGGCCTCGCCATGATGGCGGCGGTCGGCTTCGATCTCACCCACGGCTCGCTGTCGGTATCGCATCATCCGTTCTGCGGCGGCGTGCCGAGCGACGTGCGCATCACCACCCGCTACAAGACCTCCGACTTCCTGTCGGCGCTGATGGGCGTGCTGCACGAGACCGGCCACGCGCTTTACGAACAGAACCTGCCGCGGGCGTGGGCGCACTGGCCGCTCGGCAAGGCGCGCGGCATGGCTGTGCATGAAAGCCAGAGCCTGTTCGTCGAAAAGCAGATCGGCCGCAACCCCGAATTCTGGCGCTGGGCGCTGCCGGTGGTCGAAAAGCACCTCGGCGAGACCTGGTCGATCGAAGACATCCTGCCGCATGTACACCGGGTCGAGCGCGGCCTAATCCGCGTCGACGCCGACGAGGTCACCTATCCGCTGCACGTCATCCTGCGCTACGAGCTGGAGCAGGAGCTTGTCTCGGGGCGGCTGGAGACCGCCGACCTGCCCGAGGCCTGGGACGCCAAGATGCGTGACTATCTCGGCCTGTCGACCATCGACAACCCGGCCGACGGACCGATGCAGGACGTGCACTGGCCGGGTGCTGCCTTCGGCTATTTCCCGTCTTATACGCTGGGCGCCATGATGGCGGCGCAGCAATGGGCGGCGCTGACCAGAGATCATCCTTCGGCCGACGAAGACCTCGCCAAGGGAGATTTGGCGGCGATCAACGACTGGCGCCGGCAAAAGATCTGGTCGCAAGGCTCACGCTGGTCGACGCCCGAACTGCTCGAGCGCGCCACCGGCGAGAAGCTCAACGCCACGCATTTCACCGAGCATTTGCGCAAGCGCTATGGGGAGGTGCTGAAGGGCGCCTGACATATCTTCAAGCGCATCGAACGCGGCGGCACTTTCGTCATTGCCGACCAGCGCCATTTGCAAAAAACGAAGCCGTTTGGCATGGCAGCGTCGTCCTACTACTCCGCGGCACCCTTGAAAGCATTCGCCCCGGTTTCGAACTGCAGCTTGGCCAGCCGCGCATAGATGCCACCCTTGGCGACGAGGCTCTGGTGGGTGCCTTCCTCCACGATGCAGCCGCCATCCATGACCAGGATCCGGTCAGCCTTCAGCACCGTCGCCAGCCGGTGGGCGATGACGATCGTGGTGCGGTCCTGCATCAGCCGCTCCAGCGCCGTCTGCACCAGCGTCTCGCTTTCGGCGTCCAGTGCCGAGGTTGCCTCGTCGAGCAGAAGGATCGGCGCATCGCGCAGAATCGCGCGGGCAATCGCCACGCGCTGGCGCTGGCCGCCGGACAAGGTCACGCCGCGCTCGCCGACCTGGCTGTCATAGCCTTTCTCAAGTTTCAGGATGAACTCGTCGGCAAGCGCATCCCTGGCCGCCGCCTCGATCTCCGCCTGGCTGGCGTCCGGACGGCCGAAGCCGATATTGTCGCGCGCGCTGGCCGCGAAGATGGTGACGTCCTGCGGCACGATGGCGATGCGCTCTCGGATGGCGACGGGGTCGGCCTCGCGCACATTGACGCAGTCGATCATGATCTTGCCGGTCTCGGGGTCGTAGAAGCGCAGCAGCAGCGAAAAGACGGTGCTCTTGCCAGCGCCGGAGGGGCCGACGATCGCCACCGTCTCACCGGGCTTGACCTGGAAGCTCAGGCCGTGGACGGCAGCGCGGTCGGGCCCGGCCGGGTAGGAGAAGGACACGTCGTCGAAACTGATTGCGCCTCTGGCCGTCGCCGGCAGCGGTTTCGGATGCGCTGGGGCCTGGATCGCGGGCTTCTCGGCCAGGATCTCGGTCAGCCGTTCGGCAGCGCCCGCCGCCTGGGAAAGCTCGCCCCACACTTCCGACAGCGCGCCGAGCGCGCCGGCGGCGAACACCGAATAGAGCAGGAACTGGCCGAGCGTGCCAGGCGACAGCGTGCCGTCGAGCACGTCGCGCGAGCCGAACCACAGCACCGCCACCACCGAGGAAAAGATCATGAAGATGGCGAAGAAGGTGAGGAAGGAGCGGGCAAAGATCGAGGACCGCGCCGCCGCGAAAGCCGCTTCCACCGCAGCTGAAAAATGCCCGGTGACCAGCTTCTCGTTGGTGAAGGCCTGCAGCGTGCGCACCGCGCCGATCTGCTCGCTGGCATAGGCCGTGGCGTCGGCCAGCGTGTCCTGCGCCAGCCGCGATTTGCGCCGCACCGAGCGGCCGAAGGCGACCAGCGGCAGCACGATCACCGGGATGGCGGCGATGACGAGGCCCGACAGTTTCGGGCTGGTGAAGACCATCATCGCCACGGCGCCGAGCCCAAGAATGACGTTGCGCAGCGCCACCGACGCGGTGGCTCCGACCGCCGACTTGACCTGCGTCGTGTCGGCGGCTAGCCGCGAGACGATCTCGCCCGACTGTGCAGTGTCGAAGAAGGATGGCGACAGCGTCGTGACATGGCGGAACACGTCGCTGCGGATGTCAGCGACGACGCGCTCGCCCAGCGTGATGACGAAATAGTAGCGGCTGGCTGACGCCGCAGCGAGCAAGGCAGCCATCACCACCAGCATGGCGAAGTACTCGGCGATGAAACTGGAATCGGAAGCGGAAAAGCCGTGATCGATCATGCGCCGCACGGCCAGCGGCAGCGCCAGCGTCGTCGCCGCAGCGATGGTCAGCGAGACGACCGCGCCAATGACCATTTTCCGGTAGCGGGTGATGTAGGGGAACAGGCGCCGCAGCGGCTTGAGCGAGCGCCTGCGCTCGTCTGCATCGCCGCTGGTGTGCGCCATGACCGTTTCCTCTGGCTCTTCTGGGCATGCGCCTCAATATGCGCTTACCGCGGCCTTGTGATTCAATTCCGGCTGATGTATAGGCTCGCCGACCGTTTTAAAAGCCGTGGCTCCTCAATAGCTGCGGCTTCGAGTTTTAAAAGGGGCGCATCGACGCAGGCTTTATGCCCGTCAGCAGCGCCGGCGAACCAGGAATAGCACAATGAAGACCGATATCCATCCCGACTACCACACCATCAAGGTCGTCATGACCGACGGCACCGAATACATGACCCGTTCGACCTGGGGCAAGGAGGGCGACACGATGAACCTCGACATCGACCCGACCACCCATCCGGCCTGGACCGGCGGCCAGCAGACCCTGCTCGACCGCGGCGGCCGCCTGTCGAAGTTCAAGAAGCGTTTCGAAGGTTTCGGCCTCTAACCCGCAGGCCTTTTTCGGATCAGAAGAAACCCGCCCTCGTGGCGGGTTTTTTTGTTGCGAGAATGCGGCCCTATTCGCCGACCAGTTCGCGCAGCGCCATCCGCTTATAAGCGGCGACCAGGTCGTCGCCTTCCTTTCGACCGACCGAGATCGCCAGCCGCATGGTGGCCTCGCCCATCTGCCAGATGAGAAGCGCCGTCGTTTCCAGCGCCGCCGGATCGGCAGCAGGCCGCAGCTGCTTCAGTACGGCGGTGAGGAATTCGGCGTTGGCCCGGCTGTCGGCAAGCTCGAGTTCGCGCAGCGCCTTGTCGGCCTGCGTGCCCGACCAGATGTCGCGCATCACCGGCTCCGCCAGGAACAGCCCGTAATAGATATCCACCAGCTCGGAGAATGCCCGCCGCAGCCCTTCGGCGTCGCTGACCTCGCCAAGCGCTGCCGCGATGCAGGCCTGGCTTTCGGCGGTGTAGCGCTCGGCCAGCGCCCAGATGATCGCCCGCTTGTCCGGGAAGAATTGGTAGAGCGAACCGATCGACACGCCGGCCCGTTCCGCCACTTCGCCCATGCGCATGGCATCGCTGCCTTGCTCGGCGATCAGCGCTGAAGCGGCGGCCAGCATCCGCTCGACCCGCTCGCGGCTGCGTTGCTGGCTTGGCGCCCGGCGCGGCGATGCGATCTGGCCATCCTGTGAACCCGCTACGCTCGAGCCTTCCATCACCGTCTCCTGGCGAATGATCAACAAATTGGCTTGACTCCTAAAATAAGAGGACTTATCACGTTTTGCAAATGTGAGGATTACTCATGTTCGAAACGAAAGGAAAATCACCATGATCGACGCGACACGGAAACCGATATTGATCCTCGGCGGCACTGGCAAGATCGGCCGCCGCCTCAACGAGCGACTGACAGCGCGCGGCCTGCCGGTGCGGATCGGCTCCCGTTCCGGCACGCCATCTTTCGACTGGGAAGACAACGCGACCTGGGGCCCGGCAATGCAAGGTGTGGGCGCCGTGTATATCAGCTACTATCCCGATCTTTCCGTGCCCGGTGCGGCCGAAGCGGTCGGCGCCTTCGCCAACCTTGCCGTGCAAAACGGTATCACACGGCTGGTGCTGCTATCAGGGCGCGGCGAAACGGAAGCGCAACGCGCCGAAGAGATGCTGAAAGCCTCAGGCGCCGACTGGACGATCCTGCGCTGCGCCTGGTTTGCCCAGAATTTCAGCGAGAGTTTTTTCCTCGATCCGCTGCACGCCGGTGAGGTGGCTTTGCCGGTCGGCAATGTCGGCGAACCGTGCATCGATGCCGACGACATCGCAGACGCCGCCGTTACGGTGCTTACCCGGCAAGGCCATATCGGCCAGCTGTACGAGCTGACTGGACCAAGGCTGCTGAGTTTCGCCGACGCGATCGCCGAGATCGGCAAGGCAGCTGGCCGCAACATCGGCTTCAAGCAGATTTCCCATGCCGAGTTCGCCGCCGCAATCGCCGCGCACGAGCTGCCGGCCGAGTTTGCCTGGCTGCTCACCGAACTGTTCACCGAGGTGCTCGACGGCCGCAACGAGGCGCTGGCCGACGGCGTCCAGCGCGTGCTCGGCCGCGCCCCAAAGGACTTTTCCGCCTACGCAACCGAAACCGCTGCTACGGGCATCTGGAGTGACTGACATGATCATGAACCTGCTTCCCACCCTAACCTTCATAGGCGCGCTCGGCTCGGGCGTCGTCGCTGGTGTCTTCTTCGCCTTTTCCAGCTTCGTCATGCCGGGCCTCGCCCGCATGCCGACCGCGGGCGGCATCGCCGCCATGAATTCGATCAACGTCACTGCGGTGACGCCGATGTTCATGACCGCGCTTTTCGGCACCGGGCTGATCTGCCTTGTGCTTGCCGTCGGCGCTGTCATCGGATGGGGCCAACCGGGCTCGTTGTGGCTTCTCGCCGGCGCCCTGACCTATCTCGTCGGCAACCTGATCGTGACGATGATCTTCAATGTGCCGCTCAACAACGCGCTGGCCGCCGTCGATCCGGCGAGCGCCAACGGCGCCGCTGTGTGGACCAGCTATCTCAGGGACTGGGTGATGTGGAACCACGTCCGCACCATCACCGCCATCGTCGCGCTGGCCTGCTTCATTTTCGCGTGGCGGTGAATGCAGGGGCAGAAACGCGAAAGACCCTGCGTCAGGCAGGATCTTTTGACTTGTGGCCCTTGCGATCGGCATGGCCAAGATCGCGGTCCGGATCGATCACGTCGCGGACCAGTTGCTTGAGCTTTGCGGCATCGGGAAAGCCGCCGTCGCGCTTGCGCTCCCAGACCAGCGTGTCGTTGCAGCTGATGGCGAATATGCCGCCGGTGCCGGGCACCAGCGTGACTTCGCCCAGATCCGTTCCGAAGGTCGACAGCAGCTCCTGTGCCATCCAGCCGGCACGCAGCAGCCACTGGCACTGCGTGCAATAGGTGATGCGGACCTGGGGCTTGTCTGACACGCTCATGTCTGGCTGAGCTCCGCTCATGCCGCGCTGAGCTTCGCCATGGTCTCGTCGTCGACCTCGAAATTGGCGTAGACGCTCTGCACGTCGTCATCGTCCTCGAGCGTGGCGACCAGCTTCATCAGCGACTGTGCCCGCTCCTCGTCGACCGCAATGTTGGTCTGCGGCTTCCAGATCGGCTTCACCGATTCAGCCTCGCCGAGCGCGCCTTCCAGCGCCTTCGAGACCTCGCCGAGATTCTCGAAGGCGCAATAGATCGTGTGGCCTTCCTCGTCCGACTGGACGTCGTCGGCTCCGGCCTCGATCGCCGCGTCCATGACCTTCTCGGCGCTGCCGACCGACGCGGGATAGAAGATCTCGCCGACACGGTCCCACATGAACGACACCGAGCCGGTTTCGCCCATCGCGCCGCCGGCCTTGGTGAAGGCGGCGCGCACATTCGACGCCGAGCGGTTGCGGTTGTCGGTCAGCGCCTCGACGATCAGCGCGACGCCACCCGGGCCGTAGCCCTCGTAGCGCACGGCTTCATAGGTCTCGGCATCGCCCATCGACGCCTTGTTGATGGCGCGCTGGATATTGTCTTTCGGCATCGACACCGCCTTGGCGTTCTGCACGGCAAGACGAAGGCGCGGGTTCATCGACGGATCCGGCGTGCCGCTCTTGGCGGCGACGGTTATTTCGCGCGCCAGCTTGGAAAACATTTTCGACCGCACCGCGTCCTGGCGGCCCTTGCGGTGCATGATGTTCTTGAACTGTGAATGGCCAGCCATGGAACCCCTGTCGTCTTATTGGCAGAGCATCCTGCAGCGAGGCAGTCACCTCGCCTTTGCCAAAATGCTCGAATTCAAAATTTCAGAACGTCCCTGCTGCGTCCGGATGGACGTACGGCGCTCTATCTCGGAATGGCCGGCTTATAGATAAATCGGCTCAATTCGTCCAGCCGCGCCGTAAAGGTGGTGCGCACGCGCCTGCCAGCTGCATGCCTGCGGCCGCTCACCCTTCCAGATCGGATTTCAGCCGGTCGAGAATGCTGATCGCATGCGTGGCGTACTGGCTGATCCAGCGGTCATGGATCTGCTTGATCGGCAGCGCATTGAGATGGTTCCAGCGTTCGCGCCCCTCGCGCCGCGCCACGACCAGGTCGGCTTCCTCCAGCACTTTCAGATGCAGCATGACGGTGCAGCGGTCCATGTCGGGAAAGGCATCGCACAGCATGCCGGTGGTCCGCGGCGCGTCCTTCAGTTCGTCCAGCAGCGCACGCCGGCGCGGATGCGCCAGCGCCTTGAAAACATTGTCGTCCTGCGTTTTGCTTGACATGTTATATTTTTATAACATAATACCGATCTGATCAAGGAAGGAGCTGTGGATATGTCTCTTGGATTCAGAGTTTCGGGCCGCATCGGCAAACCGGTCGCCGAAGTCTTCGATGCGGTCGTCAATCCGAAGAAGCTCAGCGGCTATTTCACCACCATCGGCGGCGCCAGTGCCCCGCTGGTGGCCGGCGCCAAGGTCGTCTGGTGGGGCAAGGTCCCGGTCGAGGTCGACGAGGTGGAGAAAGACAACCGGATCGTGCTGCGCTGGGACGCCACCGACGCCGACGGCAAGCCGGCTTACAAGACCCGCATCGAGATGAATTTCGAGCCGCTGGACGACGGCGGCACCTTCGTCACCATCGCCGAGGCCGGCTGGCACGAGGACGCGGTCGGCCTGAAGAAGTCCTACCTCAATTGCGAGGGCTGGTCGCAGATGCTGGCCTGCATGAAGGCCTATGTCGAATACGGCATCAATTTGCGCGACGGCTACTATCGCAGCGAGATGAAGGGTGAACCCGCGAGCGAAGACAATATCTGAGAAGACGGAGGAAAGAATGGCTGCGAAGATCACCGGCGGCATCAACATCGCCATGATAGAAATGACGGACCCCGCCGCAATCAAGCCGCCCGCGCCGCGCCCTACTGGTCTGCTCGGTCACGAGCTTGACGCGCAATCTCAGTCCAAGACCGGCCTATTCGGCGCTTTGCCTTTATCAGTCGGGCCACGATGGCAACTGCCAAGGTATTCAAGGCACCTGGGCGCAGTGCTTGCCGAATAAGCACGGCAGCCAAGACCACTAGGCCCATGAAGAAAATAAGCGCGAGGGCGTCTCTCCACACTGAAGAGTCCACAGACTGGGCGTACGCTGGCGATGCGCATAGTAGGCAAATAATTGAGAGAAGCTGGCGGCGCACGTTTCGTCCCTTCCTGATGTGGCCGCCATCTTAGGCCGGGGTGGGTCCGCAAATCCATAGAGCATGGTCATCTTTGCGGCTCTTTTGGCGAACGCGCTCTGGCGGTCCTACGCACAGCGTTCTGGTGGTGTTTGATGAAAGTCCCGGAGAGGGCTTTGAGCTTGGGGCAATGGGTTCACCTGGGTGGCGACCTGACCCTCTCCGAGGAGGCTGTCCTCAGCCGATAGATGGCTGGGGGGTGGTGCTATATGCCGAGGTCGAGGCGCATCTTGGCAGCGGCCTGAGCATGTCGGGTGAGCAACGCCCAATCCCCACGCACAACGGCCCGCCTAAACTCTGACAACTCGGCTTCGTCGATGTGTTCGGACCAGCTTTCGAGGGTCAGCCCGACCGGCGCAAGGACGCTCCGAACAAGCCGCTGGGTAAACGCCGCCTCGACCACTTGGGCCTCCAACTGGTCCACGCCCGCCGCTTCAAAGTCGATGACGCCCGTTTCCGCGAAGGTGTCCACCACGGCCTGTTGAACCTCAACCGGCTGCGCTTCCGCCCAGCGGTTCAACGCCCTGTCAGCGCCATCAGAAAGCTCTTGATGCGTTTTCTGGGCCTTCTGTTCCGGTGTCAGATCGTCATCTTCAAGGTCTTGGTCGTCGTCTTCCTGCTCAATCGCCACCTCCGGGGTCTCCCCCGAAAGCTGTTCTTGGACAATTGAGCCTAGCGGAAAGACCCGTAGCCGTAGGGTGCAACAGCCAATTCCACCGCAGCCGCATAGTCCTTGGCGCTGATCTCGCCAGCCTCGACCATCTGGCGGGCCTGCTTAGGGCCAAGCTGAATGCCGCCGATGGTCACCGGAAGGCTGTCGACCAGTGCGCGGGGCGGGACGGCAAAGGCGCTGTCCGACGGGTCCGCCTTGGCGTTGAGCTGCTCCACGGTCGTCTTGCCATTGCTGATCGAAACCCGCTGGCTAAGTTCGCCACGCTGCTGGGCCTGATACCACTGGTTGCCGGCTAAGGAGACCTCAGTCGCCGCTGCGACCTGGGCCTTCAGTCGGGCCTCTTTCTCATTGTAGGCTGCCACAGCCGAAGCATGGCGCAACTTGTCGATGTGCGTCTCTCGCTCGGCTTGGGTCATGTTCATTATCGCCAACTCGGCTGTGGTCGGCGCGGCTGCGGGCTTGTGGCTGGCGGTCTCGTTCATCTGGTCTTCGCTGTATCTGGACAATTGGTCGTTCCTTTCAAGGTGATGGTCCCCGCGACGGAATTGTTGCAGGGGGGTCGGGGTAGTGTTGGGTAGCGGGGTGGGTGTTTAGGGCCTCAGCGGCGCGGCTGAAGGCCATAGCTGTGGTCTGGTGGGGTCCGACTGCGGTCGGCCTCTGGGGGCGCTGTGGCTGGGCCTGGGGTGGCCTTGCGGGGACGCATGTACATCTCGGCCATTCGCCTCGCCAAGTTGGCGGCTTCAAGCTCGCGATAGCCATAGACGGCGTAGCATCGTTGGGCGACGATCAGGGCTTCGGGGATGCCGGAAAGACGGTCCAGTTCGGACGGTCGACCTTCCTCCATTCTGTCCAAAGCCGCGATGATGGCGAGGGCTTGTTCCCGTGTCGGCCACTCTGCGAGGGCGGGTAGGAACTGCCTCACATTCCCTCCCGCATGTGTTGTATCAAAGGGGTCCTGGGGTGCGCTTTAGCGGTCCCGAAGCGGAAGAGGTGATCGAGGTGCTGGCCACCATCGCGCCCGTCATCGTACCGGCCAAAGTCCCGGTTAGCGTCCCATCTCGGGCCAATCCAAGCCAGCGACTTGCGGACTAGGTCGAACTGGTCACGCTTGGCCTGACCCAGCCGGCTCCATGCGAACTGGTCGTAGTGGATGGCAACACCTAACTCCCGCCGCTTCTCACGCCGGTCTGCCGCAGCCTTGATAGAACTGGTGCGGGCTTGCTTGGTTCGGAAGGGTAGCTTGGCATTGGGGATGTTGCGATAGCCGGGAGCGTTGACAAGGCCCTGTTTCCAGTCGACGCGGTCACCCTGGGATGCCCTCAGCGCTGTCTTGTTCTGCCGCTTGGCCGTGGCTGTCGCGATGACAAGGGCGCTGTCGTCATCGTCGGGGTCGTGGTCATCAGGCGGTGCCTGTCGCTCGTGCAGGAACAAGGCCCTGTCGAACGGTCGTTTGTCGTCTGTCATGTCATGCGGTTTCCTTTCTCTGGTGCTGGTCATTTCCTGTGTTTCGTCAGGGGGGATGTCACGAAACAATCACCCTCAACGCCTTGCTGGATATGGGTTTGTGTCTCTCTAATGTGGCACATTGGCGAAATGACCACAGGCCACCCTCAGACCCCCTTCCGGTCCAACATCTTGGTCAACCTGTCGACCTCCTGTCGAAGCGCCTTGAGGGTCTCTGTGTGGTCAATCAATCGGATCAAACGGCTAACTTCAGCAACCGCCTCAGCCGCCTTCCGTCCCCGCACAGTGTCCACGTTGAACTTCCCCTTGATCGGCTCTGCCGGTTCATCTTCCGCTGCCGTCTGGTCGGCCTCAAGATGGCCTTCAGGGTGTTCGGCGCGTATTTCGCAAGGTGGCGGCTGACGGTCTCGTGGTGCATCCCGCCAAGGTCCCTCCCGATTTCCCTGAGGGTCTTGAATGGGCCATTCGCTCGACCCCCACGCGGTCCCCTGTGTCGATGCTGAAGGGCCTTGACGTAATACCGGAGCGATGCCGCCTTCTCCGCGTTGGTCAGCTTCAGGCCCGGCGTCAGGTTCGCCTTAAGGGCCAGCCAGCACATCTCGTCGACATCGCCCGGCTTCTCCATGAAGACCTCGAAGGCCTCAATCAGGGTCTTGCCGAGCGACCTTGCTGCGGTCACCCGGTGCCAACCGTCCACGACGATGTAGACTGCAGCGATCCCCGCCGATCCCTTCTGCCGATAGACCTTGATCGGCTGGAAGCCGCACACGATGGGACCGTCTGTCGGATCATAAGCGAACATCGCCGCCCGATATTCCTTGACCGTCTCAGGATAGGTCTTAGCCCTGATCTGTGTCGTTTCATCCATCTGGATGTCGACCAGCGGGATCGTCAGGACGTTGCCCTGGGTGATTATTGACATGGGTGTTCGCTGTTCATCGTTGTGTCCTGTCGCTTGAAAGGGGGGCGGGGGCGTTTCTGTACTTTCCACTGAATAGTGGAAAACTCGGCTGTCGCTTCGGCAAAATATCCCCTCGGGCTGTCCTTGCGGTGCCGTTGGGGTCGACTTGGGGTGCAGTTGGGGTGTGGTGGCTGGAACTTGAGGCGCTCGTGGACTTTGCCATCGGCGACGGTAATCTTAGCTGCCCTGTTCGAGGAACGCTGCTTCACCTGTCGCCTCGAAACAACATAGACCCGCAGACGAGCGAGCGAACATTCCCCCGGAGGGTACAGGGCGGGCAGCGGGAGAACGCTGGATAGATCGGAAGGTGAGAAGCCGTGAGGAAAGGGTGCTTTCATCCGAACAGACGGGCCTTATCAGACCAAGTAATATTTATCGGCCGCGTTGAGCATCCCTGATGATTTCCTGAACTTCTCCGAATAGTTCTTTCTCGCTCTTCTGAACGCTCTTCCTGTCATCTGGTATGTTTACCGGGACAAAACGGTCCTCTATTTCCTCAATACTATCGCCCATGCCGGGATGTCTTCCGTCGTGCTTCTGGTACTCGGAGGTCCCTACTGCAAAGCTCCGTGCGGTTACTCGATTGAGTACCATGCGCTGTATCTCAGCCAATGGCCGTTTGGCCTTCACCATCTCGTCAATCTCGGTCACCATCGGCGTGTAGACTTCCCAGTCAGCGGTCCAAGTCCGAAGCTGCCCGCGCGCCCAGTACCGGAGCGCCTTCCGTATCCGCTCGCGTTTCACCGCGCGGCTTTCGTCCCCGGTCTTCGGGAACTTGGCTTTCACGACATCCTTGAAGTCCCAGCCGTCGTGTTCCCAGCCCGCTTGGAACCGCTTCCGCCCGTCGTATTCGTTGCGACCAGTCTTGCCGCCGAGGAACTTTCTCCCCTTCTTCACTGCATTCTCTCCTGTGCTATTGCCGCTGGGGCTGTTTTTCCTTGAGGACGCTCTGCACGGTTGCTGTGGAGTATCCCACGGCGGCAGCAATGGCCCTCAGGGATGCCCCCTCGGCCCGCATGTCGCGTACTCTTTGTTCAATCTCTTGGGTCACCGTCTTGGGCCTGCCAAGGTGGTCACCTCGGGCCTTCGCCTTGGCGATGCCTTCCATCTGCCGTTCCTTCCTGAGGGCAGTCTCAAACTCTGCGATGCTGGCGAGGACGCCAAACATCAGCTTGCCGTGCGGCTTGGTCGTATCCAGTGACGGGTCGTTCAGCACCCGGAACCCGACCCCCCGCTTGTCGAGGTCTTCCACGATCTGGTGGAGGTGCGCCGCTGATCTCGCCAGCCGGTCGACCTTCGTGACCACGAGCGTGTCACCCTTCCGAACGAACCTCAGCGCCTCAGCCAGCTTCGGCCTGCCATTGTCCAACCCCGAGAGGCGGTCTTGAAAGAGGTGGTCATCGGTCACCCCTGCCGCCTTCAACTGGTCGATCTGAACTGCTGTGTTCTGGTCGGTCGTGCTGACCCGTGCGTATCCAACGATTGCCATGGTGTGAACTATCTCCTTAGAGCCAATGTTCACAGACATTACCTCACGCTAAGTTCACAAGTCAACGGCTATGTGAGGAAAAGATTACCTTAGTTCACGCGCGGTGTGTTGTCTCTGCCGCCCCCAGCCCACGGTTGGTGTCGCGAGGGTGCAATGCCCAGCCACCCCGTCGAACGGCTCTGGCGCGTCAACCGCACGGCAAGGCGAGGCTGTTTAGGCGTTCCTGAGGGTGGCTGCGGTGGAACCGAAGGGGGCACGGGGGGTGATCCCGCGCTGCCCTATATCTGATCGGGGTCAGAGAAATCTGTCCCAAATTATTCCGGCGCTGCCCACCTAGAAGCCGATGCGGGCGTCTCTGTAGGACCAATTCAATTCGGTTACTGGAATGCCGTTCACAACCCCAACGCCACTGTCCAATCCAGTAACCGACCAGCAGGTGCCGTATCTCGTTTGCGGACCTATTACCTTGTCGTCACGAACGTCCTGACGGACAACTATGTCAGAGTGGCCTTGTCGGCGCGCAATGATCTCCAAAGTCAACTCTGTGACAGTAGCACTGGAATTATTACTTAGAACGATATGTATCGGGTGATCTGGAGAGCACTGCACCACATCGTATGCAAGTTCGATGCCCATCCTTGCCAGGATTTTTTCACTTCGATTGTTCGATTGTACGACTGAAGCGATGGCCCAGACGATAAGTCCAACAACAATCAAAACAATAAGGCCCATCGCGCGTGGGAACAGAACGACGAGGAGTATACCCCCTACCACTATGGCCAAGACGTGCATTGCTGAAGCCCCCCCGAGTTCATGCCGTGTAGTAATGCCTCAGGGTACAATCCAACGCAATCGCTGTCGCCTCGGGGAAACGCCTTCCGCATCGCCCTCGCTGCCCCCCTCAGGCCGCCTCTTTGGGCCACGCATAGTTCATCCTCGACACCTCGCCCGGTGCGTGTCTCCAGTGAAATTCAAGGTCACCCTGCGGCCAATTTACGGTCACCCGATCGAACAGCCGCCGCATCGTTGCGTTGATCGCCGGCACGTCCCGCACGGGGGCTTCCAAGCCCTCAATCAGCCGCTCCACGGTCTGCTGGACCCGGTTGGTCAGTGACGCGGTGACGCGCTCCCCCATCACGATAAGCCTCTTGTTGATCTCCGCTCGGTCTGCCTCAAGTTCCCTCAAGGTATCGAGAAGGGCCGCTGAGTGTCCCACCGCCTTGATGGCGTCCATAATCCGACCAATCTCATCCTGGTGCGCCTCGTCGTCATTCTGTAGCCGCTGCCACTCGATCTCCAACCCGGCGTCCGGTGACGGCACCCCAATGGCGAACTCCACAGCCTTCTCAGCGATGGCATCCTCGATATCGTGAAGGGGCACGGACTTGTAGCCGCACCCCGCTCCTCGCTTCGCATTGACACACACCAAATAAGTCCGCCGCCTTGTCGCCGTGGCACCGCCCTTGTTCACTCGGGTCATCGTACCGTCACACATCGGACACACCGCCAGTCCCGCCAGAAGGTTCGCCGTAGTCGACCCCTTCGGTGGCACAACTGCCGCCCCAGCGCCACGGCCCTTGATCTCCTGCACCTGCTCGAATGTCTCGCGGTCGACCACCGCCGGGTAGTAGTCCTCAATCGGTTCACCAGCGGCCACCCTCACAAGCCCCTCATGTCGCATTGGCTGGAAACGCCCGATTGTCGCCGGGCTCCTTAGAACCTTGGCGACGTAAGCCGCTATCCAGTGCTTGCCTCCTCTGAACACCGGGATACCCTCTCGGTTGAACATCGCCGCTATGGCGTGTTGTCCGGCTCCCGCCAAGGTCATCTCGAACATGCGCTGAACGACTTTGGCCCGCTCATGTATCAGGTCGAACGCTAATCGGTCCTCCCGCAGCCGGAGCCAGCCCGGACACCTTGCCGTCATAATCTTGCCGGTCTCGACCATCTTCCGGCGCTTCCCTATCCAGCTATCCCGGATGAGTTGCTGCTTCCGTGCGCTCTCATCATTCGCCCGGATGAAGCCCATGATTATTTCCATGATGGCGAAGGGCTGCTTGTTGATGCTCTCTCGGGAATAGGCTCGCTCGTCAGTCAGGGTGACCAGCGTGATCCCGGAGTTAATCAGCATAGTAAGTGTCGCCATGGCCTCGGTGACCACGTCTCGGCTGATACGGTCGATGTTCTCAGCCAACAGGAAGCTGCCCTTGGGAATGTCGCCGTGCTGCACAAGAGACAGGAAGTTCCCCAGCGCACCCATGGTCACATTCTTACCCATGAACGCCGAAATGCCCTCGTCAAACATGTTGAGCTTGTCGTCGAGGATCAGGCCGTGCTTTGCCGCGTAAGCCGCCGCCTTCTCGGTCTGTCGCCTGTAGCTATCGCCCTTGGCTTGTTCAGGTGACGAGAAGCGCACATAGGAGTAGGCGCGAGGGCGGCTCACGGTGGTCATAGGCTGTCGGTCTCCTGCTCGGTGTCGAGACCTTGCAGTAACACCTCCTGATGGCGGGGTCCATCATTAACATAATAGCCATGAAAGTGCCGCCACACCAATACCAGGAGACGATCACCTTCTACCGTGATGTCGTCGGCCTAAAACCGTTCACGGCCAAGGCGCCGGCCGTTGGTTTCGAACTCGGTCCCAATCGCCTGTGGATCGACGAGGCGCCGATGCTGAGCCAGGCCGAGGTCTGGCTGGAATTGTTCACCGATGATTTTCCGGCCGCCGCCGATCATCTCGCCAAGGCCGGCGTTGTGCGCTGCGACGCCATTGAGGCGCTCGGCGAAGGTTTTCGTGGCGGCTGGATCACCAATCCGGCCAACATCATTCACCTGGTGCGCGAACCCGACGCATGGTGACTGAGACCTGTTCGGAAGGAGGACGAAATGGACATCCGTGAGATACCGACCGCCGAAGCCGGCATGCTCATCCGGAGGCCGGTCGCAGAAGTGTTCGAAGCCTTCGTCGATCCGGCGATCACGACGAAATTCTGGTTCACCCACGGCAGCGGCAGGTTGGATAACGGCAAGGACGTTCGCTGGGAGTGGCGGATGTATGGCGTTTCGACGCCGGTCACGGTCAGCGAGATCGTCAGGAACGAAAAGATCATCATGCAATGGAGCGATCCGCCGACAACGGTGGTCTGGACCTTTACCGAACTGCCGGGCGGCACGACCTTTGTCGAGGTTCGCAATTTCGGTTTTGCCGGCAGCCCCGATGAACAGGTCAAGCAGGCGATCGGCTCGACCGACGGCTTTGCGCTGGTGCTCGCTGGCGCCAAAGCTTGGCTGGAGCAAGGCCTGACGCTTGGTCTGATCGGCGACCGTCACCCGAAGGGTGTGCCGACCGCTTAGCTGAAGCGCTCAGGACCGCCGCTTTTCCTGCTCCGTCACATGACGACGGAGCACGCGATTGATCTCAGTTTGATAACCGCCACCCTCGACATGTTCCTTGAACCAGGACAGCACATCAGCGTCGAGTCGAATGGTCACCGGTTGCTTGAGCGGTCGATAAAGATGACCGCGGCGAGCGTGAACCCAGTTCTCGGTCGGGGCTTCCGGAATGTCGGAAGTATCGATTTCGTCGTCAGGCAAATCAGCGAGCTTGGCAAGCTGGTCGCGCTGATCCTGGCTAAGCTCCTTCCTGCTCATAGCGCCTCCTTTCATGCGGCTTTTCGGACGCCGATAATCCGAACCCGTTCTTCATCTTCGAGATCAGGGTATGTATGCACGACGAGCAAAACCACCAGCATCTCGATCATCCCAATCGCATGCCATCGTTGCTCCCCATCTTCGAACCGGTCAGGCACGATGAGATGAAGTGGATCGTCGAAGATGCCCTTTGCGAGATCGAATGCGACACCGTGCTTGGCAAGATTGCGCTTGGCCTTTTCAGCATCCCACTCGAACTGCAACGCCGCACCATTATTTACAATATTGTACGTACAATTTCGTAAGAGTCAAGCGTCGATGACTCAGTGCCCAGCGCCGGCCTTTGCTTTTCTTCGACGTCGCGCCAGCATGTTGAGGCCCTCGACGAGGGCGGAAAAACCCATGGCGGCGTAGATGTAGCCCTTCGGCACATGGAAGCCCATGCCGTCGGCGATCAGCGTCATGCCGATCATCAGCAGGAAGCTCAGCGCCAGCATGACGATGCTGGGGTTCTTGGCGATGAAGTTGGCGAGCGGCCCGGCCGCCAGCATCATCACGGTGACCGCCACGATCACGGCGATGTACATGATGGCGATCTCGTCGGTCATGCCGACTGCGGTGATGATCGAATCGATCGAGAAGACGAGGTCGAGCAGCAGGATCTGAAAGACGGCGCCGGCCAGCGAAAGCTGCAGCGCCTCGCCTATCATCGTGTCCTGGTGATCCTCGAGATCGACCGTGTGGTGGATTTCCTTGGTCGCTTTCCAGACGAGGAACAGGCCGCCTGCGATCAGGATCAGATCGCGCCAGGAGAAACCATGGCCGAAAGCGGTGAACACCGGCGCCGTCAACTGGACGATGATCGAGATGGTGGCAAGCAGCACCAGCCGCATGATCAGCGCCGCAGAAATGCCGATTCGCCGGGCGCGAGCCCTCTGCGCCTCCGGCAATTTGTTGGTCAGGATCGAGATGAAGATCAGATTGTCGATGCCGAGCACGACCTCCAGCACGATCAGCGTCAGCAACGCGACCCACGCGGTCGGATCGGAGACAAAGGCGAAATGCGGCGCCAGGAATTCGATGAGCTGCATGGAGGTCGTCCCCTCTTACGATCTAGAGCAGTGTCGCCGGCAATTAGGTATCGCAGGCGTTGATATCAATGTCACGACCAGAACGATGGCGCGGTTTCTTCGAGCCGCGGCCCGCGGCGAAACGGCGCAATCCGCTCGGTCAGGCCGCTGCGATCTGAAATGTCGACGCCGACGCCGCACAATGTCGCCGGGCCGCTCGCCGCCTCGAAGCGCCCTTTCGGCACCTTCGACAGAAACCGGTTGAGCGGCTCCTCCTTATCCATGCCTAGCGAAGAATCATAGTCGCCGCACATGCCGGCGTCTGAGATATAGCCGGTGCCGCCATTGAGGATATGGTGGTCGCCGGTCGGCTGATGTGTATGAGTGCCGACGACCAGGCTGGCGCGGCCGTCGACGAAGTGCGCAAAGCACATTTTCTCAGAGGTCGCCTCGGCATGGAAATCGATGACCGCGGCATCCGCCTGCTCGCCGAGCGGGCAGGCGGCAAGCTCGCGCTCGCCGGCCTGAAATGGATCGTCGAGTTCGGGATGCATGAACACCCGGCCCATGATGTTGGCGACCAGAACGCGCGCGCCGTTCCTAGCGATGTAGACGCCGGAGCCCCGCCCCGGCGTGCCCTTGGGGAAATTGGACGGACGCAGGAAGCGTTCCTCGCGCGGCGCGAAAGCCAGCGCATCGCGCTGGTCCCACACATGGTTGCCGGTGGTGACGACATCGGCACCCGCCGAGATCGTCTCGCGAAAGATCTCTTCGGTGATGCCGAAGCCGCCGGCGGCGTTCTCGCCGTTGACGATAACGAAGTCGAGTTTGAAATCCGAGATCAGGCCGGGCAGTTGTTCCCACACCGCCGTGCGTCCCGTCTTGCCGACCATATCGCCGAGGAAGAGAAGTCTCATCTAAACATGATCCCGAACCGAAGGTCAGCGAAGCAAAAAGCTGCATGACTTCCGGAAAAGACCATGCGTCCAGGAACTTATCTACAATTTCGGCGCGAACCGGCGCAACCCGCTCTCGGTGAGTATTTCCGGAATGGTCACGTCATGCGGCTCGTCCGGCACCAGCGCCACCTCCTGGCAGTCGAAAGCAATGCCGATCAGCCGCGGCGGCTGCCCCTTGTCGACCAGCCGCGCGATGGCACGGTCGTAATAGCCGGCGCCGTAGCCGATACGATGGCCGCGCGCGTCGAAAGCCGCGAGCGGCACCAGCATCACCTGGGGATCGAGCACCTCGGCCTCTTCATGCGGCCCGACGGTGCCGAACCCCATGTCGATCATCGGTGCGCCGCGCACCAGTTCGCGAAAGACGATGGTGGTCTTGTCAAGAATCGCTGGCAGGCAAAGCCGTGCCCCGTTTTCGCGCAGCGCGAACATCAGCGGCCGGACGTCGACTTCCGAGCGCATCGGCCAGAAGCCGGAGACGATCTGGCCAGACTCTATCGCAACGCTGTCCCGCGCCGTCTCGGCCATTTCGAGCGCCGCTTCCACCCGCCAGAACGGATCGAGCGCGTCGCGGCGCCCGAGTGCTTCGCGTCGCAAATGTCTTTTCAGGACTTTCGAGGATGTCATGCGCCGACGGTAGAAAAAGTCAGATTTGGATGGAGTTTTAGGAGCGACGCTTTCCACCGCACGGTCCACCGAATTTGAGTGGATCCTTTGCATCGAGTGACGATCCACACAACCGGTGGAGAGAGCGATCCCGGGAACCTACAAAGTAGGTGGGCGCCGTATGAGAAAACCCACGGGTCTTCCCAGGGACAGCTCCCTAGGGATCATTAAGGCCCCGGGGAAAAATGTTCTCCTGCCGGGAAGCGCAGACCGTCTTGCCCAATATAGGCCGACGATCGACCAAGCGCCATAGAGACGGCCATGCTCGGTGGCTTAATTCGTCACAAAGCCCTGCCTGGGAGTTTCCTGGCACAAGGTTTCACCGCGCCCTCGCCGCTGCGCCTTGCGCAGGCTGGACTGTCTCCTTACGGTTGCCATCAAAACCGAGGAGCAAGAATGCGTTTCGAAGGCACGGCGGCCTATGTCGCCGACAAGGATCTGATGGTGGCGGTCAACGCGGCGATCGCGCTGGAGCGGCCATTGCTGGTCAAGGGCGAGCCTGGCACCGGCAAGACCGAACTGGCCAGGCAAGTGTCGGCGGCGCTCGGCCTCGAGCTGATCGAATGGCACGTCAAGTCGACGACAAGGGCGCAGCAGGGCCTCTACGAGTATGATGCCGTCTCGCGGCTGCGCGACAGCCAGCTCGGCGACGAGCGCTTCAACGACATCAGCAACTACATCAAACGCGGCAAGCTGTGGGTCGCCTTCGCGACGGCCAGGAAGGTCGTGCTTCTGATCGACGAGATCGACAAGGCTGACATCGAGTTCCCCAACGATCTGTTGCAGGAGCTCGATAGGATGGAGTTCTTCGTCTATGAGACCGGCGAGACGATCCGCGCCGCTGTACGCCCGATCGTCATTATCACCTCCAACAACGAGAAGGAACTGCCGGACGCCTTCTTGCGCCGCTGCTTCTTCCACTATATCCGCTTTCCCGACGTCGAGACGCTGCATCGGATCGTCGACGTGCACTATCCCGGCATCAAGCAGAACCTGGTGCGCGCCGCACTCACCCAGTTCTACGAGATCCGCGAGGTGCCGGGCCTGAAGAAAAAGCCGTCGACCTCCGAGGCGCTCGACTGGATCCGTCTGCTCGTTGCCGACGATATCGCGCCCGAGGATTTGCGCGCCGACCCGAAAAACGCACTGCCCAAGCTGCACGGCGCGCTGTTGAAGAACGAACAGGACGTGCATCTGTTCGAGCGACTGGCCTTTATGGCGAGAAGGCAGGGGTGAGGAGCGGTCGGCCAAAGCCGACGAAAAACCAACGATTTGGCTTTTCGAGCGACAAACGCCCGAAGCCATAGCGGAGGTCCGGGCATGCGGCGGGCGGACAGCGCTTTCCCGTTGCTGGACCGTTGCCGCCGTCCGGGCACCGGGGCAGCCTGGGCTCGAAGCTTCGGAAGGAAATGAAATGACCGAGATCACCGTCCGCCCACTGGCGCAATCCGACCACGCCGACTGGCAGCGCCTGTGGACTGCCTACCTCACCTTCTACGAAACCAAGCTGCCGGAAGACGTCTACGCCGTCACCTGGAAGCGGCTGTTCACGGTGGGTGAGTTCGAGCCGAAGGGGTTCATCGCCACCCTCGACGGCAAGGCGGTCGGCCTCACCCATTACCTCTACCATCGCTCCTGCTGGTCCGAAAAAAACAACTGCTATCTGCAGGATCTGTTCGCCGACCCGGATGTGCGCGGCAAGGGCGTCGGTGCCGCCCTGATCGAAGCCGTCAAGCAGGAAGCCGGCAAGATCGGCGTCAAGAACGTCTACTGGATGACGCACGAGACCAACACCACCGCGCGCAAGCTCTACGATCACGTGGCGCGGCGGACTGGCTTCATCGAGTATGATTTGATGTGATGAACGGTCGATCGCCCGGCTTGCCGGATGGGATTAGGGAGGAATCATGACGCACTATGTCGGAATTCTTGACGGCGCAGATTATGTCTGGGGAGTGCGGGTGCCCGATCTTCCCGGCTGCCACGGCGGCGGCGCAAGCCCCGAGGAAGCAATTGCCGCCGCGACGTCGGCCACGCACGAATGGATCGAAGCACGTATTGCAAAGCACTTACCCATACCCAACCCAAGTACGGCAGCGGATTTGCTGCGATCCGGCGAAATCGACAGGTCCGGGCGTGAATCCGCCGTGATCATGAGGCACAGATAGCAATTGTTCATCCCCTTCTTCCTCGAACTGAAGGCTGCGCGGGTTCCGGTCTCGCTGCGGGAATATCTGTCGCTGCTGGAAGGGCTGGAGGCAGGGCTGGTCGACTATGACGTCGAGGGTTTTTACTATCTCGCCCGCTCGGCACTGGTGAAGGACGAGCGTCACATCAACCGTTTCGATCAGGTCTTTTCGCACGTTTTCAAGGGCGTTGAAGCGCTGGCAGGCGAAAACCCGGTCGACGTCGAAAACATCCCGGAGGAATGGCTGCGGCGGCTTGCCGAAAAGCACCTGAGCGACGAAGAGAAAAAGCTGGTCGAGGCGCTCGGCGGTTTCGAGAAGCTGATGGAGACGCTGAAGAAGCGGCTGGAGGAACAGAAGGGCCGCCACCAGGGCGGGTCGAAATGGATCGGCACCGGCGGCACCTCACCCTTCGGCGCCTATGGCTACAATCCGGAAGGCGTTCGCATCGGCCAGCATGAGAGCCGCAACCGCCGCGCGGTGAAGGTCTGGGACAAGCGTGAGTTCAGGAATTTCGACGATGCCGTCGAGCTCGGCACCCGAAACATCAAGATCGCGCTAAAACGCCTGCGCCGCTGGGTGCGCGAAGGCGCCGAGGAGGAGTTCGACCTGCCCGGCACCATCCACGCGACGGCCGAGCACGGCTATCTCGACGTGCAGACACGGCCCGAGCGGCGCAACGCCGTGAAGCTGCTGATGTTCTTCGATGTCGGCGGCTCGATGGACGATCACATCAGAAGTGTCGAGGAGCTGTTTTCCGCCGCCCGCGCCGAATTCCGCCAGCTCGAATATTTCTACTTCCACAACTGCCTCTACGAGCGTGTGTGGAAGGACAATCGCCGCCGCCATGCGGAGGTGATTCCGACTTTCGACCTCCTCCACAAATACGGTCCGGACTACAAGGTGATCGTCGTCGGCGATGCCTCGATGAGCCCCTATGAGATCGCGCATCCCGGCGGCTCGGTCGAGCACTGGAACCCGGAGGCCGGCGTGGTCTGGCTCGGCCGCCTGCTGCAGCAATGGCCGAACGCGGTATGGCTCAACCCCGAAAGCGAAAAGCACTGGGGTTTTACCCATTCGATCGCCATGATCCGCGATATCTTTGGCGGCCGCATGTTTCCGCTGACGCTCGCCGGGCTCGAGGCCGCGACGAAGCAGCTTTCAAGGAAGCACTGAATGGGACCACGCAAAACAGGACGGCCGACCTGTTTCCTTTGCATGCAGTGTGGCGTCCAGTTCACGGCGGCAGCCGCGCCGCCGCAACATTGCCCGATCTGCGAGGACGAGCGGCAATATGTGCGTTGGGAGGGCCAGGCCTGGATCACGCCGGAAGAGCTCGCCGCCGGGCATCGGGTCGTGATGAAAGACGACGCCGGCGTGCTCGCCTTCGGCATCGAGCCGCGCTTCGCCATCGGTCAGCGGGCGCTGCTGGCACATACGCCGCACGGCCATGTGCTGTGGGACTGCATCTCGATGGTCAGCGACGAGGCGGTGACCGAAATCAATCGACGAGGCGGCCTGGCCGCGATCGCCATTTCGCACTGCCATTATTATTCGGCAATGGTCGAGTGGAGCGAAGCGTTTGGCGGCGTGCCAATCTATCTGCATGCCGATGACCGCAACTGGATCATGCGGCCGCATCCGGCTGTCATCAGCTGGGAGGGCGAGACGCGCGCCCTAAACCCGTCGCTGACCCTTATCCGTTGCGGCGGTCACTTTGCCGGTGGCCAAGTGCTGCACTGGAAGCGCGACAGCGGCGACGCCATCCTGGCCGGCGATATCTTGCAGGTGACGCCAACCCGCCGCGACGTCAGCTTCATGTACAGCTACCCGAACTACATCCCGCTCAATGCGGCGAGGGTACTCCGCATCGCGTCGGCACTGGAGCCTTTCGCATTCGACCATATCTATGGCGCATGGTGGAACCAGAACGTCATCGGCGATGCAAAGACGGCATTTGCAAGGTCTGTTGCGCGGTATCTCGCAGCGATCGCCTGAGGAATTCTTCGCGGCAGGATTGGAAATATGGGCAAACGCCGTAACAAATGCCTATTTTAGGCGAAGTTGGGAAGACAACCCCAATAGCGGCACGAGCTAAGAGGCAAAAATGGATAGTCACACCTACCCTGTCACCCGCACCGATGCCGAATGGCGCGCCCGGCTGACGCCGGAGCAATATGCGGTGATGCGTAATCACGGCACCGAGCGGCCGGGCAGCTGCGCCCTGCTCCACGAGAAGCGCGCCGGCACTTTTTCCTGCGTCGGCTGCGGCCAGCCCTTGTTCGAATCCAAGCTGAAGTTCGAGAGCGGCACCGGCTGGCCGAGCTTCAACGATCCGGTGCCCGGTTCGGTCGAGACGACCGTCGACCGCAGCTACGGCATGGTCCGCACCGAATGCCACTGCGCCCGCTGCGGCAGCCATCTCGGCCACGTCTTCGAGGACGGCCCGCCGCCGACCGGCCTGCGCTATTGCATCAACGGGGTCGCACTGAAATTCGAGCCGGCTGCCTGATTGCAATTCAAGGTTGTGCAATTCAGCGTTGTCAAAGGACGGCTTCGCCGGCCTTTGCCGGCAGCACTGTCCTGTCAGATCACCACCACCAACATCAGCCACAGCACAGCGCCCAGCGTCATCAGCGAAGCCTTCACGCCGCCGGATTTCTCGGCTGTCCGCCACACCGCAAAGGTCAGAAAGAAATTGTACGGCACCGGCGCGAAATGCACCGCCAGAACGAGAGCGAGCGGCAGCTTCAGCCCGAGCAGGATCAGCGCCAGCACCGACACTGCGATGTTGATCGCCGTGCCGACAAGGACAAGATCGCGCCAGAACAGTCGGTCGAGCGGCGCCGTGCCTTGCCAGCGCGAGCGGAAGAAACCCGCCGCACGGCCTGCCTTGCCGTTTTCGCTTTCGAAAGTCTCTGGCGCACTCATCGATGCGGCTTTCTCTCATTCGACAGCCGCAGAGATTTCCAAAGCAAGCCTGTCGACGCAAGTCGATCATCGGCACGCAAGCGTATGATTTGGAAGATTGTCATCAAACGGTCGTGAAACCTTTCTACGTCGCCCTTGTCGGCATCTCGGCAAAGACACCTTGCCGGAATCTGCCGCCCCCATCATCCAGTCGCCTGCCAAGGAGGTCTTGAGATGAGCGATAATGTCTACAACGTGCTGTTTCTTTGCAACGCCAATTCGGCACGGTCGATCATGGCGGAAGCCATCCTCAATCGGATCGGTGCCGGCAGGTTCAAGGCCTTTTCCGCCGGTTCGCGGCCGAAGGGCGAGGTCAATCCCTACGCATTGCAGCTGCTCGAAAGCCTCAACCACGATACCAGCTTCGCCCGTTCGAAAGGCTGGGACGAGTTTGCCGAGTCCGACGCGCCGGAAATGAATTTCATCTTCACGCTTTGCGACACCACCGCGAATGAATCCTGTCCGATCTGGCCGGGTCATCCGATGACCGCGCTCTGGTCTATACCCGACCCAGCCAAGGCAGAGGGCACCGAAGCCGAACTGCATCTTGCCTTTGCCGATGCCTATCGCATGCTCAACAACCGCATTTCGCTGTTGGTAAATCTACGGATGGACGCGCTCAACCATCTGGCGCTTCAGCAGCATCTCGACGAGATCGGCCGGGATACGGCGAAGCCGAACTAAACCCAAACCGCCGACAGGCAGGCGATTCACGAACCGGCTTCGCCAGCCTCGCCGAGAACCTCGGCAACGGCGCGCTCGAAACGCGATGCCTCCGTCACCAGCCAGTCGGCCATGGCCGGCCAATTGTCCTCGGCAAAACAGTTCACGCGCCACAGCGAATTGATGCCGAGGCCCTCGCAGCTCTGTTCCGGCCTAAGCTTCAACCTGGCTTCGATCGCCGGCTGGAACGGCTTCAACCGCGACCAGGCTTCCGTGGCGCCGAACTTCTTGTTGCGGCCGAAGAAGACGCCGACATGGTTCTGCGCCGGCGCGACATACATGGAAAGGACCAATGCGAAGTCGGGCAGCCCGCGCTGCCAGAACCAGGGTCCGCGTCGCGCCAACAGAGGCCTTTCTTCCGGATGCCGTTCCGCGAACAGCGTCCAGAAGCCGCGTTGGCGGAACTCAGAGGCGCGGCGGCCGCCAAAGTCGAATTCGCTCATGGTTCGACCCGTTGCGAGCGCAACCGGCGCCCAGGGCTGTTACCAGCCTTACACCATGCCGAGTGCGGCTTTGTAGAGGTCGAGGATGGTTTCCTCCTCTTGCCGCTCAGCCTGGTCCTTTTTGCGCAGCCGGATGATCGACCGCATCGCCTTGGTGTCGAAGCCCGTGCCCTTGGCCTCGGCGAACACTTCCTTGATGTCGTCGGCGATCGTCTTCTTCTCTTCCTCGAGCCGCTCGATGCGCTCGATGAAGGCTCGCAGCTGGCCGGCGGCAACAGTCTGGCTGGTCTCGGTGATGTCGTCGGCCATTTTTTCTCCGCGTCGCTTTCCATGCCGCGACTCAGGGACCGTCGCGGCGAATTTGCAGCGGTTCGATGCCCGACCGGAGGCGACCGGTCAAGCTGTTATCGATGCGGCATGAAGGGCTACCGCCAGACACAGACAACTCTGCCTGGGCAACATTTCTGTCTCATCCGAAGGCGATCAGCAAATCCTTCGCGTCGATCTGGTCGCCGGCCTTGACCAGCACTTCGGCGATTGTGCCGTCGCGCTCGGCATGCAATGCCGTCTCCATCTTCATCGCCTCGATCGACAAAAGCACGTCGCCGGCCTTGACCGCCTGGCCGGCGGCAACCGCGAGCGCCGAGACGACGCCCGGCATCGGTGCGCCGACATGCGCCTCGTTGCCCGGCTCGGCTTTGCGGCGCGCCTTGGCGGCGGAAGCGCCGTGCGCCCGATCCGGCACTTTGACCCGGCGCGGCTGGCCGTTGAGCTCGAAGAACACGGTGACCATGCCCTTCTCGTCGACATCGCCGATGGCCAGGCAGCGCACCACCAGCGTCTTGCCCTTCTCGATGTCGACAAAGATCTCGTCCTCCGGCTTCATGCCGTAGAAATAGGTCGGAGTCGGCAGCACGCTGACCGGCCCATAGGTTTCCTGCGCTGCGGTAAAGTCGGAGAAGACCTTCGGGTACATCAGCCACGAGGCGAATTCGAATTCGCTGAGCTTGCGCTCGAGCTTATCTTCGATCTCCTTGCGGCTGGCCTTGAGATTGGCCGCCTTCAACAGGGAGCCAGGCCGAGCCGTGATTGGCCTGTCGCCCTTGAGCACCTTCTTCTGCAATGCCTCCGGCCAACCGCCCGGCGACTGGCCGAGATCGCCGCGCAGCATCGACACGACCGAGTCGGGGAAGGCGATATCCCTAGCCGGATTTTCGACATCGGCAACCGTCAGGTCCTGGCTTACCATCATCAGCGCCATGTCGCCGACGACCTTGGACGACGGCGTCACCTTGACGATGTCACCGAACATCAGATTGACGTCGTGATAGGTCTGCGCCACTTCGTGCCAGCGCGTCTCCAGCCCGAGCGAGCGCGCCTGCTCCTTGAGGTTGGTGAACTGCCCACCCGGCATTTCGTGCAGATAGACTTCCGAGGCCGGTCCCTTCAGGTCGCTCTCGAAGGCAGCATACTGGTTGCGCACCGCCTCCCAGTAGAACGAGATGTTCCTGATCCATTGCGGGTCAAGGCCCGGATCCCGCTCGGTACCCTTCAGCGCCTCGACGATCGAGCCCAGGCAAGGCTGCGAGGTGTTGCCGGACAGGGCATCCATCGCCGCGTCAATGGCGTCGACACCGCTGTCCACCGCCGCCAGCACCGTCCCCGCCGACAGGCCTGACGTGTCGTGCGTGTGAAAGTGGATCGGCAGGTCGGTCGCCTCACGCAGCGCCTTGAACAGTGCGCGGGCGGCGTTCGGCTTCAAGAGCCCGGCCATGTCCTTGACCGCAATGATATGGGCGCCGGCCGCCTGCAACTCCCTGGCCAGCGCGACGTAGTATTTGAGATCGTACTTGGCTCGGGCCGGGTCGAGCATGTCGCCGGTGTAACAGATCGCTGCTTCGATCAGCTTGCCTTCGGCGCCGACCGCGTCCATGGCGACGCGCATGTTGTCGACCCAGTTCAGGCAGTCAAAGACTCGGAACAGGTCGACGCCGCCGCTTGCTGCCTGTTTGACGAAATGCTGGACGATATTGTCCGGATAGTTGGTGTAGCCGACGCCGTTGGCGCCGCGCAAAAGCATCTGCAGCAACAGATTGGGCGCTGCCTCGCGCACCAGCGACAGCCGCTCCCACGGGTCTTCGGTGAGGAAGCGCATGGCGACGTCGAAGGTCGCCCCACCCCAGCATTCGAGCGACAAAAGCTGCGGCAGTGCGCGCGCATAGGTGCCGGCAATGCCGGCGATGTCATAGGTGCGCACGCGCGTCGCGAGCAGGGACTGGTGCCCGTCGCGCATCGTCGTGTCGGTGACCAGCACTTCTTTGCGTGCGCGCATCCAGGCCGCGAATTTCTCCGGCCCAAGCGCATCGAGCTTCTGCTTGCTGCCATCGGGCACATTGCCGTTGAGGTAGGGCACCATGGGCGGCGCCGCATCGGCCTTCGGCTGCGGCCGGCCGCGGGTTTCGGGATGGCCGTTGACGCTGACATCGGCCAGGTAGTTGAGCAGCTTGGTCGCGCGATCCTGCCGCTTCACGCTCGCGAACAGTTCCGGTGTCGTATCGATGAACTTGGTCGTATAGGAATTTTCGGCGAAACTCGGGTGATTGATGATCGCCTCGAGGAAGGTGAGGTTGGTCGCCACCCCGCGAATACGGAACTCGCGCAGCGCCCGGTTCATGCGGGCGATGGTCTCGGCCGGCGTCGGCGCCCAGGCCGTCACCTTTTCCAGCAGCGGGTCGTAGAAACGGGTGATGACCGCGCCCGAATAGGCGGTGCCGCCATCGAGGCGGATGCCGAAACCGGTGGCGCCGCGATAGGCGGTGATGCGGCCATAATCGGGGATGAAATTATGTTCGGGATCTTCCGTAGTGATGCGGCACTGCAGCGCATGGCCGTTGAGCCTGATATCCTTCTGCGCCGGCACGCCCGATTCCGGCGTGCCGATGGCAAAGCCATCGAGGATATGAATCTGCGCCTTGACGATGTCGATGCCGGTCACCTGCTCGGTAACGGTGTGCTCGACCTGGATGCGCGGATTGACCTCGATGAAGTAGAATTTGCCGGTGTCGGCATCCTGCAGGAACTCGACCGTGCCGGCGCCGATATAGCTCGTCTCGCGCGCGATCTTGAGCGCGTAGCCGCAAAGCTCTTCGCGCTGCGACATTTGGAGATACGGCGCCGGCGCGCGCTCGACCACCTTCTGGTTGCGGCGCTGGATGGAGCAATCGCGCTCGAACAGGTGCACGGCATTGCCGTGTGTGTCGCCCAGCACCTGCACCTCGACATGGCGGGCGCGCTCGATCAGCTTTTCGAGATAGACCTCGTCCTTGCCGAAGGCGGCTTTCGCTTCGCGCTTGCCCTCCGTCACCTCGCGGGCGAGATCGGCCTCCGAGCGGATGGCGCGCATGCCGCGGCCGCCGCCGCCCCACGATGCCTTCAGCATCACTGGATAGCCGATCGTCCTGGCGAGCGCCTTCACCGCCTCGATGTCGTCCGGCAGGGGATCGGTGGCGGGGATTACCGGCACGCCGACTTCGATTGCCAGGTTGCGTGCGGCGACCTTGTTGCCGAGCCTGCGCATCGTATCCGGCTTCGGTCCAATGAAAATAATGCCGGCCTTGGCGCAGGCTTCGGCGAATTCAGGGCTTTCCGACAACAGCCCATAGCCCGGATGGATGGCATCGGCGCCCGAAAGCCTGGCGACGCGGATCACTTCCTCGATCGACAGATAGCTTTCGATCGGCCCCATATCCCTGTTCAGATGCGGCCCGCGCCCGACCTGGTAGCTTTCATCCGCCTTGAAGCGGTGCAGCGAGTATTTGTCCTCCTCGGCCCAGATCGCCACGGTTTTGAGGCCGAGTTCGTTGGCCGCGCGGAAGACGCGGATGGCGATTTCGGACCGGTTGGCGACAAGGATCTTCGTGATTGCCAAGGACAAGGCTCCAAACGCTGGCGGGAAGGGAACTGGAGCCATGATTAACGCGAAAATGCTGCAGCGCAAACGAAATCAGGTGGGGGATAGTTAAACCGATTTAGCTTATCTACGGCGTTGTCACATTGCGTGTCGGTCCGGACGTCGCCTCGCGGTTCCGATCCAGGCATTCGGAAACTCCCATGAAAAATGCCCGGCGCGAGGCGCCGGGCATTCCGAAGTTGTCGTCGTCGACAGGCTTACATTTTCTGGACGTAGGTGTACTTGCCGTCGTCGCCCTTCTTCCATTCGTACATGACGTAGCCAGGCAGCGTCGGGTCGCCCTTTTCGTCGTAGGAAAGATCGCCCAGCACCGTCTTGAACGGGCCATTGGCCTTGAGAGCCTTGGCAACTTCCATCGGATCGTTCGACTTGGCAGCTGTGGCGGCTCCCGCGATCGCCTGCATGGCGGCGTAGGAATAAAGCGTGTAGGCCTCCGGCTCGAAGCCCTGCGCACGGAACTTCTCAACCAGTTCCTTGTTCTCCGGGATCAGACGCGGATCCGGGCCGAACGTGTTCAGCGTGCCCTCAACCGCGTCACCGGCGATTGAGGCCAGTTCGTTCGACACGATGCCGTCGCCGGAAACCAGCGTGGCCTTGAGGCCCTGGTCAGCCACCTGGCGGATGATCAGTCCGGCTTCGGTGTGCAGACCACCCCAATAGATGATGGAAACGCCGGCTTGTTTCATCTTGGCGATCAGCGCCGAGAAGTCCTTGTCGCCGATATTGACGCCTTCATACATGACTTCCGTCACGCCGGCAGCGTTCATCGCCTTCTTGGTCTCGTCGGCAAGGCCCTGACCATAGGTCGTCTTGTCGTGGACGACCGCGATCTTGGCATCCTTGAAGTTCTCCGCGAGATAGGCGCCGGCGATACTGCCCTGCTGGTCGTCGCGTCCGCAGGTGCGGAACGTGTTCCACAGGCCGCGCTCGGTGAACTGCGGGTTGGTCGCGGCCGGGGTGATCTCGAGGATACCGTTTTCCGCGTAGACTTCCGATGCCGGGATCGAAACGCCCGAGTTGAAGTGGCCGACCACGAACTTGACACCGTCGCCGACGAACTTGTTGGCTACCGAAATGCCCTGCTTCGGATCGGAGACGTCGTCGCCGATCGTGAGCTTGACCTGCTCGCCGTTGATGCCGCCGGCCGCATTGATGTCGGCGACAGCCTGTTCGGCGCCCTTCTGCAGCTGCGCGCCGAAGGCGGCATTCGGGCCGGTGATCGGACCGGCAACTCCGATCAGGACGTCAGCCCACGCGCTTCCGCTGAACGCGACGAGCGCGGTCAGGGCGACGGCGGACAAAAGTGATTTTCTCATGTAAAACGCTCCCATTTACAGAGTGGGCGTGGATGATGCTTTCATGCGATGCCCACTTTTACTCGCAGAAAGCGTACTTTGCCGATTTTCAGGCACTTGTCACGCCGATTCATCCCCGAAACGGCGTTAATGATGAACGTCAAGCTTTTGGTTTCCAACTCAAAAGCGATGCTCTTTCGTAGAGCCAGCTATACTGTGTCACCATCTGGTTGGTGCGCGTGTATTGATAGCCGATGAAGCCCAATATCATCAGGACGATGGTGTCGACGATGTAGTAGTGCAGCGAGAACATCGTGCCGCCGAACAGCGCGTGATGGATGAACCTTACGGCTATACCGAGGCCGAGCAAATAGGCGAACAATTGGACGAAGCTGCGCCATGTCTGGGCGCAGGCCTTGCCCGTCATCCACGCCGCCCAGCCGCCAAGCAGGCAGGTGACGAAGAAGAACTGCCAGACCGAGGGTTCCTCATAGAGAATGCCCTGCATGATTGATGTCTCCTGAACTCAGTGATGGCCGCCTTCGAGATAGGCGGCGCGCACGTCCGGATCGGCGAGCAGCTCCTTGCCGGTGCCGCTCATCGTCACGTTGCCGTTGACCATGACATAGCCTCGCGTGGCGAGCTTCAGCGCGCCGAAGGCGTTCTGCTCGACCAGGAACACGGTCAGCCCCTGCGTGCGGTTCAACTCGCGGATGGCGTCGAAGATCTGCTTGACGATCAGCGGCGCCAGGCCCAGCGAAGGCTCGTCGAGCAAGAGCAGTTTCGGCCGCGCCATCAGCGCACGTCCGATCGAAAGCATCTGCTGCTCGCCGCCCGACAGCGTGCCGCCGCGCTGGGTAATGCGTTCCTTCAGGCGTGGAAACAGCGTGAACACCTTCTCGACGTCCTCGTCGTAGTGCTTGAGGTTGTCGAGGCTGGCGCCCATCTGCAGGTTTTCCATCACCGTCATGCGCGGGAAGATGCGCCGGCCCTCCGGAGACTGGGCGATGCGCATGCGCGCGATCTCATGGGTCGGCAACTGGGTGATGTCGGTGCCGGCGAAGGTGATGGTGCCGGCCCGCGCCCGTGGTGCACCAAAAATAGTCATCATCAGTGTCGACTTGCCGGCGCCATTGGCGCCGATCAGCGCCACGATCTCGCCCTGCTTGACGGTGACATCGACGCCGTTCAGCGCCCTGATGTTGCCGTAGTAGGTCTGGACGCCCTTGATGTCGAGCAGCGTTGTGCCGGCCATCATTCATTCCCTCCGCCCCGGTTGGAGTCGCCCGGTGTCTTGGGCTTTGCCGGAGCCTTGGCGGCCGGCTTTGCCGCGGAGGATTTCGCGGCGGAAGGTTTCTCCGTCGGTTTGGCTTCGGCCGGCGATGCCGGCCTTGCCGCCGCGCCCGACCTTGCATCGACCTGCCCGGCTTTCGACGCGCCCTTCGACACCGTGACGCGTTCGCCCTCACTGTGTCCGACCGTGTCGGTCACCGGTCCGGCGAAATACGAGGACGACGAGCCCGGACCGTGCGTCGCATCCGGGCCGGTGTCGAGTTGCTCGATGACGTCTTCGTCGCCGACCTCGATCAGCACCGTCTCGACGTCCTCGTCTTCGACCCCGAGATAGGCGGCGATGACACGCGGGTCGGTGCGCACCGCATGCGGACTGCCGTCCGAGATCTTGCGCCCGTATTCGAGCACCACGACATGGTCGGAAATCTGCATGACCACCGCCATGTCGTGCTCGATCAGCAGGATCGAGGTGCCGGTGTTGTCCTTGATGTCCATAAGGAGCGCGTTGAGCGCCATTGATTCCTTTGGATTGAGGCCGGCCGCCGGTTCGTCGAGGCAGAGCAGTTCCGGACCCGTGCACATGGCCCGCGCGATCTCCAGGCGCCGCTGCGCGCCGTAGGGCAAGTCGCCGGCCGGATCGTCGGCTCGATCGACGAGGTCGGCCTTTTCCAGCCAGTGCCTGGCGAGGTCGATCGACTCTGCCGACGCCGTCCGGTAGCCGCTGAAGCCAAACAGGCCGAGGATAGTGTAGCCGGACGCCTTCATCAGCTTGTTGTGCTGCGCCACCAGCAGATTCTCCAGCAGCGTCATGCCGGAAAACAGGCGGATATTCTGGAAGGTGCGCGCCACCTTGGCTCGCGCCGGAATCTCATGGTTTGGCAGCCGTTCGAGCAGATAGCTCGAGCCGTCGCGCCGGTTGAGCGTGAGCATCCCCTCAGACGGCTTGTAGAAGCCGGTGATGCAGTTGAACACAGTGGTCTTGCCGGCGCCGTTCGGCCCGATCAGCGCGGTGATCTCGCCGCGCCTGGCCTGGAAGGACAGGTCGCCGATGGCGACCAGACCGCCGAACTTCATCGACAGATGTTCGACCTGCAGGATGGCATCGTTCACGGATGGGCTCGCATCACTCATCAGCCGTGGCCCTCCTTGGTGAAGGAGCCGGATACAGCCCTGCTCTCCTTGAGAAAGGCTGTCGGTTCACGACTGCCGACGAAGCCGCGCGGCTTCCACAGCATGACGATGACCATGGCCATGCCGAACAGCAGCATGCGGTAGAGTTCCGGCGTGAAGTCGGGACCGAAGACCTGCTTCAGGAAATCGAGCTCGCGCAGCACCTCGGTGCCACCGATCATCACCATGGCGGCGACGGCGATGCCGACCAGCGAACCCATGCCGCCGAGCACAACGATGGCGAGGATGATGGCCGATTCCAGGAAGATGAAGGATTCGGGGCTGACGAAACCTTGCCGCGCGGCGAAGAACGAGCCGGCGAAGCCGCCGAACATGGCGCCGGTGGCAAAGGCGGTGAGCTTGGTGGTGGTGGTGTTGATGCCTAGCGAGCGGCAGGCGATCTCGTCCTCGCGCAGCGCTTCCCAGGCGCGGCCGACGGGCATGCGCCTAAGCCTTATGGTGACGAAGGCGGTGAGCAGGCAGAGCCCGAGGATCAGGTAGTAGAGGAAGATCTTGTAATAGGCGCTCGACGTGGCGATGTCCAAGACCTTGGCGACATAATTCGGATCCGAGACGTTGAACGTCATCAGCCCGAAAAAGGTGACCTTGGGAATGCCGGAGATACCGGCCGAGCCGTTGGTAACCTCACGCCAATTGATCAGCACGAGACGAATGATCTCGCCGAAGGCCAGCGTCACGATCGCCAGGTAGTCGCCGCGCAGGCGCAGCACGGGAAAGCCGAGCAGCACCCCCCAGAAGGCGGCCATGGCGCCGGCGGCAGGCAGCAGGATCCAGAACGACAGGCCGTATTGCGTGCCGAGCAGCGCATAGGCATAGGCGCCGACGGCATAGAAGGCGACATAACCAAGGTCGAGCAGGCCGGCGAGGCCAACGACGATGTTCAGCCCCCAGGCCAGCATTACATAGATCAGGATCTGAATGCCGTAATTGTCGACCCATTTCAGAGAACCCTGGAACCCGGCGGCCACCGATCCTCCGTAAAGAGCAAGCACCAGCACAACGATGATCGGGTAGAGCGCCAGTGCAGTGATGCCCAATGCCGAGAAATGGGCATGGATGAAGGTTCGGAAATAAAACATCACCGAGGCGAGGGCGTAGATGATCGCCAGCGCTCTCAGGAACCGTGCATAACCGGCCAGGCCGGGCCCCAGCAATCCGTCTAGGGAGCCGGCAAGGAAAACCAGCACGGCCACTGTGACGATGGCAGCGATGAAATACGGCAAGCGGAAGAACCGCGCCGCCATACTCTCCGGCAGCAGGCCGGTGGCGACGTCGACGATCTTCTGATTTGCCAGGAAAGGCTGCCCGTAAGCGACGTAGAGAAAACGGCCGGCCATGGTCAGCACGACCACGACTGCAAGAAGCCACCAGCGCTGTACAAGGATCAGCTCGTTGGAGATGTTCTGATCGGTCCTCAGACCGATGAACAGCACGAACAGGCCGAGCGCGATGGCGCCGGCATAAAGCGCTTCGCGGGTAGCGCGCTGCATGGGAGTGGCGACAATGTCGCGCTCCGGAGACGTGGTGACCGCCATGAACTCAGACCTTTTCGACTTCTGGCCGGCCGAGAATGCCGGAAGGCAGGAAGATCAGCACGATCGCCAGGATGGAGAAGGCCGCGACGTCCTTGTAGTCGATCGAGAAATAAGCCGACCACATGCTTTCGATGAAGCCGATCATAAGCCCGCCGAGCACGGCGCCGGGCAACGAGCCGATGCCGCCGAGCACGGCCGCGGTGAACGCCTTCACGCCGGGCGTGAAACCGTCGGAGAAGGCGATGACGCCATAATACATCAGGAACAGCGTGCCGGCGACGGCGGCAAGGGCCGCACCCATGACGAAGGTGATCGAGATGGTGCGGTCGACGTCGATGCCGAGCAACGCCGCCATCTTCCGGTCCTGCTCGCACGCCCTTTGGGCTCGACCCAGCGAGGTCTTGTTGACCAGGTACCAGAACAGCGCCAGCAGCAGCGCGGTGACGATGACGATGACGATTTGCTTCAGCGACACGCTGACGCCCTCGATATTATAGACCTTGGACACCATCGGCGGGATCGGCTTGTTGCGCGGCCCCTGCGTCACCTGGACGAAGTTCGACAGCGCGATCGACATGCCGATCGCGGTGATCAGCGGCGCCAGCCGGAACGAACCGCGCAATGGCCGGTAGGCCACCTTCTCGATCGTCCAATTGTACAGGCTGGTCAACAGCATCGCGACGATCATCATGACCAGCAGCGCGATCACCACCGGCACCGAATAGAACAGCGCGCCGAGGATGAGGAAAACGATGAGGGCGGTGAAGGCGCCGACCATAAAAATGTCGCCATGGGCGAAATTGATCATGCCGATGATGCCGTAGACCATCGTGTAGCCGATCGCTATCAGCCCATAGATCGATCCCAGCGTCAGCCCGTTGATAAGCTGCTGGACAAAATACTGCATGCTGTCGTGGCTCCCCTGGAATGTCGCCCATGCAGACGCATTCCTTTTCGTATTTCCCCTAGTCGTAAAGTTTCGAGCCCGGATTGCAACGTCATTCTTTAATCGGCATGCGTGATTTTGAAGCACGCAATCGGATTGCCCGTTCTTTCCCTTCCCGGCCTCTGGACTATCGCGGACCCTATCATTGGCATAACGCAATGTCTTTGGCGATTCGTCGTCAAAATGCACGCCGTTTCGAAGGAATCGCCGTCAAAATAAGTTGATGAGCGGGATCGTTGCGCTGTCGCAGCGATCAATCTTTGCGTTTCGTTCGTTTCCCCTGGGTCAGGTTGCTCGCTATTTGACGACGAATCCGTGCGCGAACGGATCGCGATCATCGATGAAGATCGTGCTCAATCCGGTCATCCGCGCCCAGCCGCCGATCGAGGGAATGATTGCCGGCTTGCCCGCCACCGTGACTTGCTTCTCGACCCTGCCCTTGAACAGCGAGCCGATGATCGATTCGTGGACGAATTCGTCGCCGGTCCCAAGCTTGCCCTTGGCGTGAAGCTGCGCCATCCGCGCCGAGGTGCCGGTGCCGCAAGGCGAGCGATCGATCGCCTTGTCGCCGTAGAAGACGGCGTTGCGTGCATCCGCCTGGCTGTCGGTCGGCGCGCCCGTCCACAATATGTGCGACAGCCGGTCGATGCCGGGATTCTCAGGATGCACGAAGGCGTATTTTTCGTTGAGCCGCTGCCGCACCACCGGGCTCCAGGCGATGAGGTCGCCGGCAGAGTGCTCGGCCATGTCGCGATAGGTCTTCTGAGGCTCGACGATGGCGTAGAAATTGCCGCCATAGGCGACATCGACGCTGATCTCGCCAAGCTGCGGACATTCGACCGTCAATCCCTCGGCATGGAGGAAGGACGGCACGTTGGTGATGCGCACCTCCTCGACATAGTCGCCGACCTGCTTGTACTCGGCGGTGACCAGGCCGGCCGGCGTGTCCAGCCTGAGCAAGCCTGGTGCCTTCGGCTTGACCAGCCCGTGCTCGATGGCCATCGTCACCGTGCCGATGGTGCCGTGACCGCACATTGGCAGGCAGCCCGAGGTTTCGATGAACAGGATGGCAACGTCGCAATCGGGCCTCGTCGGCGGATAGAGGATCGAGCCGGACATCACGTCATGGCCGCGCGGCTCGAACATCAGCCCGGTGCGGATCCAGTCATATTCGGCCAGGAAATGCGCGCGCCGCTCCATCATCGTCGCGCCGTTGAGCAGCGGTCCGCCGCTGGCGACCAGCCGCACCGGATTGCCGCAAGTGTGGCCGTCGATGCAGAAGAATGAGTGGCGCGCCATTTCTAGAGATCCCGTCAAAAGCGGTTCGGAGAAAACGGAGACAGATCAAGCACCGGATTTTGGCCGAGAATGAGATCGCGGACCAGGCGTCCGGTGGCCGCCGCCTGGGTCAGGCCGAGATGGCCGTGGCCGAAGGCATAGACTATCGTGCCGGCCTGCCTGGCGCCACCGATCACCGGCAGCGAATCCGGCAGCGACGGCCGGAATCCCATCCATTCGCGGCCGCCGGCCGGGTCAAGCCCCGGCAGGAATTTTTGGGCCTTGTCGAGCAGCGCTTTCGAGCGGGCGTGGTTGGGCGGCCGCTCAATGCCGCCGAGCTCGACCGCGCCGCCGACGCGCACGCCGGTTTCAAGCGGCGTGACGACGAAGCCGTGGCCGGAGAAGATCAGTTGCCGCTTCACGTCGAAGGCCGTTTTCGGCAGCGTCGTATTGTAGCCGCGCTCGGTTTCGAGCGGGATGCGGTCGCCAGAATGTTTCGCCAGCAGATGCGACCACGCGCCGGCGGCGATGACGAGGCGTTTTGCCTGCCGCACCGTGCCATCGGCCAGCGTCAATGTCGCGCCGTCCTGTTCCGCCCCGACGTGGTCGATCCGAGCCTTTTCGAAACGCGCACCGTTGGTCTCGGCATAGGCCCAGATCGCCTTGCTCAATAATTTCGGATCCGTAACGGTCTTCCATCCCGGCACGAAAGTGCCTTTGTCGAAACGCGGTGACAGGCCCGGCTGCAAGGCGGCGAGCGCGTCGCCCTCGACATGGCTGAAGCCGATGCCGAAGCGTTGCCTCGCCGTCCAGCCGGGCAGCGACGCCTTGAACTCGGCCTCGCTCTCGTAAAGTTCGAGCGAGCCGTCCTCGCGCAGCATATTTTCGGTGCCCGAGCGCGCCATCAGCCCGGCCCATTCGGCCTCGGCGAGCCGCATCATCCCCGCCTGTGCCGCGAGGCTGGCCTCGTAGCGGTCGCTTCGTCCGGCGCGCCAGAAGCGGACAAGCCAGGGCAGCAGCTTCGGCAGGTAGGCCGGCGGGATGCTGAGCGGGCCGAGCGGGTCGGCAAGCCATTTCGGCAAATGCCTGATCATGCCCTTGTGGGCCAGGGGCAGCACATCGGAAAAGGCCAGGGCGGCGGCATTGCCGGAGCTCGTTTCCTCGCAGATCCCCGTCCGATCGAAGATCGTGACATTTCGCCCCGCCTCAGCCAGATAGGCGGCGACACAGATGCCGATGATGCCGCCGCCGATAATGGCGATGTCTTCCCCTTCTCCCCGTTCACGGGGAGAAGGTGCCCGAAGGGCGGATGAGGGGCGGCGCCCCGCTTTTGCCGACTTGGAAATTCCTTGCACGTGGGCGCTGCCCCTCATCTGGCTGCCGCCATCTTCTCCCCGTGTAAAACGGGAAGAAGAGAGCCTGCCTCAAAACGTCGGCAGCTCCGGCCGCGCCGCCAGTGCATCCCGGACGATCTTTTCGACCGTCTTGCGGCGCTCGCCCGACAGCGGCTGGCGCGGCATGCGCACGCGGTCGTTGGTGTTGATCGCCAAGACTTCGGCGAGCTTGATGTTCTGCACCAGATAGGTCGACACGTCGAGATCGAGCAGCGGCCGGAACCAGCGGTAGATTGTCAGCGCCTCCTCGCGGCGGCCCTGCTTCATCAATTGGTAGATCGCGACCGTCTCGCGCGGAAACGCGGTGACCAGCCCCGCCACCCAGCCGATGGCGCCGACCGACAGCGCCTCGAATGCCAGATTGTCGACGCCGGTGAACAAATCGTAGCGGTCGCCGAAGCGGTTGATGATTTCGGTCGAGCGGCGGATGTCGTCGGAGGACTCCTTGATGGCGACGAAGCGCTTGTCCTTCGCCAGTTCCTCCATCTGATCGACGGTGACGTCGACGCGGTAGGCAAGCCGGTTGGAATAGATCATCACCGGCAGGTCGCCGGCCTCGGCGACGGCGCGCAGCGCGGCGACCGTCTCCTCCGCATTGGTGTGATAAATCGGGCTCGGCACCACCATCAGCCCGTTTGCGCCCTCTCTGGCGGCGCGGCGCGCGATTGCCGTCGCCTCGCGGGTGCCAGGTTCATTGACCGTCAGCAGAACCGGCTTGTTGCCGGCGATCTTCTGCGCGGTCTTCAACACATCGATCTTCTCGTCATGCGAGAGCATCGGCCCCTCGCCGAGCGAGCCGCAGGCGATGATGCCGTCGCAGCCGGCCTCCATCTGCAGCGCAAAGCAGCGCTCCATCTCGGCGTGGTCGAGGCGGTCGTCCTCGGTGAATTTGGTCGTGACGGCAGGGAAAACTCCGGTCCACATAGCGGGTCGCTCCATCTGATATATCAGTCATATATTTATTAAGGAACGGACTGTCAATACTGATATTGCTATGATATATCAAAAATATATCAGGAGCTCGCCTTTGATATTCAATGAAACAAGCCCGGGATTCGAGCCAGTGGCGGCGAAAGCCTACCGCGTGCTCGAGCACATGATCGTGACGCTCGAACTGGCGCCTTCAAGCTTCATCACCGAGGGCGCGCTGATCGACAGGCTGGGGCTCGGCCGCACGCCGGTGCGCGAGGCGATCCAGCGGCTGGCGTGGGAGGGACTGCTGGATGTCCGGCCGCGTGCCGGCATTGCCATTGCCCCGCTGCATCCCGGCGACTGGTTGCGCGTTCTCGATGCACGGCGCGGCGTCGAGGTGGTTCTTGCCCGCTCGGCCGCCCGCTTCGTCACCCGCGAGGCCGCCGACCTGTTTCACGACGCGGCGCTGGCAATGCAGAAGGCGGTGATATCGGGCAACGTGCTGGCCTTCATTCAGGCCGACAAGGCGCTCGACGAAGCGCTGGCGCTGGCGGCCGACAACCCGTTCGCCGCGCGGCTGGCGGCCCCGTTGCAGACCCACAGCCGCCGCTTCTGGTTCCGCTACAAGGCCGATACCGGGCTTGCCGAATCGGCTGAGCACCATGTCGCGCTGATCCGTTCAATCCTCGACGGCGACGAAGACGCCGCCGCCAAGGATGCCAAGCGCCTGATGGCGCTGCTGCGCGGCCATGCCGAAGCGGCCGCCACGCGCTAGGAGATCGGCATCAACCTTCGGCCGGCTCTTTGAGTTCCGCCCATCCGGCGCTGCCAGGTGCTGAGCATCGCCCAATTCCGTCATGCGTCCTGGTCGGTCGGGATCACCACGTTTTCCCAATGTTCGCCGGCCGCGACGATGCAGCTTCTGCCGGCGACATCGGTGACGATGATCGTCCAGCTTCCGCTGTCGGCGACATAGACTTCCATAATCGCCATCTGGCCGATCAGCCCGAAAGCAAACTGTCTTTCCTGGAACTGCTCGCTCAGGTGAGCTACGAGATCGCCATGTTCGACGCAGTATTGATATTGGGCGCTTGCGGCGTTCGTACCCACCGCCAATGCCCCAGCAAGCACCACGGTTTTCACCCAAACGAACAGCGATTTGCGTGCCATAGGGCACCGCCTTTGCCATCAGTCCGGCAAAGGGGACGCCTCATTTTGCCGGAACGATCCAGGCCGGTTCCGACGTCATCGCGTCGTTCCTTTCTGTGTTCCGGTCTGTCAGCGGGACGATTCCAAATGTTCCCACTATGTTCCATATATGGTGTCGGCAACGAAAAGCGCAAGCAGGCGCCCGTTGGGGCGCCTGTGGATCCGTTTCAAGGTCGTCGCCGAGAACCGCGGCCTGCGCGCGGCTATGCTGAGGCGGCTGCCACCCGCTAGGCGGCTCAGGTGCCTGGCAGCGCTGCTGTCGTCACCGCGCTCTCCCAGCCTTCACCCACCGAAACCACGCAGCTTTGACCGCGGGTGTCGCTGGCGAGGATGGTCCAGGTGCCTTTATCGGAAACGAAGACTTCAACAATCACATTCGGATTGACGACGCCGAGCGCCGTCGGATTTTCCCGGAACTTCTCGCCGAGCGCCTTGATCATTTCGGCTCGTGGCGCGCATTGTTCGGCCGCTGTTGCCGGGATGGCGGAAAACGCGGCAGCCACCGCGCGAAGCATCGACACCATAAGACGTGTCATCCGACACCTCCTTGCGCCAGCCGATGCCCGAAGCTGTCGCCAGCGCCGTTGGTTGATCTGCCGCGCCTCGTTCACGGCAGGATTGCAGATTAAGGTTTCTGCTGCCCGCCTGGTTCCATCACATTAGCGTTCACGCACATACGGGCCGCGACGGTCAACAAAAAGGCCCGGTTTCTGGCCAAGCCTTTTTTGTTCAATCTTAGAGATAGGCCCCGCAACCGTCTGGCTAGAGCATCGGACGTTCAAG
>NZ_CAKXZS010000003.1:0-16609 GCF_935822925.1 Mesorhizobium ventifaucium
TTGAACGTCCGATGCTCTAGCGGGTTGGCTGCACTGCCGCGCGTACCTTTTTGATCTGATCCCGAACCAACCGACGAGCAAGGATAGCGGTTTTGGTAGCGTGCCGGGACAGAACAGACATAGTCAGCGGCCGCGGCAGCTTGGCAGCCTCATACAGACTGACCACTTCAAAGCGTTGCAGACCCCCTACCATCCTTTCGATTTCTACATCGGACATTCCATCAAGATGGATGCATGACGTGTAGACGCCGAATCGCCACCCGTGCGGTCGCGCGAATAGCTGCGGAACCATTGTAAGTTCACCCTCCGAATATGGCCAAAAGCCGTAGCCATCGGTAACATAACGGAAGCCAGTGCGCTCCAAAGCTTTTAGAGTAGTGTTGTCGAATGTATGCCAAGGTGCCATGAACACGTCGGACCTTAGCCCTTCGGCAAGCAATATTTCGGCTCCCGCCGCAAGTCTTTCGGCCTGTATGTCAAGCGGATGACCTGCGAACTCGCTTCGATTTCTGATGCCAAGGTAGTTGGCGTGGCTGATGTCGTAGACGTGCCTGTACCCATGCTGTGCAACTATCCATCCCTCGGTGGAAAGCTGGCGTATCGTATCCCAGAATTCCTTCCTCGGGGCATCGTGGCAAAGCTGGGCGTCCATGCACTCCGGGATAACACCAAGTGTGGCCGTGAAGCCGCGGCGCGACAATCCTTCGACGAAGCGCATGAAAGTTGCCCACTTCATTCTTGGGTGGATATCGTCCACCCTGATCACGAGTTTAGCCAAACGCTTTCCTCACCAGATCGGTTATTCGGCGAAAACACTCTTCATAAACGTCTGAGGACCTGCCGTCCGGGTCCGCCACATCTCCGCTTTCTCCAGCGAGTTCACTCAGCAGAAATACGTTATGGCGCGGGACCCTTCTACGGACCTCGTTGACATGGCGACTTTCGAATACCACGACGTTCTCTGCTCCCGAGATCGCACGCTCCAGAACTGTCGTACGGTGACCCGCTGCGCTCGTGCCAAGAGTTCCTTCGATATACCTTTCGACTTCAATTGAAGCGCGCCGGTCGGACCTTGTCAGTAAACATCCCGATTTGGCCGGAATGCCCAATTGATTGGCAACATAGGCGGCCACAACGCTGCGATTCACATTGCCCTTGCAGATAAATACCACCCCTTTGGACACATCAATCGCATGGCGCTCCGTCCGATGCGGAAGGCGAAGGACGGCTTTTGAGTACAAGGGACCAACTGCACTGACAAACTGATACATTCCTGGCAAAGGATCTGATAATCGCTCAACGTCGAATTGCTCTGTCCCAGAGAACACCATTCGGAAAGAAGCGAGCCAATGAAATAGTTTCTGGGGATTTCGAAGAACCCAGCCAATGTCCTTCTTTAGGTGCCTTGCGAAAACGTTTTCACGCGCCACCACAAGTTCACCGGTTCCCATACCCTGAAAGGCGTTCAAAACTAAGGTGGGATAATCCGCGCCGGCAAAGAGGGAGAGATTGAACGAACCCCAAGGACGACAATTTAACTCCATCAGGTAAAGTTCTCCATCGTGGCGCTTGCATTCAATCATCATCACGCCCGTCCACTCCAGGGCAGCGCTAAGGCCGCTAGCAACCTCTATAATAAGGTCTGTTACTTTCCCAGAGCGCCTGTAAGAGCTCCCGCCACCATAGCCCGGCTCGTGCAGCCGTTCCGTGACGGAGACACCGAGAAGCTGTCCCTGATATGAGGCGAAGTTTATCCCTGCGCCCGGGCCCGAGATGGGCTCCTGGATCAAAAGAGGCACAGGCGTGTCTCTGATCTTGCGCTCTAGCTCATTAGCTGTCTTGACGAAAGAGACCGATGTTCCGATCAGTCGATCGTCAACAATGTGAGACGAGAAGATTGGCTTGGCAAAGCAGGGGAATTCGATTCCAGAAATGTCGCCGTTAGGCGGAACCAGCGACGTTGGCGGGGCCTTCAACCAAGGCGCTACCAAGGAAATCGCGGCGAGCTTGTTCTTTGCCTTCTGAAGAGAGCAGAATGGAGGGCCTAGTATCGTAGTTTTTATATTGTCACGAGCATAGTATACAAGTTCAACAGCGCCATCTGTTATAGGAATAACATAATCAATATCTCCAAGTGCCGTTGCAAGATTTAATGCTGATCGAGGCAAATCAATATTGGGGTTTCCGATTGCAACCCGATTGCGACAATACCTTGATAAATCGGCTACTCTCTTGTTGTTTCCAAACTGCACGTGTGTAATATCGTGCCCGGCTTGACCCAAGGATCGACACACCGCAAGGCCGGCTCGATCGGTTGCGTCAACTAAGGCAATCTTCATAATCGTTAATAATCGGGAGTTGTTATTTGGGGGGTCTTGTCGTACTGCGCGCCAACGACTTTTTTTCAGTCCAATTCGAGGCTCGAGAGTGGGGCCAGTGTTACTTGCCTGTTAGCAGGCTGGACGTTCTGACTCATCGCCTCCGGCTCCGACACGTTCACCGCCTGCACGACTTGAGTTTTAGGGCGATCCGAAAACATGCCTCGCAAATACAGCTTGATGGATGACCCCGGAGCTTCGAACAACTGGGCGAAGACAAAGGCGATGGCCATCACCACGGCAAGGGTTGCTAGGTAGATGCTGAAAGTTCCGGCGCTAATATATCCCGGAAAGGGGGTGTAACGCAAGCAGTGGCCGGTGGATCAAATACAGCTGACCTGCCCCTATGCAGAACGGCTTCTGCGAGAGCTTCAACGGCCGTATGCGCGACGAGCTCCTGAACGAAACCCTGTTCTTCGGCCTCGACCATGCCCGAACGACGATCGCCGAATGGGCCGACGACTACAACCGATCGCGCCCACATTCTGCGATCGGATACATCACGCCTGCGGCCTATGCCGCCAATCTCACCGCAACGGACGATCGGCTGCGCAACCCCGACCAGCTCCGCCGATCGTCCGTTGCTCACCCCGCGCCATACGGCGTAAAACCCGCCGAGGCTCTAATTGCAGCCGGATGAAAATTCAGGGGCAGGTCAAACGCTATGAAGTCGGGAAAGCGAATTCTCGCTTGATGCAAGCGAGGCGTTTGTATCGAGATTATCGCGCGCCTCATTGGCTCGACGGATGGTATAATAGGGGAGCGAATATATCAACGCTGTGCCGAGCGCCAACATAGTTAACTACGATCCGTGGAACCGGGCGCTGCTTGATTAAGAGAATGTGAAAAGACGAAGATTGTAGTCCAGCGCGGGCTGGTGGCGGGGGTCGCAGGCGGTGGTGAATGTGGCCAGGACAATTGGCTAAAGCTTCCTTACGGCTAGTTTGAGCGAACGGGTCAGAAGTTGTCGGCTCCATAGCCGAACAATTCCGCGGTTGCCTGTCCAAATCCGCTGTCGCTCTGAATGATCGAGGCGGGCAACCGCTCGGGTGTTGACATCTGGTGCGATGTGATCGGGTGCTTCATCCAACCTTATCCGCAGCTTCGCTTGACCCACCCCGGCCAAAGCAATTCAATAGAAGCGCATTGGGCGGAAGAGCTTTCTCCGGCCTGGTGGGAGACAAGGCACCGATCCTATCAGCGGTCAGCATCTCTTTCTCCATATCGGATGAGGCGTGCGACCTACTTTCCCTTGTTGTCGCTGAAGCCAACCGGAAACCCTTATGATATGCTGCGGAGCTTGTGAGGAGAAGCGCGATAATGGATAACAGGTGTCCATGGTGGAGTCTTACCCCGAAACCAGCGACTATTGGCGCGACGTGAGATAAGTAAGGCACACGATAATGGCCAACCGCATCTCTCGCCGAGATCTGGCGCGGGCCGCATGCGCCGCCCTTGTGCTGACGGCGTCCGGTCGCCCAGGACGGGATGCTCGCGCCGCCGGTCCGGCGCAAGGCTCGCAGCCGAAAGCTCACTCCTGGCATCCTGGTCTGTTCCCGGAAATGATTGTGAAATCCTGGTTTCAGGAGGATTTGGCCGAAGGCGAAGTCTCCTCATGGAAATCGGGCGGCGTGAAGCCGGTGGCTGCGATGCAGGCCGAGCCCTCCCTGCGCCCGACAAAGCTTCCGAATAACGGCGGCGTTCTCTTCAAGAAGGGCACGAAACAGGCATTGACTTGGCCCGCCGATAACGATGCCCCGTATCTTCACCGCTGGTGGCTCGTGATCGCCCGGTGCAATTCGGCGATCAATGCCGACGCGGAAAACGTTTCCGTTCTTTGCGTCAATGGCGCGGAGGGTGGCCCGGTGCATCGCCAGCCCCAGGTCGGTTTCAAGCCCTCGGCCGGCACATTCGTTTCGCGGCTCCATGACGGCAAGCTCAAGAGCGAGGAAGGGCAATGCTCGACGGATTTTGGCGACTGGAATGTCATGGTCGGGTACCGCCGCGGGTTCGTGATGCAGGCTGTGGTGAATGGGGTCAAGACGGCCGGCCAGACGATTTATGCATTGGCGCCCAACCGGATGAAATCGCAGAGCTTCATGGGCGATGTGAACAATCCGATGAGGGCCGATGTCGCAATCGATTGCGTCATCATCGGGCAAAGCGAACTAAATGACTCGCAGATCGACAAGCTGATGGGATGGGGCATGTGGCGCGCCGGCCGGCAAGCCGACCTGCCCGACGATCATCCCTATCGCCAGAGCCCTCCTTCAGCCGTGGATGCGAATGACAAACCGGCACGTTATGCGTTCGATGCAGCCTCGTGGGCGTCCTGGGCAGCCATCGGCAAAGAGCGGCGATATGCTCATCGTGGTGAGGCGGCGCCGCCGATCCGCGCTTACACAACGGTTTTTTTTGACGACTTCGAATCCAACTCGGTTGTCGATGATTCCACAGGCGAGCAAAGCAGCATCTGGTATGCGCCGACCCATCTGACGACCGTCGGTGTTGACGCCCAGACTCAGCGCATCTCGGGGTCGCCCTCCTCCTATGTGCACGACGCCACCAGCCACACGCTGACGCTCCGGCTCTTGCACAAGGGCCGTTGGCGAACAGGTGCGTTCTCTTCCGTGAACAACAATGGCCAGGGGCGGTGTTGGGGAAAGGGAATCTTTGAGATCCGCGCCAGACTGCCGAAGATACTCGCGCCCCGCCCGGGATTTTTTCCTGCTTTCTGGGCGTATGGGAAGGAGCAACTATTCTGGCGGACGCGCAATCGTCTTGAGACGGACTTTTGGGAATATGACGGTCTCAACGGGGCCTATATCAACATCAGCCAGCACGTGCACAAACCCAGACTCGGCTATGCAGATCCACATATCACGCCAAGTGGCGTGCACCGGAAAATCGCCGGCTATCAAGTCGACCCATCGAATGGCTTTCCCGCGACGATCGACATATACGATGGCGAATTTCATACTTGGTACGCGCAGATCGAGGATGATTACACGTATTTCGTGATCGACGGCTATGAAGTAGCGCGCGTTCCGACGACACCGGAACTCGCAGCGAAAAAATACATCATGGTGGATTTCGCCTACCATGAAAAAAAGGGTCGCGCTCAACCGAACCCGTCGCAGACGTATGACATGGTGATTGACTATATAAGGGTCCGGCAGACGGAAACGGATCTAGCTAGGGTCCCGACGGCCTTCAGCGCATTGCCGGCCTTCTCGGGCCAGACCTCACCGGGCCAGGCGCTGACCGTCGTACCGAACGTTATTGCGTCGCAAATAGAGTGTCTATGGTATCGTGACGGCGTTCCGATCGTGGGCGAAACCGGCACAAGCTATGAGCTCAGCTCGCGGGATGTCGGGCATAAGATTCGCTGCCATGTTCGCGCGGTCTCTGTGCTCGACCAGCCAGAAGCCTGGACCCCGGAAAGCGAGACCGTCGGCTAGAACGCATCGACCACGCGTCCCAGGATGCGTCATCACTTTCGTCGGACTGCTGATGAGCTCTGCCACCAGTAAGCCTCCCCGCAGCCGAGGAGGATGAGTTTTCCCAACAGGCGGAAACCTCTTCGATATGCGACTGCCACAGCGGGCGGAACGATGAGGTCGTCGGCTGGAGCAGGGTAAAGTGTTTTTCCGCGGGCTGGCATTGATACATCCAATAAGTTCTGTTTCCGGGGAAGAGAACATGCTAAAGAAAGATCGCCCCCCGCGAGAGAGCTGTGATGCGTTATCTTCTCACATTCGCGGCACTGAGCCTCTTACTGCCAATCAGGCTCGAGACGAATCTTGTATTGCTGCGTCCGTTCGAGCTGATCGCATTGCTGACGCTCTTGATTGGCCTGGCGACGGGGCGTTGGCGAAGATTGGCTTTTTCAGCCGGTTTTCTACTGCTCCTGCCCTTCCTGGGCTGGCACATGGTCTCGGCCTTCAGCGTGGACGCAGAGAATGGCCTGCGCGAGCTGTTGCAGATGTTCGCTGTGGGCGCCTTTGCGTTCGCCCTGGCACAGGAGGCCAGCCGGGTCGACACGCACAAGGCCGTCAACATCTTGCTTTTCGGCATGGTGTTGATCCTCGCCTATACGATCACCTGGCATGTCGCCCATGGCTACTTGGTCGGCTGGAAGCATCTGTTCGATCCGAAGCTCGCGTTCAGCTTCGTTCCAATTGCGCTCGCGGGGCTCCTCATCTTCTCCAATCGGGCCAAGCGGCGCACCCTTTGGCTTGCATGGGCAGGGATACTTCCCCTGCTCGCGCTATCTGGGGAACGCAAGGCGTTATTGATCTATCTCTTTCTGACTGCTGCGCTACTGATGCGCGGACGGCTCGCTGCGATTGTACCGGCGATCGCCGTCGGCTTCGTGGGTCTTTTCGTGCTGGCGACCACAGTGGAAAACTCATATGTCGGAAAGCAGTTGCAGACCATCCTCCATCCGCTGAGCATGGGTCAACACGAATACCTGGCAGCGACGGGGAAATATGCCCCTGGAGACACGCCGAGCAATGTCCAGCGCGCGTTTGCTTTCACTCTGTCCAGACAACTCATCTCCGAACATCCACTGATGGGCGTGGGTACGAACCAATTCAAGAATATTATCGAGACGGATTTCGGCGGACTTCCTGACGAGTTGCGGCTGGGGATACATGGCGAGTTTCAACGCATCCTCACCGAGAACGGCATCATAGGGCTCAGTCTCTATATTCTCATATGGATTGCTGCATGGTTTCGCTTAAGCCGTACTCTAAGCTGGGCCCTTTCTCACGGATTGATCGGAGCGGCCCAGGCACGGCTTCTGCCCCTCGTGCTCCTTGTTCCTTGCGCCTTTTACGTTGGAACAGAAGCCTCCGGCACACGAGCTTTCGTCACGCTGAGTCTTGTCTCGCTCCTGCCTGAATTGACGCGGCACGGACTTTGCCTATCATTTAGGGTGCGGAGGAGCCACCCCAGGAGCATGAGACATCCTCGATTTCTCGGGAGCCCCTTGCCAGGAAACACGAGATGAGTGTTTCGGTTATCATGACATGTCACAATGAAGAACGCTTCATCGTGCAGGCAGTGGAAAGCGTGATTAATCAGACCGCGTCGAGCCACATCAAAGAGATCATCATTGTCAATGATGGCTCGATGGACGGCTCGTCGGAAGTGATTGCATCGCTGCGTCGCAGGGAGCCGCGCGTACATGTCCTGACGACGGCGGGTATCGGGCTTCCATCGGCGAGGAATCTTGCCATCAGACATGCTGCCGGCGATCTTATTGCGATTCTCGACGGCGATGACTTCTGGGCCGAGGACAAGCTTGAGCGTCAATTAGCCGCCTTGGGCAATGGCTGCAAGGCAGGTCTTGTCTATGGCGATTTTGTCGATTTTTCCGCTCCGGATCTGTCCGATGCTCTACACGTCGCCGTGCGCCGCTATCGCGCGGACCAATGCGATACGCTGCCGACATATTTTCTGCTTGATGGGCCGATTATTCCTTCCAGTATGGTTATGCGGCGGGAGATGGTCGAAGATATCGGGTTGTTCAACGAGGCATTCAGGGTTGGAGAGGATACAGAGTTTTGTATGCGTGCAGCCGAGCGTTGGACATTTCAACATGTGGCCGAAGCACTCGTCTATAAACGGCGCCATGGCTCGAACATAACCCGCAGGCTCGACGCGCTTCTGCCGGTAGCCGAACGCCTCACGCGAGAATGGGTCATGCGACGGCCGGAACTTACGCACTTCGCGCGTCGGCGCAACGGGCGTTTGTACGCAAAGGCGGGCAATGATTGCGTGGCTCAAGGCGAAAAGAAACGCGGAGCGCGCTTGCTCATTCGCGCGATGTGGCACGATCCATTGTCATGGCGGGTGTACGTTTACTTTTTTCTTTGCGCCCTGCCGAGGGGCATGGATCCGCAGGTGCGCCGTGCAGCCAAGCTATTGTTCTACCGCGCCTTGCGCAAAGACTTTGCTGACGGCTCTTAAAGATGCTGGCCGAATGGCGAGAGTTCGAGCATCTCAGGCGGCAGCCCTGGAATCCTTTCGTAGCGATTAATTCTGTACCGCGACACAGGACCATAACGGAGGCGAAATCAGAGCTCTCCGCGGTCGCCAAGTCTCTCTTAACGCGGGTAAGAATTTGAAAGGTTTCCAGACCCCACCACTGAGCCCTCACCACAAGCGCAGGAGAATTCCACACAAGATCGGGTTGTTAGTTGCGACAGTAAATACGAGGTGCAAGAGAATCGGAGCGCTTCACTATCACATGCGAATTCTTTACTTCATCAACGGATTCGATCCCGGTGGCGCCGAGCATGGGCTACTCACCTTGCTGCAAGCAGGATTTTTCAGCGGCCACGAGCTGAAGATTCTCGCCTTTTGCCGTGGTCGCGGGGCTCTTGCCGATGAAATCGCCGCAAAGATCGGAGAGCACAATGTTATCCTGACGTCGCAGAGTGAAGAGCCTTCCTTGCGCACCTTTGTGGGCACGTTCTTTGTAATGTTGCGCCTCATCCGGGAGTGGCGGCCGGATATGGTTGCGTTGTCGCTCAAGCAGGCCAATCTGCTGGGACGGCTTGTTGCGATGTTTGCTCCTCGGTTGCACTGCGTTTCATTCGAACACACTACCCGCTACCGCTCCCGGCGCGCCGCAGGCATTTATGGCCCTGTGCTCAAGGCCCTGTCCTGGCGCGTTGACGAAATCTGGGCTGATTGCGAAAGTACGCTGCAGGAGACGCAAGCATACTTCCTGCCGCGCAGGCGCCGCTCGCATATCGTGCCTTTGTTTTGCGCCGATGAGGCTTCCAGCCACAAGCGCGATTACGCGCTTCACACACCCGTGCGCCTTGCTGCTGCCGGACGGCTTATCGCGCTAAAGAACTTTGACCGCCTGATCGAGGCCATCCGAATGCTCCAAGACCGCGGCGTTTCTGCAAGCCTCGATCTTTATGGCGACGGGCCGGAACGGCAGGCGCTTTCGCGGAAGGCGGATGAGCTCGGCATTGGAGATCGCGTGCATTTCCATGGCTATGTCGCGTGCTGGTCCGAGCTAGCCTGCGATCGTGACATGTTCATCAATCTGTCCGATACGGAAGGGTTCTGCATCGTCGTCGCCGAGGCGATGCTTGCCGGCCTTCCGATTATCGCGACCGACGTCGGCGGTATCCGGGATTACGGCAAGCATGGAGAGAATATGCTGAAGCTTACTGTGCCCTCAGCGGAGATGGCGGTGACCCAAGTGTTAGTGCTCGCGGGCGATGAAACGCTTCGCAAAGAGATCGGAATACAGGCACGACACGATATGCTGGAAGCCTATTCGCAGGATGCTTTGCGCGTCCGCGCCACGGCGGTGTTGGGTGGCGGAATGTAAGGACCGGCAAAGCACTGGCGACCAGGATAGCCGGGCCGATCGTGAATTCTGACTGCTCGGCATCCCACCTGTCCGACATGGTTCTCGACCTGGCCCTCCTCCCAGTCCGATGCCAGCGCGCAGCCCACCGGCTGGAGGAAGCGACGATGTATCGCCGGTCCTTGCCGACGAACACCATCTCCTGCGTCTCGCGCGGATAAGCCCGGACGAAGTTTGTTCGTCAAAGCCGCTCAAGACAAAACAATGCCTGCTCCACAACTAAAGCGCGTCGCGTTTGATCGGCCTCATGCGACGCGCTTTAGGTTGTTGTTTTATGCATGTCGTTATCGCAAAACCGCTGCACACTTTTGCGCGACATGCATTAGGCCTGGTAATACTGATGATAACGTTCACTGTAAAATTCGGCACTGCCGAACTTTTGGTACCGCTTGATTCTTTTGATATCGACCTTGTTGAGCAGAACGCCGATGCATTTATCCGCCAGGATCGGGTTGTTGTTGAGAATTTCGCGCACGAATGTACGAGCGGTCACACCCCATTCAACAACCAGAACAAGGCCGTCGAGGTGCTGGACAAAGGACCTCACGTCCGCGACTGGAGCCAACGGGGGCAAATCAACGACGACGTAATTGAACATAGGGCCGACCTTGAGCAGAAAGTCGCCCATTTTCTCGATAGGCTGCACGGTGTTTGCGAGCTTTTGTTGGCTCTGGTTCACGCCGGGCAGGAACCTCAATGGCAATGACTGATGGGCCAGCAAGTCTCTCGGATTGAGTTCTCCAGCCAACAAGTCGGCCAGACCTCGTTCCCAGCCGTTGGCTAACATAGGGGACAAGCCCGGATTGTGGATATCGGCATCGATCAACAACGTCTTACAACGCTGCATAGCAAGAACCATCGCTAAATTAGCAGCGACCAGAGACTTCCCTTCTCCCGGGAGGCAAGAAACGATGCCGAGCGCCTTGGTGCTCTTCGTTGGTAACTCGACGTCAACAGCGACTTTCACAGTTCGCATCGCTTCAGCGAATTCCGAGCGCGGATGTTGCTCTACCCAGTTGAAAGCGCTGTTCCCCACCTCGATGAATGACGGCTCTCCAGCCGCACGATCGTGCTTGTTTCGGCGAATTGGCTTCCCGTCCAGTAATGGGATCATTCCGAGCGTCTGAAGTCCGAGCTCATCGCGCACTTGAGCCGTCGTGCGGAAAAAGCGCTCCCGGTACTCCCGAATTCCGCCCACACCGGCGCCAACCATGCCGCCGAGCCCGACGCAGAACGCCAACGTAAGACTGCTGTTCGGAGAACTCGGTCTGCTGGGGGTTGGTGCCTCCGAGATAGTCCGCGCCTCCGTCAACGCCACCGAAAGGTTCTGCAGGCTCGCTTGGTACTGCTGGAGGACCTGTTCATATTGCGACTTGAGAGAGGACGCCTCAAGTTCGAGCTGGCGCAAGGTAACCAGCGTTTCCTTGGTCAGCGTATTGTCTGTTCGGAACCTGTGGATTGCGAGCTCGGCATCGACCGATCGCTTCCGCACCGTCTCGAGCTCTTCCGCCAGTGCGCCGCGAGCTCGGACAATCGACTCGTCTTTGGCTCCGACTTGGTCAGAAATATAGATTTCTGCATACTTACTGGCTATTTTTCGCGCCATTTCGGCGCTAGGCGACCGAAATTGGACCTCCAGAATGTAAGAAAGCCCTACACGAGCTACCGTAATATTCTCAGCCAGAATGCCAAATGCCTGCCATCGAGGATCGGATCCTCCCGCGGCACTCGATTTCACCGGCGCTCCGCTTGCTTCGGAACTGCCGATGAATGGCCACCGAGCGACCGATCCTGTGAGACTGTTGAGCAATGAATATGGCGCTGACAAGAAAGCGCGATCGGTAGCAAGACCGAGGCTGTCAACGACCTTTAGCCCGATGCGGTCGGAAAGCAACAATTCGACCTGACTCAGCATCATCGGGTCAAGCTGTGTGGAGCTTCCGCTCTCTGTTAACTTCGTCACGACGGATGGCTGGTTCTTGTCGATCAGGATTCTGGCCGTCGACTCGTACAAGGGCACCTCGGCCCAAAGATACGCCAGCCCCAGCACAAGTCCTGTGAGCGCGCATGTAAGGACGAACCTCAACTGCCGTCGCGCTGCCGCCACGAGTGTTTCGAGATCAATCGTTCCCCACTGAGGATCGCCGAATGTGAAGGCAGAATCCGGGTGCTTTTCAACTTCGCGGAGCATAAGCCTTCAAACCCGTGGCATGAGACTGGCAGCGCATTGGTAGTGATAAACACCATACCACATCATCTGACTAAATGTCTGCAAATTCAGTATCGACGCCCGCGGAGCACAGGGCACACCGCTCGGGGCGGGCATCAGCCCGCTCTTCGCCAAAGGCGCAACTCCTAACCTCGATGCAATAAAACGAAACCTCACGCGGCCCATGCTCCGACTGCCGCAATTCCGCTGCATGTAGTAAGCTCCAATTGAGGAAGAAAATTGAGTCGTATTGCCAAATGGCAAAACATCTGAGCAAGAGATTCCGGGCTCCGGTTGAGCCTGTCCTGCAGGAAACAGGAATGGCTCGTCGATCACTGACGCGCGATAACGATCGCCGCAAGGGTCCTGCGCGCATCTGGCGCCTCGCGGAAAGCCTCTCCGCTGCCCGAATGAGACAGGTTGCAGTCACATTTTGTTTCGTGGTGTGGGGTGTCATCTTGCTGATCGTCCTACTCTAGCAGCCAGAGCCTATAAAGGCGGAGAGTGGCCCGCCTCACTTACTAAGTGGCTCGGCAGTTGCCCCCTTTCGGACTCATCGCGCGATGTGTGACTTCGGAGTCACCGATTCTTTGGAGACCGAGGGAGTCACCGATTGTTTGGAGACCGAGCGCCACACTAGCAGCATGACAGCAACAAAGTACCCAATCTGCATCAAGATCCCACAAATTAACGTTTGGACAAACGTGCTCCAGAGGGAGGCGGTGAGCAAATATGTACTGATGGCGAATGCCAACAGTACTATGATAAGGCCTCGCAAAAAAAGCAAAAACGACATCGCCGTCCCACTCGTAGCCGCGTGACGCGCTCCTTGGCTATCCAGGCCTCAGCGCGTTAACCATCATAACATACCGGAACGGGTCAGAGCGACCGATATATTAGCATGCGCGAATAAATACGCCCCACCCTGTGCCGGTACGCTTGCTTCCAGGCGCGACCAACTCCCGTTCGGCGGCCAAGAGAGGTTTGCCACACGGACTGGCCATGCCATGCGATCTGGATTTAGGCAGAGGCTGAGTCGAGTTGTGTGCGCCAAGCTGAGCAAAATGGGATGGCTTCGACGTTGGTGTGTCCACCGCGCAGCTTCCGTGTTTAGCGGAGCGGCGGATATGGCGGCCGCGCCTCAGGCGGGCCAATGCCGCTCAGGCCACTAGGAAGACGAACGCGACTGCCATCAGCAGGTAGCGCGCGACCGGCTGCTCGCTGGCCGGCGGTGTCGCTTCCGATCGGCGACACGATGGTGACGTCAGCCATAGCGTTTGCGGCTCCACGACTGCACCAGATTGACGACCAGGAGCATCGCGAACGATGGCAAAACCATGATCGCCGCGGTCGCGGCGGCCGCCGGATAGTTGTATTCTTCCAGCCGGATGATAATCAGAGTGGGCCGATCTCGAAACATCGTCTGCCTTGTCGCCGTTGTTCAGAGCGTAAATTCGCCTCAAAGGAATGGCGTTGTGAGAAAGGTCTGCGTCGATGTCATGCTCAAGCATTGCGGGGTGAAAGCGAATGTTGAATAGATCGGTGCGCTGGATGCGGGCAGGCAGCTGCGCTGCGCTCGCATGCATGTTTTTGTTGTTTGCATACGCGATTCCGTCGAATGGCCTTGCCCTAGCAGAAGAGCACAATGTCGGCGAGTACCGCCTGCAGACTGGCGACGTGATCGGCTTCGCTGTCATAGGCTATCCCGAGATGCAAAAGCGAGCTGTGATCGACCAAAGCGGTGTAATCGTGTTGCCGGCCCTAGGCCCCCTAAACGTTCTCGGGAAGACAATAGAGGATGTTCGCAAGGAGGTAATTGAGGTTTTAAAACCAAAATCCCTTCCGCAACGATCCGCCGACGGCACTGAGACTTGGACTGGGTTTTACCCGGATCAGATTGTAGTTGATATTGAGGAATACCGACCCGTCTATATTGACGGGGACATTGCCTCTCCTGGCACTCAGGCCTTCAGACCAGGAATGACTGTCCGACAAGCTGTGGCGGCTGGCGGCGGCTACCAGCTCGGTCGCGGTGAGCTTGAAAACCCTGAAATGACAGCAGCGGACCTGGGCGGCCGCCTCCACATTCTGCGCATCAAGTACCAGGAAAGCGAAATCAAAGCTGCTCGAATAGAGGCGCAGCTGAGCGGCGCCAGAGCGATTGAGGTTCCGGACGCAGAACGTGACCCGAGCCTCGAACCTCGTCGCGACGAAGCTTTGCAGCAGGAGGGGAAGCATCTTGAAGCTGTCTATGCGGATCAGGAGAAGGAGCGCGCTTCGATTAAGTTGGCCACAACCAAGGCGGCGGAACGAATGGGCTACCTGAAGGAGCAGCAGAAGGCGGATCAAGCGGGCGCAGCCGCAGATGCGGCGGAACTTGATCGCCTCAAGAAGCTCTTCGAAAAAGGTCTGGTCCAGATCACTAGCGTCAACAATGCTCAACGCGCAGTGCTCTTGTCAGCGACCCGCGCTTTGCAAACCAGCGCTGAGATCGCTCGACTTGAACGCGACCAAGGGGATTTGCAGCGCAGTCTTGATAAGTTTATCGACCAGGGTCGAATCGACCTGTTGGCTGACTTGCAGACTGAACGCGCGGCGATGAACCAAATGCGCGCCGAGATGGATTCATTGACCAAACAAATCGCCTACGTGATGCAGATGCGCAGCGACCTTGTAGGCGAAGGGGACCGAATTACGATCGGTGTAACCCGCTCCACTGACGGACGGGCAGCGACGACCGAGGCGACTGAAGATACTCTGCTTGCTCCGGGTGACACCATCACAATTACGCTGAAGGTCCCACCAGGAGCGGCGGTCGCGAATTAAACAATTAAATATTGTATAGAGGCGGCGCGTAATTGCACGTGTCCTATGGAAATGTGGTCCGGGCCAAGATCGTTCTGGTGCTGCTCAGGTTCCGGGCAGTGACGTGATTGCCGCGTGCGCCGCCAAAGCCTGGCATCAAACATCTAGCTTCAACAGCTCCGGCTCGGTACGTCCGAACAGGGACGCGCTCACCTCTCCAGATAAATCTTTTCATAAAGAGGCCGAGACTCGGCGTTTCGCATCCGGTTCACTCGAACTTTGATCCAGCGAGGAACCAGCCCCCGGCAGCAGACGTCGACCGTGTGAGGCAGACGTGAAATGGCCGTGCGCGGCTCCAGGACAACGAGCTTCTTCGACAGGTACCAGGCTGCGGAAGGCCGCCCTTGAATCAAAGCCCTCACGGCAAGCCCATTGATCGTGTCAAGCAGATGGGCATTGAGATCGCTCCCAAATTGCGGATATTTCTCGCGAAACTCGGCTAGGACAATTTCATCCGAACGAAACATCTGCATGACATCGCTCGACATGTTGCCGATCGTCCTCCGGTACCCACAGATGTTGGGGCACGACACGAAACTCGTAATACTCCGTTATTCTGAGGCACATTAGAAGATCTTCGCAGCCTTGTGCGTTCCTCGCCCTCAGGGAAGGATCAAACTGTCCTGCCCGCTCGAATGCGGAGCGACTGAAAATATCCGACCGTCCTCGTCGATCTCCGCAAACCAGCAATATGCCAGGCCAACTGACGAGCCTCCTTCCTGCAGGACGCGCAGTTGCAGTGCGATTTTGGATGGAGCCCAAAGATCATCCGCGTCCACGAACGCTAGAAACTCCGCATCGGTGGCAGCGGCGCCGCTGTTGCGTGCGTGCGCAACAACCGCGTTCGGCTGCCTGAAAGGCGTATACGCCGATCTTGCTCGGCATAGGCGGCCACGATCGACGCGGACCGGTCCGTCGACCCGTCATCCACTACGATAATGTCCAGCGCCTGGTGGCTCTGCTGGCAGATGCTGGTCAGCGTCGCGAGAATGGTTCTCTCGGCATTGAACATGGGCACCACGACGCCTATCACATTTAGCTGATGGTGATTCGACCACGACGGCCGAACGGCAAGGCAGAGGTCAACGCGTGGTTCCCGCACGAGGGCAAGGAGATGGTAGCTTGGAACCAGGCTCGAACCTCGGACATGATCTTCACCCAACGTGTGATCCACGAGTCGTGCCGACAACGCTGATCATCGGGGCAAGGATCGTTCAGCCCCGGGCGCAACCGCGCCAGCGCCGAGGTCGCGAAGGCGCTCGGCCACTATCCAAATCTCGGACGCGCCGCAGCCAACGCCAAAATTGCCTCCGGTCGCCGTGTGCCACCGGCAACTGGAACGATGGTGGGGCGTTGCTGTGACGAACAGGATATAAGCCTAACTGGCAGCAAGCCTGGTTTAAGAAAGCCTGACGGTCATGAAGCCAATGAACGAAGAGCATCTGGCGGTGCTACGCAGGCACATGGTCGAGATGATTGCAATCCATACCGACCTTGCAAGCGAAGAGCTCGGCAAGGCGGCGCTCGATGAACGGGTGATGGCAGCGATGCAGCGGGTGCCGCGCCATCTCTTCGTGCCAAGCTCGGTCGCGCCTTATGCCTACCAGGACATGCCACTGCCGATCGGCTTCGACAAAACCGTCTCGCAGCCATTCATCGTCGCGCTCATGACCGATCTCCTTGCTCTCCAACCACACGAGGCGGTGCTCGAGATCGGCACCGGCCTGGGCTACCAAACCGCAATCCTCGCGGAAC
>NZ_CAKXZS010000003.1:16619-20203 GCF_935822925.1 Mesorhizobium ventifaucium
GGCAGGACAACTGAAGACCCGCAAAATCATCCCGGTTCGGTTCAGCCGGCTCGAAACGGTCTAATACCAACGGTCATGATGATTGACCGACATGGGCCCAGTCGCGCATTCCGATTGATGTGATCGTATCTGGTTGGGCGAGGAGCTTGCGCCACGCCTCGCAGGCGGCATCGATGATGGCGTCGTAGTCGTCGAAGACGCGATTGGAGAGCCAGTTGGCGCGCAGATATTGCCAGACGTTCTCGACCGGGTTCAGTTCCGGTGCGCGCGACGGCAGCAAGATCGGCGTGATGTTGTTCGGGATTTTCAGCTTTGCGGTCGTGTGCCAGCCGGCGCGATCGAGCAGCAGCACGGCATGCGCGCCTCTTGCGACATGGCGGCTGATCTCGTCGAGGTGAAACTGCATGGCCTCGGTGTCGGCGAAGGGCAGCGCGAGCGCGGCACCCGTTCCCCGTGCCGGGCAAATGGCGCCGAACAGGTAGGCGCTCTTGTAGCGCTGGTCGGCGGGCTGGCGGGGCCGCGTGCCGCGGCGTGCCCACTGCCGGACAATCCCGTTCTTCTGGCCGATGCGGGCTTCGTCCTGAAACCAGATCTCGACTGACCTTCCCTCCGGCAGGCCGGCGAGATGCGCGCTCAGCGTGCGCGGGAAGTTTTTTTATAGGCCTCGACGATCGCGCCGTCCTGCGCCGGGTGACGTGGCCGGGCGCTCATGTGCGAGAAGCCGAGCTCCTTCAGCAGCGTCGAGACGTAGCGTTCGTGGTAGTCGACGCCGAAGCGCCTTGATCGCCTTCTGGAGATCGATGCGCCGCCAGCGCACGACGCCGTCGGCCACCGGATCGGGGCCGGTCTCCACGATCTGCGCCAGTTCGGCCTTCTGCGATGGCGACAGCCGGGGCGCCGGCCCACTCCACCAGGCGTCCTTGAGCCCGTCCGGGCCGGCTTCGTTGAACCGGTGCACCCAGTCGCGCAAGGTCTGTCGGTCCATGCCGCCGACCCGGGCCGCGTCCTCGCGCCTCATCCCGTCCAGCACCGCCGCCAGCGACAACAGCCGCCGGCTCCGGTTCACGTCCTTGGAAATCTTAGCCAGCCGCCGCAACTCAGCCGCCGAATAGTCCGTCCGCATCTTCACCGCTGATCCCATGGCGCGAATCCTCCCTCGAACCAGAGAATCATGGTTCGGGCCGCACTGGAATCCCCAGAGAGTCAGCCGTCAAAGCCGTTGGTATGATTATTGTCCCCATCATGCTTGCTTAGCCGGCTCGAATTTTGCGAAGGGATTCGCGCACGGCTGGAATCCTATGTATTGCACGGGCTCGCTTGGTTCGGCGCGCTGCGCATAATCGGTCAAGAGATGAAAATCAGCAAGCACCCAGCGTTCAAATCTATCGAGTTCTTGAGCGTCCTCATCGGGTAACAGCCCACGTGCAGCTCTGCCGAGACGGCGTGTTTCAAGCAGGGTCGATGCATCGGCCAGCAGTTTGGTCGGGAAAGTCCATGGACGGCGCTTCCTAAACTCCGACACGAACGCCCGAAGATCTTCTTTCGTCATTTCGAAATCGTCGAGGTATTTTGTGAGCGTGACACGCACCAAATCTTCATCGAAAAATGATCGCATAGTGTCGTATGCCAGCACTGTTGAAACAAGCCCCCCGCCCAACAGCCACAGCACCCCGCGCCGATGGACTCTAATTCTTTCAGGAATCCTCATTACGCGATTCCCCTCGCGGCCCGCAGCGACAAGGCGGCGGCAGTCAAACTTGGGTTGGCACACGAGCAACTGGGAAAGACACTGGTGCCGACGACCACCAGATTCCGCAGCTTATGGTGGATCATGTCCCTGTCGACGACCGAAGTCGATTCATCTCTGCCCATACGCAGCGTCCCTTGAACGTGCGATTCGGTTGGACGCGCGCCGCGGTCGATGATCCTTTCGACCGGCAGCGGGGCAAGGAGTACGGGCAAATTTTCTCGAGCCTGCGCCATCCCTTTGGCGGCATAGTCGGATCGCCCCCTATAGTTGATGTAAGCGGTTTCATTCTCGTCTAGGCTGACAAAATTTTCCGACTCCAACAGATCTTCTGTCACCACGAACAGGGGCAACGTCTGCCGCAACCGTCCTTTTTCGGGACGTAGGCCATGCTGCCAGTGGTTCTGGAAATAGATAAGCGCTGCGGCATGTTGCGATCTGTGCGGTCCGTCGTAGAAACCGAAATTGAGTCCTGTAGTGATCGTGCTGCCATCGAAGTTGTCGATACCGTCAAGATAAACCTCAAAGTTCCAGCCATACGATTCATGTAGTCCACGTCCGACAAAATCGCCGCCGAGTTCCGAGCGCAGCATGATGGCCGCGCTCTGGATCCCGTTCGCACCAAGCACAAACAGATCACCAGTGGCCACATACTCCTGGCCGTCGCGCCGGAATGTGACCGAGCGGATCGACGTTCCAGTGTGGCCTAGGCGACGTACTTCCGCGCCAAGACAGACCAGGACATCGGAATGCTCGAAAACATGCATCAGACCGTTGTTGGCCGTGAACTTCGCATCCGCCGGACATAACCGGCAGCGGAGGGACGCGCAACACGACGAGCGCTCTTCAGTTGCCACCCGCGCTCTCGCTGTCGGCATGACAAAGTGCGTGGCGGGTTGCGCTTTTTTCATCATGAGGTCTGGAGTGGACATGCGGTGAGGGGGCTGCGGAAATGGTACCGAACGAGGCATTACCGTTGCCATGTCCGGATCGCCGGAGATCGACATGATCGCCTCCGCCTCGCAGTAAAACGGCTCAAGCTCGTCATAGTATAGCGGCCAATCCTCTCCGACACCGTAGAGGCTCTTTAGCTTGAAGTCATTCGGATGTAATCGAGGGGTCTGCGCGAACCAGCAATTGGTTCCACCGCCGAGCCCGATCGTATAGTTCCATGGCTTGCTGGAACTGCTTCTGTAAGTATCCGTCGGCTTGATATCGGAGTTGATGTCGTGTTCGAGCTGCCACTCGTGAGAGTTGTGTTGTCCCCATTCCAACACCAGAATGCGCCCATTTCGGCGTTTTACGAATTCATGCAAAAAAAATGCCGAGCCGAAACCGGAACCGATTGCAATGAGATCGAAGTGATCAGTAGCGATTTGTTCGGGCCGCGCGTCCACGAACATTGAATCCTAGACTCCCACGTGCGCCGCCGGATCGAAGGCCTGCACTGCGGCACCAGCGTTCCATAGTGCCATAAGGGTACGGCCGCGTCCACATCGATGCATACCACACTGTGGCCCGCTTCCGCAAACGCCGCAGCACTCACGAGGCCGACGTAGCCGCTTCCAAATATGTTAAATTCATCTGAGCTATCCTTCTGTAATTCTATTCAGAATGGATACAGCAGCGATGCAGCGGGTGCCGCGCCATCTCTTCGTGCCAAGCTCGGTCGCGCCTTATGCCTACCAGGACATGCCACTGCCGATCGGCTTCGACAAAACCGTCTCGCAGCCATTCATCGTTGCGCTCATGACCGATCTCCTTGCTCTCCAATCGCACGAGGCGGTGCTCGAGATCGGCACCGGCCTGGGCTACCAAACCGCAATCCCCGCCGAAC
>NZ_CAKXZS010000003.1:20213-205300 GCF_935822925.1 Mesorhizobium ventifaucium
GGCAGGACAACTGAAGACCCGCAAAATCATCCCGGTTCGGTTCAGCCGGCTCGAAACGGTCTAACGCCGTCTCACGGCTGCTTCGCGTCCGCCCGATTGAGCATCGCAATTGCGCGATTGATGCGTTGCAGCGCTGTGGCGTTTGCCACGAGCGCGTACAGGGCGAACCCGCCCGTCAGAATCCAGGGCGAAGCGGCGCCCATGGCGGTCGCCAATCCGTCGGCGACCAACAGCACGCAAATGAACACCAGGCGTTCCATCCGTTCGAAGAAATCCGGCCATGCCTGGTTTTCTATAGGGATTTCGATCGCCGTCCGCGCCTTGGCGTAGCTGGTGAGGATACCGCCGGCGAATGCGAGCATGGCGATCGCCCACAGATCGGCGACCCAGCCTATAGCGGCAAACACCGCAAATTCCTGATAACGATCGGCCATGGCGTCGAAATAGCCGCCCGCCTTGGTGCTCATATGTCTTCGACGGGCAACCGCCCCGTCGAGCGCGTCGAAGGTGAAGGCAAACGCCAGGCAAAGGCCAAAGGCAAGGCTTGACTGGTGGTACAGATAGGCGGCGCACGACAGGGCGACGAGCACCAGCCCGCCTGTTGTGACCTGGTTCGGGGTCATGCCGATCCCGATCAGCGGAGAGGCGGCTTGCTCCCATAGCGGGTCGATGCGACGTTTCATGAGACCGGAGATCATGATGACTGGCTCCTCTGATGATGTCGTTCCGCGAAGCTTAACCGGCAAATTGTGGGTTCGTTCCAGCCCGTCGGCGCCGATCAAGGTGGTCAGCGCGATGCCCGTCGTGTCCGCTGCCGCAAATCGATTGGCGGTCTAAAGCGCGTCGCGGCTGAATGGATTCATGCAACGCGCTTTAAGTTCTTGTTGTTATGCATGTCGTCATCGCAAAAACCGCTGCGCACCCTCGGGTCAGGACCAAGGTCAGGCCCGAGGGCATGCTTTTGCGCGACATGCATTTGCGGCGATTATAACGCATATTCGAAATTCACGGGAAAGCCGTCCGAAACGCCATGCGTGAATTTCTGCCCAGGTTTGCTTACCTGCTCGCGACCTCTGCCGGCGCAGGATTATCTCCGCTATGGCCGGGCACGGCCGGCGCGGGCGTCGGAGTGGCTGTTGCCGCGGTCCTGATACCTGCATCGCCTTGGCTGATCGTGATAGCCTATATGGCCCTATTCGCCGTGGGCGTATGGGCGTCGTCGCATGTCGTCTCCCATACAAGGACGGAGGATCCGCAGATCGTCGTCATTGACGAGACCTTCGGCACCGCCGCAACGCTTTCCATGCTGCCGCTCGACCCGGTCTGGTGGGCAGCAGGTTTCCTTGCTTTCCGGTTTTTCGACGTCGCCAAGCCTTGGCCTATCGGCGTCGTGCATGAGAAGGTAAGGGGCGGACTCGGCATCATGCTGGACGACGCGGCTGCGGCTGTGTTCGCCGGCGCGTTGCTGCTTTTGCTGAACGATTTGATTCAACATTTGCCGTAACCTGCCACTGTCGAGCTTGATGCGGCCCAGCGGGAAAAAGCCCTGTCTCCACTAAAACCTGCCGGAGCAGCGCTAGGAGCATTTTGCAGCCAAGTGGAATCACTTGGCGTCGCAGAAATGCGGCTAAGACAAAATAGATAGAGCGGGATGGCCAGTTCAATTTGAACGCATCCCGCTCTAGACCGCAGCGTCGCGCGGCCGCGCCAAATCGTTCGTTCCCTCCGGATCCGGCGCTTGGCCATAGCTCATCTTCTTCATCTGCTCGATCACCCGCGCCATCTCCTCGTCCGAAAGAACCGGCGGCTCGCCAAGGCTAAGCGCCTGGACATACATGCGCGACAGGGTTTCGACCTCGTTCGCCAGCCACAACGCCGCTTCCATGGTCTTGCCGAGCGAAATCTGGCCGTGCTGCCCGAGCAGGCAGGCGAGGCGATCCTTGAGTGCAACCAAGGCATTGTCGGACAAGGCCTGCGTGCCAAAGGTCGCGTAGCCCGCGCAGCGGATGGTGGTGCCGCCAGCCACTCCGGTCATATAGTGGAAGCTCGGGATCGTCTTGTGGTGGCAGGCCAGCGTCGTGGCGTAGAGCGAGTGGCAATGCAGGACGACGTTGATCTCCTGCCGCTCCCTCAAAATGTCACGGTGGAAGCGCCACTCCGAGGAGGGCCGTCGCCCGACATAGGTACCGTCAAAGTCCATCTCGACGATGTCTTCGGGCGTCATTGTTTCGTAAGGCAGCGACGAGGGCGTGATCAGGAAACCGTCGCTGCAGCGCACCGACAGGTTGCCGGCATTGCCCTGGTTGATACCGCTTGAGTTCATCCGGCGGCAAACATCCACCATCTCGCGGCGCAGAGCGCTGCCATCAGTCATCGATTGTTCCTTTTGCTGGTCTTGCCCTGTTGCAAGTTGTTTCGCTTCGCCAGTTCGCGCCACCGCTGTGCATAGGCTGCGAGCGCCTCACGATCGCCGGCAAAGGCAGTCGGCAGGCTGACTGCGATGGGAGCCGGCGTGTCGCGAGTTTCATGTTCGCCAAGTAACGCCGCACCCGAAGCGGTGCCATAAGAGTCGAGGTTGTAGACCGTTTCGGCCTGTGGCCGCAGCGCGGCAACCAGCGTGGCGTAGAGCGGATCCCTCAAGAAGGTGCCATCCAATGCAACCAGCCCGTATTCGTTCAGCACATCGATACATTCCACCGTCAGCAGCGCGGCATAGAGCACTGCGAGCGCCTTGCGCTCAGCAGGGGTTTCTGCAGGCGGCCCATCAAACCCGCCGCGCCCAGCGCTGCCTGGAAACAGGCCGTCATCGTCGCCGAACGACGGCAATGCAAAGGTGCCGCGCTCAATCAGCAAGCTGACCAGCGCAGCGTCGGCCGTAGTTGCTTCTTGCCCCTGCCCTGCCACCCCCTGCCCTGCCACATGACTGAACTCTCGTCCGCCCATGGTCAAAACGCCGCCGACCGGGTGTCCTGTCACGTCGCTGTTCAAAACCATTCCGCGATTTTCATCGAGTTGGTCGAGAGGTGTCGCCGCGCACATTCCGACAATCCAGGTTCCGGTAGAGATCACGCAGGCGTCGCGCATGCCTGCCGCCTGGTAGCGGTAGAGGTTCAGGCTGCTGTCGTGGCCGCCGGTCAGGACAGACAGCTTTTCCGGTATGCCGTGCCGGCGCGCCAGATCGTGCCGGATTGGCCCCAGCGTCTCCCAGGCCGGATGGAATGGTGGCATGAGGCGCTGCCACCCCTGCCCCGCCACAATGGGCGACCACTGCTTGCGCACATTGTTCCATAGATGGGACTGCGCCGAGAGGATCGTCGTTTCGGCCGATGGCACGCCCGACAGCCGCCAGGCCCAATATTGAGGCAAGCCCAGATACCACCGAGCCTGAGCGACGCGCTCCGGATCAACCTGCTGCATCCAGTACAGCTGGCGCGCCTGGTGGGCAGCCTTCAGCATGATCGCGCTGCCTCGATCGAAGAAATCGCCCGAAAGCGGCGCGTAGCCATCGCGAATTGCAGGCGGCAGGTCCTGCTCATAATCAATCATCGGCAGGGCGCAAGTCTCATCGGGATCTTGGTTCACCAGAACCCCTGCGGAGCCATGTCCGGTGCCGACCACCTTTTCCAGCGGATGGTGTCGGCACAAAGTGGCGAGCGAGCCGAACAGCCAGTCGCCAATGGCGTTGAGATCGTGCTGCCGCCAAGGTGGACCGGGCCGCACTTCGTTATGGACAGAGAGGCTCTCCACGAGCACGCCGTCGAGCGTCATCGCGGAGAGCTTTACATTGGTCTTGCCGACATCGAAGACGGCGATCCTTGCGCCGTCCGCCTTCTGCCCGTCACCCATCGTGTCAGATCAGACCGTATTGGCGAGCCTTGTTGCGCAGGAACGGCAAGCCATTGCCCATCACTTCGGCCTCATCCTTCGCAACCGGCCGCCAGACCGAGAGGCCGTAGGAGACTTCCGGCGGCATGTTGATGAAGCTTTCCATGGCAAGTCCGCCCTTGAAGCCGATCGCCGCCAGCGTCGCGTAAATCTCGTCCCAGGGGCAGTTGCCGGTGCCTGGTGTGCCGCGATCGCTCTCGGACAAGTGGATGTACTTCAGGTGATCGCGGGCGGCCAGAATGCCGTTGGCGGCCCCCTTCTCCTCGATGTTCATGTGGTAGGTGTCGAGATGAACAAAGATGTTGTCGGCCCCGACTTTCTCGACCATCCAGACGGCCTGCGCGCCGGTATTGATCAAATGGTTCTCGTAGCGGTTCACCGCCTCGATTCCAAGCTCGATGCCGCGCTGCTTGGCGTGTCTGGCGGCGACGGTCAGCACATGCGCGATGTTGTCGTATTCCTTTTCGGTCGGTGGCAGGCCGGTGCGTTCGCCGATACCGCCGAAAATCACCCCGGAAAGCGCCAGCGCGCCCATTTCCGCAGTCTTGTCGATCGCCACTTCGAGATGTTCGATGGCGGCATCCGGGCGCACCGAGGCCCAGGCGCGCTCCGGCAGGCCGAGCGAGCAAACGGCAGGAAGATTGTGCTTTTCGAGCAGGGCGCGTGTGTGCGCGGCATCGACCGCCGGCGCGTTCAGAAGCGCGATCTCGATAAAGTCCATCCCGTATTTGACCGAAGCCGCGATCGCCTTCTCCGCGCCGGCCCGGTCCCAGTTCATCGTCCACATCGAGGTGTGGACCCCAAAACCATGCATCTAACTCACCCTCTGTTTGTGTTTAGGAATTTGAGGCGCCCGGCAAGCCAGCGCAGGATCATCACCGTGATCATCAGGATGCCCCAGACTGCCGTCGCAAGATGCTGGCTTGCGCCCATCAGATTGAGTCCCGAGGACAGAAGCTGGAGCACGACCAGCGCAACGAAGACCGGGATCACCCGACCGAAGCCGCCGAACGGATTGACCCCGCCAAGGAAGCAGGCAAGCACGGTGATCAGCAGGTAAGACTCGCCGTGGCCGACTCGCACCGAATTGAAGCGCGCCAGCATGATGATGCCGGCGACCGCGCACATCGCACCGGACAATGTGTAGACGAGAACCTGCACCTTGCGCGTATTGATACCGGAATAGCGCGTGGCCTCGATATTGGAGCCTATCATGTAGGTGTTGAAGCCTAGCTTCATGCGCGTCAGCAAGACGTGCCAGATCAGCACGCAAGCGATGAAGATGAGCAACGGCACCGGGATGCCAATAATCGAACCGTAGCCGATCGGCGCCAGGAAGCCGGGAATGCCGGACACGTCGCCGCCGCGCGTCAGGAATTCGCCGAGACCGCGCAGGAAGATCATCATCGACAGCGAGACCAGGATCGGGTGAGCCTTGGTGTAGGCGATGACGAGCCCCATGATCAGCCCGCTCAGTGCTCCGACCGCGATGGCAAGGACCGAGCCAAGCACAAAGGCGCCGGTGCCCGCGTCGACGCCTCCCTGGCTTTGCAGTACCCAAGCCAGCGTCAGGCCGGCCATGTTGGCCGTGAAGGTGATGGCCAGGTTCAGGCCGCCGGTCAGGATCGGCAGCAGCATGGCGAGTGTGAGGAGGCCGAGTTCCGGCAGCTGGAAGGCGACGGATCCAAAGGTAGCGCGGGAAAGAAAGTTCGGCGCGGCAAACCCAAACACGATCATGACAGCTACGAACGCGGCAAACGGACCTGCAAGTTCGGGGCCGAGCGCGTTGCGGACGCGTTCAATCAAAACCGTCATGAGTGCACCCGTCGGCTTTTCAGGAACGGCACCAGGCGTTCGATGCTGGTGTTCGAAAGCGTGATTGCGGCAAGAATGATGGCGCCGACGATCATCTTGAACGCGAAAGGCGACACGCCCATCAAATTTAGTCCGTTCTGGGTAATCGAGACCAACAGAACGCCCAGAATGCAGCCGAGCACGCTGCCCTTGCCGCCGCCGAGCCGCGCACCGCCAAGGACCACGGCTGCCAGGACGTCGAGTTCGCGCCCATAAAGGGCATTCGGCACAACCTCCTGCGCGTAATGCGCTTGGACGAGACCGGCGATACCCGCCATCAGGCCAAGCCAGCCGAAGGCGATAAATTGCATGGCACCGATATTGACGCCGAAGCGGCGCGCGCCCTCCGGGTTGTCGCCAAATGCGTAGAGTTGGCGGCCAGTGGTGGTGCGCGTGATCAACGCCCAGGTAGCAAACACGCATATGGCCATAATGAGAACAGGCAGGGTGATCTCCGCCCAGGTCCCGTCAGCCATCTCTCGCTCGAACAGCACGACGCGAGTGGTGAGCCAGTCCGGCAGGTTGTAGATCGACACGCCGCCTGTGAAAAACATCAGCAAGCCGAAGAAAATGTTGAAAGTCGAAATCGTGGCGACGATCGAGATGATCCTGAACCCGTGGATCAGGAAGGCGTTGATGCAGCCCAACGCGACGCCCAATACGCCAGCGATGATGAAGCCGACAATCCAATTCCCGCCGCCGATCCAGCCGAGGACGGTCGCGGTCAGATATTGCACAACGGAGGCAGCAACCGCGAAGGAGATGTCGATGCCGCCGGCGATCAGCACGACCAGCAGGCCAACGGCGAAGATGATGTTGACCGAGCTGGTGTTCAGAAGGTCAAACGCGTTGCCGAGGGTGAAGAACCGGTCCGTCGCGAACGAAAGGAAGACGCAGATGACGGCGATAACGGCGAGCAAAGCCAGTTCCGTTGCGTGGGAGCGGACAAACCTACGCATAGACCGCCTCCTCGATCGCCTGGAGGGTCGTAGCGCCCGGCGTAAATTCGCCGACAATGCGCCCCTGGGCCATCTGCAGCACACGGTCCGCGTTGAAATAGACTTCAGGCACCTCGTCCGAGATCAGGATAATGGCCAGGCCGCTGTCCGCCAGCTTGGAAACGATTTCGAAAATGCCGGCGCGCGCGCCGACATCGACGCCCACCGTCGGTGCGTCGAGGATAAGCAGCTTCGGGTCGGTCGCCAGCCATTTTGCAATGGCGACACGTTGCTGATTTCCCCCTGACAGGGTCGAGATCGCGTCGTCCTGCTTTCCGATCCTGACCCCGAGATCCCTTATCCAGCGATTGACCAGAGATCGCTTGCGATCGCTCGAAATGAAACCGCCTGAAAGGACCTTGTCCAGCGAGGCGATGACCATGTTGTCGGCGATTGCCTGGGGCTGAATGAGACCGAGCGACAGCCGGTCCTCCGAAAGGTAGGCGACGCCGGCGGCGATCGCGTCACGGTTGGAACCGAAGCGAACGGTTTTGCCATCCAGGACGACAGAGCCCGATTTCGGCTTGCGCATGCCAAACAATGTCAGCGCCAATTCGGTGCGCCCTGCCCCGAGCAACCCGGTGATGCCGAGCGTCTCGCCGCGCCGGACCGTCAAGGACACGTCCTCGAATTCGCCGGGCCGCGACAGTCGCTCGACCTCAAGCATGGCCGGGCTCCTGCTCAAATCCCGATGCAGGACGGAATAGTCGAAGGTCTTGCCCGTCATCAACTCGGTGATGCGCGACTGGGTCAGGCCTTTGGTTGGATAGACGCCAACCAGGGCGCCGTCGCGCAGCACGGTGACGCGGCTGGAGATTTCAAGAACCTCCGCCAGGCGATGACTGACGAACACTACGGCAACGCCCGACGCCGACAGATTGCGCACAATGTCCAGCAGATAGTCGGTTTCGGATTGGGTCAGCGACGCCGTCGGCTCGTCCATGAAGACGAGCTTTGCCTCGCCGACGAGGGCGCGCGCGATTGCTACGATCTGCCGCTGTGCGATGGGAAAGTGGTGGAGTGCCAGATCGACATCGAAGGCAACACCAAGACGTTGCAAGGCGTTGATCGCGACACGGCGCATCTCGGCATAATTCACCAGCCGCGGCCAGCGGCCGATGACGGTCTGGAACGCGATATTTTCGGCGACAGTCATCTCGGGAAACAGAGCGAGGTCCTGCCAGATGACCTGAATTCCGCTGGCCTGCGCCGTAACCGGCGACATATGGGAGTAGCTCTGCCCATCATAGTCGATCACGGCGCCCGCCTCGGGCTTGTACACACCTGTAATGACCTTGATCAGCGTGCTCTTGCCGGAGCCGTTCTCGCCGGCAAGACAATGCACCTCGCCCGGCAGCACCTCAAAGCTGACGTTCTTCAGCGCCTTCACGCCGCCGAACGTCATATTGACGTTGCGGAGCGACAGCAGCGGCCGTGGTGCGGCGCCATCGAGTGCCTGATCAGCCATCGAGTCGAAACCTGGATCCAATCGCGTTTGCAATCCTGCAGCCGGGCCGGCTCGAGGCCGGGCCCGACTGCCATTAGCCTTGGGAGGCTTTACAGGCCCATCGCCGCGAGATCGTCGACAGTATCCTTGTTGATGGGGACGAGTTGATCGACGATGATGTTACGGTTTTCGAAGTCGGGCTTAACTGTCCCTAGCCCTTCGATCGTATCGCCATCCTTGATCTCTTTGCCCTTCATGAGATGGTCGGCCAGCGTGACGAAAACCTCGCCCGCCTGCTTTGGATTCCACATGAAGCCGCCGGAGATCGCGTCGTTCTTGATGAGCTTCCGGCCCTGGCCCGGCGAGAACGGGCCGAGCACGAATATTTCGCCCACCTTCCGGCGCTCTTCGATTGCGCGGCCAGCGCCGATCGGGCCCTGGCTGCCGAAGGCGAGGAAACCCTTCAAGCCTGGATTTGCGGAGATCAGGTCAAGCGCAGTGCTGCGGCTCTTGTCGACATCCTCGGCGACGCCATAACGTTCGCCGACAAGCTTCATCTCCGGGTTGTTCTTCTTCAGATATTCGATTGCCGCATCGGCCCAGGCATTGTGCAGCGGCACCGTCAGCGAGCCGACGAACACTGCGTACTCACCCTTGCCGCCCATCTTCTCCGCCAGGAGCTTGGCATGAGCCTCGCCGAAGCCGGTCGCGGACGCAAGTTCGAAGTCCCAGTCGGCGCCCTTTTGGCCAGGCGATTCATGCGTGATGACGATGATGCCGGCGTCCTTGGCCTTCTGCAGCACTGGTTCGAGCACTTTCGCATCATTCGGCACGACGCCGATGACCTTGACGCCCTGCGCGATCAGATCCTCGATGGCGCGAACTTGCAGTGCCGGATCAGCGCTGGTCGGGCCGACCATGAATGCGTCGACGCCGAGCTTCTGGCCACGCTCCTTGATACCCGCCTCCATAGCGTTGAACCACGGAATGCCGCCGATCTTGACGACGACGCCGACCTTGCCGGCCTGCTGTGCCATCGCAGCGAATGATCCGCCAATCATAAGGGTCGCGGCAAGCGCCGCGATCATGAGCTTTTTCATCTGTACTCCTCCCATAACGTTCCTAGTGGGAACACACTCGAGCCGTCGAACGACGGCGGCCGTTAAAAACCTCCCCGAAAGAGACGGGGCACTACCCCATCGATCATCCACCGGTTTTCGCTTGCACAATCGATGGTGCAAAAACTATTATGCATCGAGAAGCTCTCGTCAAGCGGGATATTGCTCTAAATGGACGCCGGAGGCGCCAGATGGACCAGCGGGTCAAGAAGAAGGCGACGATCTATGACCTATCCGTGCTGTCGGGCAGTTCGCCGTCGACCGTGAGTGCCGTCCTGAACGGCACTTGGCGCAAGCGCCGCATCAAGGAAAGTACGGCGCAAACAATTCTCGGCCTCGCCGAACTCCACCAATACACCACCAATCTGCAAGCGCGAGGCTTGCGACGCTCGCGATCGGGCCTGGTCGGCCTGATGCTGCCCGTCCACGACAATCGCTACTTCTCCTCCATGGCGCAGACGTTTGAGGGACATGTGCGCAGCCGCGGCCAATGTCCGGTCGTGGTTAGCGCCAGCCGCGACCCGGAAGAGGAACGGCGGACCGCGGAGACGCTGATCTCCTATTCAATCGACCAGCTCTTTATCGTCGGCGCCACCGATCCCGATGGCGTGCACGAGGTCTGCGAACTGGCGGGGCTGAGGCATATCAACATCGACCTGCCGGGAGCGAAGGCGCATTCGGTGATCAGCGACAATTATCAGGGCGCGCGGATGCTGACGGAAGCAATCATCCGCCACTTCGGCAACGACGATCCCTTGCGGCCGGACGAGCTGTTTCTGTTTGGCGGGCGCAACGACCACGCCAGCCGCGAACGCATCGCCGCTTTCCATGCGACCAAGAAGGCGCTGCTGGGCGCCGACCCTGACGATGGTGTGCAGTCCTCCGGGTATTCTCCTGATATAACTTTGCGTGCCTTCGAGGCGTTTTACCAATGCCGTGGCAAGCTGCCGCGCGCGCTGTTCATCAATTCGTCGATCAATATGGAAGGTCTGCTGCGTTTCATGGCGGGCCGGCCAGCGGAAATGTTCAGCGAGCTCGTCGTCGGTTGCTACGACTATGACCCCTTCGGCTCCTTCCTGCCCTTCCCCGTAATCATGGTGCGGCAGAATGTTGAGGCGATGATCACGAAGGCTTTCGAGCTGATCGATGAACCGCCGACGGCACCGCAGACCTTCCTGATTGCGCCAGAGTTGGTCCAGCCCAGGTCTGCATTGAAAGGGCCGCTCGATACGCTGAAGGATACAGATTGAGGGTCACTCGGCGCTATAGGGCGATCCCGCCTTGAGATTTTCAATGGTTCATCGTGCCGACCCTCACGGGAGTGTCGCCGTCCTCAGCGCGAGCAACTGGGTGGGTGCGTAGGCGCCTGTAAAAGGTCTACGGCAGCGAGCGTTAGAAACGATAACGGATGCCAAGAGCGTTCGCATTGGAACCCTCTCTCATATTTCCAAACGTGCCATCGGCGCCGGATCTATGGTGGAGTTGGTAGACGAGTTCGACGTTGGGAGCTTGCCTCACTCTGAAAGAAAGCTCCGCGCCAACGAAGCCGAGGAATGATGCATCGCCATCGTAGACGATTTCGCGATCGCGCTCGATCTCGGTAGGGCCCGTGACGGCACTAAATCCAGCGGTCAGTGCGGGCGCAATCGCCAAATCACCAATGACAAGGCCGTGGTGGCGCAGTCGCGCTCCGGCCCAAAGTTCGCCAGTCGTATCATCGTCCTCGCCAAATCTTATTGCCGCGCCAGTGACGCCGCCAAGAACGAAGCCAGCGCCTATATCGACGAAATCGCGACCGTATGCGGCTCCGATTATATAGTTGTCGGTGTAGTCGGCACCCAAAACATTGATCGTGTCCCCGAAGGCCCCGCGCGCAAAGACGCCACCAAAGACATAAACATCATTCTTGGTCGGCAGACCCTCTGTGAAAGGATCTTCGGTCGCAAAATAGATAAAGGGAGAATTGTCATCGGCGAGTCCAGAACTGACTGAAATGCTCAACATCACCGCAGCCAGGGCCACCCGCAGTCCACGCATAGACAAGCTCCGAATCAATCCATTTCCATGGTTGGCAATTGCACATGGGAAAACAAGGTACGAATTGGATTGTCGCCAGAATACTGGATGCGGGTCATTCTATAGCTCGAACTCTTCTTAAGGAGCTGCCAAGCGGCTCGCAAAGAGTGTGGATGGCCCTACTCGGTATGGTTCGGCCCGCGTGCAAGCTAATGTCGTCATCATCCCTTCCAATCGTCTGAAAGAGGCCGACCAATGTCGACAACGCCGGTTCATCGACACCACTAGCCAAGCTGTTCGAATCACTCACTCGGTGCTAAGGCTTGAGCATGCATGGGGAATCATAGACCACGCAACGTGGTGTTTGCTGGCTTGTTTTTATGTGCAGTGAGGGACAATGGCCGGCACTCCTTTGATCAGTATTCTGATCACTTTCCTCGTAGTCATTCTGGTGCTGTATCTTGTTAACCGACTGCCGCTTGACGGTCGTACTCGTCAGATTGCCCAGGTTATCGTGATCATTATCGGCATCATTTCGCTGCTGAAGTACCTCGCGGTGTTTTAGGCCACCACGCACGCGATAGGCCGCGGGCTGTCGTGGAACCCGGCGCGAACGTCATGCAGAAAATTGATTTCCTCATCGCCGAAGCGGGCAAGCTACGCTTCAGGCTCATCATCGCCTTCCTGGATTTTTGGGCCTGCGGGCGCATCCCCAACTCGATCGGGGCCAACATGTCGCTGCGCGCCGACGCGCTGCGGCGCGCAGCGACGAATACGATCGGGTGATGGCTTGCGCCTCGCATCTTCCCGGGGGCGTTTGTAGTTTCCGGACGGCCAAACAACGATTGAAGACGGCAAATCCGGAACGTTTTTGCGCCGGCGCGGGTTGTCGATGGAGATGCATCGAACGCATGGGACGCTGGTGAAATGGCCATTCTTTCAGGAAAACCGGGAAGCTGTTGGGTGGCGGCAGCCACCGCTACGAACTATCCCCCGCTCGAGGGCTCGATCCATGCCGATGCCGTTGTCGTGGGCGCCGGGATCGTCGGGCTTACGACGGCGCTTCGCCTTCGCGAGGCCGGTCGATCGGTGATCGTCGTCGAAGGCCTGCGGACAGGCGGCCAGGTGACCGGCCGCTCGACGGCCAAGATCACGACGCAGCACGCGCTGATCTATCGCCATCTCATCGACACGTTCGGGCGGGACCTGGCGCAGACCTATGCCGGTGCGAATTCCGCCGGCGCCGTCCAGATCCGGGAATGGGTTCGCGACTATGTCATTCCCTGCGATTTCGAGAACAAGGACGCCTATACCTACACCTGCGATGCAAGCCGGCGCGCGGAGATCGTGGCCGAGGCAGAAGCCGTGCGCCAAGTTGGGCTGGACGCCGATGTTCTGGAGCGCGCGCCGCTGCCTTTCGAAACGGCCGCCGCTCTGCGTTTTTCCGACCAGGCGCAGTTCAATCCGGCGATGTATCTGGTTGGCCTGGCTCAAGCGGTGACGGCCCGTGGCGGACGGATTTTCGAAAACAGCCGCGCGATCTCGATTGGCGAGGCAAGCCGCTGGCGCGTAGTCACCGAGAGCGGCACCGTTCACGCCGAGTATGTTGTCGTCGCCACCAACATGACAGTGAAGAGCCCCGTCGGCATGGCGAACCGCACCCAGCCGCGCTGCCACACTGCCATGGCGTTTCGGATCGATGACCCTCTTGCTATCGACGGCATGTTCATCGGCATCGACGATCCGACGCATTCCATCCGCACCGGCCGCGATGCCGAAGGCCCGCTGCTTGTCGCGCTCGGCCCCAAGTTCGATACGGGCCAGGACGGCGACGTGGCGAAACGGTTCGTCGAGCTGGAACAATGGGCAAGAATGAACCTTCCAATTGGGGACGTCGCGTGGCGCTGGTGTAATGAGGACTATGATACCGCCGACAGGGTTCCGTATGCCGGCGAGCCCGATCCGGACAAAGCCCCCGGGTTTCATATCGCCACGGGATTCAACGCCTGGGGCATCACCAATGGAACGGCCGCCGGCATGATGATCGCAGATTTGATCTGCGCTCAGCCGAGCCCATGGCAAAAGCTCTATGATCCGGCGCGGTCTTATCCGGAGGATTTTCACAACAATGGCGGCAGTCAATCGATTGTCTCAAGCCTCGACCACATCAGGCCCGGCATGGGCGGTGTGATCGTCAGGGGTGACGAAAAGATCGCGGCGTGGAGAGACGCTGAAGGGGTGCTCCACCCGGTTTCGGCGACATGCACCCACAAGGGCTGCACCGTGACCTGGAACAACGCCGACGACACCTGGGATTGTCCCTGCCATGGCTCGATCTTCGCCGCCGACGGTTCGGTGATCCACGGCCCGGCTCGAAAGCCGCTTGCTCCGGCCGCGCTATAAAAGGCAGGGATGGGCACGGGCCGGCGTTACCGTGCGTAGGTTCCGACCAGCTCAGTCTGCTCCAGCGCATGCTTCTGGGCTTCCTTCCAGACAGACTGCACGCCCGCCTGTCCCGGCACACTGAGGCTCGGCACGTCGAGTGCGACGAGCCGGAAATGATAATGATGGACGCCATGTCCCACCGGCGGCTGCGGGCCATCGTAATAGGTATTGCCGAAATCATTGGTGCCTTGCCTGAGTGCCGACGGGCCTGGCTTGCCGTCTTGCGCCTCGGCGAGCTCGCCGGCATCGGGCGGAATATTGAACACCACCCAGTGCCCGAAAATCCCGCTCGGCGCGTCGGGATCCTGCACGACAAGTACAAGGCTCTTGGTACCGTCCGGAACACCGGACCATTTCAGCGGTGGTGACACGTTCTCGCCGTCGCGGGTATATCTTTCAGGGATTTTCCCGCCCGCCGGGAACGCCGGACTGATAAGGGTGAGTGGCATTTCCATCTCCCCAAATAAGAGGCACTACAGCCGACACACCAGCTGTATCTGGCGCTATTTCACGCCGCTTGCTGAGCTGCCGCCACGCGCCTGATTTCTGCCGGCAAGGCTTCCCAAACCTTGATCATCTGCCCCTCTCCCACATGGTGAGCGAGCACCTTGGATACGACCCTGAATGCATCCTTGGAATCGACCGGTCGGGTGAATTCCAGCTCCGCCTTGATTTTGGCCAGGAACTCGTCGAGCGACCGCAAGTTCTCGGGGGTCCTGGAGGGCTGATATTGGTCGTAATAGGCGCCGCGCACGAGGATCGGCAGCTGCGAGCCGAGGTGGGCGGTGGCGCTGATCGAAGCCTCCTTTTTCAACAGGTTGAATGACTCATTCGACGAAACGGCCTTGGTCGGCTGTTGTTCCCGTCCCAACGCTAATGGCCGCCTGTCTCGAAAGCGTGATCTATTCGGCCAAGTACGCTCGCCAAGCTTACGCGTTTCCGTCAAGATTTGGCCGTGGCCACGGCAACGTAAAGAGATTGCCCTTGCCTGCTTATGCGGAACAGTATCGGCTTGTTCTGCTGGCGGGATTTCGCCCACTCGTCCTGGATGTCCGACGGCTGCGTCACATCCCGGTTGTTGGCCGAGACGATCACATCGCCGGGCTGAAGGCCGTTTTCGGCGGCGAGGCTGTTGGGAGCCACTTCCTGGACGAACACGCCTGTGGTGTCCGGCTGGAGTCCGAGCTGCTGGCGCGCCTCATCCGGGATGGGGCTGAGCGACAATCCAAGACGCTGGTCGGCCGTATCCGACCTTGGAACGGCGCCGGTCTGTTGCTCCTCATCGTCGCGCTGTCCGATGGTCAGAGCTATTTCCTGTTGGCTGCCTCCGCGATTCCTTGTCAACGTCGTTTGTGTTCCCGGCTTTTGGCTGGCAGCCGCGAGCGTCAGATCGTGGACGCTCTGGATGTCCTTGCCGTTAAAGCGTGTAATCACGTCTCCCGCCTGTATGCCTGCCTGGTCTGCCGGACTGCCGGGCTCGACCGACGCGACCAGCGCTCCCTTGCTGCCTTGTATTCCAAGCGCCTCGGCAATCGAAGGCGTGATCTCCTGGAGGCGCACCCCGATGTAACCGCGCTCGATCCGGCCAGTGCGGATCAACTGGTCGACGACGTTCCGGGCGGTTCGGGATGGTACCGCAAAGCCAATCCCTATGCTGCCGCCAGTGGGAGATACGATCGCAGTATTGACCCCGATCACTTCGCCGCGCGCATTGAACAGGGGACCGCCGGAATTGCCGCGATTGATCGAGGCGTCGGTCTGGAGAAAGTCGTCGTAAGGACCGGCATTGATGTCGCGCGAACGGGCCGAAAGCACGCCGACGGTGACGGTCCCGCCGAGCCCGAACGGACTGCCGATAGCGATCGTCCATGCGCCGGGTTGGACTGCATCGGAGTCGCCCCAGGTGGTCGTTGTCATATTGGGCCGTGGGTCGATCTTCAGCACCGCGAGGTCGGTTGCCGGATCGCGGCCGACGAGCTGCGCAGGCAACGTCTCCTTGTCGGAGAATACGACATGAATTTCGCTTGCATCGGCAACGACATGGTTGTTGGTGACGATGTGCCCATCGGGGTTGATCACAAAGCCTGAGCCAAGCGCCTCTCGCACCCGAGGTTGAGCCGGCCCGAAACCGGGACTGCCGAAAGGACTAAGAAAGTCACCCAGCGTCGCCTGGTCCTGGATAATCTGTTTGGTCGTTATTGCAACCACGGCCGGAATTTTCTCGCGCACGATTGCCGTGAAGTCGTTCGGGATCTCCTGGGCGGAGAGCGGAGCAAAGCCGCCGGCCGAGAGCATTAGAGTTCCGGCGATCAGGCCGGCGCAAAGTCTTTGGTTCAATACCGGAAACATGGTCTGCGACTCCTCCACCGTTCAGTGATCAAGCATGCGACCGCTCCGGTATGAGCCAGCGGATCACCAGCGGATTACGACAACCTTGTCGTTCCCGTTGGCGAGTTCGACAGCTTCGGTGCCGTCCGGTTTGCGGCTTTCAACCCGGGCACCTTCTACTGTTTCTATGCCGGCAACGTTGGCCGCAAAGGCCTCGTCAATCTCGGCGGCACAGACCAGGGTATCCGGGGGCAGATCCTTCACTTGGTCCATCAACTCGCGAAGCTTCATGGCGAACCTCCTTGGCACAGGCCCGGATTCTTTCGGCCGCACATTCCAACCATGTCCCTCAAGAAAGGTTCCCCGACGAGATCTGCGGGCATGTCACAGGGACGAGATTCCGCTGTCTCTGCGTGGATCCGTTCGGATTTGTGCCCCGCCGATGAGGAGCCGGCCATGAGCCTTCGCCCGGCCGCCGTGAATGCAGCGCGTCGGCTCGATCATCGACTGCGGCGCCGGCGATGCCACCAGCTTTTGAGGGCCAGTCGCTAACGAGAACGATCAAGACGTGTCGTCACCGTCTGGGCTGGCTTCAATGCACAAACCTTGCCCTCAGCCAAGCCAGAAGTCTGTTCCCGGTAATTGTCCGGCGGACTCTGGCGGCAGCCCATCGCGCTTGCATCGTAGCACCAACGTGGCAGTGACAGACGATGTTGTGCAACTGCGAGTCACTCAACTCGAAGAAGCGCTTTGCCTCACCGTAAGTATCATCTTTGAGACCCATGGCGCGCAGCACCAGATCCTCATAGGCAACGGTGATCGGCGACCCCGCGCCACGCGCTACGGCACGAGCTTCTGGGCTGAGATATTCGGTGCCTGAAAGCGCTCCGAGGCACCGCCGAGGATTTCGTTCGAGAAGCTCTGCCCAACGCTCGATCCGCTGCGCCCGAGACATGGTCGGGTATGTCGCCGAGGGCTCAACTTTCGCAACTGTCTGCAGTTGGTCGAGTGTTTGGTGTTTCATGGTCGGTTCCTTTCAATAGGTCGAAGCGCCCACGCCCTGACAAAAGATTATTGCGCTGCGACGCGCCGGCAAGGCCGGAATTGCCAATGTTTAGGAGTTTGCCCCTCGCCCAGTTCGTATCAGGAACCTTCCCGGGGGCCTGCTTGTTTTGGCTGGTGAAAGGAGACGGTCATGAGCACAAAACCACCACCCGTACCGACAGAGAACCAGAGCCCAAAGGGTCCGGGCGATAAGAAGTCGGTTCCTGTCGACCAAACGCAGCATAGCCATTCCGCCCCAAATCCCGACAAACAGGGCCAGCAGGGCAATACGAAGGTCAACACGACCCATCAAGGGCACCAGCAGGACCGTTAGGTGATTTCATGTCAACGTCGAAAAAGACCCGCGCCAGCATTCGCCATGGCGGCCCTGGCGCATCGCACGAGAATGCCAAGGAGCCGCTGGTGATAGAAAAGCCGCCAGCCGATTCCGATCTGCGCAGCCGCAGCAAGATCTCAGGCGGAGGAGGCGAACGCGACAGCCACCATACTCATGACCCCGAAAAGAAGGGCGGCGGCACCCGGCCGGCACACAAAGGAAGGTGAATTGTATTCACGTTCCCGGCGAAGCGGGCGGCGTTTTCTGCTGAAATGGCGAGGTGCCAGGCATTATCCGGCCGTCGACTGTGAGCACCGCCCTCGGAGTGGCTGTGGCCCTTTTTGGCCCTACCGCCGCAACTTCGGACTCGTCAGGCATTTTTGCTGTGATCGCCGTTCCTTCAGGCGGTGCGAGGCTGAGAAAGCCTGTTGCCAGCTGGCTCCCGCCCGGCGGGCTTTCTCGTCAGCCTACTGGCTTCTCCCGCTAAACGAGCCACAGATACTACTTCCGGTGGAACAGGAAGCCCCTTCTGGGAGTTCCTACCGTCATCAACAGGGCATGGACGTGCCCTTTGATTGGCGCGGCAGCGCAAGAATGGGAGAACCAGCATGAGCCTCGGAACCATACTCATCATCATTTTGATCCTTATCTTGCTTGGCGGGTTCAGCGGTCTGGGTGGCGGGCCGTTCTACGGCACCGGCTATTATGGTGGTGGCGGCCTCGGTCTCGTGCTGCTGATCGTCATTATCCTGGTCCTTCTCGGACGCATTTAGTGCCCGCACGACTAGGCGGACAAAACTTTAGCGTTGATCCGGTGTCGCTCTAGGGGCCTCGTCCGGGAATGTAGCCGCGGCTCAGGCCATAAGGGCCGCACGTGATTGTCTCGGCGGAACCGAAATCGCTCAAGTGCATTATAGCCGCTGCGGAAATCCCAAGAGAATGGCGCCAAACGTGAACTTCGTTGAACAAGCCGATATCGGCCTCGGAGTTCCGGGCGTCCCCTCTGCCGATCTGATGCAGGCACTGCCGGTCGCCGTGTACACCGTGGACGAACGGGGGCGCATAACCTTCTTCAACGAAGCCGCAGCTGAGCTCTGGGGCCATCGTCCTGTAATCGGTCGGGACCTTTGGTGCGGCTCGTGGAAGCTTCGTCATCCAGATGGTCGGGATATGGCGCATGGCGAGTGTCCGATGGCCGTGGCGCTGCGCGAAGGCCGGGACGTCTCCTGGGACCAGGCGATTGCGGAGCGGCCGGACGGCGAACTCGTGCCGTTCAGGGCTCACCCACGCCTGCTTCGCGACGAAGCGGGCAATGTTGTCGGTGCCATCAACACGTTGCTCGACCTGCGCACGCAGACGCTGGGCGATGAAGCTCGCATGCGTCTTGCCGCCATTGTCGAGTCGTCGATGGACGCCATCGTCTCGAAGGACATGAACGGCATCATCACCAGTTGGAACGACGCTGCAGAACGCCTGTTCGGCTACACGCCTGCCGAGGCGATCGGCCGGCCGGTGACGATGCTCATTCCGCCCGACCGTCTCGACGAGGAAGTCTCGATCATCAGCCGCATCCGCGCCGGCGAACGCGTCCCCTCCTATGAGACGATGCGCCTGCGTAAGGACGGCACGCTCGTTTCGGTCTCGCTCACCGTCTCGCCGATCCGCGACACCATTGGGCGGGTCGTCGGCGCCTCCAAGATCGCGCGCGACATCAGTTCCCACAAGGAGAACGAACGGCGCATCCGTCTGCTCATGCGCGAGGTCAATCACCGGGTGAAGAACCAGTTTTCGGTCATCATCTCGATGATCCGCGAGACAAGCAAGCTGACGAGCACACCTGAGGCTTTCCTCGGGCAAGTTCGAGAGCGCATCATGGCGCTTTCGGAATCCCATGATCTCCTGGTCAATGCCGAATGGCGCGGCGCGACGGTCGGCGAGCTCATCCAGGCACAGCTCAAGGCCTTCGCAGCGCAGTCCCGCGTGTCGATGGCCGGGCCAATGGTGATACTGCAGCCGAACGCTGTCCAGTATCTCGGCATAGCCTTTCACGAACTCGCCACCAATTCGGCAAAACATGGAGCGCTGTCGTGCAGCGGCGGACGCGTCGAAATCGATTGGAATGTGATCTCTGCGGGCGACGGCGCCGATACCTTTCGACTGGTCTGGCGTGAGTTGGACGGGCCGGTCCCCGACGCTGTCAGGGGGCGCGGTTTCGGAGTGATCGTCCTCGAGCGCGTGGCGCCGCAGGCTCTCAGCGGCAGCGGGCGGCTGGAGTTCCACGCGCAAGGCATCAGCTGGACGCTCGAGGCGCCGCTGCATTTCGTCCAGACATCACTGGCCGAAATCGCAGCCGACTGAAGGAATTTTTGCTGCGCTGGTGAATCGCAAAACCGCTGCACACCCTCGGGTCAGGGCCCGTGGGCATGCTTTTGCGCGACATGCATTATTGCGTTTGGTCCGGCGGGCCAAGATAGAGCGAAACAGCCCTGTCCTCCAGAACATCGACGTCGCCTCTTCCAGGCAGGGCATTGCAGCCAACTGAGTGCCGATGGGCGTTACCTGGTTCAAACACGGTCAGGCTGTCGAATTCCATGGCCGCCCCGTAGAACTGGGCGGCTTGCAACACCAGGCATTCGACGTCTTCAAGCGCAACGTTTTCTGCGAGGTTTCGCAGCCGCACAGCCTCGGCCACCGCAGTGACATTGAGTATCCCCTTACTCCGGGCGGCTGCCCAAACTTGGAGGTTAACGTCTTGACACAAATGAGCCGAGTAACCGAAGCGCATGGAAAACCCTCTTTTCAGGAGCGGCTTGTCCCCCGTGATCAGCATGTGCCCTATCGATCCGAATAGCAAGCAGAATCAGTAAAACTTGCCTATTAAATCAATGATTTAGCATACGACAAAGGCTGCATAGTCGATGCCTTACCGTAGCTGTCAGCCTTTCACGCCAATGGCTAATGAACCGGTCTTGACGACCGATAAGGCTTTTCCTAATTCTTAGACAAATACTAACTTTGAGCGGTGGAGGCGGAAATGGCCGAGCTGGAGAGACCCGAACGACTGCAGATCATGCTAACCTCGGACGAATTGGCTGCTTTGGAAAACTGGCGCTTCGAAAGGCGCATGCCAAGCCGCTCGGCGGCCGTGAGGGAGTTGCTGCGGCGCGGCCTCCACGCCGACGGATTTTTGACGGCAGCACAAGGTGCCAAGTCGCAGGATTTTGGAATTCTGCCCAATTCCGGCATTGTCGATGGAGCGTCTCGCGACCAGGGCGGCGGCAAGCTATAAGGTTGCCTCGCGGCGCTGGAGATGCTTCGGCAACAGTGTGCCGGAGCCCTGGCCATCCTGTGGAACTTCAGGCAATCGTCGCGCGTTCGGTGAGGCAGGTCGGGCATCGGAGCAAGGCTGGTTGCGTCATTAAACAGGCCGGCAAGGATCAAAGCAGTGAGCCTCCTTTACCGCGCGGCAAAAATCGCCGAGCAAGCTCATGCGGGGCAGACGGACAAGACCGGACGGCCCTATATCGAGCATTGCCGCCGGGTCGTTGATGCCGTCGAAACGCTCGACCAGAAGGCTGTCGCCTACCTCCACGACGTTCTCGAGAAAAGCGACGATTGGGATCGCGAGCGGCTCGAGGCGGCTGGTTTCGGAACATCCATCGTATCGGCAGTCGATGCCATGACACGCAGGCCGGACGAGGACGACCTCGCTTTCGTGCGCAGAGCAGCAGCCCACCCATTGGCGCTGCGGGTCAAGCGCGCCGATCTTACCGACAATGTATGGCAGGCACAGCAGATTGGCGCGTCGACATCGAAATATGAAGACGGACTCCGGATCCTCGACGAAGAATTCTCCGAATGACGGATTGCGCCTGTGGCGTGATCGGCCGATGTGGGAATTTCAAGCGAGGCTCTATTCGGGGATGTGAGGCGTGTGTCGCTTGTCCTCGGCAGGATCGGCATCGATCCGCGCCTTGTTGGGATCGAAGGCGCCATGGCGGGCGATGGCCGATGCCGGCGTGTCGGGGGTCTCGTAGGCCCACATGAAGTCGTCAGCCGCTCCGCCGACCGCGTGGACCCGCCAGTAACTGGCCGTGCCCTTCAACGGGGAGTGCGTTGTCGTGTTGGTCTTCTCCAGAAGGTCGAAATAGATATCCTCGAAGGGGATATAGAAGACGGGATCGTGCCCATCTTCATGGAGCACTTTTGCCCGCTCGGTTGAGGCAATAATCGCGTCGGAGAACCTGACCGTCACGGTTCCATTGAACGGCGTAATCGTAAGCGCGCCGGGACGGCTGGTGGAACTTTCGGCTAAGGGCTGCATTCGACTTCTCCGTTGGCTGCCTATCCCCTGGAACGTCATATCGCCCATCGTGGTTCCAACGGCGACAAGCGCATTGGAGCGCGCGATCGTTGGGATTCGACTTCAAGTCAAGAATTCCCGCGACGCGGGCTTTGCCAGCCCACCTTAGTCAGGTGAAAACCCTGTGCGGGCTATTATCCACATTTCAAGGGAACGTTACCGCCGAAAACTTCGTTCATCGGTCATCAAACACCGTATCGCGGAGGGGCTTCGCAAATGAAGGGAGATTGCCATGAAAGTCGGCAACTGCATGACGAGGAATGTCCAGGTCGCGAACCCCGAACAGTCTATTCGCGAAGTAGCTGAGATCATGGGCAGGCTTGACGCTGGAGTGATGCCCGTGGGCGACCACGACCGGCTGGTCGGGATGATCACCGATCGGGATATCGCGATCCGAGGCGTAGCGTTAGGTAAGGGTCCTGACACGAAGGTGCGTGATGTCATGAGCCCGGAGGTCAAATATTGCTTCGATGATGAAGACGTCGAGCATGTGCTTGAGAACATGGGCGACCTGCAGGTGCGTCGGCTCCCGGTTCTGAACCGCGACAAGAGGCTCGTCGGTATCGTCTCGCTTAGTGATCTCGCGACGAATGGCGAATCGGCAGAAGCGGGAGAGGCCTTAAGCGACATCTCGAAGCCGGGTGGCAAGCATTCGCAGACTGCCCACTGACTGACGCCGAGACATGTTAGCGCAAGGTCAGCATAACTTGTTCGCGGTGCGTCGGCTAACGCCGGCGCCCCGCGGGAGCAGTGTGATGTTCTTCTGCAAAGGTTCAGGAGCATCCATGATAACGATCCGAAGCACCGTGTCTTTCAGGGCCGGAAAAACGCCGGCAGGCATGGACGCGTCGGATCACGGCGCGCGGAGACGTTCACTCGGATATCGTCTCGTGATAAGCTCTTCTTGCGACGGGACCGCGCGACGGAGGCGGGCATATCGCGGTCGGGCAGCCCTTAGTCGCAGACGATGAGCTTGAGCACCTGATGTTCTCGAACGATTGCAAGCGTCCTGCCAAAGCCTCTTGCGAAGGTGGGGTCTCTCGGAGTGAACGGATTTGGGTTGGTCGCTGAACCTCGGGACGATCGCCGGCACTACCGTGCGCGTTCACTTTACCTTCCTGCTTCTGCTCGTCTGGATTTGGCTGACACACTATCAGATCGGCGGCACGCCAGCGGCTTGGCAAGGCGTTGCCTTCATCATTGCGGTTTTTGCCTGCGTGGTCCTGCATGAGTTCGGCCACATCGCCGCCGCACGTTATTTCGGCATCAGCACGCCGGACATTACGCTTTTCCCGATCGGCGGCGTCGCCAGGCTAGAACGCATGCCCGAAGAGCCGGGGCAGGAGTTCGTGATCGCGGTCGCGGGCCCGTTGGTCAATGTCGCGATCGCCGCGCTGATCTTCGCCCTGCTCGGCGGGTCGGCGGGCGTCGAACAGATGGCCGGGATCGAGGATCCGCGTATGGGTTTTCTCGCCAGGCTTGCCGGGGTCAACGTCTTCCTGGTCCTTTTCAATATGATCCCAGCCTTCCCGATGGATGGCGGCCGTATCCTGCGCGCCGCACTCGCCGCCCGCCTCTCCTGGTCGCGCGCGACCCAGATCGCAGCCACGATCGGGCAAGGATTGGCCTTCGTCTTCGGTTTCGTTGGGCTATTCTACAATCCGCTGCTGATCTTCATCGGCATCTTCGTCTATCTCGCCGCGGCAGCGGAAGCGCAAAACGCACAGATCCGGGAGGTAGCCACAAGCGTCCTTGTCGCGGATGTGATGATCACCGAGTTCGCCCGGCTGGAACGGTCGGCGACGCTCGACGAGGCAATCGAGATGCTACTCGCGACCACGCAGCACGAATTCCCTGTCATCGACTCCGCTGGCCATCTTGAAGGATTGGTGACACGCAACGACATGATCCGGACATTGAAGGAAAAGGGACCCGCCGCTCCGGTCGCCAGCGCAATGCGGCGCGATATCCCGAAAATACATTACCGCAAAAGTCTCGAGGAAAGCCTGCGGCTGATGCAGCAGGCAGATGTGCCTGCTGTAGCCGTCGTGGACAATTCCGACCGTCTGGTCGGGCTCATGACACACGAAACCATAGGCGAGATGCTTATGATCCGCTCAGCCGTGTCGGATGCTTTCCGATTTGGTCGTTTGCGTGGGGCCAAGCCGCGATTCACACGGATCTGAGCACGAGGATTCTCTCCATCGCGCTACCGCCGGATCGAGCGAGCGCGCGCTGTAGGGGCGAGCCGAGATAGAATGATTGCGCATGCACGTCCCAATAGCCTTGCCTAGAGGCAGAAATCGGCCGGAACGACGTCGTTCCGGCCGGCCCATTTTTGCGTCTCACGCGCCCGGGACGTGCGGCAGAAGTTCAAGCGCACCTCGATAGATCATGTCGCCAGCTACGTAGAGGATGACCACCAGCCCGACATAGGCGATCCAGCGATGCTTCTGAAGCAGATTGGCAATGAAGTTTGCAGCGATGCCCATCAGCGCGACGGAGAGGACAAGACCGAAGATCAGCACGTTCGGATGTTCGCGCGCAGCACCCGCTACCGCCAGGACATTGTCGAGTGACATGGAGACGTCGGCGATGATGATCTGCCAGGTTGCCTGGGCCAGGGTCTTGCGCGGAGCCTTGCCAGCTACGATGCCATCGTAGTCGACATCGCTTTCCGAAAGCGCTTCGATCGCCTGTTTTTCCTGCGCATGGTTTTGCCGGAGTTCGCGCCACATCTTCCAGCATACCCACAACAGCAATAGACCGCCGGCGAACAGCAATCCGACGATCTGCAGAAGTTGGGTTGTCGCGGCCGCAAAGCCGATGCGCAGAACGGCCGCTGCAATTATGCCAACGACGATTGCGTTTCTGCGCTGCTCTTTGGGTAGTCCGGCCGCGGCAAGGCCGATAACGATGGCATTGTCGCCGGCCAGCACCAGGTCGATCATGATGACCTGCAAGAGAGCGGTCATTGCTTCGGGACTAAAAAATTCTGTCATACGGCACCCTTGCGTTCAGCTAGGGGTGACGCGGCTTGCGAGCATACCGTAGAGCAACGCGGACACCGCGTATGACAAGAGAAATGCCGCTACAGCTGAAGAAACTCAAAGCCAGGCCACCCGGATTGGAATTCCAGTCCGACATCGCAGTCCTGATGGACTGCCAGAGGGGCCCGGCCTGGTAGCACCTAGCTATTGCCGTAAGCGCAAAAACTCAAGGCTTAATTGTGATCCGCATATGCGGCATCGAGCTCGGCAAGTTTGGTTAAGCCAAGTCGACTCGGCCACGCGGCCATTGAACGGGCCGGCAGCCGCAAGTAGACTGATACAGTGGGCTTCGGTCAATTTCTCTAATACCCGATCTGCGACCGTCGATGGCGATGAAGGAATTCCGTCTTGGCTGCTCATCGACGACCGATCGGCCAATATCTGTTCCCAATCGTCTCCTTGGGCCTGGCGGCACTCATTCATTTCGGCGCAGCGTCGATCGAGCATTCGCCGCTCTCGATCAAAATCCTGGCGTTGATCGTCGTCGCTATCTTCATCTTCGCGACAGTATTTGTGGTTTTGCATCATGCAGAAGCCGTCGCACTGCGGCTCGGTGAACCATATGGCACGCTGCTGTTGACATTTTCGGTGACGGCCATCGAAGCATCGGTCATCGTTTCGATGATGCTGCACGGCGAGAACAACCCGACGCTGGCACGCGAATCCGTGTTTTCGACGGTCATGATCGTATGCGCTGGCGTCGTCGGGGTCTGCCTCACCCTGGGTGGGCTGAAGCATCGATATCAGGACATCAAACGACAGGGCACCAACGCCTCGCTTGCCGTCATTATGGCGCTGACGGTTCTTACGCTGATCCTTCCAAACTACACTCTTGCAACAAGCCCCGGTACGTTCTCCACCTCGCAGCTCGCTTTCGTGAGCGTTCTTTCAATCCTCCTCTATGGTGCCTTCGTCTTTGCCCAGATGGTGCGCCATCGGGGCGATTTTATCGAAGACCTGACGTCCAGCGCGGAACATGAGGCGCATGTATCTGAGGGCGGGAAAGTGACCACCAGCGTGCTCCTTTTATTTGCCGGACTGGCAGGGATCGTTCTTCTGACCGAGCAGGTGGCCGGCAGCATCGAGAATGGGCTCGAGTTTCTTCAAGTTATCCAGGCGGACGCAATCGTGGGCTTCTTCGTCGCTACGCTGGTGCTTATGCCGGAAGCGGTATCGGCGGTTCGGGCAGCGCTCAATAACGAGCTTCAGCGAGGGCTGAATGTCGCCCTCGGCTCCGCCTGCGCCACAATCGGCCTGACAATCCCGGCAATCGGTGCGGCGAGCCTGCTCACCGGGCGAAGCCTCACTCTTGGTCTGGGTCCGGGGGATACCGTGCTTCTCATCCTCGCGCTTGCCGTCAGCATCGTGAGCTTTGGGACGGGCCGAACAACGATGCTGACGGGGCTCGTTCATCTCGTCGTATTCGTCACCTATCTGTTCCTTATCTTCGTGCCGTAGGATGATCACCCGCCGTCTTCGGCGCTGCGCTGATCCAACCTTGAAGCTTGGGACCTGAAAGATTACTGATGCGGAGGCATCGTCCTGTCGAATTGGCGGCGCACATGGCCAGCCTGCAATTACTGGACCTTCGAGCGCAAGCGATCCGTCACGAACTCCATCAACACCACGATGGCGAAGATCACGAGAATGATGGTCGCGGCATTCTTGTATTGGAAAAGATCGAACGCGACCTTCAGCTCCTGGCCGATGCCACCGGCTCCAACCAGGCCGAGAACAACGGACGAGCGCACTGCCTTTTCAAGCGCGAAGAGCGTGGTGTTTATCAGGGACGGCATGGCGTCAGGCAGAACTGCCCCGCACAGAACAGAGAACCGCCCGGCGCCGATTGCAAACAGCGCTTCCTGAGGTCTTTCGTCGGCATCCTCCATCGCCTCGGCGAAGAAGCGTCCGCAAAAGCCGATCGTATCGACGACGATGGTCATAGTGCCAGCAACCGCCCCTAGACCAACGGCTGACACGAAAAGAAGTGCCCAGACCAAATCTGGAACGGTTCTGAACAACGAGACCAGCATCCTGGAGATATGCCGGAACGGGCCGAGCGGGGTTATGTCCTTGGCCGAGATCCAGGCAAATGGCAAGCTGAGGGCAACACCTATTGCTGTCCCCACGAGCGCTATCTGAAAGGTTTCGATCATGCGCCAGAAAACCCGCAGGAGGAACCCTGGCTCGACATTTGGGGGTATCATGCGGCCGACGAGATGGGCCATTCGGGGCAGCCCGCTTGCCAGTTGTTCCGGCGAAGGTGCGACCTGCCCGGCGGAAACGATCACGAGAGCGGCAAAAGCGACGGCAAAGCTGAAAGTGAGGGGCGAGATCGATGGAATCCGGCTCGGCGAAAGGCGGTCATGCATCGAAGACGTCTTTCAGATCACCGCGGGTCACCTGCGCCGTCGGCCGGTCGAGGAAGACCTTGCCCGCCTTGAGCGCGATCAAGCGATCGGAGTAGCCGAGAGCATGCTCCATGTCGTGCGTGGTGTAGACCAAGGTTATCGCTTGTTCCTGGGTGAGCTCGGAGAAAACGCGCATCACATCATGTCCAGCCGCCGGGTCGAGACTTGCCGCCGGTTCGTCTGCTATCAAAAGCTTCGGACGCCGGATCAACGCACGGGCAATCGCCACCCGCTGCGCCTGCCCTCCAGAAAGCGCGTCGGCGCGGGCGCCTGCCTTGCCGAGAAGCCGCACGTCGGCGAGCGCCTGCATTGCTTCCTCGCGCCAGTATTGCTTTGCAATGGAATGGTGCCAGCCGCGCCAGCCGCCGGGCAGCCCGAGCTTGCCCTGTAAAACGTTTGTAAGAACCGATTGGCGGCTGACCAATCCGTGGTGCTGGAAGACAAATCCGATCTGCCTGCGTATGCGCCGCAGCTGGGCGACGGACGGCGCCGAGCGGAAGCTCTCGCCGAGAGTGACGACTTCGCCACCGCTCGACGGTAGAAGACCGATGAGGCATTTGAGCAGGGTGGATTTTCCAGCACCGTTCGAGCCAATCAGGGCAACCCGTTCGCGCGATTCTATGTTGAGGCCGACACTGGAGAAAATGACCTTTCCGTTCGCATAGCTCTTCGCCAGATCGTGCGCGCGAATGATGGCTGTCATAGTGACCTCTTGGTCCGGACCGGACACCGAAATAGACCGGCGGTTAACCGCCGGCCTTGGCGATGAAAGGAGCAGGCCTCAGTTTACGAAGTCGGTCAGGGTCTCGATTCCGATCGTGCGGTACATCGAGCGGACATAGTCGTAGTCCGAGTCCCTGACATCGGTCAGGAAGTAACCGCCCTTGAATTTCTGGTTGTCCTCGCCTGTCAGGATCGCTTTCATCAGCTCGTTGCCATTCTTCGCAAAGGCGTCGCGGATCTTGACGAACACGTCGTCTGAAATGTCCTTGCGGGCGACAAGAATGTCGTTCGGCAGGTCGCGGCCCCGTGCGATGACCGAGAAGGCAACGCCGGGGAACGCCTCCCGGACCGAGTTCAGATAACCGAAATTCAAGCCGATAGCGGCGATGTCGCCGCGGATGAGAGCCTCAGCCGCGATGTTGCGCGATATGATGACCGGTTCGTAATCGGTGGCATATTTCAGGTTGAAATCGGCCAGCGCCTGGGCGGGGCCGAGGTGCTGGGAGGTCGAGCCGACCGAGCCGAATGCGACCTTCTTGCCCTTCAGGTCCTCAACCGAGCGGATCGGGCCATTCGCCAGCACGGCGATCTGAGCGAAATAATCGGGGCGCTGCCAGGCAACAACAATCTTCGGCTGGCTCAACTCCTTCATGACCACGTATTCTGCAGGACCGGTCAGGACAAGATCGACCTGCCCGGAATTCATCGCCTCGACGGCGGTGGTCCGCGAACTGACCGGAAACAGCTCGATATCCAGGCCGGTCGCCTTTTCAAGAGCGGTCTGGAAAGCGCCGAATTCCTGCTGAAGAGACTCCAGCCCCTCCATGTCGGTTACCGCGAATTTCACCGGCTCCGCAAAAGCTGGAAGAGCGGAGCCGAGCATTATGGCGAGTGCGGTTGCGATGGTGCGGATCATCGTTTTTCCTTTGCTGTATAGACAGGAAACTGTTACCCGCTAACCGGTATACGCAGCAGATGACGTGCTCGTGACATTTCATCGGCGCCACCGGCAGCCTTTGCTTTTTGAGGGATACAGTGAACTGGCACATCCAGGGTGGTCGCATCCTTACCGAACGAGGACTTGAAACCGCGGATCTAAGTATTACCGGCGGGATACTGTCAGAGCTGCGAGCGGCCCATGCATCCACAATCGATGCCGATGGTCTGCTCGTGCTTCCGGGAATCGTCGATATCCACGGCGACGGCTTCGAGCGCCAACTCATGCCGCGCCCGGGTGTCCGCTTCGACACCGCGCTGGCGCTCAGAGATACGGACCGCCAGCTTGTCGCCAATGGCGTGACCACGGCCTTTCACGGCGTCACCGTGTCATGGGAGCCCGGACTTCGCTCGCTCGACGCTGCCAAACAGCTGATCGGCGCGGTCTGCGATCTCCGCGACGCTCTTGGCTGCGATACGCGCCTGCATCTGCGCTGGGAGACCTTCGCGCTTGATCAGATGGCGCAGGTCGTACGATGGCTCTCGCTTTCGCCACGACCGATCATCGCCGTCAACGATCATACGACGGGGTCGGTGCTGAACGGCACGATTGCCCGCAAGATCGGCCAGATGGCGGAGCGATCCGGCTTGAGCCGGGAGCAATATATGACGTTGCTCGGCCAGATTTGGTCCCGCCGGGCCGAAGTCGACATCGCGATCGGGAAGCTGGCAGCGACTGCGCGGGCCAATGGCAATGTGCTTCTTGCCCACGACGAAGCATCTCCCGAGGAACGCATGTATTTTCGCGCCCTCGGCGCAAAGGCCTCGGAATTTCCGCTGACCCTCGAAACGGCCAAGGCGGCGCTGCAAATGGGGGAGGACGTGATCCTCGGCGCGCCCAACGTCGTGCGCGGCGGCAGCCATAATGGAGCGCTAAATGCCACCGAGGCCGTCAGAGCTGGGCTTTGCACGGTGCTGACCAGCGATTACCACTACCCTTCGCCTCTGCATGCGGCCTTCAGGCTATCTTCGCCAGGCGCCGGCGACTTCCCCTTGATCTGGAATCTGGTCTCGGCAAACCCGGCCCGGGTGGCCGGCCTCGACGATCGCGGCTCGCTTGTTGCCGGCCGCCGGGCGGATCTGATCCTCGTCGATGCCGGAGATCCGGAGCATCCGCGCGTGGTCGCCACCATGGTCCATGGACAAATTGTCTATTGCTCCGGGCTCTCCCGCATGGACCGACGGTCTGCACAGCGGTCGCCGGTGGATATGGTTTCATGAACTTGGACACGAAAATTTCAACACCACACGAGCCCAGCAGCAATCGCCTTCTGGCCTTTGACGGACTGGTCTTTCGGCCGCGCAGCGATACGCCGATCTGGCAGCAGATCTACGATCACATCTTCGCTCTGATCGAGAGCGGCCGTCTTGCGCCGGGCAGCCAGCTTCCCGGAGAAACGCATCTGGCAGAGAAACTCGCCGTCACCCGCATTACGCTTCGCCGGGCGCTGCAGCAGTTACAGCATGAGGGCCACCTCACCGCCCGCAAGGGCGTCGGTATCTTCGTGCGAAACCTGCCCTCGACTTTCACGGTTCGCGACGGACAGCGCTTTCTCGACAATTTCGAAGCCCACGGCCAGGAAATCGGCACCCGGACGCTGCTTATTGTCCGGGAACCGGCCGAACCGGCCGTGGCGGAACGGTTGCGTCTCGCACCTGACACCACCATTATCCGGCTGTGCCGGATCAGAACGTCGGACAAGCAGCCGGTTTACGTCAATACCAAGTTCTTTCCGGCCCATCTCTTTCCCGACTTCGAGCAGCGATACGATGTGCGTCAGTCGGTGACCGATGTTTTCCGCGCGCATGGCATCGAGAACTACCGGCGGGCCGAGACGCGCATCAGTGGCGGCTTTGCATCCGACGATGAAGCGGAAATCCTGCGGCTGACACCCGGAACGCCAGTATTCCGCATCAATGCCGTCAACGAGGACCGCAACGGCGTGCCAATCGAATGGACCCGCGGCTGCTGGCCGCTGACGTCTGTCGAATTCGTCTTCTGATTCTGGCGCATGTCTGATTCTGGCGCATGTCGCCTTCACCTGGTCCGGGCGCAAAAACATGCGGCCTTCAGACAGACGCCACAAGCCGGTCGAGAAAAGGCCGCTGGCCGACAAGCAACTTTTCCCGGGCCATTTCGAGGCCGAACCACCCTGCGCGATCGATCTCTGGAAAGAACTGCATGCGGCCGCTGCGCGGCGGCCATTCCATCTCGAACATGTTGCTGCGCAAAGTGCCGGCATCGAAATCGCTTTCGACGCCGAAGGCCGTAATAAGCTTGCCGCCGCGCTGGCGCAGTTCCCCCAACGGAAGCAGCGCTTCCGTGAGTTCCCAGGCGGTTTCCTCCACAAATTCGCGACGCGCCGCAGCTTCCGGCTGTTCGTCATCACCATACTCGCCCTTTGCAATCGACCAGGCGCCGAGATCGCGGCTATGCCAGAACGGTCCGCCCGGATGGACAAGCAGCACCTGCAGTTCGTTTGATGATCTGCGGTAAGGCAGGATGCCCGCACTTCTTTTCGCCATCGCCTCAACCCTCCGCCATCCAGCCTATCATCGCAGACAGGCTGAACGGGACTGATGCGCCTCAATGGCAGATGCCGTTATGCTCGATATGACCTCAAATGATGCTGGCCGCCGCCGCAAGTCGCTCATTCGGATTGCATTCGACTTCCCCAAGCGGTGGTGGTGACACTGCTGGAACTCCATCCACGCTGGCCATCAGCTCCAGATAGCGCTGAGCCGACGCGGCCCACTGAAATCGCGCCGCCCTTGCGCGACCGCGTGCGATCAAGCTGGTTCTGAGGCCTTCTTCGTGGACCAGGCGCATGAAACAATCGAACCATGCATTCTCGTCGCAAGGTGATGCGTACAGAACCGCATCCCCGCCGATTTCGGGCAGGCTGGCACGGTCGGACATGACCACCGGACATCCCACTGTCATGGCTTCGAGGGGCGGCAGTCCGAAACCCTCGACCAGGGAAGGGAACGCGAGGCATAGGCAATCGCGCAGAAGCGCGCCGAGTTCCGCGTCCGACCTTCTTCCCAGCCAAATGACGTTCGGCGACTTCTGGTCGCCGATGCTGGCGAAAACGCGGGACGTTGACGCGCCCACAACAACAATCTGCAGCCCCGCCGCGGCAAGTCGCTCGTGCATGCCGATGATCAAGCCGACATTTTTGTGCGGGATGGAACTGCCAAGCACGACTATCGTACCAGGGCCGGCCACTGCCAGCGTTTGTTCTGAGTGGCAAGGAGCCCATCGCAACGCATGTTCATGCCCATTGCCTACAATTTCGACCTTTGCCGCCGGGCACACGCCACAGCGCGCCAGTTCACCCGCAGAGTATTTCGACACCGTCGTAATCTTAAGCGAGGCCCGGCCCAAGGCAGGAACTAAGGTGCGGTAAAGAAGCCGAAATGGAAATGAATAGCTCTGCGGGGCTGCCCGTGTATTGACGTCGTGAATGCACAGCACCTGCCGACGAACCGTCAGAGGGCCGGTATTGCAGAGGCTAAGCAGCCCGCCGCGAAGATGGGCCGGAAGCACAGCCTGTTCCCATAGATGCCCACCAAAGCTGCCGACAGTGCGGACACGGATCGCTGCCAAGGGCAATTTGTCAAGCGCCCCCGGCGGGACCAGCAACTCGACCGTTAAATCCCGTGTCAAGGCAGCTTGGCCCACGATCAAGGCGTCCAGCGCCGAAACGATCTCGCGCGCGTAGCGCTGAACTCCGGTGGTCGGCTGCGCGAGAAAACGGCCGTTGATTGTCCAATGTCGTGTCATCACAGGGTTTTTGGTCACCAGCGCCATGCCTCAGTTGCACGACTTTGGACGACCAGGACAGCAGGGTCATCCTGGCCTTTGGGACGTACCCAGTTGTTTGCCTCAGAGGCTTCCCGGCAGCTCTCATCCGAATGGCGAGGCCAATCATCGGCGTTTACGCCAAATGTGTGAGGTTCTGCGTGGCACGGTTTTGATAGACTGCGTTGGGAAGTGCGGCAGATCTCAATCGTCGTGCTCGGATGGATGTCAGGCGAGTTGAGCGAGTGGAGTGATGCCGCATGATGTCCGGCGCAAAACAGGCAAGTTCGCGCTGATGCAGCGGCTGACCAATCCATCGCAACCGGATTCCGTTGGACGGGCCGTCGCCGCGACCAGACGTCTTTGGACAACCCTGGCATGCCTGCTGGGCATGACAGCTTCGGGCGCAGCGGATCTGCTCTGGGGGGTGAATGGCCATCCCTTCAACGCCTATCCCGGGATATCGATCGAACAGCAACTCGACTATGTCCGCGACCTCGGCATGAAGTCGTATCGCGTCAACATCTCCAGCGCCGACAGCGCCACCAAACTTGCCGAACTGGTCAAGGCGGGCAAGGAGCGCGGAGTCCAGATCCTACCGGTAATCACGCCCGACCTGGACCTCGACAATCAATCCGTCGATGACCTCTATGCGCAGGCCCACCATCTCGCGTCGACACTGGTATCCCGCTTCAAGGACGACATCCGCGTTTGGGAGCTTGGCAACGAGATGGAGAATTACGCCATCTTGATGCCCTGCGAGATGCAGGACAGCGGAATACAATACAACTGCTCCTGGGGTCCTGCCGGCGGCACCGAGTCGTCCGACTATTTCAGTCCGCGCTGGGCAAAGGTAAGCGCAGTGCTGCGCGGGCTGTCGGATGCAACCATCGCAGTGGATCCGACCATAAGAAAAGCAATGGGAACGGCCGGCTGGGGTCACCGCGCAGCTTTCACCCTCATGCTGCAGGACGGCATCGGATGGGATATATCGGTCTGGCATCTTTACGAGGGCGACCCCGAGGACTCATTCAAGTTTCTGGCCACCCTCGGTCGTCCAATCTGGCTGACCGAATTCAACTACGCTGGAGGCAGCCAGGAGGGAGAAAGTCAGCAGGCGGACGGTCTCGTCCAGACGATGACGCTACTGCGCCGATATCAATCTCCATATGGATTGGAAGCTGCCCATATCTACGAACTGCTCGACGAGCCATACTGGGCGCCAAGCTACGAGGCTTTTATGGGCCTCGTGCGCCTGAAGAAGCGCGGCGATGGGCTATGGGCGCCGAGCGGGCGAAAGCCGGCATACGATGCCGTAAAGAAGGCCATTGCGAACGGCCATGCAGGCTCGAGTTCGTCGACAGTCGCGAGGGACAGCTTGCCGCCTGCGGACCAGACGTCGGTACCCCGCGTTGCCGGCATCGGTGCATTTCACCCCTGTTCGCTTGATGCGTTCGACAAGTCTGTCTTCAACCACGCCAACCAGATTGCATATGCTTACTGTCTGGTCCTGCGTCGCATGCCGTCCCCGAGCGAGCAGTGGCGCGAGGTCATCGCGATGAAAAAGGATCCATCGATTGTTCCAATACTGACGAAGATGTTGCTTTCGGTCGAATTCAGGACTGACAATCAACCGGTTGGGCTTGGAAATGCGCAATTTGTGGCCCTTCTCTATCGGACATTGCTGGGACGGGAGCCAGACGGCCAGGGGCTTTCTGCTTACGTGTCGAAACTGGACAGCGACGAGGCGAGTGGAGAACAAATCGTGGCGGAATTGATCCATTCGTATGAGTTTCGCTCCAGACACACGGTTCTGTTTCCCAGCGAGCCTCAGCAGGGGGCGCAATGAACGTTTTTGGCCGACAAGTCGTGACTGGCGCTGTCTGCGTCGCTGTCGAGACCTGGGTCCGGCAGGTCGCCATGTTCGGCGCGTTTGTGGCGCTGGCTCGCCAACCGCAGAAATTGGGACCCGGGGCATTACGGCTCGCAGCGCTGGCGACTGGGCGCATACTCCGTTTGGCCGTCGACGGCAAAAGAGAGCGATAATGAAGGCGACCGGCAGAGAGATTATCCACGGGGCAGCTTGGGTCGCAGTCGAGACCTGGGGCCGCCATTTGGCGTTGTTTGCCGTCTTTGTCATTCTCGCCCGCCATCTGAGCCCGGAGGCATTTGGTCTGGCGGCACTGGCCATGGTGATGCCGACCATTGTTGCCGTTCCGGTGACGCGCGGAATCCCCGAAGCACTCATCCAGCGTCCGAATGTCGAGTCCATTCATTTCGACTCAGCCTTTTGGCTACTTGCCGTCACCGGCTCGGTGCTCAGTGTGCTCGTGTGGGCCTTTGCCGGTGTAGTCGCCGCGGCATTCGGCGAACCCGTTCTGAAGGACCTCGTCCGCTGGACCAGCGTCGTCATTGTGCTCCAGGCCCTTGCGGCGGTGCCAGCGGCGATCCTCAAGCGCCAGCTTCATTTTCGACTGTTCGCTCTGCGAACGCTCGCCGGAACAGTCGTCGGCGGAACGATCGGAATCAGCACGGCAATCGTCGGCCACGGCATGTGGAGCCTGGTGTGGATGCAGGTCGCCAAGGCGGCTGTGGAAACCGCCTTTATTCTGCTCGCAAGCGCGTGGCGGCCGCGTCTCAGATATTCACACGCACGCTGTCGCGAGCTGTTCGGCTTCGCTGGCCCTCTCATCGGCCAATCCCTGTGGACTTTCGTCAATGAAGAAATACCGAAAGTTATACTCGGCAGTTTCCTCGGGCCCTATGCGGTAGGTGTGTACGCCCTCGCCCGCCGGCCGCTGGACCTTTTGTGTGAGGCATTTCTGGGTCCGCTTACGGCGGTGACGATGCCAGCGGTCGCTCGAGTGCAGAGCGAGCCGGCGAAGATCGATGCTTTCTTCAACTCAAGCATACGCGTGGCAGCGATTGCTGGCTTCCCGGCATTTCTGGGGTTTGCCGCGATCGCTCCCGTCGCAGTACCCTTCATCTTCGGCCCGCAATGGGTGAGCGGTGTCGTCGCCGTTCAAATCCTGATGCTCCTTGGCCTGCAACGCACGATAGATAACATCTGTGGACTCACCATCCTCGCGCTCGGTCATTCCGGCCTGATCCTCAAGCTAAACATAGCCTACACCGTCCTGGCCGTGATCCTCCTCACCGCTGCCGTACAGGTCGACCTTGAGACAACGATGGCAGCTCTTCTGGCCTGCAACGTCCTGCTCCTGCCGGTCTTTCTCTTCCTCGTTCACCACATCGCCCATATCGACGTACTGAAGCCGCTCACAATATTCCCGCGGCTGGCGGTGGCGGGCCTGCTCATGTTCGCCGTTGTCACCGCCTGGCTGGTTGCGGCACCGGAATCCACGCCGCAAGGTTTCCTCATCGCAGGCGGGATCATCGTCGGCGCCGCCGTGTATGTCGCCGCAGTCATCGTGCTTGTGCGTCCCGACCTTCTCAACGCACGCGACATGCTTCTCAGGCTGCGTCGGCCTGCATAAAGGTACCCAACTCATGAAGGTGCTTTATCTCACAACACTTCGACATGGTCCTTCCACCCAACCAGAACTCGGTCGGCATCTGGACATATGAAGTGTCACGCCGTCTGGCCTGCGGACTGCGAGACGACCGTGATCGCGCGTCGCCCGCGCGGAACCCCAAGCGGCTCGAGATCGATGGCGTGCGGATCGAACTCCTCACCTGCGCGCCGGCGCGTGTGTGGGGGAGAGCGTCCCGCATGTGGAGCCGCGCCTGGCCAGGCGCTCCGCTCTTTGCGCAAAGCTACTATGCATTCGACTTCTTCGCCCAGGCGCTGCGAAAGCTCCGCCGCCTGGCGCCCGACGTCGTTCATCTCCAGAACTTTCCGCATTATGCGCCGCTATCCGGCGTGCCGTCCCCGACGCGGCGATCCTGCTGCACATGCGCTGCGACTGGCTGGCGCAACTCGATCCTGATGTCATGGCGCGCGGCGTCGCCGCATCGGATCTTGTGGCCGGCTGTTCGCAACATGTCGTTGCGACTGCGCGCGAACGCTCCGGAAGCACGCGGACGTTTTTGCGGTCCTGCCGAACGGTGCGCCAGTGGATCGGCTCGCTGGTGTTGCGGCGCGGCGCATGCCGGCAAAAGTGCTGTTCGTCGGCCGTGTCTCTCCGGAGGAGGGTGTTCATACCCTTCTCGAGGCCCGGCCGGAAGTTGTCGCCGCTCACCCTGAGGCCCGACTTGAGATCGTTGGTCCGTCCGCGGCACTGCCGCTGGACCTCCTGATCGACCTGAGCCGGGATCCGGAGGTCTTGGGTCTTTCACGGTTCTATCCAGGAGGAAGCGCTTTCAGGGGTTCTTACGAGATAGCTCTGCGCGAAATGATCCCGCCGCGGCTCGCCCACACGGTCACCTTCACCGGCATGGAACCGTATGAAGGTCATCGAGCGCTGTGCCGGGGCCTCGCTCCTCGTCAATCCGTCACTTAGCGAATCCTTCGGCATGAGCCTGGTGGAGGCCCTTGCGACCGGGACGCCTGTCGTCGCCACGCGTGTCGGTGGCATGCCGGGGATTGTGGAGGCGACCGGTGGCGGCTTGCTTGTCGAAAAGAATGACCCGGCCGTACTTTCGGACGCGATCACCCGCCTTCTCGCCGACCCCGAGTCGAGCAATGAAATCGGCCAACGGGGCGCCCAGCGGGTCGCGGAACTCTATTCGTGGGAACGCGTCGCCAGCATCACCCGTGACCTCCACGAACAGGCCCTGTCGGCACGGCGATCACGATCGGCCGTGGCCGTTTTCACAGCCCGATTCCATCCGCGGCGGCGAGCGCAAGCTCGGATCGGTCTAAAGCGCGTCGCGTTTGACCGGCCTCATGCGACGCGCTTTAGGTCGTTGTTTTTATGCATGTCGTTATCGCAAAACCGCTGCACACTTTTGCGCGACATGCATTAGGGCTTGCGGTAAAATGTATAGGTGTGCCGAATGCTCGTGTCAGTCAGATGCTCGCTTGTCCCGAGCGGCGGAAATCGTGTGCGCGTCAAGGCTGCAAGCACGCGGCTTTCGGAGGGTGGGTAGGGACGCAGATCGTCCGTATCGTTCCAACCGAGGATGAACCAGCCGCCGGGACGAAGACAATGCACGCAAGCGCTGAAAGAGGGTTCCGCCTCCTCGCTCGTTTCGATCGCGGTCTTCATGAAGACGCCATTGCACACGATCGCATCGAAGTAGTCGGGAGGTGCATGCTGTGCGAGGTTCTTCAAGGCATCGACAACATGTCGCGCCGCCCCGTAGCGGCGCTTGCCCGGATCGATTTCGAGCGTCCAGTATTCCTTGGATCGGAACCGGGACTCATAAGGCTTGGTATACCACTCACAGCCGACGAACAGGATGCGTTTCACCGCTGGATCGTGGCGCAACTGCGCGAAGATGACCGCTTCCAGGAGCTTGCGGTCATCGGTCAGATGAAATGTGCTGACATGGCGCGCCAGCCCGGGCGCACGCGCCCGGAGGAAGTCGCGCACCGCGTTTCTTGTCCGTTTGATCACGCTCGCAGTGCTTTGCATGAGATTCCTTCCGTGGCGCAAATCTAGTTCTTAAGCGCCCACCGGCTGCGCCAAGACGTGCTCGACCCGCCATTCCCCATTGCCATAGGAGGCTGGCAGCGGTTTCAATGCGTAGCCTGCAGCAGTCAGGAGTTCCGCGATCTTTCGGGCCTTGCGGTCGAGCCCCTCGCGCGTTGCATCGTCGACCTCATAAATCACCTTCGGACGGTGCCTCCGCAGCGTTTCCGTCATACCGCCCAGGACGTCGATTTCGGCGCCTTCCACGTCGATCTTGACCAGCGAGGGCGGCCTGAGGCCTCGGTGGGCGATGGCATCGTCGATAGCGACTATGCTGACTTCCAGCCGGCCACTCATGTCCGGCGGTGCTCCCGCTGAGGCAAGCGCGGCGCCGCCGATGTGATGGGCGAGCAGAAGCTGGCCACGGCCGGATGTGGCGCCGGCAGCTTCGGCGAACACCCGTATCGTGTCGAACCCACTGAGCCGCGCACTTTCTGCGACAGCGGCGGCGTTGCGAGGGACAGGTTCGAACGCATAGACCTGACCGCGCGGCCCGACGCGGCGTGCGGCGATGAGACAGAAGAAACCGATATTCGCACCGATGTCGAAAAAGGCGTCCCCAGGCGACAGGTTTGCCGCGATCGCCTGTTGGATGGGCGGCTCGTAGGTGCCGCGAACAAAGTTCGGGTCGGCGCTCTTCGCCACGAGCTTGAGACCGGCGGCCTCTCCCTTGGCTATGACACGTGCGTCGCCGAACACGCTGAGGAACCTTGCCGTCAATGTCACGCGCTTTTCCCCATTCTACGACGCCTCGGACGCGGGCCAGCCCGTGCCGCTCGCCGCGAAGGTGACAGATTGTGCGCCCGGGATCGAGCCCCGACAACGGTGGCCAGCTCCTACTCCCTCCGGCTGATCGCTACTCCGATTGTGGCGCCATATCTCATCTTGGGGGTACCTGCCCGGCCTCCCGGTCCGATGGAACGGTGGCAAATCGGCCGCCTTGATGTCTTTGCCCCAGCCGCCGAGCGCGCCGATCTCATGGGATTTCCAGCCTGGGCCGTCGGTCGGATCACGGTCCGGGCGCGGCTCGAACCAGACGAGATTGGCCCCGTCCGGCCCGTCGGCCGTGACGATGTCGAGATCACCATCCCCGTCGACATCGACAAAGCACGCCATCCGTCGTGAACTCAACACGGGCGGTTGCGATGGTGGTGAGAAGCAGGTCGGGCCAACGCCACCACGACAGCGGGGTCTGCGGCATTCCGCCGAGAACCAGATCCAGCCGACCACCGCCGTCGATGTCGCCGACGAGCTTCACATCCCCGGAATGATCGAGGTGGGGGCGCGACATGTTCGGCAGATCACCCAGCATGCGCACCGATGGCAAACGAAGGACGATTGGTCCAAGGTCGCACGGACGGCCGCGGTGCGACGGTCGGAGGCGGATCCCTCTCGCGGGCACGAACACATTTTGCCGTCGCCATTAGCCGGACAGCGACACGACCCGCCGTCGTTATCTCACGAACGAGACGCGAAATCGTCCCATCATCAGGAAGCCGTAAGAGCGTAATATGTTCTGACGACCGGGACCGCCTCGATGGCTTGCGCACGCGCTTGGCTTGCAATCTCGCCTTATCCCTGCAAGCGGGATGAGGCGCTGCCTATCGGTAACGAAAATGGACCGAACCTGAGCACCTGCGGCGATCCTGTTGGCCGCAACATGCCTGCAACCAGGCGACTGGCGATCAGGATGCGGCGTAAAAAGCTGGCCGGTGCTGACCTTTCGGCTACCTCAAACGACTAGGCTGGAGTCGCATACGCCTATCGAGCATCGTGCAAATGGCCTGTCTGGGGTGCCGCATCGGTGCGTATCGATCATCCGTTCGCCGGCGTTGTTCGACGCGGATCACGCATGCTAGCTGAAATCACGACGGCAGGAGGTCAGAGACGAACGTGCAGCCAAAAGCTGGAAGGAATGGTTCTCGATGACCGTGCCGGTGAGGATCGATACGGCAGTTCAGACAGGCTGTATGGCGCCGCCTCAGGTCGCGGACTTCTTTTCCGACGACCGAGCCGCTGGGACGGTCATCGGAACCCGTGCGGCCGGCGGCGCGATCAGGTTGGGATGCGACGTCGAACGGCAGATCGCGATCGACCATGGTGCGCTCCGCTTCCAACCACTGATCACGCCAGGTTGGCAACGTCAGGGCATCGCCTATGGCCCATTTCGCCGGCATGCGGGTCTGGTGATGGCAGTCTCGATCACGAACGGGCACAACACCTCGCAGGGCAGCCCTATTCCGGGACCTATCCTGAAGCGATTTTATCGCTGGGCGGTCGGCCCCAGCACCGATCCGTGGCCGCGGCGGCTGGTCGCCTGGGCACGCGCACCACGGAAAAAGGCAACCCTTCGGCGATTCCTGTGGTGGATTCGCAGCACGTCCAGAGCGTACAAGCTGCCCAATCACAACGAGAACCTGGCGGTCGGCTGGTTCACCAGCGAAGCGCCGAAGAATCCGCTGATCGACGGTTGCGGCCTGGTTGTACATGCTGCCGAGGGCGAAAACGGCGAATTGTGGACGCGCGTGGGAGATCGTTGCCTCAGCGCCTTCCGCCAACTGAAGAATATAGAGGTCCACTACCTGATCGCGCTTCGTGAGTCGGGTGCCGTCTACTACGCAGCCGCGATGGAGGGAGCCCATGGGGTGGCCGCCGTCCCGATGATGCGTCCGATCGCCATCGATCCCTTCAACAGGGACGCGTTGGTCTACGCCGGCGTCCATCAATGTGTCCTCGGCCAGATCGGGTTTCGCGTTGATACGCGAGTCCACGCAATTCAGATCCAGCACTTGGAAGATTTTGCGCGGCCGTTTGGCACCGCGCATGCCGCCGATTCATTGACCGGAAATGACGCTCTTGAGGAAATGGCGGAGCTGGGCGGAATTTGGCGCGTCTTGGCTGGTCACATCCATCGGACTGGCGCGGGTGCTTTGACACGCGATGGCCACGCGATGGCCATTCTTGATCCCGGCGCGTCATCCGGTCTCGTTCACTTGCTCGTCGACACAGGTCAAGCCGCAGCCGCTGCAGGTCTCGTATGGCGCGCCCGCAATCATGAGAATTTCTGGCTGCTCAGGGCCTCAGTGGAGGGCTGCGATCTTTTGCGTGTCAAGCAGGGCGTCGAGACGGCTGTGGCAAGCGACAAACAGCGTCGTCTCAAGCCGAATTCCACGCACTCCCTCCAGATCCTCGATTCTCATGGCCAGATCGGCTGCTATCTGGACGGAGACCGCCTTTTCGACAGTTGGTTCGAGAGTGAATTTCTTGAAGACGGAACATGTGTTGGCATCTGGCTGAACGGCGGCATCATGCGGCTTCGTGACTTCGAGGCGCATCCCCGCGAGGTGAGCATGCCCTGCGAGATGCAATTCGATGCGCCGTGGGTCCGGTTCGGAGAGGACGTGGAGCATGCCGATGACTTCGCTGGCGTGACCGGCGGCCTGGCAGGACGTGCCCCCACAAGAGGCACACATTGCTGGGAGCGGACTTTGGGCGTCGGTTTCGTTGATGTTGACGGCATGGGAGCCGCGCGCGTGCGCGGCACAAAGGAAAGCCCCCATCCGGGTCGCTCGCTCTACACGCTGCCATGGGACCAATCCGAGTTTGCGGATTTGGAAGTCACCATCACACCACCGGGCAGCGCACGCGGCCAGCACCATTGCTGCCGCGCAGGGCTGGTATTTTGGCAGGACGACGCCAATTATCTAACATTTACGGCCTACCTGGACGACGTTTACGATGGCGCCTCGATCGCATTGTTTACAAAGCGGCACGATTTCGAGGAACTCTATGACGCAGTCTGGACAATGCTGTGGAAGAAGATCGACTGGGGGAAGCCGTTCCAGCTTCGCATTGTATTTGACGGCGAACGCTTTGTTGTCTTTGTGGACGGTGAGCCGGTAATGCAGCGCACGTTGACGGACATCTATCCGGACGACCCTCGCCTGCGCATCACCCGCGTCGGGTTGGCGACGAACTGGGAATGGGGAACCGATACGGGTTCAGTGTTTTCCGCATTTACTGCGCGCCGATAGGGAACGGTTCTTCCAACTCGCCGAGTTCGCACGTCCCGACCTGAGCGCAACGTTCACCTATCTCAGGCGCCGGACGAGGCGCACTGGTTGGCAGTCGGTGAGCGGCAGATGCGGTCGGGGAGCAAGCTGGCTCTTGTGTACTTGATCAATAGTTCGACCTGGCCGCGAGCGCACAGACCCCACTTGCCGAGGGCAGAGGTGGCGACAGCAAGAAAGACATCGTTCATGCATTGAACTCATAGCGCGTGAACAACTCATGATCGCTAAGCAGCCGCTTGACGAAATCGCCGCTCCCCACATCCGAAAGGACCGGCCAGTCGTCCAGGCCTTCCGGCCGCTCCATCTGTGACCGGTGCGCGGCCAGCGCATGCCATTTCATGTCAACGACGTCCCCGACATACGCGTTCGAATTGAACAGCGTGAGCCCACGCAAACCTGCAAAGGTCCGGATCGTTTGCCGCAATGCGACGCGACTGAGGCCAGGCACTCGATCGTGCAGGCGAACCCACGGCCACTGATACCAGTACCAGACGGGATATTCGAACACGGTCACGCGCCGGCCATACAGTTGCAGTGCGCCGCGGGCGCCAAGATTGGTGGCAACATGGTCCGCGGGCGGCTCTTTTGCATGGGTGACGAACACGCTCTGTGGTTGCCAAGCGAAAAGCAACTCAGCGATCGCGTCTACGATCTTACCGACATGATGCTTAGCCATGCCGTCGGGAACTCGCAGAAATCTCACCCGATCAGCAGATCCGCCCAACCGGCAAACCGCCTCGATCGCTTCGCCCTCGCGGGCGATCCGCAGCGCCTCCCTGTCAATCCGATTTGGATGGGATGCCGAACCGTCGGTAACGAAAATAAACCGGACATCGGCGCCCGAGCTAAGCTTCTTGCTGGCGACCCCTCCACATCCCAGCGTTTCATCATCGGGATGGGGTGCGATGATGACCGCCGATGCCTGCCAGTCTGCTACGTCGAATGGATGAGACCGGTTACACATTGCTCTATCGAGCATAGCCCCAATCGTATGCCTGACGTCATGCATCGATGGTTCCGATCATCCCTTCTTCGGTGTGGTTCAACCCGACCTGCGCATGGTAGCAAAACACTGTAGGCGATTGGGGTGAGAAAACAATGAAGGTAGGAATTCTTGCTGGCGGACTGGGAACGCGGCTGGCGGAAGAAACCGAGATCCGGCCGAAACCAATGGTCGAAATCGGAGCTAAGCCGATCCTTTGGCATATCATGATGCATTATTATGCCTATGGACACCGCGAGTTCGCCGTCGCGCTGGGATACAAGGGCGAATACATCAAACGCTGGTTCAGCGACTATGTCGCATTCGATGGCAGCTTGACTGTCAATGCCGCATCGGGAAGCGTCAAGCGCCACTCGAACTCGCTGCCTGACTGGTCCGTCGATCTTGTCGAGACGGGACTGAATACACTGACGGGCGGCCGCATAAAACGCCTGATCGACTGGATGGGCGACGAGACTTTCATGCTCACCTGGGGCGATGGGGTTTCGGACGTCAACCTTGATAAACTGATCGCCTTTCACAAATCGCATGGCAAGCTTGCAACGATGACGGCGGTGCGTCCGCCAGCACGCTACGGGCACATCGAATTCGACGGCCATCGCGTTGTCGACTTCACGGAAAAGCCACAGGCCTCAGAGGGTTGGATCAATGGCGCCTTCTTCGTCCTCGAGCCGGGCATAAAGGACTATATCGATGGCGACGATGTCATGTTCGAACACGCGCCAATGCAACGGCTCGCGACTGACGGCCAACTGATGGCATATCGCCACGAATCCTTCTGGCAATGCATGGACACCATCCGCGAAAAGCATCTCCTTCAGAAATTGTGGGACAGCGGGCAGGCGCCCTGGAAAACATGGGAATTGATCGATGAAAGTTCTGGTTACAGGCCACCTCGGCTACATCGGTTCCGTCCTGACTCCGATGCTGCTTGAACGCGGCCATGACGTCACGGGCCTAGACAGCGACATCTTCCGGTCATGCACTTTCGTAGGGACGTTGGCCGATGTGCCGACGATCGAGAAAGACATCCGTGATGTCGAAATCGACGACGTCGCCGGCTTCGACGCGATCATCCATCTCGCCGGACTGTCGAACGATCCCTTGGGGGACTACCGACCCCAGCTTACCGAGGAAATCAACTGCGGCGCTTCGGTCAAGCTTGCACAGCTCGCCAAGGCAGCCGGCGTCCAGCGGTTCCTGTATGCCTCCTCTTGCAGCAATTACGGCGCGGCCGGCGACAGCTTTCTAACTGAGGATGCTCCCTTCAACCCGGTTACGCCTTACGGCGCCTCGAAGGCGAATGTGGAGCGAGCGGTCGCGCCGATGGCGGATCAATCGTTCAGTCCGACATTCCTGCGTGCTTCCACTGCCTACGGCCTGTCGCCTCGCATCCGCTTCGATCTCGTGGTCAACAACCTGACCGCCTGGGCCTACACGACCGGCCTGGTCTACCTCAAGAGCGACGGCTCGCCATGGCGTCCGATCGTCCATGTGGAAGACATTGCGCTGGCCTATGTCGCGGTACTCGAAGCCGAGCGAGAGCTGGTCCACAACGAGGCATTCAATGTCGGCTTGACCACGGAAAACTATCAGATTCGGGAGATCGCGGAGTTGGTGCAAACGATCGTTCCCGACAGCCGGGTGAAATTCGCGCCCGACGCCGGGCCAGACAAACGGTGCTATCGCGTCGACTGCACCTATATTGGTCGCCGCCTGCACGGGTTTAAGCCGCAATGGACGGCGCGGCGCGGTATCGAACAGCTCTATCACACATTTCGCGCGGCAGGCCTTGCACTTGGGGACTTCGAGGGCGAGCGGTTCAAGCGCATCGCCCATGTGCAGAAGCTGATCCAGGATGGCGAACTGGATACCGATCTGCGCCGCACGCCGCAGTTAGCGGTAGCGGTTTGAACAAACACAGCCGGGAGCGATTGCTGGTGCAGCCTCTGCAACCGAGAAGGTTTGCCGCTCCTGCGGCGGAAGTCACATCGACACTTCCTGAAGCGCGGCACGGCGCCGCTTGCCGATCGGCTTCCATCGAGCATCGACGACGGCGAGGAAGAACCTGTCTTTCCGCTCAGTGTGGTCGTGGTCGAGTAGCTCAGCCATTCGGCTTTCGCCCTCACAGATCCGGGCGTGCGGCTTTCCCGCACCCGCCTCTTCCCGAGAGCAACCCGCGCGCCGTCAGGGGCTCGAACTCCGACCAGCCCCATACGCCGGCTTTTCTGGATACGCCGCGCAAAATCTGGCCGCCGCGTTACGATCCTGAGGCCACCTCGCCACCAGCAATGCGTTGCGAATTGTAGAACAGGTTGCGGAGCGTTACTGCCAGGCTCAATCGGCCTCTCTCCGCCCTTTGGGCTGGGTGCACCGGACGCCCGTTAGGGAAGAGAGCGGCGGGCCTGACGGGCCTATTTCAATCCGACCTGGGTTGGCCGTAAACCGATACTCCCACCGGGTTGAGCGCTACACTGAGGGTCGCCGCATGCTCATCTCATCGGCCCACATGCTGCGAGGCAGTTGGCGAGCGCCCACCGCTAGGCTCAATGGCTCACGATCTTTGTGGAAAACATGGACCCGTGTCTGGGCGCAGTTTCTGATAGACTAACTTGAGCCGTTCTGCGCGCGCCTCCCACGAATACAGCTCGACGGCACGCTTGCGCCCTTCGCTTCCCATTTCACTTGCCCGGACCGTATCCTCCAGCACCGTGATCAATGCCTGGGCGAGCTCGCCAGGAGCGTCGACTTCGACCAGCATCCCGGTGCTGCCAGTTACAATGGATTCACACATCCCGCCCACGCGCGTTCCCACCACCGGTATCCCGCAGGCCATGCCCTCCACGACCGATATTCCGAAGCTCTCGCTGAGTGACGGATTCACCACAATGTCGGCCTCATGGTACGTCGCTACGAGGTCCTTGTGGGGCACGTTGCCCACGAAGTGAATTCGATCACCTAACCCGTGGCGCTCGATGAGTTCCTTTAAGTGTTCCTGATATTTGCAATTGCCCCAGCGATCGTAGAAACGGTTCAATGCGGTAACCCGCGGATCCGACGAGAGGCTGGTCAGGAAGTCCACCGAAAGCGGCCATTGCGGCCCTGCGATCCGAAGTTCCACGTCCGCGAACCTGGCCGCAACCTCACTGAAGGCCTCGATCAGTGTGTGAAGCCCCTTCTCTGGCGATACCCGCCCAACGAACAGGATGACACGTCGGGTTCTGGTGGATGCGGAAGCCCGCTGCTCGCTCGGCCGAAAGTAAGAAACGTCCACGCCATTACCGACGGTGGCAACGACGCCAGGATAGTCCGGGAATGCCGAAAGAAAGGTCCTTGCGATGTGATCGCTGACGGCGACCACCGCATCCACCACCGTGAGCTGACGGGCCACCTGATCGCGGTCACGCTGTGATAGCCACTCACACTGCATCTCAAGCACGAGCCGATGAGATGAGCTGGCTGCCTTCAGCTCCCGGCACCATGTCCAGTAATTCATCAAATGGACAATATCTGGTTGATCTACGGCGAGGTAGCGACGAACCTTGTTACGATATTGCGAGTGGTCATCGGCCTTCCGATCCAACCGCAACCAGCGCGCCAGACGCGGAAACTCGTTGATGACCCGCTGCAGCGCGTGATCACGTAGCGCCGCAGCCCGCCGCACCGCGAACGGCAGGTCCGCGGGCACCGTGTCGTCTCGATAATGCTTGCCATAGAGCGTTATCTGCAGGCCTTCGCCGAGCCGCAGCGCCGTATTGTAGACGATCAGCCCGATTGAGTTTTGAACAGGCGGAAAAAGTCTATCGCACGGCTGACCGACGTATACGAGCTTCATGTCACTCCCCCACCGTCAGCTCGTTCAGGCGACTCTTCTAAGTGCCGGGCGGTCTTCCGGTCGGGAGAGGTGGTCGGCGAGGCGGCGAATGCCCTCTTCGAGCGGCACCAGGGGACGGTTCAATATAGCCTTCATCTTGTTCGTGTCAGGACAGCGGCGCGTCATGTCGCCCTCCGCAAGGGGTGGTCGGAATTCCAACTTCGATGACGAGCCCAGCACTTCGATGACAAACTCGGCCAGCTGTCGAATGCTCATTTCCACGTCGCTGCCCACGTTGATCACTTCGTTCTCGTACGCGCGCGTTCGATGAACCGCGATGCAAGCGTCAACCGTGTCGTCGACATAGCAGAAGGTGCGGGTCTGCGAACCGTCCCCGTAAATCGTCAGGGGCTCGCCGCGCTGGGCGGCACGCACAAATCGCGGCAGAACGAAATCCTCGCTCTGACGTGGTCCGTAGGTGTTGAAGAAGCGAAAAATGGTAAAGGGAAGTCCAAACTCACGCTGGAAAGTGCGCAGATAGACCTCTCCAAGATTCTTCACCACTGCATACGGCAGACGCGAGTTAAGCGGCGTGGTGCTCTCGTTTTGCGGCATCTCGAAAGGCTCGCCATATACCTCCGATGACGAAGCGAAGTAGACACGCTCGGCACCGGTGTTCTTGCATAGCCTCAGCACGTTCTCGATACCGGTGATGTCGCGCAGCACGAGCAGAGGATTTGCCAAAGTCCGCTGCACACCGACCACGGCTGCGAAGTGGAAGACGTGGGTGAAATGGAAGCGGTAGAACAACGATGAGATGTCATCGAAATCGTTCGCATCCGCCTTTACTACGGTCAGATTGCCCGCGTCTATTTGTACCTTGTCTCGACTTCCGGTCGACAGGTTGTCAGCGACGACCACCTGGGTCTGCGGTAGCTTGACCAACGCGCGAGTGAGGGCGCTGCCGATATTGCCCGCTCCACCAGTTACCAGGATCGATTGCATCATATTCCCCACCTCAACCGAACAGTTTAATCGACTGACGCAGCGTGCGTCCCTTCGCGAAACGCGGCATCTTCGACCTCGCGAGCGAAGGTGGCTCCCAGATCCTTTAGGACGTCGCTTGAAAGCTAAATGTGGCAGCGCCAGGTTTATTTGACAACGTGGCTTGGGGTAAGCATTTCGGCTGTTCTCCCAATGGTGCTATCCATGCTATTTTCGGCTCTGGGGTCGGCTAAGCGCATACATTTTGCTGATTGCTGTGAACTGCTTCCCCGCGTAATTGAGGCGATCCTTTATTGTCGACATTGAAGCGAAAGTTGCCAGCATCTCATGCAGACTCCTCCAGACCTTCAGGAACTGGTTAACCGCATCCGAACGCGGGACTACACCATTGGCATCATGGGCCTCGGCTACGTTGGTCTGCCACTCGCCATGATCTCGCTGGACGCGGGGTTCAAAGTCATCGGTTTCGACATCGACGCGTCTCGGGTTGCACTTCTTAACCGCGGAGAAACAGGCATAGATCATTTGCCTGGTGCTGCCATCAAAGTGGCTGTCGACAGCAAGCGGTTTCGCGCCACCAGTGATTTCGCCGACCTAAGCGAACCCGACGCGATCTTGATAGCGGTGCCAACGCCGCTTACCAGAAACCGGGAGCCGAACCTGTCGTTCGTCGAAAACAGCGCACGTGCGATCGCGGAGCGGCTGCGCCCTGGTCAACTTGTCGTTCTGGAGTCGACGACCTGGCCAGGAACGACGCGGGAGGTCGTGCAGCCGCTGCTCGAGGCGACGAATCTTTCTCTGGGAAAGGACTTTTTTCTCGCCTATTCGCCCGAACGGGTGGACCCGGGCAACGACGTACACACCACCGCCACAGTTGCAAAGGTGATAGGCGCCGACGACCCATCGTCCCTGCAAGTAGCCAAGGAACTGTATGATCAGATCATCGTGCAAACCGTTCCCGTGGCCTCCACCGCAACGGCAGAGGCTGTGAAGCTGACCGAGAACATATTTCGCTCTGTCAACATTGCGTTGGTCAATGAGTTAAAGGTGATTTTTGACAGGATGGGCATCGACGTCTGGGAGGTGATCGAAGCCGCCAAGACCAAGCCGTTCGGATATATGGCGTTTTATCCAGGCCCTGGCCTCGGCGGGCACTGCATCCCGATCGACCCATTCTACCTGACCTGGAAGGCAAGAGAGTACGAAGTAACAACACGCTTCATTGAGCTTGCCGGTGAAATCAACACGAATATGCCGCATTATGTGGTTGACCGCCTTGTAGAGGCCTTGGACCGGCGAGCCGGCCGCGGCCTGAGCGGTTCGCGGATCCTGGTGATCGGGATGTCCTACAAGAAAAACGTGGGTGACACACGAGAAAGCCCATCGTTGAAGCTGATCGACATCATGGAGCGACGCGGGGCAGTCGTTGATTACCACGACCCCTACGTACCGGAGATACCCGGAACAAGAGAGTACGCCACCCTGGCAGGTCGCCCCTCTGTGGATATCTGCGCTAGCAGTTTGGCATCGTATGATGCCGTTGTCATCTCGACAGATCATGATGCGATTGATTGGCAGAACATCACCAAGCACGCAAAGCTGGTGCTCGATACCAGAAATGCTTGTGCGCGCAGTCAGTCACGCACCGATAACGTCGTAAAGGCATGAGCGGCCCGACTTGCGCACTGGCTTGGTCAACCGCTAGCAACAACGTCGAATAGTTTAACACGTCGAGCGGTTGAATTCATTCAGCGCAGCGCAATTTTTCCGGACTTGAGCGTCGAGGCATGAGCGCCCGCGCAGCCGTGTAAACAGGTGGAGCCGGCCGAGGTCGCTACGGTTTGCGGCGCCGGCCGGTGCTCACCCCCTCCCCGTCAGCGGGCCTTTTGGGCGCCATCGGCATCCTTGCCGACCGCGTCATTCCGCCAGACATGGATCGCTTCGAATGCGTCCCATGCGATCGACACAATGTCGAGATCCCTGTCACCGTCGAGGTCGACCGTCCTTGCTCCCAGATGGCTTTCCATCCCTTCGCCGACCAGCTGCTCGATGAACCGTCCCCCACCCAGATTATGCCAGCTCGAGAGGCGAAGTGCGCCGCGATGCTCGCCCATGATAAGATCCGGCCTGCCGTCCCCAGTCATATCGGAAATTGAAAGGCTATTAAGGGACCCGCGCGAGGTGATTTCGTGTTGCTCCCAGTCGGAGGAGCTGTCGCCGGGGTTGTGCCACCAATACGCCTTAGCGCTGTCGGCTTTGCCATTTTCCTCGGTCACGACGATGTCCGCACGTCCATCGCCATCAAGATCGGCGGCCGCGACGCGGTCGGGATAGACCATTTCAGGAACTTTTCCAACATGCCGAAGCTCCCAGTCTGGCGAGCCGTCACCTGGATTGCGCCACCATGCGGCCGTCTTTGCATCGCCGGTCGTGGCGACAAGGTCAAGTAGACCGTCGCCATCGATATCGGCGAATGCGATCCCTTCATCAGACGCTTCGGCGCAGATGCGGGTGCGCGGCCATGGCTCGACTGTTGGATCGTCAGGAATCTTAAAGTAGAAAACCCCACCGCCACTCGAGACCGCCAGCTCCGGCTTCCCACGTTTTACGACCTGGGCTAGCGCATGGCCCTGAGAGCCGAGCTCATGACTGGCGGCGGGAACCTCTCCGATCTCGTGCTCTTCAAAGCGGTGCGCTTCAATGTCCTCGGCATGGAGCCACACCAGATGCAGCGCCCTGCCTCCGCCGCGCTGTGCTATGACCTCCCCGCGCCCGTCACCATCGAGATCCAGGGCCGCGACCGCGTCCACACCCTCGGCAAGCGGGGTCCGTTCCCATTCTGTGTTCCAGGCTTCGGACGGTTGACGGTACCAGAACGGACCCGAGATGATGTCAGTGAGATCATCACTATCCATGGCGGAAAAAGCGATCCCAAAGGAGCGGACGTGCCCGTTCGTGATGCGATGATAGGTCCAGCGGTCGAGGCGGACCGATGCAGGCGGATCCAGTCGATTGATCCACACTCTGACAGGCGGGTTGCCCACCCAGTTCGCCCCATAGATGTCAAAATCGCCGTCCCTGTCGACATCGGCGACGACGCCGTTGTGGAGACCCACATCGTCGATCACTTGACGGGCCCAGCGCGTTCCTCGCCCGTCGACATTGTAATGGATCGCGAGCTTGCGCTCCTCGGTCGTATGCATCTGCCCGACAACGACATCGTTGTCCCCGTCTCCGTCCATATCGGCGGCCTGCAGCGTATGGGCGCCCGCGACAGAAGGCTGAATGACATGGCGGATCCAGCGGCCCGTCGGTCCGGCGAGGGGCTGGAACCAGGCGACGTCGTCAGTGTGCTCGGAACTTGAAGTCAGAATGTCGGCGCGGCCGTCCTGGTCAAGGTCGGTGACGAGCGCCTTGAATGCAGGATTGAACGGACCAAGCTCGTAGCTGCGCCATAGTGCTGCATCGCGTGCTGCCGCTGCGCCTGGATTCGACGCCCATACTCCGTGCAGGACGAGATCGACATCAGCATCGCCGTCAATATCACCGATTGCCGTTCCCTCTTCGCCAAGGTTGAAGAAGAACAAGCCCACGCGGGTCCAGGAGCTGGGGCTTTCTTGGAAGAAAATCATCACTTCGCCAGGCGCCCGTACGACGATATCAACGAGGCCGTCCCCGTCGAAATCAGCCGCCTTGATGTCTTTGCCCCAGCTGCCGACTGCACCGATTTCCCGACGCTTCCAGCTGGGACCGTGGGTCGGGTTACCATTCGGCCGGGGGTTCTCGAACCAGACGAGATTGACAGCATCGGGCCCATCGGCCGTGACGATGTCGGGATCACCGTCCCCATCGATGTCGGCAAGCACTCCGTCGGTGGTGAACTCGACGTGGGGCCTCGCGATTACGGTGTGAACCAGATCGGGCCACCGCCACCAAGACATCGCATCCTCGGGGAAGCCACCAAGAACGAAATCTAGTCGACTGTCGCCGTCTATATCGCCAACAAGCTTTACGTCTCCTGAATAGGGGGCAATCTCTTTGCGTTCAAAAACAAGACCCGACTGTAGAATCTCTTCGGGAGGTCCCTGTCCCCGAGCGGCCTCGCAACTTGCGAGGGTGTACCCGATCATCAGGACCGCGATCAGGCGGCCGAACATGCTAAATGTTGATTTCGCAGCGGGGGAACATTTCGTAGTCGGCCAGCAGCCGTCCGACGAAATCCCCCCCCGACAAGTCCGACAGCGTCCGCCATTCATCTTGGTTCTCCAGGCGCATCTGCGACGCATGCGCCGCCAGCGCTTCCTGCATTATGCCGATAACATCGCCAAGATAGGCGAGGCTATTGGGCGTGGACGACGCAATGGTACCAATCCAGGCTGGATACTCGAATACCGTAACAGGGCGACCCTAAGCACGAAGCGCCGCGCGAACTGCTGCATTGACGGCGACATGATGGGAAGTCGGATACTTTGCATAGTTCACGAAAACGCTCTGCGGCCGCCATGACTTGAGCATCGACACGACCGCATGTGTTATCTCATGAACGTGATGATTGGCCGCCCCGCCTGGAAGGCGTAAGAAGGTAACACTTTCGGATGAAGCGCCCAGACGATGAACTGCTTCTATGGCTCCGGCTTCGCGTGTCGTCCGCAAGGTTTCAGGATGCCTAAGGTCGCGACGGCGGCGCCATCGGCGACAAAAACCAAACGGACCTAGGCACCCGAGGCAATCTTTTTGGCCGCAACGCCACCGCAACCCAGCGTCTCATCATCCGGATGTGGCGCAACAAATGACAGCCGACGCTGACCAGTCGCCTACTTCAAACGGCTTAAGTCGCAGTCGCAATTTACTATCAAGCATGGTGCTGAAGGTCCGCCTAAGGTCCACGTTGGTGCGCTTCCATCATCCGTTCGCTCGCGTTGTTGAAGGCCGATCGCCCGTGGTAACAGAACTCACGGGCGTTCGAGACCTGTGCTTGTTGGTGGGGAAGACTTTATGAAAGTGGGTATCCTCGCGGGAGGATTTGGGACACGGCTGGCCGAGGAAACAGAGAGCCTGCACGTGTTCAAGCCGCAATGGACGGCCCGACGCGGCGTCGCGCAGCGCTACGAGGCATTCGGCACTGTTGGTTTCTTGTTTGAAGAGTTCGAGGGGGGAGCGCTTCAGGCGCATCGCCCACGTGAAGAAGCTGATCCGCGATTGCGAACTGGACGAGCACCTGGTCGCGTTCCCGTTCTGGCCAAAGCAGACTGAGCCGGGCTAAGGGGGACGATATGGACATGATGTGCCTAGATGCGAATTCGGTGACCGAGCGGGCCTGTCGATCTTGCGGTGGAAGTGGCATTGAGACGTTTCTTGAGTTCGGTAAAACGCCACTGGCCGATCGCCTTCTCACCAGCAGCGACATCGCGGAACCGGAGCCCATTTTTCCGCTGCGCGTCGCGTTCTGCAAAGACTGCAGCCTCGTCCAGATCACCGAAACGGTGAATCCGATAATTCTTTTTGCCGATTCTTATCCATATTATTCTTCTTTCTCCCCTGCTCTCTTAAAGCATTCGCGTGCGAATGCGGTTGATCTGATCAACCGCCGCGGTCTTGGCCCGGAGAGCCTTGTCATCGAATTGGCGAGCAATGATGGTTATCTGCTGAAGAACTACGTCGAGGCGGGAATTCGGGTGCTCGGAATTGATCCGGCCGACGGACCTGCCGCCGCTGCCGAGAGGGTCGGCGTGCCCACGCGCTGTGCATTCTTCACCCGCGATCTCGCGGAAACGCTGCGCGCGCAAGGTATGCGCGCGGACATTATCCATGCCAATAACGTGCTCGCCCACGTGGCCGACACCAACGGATTTGTGGCAGGAATTGCCCGACTTCTCAAGGATGACGGTGTGGCGGTTATCGAGGCACCCTATGTCGAACCTTTGATCGAACATTGTGAGTTCGACACGATCTATCACGAGCATCTTTGCTATTTTTCAGTTACTGCACTGGATAAGCTCTTTCGCCGTCACGGGCTTTACCTCAATGAGGTCAAGCACCTTTCAATCCACGGCGGTTCACTGCGCCTTTATGTGGAACCGCGCGAGAACGTGGGTGCGACAGTAAAGGAACAGCTTGCCCATGAAGCCTCGCGCGGGATCGATGCGATCGGCTATTTCCGCGATTTCTCCACCAAGGTCGACGCGCTGAAGCGCGACCTTTCCACGCTCTTGCGCCGGTTAAAGTCGCAGGGTGCCACGATTGCCGCCTATGGAGCGGCAGCCAAGGGAGCAACGCTGATTAACACCGTCGGCATCGGGCGCGACCTCGTTGACTTCGTCGTGGATCGCAACGTCTATAAACACAACAAATACATGCCCGGACAGCGCCTGCCGATCCGCTCGACTGAAGCGCTTCTCGAGGTGCAACCCGACTACGTCCTTCTCCTTGCTTGGAATTTCGTAGACGAAATTCTCGATCAACAGGCTGAGTATCGTGCACGCGGCGGAAAATTCATCGTCCCCGTCCCAACGCCGAGAATCATATGACAAAACAGGCGGACCGCGCGCAAATGGCTTGCCTGAAAGCCGATGGACCGACGCAGTCGACGGCTTCCATTCGAACCGATTGCTTGGTCTGCGGTCAGCGAAATCTGCTCAATTCGGTGCTATTCGAAGCGTTGCCCCTGCTCTGCAACGCGCTTTGTGCGGACGCGGCATCGGCGCGCGCGGCACAGACCGGCAGATTTGCGACTACCTTCTGCCTCGGCTGCACGCACGTCTTCAACGCCTCATTCGAGGAAAATCGCATCGGTTATACGCAAAGCTACGAGAATTCGCTTCATTTCTCCCCCCGTTTCGTGGCGTTTGTTGAAACGCTGGCCGAGCGCCTGAGCAGGACCTACGCGCTCTCGGGGAAGACGATCGTCGATATTGGATGCGGCAAGGGGGATTTCCTGAAGCGGCTAAGCATGATCAGCGGTGCGCAGGGAATCGGTTTCGACAAGAGCTTCGAGGACAATCGGGGGGAGGCGGTCCCTGGCGTACGATTTATCAACGACTGGTTCGGCGATTCCTACGCGGATCTGCGTCCTGACCTAGTGGTATGCCGCCAGGTTCTCGAACATATCGCCGAGCCGGTGAAATTCCTGCGCGGCCTTCGCGCCCATCCGGGCATCGGACCGGAGACGGTGTTCTTCTTTGAAGTCCCGAATGTCCTTTACACGCTCCGAGATATGGGAATCTGGGACATCATTTATGAGCACGCCTCCTATTTCACGCCCGCTTCGCTGAACGCGGCGTTCGAGACGGCTGGCTTTCGAGTGCTGGATGCAGGGACGTCTTTTGGCGACCAGTATCTTTACATTGAGGCGCGGCCGGCTGCCCCCAAGAACGTTACTTCCGTTGACAGCCGCGAGATCGAAATGCTCGTCCGCGATTTCGAGCGCGCCTATCGCGACAAGATCGAGCGATTGGGTGGTTACATCGCGAGGCGCAATCCCCAGCAGACCGTCGTCTGGGGAGGGGGATCGAAGGGCATTACATTCGTCAACGTGGTGCCAGGCGCCGATCGGATCCGCGCGATCATCGACGTGAATCCGCACAAGCAAGGTCGCTTTGCCCCAGGAACCGCCACTCCGGTCCTTGCTCCGGAGGAGTTGCGCGGCCAACCAGTCGAAACAATCATCGTCATGAACCCGCTCTACCGCGAGGAGATCACCAGTCTCGTAGCGGAGCTCGGCTTCACACCGGAGATTGCGGTTGCATGAAAGTTCAATTCAACCGCAGCGGCGCGAAAGCGCAGGATTGGTAGGGGATACTCCCACCAAGGGTCATCGGACTTTCTCGCCTCGTTTTACCCCGACAATCTGGCAGAGAGGCGCTCACCTTGATTGCCGCGGGCACCTCGCTTGCCCTTGAACATCAGCCGGCGCGGAAAGAGGTAGCCTCCCGCTTCTTGATCGCCTGCGCGGATGGGCGTGTGGGACGCGGGATGGTCCATCGGTAATCGTGCTGCACCAAACTGCCCCGGGTGCGTAAGACATACGTCGTTTGGGGACGTTTACGTTCCCACGCTCCGGCGTAGCGCCGAGCTACAGCACCTGTGGGGACGCGACCGTGACCAGTATCTCTTCATCGAAGCAAGCCTCCCGAAATCGGATGACGGCCGGTCTTTCAAGCCCTGGAGGGATCGATACCTTGGTCCGCCGCTTCGACCAAACCTATCGCGACAAAGTCGCTGGTGGCGCGATTACCCATTACCTTGCAACACGGAATCGAGAGCAGACCGTTGTCTGGGGTGCGGGATCAAAGGGCATCACTTTCGTCAACGTCGTTCCCGAGGGCGCGCGGATCAGCGCCCTGGTCGACGACAACCCGCACAAGCAAGGTCGCTTTGCTCCAGGTACAGGCACGCCTGTGGTTGGGCGGGAGAGCCTGCGCGGCAGACCCTGCGGTCGATATTGTGATGAACCCGCTCTATCGGGACGGAGTTGCCCAGGCGGCGAATAAGCTTGGTCTCGCGCCGGATATCATCATTGCATGAGCCGGCGACCCACCCTTTGTGGCTGACGGACTGACTTTACCACTCCATCGACGTCGATCCGTTGCAGGTTGACCGGCCTCAGCCAGCAATGTCGCGTATAGTCGGTCGACCGACGCATAAACTGTGTCCAATTGAGTGGTGTCCTGAACAGCGCCCGCCAAAGGGACAGGGAGTTAAGCCCGATCAGAAAGCGAGACTGGACGAGCTGCCCGCGCCTGTCCACCGCTGCATAGGTTACGAACCCGCGAAACGCAGTGCCGAACCTCTTCAGCACAGCATCAACCTGCACGTCGTAGCGTTCGTTGGCAGCGAAACCTTGAAGCGACTTTGTTGTCCCGACCGGCCGCGTGTGTCTTACAACAACATCGTCAACTATGGCGTACCGCAACCAAGGCATGTCAGTCAGGCGGGTCCAAAGAAGGTCTATTCCCGTTTCGTAGCCGAGCCCGAACAATTTCATCGCCGTTTGCAGGCACTTGGCGCTGAACACCGGGCACATCATCTCGACCGTGTTGGTATATCGCAACAAGTATCTGTCACCGCTGACAAGCGTCGCTGCGTAGGAGAAATAGCTGTTCCAAGACAGTGCTGGCTGAAACAGATCAAGTTTATAGCGGCGGCCGATAGCGAACAGACGATTCAAGTCCAGCTTCGTCGTCTCGATGTCATCATCGATCAGTGCAATGAGATCGTATCGCGTCACAATTTCAGGGTAGCGTTGAAACAAGGCATGATAGCCTGCGATCTTGCGCCCCGGGAGAAATACGCTGAAATCGTTCTGTCCATGGGAGACGCCAGCCTCGTAGGCGGCGACGAGAAGATCGAAGTCGGCGTCGCCCGCCCCATCAGTCCAACCGGCATGCAAAGAGCTACGCCCCGCCCGTACGATCACAAGGTTCTTCCTGCCGGTGCCGGCCGGCGGTCCCGATCCAGGCGAACCCTCTGAGCCGTTTGGTTTAGCGCGTCGCACGGTCGATCAGTCAGTTATCGGACTTCTGAAGGCGAACGCTGGGAGATTTCCCAAATAGCCCTCCTAGACGCCGAATCGACGTCCCAATCGATTGGCGCAGGTTTGGCGAGACGGCGCCGATTAGTTCCAGCACATAGCAACCAACCCGGAATGGATGCAGCGCCCACACTGTGAGATAAGGCAATGTCGTATGCAGCGGCGCGACGCTTCTGCCTTTCCAGGCGATTTCCAGCTGATGCGACAGCAGGCTCAGATGTTCGAAGCACCGGTGGTTCTTGACGCCGGGATTGGTCCACTTGCTGCGCGTCATCTTGTCCGCAAGTTTCGTCGAGCGCCCGGCATGATCCCGGTTGTAGAGCGTCATCCCTGGAACGTCGACGAATGTGCCCAGCACCGCTAGGTCAACCAGAAGAGCGCGGTCAGACATATAGTATTTTCGGTGAAGCGACGTTTTCGCCAGGGCCGCACGGCGCATGATGCCAAACATCGCATTATCCGACCCGCCCGCCGCTACTAGCATTCGAAACCGGCGGCCGGGTGTTATCCGTGTCATGTCGGGGAACGTCGTGGCATACACGGAAACATTTGGCTCGCCGCTGGCAGGCTTAGGAATGACGTTGCTGTTTGCGTCCACATATTCGAGCTTGCCATAAGCAACCACCGCTTCCGGATCCGCGACCAGTGCTTTCACACCAAGCCTGACGAAATTGGGACTTATGAAATCGTCATGCGCGCACCACTTGAAGAACTCTCCCCGAGCCAGCTGGAAAGTCAGATTGTAGTTACCCGACGCGCCCAAATTCCTTTCATTCCGGACATAGCGGATTCGTTGGTCGTCAGCGGCGAAGTCGAGACAGATTTCAGCCGTACGGTCGGTAGATGCATTATCAGCTATAATCAGCTCGAAATCACCGAAATCCTGCTCGAGGATCGACCGGATCGCCTCGGAGACGAAATTCTCGCCGTTGTAGACCGGCATGCCAAGGGAAACTTGCGGCGACTTGGAATGTTGCATTTTCCAGCTTCTTCTTGACGAGAGCGCAATCAGACCGCGACGACTTCCGGTCGCAGGTCCAGCGCAATCAAGGATTGCGCCACTTCGTTCAGGTATATCGGGTTCATGACGATGACGAGATCAGGCGGAGTGTCCAATAGGTCGCTTGGCGCGATGACCGGGTGACCGGTCCCGGGCGTAAACTTGCCTTGCTTGTAGGGGTTGATGTCGACTGCTGCCCAGACTTCGTCTCCAAGCTGCAAGGTCGTCAGGAAAGACACTGCCTTGGAGCCGCCGCCCCACAGGACGACCCGCCGGCCGGCGGCGTGCGCGGCGCGAATGCGCTCCTGCCAGGAATTCTGAGCGGCTCGCACGCGGGCGGGAAAGGTTTCCGCCAAACGGTGCATCACTTCCAGATCGTGCTCGAGCGGTAGTCTCGGCGTCGTCCGGCCGGCCGACGGCCGGGCGTACTGAACGATGTACTGGTTATCATAGACGAGTTCCAGATCGGTAACGTCGAAACCTTCCTGGCGAAACAGGCGTGCATGCGCACCAGGACTGAAATAAGAGCAATGCTCGTAGTAAATGTCCCAGAACGCGCTCTCCACGAGCACACGTTTTGCATCAGGCGTCTCGAAGACGGCCCAATCCTGGGTCCTTTTGCCAATCATCTTGCGGATCAGCCGCACGAAACTCGACACCGAGCTTACGTGTTCGAGTGTGTGGCGACAGAGGACCGTATCCGCCTGGAGATGCTGGTAGTCCGGTCCGAAATAGTCGACGATGATCTTGACGTCGCCGTACTCATCATTGCGGCCTTTGTCGGCTCGATAGGCTGGATCAATGCCGAGCCCGGTGGCGCCGCCCGCTATGCAAAGTTCGCGGAGAAATTCACCCTTGCCGCAGCCGATCTCCAACACGTGCTTGCCGGCTATCGCACATTTTTGTGCAATCTCGCGTGCAAGTCCCTTCGCGAAACCGTTGAAGGTGCTGGAAAAATGCTGGGATTCCTCGAAATTGGCCGAGTACCCCATGATCGTTTCGTCAAAGGCCCTGTTGAATATGAATCCGCATGCGTCACAGAATGCGAGGTCAAGATCGCGGCGGGGAAATGCGTGGGCTTCTTGGGCCGAGTTCAGCAGGACGCAACTATGCACCGGGATGGATTCGACCCGGTAGATTGACCGGCTGACTGGCGCCGAGCAGCACGGGCACGCGGCCGGTCCAAGCGCTTTTTTGTTGCTTGCCATGTGAAGGTCAAATGAGTTCATTGTAGAATTGGCTCGACAAGAGAACCGGTGATATCGCGCGTCGAGCTTTCGGCTCCGAAGAGTTCATTGTACTCGGTTGCGCGAGCGAGTTGGACAGACTGGGCCAGGCCAAAGGCGTCGAGTATCGCCAGGTCGAACCTTTCCTCGGAGAACCGGGTCGCGTTCATGCGACAGGCGTGCGGCGTAATGGACACCGCATTTTTCTCGAACAGATCAATGGCCCCAGCTACGGAATCGACAGTTTGACGGTCGAAGAGCACACCTGTCGGATGGGCGCTCTCGCCAAGCGGCCGGACAATGTCGCGCGCGCCGCCGCGGCCGAAGGCGATCAATGGCGTGCCGCACGCCTGGGCCTCGGCAAGCGTTATCCCGAAATCCTCGCATCCAGCGAACACCATAGCACGAGCATTGGCGATTTTTTCGATGTATTCATGCCGCGGCAGATAGCCGGTGAAGACGATGTTGGGGCCGGCAAGCGATCGCAGATGCCTGGATTGTACTTCGTCGCCGACGACAACCAGGCGACGCGACGGCGTTTTGCTGAACGCCTCGATTATCAGATCCGTACGCTTATACGGGGCGTGGAACGCGGCCGTGACGTAGTAGTCATCCTTGTTGACGACGAGATCAAGATCCTCGATGGCGACGGGCGGATGGACTACCCGCGCGTCGCGGCCGTAAATCCGCTCGATTCGAGAGCGGACATAATTCGAGTTCGCCAGCATAAGGTCAGGACCGTGCGCCGTTCTTGTGTCCCAGGTCCGCAGCCTGTGAAGCATGTAGCGAAAGGCGAGACCCTTCGGGCCAAATCCCAAGCGGGCTTGCTGCAAATAGGAGAATTGTTCGTCCCACGCATATCGCACCGGACTGTGCACATAGCACAAATGTGGTTGGTCTGGGCGAGTCAGAACGCCTCGAGAGAATGCGGCCGAAGAGGAAATTACCGCGTCATAACCCGTGACATCAAATTGTTCGATCATGAACGGACAGAGAAAAAATAGTGACCTGTAGTACTTTTCCACGAACGGAAGTCGATTCATGCCGGAAACGTGGAAAATCACGCCTGGAAAATACTCTTCCTTGATCTCCTTCGGAAGAAAATCGAACAGGGTGAAGACCTCGGCTTTCGGAAAAATCTTGCAGATCCGGGCAAGAACCTGCTCCCCTCCGCGAAAGTTCGGGCACCAATCATGCACGACGGCGATGCGCGCGTTGCGGTCAATGCCGGCAAATGGCGTCTTGCTAATGGATCGCAATTGTTTGGTATCCCGGCCCACCATGGTGGTTGCTTTCGGCTGTCGCACATGGCGCATGCATTGCCCTCCCGGAATGTTGGCACTTTTTTCCGGAATTCTTGTTGCCCGGATGCTCAGCGACTGTGTGGCGTCCGCCCCGTCCAAACAAGCTGCCTATCGGGTTAAGCGCCGCACCCTCCCGAGGCTGGATGTACTCCAACGAGGTACGCCTCCTACTTCGATGGGCCTAAGCACGCATCAACGCTAACCTTATGCGCAGGCTGTATCGGCGCGACTGGCGGATTAGGATCATAGCGCGCTCACTTCGCAAGCAGTGGTCGCGCGCCGTATCTGTATCCATTGCCCGCGAGGAGAGTTGATCGTCGATGAAAGTGGTCGTGATCGTCGCAACGTTTGGTCGCAAGGAACAAGTGACTCGGCTTCTCGCACAGCTTGAGCGGCAGACCCTGCTGCCTGACGACGTGATACTCTCGGCCCCCGACGCCGGCCATATTCCCAGCAACACGGTTTGCCGATTTCCTGTATCGTGCGTATTCGGAAAGACCGGCTTGCCGGCGCAGCGCAACATCGCCCTCGATGTCGCAGGCGACCGTTTCGACATAATCACCTTTTTCGACGACGATTTTGTTCCGGCGGACGACTATCTCGAAGGCGTATCGAAGGCGTTCACGCAGCAGCCCGACTGGGCAGTGGTAACGGGACACGTGCTGAAGGACGGCGCGACAACCGCAGGGCTCAGTTGGGACGAGGGTATCCAGGCGCTTCGCGAAGCCGGCCCAGCGACTGAAGCGCGTGGGGTGGATCAAATCAGCGCCTATGGCTGCAACATGTCGATCAGGGCGGCATGCATCGACGGCCTGCGCTTCGACGAACGGCTTGTGCTCTATGGCTGGCAGGAAGACGTTGATTTCACCAGTCAGTTGAGAGCCAGAGGGCGGGTCGTCTGTTTGCCGTTGATCCGCGGGGTTCACCTCGGCATCAAGAGCGGTCGCGTAAACGGCATTCGTTTCGGCTATTCCCAGGTGGCGAATCCAATCTACCTCGTCCGCAAAGGCACTGTTCCATCGACTTTCGCACTTAGGTTGATGGGCAAAAATCTGCTCGCCAATCTCGCGCGCAGCCTCTGGCCGGAACCCTATGTCGACCGGCGAGGGCGTCTGCGCGGCAATCTCCTGGCCCTTTCACATGTCGCAAGGGGCCGGGTGGAGCCCGAGTACATTCTGAAGATCTAGTCCAGAGGTAACAGATGCTCCATGAATTGCCCTTTTCAGTCGACAGCGGCGCTCGTTCAAATCATCGAGTTCGGCGCCTGGGCAAGCTGTCGGCTCGGCGCGACGGCTGGCGCATTCTCCACGTCGTGGCGTATGCGGGGATGTCCCTGGCCTGCATGTTGGGTGCCTCGGCTGCAAACGCCGAAGAGTATGTGCTCGGCCCGCAGGACAAGCTCCGCGTCAAGGTCTACGAATGGCGTGCGTCACGCGACACGATTTTTGCCTGGGATGCTCTCAACGACGAGTACACGGTCGGTCCCAATGGCTCCGTTTCGCTACCGCTGGTCGGCGAAATCAAGGCTGCCGGACTCACCACCGGTGAGATCGCGAACTCGATCGGCGACAGCCTCATGAAAAATATCGGCCTTGTCCGAAAACCGAATACGGCGGTGGAAATCGTCCAGTTCCGACCGTTCTATGTTGTCGGCAAGGTGACGCAGTCGGGAGAATTCGCATACCGGCCTGGGCTGACCGTCTTGCAAGCATTGAGCATCGCGGGCGGGTTGCGGACTCGAGAGGACAAGGACGCCAGGTTCGAGCGCGAAGTGATCCAGGGCCAAGGGGATGTGGGCCTGCTCAGACTGAACGAAGCCAGTCTCCTCGCTCGCAAGGCACGACTCGAGGCGGAACTCTCGCATGCCAGCGACATTCAGTTTCCGGCCCAATTGACATCGCGCATTCGGGACGACGTCTTTGCCATGCTCTTGAAGCAGGAACGCTCGATCTTCCAGGCGCGCAGCGAGGGATTGGACACTCAGGTCAAGGCGCTTCGTGGTCTGCGCGAGTTCCTCGAGAAGGAACTTGCTTCGCTGGAAGCGCAACTCGTTTTCCTCGACAAGCAAATCGGCTCAATCCAGAAAGAATTGACAGCGGTTTCGGCGCTTGTCGCCAAAGGTCTTGCGGCGGCGCCGCGCGAGTTTTCTCTGGAGCGGGCTCTTGCCCAGGCGCAGAGCGAGAGGTTGTCGGCGGAAACCAGTCTGCTGCGCGGGCGTCAGGAAATCAGTAAAACTGACATATCAATTCTCGAGCTCCAGGATGGGCGCAAAAATGAGGTAACGATCGACCTGCGTCAAACCCAAGCTGAGCTCGATGCTCTCGAAAGCAAGACAGAGACGGCAAGGCGGCTATTGTACGAGTCCGCGGTATCTGCCCCGACCCTTCTTGCCCGCCGAGCCGATGCGGAGCTGGCTGCGCCGATCTACACGATTTTCCGGCCGTCGGCGGATGGTGCGACAGTGCAAATCCAGGCTGACGAAACGAGTGCCGTCGAGCCCGGCGACACAATCAAGGTTGAAATACCACTGGCTGCGGATGAAACGGGCGCGCTGGACCTGACATCGACCGAGCGGCACGAGGCGCCGGGAATAGAACTCAAGGCAGAAACCGCCGGCGATACTGTAGGCATTCCGTAGCACCCCGGCGGATTCTGCTAGACGCGACCGGGAACGGCGCCGACCTGCGATTGAATCACGTCTTCACTGGAATCGCGCGAATGCTGGAGCGTCCTTGCAGGAGCTCCAGCAGCGCTGTCGTGTTCAACAGGCAGGCGCCGGCTGACAAGAACGACCGCGAGAGGAATCAGGAATACGATACCCGGGTCGGCGCTGCCGCTTGACAGGGATGCGGCCACGAGCCCCGCCAAGGCGCAAGCGCGAACACTCGATGCGATCGCGTCGACCTCGGGATCGATGCGACCGCGGCCACCCCGCAGCCCGCGCACCAGCATTGCCAACAGAACTGCCATCATCGCCGTGCCGAACAGTCCCAACTGGGACAGCAGAGCGATCGGCCAACTCGAGGCGCGCGAGCTTCCCAACCCGACCCCCAGTCCACCTGTATCGAAGAAAGACTGCAGGCTCTTGTAATTCCAGTAGCTGCGCTCCTGGCCGGAGGCTGATGTGAGTTTGTTAACGACCGTGGTGTCGAAAAGCTGCAAGACCGGATCGAAGAAATGCGGATAGGACAGACCGGCTGCCATCGCGGAGAGGAGCAAGGGCGGCAGCAACGCGATTAGCAGTGCCTCCGCCGACCTCAGCCGACCTGAAGCGAGCGACTTCACGATGGAAAAGACAACGGGCACGCTTACGATTGCAAGACCGACATAGGCGGTCGACGATGTCGACAGCAGCAGGAGAACGAACATGGCCGCTCCCAACCCCAATGCGCATTTGGAGCCGGTCTTGCGCCAATAGGTATAGGAGAACGCCAGCCCTGCCAGCGATGCCGCACCGAACGCCGATGCCTCTGAAAATGCCCCCGCGATCCGCGAAAACCCAGCTTCCGCGACTTGCGTCAGCATGGCGTAGTTGGCGGTACGGATCGGGGCAAGGATGTCGCCGGCACCGAGCACCTTGCCCAGCAAATCCAGGACGCCCATCAGCACGTGCAAGCCGAACCATAAGAAGAAGCCCCGCCTGATATCCGCTAACGTGCCGCTGCGCTGAAGCAGCAGACAGGCCGCCAGGAAGGTCAATCCGCCCAGAATAAAGTAACCCGCCTGAGAGATATTGGCAGACACCGGCGCCAAGGCCGCTTCGTAGACGCCCCTGCCCGTGCGGGACGCAACGAAGGCGCTCGTCTGACCTGCAAAGAGCCTCGGAAACAACAGCGCTCCGATGCAGACATAGATCATCAGCGCGCAGACGATCCATGCGGCACCTATACGAACGAAGACCGCTCCTATTTCCCTCCAGATTCCCCGTCGAGCCAGCGCGGCTAGTATCACCAGCATATCAAAGACGGTAAAGATAAGCGGCGATGAACCGCCAAGCGAGGTTATTGTCCCGATTGACGTCGCACCAAACGCCAGAGAGGCAATCAGCGCAGTGATCATCGACCAGCGCATATAGACGACGAGGGCCAGGATTCCCGTGCAAATCAGTGCTCCAACGACGGAAACCTGCATTTCACACCGCCACGATCAATGAACCAGACCCTGACTGCGCCGCCGGAACCGCTGAGCTAAAATGTTGGGCTTCACAAAATCGAGCGACTCTGATTTGCTTGGGACAAGGTCCGTCTTGCGTGGCGTCGATCGACCCTGGGAGGAGGTCGCCGTGTTGCTTGCCATTGTCGGCGTTGCCGGTCTTGCCCTGGCGATAGGGCTTACGTTGCGCGCGCCGGCGCTGATCGTGGCGACCTTGGTGGTGATCGTCGGCAGCATCGCTGTAGGCAGCTTTCTTCACCTGTCTGTTCCAAACACCATCCGCTCGACGTTTTATCTTGTTGTCGTCACCCAAATTGCCTACCTGGTCGGCCTTGCAATTGCCGTGCTGCGGCATCGCCCGAGGTGACAATAGAGTGGGCGGCAATAGAGTGGGCGACGATCCCTTGTGAGCGACGATCGCTTGAGGCCGTTTCTGCCGCGCCCCTGACATAGCCAAGGTCAGGAAGTCTGATCGAACTTCATCATGGCCGGTATCGTCCGCATCAGGATCGAAAGATCGCGGCGCAGAGACCATGTCCGAACGTACTGCGTGTCCAGCAATACGCGATGCGAATACTCGGTCGTGTTTCTCCCGTTTATCTGCCAGAGGCCGGTCAGTCCTGGCCGCGTCTTCAAATATTCGTGTGATGCGGCGCCATAGCGTTGCAATTCGTCGGCAACGACAGGACGCGGGCCGACGCAACTCATGTCGCCCCGCAAGATGTTGAACAACTGCGGCAGCTCATCCAGGCTCGATTTGCGAAGCATCTTTCCGAAGAACAGGATACGCGGATCGCAGCTCAGCTTCTGGTTGGCCGCCCACTCCTGGGCGGCTTGTGGATTGCAACTCAGATGCCGTTCGAGCACCTCCTCGGCATTCGGCACCATGGTGCGGAACTTGTAGCAATCGAAGGCCTTTCCATTGAATCCAATGCGCCGGTGAACGAACAGCGCCGGACCGCCTGTGGTGGCCTTGATCAGAAGCGGGATCAGAACCAGGATCGGACCGGCCAGGATGAGCGCTGTCGAGGCTACCATCAGATCCAGCAGCCTCTTGGCCCAACCGCCGAGCGGCTGTCGGCTTTCGCTGCGCGCATCGTCGTCAATAACGGCCAGCTCGTCGCACTGCCGCAGGTTACTTTCGATCACGTTGGACATTTTCCGCTTGCGCTCGATTTCAACTTTTCGTTTGCATTTTGGCGACGACGGATGATCTCCGGCAAGCAGGGAAAAGGTGGTAGATCGGGGGTGATTGGCAGCGTAGGCTACCCCTTAGTTGCTAGGCCGGGTACGGACGAATGGCTGCTCCGTTCAATGCCTGGCACGATATCGGATCGATTGTTCGACTCGCGACGCCCTGAAGGGGCGCGGATTGCCTTTGACAGGCAAGTGTCGAATTGACGGGGCGGTGTCGAGACTTGCCGCTGGGCTCTAAAGCGCGACGCATTTGAACGGATTCAGGCGACGCGCTTCAAGTTCTTGTTGTGATGCATGTCGTCATCGCAAAAACCGCTGCGCAGCAAAAACCGCTGCGCACCCTCGGTTCAAGCCCGAGGGCATGCTTTTGCGCGACATGCTGACGCCGCCGCGAGGAAGACAGGACGTCAGCGCGGCGCTTGACCTGCGCGCTTCCGGTAACGCCGAGCCGAAACGGTACGAACACGTGTCATCAACACGCCAAGGACGGAGGAATTGGTGTTTTTGAGTGTCTGCGTCAGGTCTTCCAGCTGATCAAGCGACGTCACGCCCCACTGCGCCACCACAATCACGCCATCGAGAAGCGGGCAAAGAGCAAGCCCTTCGGCTCCTGAACTAAACGGTGGGAGTTCAACAATGACAATACTGTAACTACCAACTTCGCCCAGCAATTTCTCCATATTATCGGGAACAAGCAAATTCGCCGAACTCGATGAATCGTTCTTCAAGTAATAAAACGATGTCTTTTCAATGAATCGGATTTGCTTGCCGATGTCTTTGGGGCTGCCGGAATCCCGATCGATCACGTTGAAATCGGAGGAAAAGAGACGTTCGTTGGCCAGTGCCGACTTATCGTCGGCATCGATCACGAGGGTCGCTGTGCCCGCCCCCCCACACAGCGCCGCCAGATTGCTTACAATGGTGCTCTTCCCATCGCCGGGGGACACGGACGTAATTCCGATGCGACGCCTTGAAGAGTTGGCCCCGGCCAGGCCCATGATCGCCTTGACGCTCCTGAGGCTGCCGCTGAATGAAGAGTCCGGGTTCCTGAGCACCTCGTCAAGCCGCCCAAAACCACCCCGCCTGAAGCTGACCGGCGGCAATTCTCCAATACAGGCCAGGCCCAGTTCGCGACGGATCTGACGCGGGGTCCTCACGTTCCGATCGAGTCCGCGTCGCGCTACGGCGAACCCGATGCCAGCCACCATTCCGGCAAGTGCGCCAAAAGCGAGGATCAGCGTCTTGCGCGGGCGACTTGCCTTCTTGGGGCTCGTCGCGGACGTGATGACGCGAGCATCGGCGATCAGATAAGGCTGTTGGTCGACCGAGTTTGTATATGCCGCGAGCAGGCTTTCATACATCTTTCGATACGTGTCGGCGGTAACCTCCAACTGCTCCAGCGTAATCTGGTGTGTTGGCTTTCCTTCGCTGTGTGCGAGATCCTGTCCGGCGACGGACGTCTCGTCCTGACCGATGCTGTAGTCGTGTTTTGCGCGAAACTCCTGGGCGACCCGGGTCGCCCGGTTCATCTGATCACCGACCTCCCGCATCCGCCTTTCCAACCAGGCGATGCCTTCGCTAGCCGTTGCTGTAGTTGTTTGCACTTGCTCGCGCACGAACGCTTCCGCCGTGGCGTTCGCGATGCGTGCCGCCAATGCCGGATCCTGAGACTGGAATGTAATGTCCATTGCATAGGAGACACCGACACGCTGGACATCTAGGCCATCGCTGAACATCTCCACCGCGTGACGCCGGCGCTCGGATTCCAGCTGCGGACTGTTAGCCTCCATTCGATCCGGCCAGGGCAGCACGCGATGGAAGAAATCCGTGAGCGCAGCATTGCCGGCATGGAATCCGCCGGCATCGACGATGCCCATCCAGGCTCTGCGAAACCTCTCGCCGATAGTCGGACCGTCCAGATCCCCGAAGGTTGGATTGTCCATGAGTCCAAGGTCATCGATCACCATCATCGCGATCTTCTGGGAGCGCAGAACTGCAAGTTGGCTCTCGACCTGAGCAGTATCGAGCGACAGGTTCACCTCGGCCGGTTGCTGCTGGAGGTTTCTGGGTATCTTCGGTTCGATCAGGATCTGGGTGCGCGCGGAATAAATAGGATCCGAGGTAGCAAAGTAGAACGTCGCGCAAACGATTCCGGCGACGACGAACGCAAGGATCGAGAAAAGATACTGCCGGGCAAACGAGACAACGTCAGCGAGGCTGATAAAGTCCTGCGGTGCATCCGCCCCGAGCCATGGCTTGTGAACAATTGCCGCCGGCCGGTCTAGCATGGCTTCAATCCATATCTGCAATAAAAAGAGCGGCGAACTGCAACGGTCGAGCAGCATCGCCACCGGGCCCCGGTTCGAGCATGCAGCCGCGCCACTGTTATGATGACAACCGTTTAGCTCGATCGGCCCAACAGGTGGGCGCCAGGAAACATCTCATTGAGCTTGTAGACGACCTCCGTCCTGTTCGTCGCCTTCAGCTTTTTCATGATGTTGCGGATATGAACCTTGACCGTGCTCTCTCGAAGGTTGAGCTCATGAGCGATTATCTTGTTCGCCTTCCCACGCCTGAGAGCCTGGACGACCTCTTCTTGCCGCTCCGTGAACACACTCGCCATGGGCCTTGTCATTTCGACGGTTGTGTCGATTGCCTTGTGCTGGGCAAGCACGCTGCTTGCAGGGACAAATGTGCCACCGGCAAGGACAAGATTTACGGCTTCAACACAGATCTCGAAACGGATCGATGAAGGGATGTAGGCTTTTGCGCCATAATTCAACGCCTTCAGAATCTGCTCTAGATCGTCGGTATCGGCCAAAATCACCACTGGAATCGGGTGGGCCTCATTCACGAGATCGGCGATTTCGCTGCCGGTCCTTGCATCTGTCACTTTTCGGCTGCCCACGTTCAGCAGAATGGCCGATATCGACAGTGCATTCTCTTGATGCCGCCACTCTTCGATCGAACCGAACGACAGGATTTCCTTGCCGATGCCATAGGCGGTCAGGCATTGCGCAAGACATTGCCGGTCAAGCACTCGCTCGTCCAGCAGAGCTAGGCAGGATTCGGTCAAGCCATGCCTATGAAGATGTATTCCATTCCCGGCCTTGCGCGATACGAATTCCAGTGCACCGGGTGATTTGCTATCCAGTTGAATTGTCGGAACCATGAACTTACTCCCCAAACTCTACCCAACGTTTCGAGACCAGTACGAGATGTACTGCAGGCAAATACTATTTCCCGCTAGCGATGTTCTGCTTGCGTCGCTTTCACTATAGCTGCGGGATTCCCAAGCCCCAACTTGGAACAGCACTACCCGTCAATAATGTTTATCGCCGAAAAGCTGTGCCTTCACTAATTTAGGTTAATAAAACGTAAAAAATTTTTACCCCGCTTCACTTGGCCCTAGCAATTTGGTCTAGGCGGGAGGGTAGCCAGAGAACACACCGACTGGAATCTGGGCCTCGCGTTGTTTGCCAGGCGCGGGTGGTGTCGGTAAAGACAGCCGGCGTCGCCGATGGCCAGTGCGGCTCTAAGCGCGTCGCGCCGCCTTTGCATCGACCGCCAAAGTAAGTGTCAACCATCGATATACCTGTCATCGAACTCAGCAAACTTCGTTACGCCCAGCCGATCCAGCACGCGGACATGACCTTGGCGGAACTCCAGAAACCCGCGTTCCCGTAATTCCCGCAGCATTCGATTGACATGGACCGGCGTCAGGCCGAGCGCGTCCGCGAGGTCGTACTGGGTGAGAGGGCATGCAAAGCCAGTGCGGCTGACAGCGCCGACGCGCTCCAGGCGCGCTCTCAGTTCGAGCAGCAAATGCGCTGTACGCGCCAAGGCGCTGCGTCGGCCTATATTGGTGAGGTGTTGGGCAACAAGCGCTCGCTGGCGCGCGAGCGTTTCTAGAAAAAGCGAGGCTATGTGCGGCGACTTCGCTGCTCCAAGAGCAAGCGTCTTGGCCGAGGCTTCCAGCACCGCAAGGTCGGTTTGAGCCACAAATGTCTGAAGAGCAGCGCCCGTATACGTCTGTGGCAGGACAATGTCGCCCTTCAGGGCAAAGTCCAAAATCTGTCGCTGTCCACCGGCAAGGTCATGAGAAATGCAACCCCAGCCAGACTCGATTATGAAGACGCGATCGCCGTCCTCCCCCTGATTGACGATAGCGGTTTCCGCCGCATATCGCTTCGGCACGAAGCCTAGCGCCTTGATATACGCCTTATCGTCGCTCTTGACTGCGACTGACGCCGGACGGTTTTCATTCCCACTCAATAAAAGGCTTGTAGCATACGTCATTCGAACCCCGCCAATCCTCCCCTAGATACCTCCCTACGCAAAAACGTACTCCAGCTTTGACGTGTTGAGTACCCTGCACGGGCTACAACCATTGGGTGATGTTGCACTGCACTCTCACAAAAAAGCAAGGATCACGCCAGATCGAGCACAGTAGGACCCGAATTCATCATAAAGTTCGACCGCCTTTCTGCACCATCCATTCGAATGGCGAGGCCTCCGGCGGTCGGAAGCGCCTGGTGACACCGTGCAACTTTCGACACGCCACTGTTACGGATCGCTTACGGCTTTCGAGCGTGACTGGCTCGCCCTACCGACTGCAAGCCAGGCATTGCTGCTGACTTGCGGTCGCGCTGACCTTGTCGGGGCGAACCGCCGCTCGTTCAAAATCGGGCGGAACGTGCCGCGACCGCATCCATGCAACGTTCTGATTTCACTCGCAGATAGCACTTCGGGTTGCCCCATACCGAGCAGCACCGGGCCACTCAAGTGTATTGCCGTGACGAGGTTTCAACGGACAAGAGCATTCGTTCACAGCCCGGCCAGTTCGGCTCGACGAGTAACCTTCGCTGCAGTTCCAGGACCGGATCGGGTCGATTGACAGCCCCTCTTTCGAGCCAGACTGTCCGGGTTCAGCCGCGACACAAAAGCCGCGGGATTTCCTGCCCTCCTCTCGGAGACGCTAAACCGCCATTTGATCTCGTTTGGCGTCGGGTCTAGGGAACCCTCGCCTGATGGCGTTTTGAATCCGCTTTTCCAGCGACATGACCGCCATGCTCAAACCCAAAACGCATAGCATGGACAGTGCAAAGGCAATGGGCGTCGAAAAACCTAACGAAAATAACCACCAGACCACAACCATGCCAACCGAGTAGTGATTCAAATATACTGGATAGCTAATTCCCCCAATGTATCTCACGAAATTATGGTAATCCGAAATCTTGTATTTAATAAATTCATTATACCTTATGCCTGCCGCCATCGCATACATGCACATCAACCACACAATCACGGCGGCGGTTTTATACGCATAACCGCGTTCAACCGACATAAAAATCTCAGCAGTGCCCATACAGCCAAAAAGCAATATCAATACTGTCTTCCCCGCATGTCCCATTTCGCTACGGCCATCACCGCCGTTCCTGACAAGAAAGAAGATCATGCCTGTCGCGAAGAAAACTCCGTGCTGCAGCAGAAGCAGTTTGAAGGGGAACCGCGAAAGCACTGATATCGCTTCTTCCGGCCGCGTGGACGGCGGCAGGAAGTGCAACCCGGAGAGAATGAGAAGGTATACCGAGCTCGAAAACCCTATTATTTTGGCCAGATCATAGAGTGACAAGCGAAACCTCGACAAAATTGACGCGGCCACCAGGACGTAGAATACGGCCTCGACGACGAGAGACCATACGACCCCGTCGATATAAGGGCCCTTGGGAGACAAGGTTACCGATCTGCCAAAATCCATCAGAAGATGGGAAAAATCCCCGCCATAAAGAGTTCGTACGGCCAAGCTGACGAGCGCGGACAGCCACAAGGCGGGCAAAATACGCGAAGCGCGCATGCGCGCGAAACGCAGCGCTTGCGACACGCCCCCTTCACCTGCGGCGCTCATGGCAACGACGAACCCGGAAATTACGAAAAAAATTTCGACCCCTACAGCACCCAAACCGGCAAACGCCGACAGAAAACCGAAGGCGACATCACCTCCCTCGGTGACTGACGCACTGCTCCAGGCGAATGTCGCGAAATGGTTCAGTAACACCAAGAGCGCTGCAAAAATGCGCAAGAAGTCCATGACGTGGTAGTGGACATTGCGTTCCATTAATGTTTCCGAACCTTGCCAGATTTCCGAACCATGCCGGAGGCCAAGGTCGAATATTATCGCGAAACGGTCAGTACACCTGCTGCTACCTTCGGATATAAGCCGAATTGATAAACCGTCGGATATGACTTGGTTCGTGGACAGATCCACCGATCTGCTACGCCTGGATTGCTCGGCGCCTTAATATGTTGGGCAGCATTGCGTCCGATCGTTGCCATTGACGAAGAATGCTACTACGCGCCGTCTTCAATGTGACCGCATGGCTGTTGCTCATCGCCGTCTTGGCCGCGACCTCGCAAGGGATAGCTGGTTGAGACGGTGGACGGCGGTAGGCTCCTGCGGCTCCACCCGCTCTACTCGCTCTACTCGCTCTACTCCTAATTGGTGTCGCCCTCCTAAATGATGCCGTGCTAATGTTTTAGCCGGCTTGGGAGGTTCCAATCGACCTCATTGCGAATGTTTTCGCCGGCACGTGGGCTGCCGCCGTGCTTGCCGCCATCTGGTATGTCTGGAGGCGGCCCTCGCTGCCCATTGCCGAAAACAAGCAGGACTGCGATTTGCGGGAATGGCTGGACGGGCAGGTGTAGAGGGCGCTTGTGCCGGGGCGAAGCGGGCGCCCGACCCTGGGTCGACATGACACGGGTCGTCTCGTTTCCTGCGAAGAGCGCGCCCAACCCGGTGTTCGGCGAGGCCATGCCGCAGCACGGCGCGCGAAGACCGGCCGTCAGCGCGGGAACCCCAAGCGGCGTTAGGCATCGCTACCGCCAGCCGCTGGGGCTTTTTGATTGGGCTACCGGCTCGCCGAGCGCGAAAGAGCAGCTTCTGCTTGATCGGCACTGCTCAGGAATTCGTCCCGTTCGGCTATCCACAGATTCGCATAGTCGACATTCTGCCACTCGGCAAACCACGGACCGCCACTTGTATAGTGGACCGCCTTGGGTGTGCCATGCGCCGGCTTTTCGTTCCAACCTTCAAGCCAGTTCCACTCTACCGGCAGCGAGCCCAAATCCTCATCGGCAACCCACTGCATTCGGTGGAGGTAGGCGCCACTTTCGCGGTTCACGACCTCCGGCGTAAGTGATTTAACCGCAGGGTGCGCGCAATTGAACAGCATCAGCGAGGACCAGTTTTTTCGAGGGTAGGATGTCTGGACAACGCCATCCATCTTGGTGGTGGCCTTCGGCGTATAGTCGTGCTGGACGCAATAGACCGCCTTGTTCGACTTCGTGTATTCCAGCAAACCTGCGACGTCACCGAGCCACAGGAAGTCGCAATCGCAGAACAAAGCCCAGCCCGTATAGTCGGCAAGAAAAGGCGTGAGAAACCGCGTATAAGTGAACTCTGTTGACGCGAGCGGATCTTTCTCCCTCCAATACAGTTCACGGGCACGCAGCTCGTCCTGTTTGATTGGAATGACGGAGACAGGCACCGAAGCGTTTTTGAGCAAAGAGTGCCGCGCCACGTCGTAGGCGATCGGCTCACGGCTGTCCCATCCAACGAATACCCTAAACGCATCAGTCATATTCAGTACCTTGGCTCCAATTTCAAAACGGTCATACACTAACTGTCTGGCAACAACTCGGCAACAATGGCGCGGAAATTAGCCAGGGCGATTTCTGAAACCCGCGGATTTGCCCTCCACCCCGGCCCGGCTTTCCTCGGCGCACCTCGACTTGCCGCCCAACGCGACAAGCGCCCATTTCTGATAGGTGTAGCCGGCCGAATAAGCGGCGACCATCGCACCGGTCGAACCGTCCAGAAACCCCAGCCTGAAGACATAGCTGTTCATATAAGCCCAGACCGAGCGCAAAACCGCCTTGCTGATCGAGCTTTTTTTCCCCTCGGCAAGCATCCGCGCGGCGGACGCTTGCGCGTATCTGCCGATCTTGTCATGCGCGTCCGCCAGGTCGGCGATGGAGTCATGCTCCATGGGATGGGACAACCGCGTGACCTTGCCATTCACCACCACCTTCTCATGCACGGTGTCATTGCTGAAGCGCCCGGACTGGCGACGGAAAAGCCTAAGCACCAGATCGGGCGACCAGCCACCATGGCGGACAATGCGCCCACAAAAGCGCGATCGTCTTGGTATTTCGAAGCCGTCACAGCCTTTCGGGTTGGCGATGGCAGCCCTGATTTCCGCGGCCAGCGGCGGCTCGACCCATTCGTCGGCATCAAGCGAAAGGACCCAATCGCCTGTCGCCGCGGCGAGGGCGCGGTTTTTTTGCGCGCCGAAACCCGGCCAATCGAGGGTGATCAGCACCTTGGCCCCGAGCCCACTGGCGATGTCCCTAGTCTGATCGGTACTGTTATTGTCGAGGACGACGATTTCGTCGGCAAAATGTACCGAGCGAAGGCAACGTGCAATGCACGCTTCCTCATTGCGGCTGATGATGACGACTGAGAGCGCCGGCACGGTCAGACGGTTCCGGCATCAAAACTGCGACTGTTGTTCAAATGAAACTGTCCCCCCCGGCCGGTTGGCACTCCGGTGATACTAACGGATTCAATAAATATATCGAAATTTATTTCAGGTCGAGACTTTCGTAGAGCGCTATCATTCTCCTGATCATGACGTTGAAATCGTAGTGTTCGGCTGCCGCCCTGACCCTGGCCGCAGTCTCAGGCCGTGACGACAGCTGCAGCGCGCGGGCAAGCCCGGCGGCAAGCTCGTTTACGCTGGCTGCGTCGCAAACGAGCGCCGGCTCGAAGCGATCGACAAGCTCGCGCGCCCCACACCCGGTGCTGACCACGGCGGGCAAGCCGCTGGCCATGGCTTCGATCACCACTGTGCCGAATGGATCATAGATGGAAGGCAGCACGGCAATGTCGGCGGCGCCGTACCATGGCAGCGTATCTTTTTGCGGCCCCAGCATGCGGAGCCTTGCACCAAGGCCAAGCCTGTCACCGGCCTGCTGGAAGGTATCGGCGCGCGAATCGTGGCCAATGACCCATAACTCCGGCTCACCATCGAGCATTGCGACAGACTTCATCAAGGCAAGAAGTCCTTTTCGCGCAAAACCCGAGCCTACGAAGAGAACGACCGACCTGTCATCGTTGACGCCAAGCCGTGAGCGGACCACGGCCCGATGCTGTTGGCGCAACTCTAGGTTGAAGCGGCCCAGGTCGACCCCGTTGGGAATATGGTGCACGCGTTCGGCCGCATAGTCGTAGTGACGGACAACGTCCTCAGCCACCATTTTCGAAATGGCAATCACCGCTTTAAGCCGTGGGCTGGCATAGGTCGCGCGCTCGAGGCGCAGCGTCTGGTGATGAAACGGACTCAGCGCCATCGCTGCCCTGCCAAGCCGCGTCTCAAAACGCCGTCGCTCGGCAAGGTAGGCGGCATGAACGCCTTCCCCGGCCCGGAAGACGTCGCAGCACGGAAGGCGATCGTTGCTCTGCACCAGGGCCGGTGGCATTTCGGCGATCTTGCGGCAGGCGGCTCGTGCAAAGGACGTCGCCCGCAGGTGGCGGGGAAAGCGGCGGCCGGCGCACTGGATGAACTCTATGCCTTCGTGTCGCGGCCAGTCGCCTGACAGCACGGCCACCGGCCGTTGACGCGCGGCGAACGCCGCCATGATGTTTTCCAGCATGATCTCGCCTCCGCCAAAGGGCGCGTAGCGCTGGCGCACGAACAGGATAGGCGTCTTCGGGTCAGCTTGAACCCGTTGATCATGCCGTGGCAAATCCATGCGACCTCGCTACGCCCTTTTGCACCCCGATCAAGCTTTCCAACTTGGCGGGACTTTGCTCGCAGTCTATTAAGCGTGGCAAGCCGGTCCTGGATAGGGGCGCTGGCGTATAGTTCCGCGTGGTTGCGGCTATGCCACGGCGGTAGACTGCTTTCAAGGCGAGGGTTTTGCCGATGATCACCAGCCATGTTTCGCCCGCCGACAAGGCAGTCTCGGCCAAACGCAAAGTCGGCTTGATCCGCCGCTTGGAGCGCTCGTTGCGACCGGGGCTGCGAAATCTCCGCGGTCTGGTCAAGGAGCCGTTTCTAGCCTGGGCGCATCCGGAAGCTCTGGCTTTATATCGCAGAGCGATGCAGACCGCTTATCTGCCGGACGATCTGATCGACGTCGTCCCGCAACTCAAGATCCTGTATCTCGCCACGCCGAAGGCGGCGAGCAGCCGCATTCGCAGCAACCTTGCAGCCATGATCGGCAATGACACCGTGTCGGAATGGCGCAGCGACCAGAACTGGAAGGTGCACAACCGAAAGGCGTCGAGCTTGCAGGCGCCCCGCCATGGCCTCGTGCAGTTCCATCGCATGGCCACAAGTCCCGAAGCCTTGCGGTTCACCTTCGTTCGCAATCCCTATACAAGGCTGTTGTCGTGCTGGGCCGACCAATATCGCGACCGCCCCCTTGTGCCTGGCTATGGCAGGGTGGAGGTCTATCTGGCGCATCGCGAAAGGGCGGATCCGGCGCTACCTGTCGGTGCTGACAAGAGCCTGTCGTTTGCTGATTTCGTCGCCTTTGCCTGCACGACCTCGACATGGCGCATCGACAAGCATTGGCAGAGGCAAAGCGACATCATCGACCTTCCAGGCGTTGTTTTCGACCTCATCGGCAAAACCGAGACTTTCGCACGGGATTTCGGACGGGTTCTCGATCATGTCGGTGCAAGCGAGGAAATGCGACGCGCGGCGATGCCACCTCTGCACACCTCCTCGCGCCGCAGGCTTGCCGACTATTTCACGCCAGAACTGGCGGATACCATCTACCGCGCCTATGAGCGCGACTTCGATCAGTTTGGCTATGCGCGCGCGCTTCCAGAGTGAAGCGGTCGCTCGGCCTTCTCAAAGATATCCGAACGCCTGCATCAGGGATTTCCCACGCCCCTCGGTAAGCTCCATCAATTCCTGCTGACCCAGTTCGGTCTTCCAGCGGCCGCGGCCATCATAAATTGGCTGGTTCACCTGCTGGTTGCGCAACGCGGCATGTTGGGGTTGCGCATCGAGTGTGAACCATCGTTGCGGGCTCCGATGATAGTCGAGCAAACTCTGGTCGAACGACAATCCCAGGAAGGTGCAGATCTTTTCGATGGTCGCTTCCGGGTCATCAACAAGATCTTCGTAGCGGTAAATCAGGACGTCCGTGGTGCCGCGCTCGGCAAGCACCAATGTGTTGTCCGAAATCCAGCGATCCAGGCTCTCGGTCGCATCGCCAAGCCGCCTGGTCAGCGAAGCAACGGTATCGCGCCCATCGCGTACCGGCATCACGAACTTCGCGCCCGGCACCAGGCGTCTTATCCGGTCCACACGCCGGATATGACGCGGTGTCTTTTCAAGCAGCACCGACTTGCCCGCCCCAATGGCCGCCTGTTTCAGCTTCGAGTAGCGATACAGCGCAAGTGGAGCCCATTTGAAAAACACGTTGGTTTCTTCGAATGGCAAAAAAACATCGGCATGCGAAGCAAGAATCGTAGCTATCAGGGTGGTGCCGCTATGTCCGCATCCGCAGACAAAGCCTTTGCATCGGATCAATTCACACCTGCCCTGGCGTCGGCATAAGATAGGCCATGCCGCTGAAAGGCGTCATCGAGCCGCCTCCAGTAATCGAGCCGCGCAAGCACATTGTCACAAAAGGCTACATCATCCGCGCTGAGGTAGTCCAAATAACCGCCGACCTTACCTTTTCGAACCTTGAAGCTTTCCGGGTCGTCAGGATTGCGCGGTTGCAATCTCCCGCCATAGCGCGCACCCAGCTCTCCTGAGATTTCAGATTGCTGCATCCGTTTGAAGGATCTGCTGATGGCAACATCGGCAAGCTGGGACTCCTCAAAGGATTTTCCCAAAAATTTCCCGATGCTGCGCAATGCGTCTTTTGTATCCCGCTGCACATCTTCATAGCGCAGAAGCGCAATCTTTCGCATTTGAGTTGCGGCTGCGAACCACTGCAGGTTGAAAAGGGCGATCTTCTCGACACCGTGTTGGGGGCTTCTTATACAATCGCCGATCGGACCTGCTTCCAGCCCATGGCGTTTGTTGACCTGGAAATATCCTGACACCGCAGTGTCGCGGGGGTCTCGCGTCAGGAACAGAATCCGTTGCCGTTTATAGCGGGATTTGTCGGCGCTGATCTGCGTAATGTCACGCAGATCCTTGTGGTCGCAACCGTCATGCGTGTAGGCCGCATCAACGCCCAGGTCGTCAAGCATTACGCGCAGCCAGGTCCGCCCGGATTTGGGAAATGAGACGACAAGCAGCGACGGCTTTCTTGCAAAAAAGTTGGACAATAAACTCAACGTGAGAACTCCGACTGCGGGCACTTTGATCGAGCAGATCAGCGATTGTAGATATCGATTAGGGCATTGGCGATCCGTTGCGAAGCCGGCACCTCTGGATCGATCGACAGATTGGCATTGAGGAAGTCCCGGCTTTGCTCAAAATAGGTCGGCCTTGACCTGACCGCAGCGCGGATATCCTCGACGAGGTCATGCTCCGACAATGTTGGTTTGAAGGCGCCCATGGGCCTGTCGAACTCGACCATGGGCGAAACCAGCGGAAACAGCACCACCGGAATGCCGCAGGCGACTGCTTCGTAAACAGTCGTGCTTGGGCGCGTTACAAGCGCCAGAGCGTCCGGGAGCAGTTGTGCGAAATCCAGGGGCGATTTGTTCGGCATATCGACTTTTGCGAACATCGTCGGGTGGACGCTAACGACATGGGCAAGGCCGAGTTTCGCACATGCGGCTGCCACGGCTTCAATCGCTTGGCGATCTGCGGGGTCCTCGATATCCCCTTTGAAGTTGACCAGCACAAAAAGCCCTTCATCGTGCCTGGTGCCAGCGCTTCCGACGGCACGCTCAATGACCGGGGAGCCGACAACGTATGTCGGCTGTGGTCTTTGCTGCAGAGCCGCTGGTCCCATCGACAGGATGTAGTCGGCTCTCACAAATCGATGCGGCTGCAGCAGTCGCGCACCTCCGATCAGGCCGACCACACGGACCATGCCGAAGTTGATGGAGTCGATGAACCGCCTAAAAAATTGCGGCGCATAGTCATTTCCAGTCACCAGCATGTCGCCGGGTCTGATCATCCGCTCGAGCTCGGCAAAGCCGATATGCGATATTCCCCGGGCGTTGAGTTCAGGTTGCGCTACGCCGCCGCGTTTCAATCCATCGAGATGCACGAACACGCATCGGATGCCGCGGTCAACCAGAATTTCTGCCGCGTCAGCCAGCAGGCGAACATTGTTGCGGTTGTGTGGGACGAAGTAGACAGTCCTAGTCGCTGCCCTGCCGCGAACGTAGATACGCCCGCGCTTGAACAGATTTCCCGGATGCACAAGCCGGTACGCGGCGACGAGCCGCTGCACAAAGCCTTCGCTGACAGGAGAAGCCGCCTTGGTTCTCGACCTACCCAAAGATATGCATCGCCTCTTGCCGGTGAAATTTAGAACGGCCGCCCGCCGGGTAGTTTACAATGCTCTCGCCGTCAAGAAAGACGCTTGACTGCTTCGCCGGTTGTGACCTGCCTGGCACACTTGCGATGCGATGGCTTCAAGTAGCGCTGATGAGTGAGCCCATGTGGTTTTGTGCGTCTTCCATCACCGCGGCCCAAGGCCTTTCCCGTTTCGAGACCAGCACGGCGGAAGGATAGTAGGGTGTGCGATCGCCCTCGACCGGCCAGGAACGCTTGAAACCATCGCCAAGGATAAAGACCGACGGGATGCCGAGCGCGCCCGCAAGATGCGCCCCGGTATTGCTGATGGTTACCACGGCGTCCATCGCGGCAACCTGCGCCGCGAAAAGGTCCATGTCGACGAGTTGATCCACCAAGACGTCATGCAAGATGCGCGCGGGATCACCATCGGTCAAGATTTTCAGGTCGGGCTCAATCCGGCCATATTGCAGCGAAACGAACTGCAGGTCCTGTCGACCGAGCAGGCCGCGCCATGCCGCCAGTGGCGGCAGGTCCTTGCCGGGATTGGAGCTGCCCCATGCGACGCCGACCAATGGGCGGCCATCCTTGCGATAGCGGGCGCGAAGGTCAGCGACCCGCGCGGGATCCGGCTTGAGGGGAACGAAATGCTCCCGGATCGTGGTCTCATCCGTCTCGAACACGGCAGTCAGATGCTGGACGCCGGCAAAGAGCTGGGCCTCGCCATAGGCGGCCTCGGTCCCCGGACCGACGGCCCGCACATCGGCGGCGGGAAATGTCCGCTGAAACAGCGGCACCAAGCGGTGCTCGACCAAGACGATCAGACGAGCGGCGCGGGCGAGCGCGCGGCCGACGGAACTCGCATGGTGGATCGCAGTGGCCAGCCCCTGCTTTTCGGTCTCCATCAGATCGACGAGCAGGACCTGGCCCGAGATATCCTGACCCAGCCATTCGCCGTCGACGCGGCCCTCGACGATGTGGCGCCGGGCGATCTTGAGCTCGGCCGCCGGGCCGTAGGCGCCCATGCGCATCAGCGCCTTGCTGAGCTCGTCGAGCAGGTGGACCTCGCCCCTCGACTTCGCGATCGACCCCAGCGCCAGGGCTTTCGGCAGCGCCGCCGACCAGTCGCGCGCCTCGATGCTTCGCCTATAATCCGCCATCTGATCGGCAATGTCGCCATCGCGCCAGCGCAGGAAAAGCTGCCGCCGGTGGCGACGGAACCAGACCTTGTAGTTGTAGCCTGCAAGCGCGACACCGCGGCGGAACCGGCGAAGGAGTTGGCTACCGGCCATCACCAACTCCATCGATGATTTGCATAACCCGTCCACCTGCTTCCTGCATTGCAGACGCCCATGCCTGGTCACTCTTTCGAACCAGCCGAACGTTTGGATATGTGGCTACCGTCTCGCCGAAGGCAGGCCACGACAGCCGAAACCCATCATCGAGCATGACTACGGTCGGCACGCCAAGCGCTCCCGCCAGATTGGCGCCGGTATTGCTGATCGTCACCACCGCGTCGAGGGCGGCGATTTGCGCGGCGAAGCGGTCCATATCCGACAATTGGTCCACGGACGCGTCATGGATGATGCGTCCCGGCGCCCAGCGCTCGAATTCGGCGAGCGCTGGCCGGACATCGCCATATTGCATGCTGACGAAACGGCCCGGCAGATTGCCGAGCAGCGCCCGCCAGTCGTCCAGGGCCGGCAGGTCCTTGCTCTTGTTCAGACTTCCCCAGGCAAAGCCGATCAGCGGACCCGGGCCATGATCGAGATAGGCGCCGCGCAACTCGGCGACAAGCCGGCGGTCCGGCTCCAACGGAACGAAGGGCGCGCGCGCCGTCGGCTCATCCGGCCAGAAGTGCCTCGCCAGTGTCTCGAAGCAGGCGAAGACATCGGCGTCGACCGCCGCCGCCTCTTCCGCCTCTGGCCTGACATCGAGCGCGGGATATGTTCTGCGATAAAGTGGCGCCAGGCGCGGCTCGACCAGGACGGTGCATCGGTCGGCGGCCGCGACCACCGGGCCAAGCAGCGACGCGAACTGGAAGAAGATTGCAAGATCGCCTTCGCGCCGCTCGACGGCAAGCCGGCGACCCGCAAGATCACTGCCATCCCATTCGGGCCGGCCGGGCACTTGCTTGCTCGACGCAATCAACTGCCAAGCGCGATTCCCAGCGCCAAGCCGTCTCAGTCCACGCCCGGCTTTTTTGACAAGCCCTCGATCGCCAAGCTGCTCACCGAGCAGGCCGAGTTCCAGCGCATGTTCCCGGGCCGCCTGCCAGTCACGCCGCTCAACACTCTGCGCCATCAGGCTCGCATGGCGTTTGACGCTTTCGTCAGCATGGCGCGAGGGACGCCTGAAAAACTTCTTTGCCCGATCGAGAACCTTCTGCAGCCGCTTGCCGTCAACACCTTGCGGGCGCAGGTCGGCAGCTTTTGCCTTCTCAAGGATGGATCGTCTGTTCGGCACGGCGACCCTCAACTATCGCTAGACAGCGTCGAACGCGCCGTCAGAACCGACGAGAGCCGCCGGCCGACTTCGTCGAGCACCACCGGCCATGCGCGCCCTTCCTTGTGTATGACGATGCCCTTTGGATACCAGGGCGTTCGATCGCCAGTCACCGGCCACGCTGTCTGAAAATTGTCATCGATCAGGAAAATGGTCGGCACGCCGAGTGCTCCGGACAGATGCGCCGCCGTATTGCTGATCGATACGACGGCGTCGAGCGCGGCGATCTGCGCGGCGAAACGGTCCATATCAACCATCTGGTCGACACTGTCATCATAGATAAGGCGTGCGTCATTGCCGTTGCGCAGGCGCCGCAGCGCCGGCTTGATCTGTCCGTACTGGAGGGAAACGAACGTCGCCTGCGTCTGAGCGATGAACCGTGCCCATTCGGGGAAATCAGGCACGTCCTTGCTATGGGATTTGCTGCCCCAGGACAGCCCCACCAATGGCAGATCCGTCATCGAACGATAGCGCTTGCGGAATGTCTGGACGAGTTCAGGATCTACCCGCAGCGGCACGAAATCGGCGGCAAGTCTTTCGGCATCGCGGCCGAAAACCCAGGCGAGATTTTCGAAGCTCGCAAATTTGTCGCCAACGACATTCTGCTGCGCTGGGACCACGGTCGCATTCGGGAACGTCCTCTGCACAAGCGATACAAGGCGCGGCTCGACCCGAATTGTTGCGCTTTGCGCGCATCCAGCGGCGGCGCCAGCCAGTCGCGCATGGCGGATAACCCGGCCAAGACTGCGAGGGTCATCCTCTACAAGATCGATCAGCAGTGTATCCGAACCGAGGTCTTCTCCAGTCCACTCGTTGGCACCTTTCCCTTTTCGTTGCCGGCGAGCTGAAAGCCGAAGCTCGGCCGCCCGCGCGAAGTTGCCCAGCCGTTCGAACGCCTGGCCTGCCTTCTGCATCATTTCAGGGTCGCGGGCACGATCGGCCGTGATGGCCATTTCATTGGTACTTGCTTCAAGCCCCGTCCAGTCCCGGCGCGCGATCAGCGCGTCGACCTTGGCCTGCTGCTCAAGAATGGAACGAGGTTTGGAGCCGGCAAACAGCGTCCGCACGGCCTTTGTGTACCGGCGCAACTGCAGGCCCAATCCGCCAATCACATACCGTATGTAAGAACCGTGGTAAAAACTGGTCATCGGCCTTCAGCGCAATACGCTCTGCCGCAGCGTTCTGCCGCCTTCGACGAGCGGAGCGGACGCCTCCAGATGGAAGATCGAGCGATAGATTTCGCTGCGACTGGCGAGCTCGTCATGAGTCCCGGAGTCCGCGAGCAAGCCTGCGTCAAATACCAGAATACGATCGGCCGCCTTGATCGTTGAAAGCCTGTGCGCAATGCAGATCACCGTGCGCTGAAATGCATCGTCGAACGCAGCCTCCATGACCGCCCGTTCGTTTTCGCCGTCGAGCGCGGATGTTGCTTCATCGTAGACAATCACGGGCGCATCCTTGAGCAGGGCGCGCGCGATGGCAACGCGTTGTTTCTGCCCGCCCGACAGATTGGTACCGCCCGGCCCTACCAGTGTGTCGAGCCCGTTTTCAAGGTTCGAAGCAAAACTTGTGACCCGGGCGAGTTCCGCCGCGGAATCGATTTCTTGATCCGTGGCGTTCGGGCGTCCGTCACGAATGTTGTCACGGATAGAACCTTCGAACAGGAAGATATCCTGTGACACCAGTGCGATATTGTCGCGAACGTCGGCCAGGCTGATCTTCGCAATGTCCCTGTCGTCGATGAAGATCCTGCCCCTGTCCGGCTCCATCAGGCGCAGGATCAGATTGACGATGGTGGTCTTGCCAGCGCCGGAGCGGCCAACGATCGCCAGCTTCTCACGAGGTCGCACCTCGAAGGAAACACCGTGCAGCGCCGGGCTGCTGCCGCCATAGGAGAAGGCCACATCTTCAAAACGGATACCGCCCTCGACGCCGGTGAGGTGCTCGCCTGCGGTTGCGAGTTGTCTCTGTTCGGGCGTGTCGATCAAATCATACATCTGCTCGACGGCAACCATTTGCTTCTGGATGTCGACATTGACCCGGGCCAGCCGCTTGGCGGGCTCATAGGCAAGCAGAAAGGCGGTTATGAAGGCCATGAATTCGCCCGGCGTCTTGCCGTTGCCGAGGGTCTGCCAACTGGCATAAATGAGGAAAAGGCCGATGATGAAGCCGCCGCCTGTCTCCATCAATGGACTCATCAACGCCGATGTCCGGTTGATCTGGATGCCGCGCCTTTCCATCTTGCGGACAGCCTTAGCGAAGCTGGCGATCGCCTTGTCCTCGAGTTGGAACGATTTGATGGTGCGAATGCCGTCTATGGCTTCCGTGCCGATCGACTGAACCTGTGCCGCCAGCTCTGTCTCGCCCCTTGCCAGCGACTTGATCTTTCGCGTGATCGTGCTCACCGAGAGGAAGATCACCGGCAAAGCCGCCGCCGATATAAGCGACATGGTCGGGTCCTGTACGACCATGACACTTGCCAGTCCGACCAGGGTCAAAACGTCGGAGGCCGTGTTGCTCGTCAGCGTGATGATGACGGACGCACCGGCGCGTGCATTGAACATTATCTTGGAAATGAATTTGGCCGGATGCTGATTGACGAAATGGCCAATGTCGAGGCGCATCACCCGGGAAAACTGCCGGTGTTGGAGGTCCGACACGATGGCCCTGCGGACCTTTCCGGTCGTAATGGTTTGACCGAATGCCGCGATGCCCTTGACAGCGGAAAGTCCGATGATTGCCGCGCTGATACCCCAAACGGCGGCGGCGTTCCTGTCGATATAGATGCTGTTGATCATGTCGCGCATGATCCAGGCAAATCCGGACGTCGCCGCCGCACCGGCAATCGTGCACAGCAAACCGGCGAGATACAGCTTTATGTGCGGCGGCAGGTTCTCGAGGATCAGGCGCTTGACCAGCGGGTACGCCAAGGCCGCTGAAATTCGTCTCTTTGCGCTCATTCGGTTTCCTGCTGCGATGTGTCGTCGGTGTCAGTTGGCCTTTGCCGATCCATGCGACTTTCGCGACACCGCTCGCACATCTGCTATAAATCTATGTCGGATTGCTTGTCTGTGACTTTGTTCGGACCTGCAGTCAATGCCGAATCCGGATGCCAGCCCGCGTTGACGGGATCGGCGACTATGGGAGCATACACAACTCTCCGAAGGGTCCAAGAGGAATGATCGCCTGGACTTTGGAATAGAGCCTCCGGCAAAATCGGGCTCCCAACCGCGAGAATTGGTGAGCAGCCAAGGACCGGGTTATCGATCTAATCATTCCAAGAAATAGCTTGGGTTAGGCCAGCACCGATTATATCCTGAATACCCGAATAACTTTGCGAAATATCGCTCATCAAATTGAAGTCCGGCTTGTTGATAGTGGCGGAAAGGTATTCCTTGTATTTTGAAGCACCGTTCCAATATTGGCCTTCATCGACGGCGACCTGAGCCTTGCTCGTGAAATTAGAGAAAAACTTAAAATGAAGAAGAGCGCCATAACTCTCCACGTGGTTACGCCAATAGGGTAGCGGAGCGTGAATTGAATTTAAGATCGTCAATCTATCCCAGTATACGAACGGATATTTGGTTAGGGTGTGCGTACCAAACGCCCGGCTTCTCGGGCCACCTCGGATTTTGATATGTTGCGGGCTCGTCGTGTAATCGTATCCTGAAGCATCAAAATGATCGGCTATCTCCCAAGGAGCGCGTTTTGGGTCAAACGGAAAGTCCCTTAAGTCTCCTGCTGGATACATATCGATCATCGGCGCCAGCAGGTGCTTCATGCCACTTTTTTGGATCCAACCGGCGAGGTCATGCAGGTCGTGGCGATCCATGCCCTCATAAACCAGGTATTCATCCGCATCCACTATCACGTACCACCGGTTTAACCCGTATCTGCGGATTATATCCTGCCGCCAAAAATTTCCGCGCCCTGCTTCTCCATAGGTCTTTCGTGAGATGAATACGTCCACATCTGGCTGGCCCAACAGAAATTCCCGTGTCCCGTCCTCAGAACGGTCATCGACAATGGCAAATCTGGAAACGCCGATCGACCTATAGTGATCAAGGAATGGAATTATCTCAGGGTATTCGTTCCTGACGACTGACACGAGCAAGATTTCTTTTTGAGAAACTGGCGATAGATTTCCACGCGCTTCTAAATCATCTTTCCTCAGCGCATTGCGAAATCTATACTGAATTGTGTCGCCAATCGATCTACGGAAAATATGAAACCGGCTTCTTTTCTTCATTTGAGCTCACAAATTTCAAGGGGCTGTCCGCACAAAGGTCGCAGCGATCATGTTCGGATCGCCATGTTTTTTTGGAACGTCGCTCATCACTCGACTTGATATAGGTGATGGCAAAGGTGGATATGAAGGCGCGATCCAACTCATCAACATCCAGGGCAGATGACTAGTGCCAGTCCAAGTTGATTTTATTGGCCCAATCTCGTTTGATTGCCTCGCGGAGCGCGCGCGTACGTTCCGCAAGCTGTGGGATTTTTTTCTCGTGGGTTTCGGCAAAGATCATATCGATCTTGTTCATTAATCCGCAGGATAATATCGATTCGAGCATTGGCACTTCCGCGCCCTCTACATCAATCTTCAGTATCCGCACTGGAGATCCCAGATTTCGAACGAAATCAACTATACTTAACTGCTCAACCTCAGTGTAGTCGTCTTTCGAGATGTTAGATTTGTCTGCATACAATGAAGAGGATTGCGACCAAAAGTCTGGGTCAGAACTGAATTCACGTGACCGGTAGAGCTTCGCGGTCCCGGATTGGTCGGCTAGCGCCTGCTGATACAGATGGACATTCTTGAATGCTCCAACGTTCTTGCGCAGCCGTTCGAAGGTGTAGGGGTCTGGCTCGAAGGCATGAACCGTCGAGCCCGTCTTAGCCAAGGCCGAGGTGATCTCACCCAGATTCGCGCCGGCATCTATGACAATATCGCCTGGCTTCAGCCGCCGGCAGGCCCGTCCGAACAGATACGAAGCATTCCATGAGGGACGCCCGAACCAACGGCTGTAAGCGTGATATTTTAGCAATTTTACGTTCATAGTCACACAAAAAGATCCTGTCGACTCCACTGAACGTCGGCACCAAAATCCTCTATGCGCAAGATCCAGATGAGAGGGAGACGTTCTATGCCAATTTTGGTGCGGCTCTGCAACAGCGTCGCCGCGATTCTTGGCGTGTCTTAGAGTAGTCGCTTTAGTGATCGGGGCTTGGGGCCCATTTTCGGTTGGCCTTGAAGAGAGCGTTTGCGACGATGATGGGCTTCCGCATGACGGCGGTGATTGCGAGCTTTGCGGCGTGCCGGCCGGATTGCGGCCAGCGGGGAAGCGGGCTAAATGTCGGGCATGCTGTCAGCGGCCAAGTATGACGATCATGGAGCGATGTGACATTGCTAGAGCGAGTTCGACGAAAGTATCTTCGGCTCCGCAAGCGACTCGGGTACATTCAACCTATCCATTTGGCGGCTGCGGACAAACTGAATAACAAGTATGGCGATTTTGCCAGTTCGGGCGTAATTACAATCCGTAAAAACGCAGTATTCACCCGAAACGATATATTTTTCACGATGGGAAGTTGCTTTGCGGAGGAAATTCGTCTTGCGTTGACAAGCAAGCAGGTCGCCTGCGTTCCGTCTTACAGAAATATCAGTTTCGACCCAGCGCAAGCCATTGTAGATGAGCTGCCCGGGCGAGAGCATATGAACTTCTATAACACCTTCACTGTTCGCCTTCAGATTGAGCAAATGCTCGGCTTGTGGGATCAAGCCCATGACGACTGGTGGCAGATCAAAAAACCTGCGCCTTGGGGTCCGATCTGCTTTCAGGACCCCTACCGCCGTCTCATCCTCGCCAAATCTCCGGAAGTTCTCAAAGAGGTGATCGAGAGCATGAACAGGGAGATGCGGGTTGGCTTCGATGCGGCCACGGCATTCATATTTACCTTCGGAATGACTGAGGTCTTCATCAACAGGGCCAGTGGCAAAGTAGCAGCACAGAAACCGCTTTATCGTGGCGGAGGCGGAATGCAGGAAACGACGCTTCACGTCAGCAGCTTTCAGGAAAACTATGCCAACGTGACGGCTACCGTGGACATGGTCCGTCAACACAAACCCGATGCACCGATAATTCTCACAGTCTCACCGGTTGCATTGGCTCGGACGTTTCAAGACGCGGATGTCGTCACTGCGAACACTGAAGGCAAATCCGTTCTTCGGGCTGTGCTTGGTCAAGTCTCCCGGGAACGGGACAATGTCCATTACCTTCCCTCATTCGAGCTTGTCACCTATGGAGGCCTCACTCGTAGCTACGAAGAGGACTTACGGCACGTAAAGAGATCAGTCGTCGACGAGATCGTTGAACAGTTCTTCAATGCGTACTTTGCTCCGTCGTAGGCGTAGCCGCAGCCATTCAGCACTAGCTTGCCTTTACGACAATCGCCTGCCCCGTTGGAAGTTCGATGATGCCTTCCGGGCGGTTTTCGAAGAATTGGTCAAAGGCCGTTCGGGCTCCAGGACAGAGCGCAGAGCCGTAGTCGTCACAAATGATCATGCCATTCCCGCACACCCGATCGTAGAAGAACGCGAGCGCGTCACGTGTCGGCTCGTATAGATCGACGTCAATATGGACCAGAGCGAAACGCCAGTCGGATACGCTGGAAAAAGTGTCTGGTATCCATCCCACATGAAAAGTGGTGTTGCTGAAGTCGGAAATATTCTGTCTGGCTACCTTCTCGTCAGTGCTGAGATCGCCGGACTTCCATGGCGTTCGGCCGTTTAGCTTGCGATCCTCTGCGGTTGGTTCGGAGAGGCCAGCGAACGAGTCGAAAAGATGGTAGTGCCGTGGCCGAAGATCGCTCATCAGCATGAATATCGTCGACCGGCCTTGCCTTACGTCGCATTCGGCCACATCGCCATCGATACGCTCGATCGATCGCAAGCAGCTTTGCAGGACAAAAGCCCGGGGATCTGGAATCCCACGGATGTTTTTCACCCGCTGCAGCGCCTTTCGGAAAAATGGCTGGTCCTTCCAGACCAGAAGCCGTATTGTCGGCCTTCTTCTGAGAGACCTTATACCAAGCCACGCCTCTGCGTTTTTTCGAAATAACAGCACGTGCCGCGTCTCTCAATTTCATCCTATATCCTCCAGCATTCGAAATGTTCATAACGCGGGCAGAAGAGAAAGCTCTACCGGCATCAGGCGCGGAATGAAATCGAGTTCCCGGCTGATTGGCCCTGGCTTATCGAGCGCCGCAAGGAGCGCGTCCCGGTGCTCGTAATAAGCCTATGCCTGGAATGGAACTCCCATGCAGTGCGACTCAAGATCACGGGTCATGTGCCTGGGCCGGTGCGGAAACAGACGCGGAGCCGAGTGGCCGTTCTTCGGCACGGCGCCGGCCAGGCGTTGTCGATCGGCTAATTCGCGAGGTTCAGTCGACTGCCCCGACCAGTACATCGGGATGATCAATTATCGCGACCCAGCGCCCGGTATGCGTAGACGACTGCCTTTTTATAAATCGATATCCAGTTGCCGACCAAGTCTTCACATCGTCGTTGAGGTTGTCGAGTACGTAGTCGCCTTTGTCGGTCTTCACGGTCAGCACCGCGTGCCCCTCGCCGTCGGGCTTCCTGACGACGGTGATCAGAAGGTTCGACAGCGATATGCCCTGCTGCCTGAGCAACTGGCGCTTAAGCAGGACATAATCCTCGCAGTCGCCGAGCGCGCCGTCAGGATAGGTCCAGAATTCCATCATCCCGTGAACGTCCAAATCGCTCGCGGGTCTGATCGACCTGTTCACCAACCTGGTGACGGAGGCGAGCTTGCCTTGCATGCCCGCGGACAGAAGGACTGGAGCGCTCTTGCCCGATCGTATTGCGCACTCCGCGGCCCGCCGTCTGCAGAATTCGATGTAGCCGACAGGGATGGAGGTTGGCTGCCCGGTGGCCATGGCGCCAGGCACGACGTCGGCCGAAGCCTTCTCCATCGGCGTCGCGGACATCATCAAGCCTATCAGTAGGCCGGCACACAGCCATGCCCGCGGTACCGCCAATCCCATTCGCCCCGCCCAAAGGTAACGACCCGAAACAATCTTTAATACCGCGTTACCATCTTTTCATAGGCGCATCAACACAGCCGACACACAATTTAAAGCGACGGTCGCGAACCATCTAACGGTGGGCGCCGCGCGGTCGCCCAATCAGCAAATTGTGCGTTCACCCCATCAGGGGAATTGTTCCGCTTTTACGTCATCCGCGTCTTCGGCAGCGCCGCTTACCGGACCTGATGACGACGCCGACAGGTCTTTGGCTACGCCAACGCCGACAGGCGGCCGAAAAAAATTGTAGCCAAATTTGTCGAAGTCCAAGAGCTGCGGGACCCTCGCATGGATTCTCATACCTTCGGATACACTTCGATAGCACTCGGGCAAATCTCTGCGACAGGCCTAGCGTAGTTTCATCCGTGAGCAGGAAGCCTCGTCATGGTGACGAGACAGAGCCGACGGGATTTCGCAAGCAGGAATCAATTCCGCGCGAGCGCCGTTCGGGTCTGCTCATGATGGAAAGGAAAAGTACGATGAACAAACTTGTAACCGCTATCGCCCTCCTCGCCTTGTCGACAGGAGTCTCGTTCGCTGCCAATCAAAACCCGGATCGCGACCCGACCCGCGGCTTCGCTACTGGCGTCGACAACAGCGGAATGACCTTGGATACCAGTCACACGGCTTCCTTGCCTCAACCGGTGGTAGCTCCGAAAGAAGAACAGCCACAGCCCGGCAAAGTCCTTAGGGGTCGTGCGCCATGGGCGGGCCGTTAATATACGGAACTTGTCTTCCCATGCAAAATTGTCCAATCACCCTGCATTCAGCGGGAGTGGTTGGACAAGGGCGCTCAGGAAAATCGCGCCGTCAGGGTAAATTCAACGTCTCAGGCGAGCGTGTCGAGGCGGCCATGGCGAACAACCATGCGATCAAGGCAGGCTCGGGCGACTTACTCAGCGTCTCGGAAATGACCCTGGCAGCAGGGAAAATCAAAGCTCAGGTCCTGCATCAACCTGCCGAGCGCCCCGGATCGCTGCTTCAAGGTCGATTTCGACGCCATAAGCGCTACCGATACGCGAGTAGAACGTCGACGCCGGCTCACGACCGGCTTGCCGGACCTCATAGGATTCCAGCGCGCTCAACCACGTCGGTGATCGAGCGGTTCTCGCGCCGGGCCAGCCGATGCGCAAGATCACGCGCCTTTGCGCTGCGCACGGAAATCCGCGGTTCGACCATGTGGGACTCCCTTTGCCGTTGATAGAGCTTGATCGCCTTTCTAGAGAGACGCCAGTTGATGGCGTTCTGATGGCGGGCGATCCGGGATGCCGTCGTCCAGCCGATCGCCGCAAACCGGCGCCGCGCCGTTTTGGCGGCACCCCCGCAATAGCGCAACATGTATAGACAACCGGCCGCAACTGGTGTTCGTTTCCAATCCGACCGCATGGGTTTTTTGGGAATGCAGGAAACCGCCATGGACGCCGCTCGCTTGTTCGACCTGACGGGAAAAAAGGCGCTGGTGACGGGCGCCAGCCGCGGCATCGGCCAGGCCATGGCGGAGGCGCTCTCGGCTGCCGGTGCCGATGTGGCGGTGACCGCCCGCGACGAAAATTCCCTTCGTGAGACGGCGGACCGAATTAGCGCACACGGGCGAAGGTCGCTTTGCCGGTCTCTGGACGTGCTCGATACCGATCGCATCCGCGTGGTGGTCGACGAGGTGGCGGATGCCTTTGGTCGGCTTGACGTTCTGGTCAACAACGCCGGCTACGAAAAAGTCCAGCCCTCGCTCGACGTGGACGAGGCGGTATGGGACAGCATCGTATCGACCAATCTGAAGGGCGCCTTCTTCTGCGCGCAGGCTGCGGCGCGGCGGATGGCTGCCGACAGGAGTGGTGGCGCGATCATCAATCTTTGTTCGCTGACCTCCTATGTCGGCATTCCGACCGCGGTGCCCTACGGCTCGTCCAAGTCCGGGCTTCTGGGCATGACGCGCGCGCTGGCCGCGGAATGGGCATCGCTCGGCATCCGCGTCAACGCCATCGCTCCGGGGTATTTCCATACGGCGATGACGGACGCCTTTTATCAGGATCCCGATTGGCAGACGGCGATGCTGGCCAAGATCCCGCAGCGGCGCTTCGGCACGATGCAGGATCTGGCCGGAGCCGTTGTGTTCCTGGCGAGTGGGGCATCAGCCTATGTCACCGGGCATTGCCTCCCGGTCGACGGCGGCTATCTCGCATCCATCTGAGCGACTGAGATGCGGCGCAACGAGTACTGTGTAGACCGAGCTTGTATATGGTTGTATATACCACCCGGCACGCTGGACGTTCTTGCATGCGACCGGCGACAAAAGGGGAACCCCAATGCAGGAGCCTTTCCGGGCCGCAGCTTCGCACGAAGCGAAAGGCGGCGGGGAAATCGCCGTCACGGTCCGCAACGTCGGGATGGACTTCGATGGGGTTCAAGCCGTCAAGAATGCGTCCTTCGATCTGCCGAAGGGCCGGTTTCTCACCATTCTCGGGCCGTCTGGGTCCGGCAAGACAACCCTCCTGCGCATGATCGCCGGGTTCCAGACCCCGAGCAGCGGCGAGATCTTCATCAACGGTGAAGCGGTGAGCGCGGTGCCACCGCACAAGCGGTCGATCGGCATGGTCTTTCAGAGGCTTGCCTTGTTTCCTCATATGACGGCGGCCGAGAATGTCGCCTTCCCGCTGAAGATGCGTCGGCGCGACGCACGCACCATTCCCGACCGCGTCGAGCGATATCTCGCGCTGGTCCGGCTCGGGGGCTACGGCGGCAGGCGCATTCACGAACTCTCGGGCGGGCAGCAGCAGCGCGTCGCGATTGCGCGCGCGCTGGTGTTCGAGCCCGACCTGCTGCTTCTCGACGAGCCGCTGGCTGCACTCGACCGCAAGCTGCGCGAGGAAATGCAGCTCGAATTCCGCCGCATCCAGCGCGAGCTCGGCGTCACCACGATCAACGTCACCCACGACCAGCGCGAGGCGCTGGTGGTTTCCGACGATATCGTCGTCATGGATCAGGGCGAAATTCAGCAGAAGGCGCGGCCGATCCACACCTACCGCCAGCCCCGCAACGCCTTCGTCGCCAATTTCATCGGCGTCACCAACTTCATTGCCGGCACGGTACGGGCCGTCTCGGAAGCAGGCGACGTCTCCATCCTTCGAGGTGATCTGATGCTTGCCGGAAAGATCGGCGATCCGGTCAATCCACCTGCCGAGGGCGACAAGGCGTCGGGAGCGATCCGCGCCGAACAGATCCGCCTCGCCGGCGATGCTGCTCAGCTGTCGAAGCTCGATTGCATGCTGGCCGGGACTGTGACCGACACCATCTTCGAAGGCGAGCGCATGGTCTACGAGGTAGCCTGCGCCGCGATTGGCGACGAGGTCATTCGCGTTTTTGACCATGACCCCGCCGCGCACACGCAGTTCGACATAGGCGAAAGCGTGTTCCTGGGGTGGAATGCCAGGGACATGCTTGTTTTTCGATAGAACCGGAAACCGGTCAAACCCAGAGGAGAATGCAGATGAAGCGCTTTAAGCCGACATTATCCCATCTTTCCCGCAGAACCTTCCTTCAGGCCACCGCCGCGCTCGGCGGCGCCTCGGCGCTCGGCCTGCGCGGCGCCTATGCGCAGGAACCGGAAAAGCCGGCGGAGATCATCGTGCGCGCCTGGGGCGGCAGCTGGGTGGACAGCCTGAAGGCCGGCGTGTCCGACAGCTTCACCAAAATGACGGGGATTGCTGTCCGTCACGACCTGACCGAAGACAACGAGATTCAGCCCAAGGTCTGGGCGGCCGTGGCGCAGAAACGGGTCCCGCCGATCCACATCAACTGGGACACCACCACCAATGCCACGAAATCGGCACTGCGCGGCGTGACGGAAGACCTCTCCGACCTGCCGAACCTCGCCAATGTCACGGACCTTGCCAAGCCGGCCGGCCTGGAAGGCTTCCCCATCGTCAACACCTACGGCTATGTCTATGTGCTTGCCTATCGACCTGCGGCGTTCCCGGACGGACCGCCGAAGTCGTGGAAAGACCTGCTCGACCCGAAGTTCAAGGGTCGGCTTGCCTTCTACAATGACGGCATCGGCTTCCATTTCCCCGCCCAGGTCGCCGGTGGCGGCAAGCTGGAGGACATACCGGGCAACATGCAGCCGGCTTGGGATTTCATCGCCAAGATGAAGGCGCAGCAGCCGCTGCTCGGCGAAGATCCCGACTTCACCACCTGGTTCCAGAACGGCGAGATCGACGCCGCCTGCACCATCTCGACCAACGCCCGCGAGGCGCGCAAGAACGGCGTCAAAATCGAATGGGTGGTGCCGGAAGAGGGTGCGAAATTCGACACGGACGGTTTGTGGATCCCCAAAGGCCTACCGGAAAACGAACTCTACTGGGCCAAGCAGTACATCAACCACGCCCTGACCAAGGAAGCCCAGCAGGTATGGCTGGATGGGCTTGGCTTGCCGGGCGTGGTGCCGGGCCTCACGCCGCCCAAGGATCTGGTGGGCGATCCGTCCTATCCGACCACCGAAGCGGATTTCCAGCGCCTCATCCGCATCTCGTCGAAGATCCAGGTCGAGAACGAGAGCGAGTGGTTTTCCAAGTTCAAGGCGATCATGCAGGGTTGACGCCGGGTCGGCCGGTGCTGCGCTGGCGGCACCGGCTCCTTCACGACGTCGGTTACGGATTTTTCATGCGGGCAGCCAGGACAGCCTATCCCCTGACATGGCGCATCATGGATGCGTTGGAAGGCGTTGCCGCCGCTATTTGGCCGGCGCGGTTCAGGCGCGCTACGCCCTATCTGATGCTGCTTCCGGCGGTGCTGCTTGTCGGGCTGCTCGTGCTTGGTCTCATCCAGATCGCGGATGCCAGCCTGCGCACGCTCGACACCACCACCTTCCAGTTTTCCGACGACTATTCGACCGCCAATTTCCGCCGCGCGCTGACCGAGCCGCTGTTCCTGGTTGTCGCGCAGCGCAGCCTGGTCGCCGCCCTGATCGTCACCGCGGTGACGCTCGTCTTCGCCTTTCCCTACGCCTATCTGATGGTGCGCACGCGTTCGCCAGGATTGCGCAAATTCCTGCTGATTGCGCTGTTCCTGCCCTTCTTCATCGGCCAGGTGGTGCGTGCCTATGGGTGGCTGATCATCCTCGGCAACCAGGGCATGGTGAACGAGGCGCTCGGCCTTGTCGGGGTCGCCCCGATGCGGCTCATCTATAACTATCCCGCCGTGCTGTTCGGCCTCGTCCAGTACATGCTGCCCTTTGCCGTACTGATGCTCGCGCCGGCACTCACCGCCATTCCCGAAGAGCTGGAGGCAGCCGCTGGATCGCTCGGCGCGAACTGGGTTCGCACGTTCATCCACGTCGTGTTGCCACTCGCTCGTCCAGGCTTCATCGGCGCCGGCGTGGTGGTGCTGACGCTTTCACTCACCGATTTCGCAGTCCCCGCAATCCTTGGCGGCGGCTCGCATGATTTCATCGCCAACGCCATCTACGATCAGTTCTTCCGCACCTCCGACCAGGGTCTCGGCGCGATGCTGGCGCTTATGCTGGTCGCGCTCGGGTCAATCCTTGTCGGCTTGGTATTCGCGCTATTTGGAGCCGGAACGCTCGCCATGGGGAGGTCCCGGGTGTGAGCGGCTCGCGCAGCAAATCGATTGTCCTGTGGACCCTGGTGACGATCGCCCTGGTGACCCTTTCGGCGCCGACGATCGTGGTGCTCGGCGCTTCCTTTACCGGCGGCAACATCATCACTTTTCCGCCGGATGGGCTGTCGCTGCGGTGGTACGCGCGTATTTCGCAGGCCGCCGACCTGCGCAACGCTTTCCTGCGCACGCTCCAGGTCGCGACGGTCTGTACGATGGTTGCCATTCCCGTGGGCACGCTGGCCGGCATCGCGCTGGCGAAATATGCGGTGCGTTTTGAGAAGACGATCCAAATCTATCTGCTGCTGCCCTTTACCATCCCGCTGATCGGATCGGGCATCGGCCTCATGCTGATCTTCGGCAACGCCGGCATTCTCGGCCAGCTCTGGCCGGTCGGCATCGCCTGCTGCGTCATCAACCTGCCCTTTATGATCTGGGCGGTCACGGCGAGTGCCACCGGGCTTGACCCGGACCTTGAGCTGGCCGCCGCCAATTGCGGCGCGCCGCCGCTCCAGGTGTTCTTCTCCGTCACCTTGCCAGCGGTCATGCCGGGGGTGATCACCGGCTCGCTGCTGATGTTCATCCTTGCGCTCAACGAATTCCTGGTCAGCCTGCTGCTCGTCGATGCCCGTATCGTGACGCTGCCGGTGCTGATCTACAACTCCATCCGCTCGATCATCACGCCGGATCTTGCCGCGATCTCTGTGGTCTTCATCGCCTGCTCTGGCGTCGCCGTTTTCCTGCTCGACAGGCTGGTCGGGCTCGACATCTTCCTGAAATCGAAATGAGGAAAGCCGGCTCGTCGGGCCGCAAAGGAAATCCTATGCCAAACGTATCATTCCACGATTTGAGCCAACTCGACGCCGCCAGTCGTGCGGCATTGATGCGGCGCTCAGAGACCGATCTCTCTGGCTTCATGGAGAAGGCCGCACCGATCATCGAGGCGGTCCGAACAGAAGGCGACGCCGCGCTCGTCCGCTTCGCCCGCGACTTTGATAAGGCAGAGTTCAACGCCACGCGGCTGAAGGTCAGCCCCGCAGAGTTCGACGCCGCCTTCGGCATGGTGGACGAGGACGTGATCGCCGCCATTCGCTTCGGCATCGACAACATCCGGCATTTCCACGAAGAGCAGAAACCGGAAGCGATGTGGCTCAAGGAAATGCGGCCCGGCGCCTTTGCCGGCGACCGCTTCACGCCGATCCGCTCGGTGGCGCTCTATGTCCCGCGCGGCAAGGGGGCGTTCCCTTCGGTCACAATGATGACCGCAGTGCCCGCAGTGGTGGCGGGCGTCCCGGAGCTTGCCATCGTCACGCCGCCGGCGCCCGATGGTTTGGTGGACGCAGCGACGCTGGTTGCGGCGCGCCTCGCCGGCGTCGAAACGGTCTACAAATGCGGCGGCGCGCAAGCGGTCGCCGCGGTCGCCTACGGCACAGAGACGATCAAGGCCGCGCTCAAGATCGTCGGACCAGGCAGCCCCTGGGTGGTTGCGGCCAAGCGGCTGCTTGCCGGCGTCATCGATCCCGGCCTTCCCGCCGGTCCGTCCGAAGCGATCATCCTCGCCGACGACAGCGTGCATGGCGGACTGGCCGCGCTCGACCTCCTCATCGAGGCGGAGCACGGACCGGACTCGTCGGCCTATCTGGTGACCCACAGCCGCCGCGTGGCGGACGAGGCACTGGCGGCGCTGCCGGAGCACTGGGCGCGCATGACCGAGCAACGGGTCGCGTTCTCCACCGCGGTCCTGACCGGGGCCTGTGGCGGCATCGTGCTGACGGCCTCGATCGAGGAGAGCTACCGCTTCATCAACGACTACGCACCGGAGCATCTGGAGATCCTTTCCACCGATCCCTTCGCGCACCTTGGCCACATCACCGAAGCTGCCGAGATCCTGATGGGGCCGCACACGCCGGTCTCGATCGGCAATTTCGGGCTGGGCCCCAACGCCGTGCTGCCGACCAGTCGCTGGGCGCGTACTTGTGGGCCGCTCTCGGTCACGGATTTCGTCAAGCGCTCTTCCATCGGCTACGTGACGGAAGCGGCCTATCCGGAATTCGCGCGCCATGCCCGCACACTTGCCCGCTATGAAGGCTTCTCCTCGCATGAACACGCCGTCTCCGGCGTGCGCGACCGATATCTGGCGCGGTAGCGGATGATGAAGGCGGCCAGACTCCATGCGGCGGGCGATTTGCGGGTCGAGGACGTGCCATCTCCCGGCGAACCAGCGCCTGGCTGGGTGCGGCTCAGGGTGACGGCCGCCGGCATTTGCGGCTCCGACCTCCACAACTTCCGCACCGGTCAGTGGATCAGCCGCGCGCCGAGCGTCGCCGGGCATGAATTCGCCGGCGAGGTGATCGCCGTGGGGGCCGGCGTGTCCCAGTTTGCGCTTGGAGACCGGGTCGTGGCCGATTCGCGCTTCTGGTGCGGCGAGTGTCCCGCCTGCCGGGCCGGCCTGCATAATTTCTGTGCCAGACTGGGCTTTGTAGGCGAGGTCTGCGACGGCGGCTTCGCGGAAGAGACGCAGCTGCCGGCGCGGCTGCTTGTGCGCCACGACGCCGCGCTCGATCCCGCGATCGCCGCCATGGCGGAGCCGCTGGCGGTCGCCCTGCACGCGGTGCGGCGGCTGGCGGCGCCGGCCGGAGCGCCGGTGCTTATCGCTGGTTGCGGCCCGATCGGCGGATTGGCTGCACTGCTGCTGTCGCGGCCGGGCGAGAGACCGGTCCTCGTCGCCGACCGCAATGCGGCGCGTGCGGAGCTTGTGGCCAAGGTGAGCGGCGCGACCGTCGTCGACCTGGACGCCCTGCCCTGTGATCCCAATCTGCGCCATGCCCCCAATCTACGCCATGCCATCGACGCGACGGGCAGCGTGGCGGTGATGGCGCGGCTGCTCGATGTTTTAGCCGGCGGCGGCACGCTGGCGCTGGTCGGCATTTCGCATGGCCGCCTCGACCTCGACCCCAACTTGCTGGTCGAGCGCGAAATCGCGCTTGTCGGCTGCCACGCCTTCGCCGACGAGCTTGCGCCGGCCGTCGCGATGCTTGGCGATCTCGCGCCCGCGCTGTCGCGCTTCGTCTCCGACGAGATCGCGATCGGCGAAATTCCCGCCGCCTACCAGCGCCTGATCGCCGGCGCGAGCGGCGGCCTGAAGACCATCGTCCGCATGGAGAGAGGATGATCAGGCTTCCCGAAACCGCCGGACCGCTCTACGAAAAGGTCAAGGACTACGTGCTCGGCAACATCGGAAGCGGCAACTGGCCGATGGACCGCAGGCTGCCTTCCGAAAACGAGCTGGTCAGCACGCTCGGTGTCTCGAGGATGACGGTGCACCGGGCGCTGAGGGAACTGACCTCGGAAGGCCACCTGCTGCGCATCCAGGGCGTGGGCACCTTTGTGGCGCCGCCGAAACCGCAATCGGCCCTCATCGAAATCAGGAACATCGCCGGCGAGATCGCCGCGCGCGGCGCACGCCACAGGGCCGAGGTCGTTGTCCTCGAGAAGATCCGCCACCCTGCGCTGGACCTCGTCGTCGCCTTCGAGTTCACGCGCCGCAGACCGGTCGCCCATTCGATCATCGTGCATTTCGAAGACGATGTGCCCGTCCAGCTCGAGGAACGCTTTGTCAATCCGGCGCTCGCACCGGACTACCATCGGCAAAATTTCGTGGCGACCACCACCTACGACTATCTGCAGCGGGCGACGCCGCTGACGGAAGTGGAGCATGTGATCTCGGCCGTCGCCGCCGACGAGGTGGCCGCCGGCCGTTTGATGATCCGACCTGGCGACCCCTGCCTGCTCTTGCATCGGCGAACCTGGTCGGGCGCGGCCGTCGCCACCGTCAACAAGCTCACCTATGTCGGCAGCCGCTATTCGCTGGGCAGCCGCTACGCGCCCTCACCCGCCGCATGAGCAGCGAGCCAAGCAGGGCCGGCGGCGCTATCGGCCCAGCCTTGATAGGGAATCAGTTCTACCTGCGCCGCCGTTTTTCTTGTTGACGCCGACCAGATCAGGTTCGGGGTCAAGCCTGGCCGCCGGTCAGATTGCACCGGAGCGGCCAGACTGATTGGGAATGTCCGGAAAGCGGCCGACCGTTCAAACCAACCCGGGGACCACGAAAACCAGCCAGGCGATGACAGGGCCGATGATGGCGATAAGCGCGCTGTAGATCAGCAACGTCTTCAGCACGCCCTCGCGCTCTGCTTCCTGGGCATTGGCGACGACCAGCGCGCCGTTGGTCGAAAACGGACTGGTGTCAACGACGGTGGTGGAGATCGCGATCGCGGCAACCACGCCTATGGCACTGATCTGTCCCTGCAGGAGGAAGGGCACGGCCAGCGGAATGATGGCTCCCAGCAATGCCGTGGACGAGGCGAATGCCGATACGATGGCGCCGGTGAAGCAGAGGAGGAGTGCGACCAGCAGCGGCATGCCCAGGCTCGAAATGCCCTGGGCGACGTAGTCGATCGTGCCGATCTTCTCCATGAGGCCGACATAGGTGATGATGCCGGCGATCAGGAGCACCGTCGACCAGCTGACCTTGTCGATCGCCGCCTTTTGGGTCTTCGGCGAGAGCAGCGCCAGCGCGACCGCGACAGTGATCGCAACCAGGCCGACATTGAACTTGAAGACAAGCGCGCCGACTGCGAGCGCGGTTAGGCCGATCAATGTCGTCAACCTTTCCATAGTCAGGCCGGAAAGCGCCGATACTTTTTTCGTCTGCTCCTCAAAGACGTGATGGCTGATCGGAGTAGCCAGCGTGCCGCCGTGGCCGACGATTGACTGCGTCACGCCCTCGGGGTGGAGGTCAGGCAACGGTCCCGAGGCGACCGAATGCTTACGCAGCACCTTCGAGCCGCCGAAGACGAAGAAGACGAGGACGGCGATGGCCAGGTTGAAGAAGAAGCTGGAGAGAAACAGCGATGTCGGCGCGAACGGCAACCCCGCCTTTTCGACGATCTGGTTGGTGATGCCGCCATAGACGCTGATCGGCGAAAAGCCGCCCGCCTGTGCACCGTGAATAACCATCAATCCCATCATGACCGGATTGATGCGGTACTGAAACGCAAAACCCAGCGCCACCGGGGCCAGGATGGCGACTGCCGCGGGTCCGAGCGCACCGAAGCCGGTGATGACGGCGGCGACCAGGAACATGACCCAGGGAATCCACACCACATGTCCGCGCACCAGTTTGACCGCGCCCTCGACCAGCCAATCGATGGTGCCGTTGATCTGGGCGATGGCGAACAGGTAGGTAATGCCGACCAGTGTCAGGAACAGGTCGCTCGGAAAACCGGCGAATATCTCCACCGGCTTCATCGCCATGATGAGCGAGCCGACCAGAAAGGTGCATGCGAAGGCGAGCGCGCCCATATTGATCGGCTGGATGGTGGCGATCACGAACATGCCGACCAGCAGCGCGATCGACAGAATCTGGATGTTCATAGCTTCCTCCCTCGGGAAACGCCTTCAGGCGCCCGTTCTCATTTCCATCGGTGGTAGATCAGCCTGCGTTGGTCTCGCTCCCAAGCCCCAACGCAGGGTCGTCAGCGCCTCCTAGGAGGCGGGCATGTAAAGGTTGCTGAACCGGTCGCGCAGAAGGTTCTTCTGCACCTTTCCCATGGTGTTGCGCGGAAGGTCCTCGGCGAAGATCACCCGTTTCGGCTGCTTGTAGCGCGCGAGGCGGTCGCGCAGCGCGTTGAGCACGGCCTTTTCGTCCATTGTGGCACCGGGCTTGAGTACCACGATGGCCGTCACCCCCTCGCCGAAATCCGGATGTGCAATGCCGATGACTGCGCTCTCGGCGACACCGTCGAGTTGATCAATCTCACCCTCGACTTCCTTCGGGTAGATATTATAGCCGCCGGAGATCACCAGGTCCTTGTCGCGGCCGACGATGTGGAGATAGCCCGCCTCATCGATCTTGCCGAGGTCGCCGCTGATGAAATAGCCGTCCTTGGTGAACTCCGCAGCCGTCTTTTCGGGCATCCGCCAATAACCCCGGAAAACGTTCGGGCCCTTGATCTCGATCATGCCGGTTTCGCCTGGTCCGAGCGTCTCACCGGTGGCCGGATCGGTGACCCTCACCGACACGCCCGGTAGTGGGAAACCTACTGTCCCTGCCCTTCGCTCGCCGTCATAGGGGTTTGAGGTGTTCATGTTGGTTTCGGTCATGCCGTAGCGTTCGAGAATGGCGTGACCGGTGCGCTGCTTGAATGCGGCGTGCGTTTCAGCGAGCAGCGGCGCCGAGCCGGAGATGAACAGCCGAATGTTGGCGACCGTCTCCCGGTTCAGGCCCTCATGCTGAAGCAACCGGACATAGAAGGTCGGCACGCCCATCATCAGCGTCGCCCGCGGCATCAGAGAAAGGATTTCCTCCGGCTCGAACTTTGGCAGCAGAAACATCGAGGCGCCGGCGATGAGCGTGACATTGGTCGCCACGAAGAGCCCATGCGTGTGAAAAATCGGCAGCGCGTGGATCAGCCGGTCGGCTGCCGTCAGCTGCCAGCATTCGCGCAGTGCTATTGCATTGGACAAAAGGTTGTCGTGCGTCAGCATTGCGCCTTTGGAACGGCCGGTGGTCCCAGATGTGTACAGGATCGCGGCGAGATCGTCAGGCGCGCGCGCCGCGTCGAGAAAATCGGCAGACTCGTCCCGGGCCAACTCCATGAGCGACCCGGAGCCGTCCGCATCGAGTGTTTCGACAATCGCGCCGTAGCCGTGCGCGATCCTTTCGACATCAGCTCGCGACTTCGAGGAGACGATGACGAGCCGCGGTTCGGCGTCACCGATAAAATAGTCGAGTTCAGCCAGCGTATAGGCGGTATTCAGCGGCAGATAGATCGCCCCGCAGCGCACGCATGCGAGATAGAGCATCAGAGCCAGCGGGCTCTTGTCCACCTGGACCGCGACGCGGTCGCCTGGGCGAACGCCGAGCACATCAATTGCGCTGGCGATCTGTCCGGAGAGCCGCAGCGCATCTCCATAGGTCCAACGCTGACCATCAATAGTCTCGATGAAAATCGACTCGCCTGACTTGGCGGATGCTCGCATGGCGTCGAACAGGTGATTGCTCATTGAACTCCTCCCAATTTGCTTATTAGGTTTTCTGCATTTCGGTGCGCCGTCGACGAACCGGGGCGCCGATACTGGTGTCGGTCGAAGCGGTTGCCGCCAGTTTTCTCACCTCCGGCGAAGCAGCGATCTCGCCATGTTGCGCCAAGGCTTCGTGGTTCGCCTCGATGTCGTCCAACTTGTAAAAGTAGTTGACCATCAAGCCGTGGGACTGCCGCATCGCCTTGGCGGAGCGATCGGCGAGGAAGTTCAGCCGTTCAAGGCGAGCGCCGTTGCCCAAATGAAAACGCGCCACAGGATCGACAGGCCGTCTGCCGGTGGCTCGTTCCCTAATGAAATAGCGTGCGGCGAGCGGGAGGAGCACAGCTTCAACGACCCGTGCCTTCTGCGGATTGTCCGCCCAGCTCGGATCGTCCAGCAGCTCGAGCGTCTTGAGGGCCTGATCATCGAGGCGCGCATCGGTCGCCTTGCGCAGTCTTGCTAGCCAGCCAGCGAAACCCGGAACCGGCGACAGCGTCACGAAGGTCTTCAAGCCCGGCAGGTCGCGGCGCAAATCCTCCACCACCTGCTTGATCAGAAAGTTCCCGAAAGAGATGCCGCGCAGTCCGTCCTGGCAGTTGGAGATCGAATAGAAGACAGCGGTGGTGGCGTCCTGGGCTGTGATCGGCGAACGGTTTACATCGAGCACATCAGCGATGGCAGAGGGAATCGCCTTGGTCAGCGCAACCTCAACGAAGATCAGCGGATCGTCTGCGAGCCGCGGGTGGAAGAACGCAAAGCACCTGCGGTCGGCTGGAGCTAGCCTCCGCCGCAGTTCCTCCCAGCCGGCGATTTCATGCACCGCCTCGTATCTGATGATCTTCTCCAGGATGTCGGCTGGCGTCGACCAGTCGATCGGACGCAGGGTCAGAAAACCGCGGTTGAACCATGAGCCGAACAGGTGGGCGAAGTCGGCATCGACGGCGCGAAACGGTTCCGTCGCATCCTTCATGGCTAATAGGCGCTCGCGCATCTCCACCAGCCTTGCCGTGCCTCTGGGGGCAAGGTTCAGTCTGCGCACCAGTTCCTGGCGACGCGGCTCGGCGGCTTGGTGCAGTTCGATGACGGCGTCCGAACTCCTGTCGCTGCGGTAGCGCTCGATGGCTTTGTCAAGCTTGGCGATGTCTGGTCCGAACTGTTCGTGCAGCATACGCACGAAGTCTTGCTGACCGGCAGCGTCCAGTTGGGCCCAGCGCTGAAGGACCTCGGCGGCCAATGCCATGCCCGAGGCTTCGCCCCGGCTCGACAAAAGCATGTCGCAGAGTGTTTCGATATTGGTTTCGGCTTGGACCGGCTCGCTGCGCGCCCCTGCCGCAAGCAGCCTGCGGCCCCGATCGGTGATGCTTTGCACCATATCGCTAAAGAACGAGATGCCTGCCATGTCGGAGTCCCTCCCGGCAAAGTCGAAATCGACGCAAGCAGACCCTCCGCGCGGTCTCGACGCGTGCTGGTGCTCGGATGCGTCCACACATTTGTGTGCGACTTGCCTTTTGTGGTATCGTTCTTAAACATCCTTGTACGCAAAGTCAATGCTCTTGCATACAAGATTTATCGTTTTGCATTGGAAGGCCCAAAAATGTCGGAGAATGTCGTTCAGCGCCTACGTGACGAGATTGAAAACGGCATAATCTCGAACGACTTCGCCCCCGGTGCACGACTAGACGAGGTGCAATTGGCCACACGCTTCGGCGTCTCGAGAACGCCGGTGCGCGAGGCGCTGATGCAGTTGAACGCGATCGGACTGATAGAGATCCGGCCGCGCCGGGGCGCCGTGGTGATCGATCCGGGACCGCACCGTATTTTCGAAATGTTCGAGGTGATGGCGGAACTTGAAGGTTTGGCCGGTTCGCTGGCCGCGCGACGGTTCACCGATGCCGATCGCACAACCATCCTGGCCGCGCATGCAGATTGCGAGCGTTCGTCTTCGGCCGGCAACAGCGACGCCTACTATTACGATAACGAACGCTTTCACAAAGCTATCTACGCTGCCAGCCACAGCGGTTTTCTGGCCGAGCAGTGCGTCGCACTGCATCGCCGTCTGCAGCCCTACAGGCGTCTGCAACTGCGCGTGCGCAACCGCGTTGCCACATCGTTCGCCGAGCATGGCGCGATCGTGGAAGCAATCCTCGCCGGCGACGCGGAGCAGGCGCGCACGCTCCTGCGCCAGCATGTCAGCATCCAGGGCGAACGTTTCAGCGATCTTGTAGCGACGCTGGCGAGCAGATAGTCCGTCACAAGTCGAGCCTCTCGCCTTTCACCGCCGCCTCAATGAAGCCAAGCGGCATGCCGAGGCCGGCATGGCAGCGGGCGTTCGCCCCGTTCGGCGTGGTGATCGAACTGTAGAGGCGAGGCCTAGCCGCGAAAGCGTGACGTGCGCGACAGGCAACAACTCGACAGCAAACCCTCGGAATTTGACGAACAAGGCAGCCTGACGAGCGCGCATTACTCAAACGTCCGATATCGGAAATCCCGGTGTAGCAGCCGTCTGCTACCAGCAAAGCAAATTTTGGCGCTATCTGATATGAATGGCGAACTTCGCCGAGGCGGTGTAGGGTTCACCTCAAAAGAAGAATTGAGCCGTAGAAACGGCGACGCGGAGCGAATCTGGGAGGATTCATGGTCGAGATTATCTCCAAGCGGGATGGCCCGCGGCGCGAGGACGCACAAGTCAAAAGACTGATCGAGCAGAACCGCTCGACCATCGTCCGACTTGCCGACCAGATCAGCGGTGGCGGCTATTCAGCTTCCAGGAAGCCACGACAGCAACCAAAGGCGGAAGGTCTGATCATCCATGTTGGCGGCAGTGCCGCGCCTGTGACCGAAGCCAAACCGTCCATCCATGTCACCATGAACGGCCGCGTGATCTCGAAGGATCAGAACACGGGCCGCCAACTTCATCACATCGGCGATATCCGCAACCGCAGCGGAGGCCAGATCTTCGTTCTGGCGACGAAGCAGAATGGCTTCTTCTCGCCGGTCGACGAAACCGTCGCCGAAGCGCTTGCCGAGTTGGACGGATCCCGCCTCGCCGCCACCTACACCGAAGAGCAGCTTGCCGCCGACATCGGTGCGAAACTTGGCATCGACTGAGCGGCAGGCATGGGCGTGCTTCCTCACGTCCACTCCGCGGCAGCCTACAACCGCGACATCATACAGAAATGGCATGCCTCAAAGGTTCTGTGATGACTGAATGAAACGCGAGATAGCCCCCAATCAGATGAAGATCGATGCCCTTCCGGCGCGTACTTCGCTGGCCACCGGCCAAATGGCTCTGAGCAACATCGACTATGACGAGCGTGCCACCATGCGCGCCTGGGAAAGTTTTCTGGCTGACGAGCCCAAATGCGCCGGCGATCCTGTCCACCCAAGCCACGTCCGCTCCCTCATTCACGATTCCTGGTATCGCAGTGCCACCGGCGGCATCAACGCTCAAGGAATTGAAGCGCCGCTGAGCAGTGATCGCGACGAAATCGAATATCTTACCCGGGCCAATGCAGAACTGCTTTCGGCGGCGCGGCGGTCGTTCGCATCGCTTGGCCAGTTACTGGACGGGACCGGCGCAATGCTGGTTCTGGCCGACAGCGACGGCGTGCTGATCGACGCCATCGGCGACAAGAAGACGCTGCATGACGGCATGGATATCCACCTGGCCATCGGCGGGAAATGGAACGAGGATGCCGTCGGGACGAACGGCATCGGTACGGCGCTGTGGACCGGCGAGCCGACTTTCGTGCATGCGGCCGAGCATTTCTGCGCCGGCATCAAATCCTGGACCTGCGCCGGCGCGCCGATTCGCGACCCGCTCGACGGCAAGATCATCGGTGTGGTCGACCTGTCAGGCTATTCGCCGATCTTCAGGCCGCACAACACCGCGCTCGTCGCCGCGACAGCCCGGCAGATCGAAAAGGCATTGGCCGAACAGCAGCAGGAACAGCGCACGCGCCTGCTCGAAGCTTTCATTTCATCGGCTCCCGGCTACCGCCGAAAAGACGGGCTGGTAATCGTCGACCACCGCGGTCGTGCCATCTTCTGCAACAATGTGCCTGATGGCGAGGCCACTGAGATGATGGACGGCCCGATGGAGCCAGGCCGTGGCCGCTGGCTGATGAACCTTCCGTCCTCCGGCTCCGAAGCCGACCTTGCCAGGGCGCTGCCGGCCCATCTGCGATCCTGCCATATCACCCCGCTCAAGCTCGATGGCGACCTCCGCGGCGCGGCGCTGGTGTTCCCCTCCGTGCCGGCAGTCTCCAGTGCGGCGGTGGTCCACCGGGAAGTGAACAAGCATCTTCAGGATGCTGTCGCCATGATCGTCGGCGAAAGCGAAGCGCTGCATGCCGCCATCGACGTCGCCTGCCGCGTCGCCCGGTCGAGTAGCGTAACATCGCTGTTGGTCGAAGGTGAAACAGGGGTCGGGAAAGAGCTGTTTGCGCGGCTTGTCCATGCCGGCACCCGGCGCACGGCGAACGATCCGTTCATCGCCATGAATTGCGGGGCGATCACCAGGGACCTGTTCGGCAGCGAGTTGTTCGGCCATGTCGCCGGCGCCTTTACCGGCGCCTCGCGTGAAGGCAAACCGGGGGTTTTCGAGCTCGCCCATGGCGGCGTCCTCAGTCTCGACGAGATCGGCGAATTGCCGCTCGAGATCCAGCCGTTTCTGCTGCGTGTCCTGGAAGAGCGCGTGGTCAACCGCATTGGCGACAGCCGGGGCCGCCCGGTGGATGTGCGCCTGGTCGCCTCGACCAATCGCGATCTCAAGCACGAAATTGACGCAGGCCGATTCCGCCGCGATCTCTACTATCGAATTGGCGCGGTTTCGATCACTGTTCCACCGCTGCGCGAGCGCGGCGAGGATGTGCTGCTGCTGGTCGAACATTTCAACCGGCAGATCGCCACCGCGGCGGGCGAGGACCTGCTGGAATTCTCGCACGAAGCACTCGATGCCCTGCTCGCCTATGATTGGCCGGGCAATGTGCGCGAACTGAAGAACCTCATCGGGCGGCTGCATGTCCTGACGCGCGGCCGTGATGTTGGGCTTCATGACCTTCCTGAGGAGATCACCGCGTCCGGCTCTGGGTCGGGAGCCGGGTCGGACAGCAGTGCAGCGAACCCGCAGGATGGAGGCACGCTCGTCGAGGCCGAACGCCAGGCAATGAAGAACGCCTTGGCCGTGGAAGGCGGCAACCTCAGCCGGGTCGCGCGACGGCTCGGCATCTCCCGGCCAACGCTCTACCGCAAGCTCGAGCAATACGGCATCCGGCGGGGTTTCCTCTAGGATCAGAATCCGTCACTGGCGACGAAAGAGCCCCGCAGCATTCGCGCCACTGGGTGGGGGGAAGTCATGCCAAGGCCAGCGAAATCACCACAGCTGGCGCGATCTTGGTGATGCGGCTTGGACCCTCTATCTCCCGCTAGATGATAGTGGTGACCGGACCGCACCCGTCCGCGCGGCTCCGGTCCGGATAGATCACGGCACGATAACGCCGCGGCCGGTGAACCGCCGGTTCTTGAAATCGTCGAGTGCGGTGTTGATGCTGGCGAGATTGTACTCGGTGTAGTGCATCTTCACCTTGCCATCGGCGTTCAGCTCCATCAGCTCGACAAGCTCAGTGAAATTGCCGACCAGGCTGCCGCCGATGTTGATCTCCTCGATGACGAGATGCGCGGTCGGCACGTTGATGTTGCCGCCATAGCCGACGACGAACAGCTGGCCGCCCTTGCGCACCATCTTCCAGCAAATGTTCTCGACGCCGAGTTCGCCGACGAAATCGATGACCACATGGGCTCCGCCGCCGGTGATCTGGCTGACCTCCTCCACCACATTCGGCCCGCCGTCGAGGACGAAATCGGCGCCCAGATCCTTGGCCAGCACACGCGCCGCCGGTTCGCGATCAACGGCGATGATGCGGCAGCCTGAGATCGCGTGCAGCGATTGCAGCGCGATGTGGCCAAGCCCGCCAATGCCGAGCAGCACGCAGTAGCTCCCCGGTCGCAGCAGTTTGGCCGCCCGCTTGGCGGCGCGATAAGCGGTGATGCCGGCGTCGGCAAGCGGCGCCACCTCGATCGGCGTGACATTTGCGTTCAGCTTGATCAGCGAGCGCTCGCTGGTGATGAAATATTCGGCGAAGCCGCCATTCATCCCGAGACCGGGGAACTGGCCATTGTCGCAATACATGTCCTCGCCGTGCCGGCAGTTGAGGCAGATGCCGCATGAGCGGAAGGGATGGCAGATCACCGCGTCACCGCGCTTGACCGACCTGACGCCGCTGCCGACCTCCTCGACCCAGCCTGCATTCTCGTGGCCCATGATGTAAGGCAGCAGCGTGCCCTCTGGATCCATCGTCGGCTTCCACACACCCTCGATGATGTGGAGGTCGGTGCGGCAGAGGCCGGCGGCACCTACTCGCACGACGACCTCGTCGGGAGCGGTAATGGTCGGCGCCTTGACCTCCTCGATCCTGAGCTGGACGTTCATATGCGGGTCGTATTCGTACAGTCTGGCAGCTTTCATCGTCGTATCCTTTCAACGTCGAGATTGTTCGGATTGCTTAGGCGCGGCCGAGCTTTTCAGAGCCGCCGCCGCGAGCCGGTCCGGCCGTCGGGTCCTCGTCCTCGGCGAGATGGCCAATCAGCGTTTCGGTGGTCAGGATCAGCGTCGCCACCGAAGCTGCGTTGGCGAGTGCCGTGTAGGTGACGCGCACCGGATCGATGATCCCTGCCTCGAACATGTTCTGGTAGCTGCCGGCAGACGCGTTGTAGCCGTAGCCGCCGTTGATGCGCGTAACTTCCGCCACGACTGCTTCGGGATCGGCGCCGGCATTGGCGGCTATGCGCCAGAGCGGCCGCGACAGCACCGACCGCACCAGGCGCACGCCTTCGGCGACATCGCCGTCGACACCGGCCGCCACCTTGTCGAGCAGCGGCGCTATCTGGGCAAGCGCCGAGCCGCCGCCGGCGACCACGCCCTCTTCGGATGCGGCGCGCACCGCATTCAGCGAATCCTCGATCAGCTGGATCGTTCGCTTCTGCTCGACCGGCGTGACACCGCCGGCATAAAGGATCGCCGTGCCGCCGGAGAGCTTGGCCAGGCGTTCGCGCAGCTTGTCCTGGTCGATGTTCGGCGGCGAAGCTTCATACTGCCGCTGCACCTGGGCGCGGCGCGATTCGATTGCCGCATGGTCGCCGCCGCCGCGGATGATCGAGGTGTAGGACGAGCTTGTCTTCACCCGGTCAGCCGTTCCAAGATCATCGGCGGTGATGTCCTCCAGCTGGCCGCCGAGGTCGCGCGCAATCACCTTGCCGCCGGTGATGATCGCCAGATCCTCCATCATCGCCTTGCGCCAATGGCCATATTCCGGCGGGTGGACGACGAGGTATTTTCCAGGTCCCTGTTTGCCGAGCAGCGTCACCACGACTTCCGGCGACATTTCTTCGGACACGATCAGTAACGGCCGACCATCCTCGTCGGCAATGCGGCGAGCCGCATCCAGCGCCCCGGGCTCCTTGATCTTGAGATCGGTCAACAGGATGTAGGGCCGTTCGAGAACTGCCTCCATCTTCTCCTGGTCGGTCACCATGTGGTGAGAGAGATAACCGCGTTCGAAAGACATGCCCTCGACCACATCGAGCGTGGTCTCGGTGGTGACGCTGAAGTCCGTGGTGATGACCCCTTCGGCTCCCACGCGCTGATGGGCTTCCGCCACCAGCGCGCCAAGCTTGGTGTCGGTCGCGGCGATGTTGGCGACCGAAGCCAGGATGCCGTTGCCCTTTGCCGGCTTGGCCGAGGCCTTGAGCGCCGCCACCACCGCCGCCACGGCAAGGTCGATACCCTTGCACAGATCGACGGATTTCACGCCGCGTTCATTCGCCTCCACACCGCCCTGGATGAGGGCGTTGGCGAGCACGATGGCAGTCGTGGTACCGTCGCCGGCCACCTCGTTGGTCTGCATCGACACCTCGCGGACCACCTGCGCGCCCATGTTTTCGAAACGGTCGTGCAGCTCAATCTCAGAGGCGATGCTGACGCCGTCGCGGGTCACCATCGGCGTACCGATCGGCCGGTCGATCATGGCGTTCATGCCTTTGGGGCCGAGCGTCGGCTCGACGGCAGCGGCCAGCCGAAAGACGCCACGGGCGAGAGCACGGCGGGCCTCGGAATTGTGAAGCATTATTTTGGGCATGATTCCTCCTTCCGCCTTACGGGCGGGTTGTTGGTTAGGGGCCTCGTGCGAGGGAGGCCGTTGCTTCAGCTCTGCTTCAGGCGGTCGGCGCGGCTCGCGCCGGCACGCGGTCCATGATGAAATCGACCAGCGTCGGTTCGCCCTCGATCACATCCAGTTCCTTGTATCTGGTCTGCTTGAGACCACGACACAGCGCGCCGTTGAACTCCATATTGACGCGCACAACGCGCAGTTCGGCGAGATGGGCACCGAGAGCGCCAGGCGGGATGCGTTGCCCGTCCCAGGTCACGAAGACAGGATCATCGGCCTGGCGGTCGGGGAAGCGCTCGAGCAGGGCCGCCCTGTATCTCGGCTTCTGTTTGGCCGCCTCGCCCGGTTCGAACCGTGCGACGTCGTATGCCGGCAGGTCCATATCGAGGATTTCCCGGTCTGTCAGACCATGCTGCCGAAGGCCGCGCAGGACCGCCTCCTGGCGCCGCTTGAATGCCTTCATCCTGAAGGTTTCGCGCAAAGCGCCCAGATCCTGATCCTCGGCAAGTTCGACGAAAATATCGGCGAATGTCTTGCCGGCTTCCATGCCGCGATTGACCTCTTCCGCGAACATGTGGTCGTGCAGCTTGACGCGATAGGCCGGCGCCCAGGAGAGCTGGTCGAGCGCCTTGCGGACGCCGTCCAGCATCAGGAACGCGAAGTTGGGCGAGCACCAGTAGGTCGGCAGGCGGAAATCTATCTCCACGCTGCCATCGCTCGTAACCTCGGCCCGCTCGACAAAGCCCATCTCGGTAATAGGTTCGTCGAGTTCCGGGTCATTGACCTCGGTTAGCCGCCGCCAGACTTCTGCCTGGCGGCTTGGTATTCTGGCGGCGCCCATCGTGACTACTCCGCTGCGATGCTGAAGGCGGAGCCCGCGAGTGCCTTCGTCTTGGCATCGATATCGATGTCGTAAAGACGCGCGGCGTTGAGGCCGAGGATCTTCTCCTTGATCTCGTCGGTGAGTTGCACTCCGCGTTCGGCAGCGATGTCGTCGGGGATCTGATAGGCCCAGAATTTCTCCACCAGCCAGCGCGGCGTCCAGATCGCGTAGTCGGAACCGAACAGGATCTTCTCCGGCCCGAGCCAGAAGAGCAGTTCGGCGATGACTTCGCCGAAATAGCGCGGGCGGGAATGGATGAAGGGCAGCGCTACCGCAAGTCCACCGTAAACGTTGGTTTCCTGCGTCGCGATCCAGCAGAAATCGTCGAGGCGCGGCAGGCCGCAATGCTCGATGATCCAGTTGAGGCCCTGGAAATCCGTCGCCGCGTGATCGACGTCATGGACGTCGAACGCATCCTTGCTGAGCGGCAGGATCGTCGGGCCCTTGTGGACGTGGATGTTCCTGATGCCGAGCTTGTCGCAGAGTTCGAAGCATTTGTAGGCATCAGGGTCGGTGAGCTTCCAGCCCTTGGAGGCGCCGTTCCATTCGGCCGTGTACATCTTCACGCCCTTGACGTCGTATGTCTCCTTGAGGAAGTGGATGTACTCAAGCGCCTTTTCACCATCGCGCGGATCGAAGGCCCCATTGACGATGAAACGCTCGGGATAGAGCTTGGCCACCTCGGCGTTGCGCTCGATCGTGTTGAAGCCGTTCTTGTAGAAGTCCTTGAGATAGGTCGACTGGACGATTGCCACATCGTCGGGACCATCGATGAACAGATCGCGATAGAGATCGTCGGCCGAGTACTTCTCGAACTTGCTCTTCTCCCACAGCTGTTCCTTGGGGCTGAGCCCGGTATGATAGGCATAGAAGCAGTCGATGAACTGCTTGCCGTGAATATTCTTCTGGTTTTCCGCGCTGCCGTCCCAGAAATGGGTGTGGCCATCGACCACGAAAATATCCTTGCCTTCCGGTGTTCTAAACATTCCTACCTCCACAAGATGGGCGTTGATCGTTTGGCGCGCCGCAGCCAGGCGGCGCGCCTGATTTTCTTGGCGTCTATTCGATGTATTCGAACATCTCGTCCATGTTGCCGAACAAGATCACAGTGTTGTCGTCGATGCGCACCATCCTCCCGTAGTGGGTGGAGCTGTTGACCTCGAAGGTTTCCGCCGTCATCTCGCGGCCGAGATATTCGCTGATTTCATCCATCTTGAAGATCAGCTTGCCGGTACCATCGATCCGGATCATCGCCGGCTGGTAGGTTACGATCACGTTCGGCTTCAGGCCCATAAATTCGGCGATGGCTCTGGCCTCGACCGAGTCGTTCATGGTGACGCCGCACTGATGCGAAATCGTCTGTTCGAAGGTGATATCCTTCATCGACCTGAAGATGTTGGATTGCGATGCGTCGCGTGCTGCAGTTGACATGACTGTCTCTCCCTATGTCAGCGCTTGAGGCCAAGTTCGCCGAGGATCTGCCCAATCCGTTCCTCGGATTTGGCGCGGACATCGGCGAAAGCGACCGGCTTGGAATGCGGCATCGACCAGATCGGCTGCAGGCCGGTGGCTGCCTTGTCGGCGAGCGCGCCGTGCTTCTTGACCCAGCCCTGGAAGAGCTTCTTGTTCGCCGCGCCATGCTTTTCGTCGTTGGCGAGCATGTGCATGAGGTCGATCGTGTTTGCGAGGTTGCGCTCGTAGTCGGCCTCGGCTGCCGAGATCACTGCAGGCGTGATGAAGTCATGGTTGGCGGCAGCGATCTGCATCAGGAAGCCTGAGCGGAATACTTCCCCAACCAGCGGTTCGAAGACGATGTTGATGGCGAAATACTGTTCGAGATAGTCGGTCGCACCCATGATTGTTTCGACTGCTTCGCGGGTACCTTGCCAGTTGTTGTCCTCGAGCCATGCCTTCTTGCCAAGTTCGTCGTCCCAGCCGGGAAGGTCCATGCCAATCTCGGCAAGATAGAGTGTGATGTCCTGCGCAAGCCGCAGCTTGTAGGACGAGTTGGTCAGCGTGGCGTTGTTGATCATCTGGGTGTAGCCGTAGCGCTGCGCCTGCATCAGCGAAGTGCCGAGCCCGAATTCGGCGTGTTTCCAGGCGCCGAGCTGCGTCTGCAGAACCTTGACCCAGGCCTTGTCGAAGGTCTTGGGCGCCCCCGACTTGCGGGCATTGTTGATGACGCTCTGCACCATCGTCTCGATCTTCGACTGGCGCTGATAGTGCGTGCGTTCCCACTCCTGATCGGGGGCGCGAAAGGCATGCCAGTTGGAGCTCTGCGCAGCGGTGTTCTGCTTGACATAAGCGCCCTTGCCGTCGGCAAAGGAGATGATCCAGTCCTGGATCAGGTAACGCTCCGGGTCAGGCTGCACGTCGACTGTCATGTCCTCATAGTGTGTGGCGCGCTGGCCCTTCGGATCGAAATACCGGTATTTCCGGCTGTCGGAATCGGCAAAGATCGCCGCGCCGGCGGCTCCGGATCCGACTGAACTCGAGATAGCTGGCATAGTCTTCACTCCCTTGCTGCAGTTGTGGTTGCAGTTGCGTGGCCGCCCCCTCAGTGGGCCGGCGTAACACCTGCCGATGTGGTGAACTTGTCGAAGAAGATCCGCTCCGTCTCAAACCCGTTCATGAACAGAACCGGTTGAAGCGCATCGATCATCGGTGGCGGGCCGCAGGCATGAACATCGCCCTGCCCATCGACCGCCAGTTGCTTGAGCTTGGCGTCGACACTTTGGTGTACGAAACCCCGTTCGCCTTCCCATTCGGCGTCATCCGTCGCGTGCGACAGCACGGGAATGAAAGTGACATCCGAATGCTGGCCGATCAGCTCGGCGATCCTGTCGAGATAGAACAGGTCGTTGCGCGTTCTGGCACCGTAGAAGAAATAGACCGGACGTTTCTCACCGCTCTTCAGATGGTCGTTAAGGATCGACCAAATCGGTGACATGCCCGATCCGGCGCCGACCAGGATCAGGGGTCCTTGCCGTTCGTCGCGTCGGAAACAGGTTCCGTAGGGTCCGACGACGGTGACTTCGGCTCCGGCCTTGATGCCTCCGGAATCGAGTTCTCCGGAGAACTTTCCCTCAGCGTATTTTTTGATGATGAAGGAGAGTTTTTGGGTTTGGTCCGGCGTATTTGCCATGGAGAACGAGCGCGTAATCGTCTCCCCTTTTTGCGTGGTAACCGTGATGTCGACATATTGCCCCGCCCAGAACTTTATCGGCGAGCCGAGTTCGATCTCGATGCCGCGAATGTCATGGGTCAGGTGCTCGATCAGAGCAATCCGGCCCTTGAACGTCTTCACGGCGATCGCTTTCGCCAAAATCTCCTCGTCATAGTTGAGAAGCTCGACTTCCAGGTCGGAGTAGGCGATGCAGCGGCACAAAAGGACGTGCCCGCTCTCCTTCTCCATGTCGTTCAGCGCGAAGGTCGAGTATTTGAGCATGTCGACTTCGCCATCGAGCAACACGCTCTTGCAGGCCGAGCATTGCCCTTCCTTGCAGCCGTGCGGCAGGGCGATGCCCTGGCGGAAAGCGGCGTTGAGTACCGTTTCGCCATGCTCGACATCGAATTCGACGCCGACTGGGCTGAGCCTGACCGTGTGGGTTTCCGACATACGGACCTCCAGTAAAAAGAAGGCGGGACGAACCCGCCCCCTTTTGGCCTGATCAGTTGCAGGGATTGATCGTGAAGCCGGCCCGGTATTCCGCCAGGTGCTTCTCACGGTCCGCAGGCGACATGGCACGCAGCGCGTTGAGCGGCGATCCGAGCGTGTTGCCGCGCACGTCGTCCAGCGTCCACATCTCCTTGTCGTCGAAGCGCATATGCGGCTGCGGGACGAGCGTCTTGCCGTCGGAGCGGACGAAGTTCAGGTCCTTGATGGCGTCGGCCAGATCCCAGCCGTCATAGAGCGTCTCCCACTCGCGCTTGCCGCTGAAGCGGCCCATGGCGGGGGTCGGACGGCCCTGATACTCGTCGGCGAAGGCCACGGTGGCAGTCCACTTGTCGAGTTCGTGGGCGAAGGTGTGCAGCTGCCCGTCGATCTCGCCGACAACCATATCCTCGCGGATCAGGCAGGGAACGAGACAGGACCAGCAGCGGTGTGGATAGACGTAGCCGACGTCGCTATTGAACAGCAGCACCTTCTCGCCCTTGTGGCTGAGCTTGGCGTACCATTTCCAGAAGTCGCCGAACTCGGCGTACCAGCCCGGATACTTGTGCTCGAACCACTCGAAGTCCTTGTCGGTCTGCGCTTCGATGCGCCAGAAGTTGACCGGCCAGCCGACCGCGAAGAACTGTCCGACCTTGTGGACGTAGTTCTTCTTGGTGATGCGTTCCCAGGCCGCCTGGACGTCGTCGTGATGGACCTTGATGCCGTATTTTTCGAGCGGCAGCATGTAGGTGCGGTAGTAGTCCTCATAGATCCAGCGGTGCCACATTTCCGCGTACGACTCCTTGTTCTTGTCGCGGTTGGTGGTGCCGTATTCGATGAAGGTGCCGATCGCCGCATCGACGATCGCGTGGTTCTGCCAGAAGGCATAACGCAGGTCGCGCTCGAGCAAGAGGTGATTTTCCGGCTCCTTGAGCGCTGCCATCAGAAGTGAGTGGCCATTGCCGATGTGCCGGCTCTCGTCGGACTGCACAGACAGGAAGACGGTCGGCAGCGCATAGTCGCCGTTGCGGGCGGCTTCCGAAGGCATGGCGACAAACAGCGTGTTGGTGAAGGCGGTCTCGGCGACCACAGTCAAATACATGCAGGCGGCAGTCATGGTGTCGCCGGTGATGAAGCCTTCCGCGAACTGCCGGCCGATGGTCGTAGCGTAGCATTTGCCGAAGGCTTCCTCGGTGATGTCGAAGCCAGCCGGATCGATATAATTCTCCATGTACCATTTCTTCAGATTCATCTGGATCGTCGAATGACGGAACTCGTCGATCATCTGCATGGTGAAGCCGGTCCGGAGTTCCTCGCCGGGCGCGATGCGGGCGACCATCGCCATCGAGCGGGCGGCGGAAATTTCCGGGAACGGAATGATGGCCAGGAAGAGCTTCATCCACTCGACCCAGCGCGGTTCCACATTGCGGAACATGTCGCCGCGCAGCGCCGCATCCAGTGCGCCGTAGACCCGGTTGTCCTTCTCTTCCTGCATCGGGAAGTAGGACCGCAGGACCTGTTTCATCGGGTCGCGCGGTGTCTTGTTGATCTTGTAGTCCGTCGGAAACGTCATCGCTTCCTGAACGTAGGAAGGATTCCAGCCGAGATCGGCGATCTTCTTGGTTGCCTCGCCGACGGAAATTCCTCGTTGCGAGGTGATCTTGTTGAGCGTCAGAGACGTCATGGTCATAAGCCTCCACCAGGTTTGAGCCGCAGGTCCCTTGACCCCGGCATGAAGCGGTGCACAGCACCGCTAGTGAGAGTGCGAACGGCGCGACAAAGGGTTGCGCGTTCAGGCGCGACTCATGGTCCGGCCATTCAAGTGGATCGTGGCAAAGGTTCTCGAGGCGTCTGGCAGGGACCGCGGCGCCAACCGCATATGCGATGGGCGTATCGAAGCGGACGTGACCTGCTTCCTCCGTTCCTTCGTTCTTTTGGCATCGCGTCAAAAGCGCGATGGGCTTCTTGTGGAAATGTACAAAGCAAGCGCCGTGCCAATTTGAAAATAACAGCCATGGCAAGGGCTCAAAACAAAATCGCTGCTCTTTCGGCATATGAGCAGATGGTCAACTGTAACATTCTTTTACAGTTGTAACGTACGTCTGTAATATTTAACACCTATTCGCACCGCAATATATTTAGTTAGCAAGCGCAGCAAGTACGAAAACGAATATCATCTATTCAATTCTTCGTCTTTCTCCACTATTTGGGGGTGACGGCCCATGGACGGGCCTCGTGCTGGAGAGAGACCATGCCAAACGATAAAGACAGCCGGGGGCCGCCCGAGCCAATGTCCAGTCAGACCGACGGCGTCACCGGCGATCTTGTCAGGCTGATGCCGCGGGATCTGGTCTTTGTCATGCGCTTTATGGGCGAGAGCCAACATCGCCTGCAGAGCCACTTCCAAGACTTCATCCGGGCCGAGCTTGCCGCCGGCGGCGTCACCACGGAAACGCATCCGATGATCCATCTGTTCATCGAGAACCATGCGATCCTGTTGCGCGACTTCGTGTTTTCCGGCGTTTCGCTGTCGCGGCAGTTCCGCGTCGAAGAGATCGAACGCCTCACCGGCGATACGACATCGATGATCCGCGTCGACATCTGGGATCAGCTCAAGAGCCACATCGAAACGGCCGAAAAACAGTTCCAGTCGCAGGCCGGCACGTTGCCAAAATTGCTGTCGGCTTTCGAAAAGCCGCCCGGATCTTTGGGGAGCGAAAAATGACAGGAGGGTCCGATACTGCCAAGCGTGACATGTTGCTCGCCCGCCGGCTCGATCTTGTCGCCAACGTCTCCGCGCTGACTGCCGAGGCGCTGCGGCTCGATCAGAAACGCGCCGGTATCGAGATGGATGTGCTGCGCCTGGAACTCGAAATCGGCAGGAGCGGCGGCAGCGCGCAACTGGTGCGGGATTTGCATGAGGCGGAGGAGAGAGCCGCGGCAGTCATGCAGGAAGGCGCGAGGTGCGAGCAACGCATCGCCGCCGCGGAGGCTGAGGTCGACGACGTCGACCGCAGCCTCGCGGCGACGGATGGAAACTGACGAAGGGAATGGTCATGAACCAGCACGCGATACAGAACCTGACCTTGTTCGACCTGCTGGCGCGAAGCTGGCGTCGTCCGTCGGCGGTCGCCGATCTGCGCTTCAGCGCCGATGGCTCGACCGTCGCCTTCACGTGTGTGGATGGAACAGTCGCAATTGCCGCGGTCGCGGACCAGGAGCCGCCGGAATCGCGGATTAGGGTGAGCGGCGATCTCGGTCAGACGACGATCCGGCCCAGAGAAAAATTACCGGCGCCACTGATCGCCACCGCTGTTTTGGGAGAGGGCGACGTCCCACTCGCAAGCTACCATCAGTCCGGCTTCCTTGTCGGAACGGCGCCCGGCGAGGCGGTGCATGTGACCGCGGACGGCAATGTGATGGAGGCACTGGTCAAGATCGACGGACCGATCGTCGCCATCGACCACAGCCCCCGGACGGCCATGACAGCCGTCAGCAACGGGCAGGATATCTTCCTGTCACGCGGCCAAGGCGATGCGTCGAGACTGCGACACGGTCCGACACCGTCCACGGATGCGCTTGCCTTTTCGCCAGACGGGCGGCGCCTAGCCTGCGGCCGGGATAATGGACTATCGATCCGGGCGGTCGACGGCGACGCTGCCCCGATACGCGAGCTGTCTTTTTCGGCGCGCCCGGTGTCGATCCGCTGGAGCGGCGACGGCACATGGCTGGCCTGTGGGCTCGAAGCCGGAGGCTTTGCCCTGGTCCGCGCGGTCGATGGCCGCACTGACATTGTCGCGGGATTTCCATCGCCGGTCCGGACCTTGTGCTGGAGTCTGCCGGAGAATGCGCTGTTTGCGTCGGGCGCCTTCCGGATCGCCGGCTGGTCGATGACCTTTCCGCCACTTGACGGTGACACCTCGGGCGCGCTGGAGACTGGCCGAGCCGGGCTGGTTCCAGTCGAAACACTGGCTGCGCACCCGGAGAAAAAACTGATTGCGGCCGGCTATGCCAATGGCCGGATCACCATCGCCCAGATCGGCGCGCGAGACGAACTCCTCGTCAGGCCGCTGGGCAGCGCGGTTACCGCGCTTGCCTGGTCCGGCGACGGACGCCATCTGGCAGTGGGCGCCGTCGACGGCACCGCCGCGATCGTCACCTTTCCCGCACAAATGTTCAAATTCAAAGGCAGGCCGATGCAAAAGGAGCACAAATGCAAACCGAACCCACCCCCGAGGACGAGAGCAAGGACGAATTCTTCGAACGGCTTGCCAAGCTGTCGGAAGAAATGGTGGCCAAGCACGGCAAGGATTTCAGTATGGGCGCATTGGTGCTTGCCGCCCGCTGGATTGCCGAAAACCGCGTCGGCCAGTTGAAGACCAACTAAACTCACGACCAATCAATTGCGCTCGAATGCCATAGCTCCGAAGGAGCTTTCAGGCCGATTCGCCGTACAGGTTTTGCGCTGCGCTGGCTGTGTATGCCATTCCTTCAGCTTGCGACTTACCCTGGATCGAGGACTCATCCAGGCGCGACTCAATCCAGCGCTCGCAGATGCCGCACGGGACGTGCCGTCGGCGATTCGCTCTCCGGCCGTTGCGATGGAGTTCGCGTCAAATGCCGAAGTGCCGGTAGAGGTCGTCGATTGTCCCCGACTGGCCGAAATGCTCGACGCCGAGGCTGCGCGTGCGTGGCCGTGGACCGACCCCAGCCAGCCCGGTGATGCCGGATGGCCATCGGTGACGTAGACGATCGCGCAGTGGCGCGGCAGATCGGCCAATAGTCTCATGGCTCCTGGCATGGACGAGGCCACGCTCGCGTGCCCGGCTCGCTGCCGTCCAGCCGGCGTTCAATCGATCGGCCGAGGTCACCGCCAGCAGGTCAACGTCGCGACGGTCCTCCGCCATCACGCCAACTGCCTCGACGGCCTCCGGCGCGACGGCGCCGCAGTAGGGCGAGCGGCGCTATCGGCCCAACGGCTGCCTTGATAGGGAAATCAGTTCTTTCTCGTCGATCACGCCGGCCATGTAATTGGCAATAATCCGAGACGCGAGCGCCTCACGCTGACCAGTCGATTGACCTTCAAGCTTGAGCTGTTCGAACGCTCGAGCCAGCAGAGCCAACTCGGACGGATCGAAAATACCAGCTTCCTCAGCTTTTCGACGGATCGCCAAGGCATCCCTCAAAGACGATCGATTGTCTTTGCAACGTTTGCCGCGACATTGTGTTCCGGGAGGTGGTTCAAGACGAGCCTAAAGCGCGTCGCGTTCGACCGGCCTCACGCGACGCGCTTTAGGTTGTTGTCTTATGCATGTCGTTTTCGCGTCCAGGCCCGAGGGCATGCTTTTTGCGCGACATGCATTAGGCGCGCACCCTTGCTGGCCCTCTGCCGACAGCGGCTGACGCCAGTGGCCACTTGCCGGCCTGCGCTATGAGCGCACCACCAGAGGCACCAGACCCTCATGGCGGTGGTCGAGATAACACACAACACGGTCGCCAATGCGCTCGAAGATGAGATCGACTTTCGCCTCGCCAATGGCCAGGTGGCGGATAACGATGTTGTCGATGCCGATAGGCAGCCGCGGGCGTTCCACAGTGATCTCGCGTTTCCAGCCGTCAACCCGAATGCCCAGGCAAGCCTGCAGCATCATGAAAGCGGAGCCAGCCGACCAGGCTTGCGGCAGACAGGCGACCGGGTAGGCCACCGGTGAATCGCTGGCCGCACGCGTAAAGCCGCAGAACAGCTCTGGCAGCCGCATGTTGAAACGGACCGCCGCCTCGAACATACCGCTCATCAGCTTCACCACGCTGTCGCGTTCGTGATAGCGGGCGAGCCCGGAGGCGCAGAGCGCGGTGTCGTGCGGCCAGATCGAGCCATTATGATATGACATCGGGTTGAATGGGATCTCGTCGTCGGCCAGTGTGCGAACGCCCCAACCACTATGAAGATGAGCAGAGAGCAGCTGGCTGGCAAGTGCCTGCGCCCGTTCCGCCGACGGCAGCCCGACATAAAGCAGGTGACCGGCGTTGGACGTGCGAACCGCGCATTGCTTGCCTTCTCCGTCGATCGCCAAAGCATAGAAACCGCGGTCCGGCATCCAGAAATGCGTCTCGACCGCCTGACGGATCCTTTCTGCCAGGGCGCTCCAGTACGCCGCCTTGGCGTCGTCGCCGCGCCTGGCGGCCAGCGCCGCCATCCCTTGATATGCGGCGAAGGCATAACCTTGCACCTCGACCAATGCGATCGGCCCTTTGGGGATGGTGCCGTCGGCATGGAAGACGGCATCGGAACTGTCCTTCCAGCCTTGGTTGAACAGACCCGTGTCGGCCGCCCTGTTGTAGGTTACAAAGCCTTCCCCGTTGCGGGCTCCCACCTCTTCCATCCAAGCAGTGGCGGCGCCCAGCGAGTCCCACATACGGTCGACGAACGCCCCGTCTCCGGTGCGTTCGGCGTAAGACGAAGCCAGATAGACATAAAGTGGCGTGGTGTCGACGCCGCCATAGTAGCGGCCGAACGGCAGCTCGCGCAGCACCGCCATCTCCCCCTTGCGGGTCTCATGCATGATCTTGCCGGGTTCGGCGTCGTCGAACACGGAGGTTTCGGTCGACTGATAGCGGGCAAGGAAGGCCAATACGCCGCGGGCAAGGTCGGGATTGAGCCAAAGCATCTGCAAAGCGGAAATGACGCCATCGCGGCCGAAAGCTGTCGAGAACCAGGGGATACCGGCATAGGGGTATGGCCCGGTCTCCAGATCGGTCGTCAGCAGCGCGATGTCGGCGCGCGTGCGTGTCAGCCAGTCGTTGAACACGCGGCCGGAGCTGAAGACGGTGGCGCCCTGCCGGCGCTTTGAGCGCATGGCGAAGCGGGCTCGCGCAGCGGCCGCGCGAAAGCGGTCGGTGGAGGGGGTTTCTTCGCTGTGGCCCACCTCCAGGTACAATGCTCTGCTGTCACGCCTTGCCACGACAATGAGGAAATCGGCGTGATTGGGGTGCACCTGATCGGGCTTGATCGAGAATGCGATGACCGATTGACGCGCCACATTGTCGAGGCCTTCATATCGGAACGTCACGCTTGCCGCGCCGACCAGCGCGTCATGGGCGCGACCGCGGCGGCTGCGTGTGGTGCCGCGCACCTCGAACATGTCACGGAAATCGGCGTCGAAATCGAGCCGGACCGGCAGAACCACCTCGCGCGCGGAGTAGTTGGTGAACTTGATGCGTTCGAACATGCGGTCCTGCCAGATGAACCGCGTCCGATCGATGTGGACGACGCCCGGCAAGGTTTCGCTGCCATTCGGCCCGATAGTGGCCAAATTGGTGAGATTGGCGGTGAACAGGATATTGTCCTGCGACAGCGAGGCGCCGAGCAGCGACGGCATCCGGCCGCCGATGAACAGGCGGAAGCGCGACAAAACACGCGTGTCGTCACGGAAAAGCCCGTCGCCGGTGCCGCGTATGTCGCCGTAGCTGTCTGCGACGACGAAGCAATCCTCGTGTTTCAGCGCAAATTGCCGATGCGGCTCGCGCGGCGCCGTTTCGTCGATTGCCGGCAGCGCCACGGCTGGATCAATCTTGCGGTCTTCGAGTTGAGTGGTCATGGTCAACCCCTCCCGTCCAGAAGCGACCAAGGCGGCTCAGGCGCTGATCCGAGCAGCCGAGCCGTCGCCTTGCTCGGTCAGGTAGACATAGTCATCATTGCGGCATTTTTAGCGCGCTCGTTTTGAGAACCAAGTGCTTCCGTCATGTCCTCCGAGAGCGAGCCATAGATCGCCACATAGTCGCGGCACATGCGCTCGACCGTGAATCGCTCCTCAAAAGTCCGTCGCACCTGTGCACGATCAAGGCCGTTTATCCGCCGTACCGCATCCACAGCTTCGTCCAGCGTGTCGACGATCAACCCGGAAACACCATCGTCGATGACCTCCGGAACGGCACCGCGCCTGAACGCTATCACAGGCGTGCCACAGGCCATCGCCTCGATGGTTACGAGTCCGAAGGGTTCCGGCCAGTCGATAGGGAACAAAAGCGCTGCCGCATTCCCCAAAAAGTCTGCTTTTTGCCGTTCGTCGATCTCGCCGATGAATTCCACGTTCGAACTTTTAAGCACCTGGGGTTCGACCTTCTCCTTCCAATAGGATTGGTCGACCTTGTCGATCTTGGCGGCGATCTTCAGAGGCATTCCGGTACGCGCAGCGATCTCAATGGCCGTTTCGGGCCCCTTTTCCGGTGAGATGCGGCCGAGGAATGCGAGATAGCCCGAGGCTTTCGGGCGAAAAGGCAGAAGATCGCGAGGCAGACCGTGATACACCGTTCCGACCCAACGGACAGGCGGCATGGGCCAGCGTTGATCGTAAGAAATCGAAACCAGCGGAATGTCATCAAACATCGTATAAAGCTGCGCCAGGTCCGGGAGGTCGAGCCTTCCATGAAGCGTCGTAACGGTTCGCTGGGCAAAGTCCCGGACTATGGGGAAGTGGAGAATATCGATGTGAAAATGCAGCACGTCGAATTCATCGGCCCGCCTGCGCACCTGTTCAAGCATCATCACGTGCTGGGGAATGTCGTGCCGAACCCTGGGATTCAGGCGCAATGCAATGTCGCAACACGGGACCAATTCGGCAGAGGTGCGTGAATCACCGCTGGCAAACAAGGTCACGTCATGCCCCTGTCGAACAAGCTCCTCAGTCAGATATGAAACTATTCGCTCGGTCCCGCCATAGGTCCGCGGCGGCACGGCTTCGGTAAGGGGGGCGATCTGGGCAATTTTCATCTGCAACACTTCTCGAAAGCGAAGGTCATCCTTCAAAAAGCTCCGACGGCAATCCCCTTCCTCGCGTTTATTGCGGTGCGGTCCTCCTCCTGCGCCAACTCTCGAAGGGCCGATATGTTCCCGGCGGGAACAATCGCCGCGTCAGGGGAGTTCACGTAGAGGGACTAAAAGGAGAACCAGGATGGCTACGAAGCTTCAGGACACAAAAGCCGTCAAGGGATCGAGCGGTGAGCACGGCGGCAATCGCGGTGGCAATCAGGACAAGAAGGACAAGCCGCAAAAGAGCAGCCAGGCTGCCGGCAAGGATCCAAAGCGCGGCAAGGACTAACCGACGCCTGCCCCGAAGCGGGCCGCAATGGCTGCGATCCCCGACCATCGACAGGAGTGACACCATGGCAAAGAAAAACTCGCCTACGAAAGCCGAGCAGCCTGTATCGGGCCAGCCTGTATCGGGAAAGAGGGCAAGCGGCAGCGACAAGGCCAAGCAACCGGCCAAGGGCGGCGCCCAAGCCAGGAACGCCCAGGAATGGGGCGGCGGATCGAAAGCGTCGAAAGGTAAGATCACCCGGGCAGACCGGGAAAACCCCAACTCAAGCCAGCGCAGCTAGGCATTTCGCGTTCATCCAATCAGTCGGCGCGGAATTTCGAACGGCTCGGCCGGATGAGTTCGGATTGGGGATGTGTTCGGATTACAGGCACGCCTTCGCCTGTCGTGTGCGCCCCTCGACATTGCAATTCGAAAATGATCGAAGGCTCCGTGCCACAGCGCGGGCAATTGCGGCCTTGACGCGATGTGCATTAGGTCGTTTGTTGCGAGCGGAGTGCCACGGGAGGAAACCATGGAAGTCACCCTGGGGGCGGATAGCCTCGCAGCGCGGTTCCACGTTTTCACGCCGATGACCGGCGAGGGCTCCCGCGCATGAATTCCGGAGCGATCCTCGAAGCAGCGGGATTGACTAAGGAATTTGGGGGCTTCGTCGCTGTCAACAATGTCAACCTGACGGTGGAGCGGGGATCGATCCACGCGCTGATCGGTCCCAACGGCGCAGGCAAGACGACGCTCTTCAACTTGCTGACCAAATTCCTCCAGCCAACGCGCGGCGCGATCCGCTACCAAGGCCGCGACATCACCAGGATGCAGCCGGCCGACATCGCGCGGCTGGGTCTTGTGCGCTCCTTTCAGATATCGGCGGTGTTTCCGCACATGACGGCACTCGAGAACGTCCGCATCGCGCTGCAGCGCCGGCGCGGCGACAGTTTCGATTTCTGGCGCTCCGAAACAGTGCTCTCCAAGTTCAATGGCGAGGGTTCGGCTCTTCTCGCCGATGTCGGCCTGACCGAGTTTTCAGATATCCGCGCCAGCGATCTGTCCTACGGCCGCAAGCGCGCGCTTGAAATCGCGACGACGCTGGCGCTTAACCCTGAAATGCTGCTTCTCGACGAGCCCATGGCCGGCATGGCGCAAGAAGACATCGAGCGGATCTCGGCGCTGATCCGGCGCATCTCCAAGAACCGCACGATTTTGATGGTTGAGCACAATCTGTCGGTCGTCGCCTCGCTGTCGAACCGCATCACCGTGCTCGCGCGCGGCAAAGTCCTCGCCGAAGGCGACTATGCTGCGGTTTCCAAAGATCCGCGTGTTGTCGAAGCCTATATCGGGGCCGGCCATGTCTGAAGTTGAACTTGCAAGCAGGCCGGCTGCTGGCCCCTCGGCGAGACCGCTGCTTCGCGTCGATGGCCTGCAGGGCTGGTACGGCGAGAGCCATGTGCTTCACGGCGTGAGTTTCGAGGTTGGCGAAGGCGAAGTGGTGACGCTGCTCGGCCGCAATGGCGCCGGCAAGACGACGACGCTGAAGGCGGTCATGGGAATTCTCTCCAGGCGCTCGGGCTCGGTCACCTACGACGGTCGGGAGACGATCAAGCTGCCGTCGCGGTTGATCGCACAGATGGGCATCGCCTACTGCCCCGAGGAGCGGGCGATCTTTTCCAGCCTCTCTGTCGAGGAGAATTTGATGCTGCCGCCGCAGGTGCGCCCTGCTGGGCTCACCGTCGAGCAGATTTTCGAGCTCTTCCCGAACCTGAAGGAACGGCTTTCGAGCCAAGGCACCAAGCTATCGGGCGGCGAACAGCAGATGCTCGCCATCGGCCGGATCCTGCGGACGGGCGCCAAGCTCTTGCTGCTCGATGAGCCGACCGAAGGGCTTGCGCCCGTCATCGTGCAGCAGATCGGCCGCACCATTGCCCGGCTCAAGGACGAGGGATTCACGATCGTGCTCGTAGAACAGAATTTTCATTTCGCCGCGTTGGTCGCGGACCGTCACTACGTGGTGGAACAGGGGCGCGTGATCGACACGATCCCCAACCGCGAACTCGACGCCAACATCGGCAAGCTGCACGCCTATCTCGGTGTCTAGACGATCATCAACGGCGCGTTGCGCCGCAATTGGAGGGAAGTAGCGATGAAAAAAATGGGATTTGTCCTGGCTTCAACGGCGAGCCTGCTGATGGCCGGCGCGGCCTACGCCACAGATGTCAAGATCGGCGTTCTGAATGACCGTTCCGGCATCTATGCAGACATCGCCGGCGAAGGCTCGGTCATCGCGGCCCAGATGGCCGTCGAAGACTTCAAGGCGACGGACAAGGGCATCAACGTCTCGATCGTCTCCGCCGACCACCAGAACAAGCCGGACGTCGGCTCGAACATCGCCCGCCAGTGGTACGACACCGAAAATGTCGATGTAATCGCCGACGTGCCAACCTCGTCGGTGGCGCTCGCCGTCAACGAGATCACCAAGGAGAAGAACAAGATCTTCCTCGCCTCGGGTCCGGCCTCGTCCGACCTCACCGGCAAAGCCTGTTCGCCCAACACTGTCCACTGGACCTACGACACCTGGGCACTTGCCAACGGCACGGGCTCGGCCATGGTCGCACAGGGCGGCGACAGCTGGTTCTTCGTCACAGCGGACTACGCCTTCGGCCACGCGCTCGAGCGCGATACGTCGGCGGTCGTCGAAGCATCGGGCGGCAAGGTTCTCGGCGCCGTCCGTCATCCTTTCCCCGGCCAGGATTTTTCGTCCTTTCTGCTGCAGGCGCAAGGGTCGGGTGCCAAGGTCGTCGGCCTCGCCAATGCCGGCGGCGACACGATCAACGCGGTCAAACAGGCGTCGGAATTTGGCATCACGCAGGGTGGCCAGGCGCTCGCCGCCCTGCTGATGTTCATCAACGACGTGCATGCGCTTGGCCTCGAAGTGGCGCAAGGCCTCGTGCTCACCAGCGCGTTCTACTGGGACAAGAACGATCAAACGCGGGAATTCTCTGCCCGTTTCCAGGAGCGGAATGCCGGACAAAAGCCTTCGATGATCGAGGCCGGAGTCTATGCTTCTGTCCTGCATTACCTTAAAGCCGTCGAAGCCGTCGGCGACAAGGATGCGGCCAAGGTGATGGCCAAAATGAAGGAAATGCCGACCGAGGATCCGCTGTTCGGCAAGGGCACGATCCGCGCCGACGGGCGCAAGCTGCACGACATGTATCTGTTCCGCGTCAAGAAGCCGGACCAATCGAAGCGTCCATGGGATTATTTCGAGACAGTGGCCACCATTCCGGCCGACAAGGCGTTCCGCCCGCTCGCCGAAGGCGGCTGTTCGCTGGTCAAGTAAGCGAGCCTCGCCAACGATGCGCCGAAGAGCTCGGCGCATCGTATCGTCGATAGTCAGCTGGAGCGACCATGTTCGAACTGCTTGGAATTCCGCCACAGGTCCTGTTCGGGCAATTGCTGCTCGGGCTGATCAATGGCTCCTTCTATGCGGTTCTGAGCCTCGGGCTGGCGGTCATCTTCGGTCTACTGAACATCATCAATTTCACGCATGGCGCGCAATACATGCTGGGCGCCTTCGGCGCCTGGATGCTGCTCAACTATCTCGGCGTCGGTTACTGGTGGGCTGTGTTCATCGTCCCGCCGATTGTCGGCGTCACCGGCATCGTGCTTGAGCGCGTAATGATCCGACGGCTCTATCACCTCGACCATCTCTACGGGCTGCTTCTCACTTTCGGCCTAGCGCTGATCATCGTCGGCTTCTTCCGCCAGTTTTTCGGCGTATCCGGCCTGCCGTACCCGCCGCCGCCGCTTCTGACCGGCGGGTACAATCTCGGCTTCATGTACCTGCCCAATTCGCGCGCCTGGGTGATTGTGGCTTCCCTCATCGTGTGCCTCGCGACCTGGTTCATCATCGAAAAGACCCGGCTTGGCGCCTATCTCAGGGCTGCGACCGAGAACCCGACCATGGTCGGCGCGTTCGGCATCAACGTGCCGCTGCTCGTCACGCTCACATATGGTTTCGGCGTCGCACTCGCGGGTTTCGCCGGCGTGCTCGCCGCGCCGATATACGCAGTCAATCCGAACATGGGGGCAGACCTGATCATTGTCGTCTTCGCCGTCGTCGTCATCGGCGGCATGGGCTCAATCCTGGGCTCGATCCTCACCGGCTTCGGGCTTGGGCTGATCGAGGGGCTGACCCGCGTGTTCTATCCGGAAGGCTCTGCCGTGGTGATCTTTGTCATCATGGCGCTCGTGCTACTCGTCAAGCCCGCGGGTCTGTTTGGACGGAGTGTGTGATGACAACCGACACCAACCCGATCGCTATGACGGCCATAACGGCCGTTGGCGCCGCGGGCATGCCCCGTCATCACCTTGCGATCTTCGTCGCGCTCTTCGTCTTCCTCATCGCCGCGCCATTTCTACTCTATCCAATCTTTGTCATGAAGGTGCTGTGCTTCGCGCTGTTTGCCTGCGCCTTCAATCTGTTGCTCGGTTTTGGCGGTCTCCTGTCCTTCGGCCACGCAGCCTATTTCGGCATGGCGAGCTACGTCTCGGCCCATGCGGCAAAGGTGTGGGGCCTGACGCCTGAACTTGCCATTATCGCGGGCACGCTGGTGGCAGCCGTGCTCGGTCTCGCCATCGGCTCCCTCGCCATTCGCCGCCACGGCATCTATTTCGCCATGGTGACGCTGGCTTTTGCGCAGATGATCTATTTCTTCTCGCTGCAGGCGGCGTTTACCGGCGGCGAGGACGGCATCCAGGCCGTGCCGCGCGGCCATCTGTTCGGGCTGATCGATTTGGGTTCGAGCGACGTTCTCTATTTCTTCGTGCTCGCCATCTTCTTCGCCGGCATATTGCTGATCTATCGGATCATCCATTCGCCGTTTGGACAGGTGTTGAAGGCGATCCGCGAGAACGAGCCGCGCGCGATCTCGCTGGGCTATCGGGTCAACCGCTACAAGCTCGCCGTATTCGTGCTGTCGGCCACGCTCGCCGGCGTCGCCGGCGCAACCAAGGCCATCGTGTTCCAGTTGGCGTCGCTTACCGACGTCTACTGGACGATGTCCGGCGAAGTCGTGCTGATGACGCTGTTGGGCGGCATGGGCACGGTGTTCGGACCAATCGTCGGCGCGGCAGTCATCGTCACGATGCAGAACTACCTCGCGACATTCGGCGACTGGGTCACGATCGGCCAGGGCATCATCTTCGTTGTCGCGGTGCTGTCGTTCCGGGAAGGCATCGTTGGCGTCCTGGCAAAATGGATCCGAAAACCGCTCTGACCGGGTCGTGAAACCAGCGACCGGTCAGCGGTTAGGCCATTCAGCCACTCAGTAGCCGCCTCATCCTGACGGTGGCGGGCTGCTCAGGACGGACTCCGGTGCGATCAGTTTCAGCGATGGAAAATAGGTGCGGTAGCGGCCGACGTCGCGGGTGAGCAGCGGCAGTCCATCGACGGCCGCGTGGGCACCAATGAAGAAGTCAGGCAGCACACCAGTGCGCGATCCGCCCGATTTGCGATACTGCATAAAGACCTTTCCGGCGAGGAATAGTGCTGCCCGGGGCATCGGAGCCATTTGGAGACCGGCTTCGTCAAGAAACGCGTCGATACTCTCTATGCGGTCATAGCGGACGGCAAGTTCGGCATAGACTGCATCGTTGATCAACAAGGGCCCATCGAGGCTTGCCGCCTCAAGCTGGGCGATCGACCAATCCGCCCAGTTCGCATCGTCCGCGACAAGATCGAGCAAAACATTGGTGTCGACCAGCGTCACGCGTCGCCACGCGTCAGTGCCATGATCGCGTCAGTGTCGAGGCCCTTGCCAGCATGGCCGCGCAATTTCGCGAAGCGGCTCACGGGCTGCTTCTTGTCACTACGCACAATCACCACATTGCCGTCATCGGTGCGGCGGAAATCAACCTTGCTGCCCGGAACGATTCCGAGCAGGTCCCGGACCGGCTTCGGGATGGTCACCTGTCCTTTGGCTGTGACTGTGTTGGTCATGTTGCACCTTGGTAATACCAATTTTCCACAAGGTATTACCCTGTCGGGCGAATTTCAACCTCCGCAACCGACTGCCGAGCCGTGATTTTGTGACTTGTTTTCCCGGGCGCGCCTGTTGACGTCGTAATCCGCAGCCACGCACCCTATCTACGCCGCATGGATGACATCACGAACAGACGCGCGCTTCTACTCGTCAATCCAAAGGCACGCCGCGGGCAGGAACCTATCGCACCGGTCGTAGAGCGGCTGGAAGCCGGTGGGCTCCGCGTCAGCGTCGAGACATTTGAGGCGCTGCCCGAGCTAGCACGCGACATCGTGCGCCTTCGCCATCGGGCCGACCTTGTGATCGTGTGCGGCGGCGATGGATCGGTGTCGTCGGCGGCGGTCGCGGTTATGGAAAGCGGGCTGCCTATGGGTATCATTCCGATGGGGACGGCGAACGATCTGGCGCGCACCCTCGAAATACCGCTGGATCTTGGGAAGGCGGCCGACTTGATAGTAGAGGGCGGAAGACGTCTGATCGACATCGGGACCGTCAATGGTCATGCTTTCTTCAACGTTGCGAGCATCGGCCTCAGCAGCGATCTTGCCCAGGGGCTGGATCCGGCGCTGAAGAAGCGTTTCGGCAGGTTTGGCTATGCCTTGGCGGCCATGAAAGTGTTGACCAAGGCCCGCCTCTTCGAAGCAAGGATTACCGAAAAGGGAGTAGCGACCGAAGTCAAGACTTACCAGATTGCAGTCGGCAACGGCCGCCATTATGGCGGCGGCAACATCGTCGAGGAGACGGCGGAGATCGATGACGGCCATCTCGACCTGTACAGCCTGGAAATGACGAACCTCTGGAAAATGGCGCTCTTGTTGCGCTCGTTCCGCTCGGGCACGCATGGCGCATGGAGCGAGGTTCGCACGGCCAGATGCGTCGAGTTCGACATCGAGACGAAAAGGCCGATGCCGGTGAACACTGACGGTGAGATTGTGACCTCGACCCCGGCGCATTTCAAGGTCCACCCGAAGGCGATTTCGGTGTTCGCGCCTGCCGCGGCGCGCATGCAGCCCCGCACAAAGGTCCCTGGTGATGCGGTCAGCGCAACCAGCGGCTAGACTGGCGATCAAGCGAGCGTCGCTGGCCCCACATAGCCTTCGGACAGGTCTTCGATCATTGCTTGAGGAACGTGCCCGTGTAGGTCTGGCCGGCAAGCCTGACGGTTCCGGCGAGGGTTCTGTCGGGCCGCATGACAAAACTGAGGTCTGCGCCATTCGGCAGGCGCTCAAGCTTCAACGTAGTCCCCACAATCCTTCCAGCGCCGGCGGCCTCTCCCGGATGGTTGTCGCCCAGCGTTCCCCACGCATAGGTAACCGTCACCTTGCCATTGGAAGAAATCGTCTGAACAGCAAGTCTGGCGTCATACATCCCATCCAATCGTCCGGCCCATAGACCCGAAAAAACAGCGTACTTTGTCGGAACGGTCTTGTCAGGGGGAGTGACCGCCACGGATTGATCCAAAGTTGCCGAGCCGAGGGGAACAGCGGCAGGATCCGAGGCAGTTTGGGCAGGAATGATACCAGGTCCTAACGCAGGTTCGAGGGTGGGTTGCGGCGTTTCAGGAGCCGATTGGCACGCGGTTGTGGCAAGCGCCGCGAAGCCAAGCATTGCGTTGCACATTCGGCCTGCCATCTTCTGGTGCCCCGGCCATCTCTAAATCTAGCGCAGGCTAACCTTATCGCGCGTTTTCATGACCTCTGTCTACCCCAAGGTATCTCGTACAGCAGCGGCTCGTCGAAGGACGTGCAGCGGTCGTGAGTGAATGCCTCCATTCGTCGCTCAAGTAGCCGCGAGGGCGATAGCAAGCGTGTTTGATTCAAACGTTTACGCCAGAATTTTGATCTATTTTCTAGGTCTTTGCCTTTCGACCGCAGATGCCTAAGCTGCTATCGATGCAGTCGCTGCCGTTTCGGCCGCGACGCCGTCCACCATGACATGACCGATGCCCCGCGAGCAGCGCTCGATCCTCGCCTCGACGCGGTACACATCACGCAAAAGCGCCGGGGTGACAACATCTTCCGGCGTGCCGCAGGCGATCATCCGCCCCTTGGCGATAACGATGCATTTGTCAGCGAAGCGCAGGGCCTGATTGAGGTCGTGAATTGCGATCAGCACTGCAATCCCCTGCTTGCGCGCAAGCCCGCGCATGAAGCTCAGCACCTCAACCTGCCGGTGCAAGTCAAGCGCGGACGTCGGCTCGTCCATCAGCAGGATTTCAGGTTCGCGAGCGAGGGTCTGGGCGATGCTTACCACCTGCCTTTGCCCCCCGCTCAATTCTCCCACGTTGCGAAAGGCAAGATCCGAGATGCTGAGCGCGGCCAGGATGCCGTCTATGAGCGCGAGGTCGCCATCGCTGACCGACCAGGCCGAGCCCTGCTTGCGGGCGAGCAGGATCGATTCATAGACGGTCAGCACCGCGTTGGCTGCCGTGTCCTGCGGCATATAGCAGATGCCGTCCGGTCCCTTCGCCGCTCCCTCGAGGCAGACGCGTCCCGGGCCCTTCAGAAGTCCTGCGATGCGCTTGAACAGCGTCGACTTGCCCGCTGCGTTGGGTCCGATTACGGCGACAACCTCGCCACCCCGGAAAATGGGCGTTGAGACATCCGAAAGGACGAGCCGCGCCCCGTGGAAGGCTCCGAGACCATCGAGCCTGATCGTTACCATGAGCGCCTCACATTCGAGAGGATCAGCGAGATGAAGAAGGGAATGCCGATGAGCGAGGTGACGATGCCGATCGGGAAGATCGTGCCTGGAATGAGCGACTTGCTGGCAACCGAACTCGCCGACAGGATGAGCGCCCCCGAAAGCGCCGAGGCGGGCAGGAAGAAGCGCTGATCTTCTCCGATCAGCATGCGGGCGATGTGCGGACCGACGAGCCCGATGAAGCCGATCGTGCCGACGAAAGCGACGGGAATGGCAGCAAGGAGGCTCACCATCATCATGGTTTCGAGCCTAAGGCGTGCCACCTTGACGCCAAAGCTCGCGGCCTTGTCTTCGCCTAGCCGCAGCGCCGTCAGCGCCCAGGCGCGGCGCACGAATATCGGAAGTGTTGCGAGAAGGATGAGGCTGGTGATGATGAGCTTGGGCCAGGTGGCTTTAGTGAGGCTTCCCATTGTCCAGAACACGACCGCGGCGAGCGCCTGCTCGGAGGAAAGATACTGGACGAGCGACAGCAGCGCATTGAAGGTGAAGACGAGCGCGATGCCGAGAAGCACGATGGTTTCGACTGTCACGCCGCGCTTGAGACTGAGCAGGTGGATGACGAGCGCGGTCAGCATCGCCACCACGAAGGCGTTGAGCGGCACGATGTATTCGATCGCGGCCGGGATCAGCGCGACGCCGAAGGCGAGCGCGAGTGCTGCGCCAAAGCTGGCCGCCGCCGAAATACCGAGCGTGAACGGGCTGGCGAGCGGATTGTTGAGGATGGTCTGCATCTGCGCACCGGCGACCGACAGTGCTGCGCCGACGACCACTGCCATCAGCGCGATGGGAAGCCGGATGTCCCACAACACGACGCGAACCTGAAGCGGCACACTGCCGGGGGAAACGAGGGCGAGCACCACCTGGTCGAGGCTATAGCGTGCGGGTCCGAGCGCGAGGTCGATGCAGAGGCTCAGGAGCAGCGCCAGGGCGAGTCCCGCCAAGATCAGCTGCTTGCGCAGGACGAGGGCGCGGTAGAGCCCGCGCCCTTGTTTGGCTGACAGTGCGGCCGGTTCACTGCTCATCGGAGAGCGAGACCCAATGGCCGGGCCTGTACTCGACCGGCAGGAACTTCTCGTGCAACTCTTTGAAGGTGGCCTCGGCGTCGAGATCGGTGAACAGGTCGGGGTGCAGCCATTTGGCCATCTGCTGTATGGCGACGAACTGATAAGGGCTGTTGTAGAACTGGTGCCAGATGGCGTGGACCTGCCCGTTCTCCACCGCCTTGATGCCGGTTAGCGCGGGCCGCTCGGTCAGGCCCTTGAGTTTCTTCAGTGCCGCCGCTTCGTCGGCGCCGGGACCGACGCCGACCCATTTGCCGCCCGGCACATAGGCCTCCCAATTGCCGCCCGTCACAATCACCTGGTCGGGATCGCTGGCGATGATCTGTTCGGGATTGAGCGCGCCAAACGTGCCCGGGATCAGGCCGGCCGCGATATTGGCCCCGCCGGCCATGTCGACGAACTTGCCAAAATTGTCGTTGCCGAAGGTCATGCAGCAATCGTCGGAATAGCCCCCGGCGCGATCGATGAACACGGTCGGGCGCTTGGGATCCTTTCGCGCGATGACATCGGTGACGCGCGCGATCTGCGCCGCGCGGTAGGCGATGAACGCCTCGGCCCGCTGTTCCTGGCCAAGCAGCTTGCCGATCAGGCGCATGCTCGGCTCGGTGTTGGCGAAGGGTTGCTCGCGGAAATCAACATAGACCACCGGAATGCCGACGGCGGCGAGCTTTTCGATATATTGCGCGTCCTCGGTTGCTTGCTTGGACTCGATGTTCATGATCATCACGTCCGGCTGAAGCGCGATGGCCTGCTCGATGTCGAAGGTGCCGTCCTTGAAACCGCCGAAGGTCGGTATCGCCGCCATCGACGGGAATTTTTTCAGATAGACGGCGTAATTGTCGGGATCGGCCTGGGAGAAATCCTCGCGCCAGCCAACGATGCGCTTGAAAGGGTTGTCGGTATCGAGCGCGGCGATCAGGTAGATCTGCCGGCCTTCGCCGAGGATGACCTTCTCGACCGGCGTCTTCACCTCGACCTTGCGGCCGCTGATGTCGGTGACGGTCTCGGCGCGCGCGCCATGGGTTAGCGGCAGGCAGCCCGCAAGGGCGACCGCGGCCGCAAATATCGACTTCAAGATCATTGGGCTCTCGCAATTCAGTTGCCGGCCCGGCTTATGAAACATGAATTGTATAATCAAGAATTTTTTTTTAGAGCAATTCCAATGTAGCCGCTTTTGGGGAGTGCGTTTCGGGCAATGACGGCTCACGCAAACTATTCGCTGCGCGACGAAATTCGGGACTATTGGTCCGACCGCGCCGAGACGTTCGACCTGCAGGTCGGCCACGAGATTTTTTCCGAGCAGGAGCGTGCCGCCTGGCATGCGCTCTTAACCAGGCACATTGGGCCAGGTGCCGGGCGGTCGTCTCTGGATCTCGCCTGCGGGACAGGCGTCATTTCGGATCTGATGCACGATCTGGGCTTTGTGGTGACAGGCCTCGACTGGTCGGAAGCCATGCTCGCCAAGGCGCGCGCCAAGGCACAAAAGCGCTCCGCCGATATCCGCTTCATCATGAGGGATGCCGAACGCACGCTCGAGGACAGAGCGAGCTACGATGTCATCGTCACCCGTCACCTGGTCTGGACGCTGCTGGATCCGAAGGCGGCCTTTGCCGAATGGTTCTCGCTGCTGAGGCCCGGCGGCAAACTGCTGATCATCGACGGCGATTTCGTCAGCCGCAACTGGGCGACGCGTTTGCGGGAAGTTTGGGAGAAGCTCACGGCCGGCAAGTTCCGGGTCTCGGACAATGACGGCGCCGTGATGGCCAGACGTCACCAGAACATTCTTGCCCGTGTCTATTTCTCAGGCGGCGCACGGGCCGAAGAGATAGTTCGCTTGCTGGCCGATGCCGGGCTCGATCAGCCGGTCGTCGACTGGAAACTGGGCGCGATCCATCGCGCTCAGGCTCGACAGATGAGTTGGCCCAAGGCGATCGAACGCGCCACCCAACATCGCTTCGCGATCTGGGCGACAAAGCCGCAGTAAACGCTTCGGCGCTGCTGGCATCGCTCCATGGAGCCGGGCGACGGCACGACAGCGAATAGCTGCCGGTCTGCGTCAGCTCAGATGCGCCACCGAGGATTATTTCTTCTGGTTGGCGTCCTGCAGGATCATCTCCGATGCCTTCTCCGCGATCATGACCACTGGAGAGTTGGTGTTGCCGGAAACGATCGTCGGCATGATCGAAGCGTCGACGACGCGCAGGCCAGAAATGCCGTGCACCCGCAGCCGGCCGTCGACCACTGCCGTCGAGCCTCCGCCCATCTTGCAGGTGCCGACCGGGTGGAAAATCGTCGTGCCGATATCGCCGGCCTTGCGGACGAGATCTTCGTCGCTTTCATAATGTGCACCGGGCAGCAGTTCCTCAGGCGCGAAACGGGCAATTGCTTGCGCCTTCATCAAGCGGCGGGCGTGGCGGAGCGATGCCACAGCCACGGTCCTGTCTCCCTCGGTAGACAAATAGTTCGGCCGGATCTTCGGAGCCGCCTGCGGATCGGACGCCTCCATGTGGACGGTGCCGCGGCTTTCCGGTCTGAGATTGCAGACCGAAACCGTGACCGCGGGGAAGCGATGCAGCGGCTCACCCAGCCGGTCAGTGCTCAACGGCTGGACATGGTATTCGAGGTCGGGCGTCTCCAGGCGTGGGTCGCTTCTGGCGAAGATACCAAGCTGGCTCGGCGCCATCGACAGCGGTCCGCTGCGACGCACAGCGTATTCGACGCCCATGGCCGCGCGGCTGAACAGATTGTGGTAACGCTGGTTTAGCGTCGAGGCGTTGGCGACCTTGAAGACTGTGCGGATCTGCAGATGATCCTGCAGGTTCTCACCGACGCCTTCCAGCGCGTGGCGAACCGGGATTCCTGCTGCGCCAAGCACGGCAGGCCGGCCGACGCCGGAAAGCTCGAGCAGCTTCGGCGAATTGATCGCGCCGGCGGCAAGGATCGTCTCGCCTGCCCGCGCACGATGCAGCTGGCCGCCCATGCGGAAGACAACGCCGGTGACGCAAGCTCCGTCGAAATGCAGCTTCTCGGTCTCGGCGCCGGTGACGACGCGCAAATTCGGACGTCGCAGCGCGCTGCGCAGGAACGCCTTCGAGGTATTCCAGCGCACGCCTTTCCTCTGGTTGACTTCGAAATAGCCCGACCCTTCGTTGGTCCCGCCGTTGAAATCCTCGGTCCGGGGGATGCCGAGTTCCTCGGCAGCATCGCGGAAGGCATCGAGGATGGGCCATGACAGGCGCTGGCGCTCGACGCGCCATTCGCCACCGGCGCCGTGAAGGTCGTTGGCGCCACCAAAATGGTCCTCGGACTTGCGGAAATACGGAAGCACGTCATCCCAGCCCCAACCAGCATTTCCGGCTTGCCGCCAGCCATCATAGTCGGCCGCCTGGCCGCGCATGTAGATCATGCCGTTGATCGACGAGCAGCCGCCCAGAAGCTTGCCGCGCGGATAGCTGAGCGCACGACCGTTCAGCCCGGCCTCCGGCTCGGTCTTCATCAGCCAATCGGTGCGCGGGTTGCCCATGCAATAGAGATAGCCGATGGGAATGTTGACCCAGTGGTAGCGGTCGCTGCCGCCGGCCTCCAGAAGCAGCACGCTGATGGCTGGATTGGCCGACAGCCTATTGGCCAGCACGCAGCCGGCTGAACCCGCCCCGACGATGATGAAGTCGTAGTGGCCAAAATCGGCAGCGGTCTGTGTCAATGGGACGTCCGTTCGCTTGCCATCCTGTCCCATAGCGGAGCCATGGCCTGGTTGATCTCGCCATAGAGACGATAGCGCTGCTCATAGGCCGGTGCGATTGCGCTATTGGGCTGGTAGCAGCGGTCGGGCGCGGTCATCGCGGCGGCGCCCGCAGAGAAGTCGGCAAACAAGCCGACGCCTGTCCCAGCTGCAATTGCAGCTCCCAGCGCACCTGTCTCGCGGCTGCGCGCCACGGTCACCGGCACCCCCAGCACATCCGCGAATATCTGCGGCCAGACGGCGCTGCGCGAGCCGCCGCCCGAAAGAACCGCCTGGCTGACAATGGCTCCCGCTCGACCCAGCGTCTCGACATGGCGCCGATGTTCGAAGACGACGCCCTCGAACAGTGCGCGCAGCATATGCGCCCGCGTGTGCCAGCCGGCGATGCCGTAGAAACCGGCACGCGCCTTGCCGTTCTGCTGCGAGCCGAAAAGGAATGGGTGGTAGATCGGCATGTCTCCCGCGGGATCGACGGAAGCAACAAGCTCGCTGCAGATCTCGAATGGCGATGCGCCTGCCGGCGGCGCATGTTCGAAGAACTCACGCACGATCCACTCGAGATTTGCGGCCGAAGTGGCGCTCGATTCGATGGCGAGGTAGCGCAGCGGATCGAACGTCGACAGCATGAAGATCGACGGATCGCGGATCGGCTCCTGGGTGATAACCTGATTGATGCTCCAGGTGCCGGCAATGATCGAGGCGGCGCCGGTGCTGGTGACGCCCGAACCGATGGCGCTGGCGACGACGTCGAACAGGCCCGCCACCACAGGCGTGCCCGCCCGAAGGCCGGTGGCAGCGGCGATATCGGGCGTGATATGGCCGGCAATGGCGGAGGCTTCCAGCACGCCAGGCAGCAATTCCATACAATCGTCGAGACCGTAGGCGGCCAGCAACTCAGGCTCATAGCGTCGGCCGGGCATCTGCAAAAGCCCGCAACCCGACATATCCGAAGTGTCGGTCGAGCGCGAGCCGGTGAGGCGGTTGACGACAAAATCCTTGCATAGGAAGACGGTGCCTATTCTGGCAAAAAGCGCCGGGTCATGACGCTTGAGCCACGCCAGCAGAGTCGGCGTCTGCGCCGCCCAGGGCCGTTGCAGACAGTGGACATAGGTCCGGTCACCAACCCCTGTGGCCGCCCATTCGCTGACGATGCCGACGCCGCGCGTGTCGAGCGACTGGATGCCGAGCAGCGGGTCGCCGCCGCGGTCTAGCGCGTAGAGCCCGTTGCCGTGCCCGGCGCAGCCGATCACCGCAATGTCGCCAGCGTCGATGCCCGATTGATCGAGGCACTGGCGGATGACCTCGACGGCGTCACGCCACAATTCACCGAGGTCCCGCTCGACATGACCTGGCTTTGGCATGCAGGAGCGGCCGTCGCGAGCGGCAAGCGCAAGCTCGCGACCGGCGGTGTCGAAGATGATGGCCTTGATGACGGTGTTCCCTGCATCAAGACCCAGAATGTATTGCTGCATTGAAGCTCCTCCCAAGCCGCCAAAAAATTATTCTTGCTGGTAGAGCTCCCAGGCCGCTGCGCCGTCGGCATTCTTATGGATGATCGCCATCAATCCTCTCACGACGGCACGAGGGTTGGAATGCTGGTATATGTTGCGGCCATAGACCATGCCTGCCGCGCCTTGTGCCATCAGCGCCGCCGACTTGTCGAAGACGGCGCGCAAATCCTCCCTGCCCCCACCGCGCACAAGGACAGGACAGCGCGCCGCCGCCACGACCCGGTGGAAGTCGTTCGGATCGGTCGTCGGATCCGCCTTGATGATATCGGCGCCCATCTCGCTGGCGAGCCGGGCCAGGGTGACGATCTTTTCGGGGTCGCCGTCGACCATGTAGCCTCCGCGCTCCGAATTGGGCAGCATCGCCAGCGGCTCGATCATCAGCGGCAGGCCGTATTTTTCGCAGTCGGCGCGAACCCGGGCGATGTTGTGGACGCATTGCCGGAACAGGTCCGGCTCGTCGGGCAGCATGAACAGATTGACGACCACGCAGGCGGCGTCCATCTCCAGCGCGCCGATCAGCGGCTCGGCTTCGTTCTGCAGGATGGCCCACATCGAGCGATGGCGGGTTTTGTTGTATGGATTGCCCATGTCTATGCGCATGACCAATGCCGGCTTGTCCTTGCCAGGCAGGGACTGCAGCAGATCGGCCTGGCCATAATTCATCTGAATGGCGTCCGGTCCCGCGGCGACCAGCTGGGCGACGACGCCAGCCATATCCTCCAGCCCTTGCAGGAACGACGGCTCGTTGCATACGCCATGGTCGATTGCGACATCGAGACAGCGGGCCCCGCCGAACAACCGGTTCATGCGGACTTTCTTGCTGATGCGCATTCGGCGCTCCTTCCTTGGTCTTTTTGGGATAGCTGGTCGAGATCGACGCCGTGCTGGCGTTGCAACAGGGCAAGGAAGTCGGTGCGCTCGAATGCCTTGCGCGCAGCGTCCCAGCTCTTTTCGACAGCGAGAATATCGAGAACCGCATCGAGAAGGTCGGAAGAGAGAGCACCGGTGATGGCGATTGTCGTGCGGCGAAGCAGCAGGTCCTCCAGCTGTTCGACATATTCATTGGCGATGAGATACTGAATCTCCCGGGCCGAGTAGGCGTTGCCGGGCAAGAACTCGTCATGTCCCGCTGCCATATGGGCGGCGACGGCATCCGCCGCGGTACCGTAGCGCTCGAACAGGCTGCGCATTCGGTCAAGCGACAGGCCATGCGCCGCCGCGCGTTCTGCGCACCATTTTTCGGGGGCCATGGGAAAATGCCGGCCGCCGCCGATCGGCATGTTTTGGGTGCCGACGATGCGCTGTCGGCACAATCGCTCGAGCACGATATTCGCTGCCAGTTCGCCGAACGAGCGGAAGGTTGTCCATTTCCCGCCGATCATGCAGAGCGTCGGCGGCACTATACCGGCGCCCTCGATGAGCTCGCAGAAATGATCGCGGGGAATGCGCCCGGTAAAACTGTCCTGGCTTTTTGGCAGTGGCCTCACCCCGGTGAACTGAAAGACGATGTCGGTGTCAGCGATCTCGATCTCGGGAAACACGAAGGACAGGGACTGCCGTATGTATTGCCGCTCGTCATCCACACAGCGCGCCTGGTCGGGATCGTCGACACGGATATCCGTCGAGCCGACCAGCACATTGCCGAGATAGGGGAACAGGATGCAGATCCGGCCGTCCTCGTTCTCGTAATAGATCATGTGGCTGGCGAGCGCGTCGTGAAGCTCGCGATTATCGACGATCAGATGCGAACCTTTGGTGCCGCCCATGAGCTTCGGCGCAATGGCTCCGATCGCCGAATTGGTCAGGTCGATCCAGCCGCCTGTGGCGTTGACGACGAGCCGCGGCTTAACGGCGACCGTTTCGCCAGACAGTCCATCGTTAAGCGCCAGGCTCGCGTCACCGAGCGATACGCGTGCATAGTTGAGCGCTCGAGCGGACGGTTTTTGGTTCATGGTGTCACGCAGCATCTCGGTGCCCAGCCGCTCGGGGTGGCTGACCCAGGCGTCATAGTATGTCGCCGAATTGCGGATAGCAGGATTGATCGCAGGCCAGACCTTGAGCGTTTCAGCGCGGCTCCTGAATTTATGCGTCGGGACGATACGCCGTGCGGCGGTGAAGAAGTCATACATGGCCAGGCCGGTCTTGATGACCAATGCGCCGCGCCGACCCGGACGACGGCTTAGCCCAAGGAAGCGGAATGCGCCATTTGCTATGCCTGAGAACAGGTCGAAGATTGGCACTGTGGTTGGCAGTGGCGCAACGTAATGCGGCGCGTTCTTCAACAACCGATCGCGTTCGTGCAGAGATTCGCGGACCAGCTTGAACTCGCCGTTTTCAAGGTAGCGCAAGCCGCCATGAACCATGCGCGAGAGGGCTGCGCTGGCGCCGCCACAATAATCGCCCTTTTCCGCGAGCAGCACATCGACGCCCTGCAAAGCGAGTTCGCGAAACACGCTGATGCCGTTAATGCCGCCGCCTATGACGAGGACGTCAACCTCGGGGTTCTCGCGCAAGCCGGCGATCGTCTGGATTCGATTCATCTCAGGACGCGCTTTCGATCACGCGTCTATGGCTACGAGATGCCCGGCCACCGCCGCATCGATGGCGCTCAGTTCCGCCGCGCTCAGTAAGATCTCCCCTGCCCTGGCGTTGTCGAGCGCCTGCGTCGCGTTTCGCGCTCCACACAACGCGAAGGTGATGCCGGGCTGCGCCAGCGTCCAGGCGATGACTATCTGCGCCATGCTTGCCTGGTGGATCTCGGCGACCGGGGTCAGGGCAAGTTTCAACGCGGCTACCTTGCGCCGGTTGGCCTGAGAGAAGCGCGGATTGTCTTTGCGCTGGTCGTCGCCGCTGAACTCACGCGCCGGATCCATGGCGCCTGAGAGCAGGCCGAGCGCGAGCGACGAGTAACTGAGCGCAGCAACCTGATGCTGGCGCGCGATCGGCAGCAATGTCTGCTCAATCTCGCGATCCAGCATCGAATATCTTTCCTGGATCGCGTCGAGCTGGCCAGCGGCTAGATACTGCTGCAGCTCGGCAGCATCTAGATTGCTTGCGCCGATGGCGCGGATCTTGCCAGCGGATTTGAGGCGTTCGAGCGCTTCCATTGTTTCGGCAATGGGGGTCGTCGGGTCCTGCCAGTGGGTAATGTAGAGATCGATATAGTCGGTGCCGAGCCGCCGCAGGCTCTGTTCCACTTCATAAGCGATGCCGTCGGCGCCGAGATATCGGTTCACCGGCGTTCCATCCTGATCGAAGAAGTGGTTGCCCTTTTTCGAATGCCAGTTCAGGCCACATTTGCTGGCGATAACCGCCCGGTCGCGCCGGCCCTTGATGGCCTTGCCGACGATCTCTTCGCTGCGGCCGAGACCGTAAGCCGGCGCGGTGTCGATCAATGAGACGCCGGCATCGATGGACGCCCGGATGGCGGCGATCGATTCTGCTTCATCGGTGCCACCCCACATCCAGCCGCCGATGGCCCAGGTGCCTAGGCCCACCGTCGAAGCGACAACGCCGGACTTGCCGATTGAGCGGGTGATTTGTCGAGAATTCATGCTGCATTTCCTTCGGCGAGCTCGAGGATCTTCAAGCCGGTGGTTTCGTCGGTGACGAGAGTATCGAGGTGAGAGCCGCGCATGGCACTGAGGATCGGGACCACCTTGCTGGCGCCGCTTGCGACCCCGATCGACTGCGGAATGGTCGCGAATTCCTCAAGCGTCAGCGAGACCAGTGAGCGGTTGAGGCTGTAGTCGGCGAGCTTGCCTTCGCTGTCGATGAGATGGGCGAGCAGCTCGCCCGCCGCGCCCGAGCGCTCGATGGCCAGCCGGTCGGCGCTCGACGACGGGTGCAGATCGTAGTAGCTTGAATCGTGAGCCAGGATGGAGCCGATGCCGACGACCGCAAGCGTTGCTTCGCGCGCCTTGTTGAAGACATCCGAAACCGCCCGCACGCCCATCAGCATGTCGCGTTGGGCCGGGCTGTCGGCAAACAGCGGCGCGTGAACCTGATAGGCGCGGCCGCCGAGCTTGTCGGCCATCAGAGACGCGACATGATTGACGTCGGTGTAATGCTTGCCCTGGACCAGGCCGGTGGCGGGAACAACCTCGACGTCGTAGCTGCGGCTCGGCTTGAGGCCGGCGACGACGGCACTCACCCCCTTGCCCCCGGTGATGGAAATCGTGTCGCCGTTCTTGATCGTCTCGAGCACCAGCCTGGCTGCGGCCTCACCGACACGCTGAAGCGCAGTCTGCGGATTGTCCGAAACGGAGGGGACGACCACAGCCCTTTGGAGTCCACCTATCGCGACAAGTCGCGCCTCGATGTCGATCAGTTGCTCGACCGGTGACTTGATCTTGATCTCGACAAGCCCGAGTTGATGACCGCGTTTGATGAGGCGGTTGACGGTGGCATGCGAGATGCCGAGCTCCTTGGCGATTTCCGCCTGCGTCTTGGCTTCCATGTAATGAAGCACAAGCGCCTGATACATCTGGCGGACGATCGTGACGTCGTCCCGCGAATTGGTTGGTGACATGATGGATGCTCAAATCTCGCGCTGCTGCTCAGGATTTCCTGCGGTGCAGAAAGTGGTCGATCGACACCGCCGCGAGCAGGATGCATCCCTTGATCATGTCCTGCCAATAAACTGAAACGTCTAGCAGGATCAGCGAACTTGTGACGACCGAGAGCAGCGCCATGCCCAGTATGGCGCCGAAGATCGTGCCCGAGCCGCCATTGAGCGATGCTCCGCCAATCACTGCCGCGGCGATGATGTTGAGCTCCATGCCAGCGCCGAAGGTCGGGGTCGCAGCGCCAAAGCGTGACATATAGATGACGCCGGCAAAGCCCGCGAGGGTGGAGCAGAGAACCGTGACCCAGAATTTGACCTGCTTGGTCTTGATGCCCGAAAATTGGGCCGCCTTCTCGTTGCTGCCGGTGTAGAAGACCTTGCGGAAGGCCGTGGCACGCCGAAGCAGAAAATCGAAGATGGCCACGACCACGATAAATATGACGATGACATAAGGTACATTGCCGAAGCTGCCCTGGCCGATCGCCTTGAACCCTGGTGGCAGGGTGAACAGCGACAGCGGGGTTCCCTTGGTGATGACAAGGCAGAGACCGCGCACGATCACCATCGCCGCCAGCGATGTGATGAAATGATTGAGCCCGATAACGGTCACGAAGAAGCCCATCACCGCGCCGATCAGCGCGCTGGCGCCTATGCCTAGGAGGCTCGCGGTCCACGGTTCCAGACCCATCAGGAACAGAGCGCCTGACACGACCATGGAGAAGCAGACCACCGACCCGACGGAAAGGTCGATGCCGCCGACAATCAGGAGTATCGTCATGCCGACCACGACGATGCCTTCAATGGAGAAGCTCATCAGCATGGCGCGGAAATTTCCCCAGGTCAGGAAATGCGGCGAAGCGAATGTCATGGCGACGCACAGCGCCAGCATGATTGCGATCAGCCCCGCCTCGCGCATTGACCCAAGACGCAGCCAGTTGCGCCCGCCAAGCCCGGGGCTGCTCGCCTTGATTTCAGCGTCCATGAGGGTTCCTCCGGTCTGTCTAAGCGACATTCTGAACCTGCCTTGCGTTTGATTGTTGCTGCCGGAGACCCGAAGCCAGCAGCATGATTGCCTCTTCAGTCAATTCGTCCGCTCCCAGTTCGCCGACGATGGCGCCTTCGTGTATGACAAGCACCCGGTCGCTGAGTCCGATCAATTCCGGAAGCTCGGATGAAATCACGATGACGCCGACGCCCCGCTCGGCGAGATCGCGAAGCAGGCGATGAATTTCCACCTTGGCGCCGACATCGACGCCGCGTGTGGGCTCGTCCAGAACGACCACTTTGGGGCCGACCGAAAGAAGCCTGGCGATGGCGACTTTCTGCTGATTGCCACCGCTGAGCGTCGACACCTGAGTCTCGATGCCGCCCATGCGCACACCGTGGCGCTCGACCAGGTCGGTGGCTTGCTTTGCCTCGGCGCGGCGATCGAGCAGCCCAAGCGGCGTGGTCAGCTTCCGAAGGTCCAGCGCGGAGATGTTCGAGGCAACCGACAGGTCCAGGAACAGGCCAGACGCCTTGCGGTCCTCCGAGAGGTAGACCAGGCCCGCGCGCACTGCATCGCTGTAGGTCCTGATGCTGACCGGCTCGCCATTGAGTTCGACCGATCCCGACACTTTCGGGCGCAAGCCGCAAACGGTCTGGACCATCTCGCTGCGGCCGGCGCCAATCAACCCGCCGATGCCAAGAATTTCGCCTGTTCGAAGCGTGAAACTAACGCCGGCGGAACCCTGTCGATAGGAGAGATTTTCGACCGACAGCACAGGGCGGTCGGTACGCCGTTCAGGCGAGAGCTTTTCGGGATAGAGCTGCGTGATTTCGCGGCCGACCATCTTGCGCACGACATCATTGGGAGTGACCGAAGCGATAGAATCGGTCGCTACATATCTGCCGTCACGAAAGACCGTGACGCGGTCGCACAGGCTGAAGATCTCGGCCATGCGATGGCTGATGTAGATGATTGAAATTCCGCGCGCCTTGAGATCGCGGACGATTGCGAAAAGCCGCTGCGCCTCGGTCTCGGTCAGCGCGGCCGTCGGCTCGTCGAGCATCAACACCCGGCAGTCGAGCGTCAGCGCCTTGGCGATTTCTACAAGTTGCTGGTTGGAAATCGAAAGGTCGGCGACCGGCGTCTCGACCGGGATCGGCGCCAGCAGGTCCATTATCTTCTGCGCATCGGCGTAGAGCCGGCGAAAATTCATCAGCGGCGCGCGCCGACTGTTGATGGCCGCCATGAGGATATTCTCGGCGACCGTGGCATCCTGGCAGAGCGCGATTTCCTGATGGACGAGGCCTATGCCAAGCCGCTGCGCGGCGGATGGCGATGTAATGGTGACGTTCTTGCCTTCGAGACGAATGGCGCCTTCGTCAGGTTGCACAATGCCGGCGATGATATTCATCAGCGTGGACTTGCCCGCGCCATTCTCGCCGCACAGCGCGTGAATTTCGCCCCGCCGCAGCGTGAAATCGACCCGTGTCAGCGCTTTGATGGCGCCGAAGGATTTCGAGACGTCGCGGATTTCAAGAATGGCGGCGGCAGTCACTCCGTCCCCCTGCAGCGTTGAAATTGATGATATGGCCCGGGTCGACGGGGCGCGAGCGCCCCGTCCGGTCGAGCATTCCGAAAGAGCTCCAGGAGCGGCAGGCTTATTCCTCGATGCCCTTGGTGCCGCGCCGCTTGAGGTAGGCGTCCCAATAGAAATCGTCGGCATTTTCCGCGGTGACGATGGAAAAGCCGTTGTCGACGAAGGGCACGCTCATGGCGTTGAATCCCGACCGCCGGGCGTCGTTCATCGGGTCGATCAGCTCGGGATGCTTGGCCAGCCACAGCAGCATGAACCCCATATAGCCCTGCATACCCTGGTTCGGGTTGACTGAGCCAAAGATCTCGCCGGCCTTGATCATGTCGAGGATCTTGGCGTTGACGTCGGCCAGCATAACCCGGATCTTGCCGCCGCCTTCCTTCGCGGCCTGAGCGGCGCCGATTGCCGAGTTGGCTTCCGGCATGAACACCGCGCCCAGATCGGGATGCGCCTGAGCAAGGCTGAGCACGGCCTGATAGGCCTTCGTCGCATCCTGGTTCGACGCCGCGCGGCCGACGAGCTTCATATCCGGCCATTTGGCTTCCATGCGGGCGATGAAGGCGGCAATGCGCTTGTCGTGATTGTCCTGTCCGGGGTTTTCGAGGACTGCGTATTCGCCCTTGCCGTCCATCGCCTTGGCGACTGCATCGGCGGCATAGGTGCCTTCGGCGACGTTGTCGGAGGTGATGTAGGACACTCGTTTGGAGTTGGGCGAGTCTGCGGCGAATGTGACTACTGCCGTTCCCTGCTCAATGGCCCGATTGATTGGCTCGATGAAGGGATCCGAGTTCATCGGATGGACCAGGATGCCAGCCGGCTTCTGAGCCAGCGCCTGGTCGAACGTCGCTATCTGCTTGTTCACGTCGTATTCGGGCGTCCCGGTATATTCGGTCTCGCAGCCGAACTGTTTGCCAGCCTGCTTGAACATCTCGTAGACCGGGAACCAATATTCGACGCCGGAAACCATGACGTTCATGACGTATTTTTCACCCGGCTCGCACTTGAACGGGTTGGCGGCCTGGGCAGCGGCGTGGCTTGCCCCCAACACTGTGCTGGCGGCTGCCGAAATGGCGAGCATGCTCAAAAATTTGCGCAAGAGTCCTCCCTCGGCCGAAGCCTGGTCAATTGGGCGGTCGGGCACTTACGTGCCGCCGCTTGTGGTTAATGAGGCCGAACCTCCTCCCGAGGCCCAGCAGTTGATCATTCGCAGGAGTTGGCTCGAGTGTCAATAAAATTCATGTATAGAAATATATTTCACGCCTGCTCGGTGCGTCCGACCGACCGAGGCGACAAGCGTGGCCATCGCAGCAGCCGGCCTCGTGCGTGTGAACGGTCGGGGTCGACTGGCTGGCAATGACGAGCACCGATGGGACCGCCAGTGTTGGTGAAGAACAGCCGGGCAGTTCAGGTCAGCGGTTTCAACTGGCCTGCCGATGCTTTCCTGAATGACCTACGACCGTTTGAGGTCAACGCAGGCAGTGGTTGAATGTCAGGGACGGGCCTGCTTCCCCTCAGGGGACTTCAGATCGTCCAGCCCTTAGACATGCACGGCAATCGAATTGCGCTCCACCAAGCGGGCCGCCAGGACACGGTGCTCGAAAGGTAAGGTGGCCTCCGCCAGCCTCTTCAAGAGAAGCTCCGCCGCCGCCGCTCCGATCAAATGCGCTGGCTGCGCGATGGCTGTGATACCTTGGGCCACGAACTGCATCCAGTCGAGATCGTCGAAGCAAAGCAGCGAAACGTCTCCTGGAATCGCAAGCTTCAGTGCGGAAGTCGCCTCCAGAACGCCTGTCGACATCACACCGTCGGCGGTGAATAGAGCGGACGGCGCATTGCGCATCGTCAGCAGATCGAGCGCCTCTTTGCGGGCCGCCTCGCTGGAATAGAGCGCCACGCGGCGGATCAACTGCAGATCCGGCTCGATACCTGCGGCACGATGGGCTTCCAGATAACCCAACAGCCGTTGCCAGCTTGGATGTTTGTAGCGAACGTCAGCGCTGGAGAGATCGACGTTCGCCACAAACGAGCCGACATCATCGCGCTGTCCCGGACCCAGTTCGGCCAGTATGCCGATGCGGCTGTGTCCGGCCTCGATCATCGCAGCGATGCTGCTGCGCGTTACAGACACATTGTCGACCACCACGGAATCGGTTTCCAGGCCCGCCACGATGCGGTCGAACTGCACCACTGGACAGCGGGCCGCGACTGCCTCACGAAGATGATCCGGCTGATCCGCGAATGTCGACGAGACGATCAAACCGTCGACCTGCTTTTCCAGCAGCAGTTGCACTGCCTCTCGCTCGAGTTCGGCATTTTCGTCACTATTCGTAACGATAACGCCGAAGCCGCCACGGCGCGCGACATCCCCTATTCCACGCAAGACGCTCGCGTAGAATGGGCTTTCGATATCGCCGACCACAACTCCGATAGTCTGCGTCTTACCGGTGATCAGACCTTTTGCCAGGCGATTGGGGCGATAGCCGAGCGCAGTTGCGGCGGCGCGCACCTTCTCCTGAACCTCGGGGCTGCTGTAGCCGTAGTCGCCAAGCACACGCCCCGCCGTGGCGGAGCTGACCCCGGCCCGGCGAGCAACCTCTATGATGGTTGCGTTTTTTGACAATCTTTGAATCACTCGGCAAGCCCCGCCGCCCATTCGTGCGTCGCAAAGACGAGCTAGTGGGAGTCAGGCCCACCCCGCAAGCCCGAACACAGCAGCACTCGCCGTTGCACACACCATCGCAATCACAGCACCTCAGACAGAAAGCGCCGAAGGCGTGGGCTTTGCGGATTGTCGAAAAGGTCCGCTGGTCGCCCTGCCTCGACAATCCGCCCCTCGTCCATGAATACGACCTGGTTTGCAACCTTGCGAGCGAAGTTCATCTCATGCGTAACGACGACCATCGTCATCCCGCCCCGCCCGAGGTCGGCCATCAAGTTCAGGACGCCCTTCACCAATTCCGGATCGAGGGCGCTGGTGACTTCGTCGAACAGCATGATTTCGGGTTCGAGAGCCAGGGCGCGCGCGATGGCCACCCGCTGCTGCTGTCCGCCCGAGAGATTTGCCGGACGATGGTCTTTGCGCTCCAAGAGTCTGACTTCATGCAGCCTCGCTAACGCCGCGCGCTCAGCCTCCTCGCGCGACATGCCTTTTACCTTGCGCAGCGCCAGGGTGATGTTGGCGAGCGCACTGCGGTCGGGGAACAAGTTGAATTGCTGGAAAACCATGCCGACACGCCGCCGGAGATGGTCAGGGGTCTGGCTGTAGATGCTTTCGCCATCGAGCAGGATGTCTCCGGCTCGACACTCGACGAGGCGGTTGAGGCAACGCAGCAAGGTCGACTTGCCCGAGCCGGATGGCCCGATCAGGCAGGTGACCGTCCCGGGCTCCACTTTCAGACTGACGTCATGGAGCACCTGGACGGCGCCGTAGGCCATGTCGATATTCTTGACCTCGATGCTGCCACCCTTGAAGCGTGCGAGCGACTTCGCTGCGCCCGGCAAGCCGGCTTCCGCAAGCTCGGCGACTTCCTTGAGGCCGCTCTGCACGCCGGTGATACGCTTGCCGACGCGCATGCGCCCGTCGATGTAGTTGACGAGGTGGGTTAACGGCACCGTGATCACGAGGTAGAACACGCCGGCCAGCAAGAGCGGCGACAGGTTGCCGGTCAGCACGGCCTGATCTTGGCCGACGCGGAACAGTTCGCGTTCGGAGGCGAGCAGGCCAAGGAAATAGACCAGGCTGGAGTCCTTGACGTTGCCGATGAACTGGTTGACCAGTGCCGGCAGGACGCGGCGGATGCCTTGTGGGATCACCACCAGGCGCATGCCTTGGCCATACGTCATTCCGAGCGTGCGGGTGGCGTCGATCTGACCGCGCTCGACGCTCTGAATGCCGGCCCGGAAAATTTCTCCGATGTAGGCGCCGGCAATGAGGCTGAGCGCCAGAATGCCCAGCGGATAAGGCGATGGACCGAACAGGTCGCGGCCCAACCGCGCGAAGCCCTGGCCAATGATCAGAATAGTGACAATGGCGGGAAGCCCACGGAAGATATCGGTGTAGACCCGCGCGAGGAGCTTCAGCGGCCGGTTCTCGGAGATCCCCATCACCGCGAGGACGATACCGATCAGCGTCCCGAATAACGTCGAGGCGACAGCCAGGATCAGGGTATTCTTGAGGCCGACCCTCACCATGTTTGGCAGAACTTCTGCCATCGCCTGGAAATCAAGGAAGCTGCGGGCGAAGGTATCGTACCAGCTCATATCAAGTCCATCTATAACTCGGCCGGGCACCGTTGCTCACGGGCCCGGCCGGAAAACACAGCGAAGTCGCTCGAGCTCACTCTTTGGGCAGATATTGAGCTGGCATGGGGGTGCCCGCGAACCATTTTTCGTGCAGCCGTTTCCAAGTGCCATCATCCATGGCCTCGCGCAGCGCCTTGTTCAGTGCCTCGCGGAAGGCATCGTTGCCTTTCCTGACGACGAACCCGGCCGGCGCATCGAAGGACGGCACGTTCATTGTTATCTTCAGGTTCTTGTAGCGTTCTACATACTGCTTGGCCGACTCATAGTCGGTGAAATGGCCATCGATCGTCCCATTGTTCAGCGCCGCCACTGCGGTGTTGTTGTCAGGGAACTTGACGATGTCGCCCTTCAGATTCTTCTCGGCATAGATTTCCTGCAGCGTCCCCTGGATGACGCCGATGCGCTTTCCAGCGGTGCTCTCATTGCTCGTCAGAGCCGGATCGGCCGAAATGATCGAAAGGTAACCCGCGAGATAGCCATCGCCAAAATCCACGGTCTTCTTGCGCTCCGCGGTCGTGCCAATGGCGGCGACAGCGACGTCGAAGCGGCCGTTGGCGACGGATGGCAGCAGCGCCGAGAATTCCTGGCCGGTGAAGACGACCTGCTCCTCCTTGAACCCAAGCCGGCGCGCCACGTCGCGGAAGAGCTCCGCGTCGAAGCCGGTGAAGTTGCCGTTGGCGTCGGTGAAGACGTAGGGTTTCGCATCGCCCATCGTTCCGACGCTGATCACCGTCGGGTCGATGAGATTGTAGGGGTTGTCGCTCGCCTTTGCCTGCGTGGACCAGGCCAATGTGCCAGGTCCTGTCACCAGCGCGACGCACAGCGCCAGACCGCATTTCACCAGGTGGCGCCTGCTCGAATTTGTTTGCATGTCTTCTCCTCTTACGATCGGCCGAACCCCGGCCTTGCGGTCCCACTCGACGTCTGATCCATCAAAAACGCTCTTAGGCGGCGTTTCGCTAGCGGATGAGAACGTTATCACTTCATCTAGCATTGTCCGCTTCCCGCGTCAATTGTTTCGGAGAATTTCGCAGCTAGACGGCTTTCCCGGGTGGAGCGTGCCGGGCCCCGCGGAGGATCTCGGGCGTCATGTTCCCGATATCTATAGCTGACGCATGGCCGATCGCGCCATAGTACTGGCAGGTTGCAGCCGCCGCCTCTGCAGCATGGCGAAGAATGTCCTGAGGCGCCTCTTCCCTGAGCAGGCCTAGTAGTGTTCGGGCGATGAAGGTGTCGCCCGCGCCCAAGGTGTCGACGGGTTCGACCAGCCGCGCCGGAGTGTGGTAGGAGACGAAGTCCCTGTGAAGCACCGCGCCGGCTCGACCGCGAGTCACCAAAACCCACTTTGAACCAGATGCAAGCAGCTCGGATACGATTGCGGCCAATTCCTTGTCGTCGAGACCATCCCCTGAGACGGAAGCGAGATAGCAATAAGGTGCAATTTTGCGCCGGTGATCCGGCTCCCGCCGGGTAGAAAAATCATAAGATAACAGGGAGTTACCTGACACTAAGGCAACCCACGGGTCCAACCCGCTGGACTGGCCGACGTGGACGGCCTGAAAGCCTGAGAGAAAATCCAGATCTTCATGCGTCGGCGTGAACATCGAAACGCCAAGGTCGAAATCCAGGAAAATCCGATCGGCGTTGTGGTGACCGATGAGGCAGTACGCGGTCGGCCCTTCGAGGCGCCGCAATCGGGTGACGTCAACGCGCTCCGACGCCAGTGCGGTGCAGATCAGGTCCCCGGCCCGGTCTCTGCCGATCGCTCCAACATAGGCCGACTGCCCGCCAAAGCGGCTCACAAAGACGGCGACATTGAGGGAGTTTCCGCCAGGATACATCTCGCCGCGAGCAAGATAGCAATCGACCACGTTATCGCCCATCGCGGCAATCTTGACCATTGCAGGACTTTCAGCTTAAAGGATGTGATAACGTTCGCACAATGGCTGCTGCCTGTCAATTGCGTACCGACCCCAACTCTGTCAACGAGACGAGGAAGCTCATGATTTCCGCCCTGCCCGCCGACATAGAACGCGCTCTGAACGCCACGGCGGGCAGGCAGTTTTCGCACCTTTTTCTCGTGGCGTGCGGCGGCTCGCTCTCGATCATGATGGCAGGCAAATACTTCCTCGACCGCCACAATGGGACATTCGCCTGCGACAGCTACAACGCGGACGAGTTCGTCTGCCGAGATCCGCGGCGGTTGGGACCTGACACGCTCGTTGTCCTTTGCTCGCAGACAGGAACCACCAAGGAGACCGTGCGGGCGGCCCATCACGCCAGGGCGCGAGGCGCAACGACAATCGGCATGACGCTCGACCAAACATCGCCCCTCGCGCGGGCGGTCGACCACCCGATCGCCTACCAGGCTTCGTACACGACGGGCAAAGCAATCGATGCAGCCTACAGCAATTACGGCGTGCTCTACATGCTGCTCGCCGGTCTGATCGATGCTCGGCAGGATGGCGGGCTAACCAACGACCTGCTGATCAGCCTGAGCCATCTTCAACCGGCCATCGAGCGCGCGCACCGGGCCTACGCTGACCGGTTCGAGGCCTTCGCCCCTCGCTTCGCACATCGACAGGCAATCTACACACTGGCCAGCGGTGCCAGCTACGGTGCGGCCTATTGCTACGCCATCTGCGTGCTCATGGAAATGCAATGGTACGACTCGCAGGCTATACACGCGAACGAGTTCTTCCATGGCCCATTCGAAGTGGTGGACAGGGACGCCTGCTTCATCGTCTTGCTGGGTTTGGACGAGACGCGGAGCCTTTCCGAACGCGCCCGCGATTTCCTTATCAAGTACGGCAGCCGGGAAAACATCCTGGTGCTCGATGGAGCCGAACTCGACCTCGGCGGTATGTCCGAACACATCAAACCCTGTCTCGTGCCTTTGGTCTTCTTCGACACTCTATGGCGTTTTGCCTACAAGCTGGCCGGTTTGCGCGATCGGCCGATGCTCGAGGGCCGGCGCTACATGAAGAAGCTGTCGGACTACTAGGCCGCCGCGCTTGTGGCGATCTCACATTCCCGGCCCATCTTCTGCGTAGAAGGATTTCTCTAATGACTGCATCCCCAAAGCCGCGCCATGTCGTCGTTGTCGGCGCAGGCATCTTTGGCGCCTCGACCGCGCTGCACCTCGCCCGCCTTGGGCTTGACGTGACCATTGTCAACGACGGCGCGCCGTCCAACGGTGCATCCGGCCGTTCACTTTCCTGGCTGAACTCAGCGCGACGCGCGGACACTGCCTATCACCGTTTGAGGCTTGCAGGCATCGACCGTTATCGGACACTGGCCGCCACAAGGCCGCAAACCGCATCGTGGCTTTGCTTTTACGGCGGCCTCACCTGGGATGCGGATGATGAGGCGAACCAGATCGCATCGATGTGGCAGTTGGAGCAGGATATTGGTTATGACGCGCTTCTTCTCGAACCTGCCGCAGTTGGCGCAGTGACGCCGGGCATCGATGCCAGTGCGATCACCCCGCAGGGCGCCATCTTCAATCCTGGCGAAGGATGGGTTGACCTGCCCTCTTTGATCGATCTGCTGCTCAATGAATTCCGCTCCCGCGGCGGCAAGCTTGTTCAGGACGCTGGGCGCGTGCGGATAGTTGCCACAGGCGGTCGCGCAAGTGGCGTCGTCACTGCTGGCGGTGCGCCGGTCGAGGCGGATGCAGTGGTCCTTGCCGTAGGGCCAGCGACGCCTTCCATGCTTGCGGAGATCGGAGTCCATGTCCCCGACGCCACACCGATTTCACTTCTCTTGAAGACCAAACCGATCAAGACCGACCTTCGTGCCGTGCTGAATACGCCGCGCGTGGCGATGCGCCCGACGCCGGATGGCGCACTTGTTCTGGATTCGGCATGGTCGGAGGAAGAAGTCGTGGTCAACTCGGACGGCACCTACACCGTGCACGACAAGACGGTCACAGCACTGCTCGACGAAGCCAGCGCCGTGCTCGAAGGCAATCCGCGGCTCCAACTCGCTACCCACGCGGTTGGCCCGAAGCCTATACCCGGCGATGGCGAGCCGGTGCTTGGCTCCGTCGAGACCATCGCCGATCTTTACGTCGCCTTTAGCCACAGCGGCGCCACGCTTGGACTGATCGTCGGCGAATTGCTGGCCAAAGAAGTCGCCTCCGGCAATCCGCACCCCATGCTTGCAACCTTCCGCGCCAACCGTTTCGGCTAAAAAGGCAATCGGGCCGGGATCGAACTGTCCAGATGAGCCGCGCTAGCATTGCCCAGATGACCGCATTCGGGAGGTTGATCCCTCCACCTGACTAGGATAACATGACAATGATAGTTTAGTTTTAGCCGCGGCCGCAGCAAGGCTGGCCCTTCACGCGCGGCGCCATCAAAACCTTTGAAACTCAGCACAGAGCGCCTGCCCGGCGTATGTGCGACATGGCGTCCGCAACGAATGATCGACAAGAATCAGATTGCAGCAGAACAGGCAATTTTTCGAGCCTTCGCAAACAGCTATCTGCGTGAGCTGAATTCCGGGAACCCCGTGTTCCACCGCATTGGAGAACGGAACTTCGATTGCGTGGAGATTTCCCTGCCGTCGCGGCATGCCGTGCTGCGTATCGAAATGAAATCCCGATCGCTTTGCGGAATGCACCTGTTTGGACAGATCTGGATGCGTCAGGATGCCGGTCCGAACTGGCACGAGATAGAACCGATCCTGGCCGTGCATCTGCTTGTGCTGGGAGCCAGGGAAGCCGGATCGGCCACGCATCGACAAGCCGATGTGGAACTCCTCGAACGGATTCTTCAGAGCTGTCAGGCGACGAAACGTTACCTCGACGCCGCCGATCGGGCGCCGCCACCGGTCGGCTTTATAGCCGCTGAACAATCCCTGTATTTCGGGCATCCGCTGCATCCGACGCCGAAGAGCCTGCAAGGCATGTCGAACTGGCAGCAGGAGGTCTATGCCCCCGAATTGCGCGGCGGTTTCCAACTGGCCTATTTCGCCGCCGCTGCCCACCTTGTTCGCGAGGATTCCGCTGGCATCGCGGTGGCCTCGATCGTCAACTCACTGCTGGGGAATGACGCCGGCAACGTTGCCGCGGGTAACGGCGAGATGCTCCTGCCCATGCATCCGCTTCAGGCGCAAGCATTGATGCTCGACCCGGCGGTGCGCGCGCTCATCGATTCAGGGCAGATCCGGTATCTCGGTCCGGCAGGGCCGGTGTTCACGGCGACTTCTTCGGTGCGCACGGTTTACAGCGACGATGCCGCCTGGATGCCGAAATTCTCGCTGCCCGTCCGCATCACCAACTCCAAGCGCGTTAACAGGAGGCACGAGCTGGAGGCAGGCGTTGCCGTGGCGCGCCTGTTCGAACGCGCCGGCATCGACACGTTCGAGCCGCGCCTCGGCTTTCTCCACGACAGCGCATACGTGACGCTGGATATTTCCGGGCCGGCCGAGAGCGGTTTCGAAGTCATCTTCCGCCAAAACCCGTTCCGGGGCCGCGCCGACGATCCCGTGATAACCGTTTCGGCACTGACGGCCGAACCACGTCCCGGGCACAGCTCATTGTTCGAAAACATCGTCCGGCGCGTCGCGCAGGATCAGGATATCTCGGTGCGGCAGGCGTGCCGTCGCTGGTTCGAATGCTATCTCGACTGTGCGCTCGATCCGCTGGTCAAACTCTACGATCGGTTCGGCGTCGCGCTGGAAGCGCATCAGCAGAACAGCTTGCTCGACCTGTCGCAGCAGGGGCTTCCCAGCCGATATTTTTATCGCGACAGCCAGGGATTCTACCTCTCGAACAGTTTCAGGGCCCGGTGGTATGGCCTGGTCCCTGAGGTTGCCCAGATCCGCAGTCTCTTCTTCGACGACCGCGAGATTCGCGAGCGGCTCTCCTACTATCTCATCGTCAATCAGATCTTTTCGGTCGTCGCGCGCGCCGGGCATGACGGCCTGGCAAGCGAGGCCGAACTGATCGCCATCTTGCGTGCGCGGCTCAAGAAGCTGGCGCGAGAGCTCAGTGGCGCGGGCGGTGAATTCGCGACCAGCCTGCTGGACAAGCCGCACATCACCGCAAAGGCCAACCTGGCGATCCGGCTGCAGGATGTCGATGAGCTGGCCGAGGGCGGCGGCGCCATCTACACGCATTTTCCCAATCCACTGAGCCGTGTCGGGCTGTTTGTGGCCGCGGAGCAGGCACATGCCATTGCCTCTTGATCTCCACGGCATCCCCGAGCTGCGTGTGATGCGCCAGCTCGCGGAAGCCCTGGTCTATGAGGGCCTGGTCGATTGCGCGGTGTCGCGCGGCAGCGGGAAAGCCGGTTTCGAATGGCGCTGCGGCGCCGCCTCGATACGCTGCGAGGGATCGATCGGCGCCTTCGGCCGGGTCAGGATTGTCGCCGAAACGATCGTGCGGGGCTGCGACGACCAATGGCGCCCGGCGACGCTCGGCGATCTCCTTGTGAGCATAGACACCTGCCCCGAACGGCGCGCGCAACTCACATCCGAACTGGATCGGACGCTCGATTTCAGCGCCTGGAACGGGCGCAATCTCCGGCCCAGGCCGCGCCGCGATCTGCCATTTGCACAACTCGACAGCGCGATCGATGAGGGCCATCCCTATCATCCGTGTTTCAAGGCCCGCACCGGCTTCGATTACACCGACCATGTGGCGTACGGCCCGGAAGCAGGCAACGCCTTCCAGCTGGCTTGGCTGGCGGTCGCGCCCGAACGTCTGCACTCGGCGTTTCCTACGGACGAGCAGGCTTTCTGGATGCACGAACTCGGCGCCGAAACCTACTCGCTGCTGGACGAACGCCGTGCCCGGCTCGGCGACAATGCAAGGCGGTTCGGCCTGATGCCGCTGCATCCCTGGCAATGGAAAGCGTTGCAGGGCTCGGAGCTGTCGCGCTGGCTGGCGGAGGGCTCCGCCGGTTTCCTCGGCCAGGCCGGCGATCGCTATACCGCCAGCCAATCCGTGCGGACGCTTTTCAATCGCGATCACCCGCGACGCGCCAATCTCAAACTGCCGATGAACCTCGTCAACTCGTCGGCCAAGCGCATCATCGAGCCGCATTCGGTGTGCAGCGCGCCGTCGATCAGCCGCTGGCTCAAGGACATTGTCGCCAGCGATACGCTGTTCGAGGCGCGCTATTCGCTCACGATCCTCGCCGAATATGCCGGTACGATCGCAGATCGGGAAGGACCACTGGCAGGACAGATCGCCGCGATTTGGCGGGAGGACGTTACCAGCAGCCTTCAGTCCGGCGAAACCGCTGTGCCTCTCAACGCGCTGATGGCCTTGGAGAGTGACGGCCGGCCGTTCGTCGCGGACTGGATCGAGCAGTACGGGCTTGACGCCTGGCTCGACAGGCTTGTGGATACGGTGGCGATGCCGGTGTTTCACCTGCTCGTCGGCCATGGCATCGCGACGGAAGCGCATGGCCAGAACCTGATCCTGATCCATCGCGATGGCTGGCCAGTGAGGCTGGCGATGCGCGACTTCCACGACAGCGTCGAATATGTGCCTGGCTTCCTGCGCGATCCCTCCACTGTTCCCGACTTCCTCGCCTTGAACCCTGCCTATCATGACGCCGCGCCCAACCAGTACTACTGGATGGAGAGCGCCGATTTGCTCGGCGAACTCTGCCTGGACGCCTTGTTTGTCTACAACCTCGCCGAGATCTCGCATCTGCTGCGGCATTGTTACGGTCTCGACGAAGACAGCTTCTGGTCAGGCGTCGGCAGGCGGTTGCAGGACCATTGCCGGCAGTTCGGACTGACACACCGGCAAGCCGCGCTTGGCCTGTTCCAGCCTCGCATCCGCACGGAATCGCTGCTGCGACGCAAGCTCGCGCCACCGGGCACCGAATGCACTCACGAAATCCCAAACAGCCTTGCAGTCGCGTAGGGAGACAGAAAACATGATCTCAATCAACGACACGGTCTTTGATCAAACCTATTTCCGCGACGCGGCGGACCGCATTGCGGCCGCGGCGCAACTCGACGAGCGCGCAGGCGACCGCTTTGCGGTCTGTTTCTCCGAGGCGCAGGATTGGCTGGCGTTCTTCTTTGCCGCGCGTGCGGCCGGCGCCAGCGTGCTGCCGCTGCATCCCTCGACCCCATATGCCGCGGCGCGCCGGCAGGCGGAGACGGCGAAGTGCAACTGGCTTTTCTACAACCGGCTGGAAAGCGAGCCGATCTGCGAGGAGCGCGCCAGCGAAGCTGGACAGCTGTTGCAGATGAGCTCTGGCACGACCGGCGAGCCGAAATGCATCGCGCGCGCCTGGAGCGAGATAGACGACGAGGTCGAGAGCTACACCTCGGCGTTTGTCGAGCCACAGGACATGACCCCGTTGATCGCCGGTCCAACCACCCATTCCTATGGCTTGATCTGCGGCGTGATGGCGGCGCTGAAGCGCGGCCAGTCGCCCGCCATACTGGACACCGGCAACCCCAAATTCCTGCTGCGCAAGCTGCGCGAAACGGAGCGGCCCTATCTGATCTCATCGCCGGCCATCCTGCACACGCTCGCCAGGCTTCTGCCGGCCGGCGAGCAGATCCACGCAACGATGACATCCGGCACCCTCTTGCCCGACCCCTGGTTCGGGCAGATCAGGGCCAAATCTAAATACATGTTCCAGCAGTACGGCTGCTCGGAAGCCGGCTGCATCGCGATCAACCCGGATGTGCAAGCGGCTAATGAAGTCGGCTATGTGCTGCCGCGCTTTGCGTTGCGCGACGCCGGCACGGCCAGTGAGCCGAAGGAAATTGCCGTCGAGCGCAAAGGCGTGGCGGTCGAGACGCGCGACCTGGGTTATCGCCGCGATGACGGCATGCTGGTCTTCCTGTCGCGTCTCGACGATTTGATCAACGTCTCGGGCCTCAATGTCTATCCGAAGGAAGTCGAGGATGTGGTCATGACGTTCGGCGGCATTGGCGACGCGGTCGTGTTCCGCAAGCAGGATGCATTCGCGCGCGAGCGCGTCGCGCTTCTGTTCAGCGCCGAACATGCGGTCGACCGGACGCAGCTTCGGCAATGGTGCGTCGAGCGGCTTGCGGCACACCAGATGCCAACCGAGATCGTTCAGGTGGAGCGGATCCCGCGCCAGGCCAACGGCAAGATCAGCCGGCGCGACGTGGCTGTGCGCTACGGCACGGGCGAATTCGCGCCGGTACGGACGGAGGCAGCCTGATGACCTACGATCAAATACTCGACGCGATCGGGACGATCCTGCGCGACAAGCTCGACAACCAGCACATGGATGCCTTCGCGCCGCAAGCCAGGCTGAACGAGGATCTGTATCTCGATTCCGTGCTCATCCTCGAGCTCATGCTGGCGCTTGAGCTCGACCACGGCGTCGCGCTGCCCGAGGAGGTGATCAGTCGTCAGGATGTGGACACGGTGGACGATCTGGCGCGGCTGTTCGTCAAGGCCTCGGAACCAAATGGAACACTGGTGAAGCCGGCAAAGGAACTTGTTCTCGCTCGCGCCGAAAGAGAAGCGGTTGAGCTGATCGGCGTGCATGGCGAGGACTTCGTCGACATCAAGGTCCATTGCTTCGTCAGTAATGTCTGCCACGCGGTGAAGCAAAGGCAGCTTGATCATCGACCTTTCTTATTCGGCGTCTGCGATGCGGGTTTCGCCGTCGATAAAAGCTGGCGGCTGGCGTATCACGCGCCTGAAATCAACCACGACTTCTTCCGCGATTGGTTCGAGCGCCTGTACGGCGCCAAGGTCCGCCAATGGTATCGGCCGGACGCCGCCAAGGTGGAGAACCTGGCAACGATGCTGGAGCTTCTGGAGCACAAGAAGGGGAGCGAGTACCTGATGGTGATGCTCGATCTCTTCCACCTGCCGGAGCGCGAGAACAAGTTCAACCAGAATCCCTTCCCGCACTATCTGATGCTGGAACACACCGACGATCCGGCGGTTTGGATGGTCCTCGATCCGGATTTCCGCTGGGAAGGCAGGATCGAGAAGCAGAAAGTCATCAACGCGATCATGCAGCCGACCGTTGCCGGCGGCTTCATTTTCGACGCTGCCGATATCCGGAAACCGTCCGCCGTCGATCTGCGCGACTACTTCCTTGCCTGTTTCCATGAAGACGACAATCTGCTGACGCGCGCAACGCGCGAAGTCGTTCGGGCGCATTTGGACGGCCGCGACGGCGTGAAACTGCCCGAGTTGTCGATGGCGCTGCGCGAGCTGCCAGTCATCTCGATCCGCAAATACGCGCTGGAGCATGGCTTTGCCTTTTTCTGGCGATCGCTGCAGCTATCCAACGCCGAATTCGACACGATCTGCGACGACATCGAATACTTGATCCAGGAATTCAAGGCGCTTCACTACGCCATCATGAAGCTCAGCCAGACAGGCGACGAAGCCGTGGCGGCGCGGGTGTTTGAAAAACTCTATATGCTGGACGCGATGGAGCGCTCGCTGAAGCGTCGTCTTGCCCAAACCTATCGGCTGTGGTGCGACACGCGCGGCCTCCTGCACGCGCCGCGCCACGATGTCGAGGACGCGGTCGCATGAGGCTGTCGCTCTGCACGATCACCTTCCGCCATCATCTGCTGTCGCTGGAGGACATCGCGCGATGGGCGGCGGCGAACGATTTCCAGGGCATCGAGCTCTGGGGCGCACACGCGCGCAACATGCAGCATATGACCGAGCGCAACGCCGACTGGATGGCGGCGTTCGGGCTTTCGGTGCCGATGCTCAGCGACTATCTGCCTCTCGATGAGGATTTGGCGTCGCTGCGCCACGCCACGTCGAACCTCTGCCGCCTGGCCGGCCGCTGGGGCGCCCGCAAGGTGCGCACGTTCGCCGGCAAGTCGGCAAGCCGGGACACCTCGCCCGAAGCGCGCTGGCGACTTTCGGCGCGGCTCAAGGACGCCTGCATGATGGCGCAGGACCAGGGCTGCCAGCTACTGGTGGAGACACATCCGGGAACGCTGGCCGATACGCTGTCGTCGACGCAGCGCCTGATCGAGGACGTCGACCATCCGGCGCTGGGCATCAATTTCGACACCTTGCACGTCTGGGAAGGGGGCGCCGATCCGGTCGCCGCGCATCGCGCGCTGTTGCCGCATATCCGGCACTATCATCTGAAGAATGTACGCTCGCGTGCCGACCTCGCCGTCTTCGAGCCGGCAAACGTCTATGCCGCGGCCGGAAAGCGGACGGGCATGACCGCGCTTTTCGATGGCGCGGTGGACTATCTGCAATTCCTGGATGAGGTGTTCGAGCGCGAGGAGGTGGATGCCTCGCTGGAATGGTTTGGCGGCGACTGCTTCAACATCCTCGCCAATGACGCACGCAGCATGCATCTCCTCAAGGCCGATCGCGACGCGCCGATCCGCGCCGGCGTCGCTTGATCGTCGAAGGCGCCAACGCAGACGTCGTTTTCGAAGCCGGCGCGGGCGATTGCCCAGGCCGGCGTTTTTCCAACCTCAGAACCGCGCGGTGGCGCTCAGCCGGAACGAGCGGCCGGGATCGTAGTGCGGCGCCACGCCAACGAAATCCTGCCCGTAGGCAGCGCGGTCGGTGTAGGCCTCGTCAAAAATGTTGAGCGCGTCGGCGCGCAGCGTGAAGTTCGGCTTCGAAGGCGGCGTCCACTCGACATAGGCGTTCACCACCTCATAGCCAGGAAGTTCCTTCTTTGCGCTTGCCGGATCGGTTGGATGCCGCGCCAGGGTCCTGTCGGTCTTCAAGGCGATTTCGATGTCGCCACCGACTTTGACGCCCCAATCGTCGAATGTGTAGCCGGCGCCGATCATCACGATCTGGCCGAGAGGCGTCGTCAAATAGCGGCCGATCTCCGTATCAGCCGGCTCGCCGTCGACGTCGGCATCGATGTCGGCGTATTTCACACTGACAAAGCCGGCGTCCCAATCATAGCGGACGCCGATCTCCCAGCCCTTGGAAACGAGGTCGAGCGTTCGGATCGATGTCACCTCCGGGACCGGCGCGCCACGTCCGAACACCGGCAGGCGCGCGTCGTTGATGTCGGTGCGAAACACGTTCGCCTCGAAGGTGAAGCCGTTGGAGCGCGCCTCCAGACCGGCCGTATAGTTGTTCGACGTCACCGGCTCCGGGCCATCGCCATAGGTCCACAGCGGGTTCTGCAGGTAGTTTTCCGCCAGCGGAACACCGCCCCAGACATGCGAGGTACCCGCCTTTACCGTCAGGAACTCCGGCATAAGGTCATACTCGCCCGAAATGTTGCCGCTGATCCCGGCGTTGTTCCAGTCCGAGTCGTCTACGCCGGTGAACCATTGGTGATCGGCCCGCCCGCCGAAGGAAATCCTGGTGCGGTCGAAGGGCTCCAGCCGCGCCTGTGCATAGGCGCCGATATTGGTGGCGCGCTCGTCCGTAAAGAACGGCTCCGTCGGGTTGAGATAATCCAGTTCGGCCTTGTCGTTGTAGAAGTCGAAGCCGGCAGTGACGCTGCCGATGTCGAGCGCGAACCGGTTCTCCAATTTGCCATTGAAGCTGCTGGTTGCGCCTTCCGTCGGCGAAACAACGTCGACGAAATATTCAGGCGCGGCGATCTGCGTTTTACTATAGGCAAGCACGATCTTCGGGTCCCACCAGCCTTCCGGCGACGTATCCGTATAGGTAAAGACCGTGTTCTGGCGGCGCAGATCGTAGTTCCGCAATTCGGGTTCCCGGCCCGGCCGATTGATATAGACGTTGGCGCGATAGGGGCGCAGCGCGTCGTCGCGGACCTGCTCGTGGCTGAGCTCGAAACGATGGCCCTCGACGCTCTCGTAGGCGATCTTGGCTAACCCGCTGATCAGATCGGTGCCGGTCCCCGGCATCTCCTGGCCATTGCCGGCGGTGAAGTTGCCGCCACGGCCGTAGTTGATGTAGCCGAGATACTCGAAGCCGTCCTGCTGGCCGAAGCCGCTCACCCCGGTGGTGAACGTCTCGCTGTTGGTGTCCCATATGCCGGTGACGAAACCGCCAAAATTGCGGCCGGGTTCGAGCAGGTCAACGGCGTCCTTGGTCTCGAATCCAAGCGAGCCCGCGAGTGCTCCCGGACCGGCGTCGGCCGGCGCGACGCCTGCCTGCACCGACGCTGCCTTCAAAAGTGCCGGGTCGAGCAGATATGTGCCGTTGTGGTGGAACACCTTGTTGTTCTGTCGCGACCCGTCGACGGTCACGGCCAGATTGTTCTCGTCGACGCCGTTGACGTAGATCTTCTGCGTGCTGGGGATCGCGCCGCCGACGGCGATCTGCGGCTCACCGGAGAACACCTCCCTCAAATCCTGAGGTTTCTTGCGGTTGATCTCCTGCTGGTCGATGGTGATCAGGTCGGCGCCGGCCGTCGCGTTGGCGCCCGCCCCCACGTCCACGACGAGAATGGTGTCGAGTTGCGTGCCCCCGGCGGGAGCTTGGGCTACTTCATTTTCTTTGGTCGTGCTCGTCCCGGCTTCCGCTTCTGGGGCGGGGGCAGACTGCGCCAGCGCGTAGGGACACAAGAAAAAGGACATCGCGGTGCTGACGGTCAGCGCTCGCAACAGTTCTGGCGACATCGGCTAAATCCCCTCGAATGCGGTAGCCCCGGCTGGCGCGAACCGCGCCTGTGCGACTGCCTTAACGCATCGGTTGCGCTGCGGCAATAAACTTGATAATAAAAATCCAGTTATGCAAGCCGTTGTAACTGTTGCGCTCTTCGAGCGCCGCGGCCTCGGAGCTTACTCAGGCGTGGTGGAGGACGGTCAGCCGACCGGCGATGTTTTCGACCCGCATCGAAAAGCCAAAAATGCTCTCCAGTATATCCGGCCGGATGATGTCGCCGGTTTCGCCCGATGCGATAACGGTGCCGTCCTTCATCGCGACAATACGGTCGGCGTACGAGGCTGCATGATTGATGTCGTGGAGCACGATGAGCACCGTCTTGCCGTGCTCGTCGGCAATGCGTCTCAGCGTCCGCATCAGGTTTCTTGCATGAAACATGTCGAGGTTGTTCAGCGGCTCGTCGAGAAGGATGTAATCCGTCCCCTGGCAGAAGGTCATGGCGACGAGGGCGCGCTGCCGTTGCCCGCCTGACAAGGTGTCGATGAAGCGCAGCGCCAGGTCGCTGAGATCGAACTGTTCGAGGGACGCTGCGATGATTTCGCGGTCTTTCGCGGTCAGCCGCCCGCGGATGTGCGGGAAACGACCGAATCCCACCAGTTCTGCGACGCGCAGGCGGCTTGCGACGCCGGGATCCTGTCGCAGGATGGCCATGATCCTGGCCAATTGCCGGCTCGGCGTCGTATCGACCGGCAGCCCGTCTACTGTGATGCGGCCGCTTTGCAGGGGTCGCAGGCGGGCGATCAACGACAACAGGCTGGACTTGCCGGCGCCATTCGGTCCGACAAGCGCCGTGACGCCGCCCTTCGGCACGGTCAGGCTGACATTATCCAAAATGCGGCTGCCGCCAAGAGCCAGGGAGACGCCTGCTATCTCGATCATCGCCGGCCCCCGGCAAACAGAATGGCGAGGAACACGATGCCGCCGACAAATTCCACGACGATGCCGAGGCTGCCTTCCCCGCCCAGAGCATGCTGGAGGACCGTCTGGCCGCCCACGAGCACGATTATCGCCGTGAGCGCGGCTGCCGGCAGAAGGATGGCGTGCCGGTTGGTGCCGACGATGCGCTCAGTGAGCGAAACCACCAGCAGCCCCAGAAACGCCATCGGTCCAACCAGCGCCGTCGACGCCGACACGAGCGCGGCGACAACAACCAGCAGCCCGGCAGCCGTGCCCCGCCACGCCACGCCCAGCCCAATGGCCGTGTCGGTGCCTAGCGCGAGCACATCGAGAACATGTCGCGCCCGCCAGGCGATGGCGACACCCGCCACGGTGATCACGCCGGCGAACAGCAGCAGATCGGGTTCCACCGCATTGAAGCTGGCGAAGACCGTACCCTGCAGTACGGCGAAATCGTTCGGATCCAGCAGCCGCGCCAGCAACGTCGTCAGCGATCGGAACAGCACGCCCAGCACAACGCCGGTCAGCAGCATCAGCGTCAGGTCGAAACGCCGGCGAAGCATCGGCAGGAACAGCGCCAGCGCGAGGCTGGTCATTGCCGTGAAATTGCCGAGGAAGTGCAGGCGAGGATCGATGCCGGCAAAGCCGAAACCACTCAGCGCAAAAACCAGCGCGGTCTGGCAAAAGACGTAGAGCGCATCCAGTCCCATGATCGATGGCGTGATGATGCGGTTAGCGCAAACGGTCTGGAACACGACCGTCGAAACCGCCACCGCCACGCCGACCAGAACCATCGCCGCCAGCCGCACGGCACGCAGTTCGAGCACGAAGGCGAGATCGCCGCGCAGGCCTATGGTCATGAAGGCCACGCCGACCAGCACTGCGACCGCCGCCATCATCGCGAGGCGGCCCTCGTGCCGCACCAGGCCGCGTTGCATCACGACTTCAGTCATTGCTGTTTCGGCCAAGCAGCAGGAAGAGGAAAAGCACCGCCCCGACGACGCCGAGGATCGTGCCGACCGGAACCTCGTAAGGGAAACGGATGAGCCTGCCGATGATATCGCAGGCAAGCACCAACGCCGCGCCACCGCCGGCGACCCATGGCGAGGTGTGGCGCAGGTTTTCGCCGGCGAAACGCGATACGATGTTGGGCGCGACAAGGCCGACGAACGGGATCGTTCCGACGACGACCACGGTCAGCGCGGTGATGGCCGAGACGATAACCAGGCCGAGCCGAAGCATACCGGCATAGTTCAGGCCGAGCCCTATGCTGACGTCCCTGCCCAGCGAAAGCATCGTCAGGCGGTCGGCCGTCCACCAGGCCAATACGACCAGTGCGCCCGCAACCCACAACAGTTCATAGCGCCCGCGCAGGATGCCGGAAAACTCGCCCGTCATCCACACTTCGAGATACTGCAGAAGGTCCAGGTGCCATGCGGCAAAGATCGCGGCAGCGCCAATGACGCCGCCATAGACCAATCCGAACAGCGGAACGAGAAAAGGTTGTGTTGGCGGCAACCTATGCGCGAGCATGAGGAAAACGGATGTCCCGGCGAGAGCGGTCACCGCCGCGCCGGCTGCTTTGCAGCCAAGCGATGCATCGGGCCAAACCAGCGTCACCACCAGTATGCCGAGTGCCGCGGATTGCGCGGTTCCAGCCGTCGAAGGCTCGACGAAACGGTTGCGGGCAAGCGTCTGCATCACAAGCCCTGCGATGGCCAGGGCGCTGCCGGCCAGAAGTGTCGCCACCGTCCTCGGCAAGCGGCTGATCATGATCAGCCGCAACGCTTCCGGATCGGAGGCGAAACTGCCTATGGCAAGCTCGCTGACGCCGACGAACAGGCTGGCCACAAACAGCGCCAGCAGGGTTGCGGCGCCGATTGCCTGATAGGCGAAGCCTTGAGAGCCAAGCGATCCGGCGGTCATTGGGTCCGCGAGAAAGCGTCTCGAAGGGTCTTAAGCACGCGCTTCGTCGACTCGACGCCGCCTGCAGCGATGTAGAAATCGGCAGCCGGCAGGTAGACCACCTGCCCTTTCTTCCAGGCCGTGGTTTCGGCCACCAGTTCATTGTCGAGCGTCGCCCTGGCATTCTGCTCCCCCGAACCGATCGCCGCGGCGCGATCAAGCACGATAAGCCAGTCCGGATTGGCGTCGCGGAGGAACTCGAAGGAGATCGCTTCGCCGTGGGTGGCGGCCTCGACATCCTCGACCGCCGGCGTAAGCTGAAGCGCCGAATGCAGCCAACCGAAGCGGGACTCCTTGCTGTAGGCGGTCACCTTCGGGCCGCTGGTCATCAGGATCAGTGCCGTGCCCTTGCCCTTGACGGCGGCACATGTCGACGAAAGCGCGTCGTCGAGTTCTGAAGCAAGCGCCGCCGCCTCGGCCGGCTTGCCGACGAGAGCGCCGTACGCCATCAGGCGCTGCTTTGCCTGCGCGAACAGATCATCGCCATTCATCGTCATATCGATGCTCTGCGCAATCTGGCTCGTCGCCGCCAGTTGCGGCGAGGAGCGCCCGCCGACAATGATGAGGTCCGGCGCCAGCGCGCTCAGTGCCTCCAGATCGGGCTCGAAGAGGGTGCCGACGGTTTCCGCGCCGTCCTTCAACTCGGCGAGTTCGGGCACATAGAGCTTATCGGGCAAGCCGACGATCTTCACGCCAAGGCTGTTCAATGTATCGACTGCCGCAATGTCGAACACCGCGAGCGTTTGCGGCGTCTTTCCGACCGTTACCGGGCCCTTCGCGGTGTCGATCTCGGTTGCCAACGCCTGAACGAGGAAAAGCGCCAATGCCGGCATCGCCAGGACCGACTTGAGCCATCTCATGAGCATGCTCCGTGTCGAAAACGACGCTTCAATCGCGCCAGGCCAGCGGCTGGAGATTTTCGCGGAAGGCGAACCGGACGAGATGCGATTCGATGACCTGCTTGGTCTCGGTCAACGCGTCGGTGTCGGCCGCTTCCACCATTATGTCCAGCGCTTCGAGACCGGCATTCATGGTAGCCGTGCCGCAGGAGAACCGGCACTGCCCATGCCCATCGCCATAGGCGACCTCGACCTTGTGCGCGAAATGCTTGCAAAGCTGCTGGAGATATTTGCCGGCATTCGGCGTTTCGCAGCGCGTGATTGCAGTCAGCATGGAGACCTCATAATATGATGTTTACACTCCACTTATCGTAAGCTATCCGTTCGGACAAGTCGGCGTCACTGAGCAATCGCCGCAAGAAATGCCTGTAGCGACAGCCCTCGCATAGCCCTGCTCCTGGCAGGCCAGACCTTCGAACAGAAAAGCGTCCCGATGCTGCGTAGATTTTTCGCCTACTACCGCCCCTGGAGGGGTCTGTTCATCCTGGATTTCTGCTGCGCGGTCCTGTCTGGCCTGCTCGAACTCGGGTTTCCGATGGCCGTCAAGCTGTTTGTCGACGAACTGTTGCCGACTCAGCAATGGCTGCTGATCCTTGCTGCGTCGGCCGGCCTGCTCGCCATATACGTGGTGAACACCGGACTGATGGCGGTCGTGGTCTACTGGGGCCATATGCTCGGCATCAACATCGAGACCGAGATGCGCCGGAAGAGCTTCGATCACCTGCAGAAGCTCTCGTTCCGCTTCTATGACAATCATAAGACCGGTCACCTCGTCGCCCGGGTCACCAAGGACCTGGAGGAAATCGGCGAGGTTGCCCATCATGGCCCGGAAGACCTGTTCATCGCGATCATGACGTTCATCGGCGCCTTCGCGCTGATGTTCCTGGTCAATCCGCAGCTTGCGCTGATTACGGCGGCAATTGTGCCGCTGGTCGCCTGGGTGACAAGCCGCTATGGCGCGCGCATGACGCGCAACTGGCAGGCGCTTTACGGTCGGGTCGGCGATTTCAACGTTCGCATCGAGGAGAATGTCGGGGGCATGCGGGTGGTGCAGGCTTTCGCCAATGAAGACCACGAGCGCAACCTGTTCGCGCGTGACAACGCCAGCTACCGCAAGACCAAGCTCGATGCCTATCGCATCATGGCCGCCAGCACGTCGCTGAGCTACATGAGCATGCGCTTGATCCAACTGGTGGTGATGATCGCCGGAAGCCACCTCGTGCTTCGCGGCGAACTTTCCAGTGGCGGCTTCGTTGGATTCCTGCTCCTCGTCAATGTGTTCTTCCGGCCGATCGACAAGATCAATTCGGTGATTGAAACCTATCCGAAAGGCATCGCCGGATTTCGCCGCTATGCAGCCCTCCTCGACACTGAGCCGGACATAGCGGATCGGCCCGGTGCATTTGACGCACCGATACTCAAAGGCGCCATCAGCTACCGATACATCAGCTTCGGCTATAGCGGCGAACGGCCGGTCTTGAAGAACATCAATCTCGATATCGCAGCAGGACAGACCATCGCCTTCGTCGGGCCATCCGGCGCCGGCAAGACGACGCTGTGCTCGCTGCTGCCGCGTTTTTACGAGGTCGACAGCGGCGCCATCACCATCGACGGTCTGGATATCCGCGATATGACGCTGGCCTCGTTGCGCGGCCAGATCGGCATCGTGCAGCAGGACGTGTTCCTGTTCGGCGGCACGATCCGCGAGAACATCGCCTATGGCCGGCTGGACGCGGTCGAGAGCGAGATCGTCGAGGCGGCGCGCCGCGCGCGCCTCGACGATCTCATCGCCTCGCTGCCGCAGGGCCTCGATACGACCATCGGCGAGCGCGGCGTGAAACTTTCGGGCGGTCAGAAGCAGCGACTGGCAATCGCGCGTATGTTCCTGAAGAACCCGACCATCTCATCCTGGACGAGGCGACTTCGGCACTCGACACGCAGACCGAGCGGGAGATCCAGCAGTCGTTGGCAGAGCTTGCGCAGGGCCGAACGACACTGGTGATCGCGCACCGGCTGGCGACGATCCGCAATGCCGATCGCATCGTGGTGGTCGCCGATACAGGCATCGTCGAACAGGGTCCGCATGATGAACTGGTGGCGCGAGGCGGTGCTTACTCACGACTGGGCGCGGCTACGGACTGACGACGCAGCTCTCAAAGCTGAAGCCGAGGGGAGTTCTACTGAAACGCACCCATCGGGCTGCGCAACCCCAGCTGATGCCCGATCGGGTGCTCCGGTCGAAGCCGCCGCAACCGCTTTCCAAGCGGCGGGCGAGCCCGCCGCTTGGAAGTCGAAATCTCGACCGTGCCGGCCGAACGCTGTTGTCAGCGCCCCCAGATCCCCTGTCCATAACCCGGTGCGGGGATATCGAAGATCGAATTTCCTGCCGAGGTCGGTGCGCTGTCGGTCGTGTCGACACTCGCTGTGCCGCGCGGGTCGACCGCGTAGCCGTTGTCGGACACCATCGAATTGTGACCGGTCTTCGGATAGAAGGAGCCATGGCTGTAGTCGGAGCCATAGTGGTCGCTGCCGGCAAAAGCCATGCCGGAGGCAAACAGGAAGGTGGCAGTGGCAAGAACGATCCTAAGCATTTCAATTCTCCATTTTGAGGGTTAGCGTTTGGCCTCGACGCGCCGTGCCCCGCACCGCATCGATGAGGCCGTCTTTTTCATGCCCTTTGGGCAAACCGACCAACCGCTATCCTCCTGGATTTGCGGCGGCAGGTTGTTCAGCGCACGGTCTCTCGTTGCGTTCGTGCGCTGTTCGGTGGGCTGCTCAATGGCAGCCGAGATCATCACCAATCGGCAGCGTCAGCGCGGCCTGTACGAATGGCGGCTGTTCGCGATCAGCCGTCGCGTAGCGGGGTTGACGTCTGCCCCTTGTCGATAATGGGGCTGTATGAGCCGGCGAGCCCATTCATGGGCCGGATGGTTTTGGTCAACAAGGCTCGCGCGGAGCCGGTCGGGGAAATCGTATGAAGTAACTGGCCTATGCATTTTTAACCTCAGGTTTCGGAGCAAAAAATGTCGACCCTCGCCAAGACTAGATGTTCGGTTTTTGGCTCTGGATATTTGGTTTCGCCCGCTGAATCTTCCGTGTCTTCGGTTCTTATTGTCATACACCGCTTCCGTTTCAGGCGTTTTTCTATAGTGTGGTAGGAGTGTTTCGTTTGTTTCGGCGGCACGCGCGAGGGGCGGGCCGCATTTTTTGGATGGTTGTGGTCCGGGCTCGACAAGGTTGCGAACTCTGGCGCGCAGCCGACGCATGCCACAGGCCTGTCCGCCTCGGCGCGACCCAAGGACGGACAGGCTCAGCCTCGGCTTACGGCTGGATGTTGTGGTTGACGCGGAAGAGGTTCGCCGGATCGTATTTGCGCTTGACCGCGACGAGCCGCTCATAGTTGGCGCCGTATGCGGCGCGTACGCGCGCTTCGCCTTCATCATCCATCATGAAGTTGATATAGGCGCCACCATGCGGGTTGTGCTTGTGAACCGCGGCCCAATACTCGCTTGCCCAGCGCCTCAACTCCGGCGCCTTCGTCGGGTTGGGGTCGATGCCGGCGATAACCATGGACCAACGCGCTCGCCGCGCTCCCCAGGCGGTGGCGTCCGGAGCCACGTCCTGGACCGCTCCGTCGATCGGGTAGAGATGCATCAGCGACAGCTCGCTCGGGGTCTTCGAGCCGTGCTCGGCATGGGCTGCGATGGCTGCATCGGACAGCTCGTCGACATAATCGCCCTTCCAGTACCACTGCAAGCCCTTCGGCAGCAGCGGATCAAACAGTGCCTGCAGATCGACGAAGGGCATCTGCATCATACCGTCCATCAGAGGCCTGGGAAGCGCGTCGCGCACGGGCTGCATCGCCCGGATGCCGTCCTCCTCCGCGCCGTTGTAGCAACTGATCAGCGCGCAGACGCGCCTTCCCCAGATCTCGCGCGGGAAAGGGTCGCAGGAGGGCACCGTCTTGATGCCGAAGAACATCCCGAGCTCTCGCGGCGCTCCGGGCAGGAAGTCGCGGTACCAGCGCATGATCTCTGCGGCATGTTCGATGTCGAAGAAGATCGGCCCGGCATAGACATCCTTCGCCGGATGCGCCTGAAATGTGAAGCGCGTCACGACGCCGAAGTTGCCGCCGCCGCCGCGCAGCGCCCAGAACAGATCCGGGTGTTCGTCTTCACTTGCCGTTACGACGCTGCCGTCGGCCAGCACGACCTCGGCCGCAAGCAGATTGTCGATGGTGAGGCCGTGTCTGCGCGTTAGATGGCCCGTGCCGCCGCCCAGCGTCAGTCCGGCGATGCCTGTGGTCGAGACGAGGCCCGCCGGCACCGCCAGCCCATGAGCGCCGGTGGCGCGGTCGACATCGCCTTGAGTGCAGCCGGCTTCGACGCGGACCGTGCGAGTCGTGGGGTCGATATCGATCCGTTTCATCGGCGACATGTCGATGACCATTCCGCCGTCGCAACTGCCGAAGCCTGGACCGTTGTGGCCGCCGCCGCGAATGGCAAGGAGCAAATGCTTCTCTCGGGCATGATTGACTGCCGCGACGACGTCGGCGACCTCGGCGCAGGGGACGATCCAGCGCGGCCGCTTGTCGATCATGGCGTTGTAGAGCCCGCGAGCCTCTTCATAGGCCGGATGTTTTTGGTCAATAATGTTGGCGCGGAGCCGGCCGGGGAAATCGTACGAAGTTATTGGCTTATCCATTTTGAACCCTCAGGTTTCGGAGCAAGACGCGTCGGCAACTCGCCAGGACTAGATGTTCGTCCTGGGCGCTGGATATTTGCGTTTCGCCGGTTGTATCTGCCGCATCTGCGGCTCTTCTTGTCATACACCGCCTTCGTTTCAGACGTTTTTCTGTGGTGCGGTGGGAGTGTTTCGTTTGTTTCAGCGGCACGCGCGGCGGCGTCAGCTGGCGAAGACTCCCATGCGCCGAAACAGTTGAAACAAATCACGCAGCGTCTGAGTGTGTGCTGAAACAAAGAGGGGCTATTATCCGCCCTCGCGGGATCACCGCGAACAAAGGGAAACGACCATGCGGCCTGATAATCCGGTGCCATCCACACATACAGGCTATGCGCTTTTTGACGCCAACAGCGTTCTCGTCGACAGCAATCCGCAGATATTTGGAAACCAGCGGCTCGACCGCGGCGAGAAGCAGCCGATGGACGCCATTGCCGCCGTCGCCGAAGCCCTCTCACATCTAAGGAGTTTCGACGGCCGCCCAATTGAGCCGGGCAACGCATTTGTTGAAAGCGCCGCGGCGCGATGGACGCAAATCGACGACGCTCCAGTTGAAGCTCAGACATTGGATGGCCGATGGAAGTTGCTCACCGCACATCCTCGGCTTGATGGCGGCATGGCCCTGGTAAGCGTCGACATTACCGACATGAAGCGAGCGCAGATTGCGCACCAGGAGAACGCCGAGATATTCCGCTGCATCACCGACAGTCACCCGCTGCCGGTTTGGGTGGTGGACTCGGGAAACGGGCAGATCCTCTACGAAAGCCTTGATGCGTCGAACCTGCTTGGCCGAAAATGGACGCCGAACGAGCCGCAATTCCTGACGGATCATTTCGTGAATTCTGGCGAATTCGATGAAATCAGTTCTCTCGCCAGCAACAGCGAGATCGTCCGGGATCACGAAATCCAGCTCAGAAACACAAGCGGATCGGCCGTCTGGTGTTCGACCAACTGCCGTCGCGGCGTCTACGGCGGACGCCCCTCGCTCATCATCGGGGTAGTGGATATCACCGAACGCAAGCAGCGCGAGGATCTGTTCGGTTTCCTGATCAAGCATCATCCATTGCCGGTATGGATGAACGACGCAAGTTCGGGGGAACTCATCTACCAGAGCAATGCTGCCGAACGGCTGCTTGGATGGAGCAAAAAGGCGCAACGCGAGACGGTGCGGCTCGGCGATTACTTTGTCGACCCCGAGAAGCACCGGGAAATCAATCGGGAGCTCATGCAAAAGGGCGTCGTCGAAAATTGCGAAGTGCTTCTCAAAAGACCCGACGGCCAGGAGTTCTGGGCCACGGGCAATCTCAGGATCGTCGAGTTCCAAGGGCGGCAAGTGGTTCTCGCCGGCATCGCCGATGTGACCAAGCAGAAGAAGCGTGACGGCGAAGTCGCTGCGGCGCGGGAGATGCTCGCAGACGCCGTTGAATCACTCTCCGAGGGATTCGCACTGTACGACGAAGATCATCGCCTGGTCATGTGCAACAGCCTTTACCGCGAACTGAACCACCCGGTGCGGGATCTCATTGAACCGGGTGTGGAATGGAACGAGCTCCTTCGCGAATCCGCCAAGCGCGGCGTATTCCGCAATGCGGTTGGGCGCGAGGATGAGTGGCTCGACGAGCGGATCCAAAGCCGGATCGAGTTCCACTCCCATTTCGAGGTCCCCCTCTCCGACGGCAAATGGCACTCGGTATCGATACATCCCACCGATCTTGGCGGCTTCGTCGTAACGCGCGCCGACATCAGCGAGCGCAAGAAGGCCGAGGCTTTCGAGCGCGACGCCACGGCACTGCTGCAAAAGGTGCTCGATGCCTGCCCTTCGCCGATACGCATGACCACGTTCGAGGGAGAAACGCTCTACCGCAATCCTGCTACCAGAGATCTCTACGCAGACCGTCCTCGGATAACCGACCACTATGTCGATCCAGACTGCAGCGCGATATTGGAGCGCACTTTGATCGAAAAGGGCCGGATCGACGATTTTCGGGTCCAGCAGTACGACACCGAGAACAAGGCCTTCTGGGCTTCGATTTCCGCTCGCCTGATCGATTTCCAGGGAAGGCAGGTGATCGTGTCGAACACGACTGATATCACCGACATGCTCACCGCCCAGCAAGAAACGCGCAAGGCGAACGAGCGGCTGATCGACGCGATCGAATCTCTGGCCGAAGGGTTTGCCCTCTACGACAGGAACGATTGCCTGGTGCTGGCCAACAGCAGGTACCGCCAGATGCACGCGATAAGCGCGGATGTGCTCGTTCCCGGGGTGAACTGGTTCGATTTCCTCCGCGTCACCGCAGAGCGCAACCAGTTTCCGGTTCCACGCGACAAGATCGACGACTGGCTTGCCGAGAGGGCAAGGGACCGCCGCGAATTCCGGCAACAGGAATTCCGTCATACGGACGGGCGTTGGTTTTTCGTCTCGAACTGTCCGACCCGCGAAGGCGGGTTCGTGGTCACCCGTGTCGACATTACAGAGCGCAAGCGGGCCGAGGAGGCCGCCAAGGAAGCGGATGAACTGGTCCGAAAAGTCCTCGAAGCCTGCCCCGTCAACATCCAGATGACCCGCGCGCATGACGGCAAGCTGCTTTACCGCAGCCCCGCCACCGTTGATCTGCTCGGCGACGTCACCAGCGCCGTTGACTATTATGTCGATCCTTCAGAGCGGATCCGATACGTCGAGCGGCTGCTCGCGACGGGGTTGGTCGACGATTTCGAAACCCAGCTTAAACGCAAGGACGGTGGAACCTGCTGGTGCTCGATTTCGTCTCGACTGATCGATTTCCACGGTGAGAAGGTGATCGTTTCCCACGCCTACGATCTCACCGACCGTATCGAAATGCAGCAGGAATTGGAGCGGCAGCGCGAGACGCTGCACCAGAACGAAAAAATGTCGGCGCTCGGTGGATTGCTGGCCGGGGTGGCGCATGAGCTCAACAATCCGCTCTCGGTGGTGCTTGGCCTGTCATCGCTGTTGAAGGAGACCGCTACCGACGCCAAGGTCGTTGAACGCGCCGACAAGATGAGCAAGGCAGCCGAACGCTGCGCCAGGATCGTCAAGACTTTTCTGGCTATGGCCAGACAGCAGCCGACGCGAACCTCAAACGTTGCGATCGATGACATCATTTCCGAAGCGGTCGAAGTGGCGAGCTATTCGATTCGATCGTCGGACATCGGGCTTTCAGTTCATCTTGAACCTGGTCTTCCCCCAATCTGGGCGGATCCCGATCAGCTTGGCCAGGTGCTGATCAACTTGCTTGTCAATGCAGAACAGGCGTTGCACGGCTGGGAAGGGCGACGGACAATCACGGTTTCAACGCAGCTGCATCCCAAAACCGGCAACATAGTCGTCAGCGTTGCCGACACGGGTCCGGGAATTCCCAAAGAGATACTTCCCCGGATTTTCGAGCCGTTCTTCACAACGAAAGAGATTGGGGCAGGAACCGGGATCGGGCTATCCTTCTGTCATCGGATCGTTCAATCCCATGGGGGAACCATCGAGGTCGAATCCCCCGAGGGGGGTGGCTCGACCTTCATACTTTCGCTGCCTGCTTCGGAGCGTCTCGACGAAGGAACCGAAACGGCCGAAGACGAGCTGCCGAATTCAACCGGCATCGCTTGTCTGGTGGTGGACGACGAAGAGGAAGTGGGTGAGCTGGTTGCTGAGGTGCTCAGGCGTGATGGTTTCAACGTCACCATTGCCAGATCCGGCGAAGAAGCGCTGCTGCACCTCAAGAACCGCACTTTCGCGCTGATCCTGAGCGATCTGAAAATGCCGAACATGGACGGAAGGGGATTGTTCAACCAGATTGCCAAGCTCCATCCGGCCGAGCTCGACAGGTTAGCCTTCCTGACGGGGGACACGATCAGTCCGGACGCGCAGATGTTCCTGCGCGCCGCGAAACGGCCCTATCTTGAGAAACCGATCAAACCTAACGAGCTCCGTTCGTTTGTCTCGAATCTGGTCAACAACAATACTTGACAGATCCGTGGATTTGCACGTCACTTCAGGGGCAGCTTATCCATTAGGCTAGTTGCTCGGTGGTCGATTTTGACGACGCACGCACACGTAGTTGTCTGCGATGACGAACCGGATATCCGCGACACGGTGGCGGAATATCTGGAGCATCATGGCTATGCCGTGACGACGGCCAACGCGGGGCCTGCCCTGCGTGACCTTATTAATAGCCAGCACGTCGATGTGGTCATATTGGATATCCGAATGCCAGGCGAGGACGGCCTCTCCCTGGCGCGATATCTACGAGAGCACTCAGACGTTGCCATTATCATGCTGACCGGATCGGCGGAAATCGTCGACCGCGTTATCGGACTGGAGATTGGCGCCGACGACTATGTCGCGAAGCCCGTGGACCTGCGGGAGCTGCTGGCGCGGGTGAAGGCCGTGCTGCGCAGAACATCGGCGAGCGAACGAGCTGCGGAGAAAGCGGGTACTACGGGCCCTCACCAGGTCCAGTTCGGCAAGTGCCGCTTCGACCCGGACGCACACAAATTATACAACGCCGAGGGGGTCGAAATAGCGATCACCGCGATGGAGTTCCGGCTTCTGAAAGTATTCAGCGAACATCGCGGACGGGTGCTCAACCGCGATCAACTGCTCGAACTCGCCCATGACCGCGGATGGGATCCCTTCGATCGCAGCATCGACATTCGCGTTTCGCGCCTGCGGAAGAAAATCGAGGTCGATCCCTCCAAGCCGGAGGTGATCAGGACGATCCGCGGCATGGGTTACCTCTACTCCTGAGCGCGCCGCCCCTGGTGGACCAGCGCCTCATCCCTTGCGGCTTATGCGGTTTTGTGGCTCCAGGGGGATAGCCCCCTCAACCTCTGATTTTCGAAGTCGTCCCGCCGTCTCCGTGGAAAAATCGGTCCCGGCAGCGAGCTTGCAGATTGCGACGGTCTCGGCGCGCGCCGCCTCGCTCGCACCCTTTGCGGCGAAGGCGACGCCCCGCAAGCGTATCGGCCTGCTCAAGGCTCCGATGAAACTCATTCATTGCGCTTCTCTCATGTTATGCAAAGGTTGGAGAACGTCGTTTCGGATAGGCGCGGCTTGATTTGGCCGCGCCACCGTGAAAGCGGCCATCGTGAAAGCGAAGGACTCCTCCGCGATGGCGCTGCGCTCGCGTTTGCAACGTGTCCGGCTGCTAGAGCCGGCCGAGAGAAAGCAGCCTCTCATCGCCGAGCCAAGCTTTGGCAAATGCCGCCTTCGTGTCGGTGGTATCTTGGTTTCCTGCTGTCTGCGCCTTCAGCAGGCCCCACAACGCCCAACCGTTGCGCGGCGACTCCTGAAGCGCCTTTTCGAAGGCGGCGATCGCCTCTTCTGCGCGACCCTGCTGGAGGAGCACGGCACCGAGTGTCTGTCGCACAGGATAATACCAGTAGGACGGCTCCATATACGAGATCCCGTCCTGCAGGCGGATCGCTTCGTTCAGGTGACGCTCCGCCTCGACATAGTCGCGCTTGGCTTGTGCGATGCGGGCTTCGACGACGAACTTGGCGATCCCGAGCACGTCCTTTGCAGGGAGGTACTGCTCTTCAAGGCTGCTCATATCGGCTTTGTCGATGAGCTGCTCGATCGCTTCTGCTTCGGACGAAGCCGCTTCGAGATCGCCCTTGAAGGCGAGAGCCACACCGCGCGCATAGTGCCAGTAGCCTTTGACGAAGGGGAAGCGGTCACCTGGGCTGGGAAGTGCCAGAATCGTATCCGGATCGCTGAACTGGGCATGCGCGCTGAAGGGCGCGGCCTTGATTGCCTGTACCCATGCCAGTTCCTGCGAGACGTTGTCCGAGGTAATGGTGGCGAGCTTCTCCGCTGAGCCGATAACGTCGCCCCGTACGCCCGCCATCTGGGCCGAGACCATCAGATAGTGGACGTTGTGCGGGTAATAGCCGAAGCGATAGAGCGCACTCGCCGCTTCACCCGACTGTGCCAAGAAGGCTTCATCCGCCTTGATGGCATCGCGATTGACAGCAATCGAGTCGGCGTGACGACCGACCCGCGCATAAATATGGGCGGGCATGTGTACGAGATGACCTGCCGCCGGCATGGAGCCCCGCAAGCGGTCGGCCACGGCTTCCGCGCGCGACGGATCGGCAGAGGCCTCGACGGCATGGATGTAGAGATGCGCGGCTGCAGGATGCTTCGGATCGATTTCGAGCGCACGCTCCAGCGCGGCCACGATCTCACCTCCCTGTCCTTTGGGCGTCAGCCCGTCCGCCTCCCAATAGTCCCATGGCTGCAGGTTCATCAGCGCATCGGCATAAAACACGAGAATGTTGGCATCGTCAGGATAGGCCTTGGCCAAGTTGCCCATGGCTTCCGCCCAAGCCCGGTCGAGCGGCGGTCGGCTCGCCGTGGGGTTGGCGCCGTAACGCTTGGCCAGTGCGTCGATCAGCGCCCGTTCCTTGCCGCCAGTGCCGGCCTTCAGCGCTTCGGCCCGCTGGATCGCATCACGGGCAGGGGCTTTCGCCTCTTCGTGCATGGCATCGTTGATATTCGGCCCGAGCACGAAGGCTTCGCCCCAGTAGCACATCGCGCATTCCGGATCGAGCCGCTGGGCCTCCTGAAAGGAGCGCCGCGCCTCCGCGTGGTTGAAGCCCCAGGTGAGCCGCAGGCCTTGGTCGAAATAGGCCTGTGCCTCCTTGCTCTTTGTGGTGATCGGCATGGTGAGGTCGCCGAGCCCTTGGTAGAGCGGCGGTCGTTCGCCTTCGGTCGGTTTCCCGCTGCCTGCGGCATAGCTGACGCCAGGCTTGTACAACTCGGTCTTGGTCTGCTCGTGCGCCGATGCGGTCACGGCAAGCATCGAGCTGGCAAGCATCAAAGAACCGGCCAAGGCACGTAATGAAGTTTTCCTGTTGGACTGCATGTTCTTTTCCTTTCGGTCATAGTTTCTCCGTCGCTGAAGCGATGGCGCGTCCGCGGGAGGATGATTGGTGAAGAAATGCCGGCGCCCGCGGCTGCAGCGGGAGCCTGTTGGCTGCACTTGTCAGCGCCTTGGCGGCTTGTTGGGACGTAGTCCTGGCCTCGACAAACGCAGCGACATCCGAAGCGAAGCGAAGCGGCTCCTCCCAATGGATCGAGTGGCCGGCCCGGTCGTAGAGCGACAGCTGGGCGCCTGGAATCCGTGCGAGGAGCACGTCCTGATCCGAGCGCGGAAACAATGCATCGGCCGCACCCCACATGACCAGCGTTGGCGCCCGGATGAGTGCAAGCTCCGCCGTATGGTCGGCGTCCCTGAGCCCCCTCAACGCGTTCTTCCATATGCGAGCGGGGGTCTTGAGGCTTTCGTCGACGAAGGTTTCAAGAAGCGCGCGCGGGATCGGCTGCGCGAGCGTGCTGCTTTGAAAAGCAAAGGCGAAGTCCCTTTCGACGGGATCTGTGAAATGCTCAACCTCCCGCCAGAGCTCATCCACGCCAGCATTGCCCGTCATTGCCGGAAACGAGCCCTCGAGGACGAGCCCCGCGACCCGGTCGGGATGATCGATCGCAATCCGCTGCGCGACGAAACTGCCCATCGAGTGGCCGGCGATAACCGCGCGGCCAATGCCCAATCGGTCAAGCAGCGCCACGGCATCTGAAGCGAAATCTCTGGGGGTGAAGCCTTCGGCGGGTTTCCCCGCTTCGCCGTGCCCCCTTTGCGTGAACGCGATCGCGCGGACCGAAGCCGGGAACTTCTGCAGCACAGGCTCAAACGAACGCCAACTGTCCGTATATCCGTGCAGCAGCAGCAGCGGCGTCGCGGCGGGATTGCCGTGCTCAACGCATGGAAACGAAAGTCCGTTGTCGAGTCTGATTGTATATGATCTCAAATTGTCGCTCATGATGTCCTCCCTGAGGGCGATCTCGCCCTGTGTGATCCTTCTCAACCCGCTTCCGGGCAGTGGATGCAGATCTGTTCAATGTGTCGGTGATCGGTGCCGCAGCCGCCCAGATAGGCCTGCGCCAGCGGGTTGGCGGTGGTGACAGGGTAAGGAATGACTGCCGAGGTTTTCGAACAGCGGGACGCTTGTCGAATCCTCTGCAACCGCTGCCTTGGCCTGGCGATGCGGAACGCCCGTTTCATGGGCATTGGCGGCGGGCGCTGCCAGAAGGGCGGCCGCGCTCGCACAGGCCAGTAGCGGGAGCCTAAATGAAAGCTTTGGTTTCAGCCCGCCTTGTCTTCTTGGCCGCGCTTCAAGCCGCGGACCACCAAACCAATTTCGGACCGGCTGATCCCGATGTCCCTCAGGAAGGCATCGTCCATTGCCGCCAGAGTCCGTTCCGCCATACAGTGAACCCGGTAGTCCCGGAAAGAGCGGTAAGCTGCTCGCATTATCGACATTGCAACACTCCATTGATTGGCGCCGCGGGATGCAGCGGTTGCCATTGCATTTAAACCATCCCTGTTTCAGGCGTTTTTCCGCGCCGAACGCGAAGTGTTTCGTTTGTTTCAGCGCCGGGAGCGCTTCCCGCGCGGTTTGAATTCCGAGCTGCCGGAGTCGCGCGGGAACCCGCCTTCTTTCTTGGGGCTGGACGGTGAAACCGGCGTCCGCGATCAGCCACGCTGGCTCGCGCGTCAGATGGCAGCACCGGGAGCCAGCCCCTCAGTCCGACAAGATGCCTTTGCAGCGTGCTCGGGGATCTGAGTCTCACACCTGCCGCCCGCCGAGCTTCAGGACGCGGCGAACTCAGCCAGCGCGCCCTTCGGGTGGGATGCTACAAGGCGAGTGGATGACGACTACGGTCTCGGCCATAGCGTCACCCAGAACGTCTAAGGCAGGTTGAAGGTGGAGGAGGCATCGCCGGCGCCCTGCCCTTTGAAGTCGATGATTTGCCTTTCCAGGCGATCCGCCGAAACTTCTGCTACGGCAAAATTCTGCGAATTAGCTCCGTGCTGTTCAGGCCCGGAACGGCCCCAGAGATAATGCAGCCCGCCTACCGATCTAATCGCAGATTATCTGCTGCCTTCCGAAACGGCACAATGCGCCAATTCTGGATCTTCCCCAGTGATGCTGCGAAGGTTAGCGTGCATTTCGTTGGGCAGCGCAGATGGTTGCACGGCAAGGAGCCTAGCGTCCCGGCTTGCGCATTGCAGGCCGTCAGCGAACCCTGTAGAACGGATTCGGCAGCAGGAACAGCTTCTCGGCGTGTCCCCCAAACAGGTCGGATGGCTGGTCACCGACATTGGCAATGATCGTGTAGCCGGCCTTTTCGATTTCGGCTCTTATGGGTGCCTTGAAATCTGCGGCGGAACCATATTTGGCTCCAGGCTGGACCATGTAAAGTTGCTCATAGCCGGCATAGCCCGCCGATTGCAGGTTCTGTTCGGTTGCATGACGCTGGTCCTCCGGACGTCCGGTGATGAAGAACACTGCGACTTTCGCCGTTCGCGCCTGCCGGAAGACCTCCAGGACAGGGTCGATGGCCGGGTCCTTCGCGAGCTGGTCCCAGGCGGCCCAGCCACAGGGACCGTCGATTGCGATGTCGCAGGCGCCGCCGATCGGGCGGCCGAAATTGTCACGTGTGATCACTTCCCAGTTGGCCAAAGCCGTCTCGTCGATATCGAGCACCAGTGCGGGGCGAGGCACCTCCTTTGCGCGCTTGACGACCCAGTCGCCGGCCTGCTTCGCCACGGCGGCAACGTCGCGATCATATGCGCCGGAATCATGATAAGCGGCGGCCGCCAGCATCGCGTCGCCGACATTGGCTGGCTGAGACGGGCTTGTGAGAAGGAGCGAGCCGTCGGCACGCGCCGACCCAGGGACGTTTGTGCCAATCGTCAGCACGATTGCCCCGACGGCCGCACCACGCGCAAATCCATTCCAACTGATCGTCTGCATCACGAGACCTTGCGGTCGCGAGAAGTCCTCTGTCAAGCCAGGCAAGGCACAGGTCCTCGAAACCGCGACGCTGAATTAGAGGATTGCGAAACAACCGACGCGCGTCCTGAATGCGCCAATTCCATGGTCCGGCCGACGACGACACTCAAAACCACCTCCTCAACGAGGCGGTGGACCAGCCAACCGCAGCGGAGTAAGGGAGCGGTGTTCGAGGCCGTTCGGTCATCTTACGAAAGCGCGTGGCGCCGCATGACGTGCAAACGTTGCGAATGCGATCAGACCGGCTATCGGTGGAGCACTCATGAAGAAGACTGTCGTTAGAGTTGTGTGTGCCATCGGCCAAGCGGGGCAGCTCGGCCTCGAAGGAGGCCTTCCCTGGGAAGGCAACCGCTCGCCGGAGTTCGTCGCCGACGTCGCACGATTTTTCGAACTCACCAGAGGACACGTCTTGCTCGCCGGTCCCAAGACGACCGCGAGCGTTCCGGATTTTGCTCGCGCGGATCGGGAACTTGTAGTCGTTCGCTCCAGCATGGATCCCGAGGACACGCTCCAGCGCTTTGCGGGCCGCGTCGTCTTCATCGGCGGCGGTCCACCCGTGTGGGACGCCTATGCGCGCTTCGTCAGCCACTGGGATATTACGCGGCTGCCCTATGACGGGCCGGCGGACCGCTGGTTCGACGCAGGATGGCTTACGGCGGGTGGCGAGGTCGCCAGAAATCAACGCGACCAATGAAGGCTCGGCTCGTTTCGATCTGAGGAACACTTAGACCGCCTGGGCGACCCAGTTCCGGTCCGCATTTTACGCAACTTTGACCTGTAGCGGCTAAGTTAAAACGCGGCACTGGGCGCCCAGGTCGTGGGTCGCCTGAAGCGGCCGGGATCATCCTTGGCAGCGATAAAAGGCGAGCGCCAACGCGTTCCTCTTCGGCGGGTAGGCCTTCGAGGTCTTTGCTGGGTCGTCTGGGTCAATAAAAGGGGTTCCGCCCAACCCGGCCGTTTCGCGGCACCGCGGTGGAACGATCGCGGTGCCGTAGTCTGTACCCGCACACCTAGCAGTTCGCCCCAGTCTGCGGGTCGCACGCCTTGTTTTCTTGCTTCTGTGGTTTGGGCTCGGCCGCCTGTTCCGGCTCGGCCTGCTGCTGCTCGACGGCGGGCTGCTCCTTGGCCTTCGGCTTTTCAGGCTTGGCCGCCTGTTCCGGCTCGGCCTGCTCCTGCTCGGCGGCGGGCTGCTCCTTGGCCTTCCGCTTCTCAGGCTTGGCCGCCTGTTCCGGCTCGCCCTGCTC
>NZ_CAKXZS010000003.1:205310-374730 GCF_935822925.1 Mesorhizobium ventifaucium
GTAGCTCCTTGGCCTTCCGCTTCTCAGGCTTGGCCGCCTGTTCCGGCTCGCCCTGCTCCTGCTCGGCGGCGGGCTGCTCCTTGGCCTTCGGCTTTTCAGGCTTGGCCGTCTGTTCCGGCTCGGCCTGCTCCTGCTCGGCGGCGGGCTGCTCCTTGGCCTTCGGCTTCTCAGGCTTGGCCGTCTCTTCCGGCTCGGCCTGCTGCTGCTCGGCGGCCGGTTGCTCCTCGGTCGTCGGCTTCTCAGGCTTGGCGGTCTCTTCCGGCCCAACCTCTTCGTCGGTCGCCGGCGCCTGTTCGGTCGTTGCTGCGCCTTCGGTCGGCTTCGATTTCCGGCCTGCCTGAACCTGCTTCACCTCCTCGATGTCTTTGAGCTCAGCTGGTTTGGCATCGGGATCGGCTTTCACTTCACCTTCAAAGACCGTGACCGTATTGTTTTCCAATTTGCCGGCCTGCTCGGGCGCCTCCGTCTCACTGACCTCGACGACAGTCACCTGCTGGTTCGTCTCCTTCTCGATCACATCAACGTCAATGACTTTGTTGATCACCACGTTGTTCTGGATCGTCACGTCGCCGGCCGGCTCGGCCGCCTCGACAATGCGCACAAACTCCGGCTCATCACGGATAACGACGACAGAAATGTCATCAGCAAGGAATTCGCGGGTCGGGACCACGACCCAGTAAAAATCCGGCGTGGTGTCGACGGTCACCTCGATTGAAATCAAATCGGGATCGCGGCGCGGCGGCAGCGGAGCCCAGATGATGTGCTCCCTTTCGCGCCGCCAACTCACCCATGCTGGCGCCCAACGAGTGCCGGGAACCCAGTACCAGCCGATGTCGTCGGCATAGCCCCAGCGGCCGTAATGGTAGGTCGCCCAGCCGAACGGCTCGTCGGACACCCAGAGCCAGCCATACTGCTCGGTATAGACCCAATGTCCAATTGTATACGGACGCCAATCGTCAGGTACATCAACCGGGACGAAAACGGTCGCTCCCCGGTACGAAACCCAATCACCGTGGGAAGACAGCTCATCGTAGAATGTGCTGATCGAAATGGAAACGTCGGTGGCAGCCCTCGCCTCGGACACAAGCGACAATGGCGCCACCGGGTTGGGTATCTCAACGACCGTAAGCAGACAGGCAGTTACGCCGCCCAGCATCAGCCGTACAGCGTTTTGGGCAAGGACGCGTTTCATCCCAGTTTCCTCCGAAACAGATCGCCCTTCATCCTGAAAACTCACCGGCTGTCGAATTGTTCCGGCTTGGCATCACACGATGGTACCGGGATCAGCATCAGAGTTGCTTCATGAGGTCGGCGAACCAGATCACGACCGCCGTCGGGCATGAACTTCGAGGGCATCTGCCGAAGAAGGCTGAAGGCCGCGCCTTGCTACCAGGGTCGTCTTGACTTCCCCGATCTCGTCACCAGTTATGGTTATATGAACGCCACAGAAAAGATCCGTCGCGATTTTCTTTTCCGGGTTTGCCCCATCGCGGGATCGTAACCCCCGGCTCGGCTGCCATGCGCCCCGGGCCGAGGGGCAAGCACATGAAATCGACATCGAACGTATGCAGGCCAGCACCGGCTCTGGAGCATGAGCTTTGAGCAAGATCTGTCTCTAATCGGCCGGTCCACCATGCTTGAGGCAGCCCGCTCAACTGAGAATACGAGTATTCGAAAATGCAAGATAACATGAAGGCTCGGCGCAAGCCGACCATCCGCATCTCACAATCGGACCATGCGCGTTTATCGGCGCTTGCGAGCACCGTGGCAGCACGAAATCCGAAGGCTTCCGATGAACTGCTCGCCGAACTCGAGCGAGCGCGCATCGTTTCCGATGGTTTGATCTCCGCGGGCGCCGTCCAGATGGGTTCGACGGTGACGTTCAAGCCCGATACCGGTGACGCGAAAACGGTTACGCTGGTTTTTCCTGGCGATGCGGACATCTCCGAAGGCAAGGTTTCAATCCTTACGCCGATCGGCACGGCCCTGATCGGCCTCTCGGCCGGACAGTCGATCATGTGGACCGCGCGAGATGGGCGCCGGCATGAATTGTCGGTGCTTGCCGTGAACCGGCCTGCTCGGGAAGGCGATGCAGCCGATCAGCGTGCACCAGCACCTTCGACGAAGGCGGGCGTCTAAAGCGCGTCGCGTTTGACCGGCCCCATGCGGCGCGCTTTAGGTTGTTGTTTGTTTCCGCGAAAACTGCGGGCATCAACGCGTCGAGGACCTCAAGCGCCTTCTCCACGAACACCTCGTGATATGGACAACCGGTGCTGAAGCAAACGGCCCGGCCCTACGCCGACCCGCCCTTACCAACCGGCGGTTGGAGGGATCGACTCGGGTTAGGTGGGCCTGCCGCGTGGCAAAAAAGTAAGGTTGGCTGTCGGGAGGCGCGCCACCTGTTCGTCCTCGGGACAGGAAGCAACGAAACCAGCAGGTGAAATACCCGTGAGAGAGTTTAGATCATCGAACACATCTGCGGACGGTGTGATCCAGGCCGACCTTATGATGGCGCTCATCGGTCCCGTTCTAGCCGGCGAGGCGCGCCCAAGGGCTTGTTCGACTGAGGTCTGGCAGACGCTGCGCGAAACAAATACCCCCCAAGAACCGAGGAGATTAGATATGACGAAACTCGTGACCTGCCTGTGGTTCGACCACGGCGAAGCACGCAAGGCGGCAGAATTCTATGCCGCCACCTTTCCCCACAGCCATTTGGATCGGCTGAATGCGGCCGCGTCGGACTATCCCGGCGGCAAAGAAGGCAATGAACTGACGGTCGAGTTCACGGTGCTCGGCCAGTCATTTCTAGGCCTGAACGGCGGCCCGAATTTCAAGGCGAACGAATCCGTCAGCCTAATGGTGCTGACCGAAGATCAGGAAGAGACCGACCGCTACTGGAAGGCGATCATTGGAAACGGCGGCAGCGAGAGCGCCTGCGGATGGTGCAAGGACCGGTGGGGCTTCTCCTGGCAGATCACGCCGAAGCGGCTGATGGAACTGACGACCAGTCCCGACCGCGCCAAGGCCAAGCGCGCGATGGAGGCGATGATGACGATGAAGAAAATCGATATCGCGGCGCTGGAAGCCGCAGCAGCAGGCTAACCCGATCCACGGCAACAACGCCCTGGGGAACTCAACGAATGGAGATGATCATGCCCAACACCGTTAAACTGCACCGGGTTCTCGCCACGAAACCCGAAAAGGTCTACCGCGCATTTCTGGAACCTGACGCGGTCGCGAGTTGGCTCCCGCCCTTCGGCTTTACCTGTACGGTCCATGAGCTTGAGGCGAAGGAAGGCGGCAAGCACAGAATGTCCTTTCGAAACTTCACGACCGGGCACAGCCATTCCTTCGGCGGCACCTATCTGAAACTCGTCCCCGGCGAGACGCTCGTCTACACCGATGTGTTCGATGATCCGAACCTTCCGGGCGAGATGAAAGTGACCGTCACGCTGACGGCCGTTTCAGTCGGAACGGAAATGACGGTGGTTCAGGAGAACGTGCCCGATCTGATCCCCGTGGAGGCATGCTATCTCGGTTGGCAAGAGTCGCTGCGCAAGCTTGCTAACCTCGTCGAGCCCGAAATTACGCAATAAACCGTCTGCGTGATCTCATCCGACTGCGACGACAAGGAAACCAAAAATGACCAACCAGCAGATCACCATTGCCACCACGATCGCCGCGCCAATCGAACGCGTCTGGGAGGCCTACACGACGCCCGGCGATATCACGCGGTGGAACTTCGCTTCCGACGACTGGTGCTGCCCAAGCGCGGAAGCCGATCTAAAGGTGGGCGGCGGCTACAAGGCGCGCATGGAAGCCAAGGACGGCAGTTTCGGCTTCGATTTCGAGGCGGTGTACGAAGAGGTTGAGCCGTACAAGGCGATCGCATTCGCCATGAGCGACGGGCGCAAGGCGCGTACGACCTTCGAAGCCGCAGGGAACGGTACGAAGGTGACGACCATATTCGATGCCGAGACGCAGAACTCCATCGACATGCAGCGTGACGGCTGGCAGGCGATCCTGAACAACTTCGGGCGTTATGTTGAATCCAGCGCAGGACATGAGCAAGTTCAAGGAGGTCGTTGAACTCCGCCGGAAGTAGTTTTCCAAGCCCTATCGGCTGAGACGATCGTCGAGATCAAGGCGCTCTAAACGCCCGAGGCGATGATCGAGATCGAAGCCATGGCAGCCGTGGCTGCAGACGACGGTCTATTCGCCTCGGGGACCTTCAACGACCATCCACTGCTGACCGGTCGCGCTATGCACTCAAGCGAAACCGTGTGACGTCGATGGCCGCGGCCATCAGTGTCTGCGTGTAGGTAGCCTGCGGATTGCTGAAGATCGCCTCGGTCGGCCCTTCCTCTACGATCTTGCCCTGCTTCATGACGATGATGTAGTCGGCCATGGCACGCACGACGGCGAGATCGTGGCTGATGAACAGATAGGACAGTTCATGGTCGGCCTGCAGCTTGCGCAGCAATTCGACGATCTGCTTCTGGACGGAGCGATCGAGCGCCGACGTCGGCTCGTCGAGGACGACCACCTTGGGCTTGAGGATCATCGCCCGCGCGATGGCGATGCGCTGGCGCTGGCCGCCGGAGAATTCGTGCGGGTAGCGATTGCGCGCATTCGGATCGAGCCCGACCTCACGCAAGGCCTCGACGGCGCGCAGGTCGCGTTGCCTGCCCGACAGGATCGGCTCATGCACCAGAAGCCCTTCGGTGATGACCTGGCCGACGGTCATGCGCGGCGACAGCGAACCGAATGGGTCCTGGAAGACCAGCTGCAATTCGCGCCGCAGCGGCCGCATGGCCTGGCGGTCGGCGGCGGAAATATCGCGATCGCCAAAGCGGATGAGGCCATCGCTTGGCAGGAGCCGCAGCAGGGCTCGGCCGAGCGTCGATTTCCCTGAACCGGATTCGCCGACGATGCCGATGGTTTGGTTGCGTTTGAGCCGGATCGAAATGTGATCGACTGCGCGCAGGATCAGCGGCTCTCCGGCAAGAAAGCCGCCGCCGATCTTGAAGGTCACCTCGACATTCCTGCCTTCGAGCAGGACGGGCGCATTTGGCGGTGGCGGCGCCTTGATTCCGGTCGGCTCGGCGGCCAACAGCATCTTGGTATAGGCATGCTGAGGATTGACGAAGATCGCTTCCGCCTCGCCCTCCTCGACGACTTCGCCATAGCGCATGACATAAACGCGGTCGGCAAGACGCCGGACAATGCCGAGATCGTGGGTGATGAAGACGATCGCCATGCCTAGTTTGCGCTGCAGTTCGGCGAGCAGCATGAGGATCTGCGCCTGGATGGTCAGGTCGAGCGCGGTCGTCGGTTCGTCTGCGATCAGTATGTCGGGGTCGTTGGCCAGCGCCATGGCGATCATGACCCGCTGTCGCTGGCCACCCGACAATTCGTGCGGATAGGATTTCATCCGCCGCTCGGGATCGGGAATATAGACCAGCCGCAAGAGCTTGAGCGCCTCTTCGCGTGCTTGCGCCGCGCCAAGCCCACGATGCCGGCGGATCGGTTCGATCAGCTGGTTGCCGATCGAATAGAGCGGATCGAGCGAGGTCATCGGCTCCTGGAAGATCATGCTGATCCTGCGGCCGCGGACCTGGTTGAGCTCGGACTTGCTCAGTGTCAAAAGGTTGCGGCCGCGATAGTCGACGACGCCCGTCGCCTCGCCGTTCGAGGCCAGCAGGCTCATCGCCGCCATCATCGTCTGGCTTTTGCCGGAACCGGATTCGCCGACCACGGCAACGGTTTCGCCTGCATTGACGTGGATGTTGATGCCCTTGACCGCCTCGACCACACCGTCAAGCGTGCGGAAGCGGACGCGAAGGTCCTTGACGCTGAGGATCGTTTCGGAAGCGTCCATCTCAACGATCCCTGGGGTCGAGCGCGTCGCGCAGGCCGTCGCCGACGAAATTCAGCGCGAACAGCGTCGAGACAAGGAAAAAGGCTGGGAACAAAAGCAGCCAGTTGGCGGTGCCGATGTTCTTGGAGCCGGTCGAGATCAGCACGCCCCAGCTGGTCATCGGTTCCTGCACGCCGAGCCCGAGGAAGGACAGGAAACTCTCCAGGATGATGACCTGCGGCACCAGCAGCGTCATATAGATAACCACTGGGCCAAGCAGGTTGGGAATGACGTGGCGGATCAGAATGCCGCGCTGGCCGACGCCCATCGCCTCCGCCGCCTGGACATATTCCTGCCGCCGGATCGACAGCGCCTGGCCGCGCACGATGCGCGCCATGTCGAGCCACAGCACGGCGCCGACCGCCAGGAACATCAGCACGAAGTTCCGGCCGAAGAACACCACCAGCATAATGACGAAGAAAATGAACGGCAGCGAATAGAGCACATCGACAATGCGCATCATCACCTCGTCGACCTTGCCGCCGGCAAGGCCGGCCGCAGCGCCGTAGAGCACGCCGATGACGCCCGCCACGACCCCGGCGAGCAGGCCGATGGCCAGCGAGATGCGCCCGGCCATCAGCGTCCGCGACAGGAGATCGCGGCCGGTATTGTCGGTGCCGAACAGGAAATACTGCTGCCTGATTGAAGCGCTCATTACCGCTTCAAGGCCGTCAGCCGATTTGCTCTCTATCTTGGTGTTGTCGAAGGCGTCGGAACGATCGAGGTAGCGGACATTGCGGTCGTCAATCGGCTTGTGCGATGTGACGGTGACGAAGATGCGATTGTCTTCCTGCCGCCACTGCTTGATGTCGACACGCATGCGCTTGATCGCCTCGTTGAGCGCGGTTTCTATCTTGTCGGGCTTCGGATAGGCCGACAAGCTCGGCGGCATGCGCACATAGTCGGCGTAGATGGTGGTGTATCGATGCGGCACCAAAGAGGGTCCGAACACGCTGAGTATCGCGATGAAGGCAAGATAGTACAGGCTGAACATGGCGGCGCGGTTGGCCTTGAGGCGCGCCCAGGCATCGCCCCACAGGGAACGGCCAACGACAGCCGGAGCGGTGGCTACGATGTCAGTCATAGCGCACCCTCGGATCGACGAAGGCATACATGACGTCGACGATCAGGTTGAAGACGATGGTGAACAGCGCGATGACCACCACGGTGCCCATGACCAGCGTGTAGTCACGGTTGAGCGCGGCCTCGACGAAATAGCGGCCGATGCCGGGAATGGAAAAGATCGTCTCGACGATGATCGAGCCGGTGAGCAGTGCCGCCGCCGCCGGGCCGGTGAAGGAGACGATCGGCAATATGGCACCGCGCAGCGCATGCTTGACGACCACCGACCAGTCCGACAGGCCGAGCGCACGTGCGGTGCGAATGTGGTGCGAGCGCAATGATTCGATCATCGAGCCACGCATCAGGCGGGCGACGATGGCGATTTGCGGCAAGGCGAGGGTCAGCACAGGACCGATCTTGTTGAGCAGGGCGCCATCGCCCCAGCCGCCGATCGGCAGCAGTTTCCAGGTCAGACCGAACAGAAGCTGGATAACCGGCGCAATGACGAAGGTCGGAATGGTACTGCCGGCGGTCGCCAGAGCGATCACTGAATAGTCGGCAAGCTTGTTCTGGTTGAGCGCGGCAATGGTGCCGAGGAGGCAGCCGAGCAGCAGCGCCAGGATCAGGGCCGAGGCGCCGATCTGGATCGAAACGGGCAGGCCCCTGGCAAACAATTCGCCGACGGTGAAATCCGGCATGTTGTAGCTCGGACCGAAATTGCCGCGCAGCAGATTGCCGAGATAGTGGACATATTGCAGCCAGAGCGGGTCGTTGAGGCCGAACTGCGCTTCGAGATTGGCCTTGATCTCGGGGCTCAGGCCCCGCTCCTGATTGAACGGGCCGCCAGGCGCGACGCGTATCAGGAAGAACGCCATGGTCACGATGACCAAAAGCGTCGGGATGGCGGTCAGGAGCCGCCGGAATACGTAACGCAGCATCGGTTCCCCGCTTTGCTTGCAAACCGGGACCGCCGCCCCTAACGCATAACCCCGAACCGAAGTTCGGAAAACGATCAGGCGTAAATCAAAGCGTCCTTTGCGCGTCCCAAAGGACGCGCGGCGCTGTAAAGGAGCGGCAGTCCGGCCAAGGAGATCAGTCCTTGGAGATGAAGCGGGACGGATGCACATCCATGACGTTATCCTCGAAGCCATGAAGCTTCGGAGAAACGATATCCTTGTAGCTATAGTAGAGAAGCGGGATGTTGCCGACATCATCGACGAGGATGCGCTCGGCCTCGGCGAGTTCTTTCATGCGCTCTTCAGGCTTGCCGCCGGCGGCGGCCGCCTCGTCCATGGCCTTCTCGAATTTCGGGCTGTTGTAGCCCGAATAGTTGTTGCCGCTTGCCTTGCGGGAGATGCCGAGGAAGGTTTCCGGATCCTTGTAATCCGCAATCCAGCCGGCACGCGCCACGTCGTAGTCGCCCTTCTGCTCAAGGAAGGAGTAGTGGGTCTTGGTGTCGGTGTTGAGCAGCGTGATTTCGACGCCGAGCGGCTTCAACTGCTCCTGGATGGCGACTGCAGTGTTCTTGTGGTTTTCCGACGTGTTGTAGCGGATTTCCATCTTCAGCGGTTTCTCGGGCGTATAGCCAAGCTTCTCGAGTACCTTCTTGGCCTCATCCTCGCGGTCGATCTGCGACATGTCGGCGTATTTGGCCATTGCCGGCGTATAGCCCTCAATGCCTGGAGGCACCATCGAATAGCCGGGCAGCATTGAGTTCTGCCAGACCTTTTCGGCAAGGAAATCGCGGTCGACTGCCATGGAGATGGCATTGCGCAGTTCGACGTTGTCCCACGGAGCCTTGTCGGTCTTGATCGCAAAATAGTAGGTGCCGAGGTAAGGCCCAACGCGAATCTGATCGCCAAACTTGGCCTTGAGGTCGGCGAGCTGCTCGGTCGGGAGGTCGTCATAGCTGTCGAGTTCGCCGGCCTCGAAGCGCTTTATCGCCGACGAACGATCTTCGGTCGGGATGTAGTTGACGACGTCGAGCTTGACGCTCGCAGCATCCCAGAATTTCGGATTCTTGACCAGTTTGATGTGGTCGTTGGGAACCCACTCCGCCAAGGTAAAGGCGCCGTTGGAGACCAAATTGCCCGGCTTGATCCAATCGGCGCCGAGCTTGTCAATAGACGCCTTGCTGACCGGATAGGTCGCCTGGTGGGTCAGCATTTCAAGGAAATAGGGCGTCGGCGCCTTCAGCGTCACTTCCAGAGTATTTGCGTCGATTGCCTTGACGCCCATCTCCTCCGGCTTCGCCTTCTTGGTGTTCACCTCCTCGGCATTCTTCACGGGATAGAGCATCGAGGCGTATTCGGCGCCGGTGGCCGGATCTTCCAGCCGATGGAAAGCGTAGACGAAGTCATCTGCCGTCACCGGGCTACCATCCGACCAGACACCGTCCTTGCGCAGCTTGAAGGTGTAGACGGTGCCGTCGTCCGATACCGTCCAGCTTTCGGCGGCGCCCGGAATGACGTTCGCCTTCTGGTCTTGCATGACCAGCCCCTGGAACAGGTCACGCAAAACAGCGGCTTCGTATATCGTCGAGGTCTTGTGCGGGTCGAGTGACTCCGATTCGGCAGCGGTGCCTCTGTTGTAGACGACCTCGGCGAAGGCTGGTGTGTAGAACGTGCCGGCGGCCAAAGCCATGGTTGTGGCGAACACCGTCGCCTTCAGCATGTTTTTCAGCATGAAGTTCTCCCTGTCGAGGCGGCCCTTGCGCTACGCCTCTTGAGTGTTGACGCCCCGAAACCGATTAGATGGCCCCTTTGAGCGCGCCGCCGGTTCCCTTTCCGGCAGCTGGTGGCCAAACAGTAACGTGGCGATTTTTTTGTTTCAACAGACTCGTGAGGTCACCCTAAGTAAGGCGCAGCGACAGCCACTGCGCGATCGGCAGAACAGCAGTCGAAACCATGGGTTCGGCTCCTTTTCTCCGCTTCAAGCACTCGTTTTCGGCAAGAATCTGTCGTCGATTCCACTTTGTCGAAATGTCTTAAGCCGCCTTTAAGCAACCACGGGTTACATCTTGCGAGGGCTCCGGTATGTCCCGATGGGCGAAGGACATGAACAGCATAGAAACTAAGACAATCTCTATACCACGGCGTAAAATGCGCCAGTTAAGACGCAAATTGTGCCAGTTTAGAGAGCAGTCCGGAACTTCCGCGATTGAGTTCGCGATGCTTTCGCCGATTTTCATCTTATTATTACTCGGAATGGTTGCATATGGAATCTATTTTGGTGCGAGCCATTCGGTGCAGCAAATCGCAGCGGACGCCGCCCGCACGGCAATTGCCGGGCTGAACGAAGGCGAGCGCCAGGCGCTGGTGACCAGTTTCGTCACCACCAATGCCGCGGGATATCCCTTCGTCGATTCCGACAAGCTGACTTACCAGGCCAAGGACAGCACGGCCGACGGAAACCAGTTCGTCGTGTCCATCCAATATGATGCCCGCAACTTGCCGGTCTGGAATCTGTTCCCGGCGCTGCCAATGCCTGGCACCACGATCTCACGCCAGTCGACAATCCGGGTCGGAGGCATCTGAATGTCGCAAACTTTGGCGGGCAGGATCGGCCGGGCCGCCCGCTCGATGCTTGGCGACCTGAAGGCGAACTTCGCCGTCATGACGGCGCTGTGCGCACCTTTCGCGCTGGCGCTGGCTGCTTTCGCCATCGATGAAGGTTCGATCTATGTGGAGCGCCGGGAAGCCCAGGCAATGACCGATCTGGCGGCAATCACCGCCGCCTCCAACATCAACAACATTGAGGCCGCGGTGGTGACCACGCTCGGCGACAACGGAATGCCGGGTATCGTTGTTCAGAAGGCAGGGCAGACGATCACCCCTGCCCTCGGAAAGACTATCGTGTCGGTCACCCCCGGCCGATATTCAGCAGAGTCGTCGCTCGGCGTCGACAAGCGCTTCGAGGCCGGCAATACGCCCTACAACGCCGTCCATGTCACGCTGAAAAAGGTTCCTGCCCGCTATTTCGCGAGTTCGCTTATCCCTACGCCGGTGATCGGCACCCAAGCCGTGGCCAGCATAGCGCCGCAGGCGATGTTCTCGGTCGGATCCAGGCTTCTCAGCGTCAATGGCGGCATCTTGAACTCGCTTCTCAGCGGCCTCCTGGGCGGCAACATCTCGCTCAGCGTCATGGACTACAACGCTCTGATCGCTGCCGACATCAACCTGCTTTCGTTCTTCGACGCGCTAGCCGTTCAGTTGCAACTGACAGGTGTCAGCTATTCGGAGGTGCTGGCTTCGAAGGCGACTGTGGGCCAGATAGCGACCGCCATGGCTAATGTTTCACCCGTTGGCAGCACCAGCAAGCTTGCTTTGCAGACAATCGCGTCAAGGACCACCAGAACGGTCAAGATACCGCTCAATCATCTTGTCGATCTTGGATCAATTGGCCAGTTGGGCCTCGGGCAAAAGTCGCCCGGTTTTTCGGTCGACGCCAGCGCCATGGGCATGCTGACCACCGCTGCTGCACTGGCCAACGGCTCGAAGCAGGTCGAGCTCAATCTCGGAGCCACCATTCCGGGGCTTCCCTCCACCACGCTTGCCATTGCAATCGGCGAACCTGCACAATTCTCGCCCTGGCTGACAATCGGCGAGAAAGGTGCCGTGGTGCGTACGGCGCAGACGCGGATCAAGCTGGTGGCGTCCGTCGGCGGCAGCAATGCGACTCTCGGTGGCGGCATCAGCCTGCTGGCCGTCAAACTGCCGCTGCATGTCGAGGTGGCCTCTGCCGAAGCCAAGCTGACCGACATCAGCTGCCCGACGGGGCACCCCGACAGTTTGAAAGTTACCATTGCCGCACGTCCGGGCCTTGCCTCGCTGCACCTTGGCGCCAGCGATGCCGACAACAGCCCCTCCGCCTTCGCCGATTTCAGCAATCCACAGTCGTTTCAAAATGCCGAAATCGCGCAGGTCAGCGTGAAGCTTCTGTTTCTCACCCTCAATCTGATCGGCGTGAATGGTTCTGCAGCCGTTGAGATCGCCAACAACGATCCGACGATCTTGACCTTCAACAGCACCGACATCGCAAGCAAGACGATAAAGAACGCCTCGACGAAGAACCTGACGCAATCTCTCACCACTTCGCTGGTCAACAATTTGTCGCTTTCGGTCAGTGCGCTGGGCCTCGGGCTTGATGTAACCGCCTTGCTTGGAACCGTGAAGCCGGCAGTGGTGGCGGCTCTGAACACAGTGACGGCGCCTGTCGACGACTTGGTTTACAACGTGCTTGCGGCGCTGGGCGTGCGCGTCGGCGAGGCCGATGTCCGGGTCATGGGCGCGACTTGCGGGCGCTCCGTGCTTGTTCAATGAGCTAGAGAGATCAGCCGGCTCGTCCGAGAAAGCAGCCCAAGGGCGGCAGCGACAGAATTTTTTCCTGCAAGGCGGCACCAGCGCCAAGGTCGACCGTCTCTGCGACACCGACCCCCTGCGGCAACAGCCAGCTGGCCGGCTCCTCGGCGAAATTGAAGACGCACAGCAGCTTCTCGCCGCCGCCTTCGCGAATGAAAGCAAGCACATCGCCTTCGGCATCGAGAAAGCGGATCGAACCCTGTACCAATGCGGCATGCTGCTTGCGCAAGGCCAGTGTAGCCCGGTAACTGGCCAGAACTGACTTTTCCTCGCCGTTCTGGATATCGACCGCGCGGGCGCGATGGCTTTCCGGGATTGGAAGCCACGGCCTGCCGATTGAAAAACCGGCATTGTTGGCGCCTTTCTCCCACACCATCGGCGTGCGGCAGCCATCCCTGCCCTTGAACCCCGGCCAGAAGCGGATGCCATAGGGATCGCGCAGATCCTCGAACGCCAATTCCGCCTCCTCCAGCCCGAGTTCCTCACCCTGATAGAGGCAGATCGATCCACGCAGGCATGACAGCAGCGCGACGGAGAACTTCGCCGTCCTTTCGGGATCGCCGCCGGGCCTTGTCCATCGCGTCACATGGCGAACGACATCGTGGTTGGAAAACGCCCAGCAGACCCAGCCGTCGGAGACAGCACTCTCGAATGCTTCCACGCATCCACGCACATGCGCCGCCGAGAATTGCGGGCCGAGCAGGTCGAAAGTGTAGCACATGTCGAGCTTGTCGCCGCCGCCGGTGTAGGCGGCGAGCGTCTGCAACGAGCGGGCTTCGTCGCCGACCTCGCCGACAGCGGCGCGGCCCTCATATTCGTCGAGCAGCGCCCGAAAACGTTTGAGGAAAGCCAGGTTTTCGGGCTGCGTCTTGTCAAAAAAATGCTCCTGATAGAGGTAGGGATTGGTTTCGGTGTTGGTGCCTGCGACACTTGACGCCAGGGGCGGGTTGCTGCGCAGCCAGCGGTCATGGACATAGTAGTTGACTGTATCCAGGCGAAACCCGTCGACGCCGCGCTCCAGCCAAAACCGCACCGTTTCCAGCAAGGCGTCCTGAACCTCCGGATTGTGGAAATTGAGGTCCGGCTGCGAGGCGAGAAAATTGTGCATGTAATACTGCCTGCGGGTCGCGTCCCACTCCCAGGCGGGGCCGCCGAAGACCGACAGCCAGTTGTTGGGCGCGGTGCCGTCGGGCCTCGGATCGGCCCAGACATACCAATCCGCCCTGGGGTTATCGCGGCTCGTACGGCTTTCGATGAACCATTCGTGCCGGTCGGACGAATGCGACAGGACCTGGTCGATAATGACTTTCAGGCCGAGACGGTGCGCCTCGGCGACCACCGCGTCGAAATCCTCTGATGTGCCGAACATCGGATCGATGGCTGTGTAGTCGGACACGTCGTAGCCCATATCGGCCATCGGCGACTTGAAGAAGGGCGACAGCCAGACGGCGTCGGCGCCCAGCGATGCGACATGCGCCAGCCTCGATGTGATACCACGCAGATCGCCACTGCCGTCCCCCGTCGTGTCCTGGAAGGAGCGCGGGTAGATCTGGTAGATGACGCAGCCGCGCCACCACTCGGCGTGGTCACTTGCCACTCGGGTTCTCCTTTATCTGAGCCTGCCCGGCTTCGTGTTCGATCATGAAAATCACCGTTCGCCCCGGCACCGGCCGTGAAATTCCGGCTGCGCCGCCCGGTGTTTCGATGGCTGGCTCCCAGCGAAATCCGTCGCGCTCCGGCAACGTGAACATACACGCCCGGCGATCGCCATTGATGACCGCGGCAAGGCGGCGATCATCGCCGCCGAGCATCAAGACCAGGCGGCGCCGCGCCGGATCGTGCCAGCCTGCCTCGTCGAGCGGCGTGCCGGTTTCAGTGAGCCAGACCGCGTCCGCTTTTTCTGATCCGGGCGGCGGCTCTCCAGTCAGGAAGCGCGTGTCGGAAAGCGCCGGCACGGAACGACGCATCGCGGCGAGCAAAACAGCGTATTGTTCCAGCGCCTGATCGCGCCCGGCCCAGTCGAGCCAGGTGATCTCGTTATCCTGCGCATAGGCGTTGTTGTTGCCCTTCTGGGTGCGGCCGAATTCGTCGCCGGCGGTCAGCATGATCGTGCCGCGCGAGGCAAACAGCGTGGCCAGCAGCGCACATCGGTCATCGAAACGTGCCGTAACGATCGCCCGGTCGCCGGTCTCGCCCTCGACGCCATTGTTCCAGGACAGATTGTCGTCGTGGCCATCGCGGTTCTGCTCGCCATTGGCCTCATTGTGCTTGCGCTCATAGGCAACCATGTCGGCCAGCGTCATGCCGTCATGCGCGGCGATGAAATTGACGCTGCGGCTCGTCTGCTGGCCCGGCTTGGCAAACACGTCGGACGAGCCGGCAAGCCGGGTGGCGAGCGCGCCGACCATGCCGCTATCGCCGCGCCAGAACCGGCGGATGTCGTCGCGATATCTGTCGTTCCATTCGAGGAAGGGCGGCGGAAAATTGCCAAGCTGATAGCCGTCCGGGCCGATATCCCAAGGCTCGGCGATCAGCGCCCTGTCACCAACGGCTGGGTCGTTCCGAATAGCCATGAGCAGTGGCGCAGCGGCGTCGAACGCGCCATCGACCCGCCCCAGAATGGGCGCCAGATCGAAGCGGAAACCATCGACGCCGGCATGGCAGACAAAGTGACGAAGTGTGTCAAGGACCATTTCCCGGACAACCGGATGATCACAAGCGACGGTGTTGCCGGTGCCGGTGTCGTTGATCAGACTGCCGTCCGGCCGATGCCGGTAGTAGGTGCGGCTGTCGAGGCCGCGCAGCGACAGCGTCGGTCCAAGCCTGTCGCTTTCGCCGGTGTGGTTGAAGACAAGATCGAGGATGACGCCGATGCCGGCCTCACGCAGCGCGGCAACCGTCTGCCGCAATTCCGCGAGACCGCCGGGCGCCAGGCGCGGATCGAGCGCCATGAAGGTCACGGGATTGTAGCCCCAGGCATTGCGCAGCCCGAGCGGCGGCAAATGCCGCTCGTCGATCGATGCCGTCACCGGCATCAGTTCGACCGCCCCGACGCCGAGTTTTTTCAGATGCTCGACGATAGCCGGATGGGCAAGCGCTGCAAGCGTCCCGCGCTGGGGCTTCGCGATGGCCGGATGCAGCATGGTGAAGGCGCGCACCGGCACTTCATAGATCAGGCCGCCGGGCTGGAACAGCGGCGGCAAGGCAGGCACCGGCTGCGGCAGGGTGGCGGCAATTGCCTTCGGCAGCAGCGGCGCAGTGTCCGTGCCCTCGCCCCGGCGCGCGGCGAGCCTGATGTCATAGACATAGGGCCTGTCTATTTCGACGGCATAGGGGTCGATCAGCAGCTTGTCGGGATCGAACCAAAGCCCAATCTCTGGCGCATAGTCGCCATCGGCGCGAAACCCGTATCGGGTGCCGGCGGCGAGGCCGGCAACGAAAAGCGCGTGAACGCCCTCGCCTTCCGGCTGGAGTTCGAGCCGGTCGATCTCCCGGGTTCCTTCATCGTCGAAGATCGAGACCCAGATGCGCCGAGCCGACGAGGACCATGCGGCAAAGCGAATGCCTTCGCGGGTGACGGTGGCGCCGAGCGAGGTCACGCGCACTCACAGCAACAGATCGTAAACAATTTGAGGGGTTGGCGGGTTGGCTCCCCCTTCTCCCCTTGTGGGAGAAGGTGTCGCCGAAGGCGACGGATGAGGGGTGCTCCAGCCTGGCACCTACGGCGATCCGTCCAACACCCCTCAACCGTCTCGGCGCTACGCGCCGATCCACCTTCTCCCACAAGGGGAGAAGGAAAGGCGCGCCGCGCCAGCTTCATGTAATCACGCTCGGCTTGGCGCGGCCGGTATGGCTGCGAATCCCGGCAATGTCGTCGGCTGCCGCAATCAGATCGGCAAGCGCCGCCTGCGTGTCGAGATCGTGCCTGGACTGGTCCGGCTCGTAGCGCTCGATATACACGCGCAGCGTCGCCCCCGAGGTACCGGTGCCGGAGAGACGGAAGACGACCCGGGATCCGCCTTCGAACAGCACCCTGATACCCTGGTTCCTCGCGATCGAGCCGTCGACCGGGTCGTGATAGGCGAAATCGTCGGCGCTGGCGATCTTCATGCCGCGCACGCTGGTGCCGGGCAAGGAAGCGAGCTTGGCCCGCAATTCGTCGACCAGCGCATTGGCCCGGTCGGTCTCGACCTCCTCGTAGTCATGGCGTGAGTAGTAATTGCGGCCATAGGCGGCCCAGTGCTCGGTGACGATCTGCTTGGCGCTTTCGCCGCGGGCAGCGAGGATATTGAGCCACAAAAGCACGGCCCACAGCCCGTCCTTTTCGCGGACATGGTTGGAGCCGGTTCCGGCACTTTCCTCACCGCAGATCGTTGCCATGTCGGCATCGAGCAGATTGCCGAAGAATTTCCAGCCGGTCGGCGTTTCATAGATGCCGATGCCGAGCTTTTCGGCGACGCGGTCGGCTGCACCGCTGGTCGGCATCGAGCGGGCGATGCCTTTCAGGCCGGCCTTGTAGCCCGGCGCCAGATGAGCATTGGCGGCGAGGATGGCCACCGAATCCGACGGGGTGACGAAAATGTCCTTGCCGATGATCAGGTTGCGGTCGCCGTCGCCGTCGGAAGCGGCGCCGAAATCCGGCGCGTTCGGTCGCATCATCTCGTCATAGAGGTGCTTTGCGTGGACTAGGTTCGGGTCCGGGTGGTGGCCGCCAAAATCCGGCAGGGGAACGAAGTTGCGGGCGGTGCCTTTCGACGCGCCGAGCCGGTTTTCCAGGATTTCCTTGGCATAGGGACCGGTCACGGCATGCATGGCGTCGAAGCGCATGCGGAAACCCGATTTGAACAGTGCGCGTAAGGCATCGAAATCGAACAGGCTTTCCATCAGCTCGGCATAATCGGCGACCGGGTCGACCACCTCGACCGTCATGCCGCCCGCCTCGACCGTGCCGATCGTGTCGAGATCGACCGTGCCGATGTCGGCGATCTTGAAGCTCGAAATCATCTTGGTCTTGACGAAGATCGCGTCGGTCAGCTTTTCCGGTGCCGGGCCGCCATTGCCGGCATTGTATTTGATGCCGAAATCCTCGCGCGGGCCGCCCGGATTGTGGCTGGCCGACAGGATGATGCCGCCGAAGGTATTGTATTTGCGAATGATGTTGGAAGCGGCCGGCGTCGACAGGATGCCGCCCTGCCCGACCATCACCTTGCCGAAACCGTTGGCCGCCGCCATGGCGATGGCCTTTTGGATGACCTCGCGGTTATAAAAGCGGCCGTCGCCGCCGATCACCAGGGTCTTGCCCTCAAACCCGTCCAGCGCATCGAAGATCGACTGGATGAAGTTTTCGGCATAGTGCTCCTGCTGGAACACCGGCACTTTCTTGCGCAACCCGGACGTGCCGGGCTTCTGGTCCAGGTAGGGTTTGGTGGCGACGGTGCGTATCATGCGTCAGACAGCCCTTTTTGAAAGCAGCAAGCGATAGAGTTCAAGATATTTTTGCGCGCTTTTGTCCCACGACACATCGGCCTTCATGCCTTGCCGCTGCATCGACGTCCAGATCGTGGGGTTGGCGTGCGCTTCCACCAGCCGGCGGATGGCGTGCAGCAAGGCGCCGGAATCGGCGGGCGCGAACTGGAAGCCGGTCGCCACACCTGCCGAAACGGCCGCTTCATTGGCGTCGATGATGGTGTCGGCAAGACCGCCGGTGCGGGCGACGACCGGCACGCAGCCATAGCGCAGGCCGTAAAGCTGCGTCAGTCCGCAAGGCTCGAAGCGCGACGGGATGACGATGGCGTCACAGCCGCCCTGCATGGTGTGGGAAAGCGCCTCGTCATAACCGACGACGACGCCGATGCGACCGCGATGGCGGGCGGCGGCGGCCAGCATCGCGCCTTCGAGGCCGGCGTCGCCGGACCCCAGGATCGCCAGGCGGGCACCCCTCGCAACGATCCCGTCGACGACCGCTGCCAGTATGTCCATTCCCTTCTGCCAGGTGAGCCGGCTGATGACGCAGACGATCGGACTGTCGTCGCGGTCAAGGTTGAAACGATCCTCGACGGCGGTCCGGTTGGGATGCCGCGCCTTCAATGTCTTGGCCGTGTAGTTGGAGACCAGATGCTTGTCGGTTTCAGGGTTCCATATCTCGGTATCGATGCCGTTGACGATGCCATAAAGATCGACGGACCGCATGTTGATGAGGCCATCGAGCCCCATGCCGAATTCCGGCGAGCGGATCTCCTGCGCATAGGTCGGGCTGACTGTGGTGATGGCCCAGGCGGCCTGCAGGCCAGCCTTGAGGAAACCGACGCCGCCATAATATTCGACGCCGTCGAGTGCCATGGCCGCCGCCGGCAAGCCGAGTTCGCCAAAGATGCCGGCGCCGAACTGGCCCTGGAAAGCGAGATTGTGGACGGTGATCATCGACGGAGTGCCGACCGCCTTGCCGTAGCGCGTATAGGCCAGCGTCATCGCCGATTGCCAGTCATGGGCATGGACGATGTCCGGCTGATAGCCCGAAACGGCGCCGCCGGCGATGTCACCGCCAACCTGGCTCAGGGCCGCGAAACGCCGCCAATTGTCCGGCCAGTCGGCGCCGATGGCATTGCCATAGGGGCCGCCGGGGCGATCGAACAGATGCGGCGCGTCGAGCACGAACAGGTCGAGCCCGGCGATTTGGACGGCATGGACCGAAGCCTTGCCGCCTTGCAGCAGCGGATAGTGGTGAACGGGTTTTTTCTTCTTGAAGGCATCCATGACCTGGGGATAGCCGGGAATAAGTGTTCGCATCGCCACGCCCTTGCCGGCGAGCGCGACGGGTAATGCGCCGGTCACGTCGGCAAGCCCGCCAGTCTTGATCAGAGGGAATATTTCGGGCGTGACCGACAGGACCTGCATTCACGACAATCCCAGTTTGTCGATCATGGCCTGCGTGACGAGGCAGATGCCCTTTTCGGAAACGCGGAAGCGCTTGGCGTCGAGAGCAGGATCCTCGCCGACCACGAGCCCTTCCGGTATCCTGACGCCATGATCGATCACCACGCGCTTCAATCTCGCGCTGCGGCCGACCTGGCAGTCGGGCAGCATGACGACGTCCTCGAGAGTAGAATAGGAGTTGATGCGCGCGCCGGTGAAGATCAGGCTTCGCTTCAGCGACGCGCCTGAGACGATGCAATCGCCCGAGACGAGTGACGACACCGCCGAGCCACGGCGACCATCCTCGTCATGCACAAACTTCGCCGGCGGCTTCAGCTCGGCATAGGTCCAGATCGGCCAGTCGCGGTCGTAGAGGTCGAGCTCCGGCGTGATGTCGGTGAGGTCGATATTGGCTTCCCAATAGGCGTCGACTGTCCCGACATCGCGCCAGTAGGCTTCGTTCTCTGCGGTCGAGCGCACGCAGGATTTGGCGAAGCGATGGGCGATCGCCTTCCCGTGCTCGACGACATAGGGAATGATGTCCTTGCCGAAGTCACGGCTTGAGCCCGGTTCGGCCGCGTCGCGGCGCAGTTGCTCCATCAGGAACTTGGTTTTGAATACGTAGATGCCCATCGAAGCCAGGGCAAAATCCGGCTTGTCGGGAATGCCGGGCGGATCGGCGGGTTTCTCGATGAAGGAGATGATGGTGTCCTTGTTATCGACATGCATGACGCCGAAGCCGGTCGCCTCCATGCGCGGCACTTCGAGGCAGCCGACGGTGACGTCGGCGCCGGCGTCGACATGCTGGCGAAGCATCAGCTCATAGTCCATCTTGTAGACGTGATCGCCGGCCAGGATGACCATGTATTCGGGCCCGTAGGCCTCGATGATGTCGATGTTCTGGTAGACGGCATCGGCCGTGCCCTCATACCATTGCGTTTCCGATACGCGTTGGCTGGCCGGCAGGATATCGAAGCTCTCATTACGCTCGGGCCGCAGGAAGTTCCAGCCGCGCTGCAGGTGGCGGATCAGCGAATGCGCCTTGTACTGGGTGGCGACGCCGAGGCGGCGAATACCGGAATTGAGCGCATTGGAGAGCGCAAAATCGATGATGCGCGTCTTGCCGCCGAAATAGACCGCGGGCTTGGCGCGCCGGTCGGTCAATTCCTTGAGGCGGCTGCCACGACCGCCGGCCAGAACATAGGCCATGGCATCGCGCGCCAGCGGCTGGGTCCGTTTTATCTCTGCCATTTTTATCCTCCCAAGTTACGCGCTGCGAGACATTGCTTAGTCCGGAGCAAATTCGAGCATGATCGTCGACAGCGGCGGCAACAGCATCGTCGCCGAGATGCCTCCTCCTTCCGCCCGAGCCTCGACGGCGCCGCCATTGCCCTTACCGGAACCGCCATAGTCGGTGGCGTCCGTGTTGATGATCTCGCGCCATCTTCCAGCCATTGGCAACGGCACGCGATAATCGTCACGCGGCACCGGTGTGAAATTGGAGATGACGGCGACCGGGTTTCCGCCCGGCGCGCTGCGCAGCCAGGCAAAGACAGAGTTGGCGCTGTCGTCGACGATCAGCCAGGAAAAGCCCTCCGGCTCGCAATCGCGCGCATGCAACGCCGGCCGCGAGCGGTAGAGATAGTTGAGATCGCGCACCGTCTGCCAGACGCCGCGGTGGGGCCCGAAATCGAGCAGGTTCCAGTCGAGTGCGCGCGCCTCGCTCCACTCGCGGCGCTGGGCGAATTCCTGCCCCATGAACAACAGCTTCTTGCCGGGGTAGCCCCACATGAAGGCGTAGTAGGCGCGCAGCGTCGCGAATTTCTGCCAGTCGTCGCCGGCCATCTTGCTAAGCAGCGTCCCCTTGCCGTGCACGACCTCGTCATGGGAGAGCGGCAGCACGAAATTCTCTGAGAAGGCGTAGACCAGACCGAATGTGATGTCGCCGTGGTGATGCTTGCGAAAAATCGGCTCCTTGGAGAAATACTCCAGCGTGTCGTGCATGAAGCCCATGTTCCACTTGAAGCCGAAACCCAGCCCGCCCTCATGCACCGGCTGCGAAACTTTTGGCCATGAGGTCGATTCCTCGGCGATCGTCATCACGCCGGGATGATGGCCGTAGACCTCTTTATTCATCCTCTGGAGGAAGCTGACGGCCTCGAGGTTTTCGCGCCCACCTTTTTCGTTGGGAATCCATTCGCCGGCCTTGCGCGAATAGTCGAGGTAGAGCATCGAGGCGACGGCATCGACCCGCAATCCGTCGACATGGTATTTTTCGGCCCAAAACAGTGCGTTGTTGACCAGGAACGAGACCACCTCGCGCCGGCCGAAATTGTAGATCGCGGTGTTCCAGTCGGGATGGAAGCCCTTGCGCGGGTCGGCATGCTCATAGAGCGCGGTGCCGTCAAAATTGGCCAGGCCATGCGCGTCCACCGGAAAGTGCGCCGGCACCCAGTCGACGATGACGCCGATGCCGGCGCGGTGGGCGCCGTCGACGAATCGGGCAAAACCGTCCGGATCGCCGAAGCGGGCCGACGGCGCGTAGAGGCCGGTTGTCTGGTAGCCCCAGGACGGGTCATAGGGATGTTCGGAGATCGGCATGAATTCGATATGGGTGAAGCCCGTGTCGACGACGTAGGGGATCAGGCGGCCGGCAAGCTCGTCCCATGACAGGAAACTGCCGTCGTCGTGAAGCTGCCAGGAGCCGGCGTGGACCTCATAGATCGACACCGCCTCGCGCCTGGGATCGGCGTTGCGCCAGAAATTGCGGTGCGCCTCGTCACCCCATTGGTGCGCCGGCGGAAGCGCCGTCACCGAGGCGGTGGCCGGACGCAGTTCGGACTTGAAAGCGAACGGATCGGCCTTCAGCGGGAGTCTGACGCCATCGGGTCCGATGATCTCGTATTTGTAGGGCCGGCCGGCGCCGATGTCGGGAATGAACAATTCCCAGATGCCGGTGTCGCGGCGGACGCGCATCGTATGCCTGCGGCCGTCCCATTCATTGAAGTCGCCGACCACCGAAACGCGCCTTGCATTGGGCGCCCAGACGGCGAAATGCACGCCGGACGCACCCTCGTGATCGATGAGATGCGCACCGAGCTTGTCGAACAGCCTGAGATGAGAGCCTTCGGCGATGTAATAGTCGTCCAGCGGACCGAGCACCGGACCGAACGAATAGGGATCGGTCAGCCACCAGTCACCGCTGGCATTGCGCGCGTGATAGCGCAGCGGCTGACGCTTTTTGAGCGACAGGCTGCCCTCGAAGAAGCCGCCTTCGTCGCGCCTGGAGAGTTCGCCGGCTTTCTTGCCGGTCAGCGTATAGGCAGTGACGAACTCGGCATGGGGGACGAAACAGCGGGCGACAAAGCCCTTGTCAACCTCGTGCACACCGAGAACAGCGAAAGGATCACCATGCGTGCCGGCGACAATTGCCGCGACATCACCGGCTGACGCCAGTTCATCCGGCCCGCTTGTCGCAGCGGTCGCGCGCGGCTTCCTCATCAGGCAGTGACCCTCCCCGGACCACGTTGTTCGTGGCCTCATGCAATCATATCAGACGGGCACGTTCCAGATTTCTTTCGCATATTGGCGGATCGTGCGATCGGACGAGAACCAGCCGACGCGGGCGACATTGCGGATTGCCTTGGCGTACCAGTCCGGGCTGTTGCGCCAGACGGCGTCGACATCGCGCTGGGTTGAGGCGTAGGCATCGAAATCGGCGGCGACCATGAACCAGTCGCTCTGATAGAGGCCGTTCATCAGGCCGCGATAGCGTTCCGGATCGTCAGGCGAAAAGACGCCCGACGAAACGGCAGCCACGGCCTGCGCCAGTTCGGGAGAGGATTCGATCACCGATCGCGGGTCGTAGCCGTTGCTGCGCCGCTCGGCGACCTCTTCGGTGGTCAGGCCGAAAATGAAGATGTTGTCGTCGCCGACGCACTCCTTGATCTCGACATTGGCGCCGTCGAGTGTGCCGATGGTCAGCGCACCGTTCAGCGCGAATTTCATGTTGCCGGTGCCGGAGGCTTCCATCCCGGCGGTCGATATCTGCTCCGAAAGATCGGCGGCCGGCATCATGATCTCGGCCAGGCTGACATTGTAGTTCGGCAAGAACACCACTTTGAGAAGGCTGCGAACGGCCGGGTCGCGGTTGATGACCTTGGCGACGTCGTTGGCGAGTTTGATGATCAGCTTGGCGTTGTGATAGCTGGGCGCCGCCTTGCCGCCGAAGAGCTTGACGCGTGGCATCCAGTTGCGCTCGGGATGGGAGCGGATCTGGTCGTAGAGCGCGACTGTTTCGAGGATGTTCAAGAGCTGGCGCTTGTATTCGTGGATGCGCTTGATCTGGATGTCGAACAGCGCCGAGGGATCGACCTTGATGCCGAGGCGGTCGGCGACGAGATTGGCAAGCTTGACCTTGTTTGCCCGCTTGACTGCCGCGAACTTGTCGCGGAAGGCGGCGTCGTCGGCAAAGGCATCTAGCTCCTTGATCGCGTCTATATCGTCGAGAAAGCGGTCGCCGATCGCCTCGCGGGTAAGCGCGGTGAGACCGGGATTGCACTGGATCAGCCAGCGCCGCGGCGTGATGCCGTTGGTCTTGTTGTTGATGCGGTCGGGGTAGAGCCGGTGGAGCTCGGCAAACACCGTTTCCTTCATCAGCTCGGTGTGAAGGGCAGAGACGCCGTTGATCGAGTGCGAGCCGACAAAGGCCAGATTGCCCATGCGCACCCGGCGCTCGCCGTTTTCCTGTATCAGCGAGATCTGGCTGATCTGCTCGTCAGAAAACTGGTCGGAGGCGCGCGCCTCCAGCAGCACTTCTGCGTTGATGGCGTAGACGATCTGCATATGGCGCGGCAACAGCCGCTCGAACAGCGGCACCGGCCAGCTTTCGAGCGCTTCTGGAAGCAGCGTATGATTGGTATAGCCGAAGGTGCGCTTGGTGATGCTCCAGGCCTGGTCGAAATCCATGCCGTGGACATCCATCAACAGGCGCATCAGCTCGGGCACAGCGATGGCCGGATGGGTGTCGTTCAGATGGATCGCCGCCTTGTCGGGCAGCGACTGCAGGTCGCCATACTGGCTGAGATGACGCTGAATGATGTCCTGCAACGATGCGGTGGAAAAGAAATACTCTTGCCTGAGCCGCAGCTCCTGACCGGCCTTGTGGGAATCAGCAGGGTAAAGGACGCGCGACAAGGCGTCGGCCTTGTTGCTTTCGGCGAGCGCACCGATGTGGTCGCCGGCGTTGAACTTGTCGAGCAGTATCGGATCGATCGGCATGCCGGACCAGAGCCGCAGCGTGTTGACGCGGTTGGCCCGCCAGCCAACCACCGGCGTATCGTAGGCAACCGCCAGAACATGTTCGATCGGCTTCCAGACGTGGCGCTCAAGCCTGCCGTCCTTCGAGGTGATCGATTCCACCGAGCCGCCGAAACCGACCTCGAATGAGCGTTCGCGCCGCTCGAACTCCCAGGGGTTGCCGTGATCGAGCCAGGTCTCGGGCAGCTCAACCTGCCAGCCGCCATGGATTTCCTGCCGGAACATGCCGTTGGCGTAGCGAATGCCATAGCCATGCGCGGGAATGTCGACGGTTGCCATGCTTTCCATGAAGCAGGCGGCGAGGCGGCCGAGACCGCCATTGCCAAGCGCTGCATCTGGTTCGAGGGCGGCGATGAGGTCAAGGTCGACGCCCAGAGACCGCAGCGCTTCGCGCATATTGTCCATCAGGCCGAGATTGGAGAAGGCGTCGCGCATCAGGCGGCCGATGAGGAATTCCAGTGATAGATAATAAACGCGCTTTTCCTGATGGGCGTAGGCCTCTTGCGTCGCCTGCATCCAATGATCGACGATATGGTCGCGCACGACCTTGATCGAGGCGGTGAGCCAGTCGTATTGCGTCGCGACACTGGTGCCCTTGCCGAGCCTGTATTTGAGGGCCTTCAAGACTTCGTCGGCAAGCGCCTTGGGATCGGAGTTTTCGAGAATGGGAGCTTCGGATGTCATCGCGCGCGTCATGCTGCCTCTCGTGCGGTTGCCATGATCATACCGGCTTTCACCATTCCTCCCAGCCCATGCTATCGCATATTGTTAAGCGTTCAATCGAGTTAGATTGCCGCGGGGAAGCTTACTCACGGCATAGAAACTTAAAGCGCATCGCGTTTGGGCGGCCTGTGCGACGCGCCTTAAGTTCTTGCTTATGTGCATGTCGTCATCCCAAAACCGCTGCGCACCCTCGGTTCACGCCCGAGGGCATGCTTTTGGGGACATGCATCAGGCCGCCAGTGCCGCCTCCGGCGGAAGCTTCGCTCCGGTCATGAAGGCGACGGCGTCGGACATCGTATATTGCTTGGGATCGATGACACAGAGGCGACGGCCGAGCCGATGGATATGAATGCGGTCGGCCACCTCGAAGACATGTGGCATGTTGTGCGAAATCAGCACGATCGGCAGGCCTCGCTTCTTAACATCGAGGATCAGTTCGAGCACGCGGCGGCTTTCCTTGACGCCCAACGCCGCCGTCGGCTCATCCATGATGACCATCTTCGAGCCGAAGGCGGCGGCGCGGGCCACCGCCACGCCCTGGCGTTGGCCGCCCGACAGCGTTTCCACGGCCTGGCTGATGTTCTGGATGGTCATCAGGCCAAGTTCGGTAAGTTTGTCGCGGGCGCGCTTTTCCATTGCCGGCCGGTCGAGCATGCGCAGCCAGTCGCCCAGAAAACCCGGTTTGCGGATCTCCCGACCGAGGAACATATTGTCTGCGATCGACAGCGCTGGCGACAGCGCCAGGTTCTGGTAGACGGTTTCGATGCCGGCTTCGCGCGCCTCGATGGGCGACTTGAAGAGCACCTGCTTGCCGTCCAATTCGATGATCCCCTCGTCCGGGACAACGGCGCCCGAGATCGCCTTGATCAGCGTCGACTTGCCGGCGCCGTTGTCGCCGATCACGGCCAGGATTTCTCCCGGATAGAGATCGAAGTCGCAGCTGTTCAGTGCGGTAACGCGACCATAGCGCTTGACGAGGCCGCGCGCGGTGAGGATGGGCTCCTGGGTCATGGTTACACCGAAACCTTTCTGATCCACTGGTCGATCGCCACGGCGCCGATGATCAGCACACCGGTGAGCAGCACTTTCCATTGCGGATCGGCGCCCAGCATGTTGAGCCCCATCGACACGACGCCGACGATCATCGCGCCAAACAGCGTGCCAAGAATCGAGCCGCGCCCGCCGAAGAGGGAAATACCGCCGATCACCGTCGCGGTGATCGCCTGCAAATTGTAGTCGGTGACGGCGGCGGACGGCGAGATCGAGCCGTTGCGGCCGATAGAGACCCAGGCAGCGAAAGCGGCGATCAGCCCGGCAAGCGCGTAGACCGAGATCAGCACCTTCTTGGTCTGGATGCCCGACAGCTTCGCCGCCTCCGGATCGTCGCCGACTGCGTAGACATGACGGCCCCATGCCGTGTGATTGAGCACGTACCACAAGAACAGCACCAGCACGACCATGGCAATGACACCGAACGTCAGCACCGCCGTGCCGACCTTGAAGTTCAGGCCGAACAGATGCAGCAGCGGCGCCTGGACGTCGACGTCGGCGTCACGGATCGTCTCATTGGCCGAATAGATGAAGTTCGTGGCCATGACGATGTTCCAGGTGCCGAGCGTGACGATGAAGGGCGGCAGCTTCATGTAGGCGACCAGCAGCCCGTTGAGCAGCCCGCAGGCCCCGCCGGCGGCAAGCCCGATCACCACGGCAAGCAAGGTCGGCAGACCATAGGTGACCGCGCAATTGCCCATGATCACGGCCGAAATGACCATGATCACGCCGATTGACAGGTCGATGCCGGCTGTAAGGATGACCAGCGTCTGCGCGGCTCCTAGAATACCAACGATGGCGATCTGCTGCAGGATCAGCGTCAGCGTGTAAGACGAAAAGAACCGTCCTCCGATGGTGACGCCGAAGACAGCGATTGACAGAACCAGCACGATCAGCGGCACCGCAGCCGGAGTGGAATGCAGAAAATGCTGGATGCGCTTGACGAGCGACGTGCCATGCTCGTCAAAAGCAGCAACGCTTGTCTCGCTGTTCGCGAGAGCCTTTTCGAATTCCTGAACCTGAGACATGTTTCCTCCCATGAGGCTTCAGCCACGCGCCGACGCCCGTCCAACCATTCCCGATCTGCCGTCGGTATTGTTCGCGCATGCGATTACCGCATCGTCCACCCGAAGCGGCCGGGGATCAAGCCCCGGCCGATCAGTCCTGTTGCCTGTCAGACCGGCATCAGCCCCAGCACTTGGCGAGGCCTTCCTTGGTGTCGATGGACTTCACGCCCTCTGCGGGCTTGTCGGTCACGAGGTTAACGCCCGTGTCGAAGAAATCCTTGCCTTCGGTCGGCTTGGGTTTTGTCCCGTCCTTGGCGTAAGCGGCGATCGCTTCAATGCCGAGCGCCGCCATCTGCAGCGGATATTGCTGTGAGGTCGCACCGATCACACCTTCGGCGACCGACTTCACGCCGGGGCAGCCGCCGTCAACCGATACGATCAGCACGTTGCCTTCGAGGCCAACGGCCTTGAGTGCCTGGTAGGCGCCGACCGCCGCCGGCTCGTTGATGGTGTGGATGACGTTGATTCCGGGATCCTTCTGCAGAAGGTTCTCCATGGCCTTGCGACCACCCTCTTCATTGCCGTTGGTGACATCGTGCCCGACGATGCGAGGATCATCCTCGTCGCCGATCTTGTTGGGGTCCTTTACGTCGATGCCGTAGCCCATCATGAAGCCTTGGTCGCGCAGCACGTCGACCGTCGGCTGCGAGGGCGTCAGATCGAGGAAGCCGATCTTGGCATCCTTCGCCTTGTCGCCGAGCGTCGCTGCGGCCCAGGCGCCGATCAGCTTTCCGGCCTCCAGATTGTCGGTCGCGAAGGTCGCGTCGGCAGCGTCGAGCGGATCAAGCGGCGTGTCCAGCGCGATCACGAGCAGACCGGCGTCACGTGCCTTCTTCACCGCCGGGACGATGCCCTTGGTGTCCGACGCGGTGATCAGGATGCCCTTGGCGCCGTCGGCTATGCAGCTTTCGATCGCCGCCACCTGGCTTTCGCTGTCGCCGTCGATCTTGCCGGCGTAGGCTTTAAGCTCGACGCCAAGTTCTTTAGCCTTGGCAGACGCGCCTTCTTTCATTTTGACGAAGAACGGGTTGGTGTCGGTCTTGGTGATCAGGCAGGCGCCGACATCGGCGGCGGACGCGGCCGAGGTGAACGCCATGAGGCCCAGTCCGGCCGCCGCAAAAACGGTGGATCTTAGCAGTGCTGTTTTGGTCACGATTTTCCTCCCAGTGGAACCAGTTCGGATGCCGGCCAACCGGCATCGCATGAGCATCCAGCGACTTCTCCCAGCGTGGACGCTTGCCCCAAGAGAATACCAGACTGAGGTTTCTGTCAATAATTAAATCACTCTTATTTATTATTGACAGTGTGGCGCCGGTCACTCATTCTGGCCAAAAGCATTGAGGAAAACGACGGGAGGAGAAGGGGTGGAGACCGGCATCACGAGGCACGGTTCGCCCGAGGCAGCCAAAAGCCGCATTCACCGCGGCACCAACCAGAGCGGCATGCGGGACCACAATGAGCGGCTGGTGCTGTCGCTGGTGCGTCAGCACGGCAGCCTGGCCAAGTCCGACATTGCGCGCATGACCGGACTTTCGGCCCAGACGGTTTCGGTCATCATGCGCGAGCTCGAGGAGGACAACCTTCTTGTCCGCCAGGCGCCGCTGCGCGGCAAGATCGGCCAACCTTCCATTCCGATGGCGCTCAATCCCGATGGCGCCTATTTCATCGGCCTGAAGATCGGCCGTCGCAGCGCCGAACTCGTGCTGATCGATTTTCTCGGCAATGTGCGCTCGATGCTGCAGCATTCCTACCGCTATCCGGCACCGCGCGAGACGGTCGAATTCGTCACCTCCGGCATGAAGACGATGCGCGGCGAACTCACCCCGGCGCAGGACAAGCGCATTGCCGGACTTGGCATCGCCATGCCGTTCGAATTGTGGAGCTGGGCCGATACGGCAGGTGCGCCGCGCGACGTCATGGACGAATGGCGCCACCGAGACATCCGCGCCGACATCCAGGCACAGTGCGAATTCCCGGTCTACCTGCAAAATGACGCCACCTCTGCCTGCGGCGCCGAACTGGTGTTCGGCAAAGCGGGCACGGCACGCGACTTCGTCTATTTCTATATCGGTGCCTTCGCCGGCGGCGGTATCGTGCTGAACGGTCACCTTTTCGGCGGACCGACCGGCAATGCCGGCGCGCTGGGTTCGATGCCGGTGCCTGGACCGGACGGCAAGCCGACCCAATTGATCGACGTGGCGTCGATCGCCATGCTCGAAAAGGCACTCAACGCGCGCGGCGTCGAAGCCTCACATCTGTGGACGTCACCGGAGGATTGGGGCGAAATCGGCGTCGAGCTCGACGATTGGATCGCCTGCGCCTCGCAGGCGCTCGCCTATGCCATCGTGGCGGCGTCATCGGTTATCGATTTCGAGGCGGCGGTGATCGACGGATGGATGCCGAAGGCCGTGCGGCGCCGGCTCGTCGATGCCGTTATCGATGCTATCGGCAAGATTGACGGTGAAGGCCTGAAGCTTCCGGCCGTGCGCGAGGGGACTGTCGGCATTCATGCACGTGCCTTGGGCGGTGCCAGCCTGCCGCTTTCCGAGCGCTTCCTCATCGGCTCGACCACGATTTCCAGGAGTGCCTGAGCTATGCTGATCGGAATCCCGGTGCTGCTCGGTCCGGAGCTGCTGGCGACGCTGCGTGCCATGGGTCATGGCGACGAGATCGCCCTTGTCGACGGAAACTACCCGGCGAAAGAGCAGGCACACCGGCTCATCCGTGCCGACGGTCATCATCTTGTTCCGATGCTCGACGCCATCCTCAGCGTATTGCCTGTCGACGACGCAGTGCCAGAGGCGCTGTTTCGCGCCTCGGTCAAGGGTGATCCCCTGCTTGCCGATCCCGTTCATCACGAGATGGAGGCGATCTGCGCCAAGCGTGCTCCGGGCCGCAAGGTGGTTGCGCTTGCTGGCGCCGACTTCTATCAACGGGTCAGGTCCGCGCACGCGATCGTCGCGACAAGCGAGCCGCGGCTCTACGCCAACATCATCATCCGCAAGGGTGTGATCTATCCGCCGGAGAACAGGAAACCATGATCCTCTGTTGCGGCGAAGCCCTGATCGACATGCTGCCACGCACCACGACGGAGGGCGAGCCGGCCTTTGCGCCCTATGTCGGCGGCGCGGTGTTCAACACCGCAATAGCGCTCGGCCGGCTGGGAGCGCCCGCCGGTTTCTTTTCCGGCCTGTCGACGGATCTGTTCGGCAGCCAGTTCAAGGACGCGCTGGGGGCAAGCCAAGTCAGTTCCACCTATGCGCACACATCGCCCCGGCCGACCACGCTCGCCTTCGTGCGGCTGGACAACGGCCAAGCGACCTACACGTTTTACGACGAAAACACAGCCGGACGCATGCTGACAATCGACGATCTGCCGAAACTCGGCAGCGAGATCGAAGCCATGCTGTTCGGCGCCATCAGCCTGATCTCTGAGCCGGCCGGATCAGCCTACGAGGAATTCATGCGGCGCGAGCACAGCCGCCGCGTCATGATGCTCGACCCCAACATCCGGCCGAACTTCATACCGGACAAGGCCAAGCATCTCAGGCGCATCCGCTCGATGATGGCCGTGGCCGACATTGTGAAACTGTCGGACGAGGACCTCAACTGGTTCGGCGAGGCCGGCTCGCACGAGGACGTCGTCCGCAACTGGCTGGAGCGCGGCCCGACACTGATCGTTGTTACCCATGGCAGCGAAGGTGCCGTCGGCTATACCAGGGATCACAAGGTCACGGTCGTGCCGGACAAAGTCGAGGTGGTCGATACGGTCGGCGCCGGCGACACGTTCAACGCCGGAATCCTGGCCTCGCTGCACGAGCAAGGGCTGCTGTCGAAGGAGGCGATCGCCAATCTGTCGGAAGACGCCATCCACAGGGCGCTGGCGCTTGGCGCCAAGGCTGCGGCGGTAACCGTATCGCGGGCCGGCGCCAATCCGCCCTGGCGGCATGAAGTCGCCTGATTGGAGGGCGATGCGCTGAAGACGCGCAGGACGTCAATCACTTTGTGTTTCGCCCAGCCGAGCGCGTGCGACACGAAGGCCGTGTCGTGCGCAGCAAAGCCCCGGATTTCCGGCGTCTGATGCGGACCTGTCGAACTGAGAGGTAACAGGCTGCGACATTTGAGCAATTCGTGGTTTTGTTCTTGCAGCTTTCTCGGCTGGCGCAACTCTGCTACCAGCGGCCGGTTATCAGGCTAATACCGTTTTGAGGCCGACATGCAGTTCATCGATCTAGGCGCGCAGCGCGAACGAATCCGCGACAGGCTGAAAGCCGCCATCGACCGCGTCGTCGACGAGGGTCGCTACATTCTCGGACCTGAGGTCACCGAATTCGAAAACAAGCTCGCCGCCTATGTCGGCACCAAGCATGTCGTCGCCTGCGCCAACGGCACTGACGCACTGCTGTTGCCGCTGTTTGCGGCCGGCATCGGCCCAGGTGACGCGGTGTTCGTGCCGAGCTTCACCTTCGCCGCCACGGCGGAAGTGGTGGCGCTGGCCAAGGCCAAGCCGGTTTTCGTCGATGTCGACCCCCAGACCTACAATATCGACATCGCCAGCCTCGAGGCGGCCATCGCCATGATCAAGGCGGAAGGCCGGCTGAAGCCAAAGGCGATCATTCCCGTCGACCTGTTCGGGCTCGCCGCCGACTACGAGGCGATCATGGCCATCGCCAATCGCGAAGGGCTGATGGTGATCGAAGATGCCGCGCAGGCGATCGGCGGCTCGACCGACGGCAAGATGCTGGGTTCGTTCGGAGCGGTCGGCTCGACCAGCTTCTACCCGGCAAAGCCGCTCGGCTGCTATGGTGATGGCGGCGCGATGTTCACCAACGACGATGCGCTGGCCGAACAGCTCCGCTCGTTCGCCTTCCACGGCAAGGGCGAAACCCAATATGACAATGTCCGCGTCGGCATCAATTCGCGGCTCGACACTCTGCAGGCGGCGATCCTGATCGAGAAGCTGGCCATTCTTGAAGACGAGATGGTTGCCCGGCAAGCGGTCGCCAAGCGGTATGCCGAAGGCCTCGGCGACATCGTCAAGGCGGCGCGCAACCTGGACGGCGGCCGTTCGGCCTGGGCGCAATATGCCATCGAGACGCCGAAGCGCGACGGGCTGAAGTCGCATCTCGGGGAAAAAGGCATCCCGTCGGTGATCTATTACGTGAAGCCCTTGCACAGTCAGATCGCCTACCGCGATTATCCGCGCACGCCGACAGGCCTTGCCGTTTCGGAGGAACTGCCGAAGCGTATCCTGTGCCTGCCCATGCATCCCTATCTGAGCGAGGCCGACCAGGACCGAATCATCGAGACGATCCGCAACTATATCGGCTCGAATTCGGCGCAAATCGCCGCCGCGTAGAGCCTCGCGCGCGGCCACGGTCTAGCCGGTATGCCCTCCCCCGTATTATATCAGGTTTTGGCACGCACAGTCGCGACATCGGTAAGCGCAAATCCCGCATCTATGGTCAGGATCGGCGCCCGGTAGGATTTCGCGGTGGCATAATGGAAGCAGTCGGCGAGATTGAGCGCACTATTCCGTTCAGCGTCCGGATAGCGGTGCCGTCCATAACGATCGAAGGCTTGCAGCGCGGCGGTCAACTCACGGCTCGAAATCGCCAGAACCTGGACCCCAGCCGCTTCAAGGAACTCCTGCACTCGCGCTTCAGCTTCCGCCATGGGAATGCGCTTTTTGCGAAAAAGTCCAACTGTCGCCTCCCATGCAGCCACGACCGATGTGACCGGTCGGGGCGAGCGCGCGGCATCGAGCGCCGCCGCGAGATCCTCGGCCTCAGGCTCTTCCGTCATAGTGGCGATGATTGCCGACGCATCGACGAACATCAGTAGCCACCGCTGAGGTCATCGAAAAACGCCCTGTCCGCCGCAAGGCCGGTGTCCGGATAGGCCGCGATCTTCGCGCGCAAAGGCTTCAGCCGCTCCCATAGAGGGATCGCCTCCTCGGCACGGCGCAATTCGTTCTCCAGGGCCAGCTTCACGGCAGCCGTCTTGCTCAAGCGCGTGCGCGCTGCCAGCTTTTCGGCAAGCGTGTTTACCTCTTCACTGCGAATGTTGAGCGGCACAGCGAATTCTCCCGCGTGTAGACGTACATATAACAATGCCAACACGTGATGGCAGCTGCAGTCAGCCATCGCGCAGGCCGGCCACTTTGCCGCTGGCGATGAAATGCGGATTGGCAAAATCCTCGTCATCGATCTGGTTGCGCTTGCCGTAGGTGAGCGGCTCACCGTCGAGCGTGCACGTTATCCCGCCTGCCGCGCGCAGCACCGCATCGCCGGCCGCGGTGTCCCATTCCATGGTGCGGCCGAAGCGCGGGTAGACGTCGGCCTCAGCGCTGGCGACAAGACAGAATTTCAGCGACGAGCCGACCGAGACGATCTCGGCAGCGCCGACCGTGCGGATATAGGCTTCAGTCTCGGGCGTATTGTGGGACCGGCTGGCGACGACGGTCAGTGGCGTCACACCCGTTCTGACCGAAATCGGCCGGCGGCCGATGATCTGGTAGTCACCACTGACCTCAATCGTTTCCGCCCTGCCCGGCCGGCCGGAAAAAAAGCGTCCGGTGCATGGCGCGAAGACGACACCGATCTCCGGCACGCCGTGGCGAACGAGCGCGATGTTGACGGTGAAGTCGGTCCTGCGGTTGACGAATTCCTTGGTGCCGTCGAGTGGATCCACCAGGAAGAAGGCGTCGTCGAGATCGGGCGGCACGATGCCGGCCGATGCCTCTTCCTCAGCCACGCAAGGGATATAGGGGAACGCAGCGCGCAGCCCGTCGAGAATGATCTTTTCGCTCTGGCGATCGGCTGCGGTCACCGGCGAGCTGTCTGATTTCTGGTCGACAGCGCAGCCGGCATCGAAGACGCGCATCACCTCTCGCCCGGCCGCCAAGGCAAGGCGCTCAAACACGCCGAGCATCAATTCGTTGTCAGATGCCGCCGCCGCTATCGTATTGGTTTTCGGCAATGTCGCGCTCGTTCAGCCAGAGTTCCAGGGCCTCTACCATCTCCTCGGCAGACTTGCCGAGTGTCTTGAGATGGATTTCCGGATTTTCCGGGGCTTCATACGGTGAATCGACGCCGGTGAAATTCTTGATTTCGCCATTCAACGCCCGCGCATAGAGGCCCTTCGGATCGCGTCTGGCGCATTCCTCAAAGGGTGTGTCGACAAACACCTCGACGAATTCACCGCTGGCCATCAATTCCCTGGCCATGCGCCGCTCGGCGCTGAATGGCGAAATGAAGGAAACAATGACGATCAGCCCGGCATCGGCCATCAGGCGCGCCACTTCGGCCACGCGGCGAATGTTCTCGACGCGGTCGGCGTCGGTGAAGCCAAGATCGCGATTGAGCCCGTGGCGGACATTATCGCCATCCAGGATGTAGGTGTGGCGGCCGGTGGCGAACAGCTTCTTCTCGAAAAGATTGGCGATGGTCGACTTGCCCGAGCCAGAGAGCCCGGTGAACCAGAACACTGCGGGCCGCTGGTTCTTCAGATCGGCGCGGCCGTTCTTGCCGACATCGAGCGATTGCCAGTGGATGTTTTCGGCGCGGCGCAGCGAATGCAGGATCATGCCGGCGCCGACCGTGGCGTTGGTGATGCGGTCGATCAGGATAAAGGCGCCGGTCGTGCGGTTCTCGGCGAACGTATCGAAGGCGATCGGCGCCCGCGTCGAGATGTTGCAAATGCCGACCTCGTTCATTTCGAGCGACTTGGCCGCCTCATGGGCAAAATCGTTGACGTTGACGCGGTATTTCAGGTCGGTGACAGTAGCGCTGGTCTGATCGGTCTCCGTCCGCAGGATATAGGAGCGACCCGGCAGCAGCGCGTGCTCGTCGAACCAGACAATGTTGGCGGCGAACTGGTCGGCGACCTGCGGCCGCGCCGCAGGTGACACCAGCATGTTACCGCGCGAGACCTCGACCTCGTCGTCGAGAACAAGGGTGATGGCCTGGCCCGCCACCGCCTGGCTCAGATCGCCGCCATGCGAGACGATGCGCCTGACATGAGCGGACTTGCCGGATTTGGCGACAACGACCTCATCGCCTGGTGAGACCGAGCCGGACGCAATCGTGCCGGCAAAACCGCGAAAATCGAGATTGGGGCGATTCACATACTGCACCGGAAAACGGAACGGCAGTTCGACAACGGCTTCATCGACTGACACGGTTTCCAGGTGTTCGATCAGCGTCGGGCCGGAATACCATTCTGTCTGTGCCGAGCGACTGGAGACGTTGTCGCCGTAACGGGCAGACATCGGGATGGGCACGATCGTTTCGAAGCCGAGTTTGTGCGAAAATTGCCGATAGTCCTCGACGATCCGTTCGAACACCGCCTTGTCGAAGCCGACGAGATCGATCTTGTTGACGGCGAGCACAATTTGCCGGATGCCCAGCAGCGAGGCGATGATAGAGTGGCGCCTTGTCTGGCGCAGCACGCCTTGCCGGGCGTCGATCAGAACGATGGCCAGATCAGCGGTCGACGCGCCCGTCGCCATGTTGCGCGTGTATTGTTCGTGGCCAGGCGTATCGGCAACGATGAATTTGCGTTTTGGCGTGGCGAAAAAGCGATAGGCGACGTCGATGGTGATGCCCTGCTCGCGCTCGGCCTCGAGGCCATCGACCAGCAGCGCGAAATCGACGTCGTCGCCCGTCGTCCCGTGCTTGCGCGAATCACGCTCGAGCGCAGAAAGCTGGTCCTCGAAAATCTGCTTGGTGTCCGAAAGCAGGCGCCCGATCAACGTCGACTTGCCGTCGTCGACGGAACCGCAGGTCAGGAAGCGCAGAAGCGATTTTTGTTCCTGCACCGCCAGATAGTCACGAATGCCGTCGGTGGGGGCCAGGCTCTCGGCCGTGATGTGGCGCATGCTCAGAAATACCCCTCGCGCTTCTTCTTTTCCATCGAGCCTGCTTCATCACGGTCGATCAGGCGGCCCTGCCGTTCGGAGGTGCGCGCCGTCAGCATTTCGCCGACAATGGCCTCCAGCGTGTCGGCGTCGGATTCGATCGCGCCGGTCAGCGGATAGCAGCCGAGCGTGCGGAACCGCACCAGCCGGTTCTCAACCATCTCGCCGGGACGCAGTTCCATACGGTCGTCATCCTTCAGAATGAGCATGCCGTCGCGTTCGACGACCGGTCGCTCCTTGGCGAAATAGAGCGGCACGATCGGGATGTCGTCCTGGAGAATATACTGCCAGATATCGAGTTCGGTCCAGTTCGACAACGGAAACACCCGGATCGATTCACCGGTCGCGATGCGGGTGTTGAATATCTTCCACATCTCCGGCCGCTGGTTCTTCGGATCCCAGACGTGCTGGGCGTTGCGGAAAGAGAAGATCCGCTCCTTGGCGCGCGATTTCTCCTCGTCGCGCCGCGCCCCGCCGAAGGCTGCATCGAAGCCGTATTTGTCGAGCGCCTGCCGCAGCGCCACGGTCTTCATCACATGGGTATGGGTGTTCGAGCCGTGGTCGAAGGGATTGATGTTGTCGCGCACACCATCCTCGTTGACATGGACCAGGAGATCGAAGCCGAGCTTTTGCGCCATCTGATCGCGAAAGGCGATCATCTCGCGGAATTTCCAGGTCGTGTCGACGTGGAGAAAGGGAAAGGGCGGCTTGGCCGGATAAAACGCCTTCATCGCAAGATGCATCAGCACGGAGGAATCCTTGCCGACCGAATAGAGCATGACCGGCTTGGCGAAGGCCGCCGCTACCTCGCGAAAGATATGGATGGATTCAGCCTCAAGCCGCTGAAGGTGCGTAAGCGCGATATTCATGGACTGTAAGCGTTCTCTCGTGCCAATCCAGAGCTTGCATCGATGCATCAGGCGCAATTTTCAGAGGCCCGGTTCAAGCTTCACTTCTGGACGATGTTATTTTCGTGCAGGCGTTCTAGCAGATCGCCATGGTTTATAACAATGCGGGACAGGCCGGCGCTGGAGTGGTTCGGGAATGAATTTTCCACGCAGGAACCAAAACCCGGAAATTCCTGCTCAGCGGGCGATGGGCTTGGCGGCCCAAGAAAAATACTCCTGAAGGGCCGAGATCAGCCTGTGCGGGGACAATCGCAATCCTCTTCTGGACGCAGTCCTGATGATCTTCCTGATTTCCGCGACATATCCTGGGTCAGGACGCTACCTACCTGCCGCTGATGAAAGAGCGGAGCCGTCGCCAGGAGGCGCTACGACGAAGCTCCGATCGGAACAAACAACTTGTCACCGTTGTGGTCGATCTCGATCAATTCATTCTTCTGGGCCGAACGGGCCGCAAATCCTTTGTGGAAGATAATGGCGTTCATAAAGGCAAACGTCATTGCAAGCGCCTCGGTCCGCAAGGGATAATCGACGAGTGAATGGATGAGAAGAAACGACACGGAGAGAAACGCCGCCTTTTGAAGGGGATCGCGACGAACTCTGGCAAGCGCCATAAAAAGCATCACGAAATAAAGCGCCATCAACAGAACAGCAAGAGCTCCGCCTTCGAAAGCTATTTCAAGATATTCATTGTGAGCATGATTTACATATTGCTTGAAAATCATCTCCTCCTTTTCATATATCTGGTAGGCCTTTTGAAAATTTCCAAACCCAACGCCGGTTGCCCAATTCTCTTTGATCCCCTCAATGGTGGTGCGAGCAAACTCTCCTCGCCCGAAAGCTGGATCGATCGCGTCGGCATCGATTTTCGTCCAAGCGCCTATCGTATAGACGGAAAGGCCTATGAAAACGGCAAGGATGCTGAGCCCACTCACCCTAGAACGCGCTGAAAGAAAGACTATGGACAGTACGGTGATCGCCAACCCGATCAGAACGCCGGCACGCGAACCGGCGGCCAAAAGGAGCAGCAAAAGCGTGGCCAGCCCGAGCGATCCGGACAAAAGATGTCCTCGGAACAAACCGTAATAAGCGACAAAGGGGATAGACACAAAAAGTAATGCCGCAAAATGATTCTCGTTGGCAAAAAGCCCGGCATTGATCGTGAAAGGCAACAATCCCTCTATGGCGATGTCATCCGAGAGCGAATATTGAATCGCGCCTGCCAGGCCGTTGCATATGACACCCATAAAAAAGAACGGCAGAAGTGCATGGACCTGCCCGGCGCGCAAACGCAATACGCTCAAAAAAAACGCCGCCCACGCCACCAGATACAAAAGACATTCGATCGTCCGTCCAACGCCGACACTGACGAAACGAAATCGGGTTTCTCCAACCAGCCCGGAATCTGCGAGCAACAGCTCCGGTCGCAATCCGCTGAATATCGCCGCAGGCAACGGAACAATTTGCAAGGCCACCAGCGCCACGGCCAAGGCCAGCAGCCGCAGAATAGAATGGGGGACTCTTTGGCCAGAGGTCTGTGAGAAGACCGCCGCTGCCGAGACAATTGCCGCGACCTCAATCAGCGTGTCCGTGTAAAGGCCGCTTGCAGTGCCACCGCCGATCAGCAGCGATATAAACAGGACCGATCCGAGGAGATATTTATCCCATTCCGATGGCCGGTCGCTCAAGATGAAAGTCTCTCGATGCTCAATTCGTGCATTACCAACGTGCCGACATATCGAAAGCGCCAGCTCTCGGCAATGGCGGCAGTTTCCAGCTTCAATAATTGCATGGGGCACCCAGCCGGTCCAACGGAAAACTCCAGACTGAGCGCCTGACGATTATATGTGCCCTCCGGAATATTGAACCGCGCTATTTCGCCGGCCGACCCCACGCACCTGATCGACCAGAACAACTCCTTTGGAAGCTTCAGGTTTCTTGCAGACGCAGCCAGAGAAATCTTGTAGGAGCCTGGAGGCAGTTGGATATACTGCTGAAGAGCTGTGTCCTTGACGGGCGTATTCAGGAAACGGACCGTCGCCCCCCGCTCACCTTCGACCGCGTCTTTGGATGCTGCAAACGTAACTTCCAGGCCCGACCGATCGCCGACGTGCCAATCAAAAGGCTTGCCGCTGGACACAGGCTCAAACGTGCTGTTGAAAATGTATCCGCCTAATTTCCGTTCCTGATCGGACAGGCTGAAAAGAAACAAGCGGTACGCTTGTTCATATTCTTTGTGACGAATATTGCCGTGCATCACATAGATCAATTCGCTCGAGTTTGGTGGCGCCCTTGACCCGGTCAAATCGAGCAGCAGCCGATTTGCGAAATCGAGCCCGTCGGGGGTTTTGCTCAGCGCGACCAACAGTTTGGCCCTCCAGGGCGCCGCGGCTCTGATGGCTGCCAGCACAGCCTGGTATCCGTCGGGGTTCGAGAGGATTGGCGGGAGCCCCTCGGCAATCGCGGGAAATTGATCTGGCCATCGCCGCAGCAAAATATCGATCTCGCCGACAGCCCCGGACAGATCGCCCGTTTCTATCGAGCGGCCTATCGACCTCTGCAGCGCGTGGATCTCGGTCTTCGATAAATTTCGAGCCTGGTCGAAAAATCCATAGGCTTGACCTTTTTCACCCTGTCGGTACTTGATCTCGCCGATCAGGCTGTAGAGACGTGCGTCCGCAAGGTCAAAACGAAGAGCGCTTTCGGCCTTGGCAAGCAATGCGTCGAGATCGGGAGCATTGCTTGTATCGTTCAGTTCGTGGGTAATTTCGCCTATCAAGGCATTGACGTTCAACGGATCCAGCGCGAGGGAAACGGTTGGCGTTTCGGTTTCAAGAAACCGACTTAGCCCGATCGACGAAGCCGCCAACGCTAGAACGGATGCGACGAACCAAACGCCTGAGCGCCGGAGATTTTGCATAAGCGGGCTGGTCTGCTCCGTCATCGACTTTGCCCTCAATTTTCGGGGTGCCGTAGTTATAATACTGGTAGTCCATGTATTTGTAGGCGTAGTTGTAGTCGAACTTGTTCACAGCGAACTTCGACATCGCGGCTCCGACCACATTCGCTCCGGCAGCTCGCAGGCGCTTCAACGCCGTCTTCGCCGACTTGCGCGTCACCTGATTGGTAGAGATGACCATCAATGTGCCCTCGGCAAGCCGGCTGAGAATGGGGGCATCTGAAAGGCCGACGATCGGCGGGGCATCGATTATAACAAGATCGAAGCGCTTGCCGAGATTGGTGACGATCAGTGCCATCTTCGGCGAAGAGAGCAGGTCGGCAGGGTTCGGTGGGATCGTTCCGGAGGTCAGAACGGTCACGTTGGGATATTTCGTCGCCCTGAAGATGCTTGCCAGATCCTCTTTGCGGACGGTATTCGTCAGCAGATTGCTCAGCCCGATTGTGTTGTCGAGACCAAACAGCCGATGAAGGTTGGGCTTTCGCAGATCGCCGTCGACAATGAGAACCCTCGCACCGAGCGCGGCAAAATCCTGCCCGAGCTTGAACGACGTGGTCGACTTGCCTTCCGAGGGTTCCGAACTCGTGACCAGCAGCGATCGCGGCGCCCCTTCGGCGCCGGAGAACTGCAATGACGTTCGAAGCGAACGGTAGGCTTCGGACAGTCCTGATTTCTGATCGGCGATGCTGGCTATGAGTTCCCGGTCATCGACAAGCGGCAGGATGCCGAGCATCGCCAATCCCAATTCCTTTTCGATCTGCTCAGGATTGGTGAAGGTGTTGTTCAACAACTCGATGACATAAATAATTGATGCGCTCAAAGCCATGAAAAGAAACAGAGCGATCGCAAGATTAATGGTCAATCGCGGAGAATAAGGGCCATTGGGCGGCGTGGCGAAATCAACGATTGCGGCACTTTGTGACCTGAGCTCTGAGCTGACGCCAACCTCGTTCAGCTTGGCAATAAGGCTGTCATACTGCGACCTATTGGAATCAACCTCGCGCTTCAGGATCGTGTATTTGATGTTTTTGTCGTTGAAGATGACCTGCTGCATCTCCATCTCGGCGAGCTTTGACTTGAGGTCGGCTTCCTTGTTCTGAGCTTCCTGGTATTTCTGTCGCAGCGAATCGGTTATAGTCAAAACGCCATTGTTATAAAGCCGTTGCAGTTCCTTGATCTGCGCTTGAAGCTGCTGCATCTCTGGAAAGCCAGGCTTCAATATGCCCAATTTTTGTTGATACTGGCTGGTTAAATTGGCCAGTGTGTCGCTGAGCTTCTGCAGACCTTCGCTTTCCAGGACCGGGCCAAGGCTCGCGCCGCGACCTTTGTCGATTTGTTCCACCACCCGGCCGGCATCGAGACGTTCCTGGATTGCCGTCGCGAGCGCGGTGTTCAAAGCCTCTATGTTCGATCCAATCAGCGACTTTTCGTCGCCGGTTATCGTGATGCCCGCATCCTTTGCGTAGGCGACGAGTTCCTCCTCCGACTTCTGCAGCTTTTGCTTTACCTGCAAAACCTGTTCCTGGATGAATTGCCGTGCCAGGTCTGAGGTTTCACTGGTCTGATCGAGGCGCTGGTCGATAAAACTCTGCGCAACCTGATTGGCTATATCGCCTGCATACTTCGGTTTCTGGTCGGCAAACGTAATCGACAGCAGGCTGGTGTTGGGGACCAAATTGACTGTGAGGTCACCTCGAACGCGACCGATTGCAATCGCCTCACGTTCCTCCGGGGTTGTCTCTTCAATGGAAGGCGATTTGGAAATTCCGAACGCACGATAGAAAATATTGCTAAGCGAGAAATCCGGCGTTGGAAACAGGAAATCCGGCTTTTCGCTAAGCCCTAGTTGGAACACCACGCGCTGCGCCAAAGCCCGGCTTTTCAGCTTTTCCCGGGCGGTTTCAAAGACCAGATAGTCGTCGCTGGCTTCAGAGACCACTTCGATGTCCTTGAAGACCTTGGCCGAAGGAACAAGCACTTCCAATTGCGCTGTTGCCCGATATTTTGGCGTCTGCATCATGGTAATGACGATGCCGGCGACAAGCCCGCCCGCCGCCATCATGACAATCAGCCATCGATACTGGACAACGTAAAACAACAGCCTGAGTGGATTAAAGCCCTCGTCCTGCTCCGCGTAATCGCGACCGTAGGGGCTATAGTTTTGCGCACCGTCATAATACAGGTCGGCAGACAAGGCTTGGCCATGCCCTGGACCTGCAATTTGGTGCTGTCTGTTACGATCGAGCATTACGTGACAACCTTGGGTTTGTCTCTGGGCTTTATTTTGACCGGCCGTGCTTTACAATCCCGGTACTACCGCAAGTCTCGCTGCACTTGATGCAACCCCAAGAGCGTCCTTGAGATTGTTCATAGCAATTTTCGATTTCGAGGCGAAGACGACAATCTTGTCGCCACCATAGATGCGTGGATTGCGGCTCTTGCCGGCGCGAATCTGCTCCACATCGTAATTTGCGACCAATGTGTTTGTGCCGATATTGCGGTAAACAAACACCTTTTTTGCATCGCCAACGGCATTGAACCCTCCAGCAAGGGCGACTGCGTCGATAAGAGACGAATTGCTCGACACCGGAAAGATACCGGCCTTGGTGACTTCGCCGTCGACGGTAATGCGCTGTCCGATCGACTCCTTGATGTAGACCGACACATCGGGCGACTGCAGATAGTTGACGCCATAGGCCGTTTCGATTTCCTGCTCAAGCTGACGAACGGTCTTCCCTGCCGCGGTGACGGTCCCGATGAGTGGAAGCGAAATTTGCCCGCCGGCGTCGACTTGGACGGTTCTGTTCAGATTGTCGACCTGGAACACATTCACCTCGAGCACATCGTTCGGCGACAAAGGCTGCTCATTGCCGTTCTGGGTGTCCTGCGGCGCAGGCAGTTCCTTTACGACCTGCAGGGCGCCGCCGCCCGAGAGTGGCGCTGACGATGACGTCAGTTGCAGCGCATCGACCGGCGAAGATGATGTCGTCGACGAGGTGCTAGTGCAGGCAGATATCGAGAGCGAAGCGAGCAAGACACATGTCGTGCAGCTTTTTGCGAAAACACCCATTACGCGGTCCCACCCTTCAACAAGCGACCCAATCCTGCAAAGCGACCGACGTTGCCGGGGCCTGGGTTTTTCGAGCGTGCCTTTCCGACCGGCTCGAGAGGCCGGTTCGCCAATATTTCGCCTGGACGTTTCAACACCATGTTGCGGGCCTCGTCTTCCCCACATCGCTTCGCCGCCGCTGCGACGGCCTGCGCAAGCCCAGGCCGTCGGCGGGTGGCGCCATGGGTGTCTGATGCGATAATATCTACCCTGCCTTCGTCAATCAGCTTTTCCGAATAGTAAAGCGCTGTACGTCCAAAAGCACCAACAATCGAGTCTGCCGTAAGCTGAACAAGGCAGCCGATTGCATTTAACCTTTCGACAATATCGTAATTTGCTTTGATCCAAGTTAACCGCTCAGGATGGGTAAGAATCGGAATGAACCCGGCGTTTATGAGGCGCAGAGCCAGATCTTCGAGCCTTGGCGGCAAAACGTGATGCGGCGGTTCGAATAGAAAATAACGAGATCTGTTCAAGGTCGGCACGCTACCTAGCGCCAATTGCTCCGGAAGATCCGGCGCTATATGCACGTCGGCGCCAACGTAAAGCGCAAGCGGTATTGCCGCGCTATGGAGCGCCTGCTCCAACCGTTGAACCGCTCGGGCAATATTTGCCGATCCGTTTTCATACATACCCGGCACAATATGCGGCGTACACGCCATATGGGTCGTTCCATCTGCCACCGCCAGCCGCGCCATTTCCAGCGATTCGGCAAGACTGGACGAGCCGTCATCAAGACCGGGCAGGATATGGGAATGCAGGTCGATCATTGACGTTTGTGGCCACACCCAAGCAACGTGACGATTTCTCCCGGATAACAGGCAGATGCGCCACCCGCACGATAGCGAATGACGCATTCATCAAGTTCATGCAATGCGGTAGAACCCAAGCTATTCGCTAACAGCGTGCAAGCTAATGATCATCGTTGCCGCGCCACCGGTCACAGCGCCACCCGGCCGGGCTATACGAACCCGCCCAAGACGAAGTACATCCAACTTCAACTCAAGTGATAGGGCGGTATGGTTGACGAATTCGATCAATATCCCGACTCCAGCCGGCGCGCCAAGGCACAGAGGCACCGACAATACAATTCGGCAGAGGCACAGTCACATGTCTCTGCCGCATTGCCCTTAACTGGGCTTAACGGCTGACAGCACCGCCGTCGCCGTCATCCTGCGTTGCAGAAAGAATACCAGCCGTGCCGGCCATGCCCCCAAAAATAAAGAGCGGAAGGCGAGAGTTGGCGCGCGCGCCCGCGGCAATCTGACCGGTATGCTCGGAGCTAACGGCGCCAGCCGTCTGCTCGGAGCCCACAACTTTCAGGCAGATATTGTTCTCGACACGGGAAATGTCGAGGCTTGAATCCGCAGGCACCTCCAGGTTGCAGCCACCAACCTTGACGGAAGCCGAGCCCTTGGCACCGACCACTATGCGGCTGCCGAAATCCAGAACATTTCCTGCCTTGGCAGGGCCATAGCCAGCGGCCTGCGAAACCATCACGTCACCATTTGCGCGCCCGATGGAACCAATCGAACCCGCCGCTCCCTGATAGGGAGTCGTACAGGTGCAAGACGCATCCTGAGCGAAAGACGAAACCGGGCCGAAACCGATCGAGGCGACAAATCCGGCCAACGCAACTTTTACAGTGAGGTTCATTCGTTTCGATCCTTTTTGTCCCGCCGCACCTCGGCCCCGCCCAGGCACCGAGGTATTGAACAAGCGCGTAACAGCTTTTTGCGTTGATTCCAACCTGCTGCGCACGTGCGAGATGATTTTCGGTTTCTCATGTGTTTCATTGGACACACTTGCTTGCATCTACCATTTTCGTGCCGGCCCCTGTGGAAATTGTCGGAAAGGCAAGTTTATTTCGTGGCGTTTGAGGGCCATCGCGCCGATGCTTGTGATCGACTCTGTTTAACGTGGGCGTTATCGCACATTCTGTCTTTTGTTTTACGACAGGCAGTTGGCGAGAACTACGAACCTGATAAGCAAGATTTGTAGATCGAACCTGCCTGCGCGGGCTGTCCGCACAAAATGCCATTCTCGGCAAGTTTCGCGGCCAAATCCGTGCCATCGGACGTGAGGCATTGCACAACGATGGCATCACCAAACTTTGAGGCGACATTGCCATCGCAAGGCGTCCCCATGCCGACCGGCTTGCAAGTCAGGGCGAGCCCTTGGTAGTCCCGGCGCGCCGCGTCCGTTACAATGGCACGCAGAGATTTAGGCTTGGTAAACGCCACGCCGCATAGCACAATTTTGCGGTTGCCGACGCGAAGATCATCGACCGCCTGGATGAAAAGCTTGCCATCAAATGGCTCTATCGCCGCTTGTGGTTTTGGGGGTGGGGAACGACGAGGCGTCCCTTTTTCCACGATGATGGCAAAGAAGCCAACCGCAAACGCCAGGGCAAGGAGTGCCAGCAAGCTTAGTTTCTTGAACGACAAAAATCCTCACTCCGCTGCGGCCAAGCGTGTGTCTCTATCACCTCCGACAGCGACGCGCGGAAGCCTCACCGTCGCCTGGCATCCATTCAATCGAAGAAACTTCCATTCCGTCAACTGCTCTATCGAGATTCACCGACGGTGCTGTCGAGATATTGGGTCAGCGCACAAACCAGATGATAAAAGATGCTTGCCGGCACATCGGTTGCCAGCGAGCGGCCGCGCTCGTCGATCCGGTCGATCCATAGGCCGAGCGGTGCCGGATTGATGTGCCAACGGAACAGGCGGCCGACACGCGCTTCGATCTCGGGCTTGAGGTCGGGGCCGCCCGAACCGTCCAGTGCAATCGCCGCCTTGATTGCTTCGGCCTGCGGCCAACTGCGCGAGACAAGGTCGAGCGGCAAGCCTTGCCGCGAGACGGCGCCATAGGCGAGGCCGGTGGCGCGATTGAGGCCGTTGGCGATGGCCGAGGCATAGAGCTTTCTGGCAAAGCCGGTCAGGTCACTCTGGCCGCTGCGCCCGGCGAAGTCGACCAGCAGCGAGGCCCATTCGAAATGGTGGCCGGGTTCCGTCCAGGCACCTTTCTCGCCCTCCGCCGGCCTCCACTCGGCATCGAAATATTCGCCCAGCGTCCAGCTCTCCGGATCAAAGAAATGGCTGCGAAACAGATCGACGATGCGGGCGGCGCGGCGAAGATAGGCGAGTTCGCCGGTCGCTTGATGCCAGGCCAGAAAAGCCTCGAGCAGATGCATGTGCGGGTTGGAACGGCGTTCGCCCACGCCGCTCGACGTTTCGAGAAAGCCGGTCATGCGGTGATCCTCGAGATGCGCGTCGAGAAACGCAAACGTTTCTTCGGCAAGCCGCAGTGCATCAGGACTGCCGACCATGTGGGCATGCGCCAGCGCCAGCAGCACGCAGGAATGATCATAGGCATCCTCGGCTGCGTCGGCGACGGTGCCGTCGACATTGAGCGTGCGCACCCAGCCGCCATTGTCGGTGCGGCCGTTCCTGGCCATGAATTCGAGGCCGTGGCCGACCAGCCGGTCGGCAGGCCCGTCCCAGCCGCGCGCCTTGGCGACAGCGAAGGCGTAGACTTGCCTGGCCATGGTGCGCATGCGCTTGGGCTTCTTCAGCGGTGTGGCGTCAAAGCCGAGCGCCTCGTGAAAACCGCCATGGCGCTCATCGACCCCGACCGTGGACCACAGCGGCACCGTCTCTTCAAATAGCCAGTGATGCACACGGCGCCGCCAGGCGCCGCTTTCGATCACGCGGTCACCAGCGGGCGTGAACCTGGTTTCCAGCCGGCCGCTCTTTTCGAGTTGCTCGACGATCTTCTTGACGTTCTGGCTGCGGCTGACCGGGGCGACGAAGGTGGCATCGGCGGTCGAGACGATGGCAACGTCCTTCAAGCCGATGGCAGAGAGCAGGCGACTGTCGCTGCGGATATAGGAATTCTCGCAGTCGATGGCGACGACATCGCCGACGATGACATTGCCGTCATTGTCGGAGGGACCGACATCGAGCAGCGACTGCCAGGAACCGAGATCGTTCCAGCGGAAGCCGGCCGGCACCATGGCGATATGGCTGGCGCGCTCCATGATGGCATAGTCGATCGACGTCGAAGGAATCGCGGCGTAAAGCTCCAGAGGCATATAGAGACCGGAAAGATCTGACGTCGCCGCCTGGTAGGCAATCTCGGTGGCCTTCCAAATCTCAGGCGCAAAAGCCGTGAAGGCGTCGCGCATGGCGCTGGCGCGAAACAGGAAGATGCCGGTGTTCCAGTAGAAGTTGCCGGCTGCCAGGTAATTCTGTGCGGTCGCGAGGTCCGGTTTCTCGACGAAACGCGAGACATCGCAGATGCCATCCTTCTCGCCGGCGATCTCAATATAGCCGTAACCGGTTTCGGGGTGGCCGGGCTTGATGCCGAATACCACCAAGCGGCCCGCACGCGCCGCCGCGGCGCCGTTTTCCACACTTTGCCAGAATTGCCGCGCGGTTGCGATCTCATGATCTGACGGCACCACCAGAACCAGGCTGTCGCCAAATTCGGAGAGGGTGCGCAGCGTCGCCAGGGCGACGGCGGCGGCGGTGTTGCGTCCGGTCGGCTCGAACAAGGGGCCGCCCCCGGAAAGGTCGATGCCGGCGAGATCGGCGTGAACGCGGTCGGCGTGCCGTTCCGAGGCAATCAGGAAGACCGGCGTTTCGCCGTCCGGCCGCGCCGTCAGCCGCCGCAACGTCTTGACCAGCATCGAGCCATCGCCAGAAAAATCATGGAACTGCTTGGGATTGTCCTCGCGCGACAGCGGCCACAGCCGTGAGCCAACGCCGCCGCTCATAACAAAACTGACGATCCGCTCGGTCATGGGGTGACACCTCTGGCATTTTCGAACAAAGCAAGGAGCGCTGCGGCATAGTCTCGGCGGCGCATTTGTTGCCGACCTTGCAGCACAGCGACACTGTCGCGGGCTAAGCGTGGTCGCTGCCCGGCCTTCAGGAGTCGCTGCGCCAGCGCTTCCGCACTATTGGGTGCGAAGAAGAGCGATTCCGGCGCCTGCTCGCGATGCAGTGGAATGTCGGACAGCAGCATCGGCGTGCCCAGCGACTTCGCTTCCTCGACCGTGGTCGACCACCCCTCGAAGTGCGAAGGATTCAGAAGGTAGTCAGCAGCGCCGATCAGGGCGACGACATCGTCATAGGGAATCAAGCCGAGGTGTCGAAAATGGCTTCCGAGCCGGTGTGCTTCCGCAAGCTCCATCATGCGCTTGAACAACGTCGGATCGCGCGGATCGGTGATGCGCCCCGTGAGGATTATCGGCGGCAAGGAGCCTAGCGCCCCGATTTGCTCTATATGCTTTAACGCCTCTATGACCAGCCTGTGGTTCTTATGGATCCAAAACTGGTTGGGGAGAAAAAAGAACCGCGCGGGCAGACCATGTGCCTGGCGCGCCTCATCGGCACGCGCCAGGATGGCGCCTGGATCGAGATCGATAGCGAAGCGTACGACGGCGGTCTTGTTGCGCGAGGCTGGATAGAATGTTTCGCAGTCCGCCAGCGCATCCCCACTCGAGAGCATTATGGTGCGATTTCCGGACGTCTGCAGGCGATAGCCGAGATCCCTGCGCCACCAGGCGCTACGCGGAAAGAGGTGCGGCAGGCGACGGTGCTGGAAATCCGGAATCCAGGAAACGACCGGTACTGGAAACCGGTTGCCGAACCACTGGGCGACTTCAAAGACAATATCGATGCCTTGCGAAGCGACAAGGTCCGCGAAGGCACGATCACTTCCGCCAGCGAGTGCGATCAGCCCTCGCCTGCCGAGGCCGGCGCCCGTGACCCGGTTATCAACAACAGCGGGTGCGGCCAACATATGATCGAAGGACGCGCCAATGCTTGAATGCTGCTCGGGTGTGAGAAACAGTTTCGCCTGCACCTTGCCACGCAGCTCGGAGGCGATGACGCTCAACATGTTGCGTAGATAGGACTCACCGCCTGACCAAGTTCCGCGGCCGATGAGAGTGAAGCCGACGATAATCAAGGCGCGGAGCGTCGCAAATGGCCGACCGGCTCGGCGAGAATTTCAGCCCGATACCAATCGACATAGCCGGCAATGCCCCTGCTGAGCGGCACCTGCAACTGAAGCCCTTCAGGGACGCCGGACGGATCCGAGATCAGATTGACAGGGTCGCCCCGACGGGATTTTCCAGAAAACGAGAGGCGATGGTTCCCTCCCCAGGCCTCCAAGACCATGCGGGAAATTGTGCTGACGGATGCAGGAGCGCCCGCACCGCCATTATAGACGGTGAAGCGTGGTTCCCCCGCAGGCAAAATGCGATGGATCAACCGCACAACATCCGAGACATGGTGCCAATCCCTCATTTCCGTACCCGTGCCGCCAAGCACAATATCGGTTTCGCCTGCCGCGAGCATTCCGCAGAGATCCCAGAGCAGTTGCTTGCGCAACCCTTCGCCATAGACCGAAAAGAGGCGTGCCACCGAGACTAACTGGCCGTATGCGGCACAATATGACCGGCCAAGCTCCTCAACCATGCGTTTGTGATAGCCATAGGGAGAATAGGGATCGAGCGCGGCATCGACCCTGATGGGGCCGAAGTGGCCGCCGCCATAGACGGCGGCGGAGGACGCCAGGACGACTGAGGCATCGGGTGCGTGGCGACGCAAGAAATCGAGGACACAAGCCGCGGAAACGACGCTTTGTTCAAAATCCTTCAGCGGATCGGCAATCGACTGCCCGACGGTAGCGCCGCCTGCCAGATGGTAAACGGCTGCCGGGCGGCCGTGTGAGGCCAGAGCCGCGTCCATCGTTCGCGCGGTCACTCCGCCGGAAAAGAATGCGCCGCCGGTCGCCGCCGCGAATCCCGGGGCTTCGCTTCGGCCGAAGCCGAGGACATGATGGCCTACTCCGGCAAGAAATCGCGATAAATGCAGGCCAATGAAGCCGCCGGCTCCAGTCACCCAGACGGGCTTCGCCTCTTTCAGCTGCGCCACCAGATCAGCCCTTCCCTTGCTTGTGGCAAAGGAAAGAGACCAGGCGCCCAGGCCGGCGGTCCAGCAATGCCGCTGCTCGGGCAACGGCACCGAAAGGCAGTGGGAACAGGGCCGTGCGGACGAGCCCTGACACCGGGCGGAAGACTGCCGCGAGCCTTTCGCGAATTTCGGAAGCCGTCATCGGGTCATAGTTCACAACCGATTGGAAAGAGTTCATTTCGCGATCGATCGTAAGCCCCGCCCCCTGCAACGCAGCGCGGTAGGCCGCCAGCGTGAAAGCGTTCTCCCCGCCGTAAAGGTGATGCAGCGGATGCGAGCGCAGAAACGGTTCCAGCTGTTGCGGCCCGGATATCACATGGTCGCGCAATGACAGGAACGTCGCGCCCTCGCGAGAGAGGCGCGAAACCTCACAGCAGAACGCCGGAAGGTCATGCGCGTGATGCAGCACTTGCCTGGCGACGACCAGGTCATAGCCGGCGGCGCTCAACGGGATAGCCTCGCCGAACGCTTCGATCACATTGATGCGCGTGCCTGTTTTGTCGGCAAGCGTCCGGATTGCGGCGGCACCGACAAGGGCGCTGGGATCCGGCTCGACGGCGGTTACCGACCAGCCCTCGCGCGCCAGGGCATAGGAGAGGATGCCATTGCCGGCGCCAAGGTCGAGAGCGCGGCCGACCTTGCGCGGGATCATGCTGCGAATCGCATCGAACTCCGCGCTTTCGTGATAGCGCTGCGCGGCCACGACCGGATCGTCGAAATAGGCGGCGCGGGCGAGTTCTTTCATCGAAGGCTCGCTCATGCACCAGCGGACGGCGTCCTCCCAAGTCATAGCCGCTTCACGCAGAGACGAACCGTGTGCTGGATCAATCCCCGCGGTTTTCCGGCAACAACTGCGTGAGGCGGCACATTCTTGGTCACATCGATCTCGATCTTCCGTCGATATCTCGGATACGCCCACAACAGCCGCCATCAATGCTCAGCTTGACGAGCGCGACAACGCTTTCGCGTCACAGGCTTACATGCTTTCCCGTCCGTCATTCAAGGCAGGTTGTTTCCGGCGCTCGTGAGACGTAGTACGCTGCCCATCGCCTCAAAGCGGCATCGTCGATCACACTTCGGCCAGGACATTATTCTAACGAACAGCTACGCTACCGTCTGTTGCCTCGTCAAGTTCAGATCACGAGAATTCGAACCGCACGAATTTCGTCCGCGCAAAACGCTCTTGCACCCTTACCTGCATTGAGTTTCCGCCGAGCGCCTGCCGCGAGGATTGCCTCTGGCCGGCGTATAAACCAGCCCCTTCGAATATCGGGACGGTTGGAGAACAACGCAGGAACGATTTTTGTTCCAGCCGGCGCCGGGTTCGATCAAGGGACGGCCGATGTCGCTGTGGACGGCGAGTGTTTGACGCTGGGTTGCTTTATCCGTGCTATCAAAAACCGGTCGAGGCCCGGCTAGGTTGAAATTGACAAATCATCACTTGCAAATCGGTCGCGGCTGTCTTTTGCTCGCGCGACAGTTGTCCCATGACTGTTGAATGGTTGGCGAACGGATGAACAAAATCGATCGGCGACGGCCGGAGTCCGAAGCGGACGCCACCGTAAATGCCGCGCGGCTTGGAACGCGATTGCGCCTCGCCCGCCAGACGCGGGGCATGACGCTGAAGGCGCTGGCGACAGCTGCGAACTGCTCTGAAAGCCTTTTGTCCAAGATCGAGAATGGCAAGGCTTCGCCATCCCTGCCCATGCTTCACCGCCTGGTCGAAGTTCTGGAGACCAATATCGGCTGGATGTTCGAACAGGTCGACGACGACGAGGCGATCGTGTTCCGCGCAGGCGCGCGGCCACTGATCTCGCTCGACGCGCTGAGGCGCGGCGAAGGCATTTCGCTTGAGCGCATTATTCCGTATTCGCCCGGCCACCTGCTGCAGTGCAATATCCATCATATCGAGGCGGACGGCGAGAGCGAAGGTCCCATCCAGCATGCCGGCGAGGAAGTCGGCTATGTGCTCGCCGGCCGGATCAAGCTGATCGTCGATGGCAAGAGCCATGATCTCGCCACTGGAGATGCGTTCGTGTTCAGGTCGGAGCTGCCGCACCATTACCGCAACATCGGCAAGGAGAGAGCCAGCATTTTCTGGGTCAACACGCCGGCGACCTTCTGACGGGCGCTCAGGGATCAAATCCGTTGACAAGTATTCAAGTCTCTTGAATGTTTGCCTCGCGCCTGTAGCACCAATGGGTCCAGCCGAGCAGGTTTGGGCCGCAAGCAAGGGGAACCGTAAATGCGTCCGTTCAAACTTCTCTTCCGTTGTGCCGCCGTCATCGCCATTTGCGCGACAGCGATGGGATCGGCGTTTGCCGATACGTTCGCTCTCGTCAACATCAACCAGCAGGCCCTGTTCTTCAACCAGATCAATGAGGGCGCGCAGAAGGCAGCCGACGCCGCAGGCGCCAAGCTGGTCATCTTCAATGCCAACAACGTGCCGAGCGCGCAAAATGACGCGATCGAGAACTACATCACTCAGAAAGTCGACGGCATCATTCTAGTCGCCATCGACGTGAACGGCGTCAAGCCTGCAATCACCGCCGCGAAGGCGGCCGGCATCCCCGTGATCGCCATCGACGCGCAGATTCCCGACGGCGACAACGTTGCGTTCATCGGCGTCGACAACGCCAAGGCCGGCGAGGATATCGGCAAATTCTACGCCGACTATGTGAAGTCGGAGATGGGCGGCACTGCCAAGATCGGTATCGTTGGCGCGCTCAATTCGTTCATCCAGAACCAGCGGCTCGACGGTTTCAAGAAGGCGGTCACCGACAGCGGCCTGGCGGTCACCTTCCTCGACACGGTCGACGGCCAGAATGTCCAGGAGACCGCGATGAGCGCTTCGGAGAATTTGATGACCGCCAATCCGGACATGACGACGCTATATGCGACCGGCGAGCCGGCATTGCTCGGCGCTGTTTCGGCCGTAACCAGCCAAGGCCGCACCGGCGACGTCAAGGTGTTCGGCTGGGACCTGACCAAGCAGGTCATTCAGGGCATTGACGATGGTTGGGTGGTTGCGGTCGTCCAGCAGGATCCGGCCGGTGAAGGCAAGGCCGCTGTCGAAGCATTGACCAAGCTCAAGAAGGGCGAAACGGTCGAGCCGATCATCAATATTCCGGTGACGATCGTGACCAAGGACAACGTCGACAAATATCGCGCGATGTTCCAGTAGACTGTGTCGATGACCAGTCCGCGGCGCCGCCTGAGGCTACGCCGCGGACGCTTCGCAAACCCCGTGGATCGAAGATGAGCAATAGCGAGACCTATCGGGTGCGGATGAGCGGTATCTCGAAGCGCTACAATGCCATTCAGACGCTCGATGACGTGTCGCTGGTGCTGAGGCCGGGCGAGGTCCTCGGGCTGGTCGGCGACAATGGCGCAGGAAAGTCGACGTTGAGCAAGGTGCTGTCGGGGGCGGTGGTTCCCGATGCCGGCACGATCGAAATCGATGGCATGCCGGTGACCTTCACTTCGCCGGCGGAGGCGCGGGCCGCGCGCGTCGAGATGGTCTATCAGGATCTGTCGCTCTGCGACACGGTCGACGTCGCCGGCAATCTCTTTCTCGGCCGCGAGCCGCGCCGCCGCATCGCCGGCATTTCCTTTCTCGACAAGAAGCGCATGCACGAGCAAACGCGCCAGATGCTCGATCGTCTCGGCATCGTTATCGCCGACACGCGGCTCAAGGTCGAAAACCTGTCCGGCGGACAGCGACAGTCGATCGCGATCGGCCGCGCCGCCTCATTCGAGCCGTCCGTGCTGATTATGGATGAGCCGACGGCAGCGCTTGCCGTCGCCGAGGTCGAGGCTGTGCTGGACCTGATCCGCGCCGTGAGCGCGCGCGGCGTCAGCGTCATTCTGATCACCCACCGCCTTCAGGATCTGTTCCTCGTATGCGACCGCATCCAGGTCATGTACGAAGGACGCAACGTCGCCGAGCGGCTGATCGGCGAAACCAATATCGAAGATGTCGTCAACCTGATCGTGGGCCGCAAATTCAACGCTCGTTCGGCCACCAACGCCTATCGCGATGGAGCGCCAGCATGAGCGACGTGACTTCGACCCACTCCGCTCAGTCTCAAAGGGTCCGCGCAGGCACCTGGCGAGATGCGGTGCTTGCCAATGGCAGCGTCGTGTCGATCGCGCTGTTCTTTCTTATCGTTAGCGTCATCTTTTCGGTGGCGACGGACGCCTTTCTGACGTCGCCCAACCTGCTGAACATCCTGCGTCAGTCGGCACCGCTGCTGATCGTCGCCGCGGCGATGACCTTCGTCATCACCACCGGCGGCATCGACCTTTCGGTCGGCTCCGTGCTGGCACTGGTGGCAACGTTGTCGGCGACATTGCTGCAGCTGGGCCTGCCATGGCCGCTGGTCATCCTCGCCATGCTTGCGCTGGGCGCCTTGCTTGGCGCGGTTCAGGGTTACTTCGTCGCTTATGAGGGCATTCCGGCCTTCATCGTCACGCTTGCCGGGCTTTCGGTGATCCGTGGCGTGGCGCTGCTGATCACCGGCGGCTACTCGATCCCCATCGAGCCGGGAAGCCCTTTCACGGTGCTAGGCCGCGCCTGGCTGCTTGGCGTGCCGGCGCCGGCGCTCATCGCGCTGGCGATCCTCGCGATCGCCTATATCGCCTTCAACGAGACGCCGTTCGGCCGCTACGTGACCGGCATCGGCGCCAACGCCGAAGCGGTTAGGCGCGCCGGCGTCAACACGCGGCTGACGACGCTTTTCGTCTACGTGATTTCCGCCGCCGCGGCAGCACTTGCGGGGATCATCATTGCGGCCCGGCTCGGATCCGGATCCTCGAATGCCGGGCAAGGGTTTGAGCTCGAAGTGATCGCTGCCGTTGTGCTTGGCGGCACCAGTCTGTTCGGCGGCCGCGGAACGATCGTCGGCACGGTACTCGGGGCGCTTACCGTTGCAGTCATCGGCAACGGTCTGATCCTGGCGCATCTGTCGCCTTTCCTGACGCCGATCGTGACCGGAACGATCATCCTGATCGCCATTTGGCTGAACTTCCGCCTGTTCCGCGGCGCCGTACGGAGCCGTTGAGCCTATGAGTGATGATCTCTTCGATGACGCAGCGCCCGGGCAGCGGCTGGCGATCGGAGTCGAAACCGGTCATGTGATGACCGTGCTCGGCCCCGTTCCGGTCGAAGAGATGGGCGTCACGCTGATGCACGAGCACATCTTGCTCGACGGCGCGCGCAGCTGGAAATGTCCCTGTCATCCCGACGACATGGCTCTCGCCGAGCAGCCGGTGAACATCGAGATCATCGGCGAATTGCGCATGAACCCGTACGTCAACCGCGACAATGTTTCGCTCGATGACAGTGACCTGGCGCTGTCGGAATTGCAACGCTATCGCGCGCTGGGTGGCCATACCGTCGTCGACGCGACCAATATCGGCATCGGCCGCGAGCCGGAAAAGCTCGCCCGCATCAGCCGCATGTCCGGCCTGAAGATCGTCATGGGCACTGGCTTCTATCTTGAGCACACCCATCCCGAATGGCTGAAGGCGATGGATGTCGACGCAGTGACCGAGTTCATCGTCAATGACGTCGGCGGCGGCGAGACGCAGCCGCCGATCCTGGCCGGCCTGATCGGCGAGATCGGCGTTAGCAAGGACTTTACTTCAGAGGAACGAAAGTCGCTGCGAGCTTCCGCAAGAGCCTCGCGCATCACCGGCGTGCCGCTGTCGATCCATTTGCCGGGTTGGAAGCGGTTGGCTCACGAGGTGCTCGATGCCGTGGAGGCCGAGGGCGCCGATCTTCGCCACACGGTGCTCTGCCACATGAATCCCAGCCACAATGATCTCGACTACCAGACAAGCCTCGCCCGGCGCGGCGCTTTCCTGGAATACGACATGATCGGCATGGACTATTATTATGCCGATCAGGACGCGCAGTCGCCCTCCGACGAAGAGAATGCGCGAGCAATCGCGGCACTTATCGAGGCCGGCTTCGGCGACCGCCTGCTGCTGTCGCAGGATGTTTTCCTCAAGATCATGCTGACCCGCTTCGGCGGTTTCGGCTACGGCTACATCCTCAAGCATTTCATACCGCGCCTGAAACGCCATGGCGTCGAGCAACCAGCTATCGACCGCATGCTGATCGCCAATCCGAAAGCCGTGTTCTCGCGGCAGAATTAAGCCCGGACTTACGGCTGAGACTTACGACGGAGTTCAAATGACCAAGAAAAAGATCTTGCTTGCTGGTGAATCCTGGGTGTCGACCGCTACCCATATCAAGGGCTTCGACCAGTTTCCTACAGTCACCTACCACACCGGCGCCGACGAATTGCTGACGGCCCTGAAAGCGACCGACTTCGACGTGACCTTCATGCCGGCGCATGAGGCACAGCGCAGCTTTCCGCAAACAATGGGGGCGCTTTCGGCCTATGACGCGGTGGTGCTCTCCGACATCGGCGCCAACACGCTGCTTCTACATCCCGACACCTGGGTTCACTCAAAGCCGACGCCGAACCGCCTGCGGCTGCTGCGCGATTATGTGCGTGACGGCGGCGGGCTTTTGATGTTCGGCGGCTACTATAGCTTCCAAGGCATCAATGGCGGCGCGCGCTATCGCAAGACGCCGGTCGAGGAGGTGCTGCCGGTGACCTGCCTCGCGTTCGACGACCGAGTCGAGGTGCCGGAAGGGTTTGGGCCTGTCCTGAACGGCTCCTCGGACCATCCGATCCTCAGGGGTCTCGGTTCGGATTGGCCAGTCCTGCTCGGCTTCAACGAGGTGACGCTGAAAGACGGGGCGGAAGTTCTGGCGAGTGTTTCATCGGACTATGGCTCGCTGCCGCTGCTCGTCACCGGCCACTACGGCAAGGGCCGCACCGTGGCCTGGACATCCGATGTCGGGCCGCATTGGCTGCCGCCGGAGTTCATCGCCTGGAAAGGCTACAAAACCCTGTTCGAACAGATGCTGAGCTGGGCGACCGGTGAGAACTGAGCGATGCATGTCCATGTCGTCGGCAATGCCTGCATCGACACGGTGTTTCGCGTCGGCCGCTTCCCTGCCGCCGGCGAGACTTTGAACGCCAGCTGGTACGCCGACGGCCTCGGCGGCAAGGGAGCAAACCAGGCGGTTGCGGCCGCGCGCACGGGTGCTGCGGTAACGTTTTGGACGGCGCTCGGCAAGGACCGCGCAGGCGCATGGATCAGGAGCCGCCTCGACAGGGAGTTGTCTGACCTCGAGGCGATTGAATTCGACCTGCCAAGCGACCGCTCGACCATCGTGATTGAGGCCGGCGGCGAAAACTTCATCGTCAGCGGTGTCGCCTGCAGCGCGGCGTTCGATCCGATTGCGCAAACCGCATTTGCGAGCCGGATCGCTTCTGGCGACATCGTTGTCTGCCAAGGAAACCTGCGAGGCGCCGCGATAGATGCCTGCCTGCGGGCAGCACAGGAAAATGGCGCGCGCACCGTTCTCAACGCCAGCCCTATCGATGCGGCGGCTCTGCCTGACTTCGGTCTGGCAGAGGTTTTGATGGTCAATCAATCCGAGGCGAAAGCGCTGACCGGCCAGGATGACATGTCAGCCGCGGCCGAGGCGCTAGCGGCCAAAGGCGCCGGGACAGTGGTGATCACCCTTGGCGCGGAAGGTTGTCTTGTCCTTGGCCCCGGCCGGGCAGGATCGCTTCGTTTGCCGGCGCCACGCGTCGAGGCGTTCGATACCAGCGGCGCCGGCGATGTGTTTTGCGGCTGCCTGGCCGGCGGGCTTGCCAAGGGCATGTCGGTTACCTCAGCGCTGAAATTCGCGCTCGCCGCCGCGGCAATTGCAGTGACTCGCCCGGGCACCTTGATATCCTGTCCTTCCGCGTCTGAAATGGCGTCGCTCATCGATGAAACGGAGCTCTCATGACCCAATTCGGCCAATCAGGCGGCGACGCGCTCGTAGAACTTTTCGGCCGCACCAAGGTGGTGATCGGTGTCGTTCATCTTGCGCCGCTTCCGGGCGCGCCGCGCTATGACGGCGAGGCGGTCGAGGCGATCTATCAGCGGGGTCTGGATGATGCGAGATCCTATCTCGACGGTGGATGCGATGGCGTGATCGTCGAGAATCATGGCGACATCCCCTTTGCCAAACCTGACGATATCGGACCGGAGACAGCGGCCTATATGGCGGTCGTTTCCGACCGTATCCGTCGCGAACTCGGCAAGCCGGTCGGCATCAATGTGCTCGCAAACGCCGCGATCCCTGCCCTTGCGATCGCCAGTGCCGCTGGCGCGGGCTTCATCCGCGTCAATCAGTGGGCGAATGCCTATGTCGCCAACGAGGGTTTCGTCGAGGGGGAGTCGGGTCGCGCGGCACGCTATCGCGCCAGGCTGCGCGCCAACGGCATCCGCGTTTTCGCCGATGCTCATGTCAAGCATGGAGCACATGCGATCGTTGCCGACCGCCCGATGGAGGAACTGGTCAAGGATCTGGTTTTCTTCGACGCCGACGCCATCATTGCGACCGGTCAGCGCACCGGGCACGCTGCGGATCTGAGCTATATCCGGATGATCAAAGAGGCTGCCGGCCTACCGACGCTGGTCGGCAGCGGGGTGACGCCCGATAATGCAAACGATATTCTTGGCGTCGTCGATGGCGTCATCATCGCCAGCGCACTGAAGCACGACGGCGTCTGGTGGAACCAGGTCGACCCCGCCCGAGTAAAAACGTTCATGGCCGGGCTGAGGCGATGATCGAGCGGCGACTGAAGCGAAGTTGCGACCTTGGGCCGCAAACACGGAGACCCGCAGGCGACGACACTCAGGCCGCAGTCATGTTGTCGGCGATCCCGCAGCCCATTCCGACCGGTACCAGTCGACAAATTTCTTCAGCCCATCGTCGATCGAAACGCTCGGCTTGAAGCCGAAATCGCGCTCCAGCGCTGTCATGTCGGCAAAGGTCCGCTCGACGTCGCTGCTCTGCATCGGCTCGCTTTGTCGGATAGCCTTTACACCGAGCAGTCTTTCCAGAGTGTCGATGAAATCGCCCAGCCGCACCGGCCGGTTATTGCCGACATTGTAGAGCCTGCTGGGCGGGACCTCGGCCGTGGGCGGCTTGTCGAGCACGGCAACGACCGCCCTCACCACATCGTCCACATAGGTGAAGTCCCGCCACATCTCACCATTGTTGAACACCCGGATTGGCTTGCCCTCGAGCATCGCCTTGGTGAATATCCAATAGGCCATATCAGGCCGGCCCCAGGGGCCGTAGACGGTGAAAAACCGCAAGCCGGTCTGCGGCACCCCGAAGAGATGGGCGTAGGTATGGCTCATCAATTCATCTGACTTCTTGGTGGCGGCGTAGAGAGAGACGGGCCTGTCGACCTGATCGGTCTCGCTGAACGGCACCTTGCGGTTGCCGCCATAGACCGAACTCGACGAGGCATAGACCAGATGCTCGAATGCGGGCTGCGCGCGACAGAATTCGAGCATCTCGAGATGGCCGACAACATTGGATCGGACATAGAGCCTCGGATTGTCGAGTGAATGGCGCACACCCGCCTGAGCGGCGAGATGGACAATCCTGGTTATGCCTTGCCCGGCCAAAGCGTTAGCGAGCGCCCCCTCTTTGGCGATCTCGATCTGATGAAACGAAAAGTCCTTGTGGGGTTGAAGGCGGGCGAGACGCCCCTTTTTTAGCCCCAGGTCGTAATAGTCGTTCATATTGTCGACGCCGACGACCGCTTCACCCCTGCTCAGAAGATGATTGCAAACATGGCTGCCGATGAATCCCGCGGCTCCGGTGACGAGTACAGGCAACAAGGTTCTCCATGCATATGCAGATTGGTCATCCGATCGGACGGGGGGCCGACCGTTTCGGCTGGTGCTATAGCCGAAAGCCCCTACAGGCGCTACCGACAAGCAGTGGATCGACGCGTCAGCTCGCCTCGCGCAGGGCCTCGGCCGCCTGCAGGTCGACCGACACGAGCTGGCTGACGCCCTGCTCGGCCATGGTGACCCCGAACAGCCGGTTCATGCGCGCCATGGTGATAGGGTTGTGCGTGATGATGACGAAGCGCGTCTCGGTGGTGGCCGCCATTTCATCCATCAGATTGCAGAAACGCTCGACATTGTGATCGTCGAGCGGTGCGTCGACTTCATCGAGGACGCAGATCGGCGCGGGATTGGTCAGGAACACGGCAAAGATCAGCGACATCGCCGTCAAGGCCTGCTCGCCGCCGGAAAGCAGCGTCATCGTCTGCGGCTTCTTGCCGGGCGGCCGCGCAAGGATTTCGAGACCGGCCTCGAGCGGGTCGTCGGACTCGATCAGTTGCAGTTCCGCCGTGCCGCCGCCGAACAGATGCGAAAACAGCCGCTGGAAATGGCCATTGACCACGTCGAAGGCAGCCAGAAGCCGTTCGCGGCCTTCGCGGTTCAGGCTCTGGATCGCCTGCCGCAGCTTGCGGATGGCCTCGATGATGTCCTCGCGTTCGGAAACGATGGTCTCCAGCCGGTCAGACAGTTCCTTCTGCTCTTCCTCGGCGCGCAGATTGACGGCGCCGAGCCGCTCGCGCTCGACCTTCAGCCGGTCGAGCTGACGCTCGATCTCAGTCATCTCCGGCATCGGGCTGTCGGCCTCCAGGCCGGTGTGGCGGATGACCAGATGCGGCGGCGTGTTCAGCGTCTCCTGGATGCGCGCCTCGACCTCCAGCCGTCTTTCGTCGGCAGCCGTCAGCCGCTCTTCGGCGCGGACGCGAGTTTCCCGCGCCTCGGCCAACGACTGGATTGCTGATGTCGCGGCTTTGTCCAGTTCGGACTGCTTGTTCTCCGCCTCTTGCAACCGGTCGCCGGCTGCCTGGCGCAGGCTTTCGGCCTCGGCAAGCTGCGACAGCAAGGCGCGCCGCTTGGCGTCGATCTCGTCGGGTGCATCGGCGAGCCTTTCGCGTTCGGCTTCGGCCTCGGCCTTGCGTTCGCCGAGTGCGGCGATCTGCGTCGAGGCGTTTTCGGCGCGCTCCAGCCAGTTGCGGCGTTCCGCGCCGATGGCGTCGAGGCGGCGCGTGCGCGCTTCGGCTTCCCGCCTCAGGCCTTCATGGACGGCGCGGGCATCGGCAAGGGTGGCGCGGTCGCGAGCGACGTTGGCCGCCGACTGATCGAGCTGCAACTGCAGATCACCGAGATCGGGAGCGCTTTGCAGCAGCATCTCCGCCTCGGCGAAAGCCGCCGCCGTCTCTTCATGGCTGTCGACGATGCGCGCGCGCGCCTCGTCAAGCGCGGCGCGACGGCTCGACAACTCACCGCTGGCCTTCTCGGCCTCGGCCAGCGCGTTGCGGGCGGCGTCCAGCCCATGCTGGGCATCACGCCCGGCTTGACGAGCGTTGCGCTCGGCCTCGCTCGCCTGGGCAAGCGCCTGCTCGGCATGGGCAAGGGCTTCTTCGGCCCGGCGTAGGATGCGCGTTGCGAGGACCGCCTCGGCGTCGAGCTCGGCCAGCCGGTTTTTCTGCGCCAGCCGCTGCGCGGCGGCGGTCGGCGCGTCGGCGCTGGCGGTGAATCCGTCCCAGCGCCACAGCGCCCCTTCGCGGCTGACCAGCCGCTGCCCTGGAGCAAGCTGCGCCTGCTGCCGTCTTCCCTCGGCAGCGTCGACGATGCCGATCTGCGCCAATCGGCGGGCCAGTTGCGCCGGCGCGCGGACGACGCTGACAAGGCTCTTGATACCTTCGGGCAGAGCGGCGTCGCCGGGCTGAACCTCGCTTTGGCCCCAATGCACCGGCGCACTTCTGTCGAGCGGCACGTCGAGATCTTCGCCAAGGGCGGCGCCCAGCGCCGTCTCGTAGCCGCGCTCGACGCTGATCTGCTCCAGCACGGACGGGAAGAGGTCGCCGCTCGCGGCATTCAGGATCTTGGCCAGCGTGCGGGCCTCGGTTTCTATGCGCGCCAGCTCGGCCTTTGCATCCTGAACCGGCGGGCGGGCGGCACTCTCCGCCGCGCGCGCCTCGGCGACAGCCTGTTCGGCGGCAATCGCCGCGGCTTCGGTTTCCTCCAGCAGCGCCAGCGCCTGTTCAACCAGAAGTTGCTTCTCGGCGGGATCAGCCAGGCCGGCGACCCTTGAGGCGATGTCGGACAATTCCCGGTCGACATCGGCGAGCTGGCGGGCGAAACGGTCGCGGCGCTCCGCGGTGTCGCGCAGCGTCCGTTCGATCTGGTTGCGGGAGGCGGCGGCCTCCGCCCGTTCGGCGGTCAGACCGGCGAGTTTGGCTTCACTGGTGGCGAGCGTCGACGCCGCCTGTTCAACCGCCGCGCGGGTGCTGGCCTCGCGGTCGGCGGCGCCGGCGTTCTCGGCATTGAGCGCGGCCTCTTCGGCGGCGAGGCGTTCAAGAATATCCGCATTGTCGCGGACCATCCGCTCCTCGCGGACGATGTCGCCGTCGAGCTGCTGGAGCCGGCGGTCGAGTTCCGCTTGGCGGGCGCGGATGCGGCCCGCCTCCTCTTCGATCTGTGTCTTGGCGATCGACAGGCGCTGGAAGGCGGCAGCGGCGGCGGCTTCCGCATCGCGCAGGTCCGGCAACCGATGGGCGCCGATCCCTTGCTCCCTGGCGGCAGCCATCTGAGCGGCGGCGCGGTCGCCCACCAGTGCCGTGGCGATCGCCAGCGCCGACCGCGCCTCGCCTTCCTGCGTCTTGGCCAGCGTCCAGCGCAGATGCAGCAGCGTCGCTTCAGCCTTGCGGATATCGGCCGACAGGTTCTTGAAGCGCGAGGCCTGGCGAGCCTGGCGCTTCAGGCTTTCGATCTGGCTTTCCAGCTCGCCGACGACGTCGTCCAGCCGTTCCAGATTCTGTTCGGCCGCCTTCAGACGCAGTTCCGCCTCGTGGCGACGTGTGTGCAGACCCGAAATGCCGGCCGCCTCTTCCAGCAGCGCGCGGCGCGCCTGCGGCTTTGCCTGGATCAGCTCGCCGATGCGGCCTTGCCCGACCATCGAGGGCGAGCGCGCGCCGGTCGACTGGTCGGCGAAAAGCAGCTGCACGTCCTTGGCGCGGGCTTCCTTGCCGTTGATGCGGTAGAGCGAACCCGCCTCGCGCTCGATGCGACGCGAAACCTGCAACTCGTCCGCGTCGTTAAAGGCCGAGGGCGCGCTACGGTCGCTGTTGTCGAGGAAAAGCGTGACTTCGGCGGTGTTGCGGGCCGGACGCGTTCCGGAACCGGAAAAGATGACGTCGTCCATGCCGGACGCGCGCATGTTCTTGTACGAGCTTTCGCCCATTACCCAGCGCAGCGCCTCGACAAGGTTAGACTTGCCGCAGCCGTTCGGCCCGACGATGCCCGTGAGGCCGCGTTCGATGACGAACTCGCCGGGTTCGACGAAGGACTTGAAACCGAGCAGGCGAAGGCGCGAGAATTTCATTCGCGCAGCCCCGGGTTCCGTAAAAGTGTTCCGCGGTTTGGCGACAAGAACTCGCGGCGCAACAAAAAGTCGCGCACGCCGAAGCGCAGCCGCTTCGGCGCTGCCGAAACGTCAAAGCAGAGGGTCGATAATGGCCGAGATTTCCTCAATCGACAGCGCCCCCTTGTAGGTCTTCCCGTTGATAAAGAAGGTCGGCGTCGAGTCGACCTTGAATTCATCGGCGCCGCGCTTCTGGACCGACCTCACATCGTCCAGAAGTTTCTGGTCCGTCAAGCAGGCCTCGAACGACTCCTGTGTAAAACCGGCCATCTTGGAGATTTGCAGCAGGGCGTCCTTGGTATTGGCGACACCTGCCCAGTTTGCCTGCTGCTTGAACAGAACATCCACCATTGGGAAATAATTGTCCTTGGAGCAGCGCGCCAGCATGAAACCGGCCTCGGCGCTGGGGTCGAAGGGGAATTCGCGCAGGATAAGGCGGGCCTTGCCGGCATCGATGTATTTCGTCTTCAGCGCCGGGAGAGTGGTTTCATGGAAATGCGCGCAGTGCGGGCAGGTCATCGAGGCATATTCGACGATGGTGACCTTCGCGTCGTCCTTGCCGAGTTGCATGTCGGGCAGTGTGCCGGGCTTCAGCAAGGCAGCCATGTCCACCGTGCCCTGGGCCTCAGGGGCCTTGGCCGCGGCCGGAGCGGCCGGCTTCGCCGGATCGGCCGGCTTCATCGCACCGGCGGGGGCCGCAGGCTTCACATCCTCCGCCACGGCTTTCTCGCCCGAGTCGCTGCAGGCGGCGAGCAGAGCCACCGCCGGAATGGCGGCCAGCGACGACAGGAGGTTTCTGCGGGACAAAAGACGGGGCATACGAATCACCTGACAATGGTTGGATTTTGCAATGCAAAGGCTAGAAAAGGCGAGAGTTGGCGCGAATTAAGGCATCGCGGTCCCCATTCCAATCGCCAAACCTGGGGTACGTGATCACGAAAGCGCGAGATTATAATTTCTTTTGACCGAGAATGGTGGCGCCGAGCCGCTCCAGCGAGGCGCGCAGCCCATCATCCTCGATCATTCCGACAGTGCCTGACAGCTTCACCTTCTCGGCCGCGGTCAGCGGCCGGAGGCTTGCTTTAAGCCGCCCTTTGTCAACCGTGACCGGCTTTTGCACGATTCTGATCCGGCCGATAGCGTTGAAGCCGAGGAAGGCGTTGACCCGGTTGACGATCTCGCCGGTCTCGTGCTGCAGATGGAGCGCCGCCATGCCTTCGCAGGCGACGACCAGCACCGCCGGCTCGAACGGATCATCTTCATGCATGCGGCGCGGCCACTGGATCTTTTCAGGGCGCGAACGGCTGGCAAGCCGCGGCCCGGCAATCTCCTCCCATGACTGGACGAGCCCGATCGACATGCCGGCTCGCTTGCGCAGCACCGGATCTAGGATCTGGGTTGCGAGATCACTCACCGGAACGGGATTGCCGAAGGGCCTTTTCCCTGCCATGTGCGTTCTCCAGTCACGACCTTCACCATGCATCGGCTAGGCCAGTCCTCGATCAATGGCACTGCACGACCAGTCCCGCAAGACCGCATCCGGAGACAGCGGCAAAGCCGCATCCGGAGACAGCGGCGAGATCGCGTCCCGCCTGCTCGCCTGGTACGACGCGCATCACCGCGACTTGCCGTGGCGCATTGCGCCGCGCGAGTTGGCACGCGGCATACGGCCCGATCCCTACCGGGTCTGGCTTTCCGAAGTCATGCTGCAGCAGACCACGGTCGAAGCGGTAAAATCCTATTTCCGGGCCTTTGTCGAGAAATGGCCTGATATCGAGGCGTTGGCCGCTTCACCGACCGAAGATGTCATGAAGGCCTGGGCCGGACTCGGCTATTATTCCCGCGCGCGCAATCTCAAGGCCTGCGCCGATCTCGTCGCACGGCAGGGCGGCAGGTTCCCGGACACGCAAGCTGGCTTGAGAGAGCTGCCCGGCATTGGCGCCTACACGGCGGCGGCGATCGCGGCGATCGCCTTCGACCAGCCCGCCGCGGTCGTCGACGGCAATGTCGAGCGGGTGGTTTCCCGGCTGTTTTCGATCGTCACGCCGCTGAGCGAGGCCAAGTGCGACATACGCACCTATGTCGAGCGCATGGTTCCAGCGACCAGACCGGGCGATTTCGCCCAGGCGATGATGGATCTTGGCGCGACGATCTGCACGCCGCGACGGCCGCGCTGCATGCTGTGCCCACTGCGCGAGGATTGCAGCGCCATTACTTCCGGCGATGCCGAACGCTTCCCTATCCGCCTGCCGAAGGGCGAGAAACCATTGCGGCGCGGGGCTGCCTTCGTTGCCGTACGTGGCGATGGCGCCATCCTGTTGCGCAAACGTGGGGATAAGGGCCTGCTCGGCGGCATGACCGAAGTCCCGACGACCGGCTGGACCGCGCGGATCGACGGCGCCACCACGGACGCGGCGGCGCCCTTCCCCGGCAATTGGAGGCCAGCCGGCCGGATTGGTCATGTCTTCACCCATTTCGCGCTCGAACTCGACGTCTTCAAAACGATGACCGATGGCGCAGCCCCTGCGGGGCATTTCTGGTCGCTGGCTCATGAAATTTCCGGCGAAGCGCTGCCCACTGTCATGAAAAAGGTAATCGAAGCGGCGATACCGGGCGCGACGAAGAAGCAGCGCGCACATTGAATCGCCTACATCGCCCCGCATTGAATTGCGTTGAACGAGGACAGGAATGACCGAAATCCGCCACATCGTTTTCGACATCGGCAGAGTGCTGATCCATTACGATCCGAACCTGCCGTTCAGCCGTATCATTCCGGATGCCGAGGAGAGAAAGTGGTTTTTCGACAATGTCTGCACGCATGACTGGAACATCGAGCAGGACCGCGGCCGCACCTGGGAAGAGGCCGAGGCGCTGCTGATCGCCGAACACCCGGACCACGCCGAAAACATCCGCAACTTCCGCCGCCTCTGGCACGAGATGGTGCCGCACGCCTATGACGACAGCGTCCAGATCATGGACAAGCTGATCGAGAGCGGCCACGACGTCACCATGCTGACCAATTTCGCCGCCGACACGCTTGCCGAAGCCCGGCAGCGTTTCGACTTTCTCAACCGCCCGCGCGGTGTGACCATTTCGGGCGAGATCGGCATGATCAAGCCGGAGCGCGGCATTTACGACCATCACGCGACTGCTTTCGGCCTCGAGCCCGCGGCCACGCTGTTCATCGACGACAGCCAAAAGAATGTCGACGGCGCCAAGGCCGCCGGCTGGCAGTCGGTGCTGTTCACCGACGCAAAGACGCTCGAGGCGGACCTCGATCGCCGGGGGATCAGAGTGTGACCACGGCGACTGGCCCGACCGACAACCCGCTTCAACACGGCGGATTGCAAAGGATCCGTAGTCAGGCCCAGGACATGACGGCGTGTTATGGTGGTGCAGTCGCTGAGACGCGCGGTCCACGGAACTGCCATTGGATCCGTCTCGGGCGCTACTTGATGTGAGAAGCGTAGATGCGATCGAACTCACCCGTCGCCTTGGCAAGATGCAGCCACTGGTCGACATAGGCCTTGAAGACGACGGCACCCTCAGGAAGCATATAGCCCATTTCGCCATATTGGAGCGGTTTCTCGGGGTTGATCGCGCAAAGGCCGGGGTGAAGTTTCTCCTGCAGCTCGGTTTCGACCGATTCGGCGATCATGACATCGGCTTTGCCATCAAGAATTTGGCGAAAGATCGTGACGTTGTCCGGATAGATCTCGATTTTAGCGTCACTGAATTTTTCACGCACGAATTTCTCGTTGGTCCCGCCGGGATTGACAATCACAGTCACATCCGGCTTGTCGATGTCGGCAATCGATTGGAATTTCGCCTCGTCCTCGCAGCGCGCAATCGGTGCCTTGCCGTTGACGAGATAGGGTTCGCTGAAGAACACCTGCTTCTGGCGTTCCAGAGTCACCGAAATGCCGCCCATCGCGATGTCACACTTGCCGGTTGTAAAATCCGCAAGCAATTTTTTCCAGGTAGTCGCCACGAATTCCGCCTCGACCCCTAGTGAACTTGCCAGAGATTTTGCGAGATCGATATCGATGCCCTGGTAATTGTCCGCGGGCTTGTCATGAAAGGTGAAGGGCTTGTAATCGCCGGTCGTACAAACGCGCAGCTTGCCGTTCTTGATAACTGCATCAAGCTGGTTTTCGGCGTCGGTGTTCTGCGCAATCGCCGGAGGGGCCAACAACCCCATGACGAGGGCGGCGGCGACAAACGGCGAGGCAAGAGCTTTCATGGAATCGGTCTCCGTTGGATAAGCGAATCAAGCATTCGAGAACGGTGGGCAAAGGTCAATAATTCTTCTTGGGGAATCGCTCACCGTGATCCCTCCGACGGGGCGGCTTTCGTTGTCACGGCTTGTTGGTCACGAGCAGAATGTGTATATTTACTCTAATCTATACACATCGAGCATCACCATGCGAACCAATATCGAACTCGACGACAAACTGATGGCGGAAGCCATGGCCGCCTCCGGTCTCAAGACCAAGAAAGCGACGATTGAGGCGGCGCTGCGCACTCTGGTGCGCCGGCACAGGCAGGATATGGCTATCGCCGCCCTTGCTGGCGCCGGCTGGGAGGGCGATCTTGACGCCATGCGGGAAGGCCGTTCGCCCGATCGGCATCGATGATCGTCGTCGACAGTTCCGTGTGGATCGCCCATCTCCGCAATACGGACATCGTCTCGGTCGGTAAGCTCAGGCATCTCGATGACACTCAGGAGATTCTGGTCGGAGACTTGATCCTGCTGGAAGTGCTACAAGGCGCGCTCAACGAACCGCATGCCCAACTGATTGAGCGGAACCTCCGACAATTCGCCATTGTGCCGATGCTGGATCCGGCGACGGCAGTCGAAGCTGCCCGAAACTATTGCATGCTCCGGCAGCGGGGCATCACCATCCGCAAGACAATCGATATGATTATCGGCACATTCTGCATCCTGGGCGGACACGCGCTGTTGCATGATGACCGAGACTTCGACCCGATGGTTCGCTACCTCGGTCTGCGACTCGCATGATCGGGAGATTCCAACCGGCAAGCGCTGGTCTTCCCTCCACAGGCGTGTGCGCGGCCCAAGGTGTAACCCGGTGAAAAGACGCCCAAAATGCCTGACAGCCCATTCATAGATCTTTACAGCGATTACGAAAACCAAACCGATCGAGGCGATGCGACGAGCGGAATGCCGCAGACTCGACGGCGGCATTGGCGGAGCGCGTCGCGACACTTTTCGGTCGACAAAGCGCGACCCTGCTTCCTTCGGGAACGATGTGCAACGAGACCGCTGTAGCGGTTATCGTCAGGCCCCTGCCCGCTCCATGCCGAGGCGGGCGATGCGGCGAAGCTCGTCGATCGGGGTCAGGCCGCCGCTGCGCTCATAGTGCCAGAAGGTCCAGCCGTTGCAGGCATCCAGCCCCTGCACTTCCGCGCCGATCTTGTGGATCGATCCGGCGCTGTCGCCGACCGCCACAGTGCCGTCGGCGCGCACCCTGGCCGCCCAGCGCTTCTTGGCGTCGTAGAGCATGGCGCCCGGCAGCATCAGCCCGGTGTCGATGAGGCTGACGAACGCAACGCGCGGCTCGGCGCGCTTGCCGGTAAGCACGGTAAGAGCAGCGCCGTCCAGCGGCCGGACTGCATCGATGCGCTCGTTGGCGGCGTCGATATAGGCCTGCTCGCGCTCGATGCCGACGAAATGGCGGCCGAGGCGCTTGGCCACCGCGCCGGTGGTGCCGGAGCCGAAGAAGGGATCGAGCACGATATCGCCGGGCTTCGTCGAGGCCATCATGATGCGGGCGAGCAGCGCTTCCGGCTTCTGCGTCGGATGCAGCTTGTCGCCATTTTCGTTCTTGAGGCGCTCAGAGCCGGTGCAGATCGGAAACAGCCAGTCGGAACGCATCTGGATGTCGTCGTTCGACGCCTTCAGCGCTTCGTAGTTGAAGGTGTAACCCTTGCCCTTCTGATCGCGCGAGGCCCAGATCATCGTTTCATGGGCGTTCTGAAAGCGGCGGCCACGGAAATTCGGCATCGGATTGGTCTTGCGCCAGACGACATCGTTGAGGATCCAGTACCCCAGATCCTGCATCTTGGCGCCGACCCTGAAAATGTTGTGATAGGAGCCAATGACCCAGATGGTGCCGTTGGGCTTCAGCACGCGGCGCGCCGCCAGCAGCCAGGCCCGGGTGAAGGCGTCGTAGACCTCAAAACTCGCGAACTGGTCCCAGTCGTCGTCGACGGCATCAACCTTGGACTGGTCGGGTCGGTGCAGATCGCCGTCGAGCTGCAGATTGTAGGGCGGATCGGCAAAGATCACGTCGATGGATTTTTCGGGCAGCCGGTCGAGTGCGGCGACGCAATCGCCCTTCAGGATCGTATCCAGCCATTCGGATTGCTGGGGAGCATGGGAAAGCTCGTCGAGAAGACGCACGGCAGACATTGTTACACCCAAAGCACGCGTTACTGTTTACTCCCTGTTATGGTTACCGATCAGCGTAAATATTCGGTGAAGGCCGAGGGTCCGGACCGCGGTAGTTTGCGAAGATCGGCCTGTTGGTGTATGCCGCGCCGCCTGAACCGTCCCAGCCTCCTCCCTCCCGCTTTCCGGATCGCTATGCCCCAGCCAGACCTTGTCATCTTCGATTGCGACGGCGTGCTCGTCGATTCTGAAATCATCGCCGCGCGCATCGAGGCCGAGCTTTTGACGTCGGCCGGTTACGAGATATCGGCTGAGGAGATTTCCGAAACCTATGCCGGGCTGACCTTCAAGGACATCATGATGCGGGTCGAGGAGAAATCCCGCGTCCCATTCCAGGCCTCGCTGATCGATCGCGCCGAAGACCTCGTCGACCGCCGGCTGCGGAGCGACGTGCGCGCCGTCGACGGGGTGCACGAGGCGGTCGCCGCGGTGACGGCGCCGCGCTGCATCTGCTCGAATTCGCGCACCGAGCGGATCGAATTCATGCTGGAGAAGGTGCATCTGCTGCCGTTTTTCAGCGGCCGGATTTTTTCCTCGCTGGAAACACCAAGCGGAAAATCCAAGCCGGCGCCCGACGTGTTTCTCTTTGCCGCGGCAAAGCTCCAGGCCGATCCGGCGAACACCTTCGTCATCGAGGATTCCGTCCATGGCGTGACCGGCGCCAGGACAGCCGGCATGCGTGTGATCGGCTTCACCGGAGCGGCGCACAGCTATCCCGGGCATGCCGACGCGCTGACCGAGGCCGGCGCCGAAACGGTCATCCGCCGCTGGGCGGAACTGAAAAGCGTGATCTCCGCCCTGTCGGAGTGGTCGGCGGATGCGTGAAGCAGGCGTCCAAATGGACGCGCAGTTCCAAAGCCGCGGCTATTCGGCCGCGGCAACCTTCTTATCGGTCTTCTTCGGCGGGCCTTCGTCATAGCCGGCGAACACCTGATAGTCCCGCGCGGTGGGCTCGGGAACGACAACGTTCGAATCGGTGAAGACGAACTGGGTGGCACTCGAAGGGTTGGTAACCTGGACCTGATGTTTGTGAAGCTGCGAGTAAAGGACCTCCTTGCCATGCATCACAGCGATACGGATCGGCATGGTGATGGTGCCAGGGCTGAACATCGGTCCCGGAACGACCTTGCCGGCGACGGCAATCTTCATCGTCAGCGAGCCGTTGGCACGGTTGCAGTCGCGGGTCACATCGGTGATCGAAGCCTGGTAGATGATCTTCGCGGAATCGTCCTGCTGGTCGCTGCTCGCGTCAAGCGCAGCAGCTTCTGCATCCTGGGCGGCGGTTTTTTTCTTGGGCTTTTGGCTGCCCTTGGCATAGGTGTTGAAGTAGGCGGTGCCGTCGCGCAGCGTCACTTTCGGACAATAGGCCAGCAATTGGCTGGCGAGAACCTTGGGGTCCGGCGGTGGTGGCGGTGTCGTGTCCTTCTTTCCGAAGCCCAGCATGCTACTGCCGCCTGATTGGCAGCCGGCGGCGGTAAGCATAAAGCCGGTGAGCGCCAGACCCGCGACAAAACGCCCGTTAAATCTATGAAACGCCATGAACTGCACTTCCCTCTCGCAAAGCGGGTGACGTATATCAACCGCGCGGCAAAAATGCGACTGAGCAAGTACGGAAATTAACCACTTTGCCGCGGACAATACCGCCCGGCAGCAATGGAACATGACGATGCGATATGTGAGTACCCGCGGGGAAGCGCCCGTGCTTGGATTTTCCGATGCTGTGCTGACGGGTCTGGCGCGCGATGGCGGGCTTTATGTCCCTGAGACCTGGCCGCAGTTTTCGGCAACTGAGATCCGCGCCATGCGCGGCCTTGCCTATCCCGACCTCGCCATCCGCGTGCTGTCGCCATTTCTCGGCGGCGAAATCGCGATGCCGGTGTTCGAACACCTGGTGCGCGAAGCCTATGCGACGTTCCGTCACGAGGCGGTCTGCCCGCTGGTGCAGACCGGCTCGAACATGTTCGTTCTGGAACTCTTCCATGGCCCGACGCTTGCCTTCAAGGACGTCGCCATGCAGCTTCTCGCCCGGCTGATGGACCATGTGCTTGCCGAACGCGACCAGCGCGCCAGCATTGTCGGCGCCACCTCCGGCGATACAGGCGGGGCCGCCATCGATGCCTTCGCCGGGCGCAACCGCACCGACATCTTCGTTCTTTTCCCGCACGGCCGGGTCTCGCCGGTGCAGCAGCGGCAGATGACGACGTCCATCGCCGCAAATGTCCATGCGCTGGCGATCGAAGGCAATTTCGACGATTGTCAGGGCCTGGTGAAGGACATGTTCAATGATCACGGTTTTCGCGACCGAGTATCGCTGTCCGGCGTCAATTCGATCAACTGGGCCCGCATCATGGCCCAGATCGTCTATTACTTCTCATCGGCGCTGTCGCTCGGCGCGCCCGACCGGCCGATTTCGTTCACGGTGCCGACCGGCAATTTCGGCGACATCTTCGCCGGCTACGCCGCCAAGAAGATGGGGCTGCCGATCGAGCGGCTGATCATCGCAACCAACGACAACGACATTCTAGCGCGCACGCTGTCGAGCGGCGAGTACAGCACGAAAGGCGTCTTTTCGACCACGTCGCCGTCGATGGACATCCAGGTTTCTTCGAATTTCGAGCGCTTGCTGTTCGAAGCGGCCGGCCGCGACGCCTCGACCGTGCGGCGCTACATGAGCGGCCTCAAGCAGTCCGGCGCCTTCACCATCGAAGCGGGCGAGATCGCCAGGATCCGCTCCGAATTCGACGCCGGCCGCTCGACGATGGACGAAGTAGCTGCCACGATCCGCTCGACGCTCGCAGCCAGCAACTATCTGCTCGACCCGCACACGGCGGCGGCCATGCACGTTGCGGTTGCGAAGGCCACCAATCCGGTGCCGATGGTGGTGCTGGGCACCGCCCATCCGGCAAAGTTCCCGGCCGCCGTCGAAGCGTCCAGCGGCGTGTCGCCTGCCCTGCCCGCATGGCTAGGCGGGTTGATGACGTCAGAGGAAAAATACACGGTACTTCCATCCGACCTGAAAATGGTGGAAGATTATGTTAGCCGCCACACGCGGGCGGCAAGTTAGGGAGTATCAGCTATATGGGTGTTGAGGTAAGCCGTCTGTCGAACGGCCTGACAGTCGCCACCGAAACCCTTCCAAGCCTCGAATCCGTCGCTCTTGGCGCCTGGATAAAATCAGGCGCCCGCAATGAGCGTAGCGAAGAGCACGGAATGGCCCACCTGCTTGAACACATGGCGTTCAAGGGAACCAGAAGGCGCAGCGCCTTCGAGATCGCCTCCGAAATCGAGGATGTCGGCGGCGAGATCAATGCCGCCACCAGTGTCGAGACCACCTCCTATTATGCCAGGGTGCTGAGCGACGACGTGCCCCTGGCCGTCGATATCCTGTCCGACATCCTGCAGGATTCCGAGTTCGACCCGCAGGAACTGGAGCGCGAGCAGCATGTGATCCTGCAGGAGATCGGCGCCGCACACGATACACCCGACGACGTCGTCTTCGACCACTTCACCGAGACGGCGTTCCGCCACCAGACGATCGGCCGCTCCATCCTCGGCACGCCGGAAACCGTCAAATCCTTCACCTCGAAGCAATTGCACAAATTCATCGAACGGCAATATGGCGCCGAGCGCATGGTGGTCGTTGCCGCCGGCGACATCAAGCACGACAACTTCGTGCGCGAGGTCGAGAAGCATCTCGGCGGTTTCCGCAGCAAGTCCGACAACACCATGCCGCAATATGCGCAATATGTCGGCGGCGATTTCCGCGAGGACCGCGACCTGATGGACGCGCAGATCGTGCTGGGGTTCGAGGGCCGCGCCTATCATGTACGCGACTTCTACGCCTCGCAGGTTCTGTCGATGATCCTTGGCGGCGGCATGTCATCGCGTCTTTTCCAGGAGGTCCGCGAAAGGCGCGGGCTGTGCTATTCGGTCTATGCCTTCCACTGGGGCTTTTCCGATACCGGCATATTCGGCGTCCATGCCGCGACCGGGCAGAGCGACATCGCCGAATTGGTGCCGGTAGTCATCGGCGAGTTGCAGAAAGTCGGAGAGAACATCCTGCAGGAGGAACTCGACCGGGCACGCGCCCAGTACCGTGCAGGCTTGATCATGTCTGCCGAAAGCCCAGCCAGCCGGGCCTCGCAGATCGCCCGGCAAATGCTTCTGTTCGGCCGGCCGATCGCCAAGGAAGAGCTGATGGAACGGCTGTCGGCGCTGACGGTCGAGCGGTTGACGGACCTGTCGTCACGGCTGTTTTCGACCAAGCCAACGCTGACAGCCGTCGGACCGGTGGGCACGCTCGCTCCCTATGAGGCGGTTCTCGAGTCGCTTTCGGGCACGCAGACCACGGCCCGAAAGCTCGCCGGCTAAGTCCATCAAACCGTCATGTTCGCGCTCCCTTTCTTTCGCCGTGACCTGCCGGCACTGAAGGGTGACCGGGTCACGCTGCGCGTGCCGCTGACCAACGACTACCGCGAATGGTCGGTGCTGCGCGGGGAAAGCCGCGCCTTCCTGGAGCCGTGGGAGCCGCGCTGGAACCCCGACGAGCTCGACCGCACGGCCTGGCGGCATCGCCTCAGCCGCTATCGCGAAGACTATGCGCAGGGAACGGCCATAGCCTTCTTCATCTTCAACAAAAGCAACGGCAAGCTTGTTGGTGGAATCACCCTCGGCAATATCCGCCACGGCGTCGCGCAAAGCGGCCATATCGGCTACTGGATCGGCGAGCGCTACAGCGGCCGTGGCCTGATGACCGACGCGGTCAAGGTGGTGACGCGCTTCGCCTTCGATACGCTGAGGTTGCACCGGATCGAAGCTGCCTGTATTCCCGACAACGCTCGGTCGATCCGCGTGCTTGAAAAAGCCGGATTCCGGCGCGAAGGACTTCTCCGATCCTATCTCAGGATCAACGGCATCTGGCAGGACCACTACCTCTACGCCCGGATCGAGGACGATCCGCCGGGCGCGGAAACGAAGGACTGATTTTGACGAATTTCCTGCGAATCGGGTCGTTGTTCGCCTTTGTGCTGACGGCAATCGTCGTGCTCTGCGCGGCGTCCTCGGCCTTCGCCGTCGAACCGATCAAGATTGCCCGCGACGATGTGGCGCTCGACCTTTCGGGCGCCGTCGAAATCTACCGCAACCAGGGCGAGAATTTTCAGGTGTCGACTGCTCCAGGACCGGACGGCATCGTGCGGCGCATCGAGGTCGAGGCCAATGATGCGCGCTCGACCGGCGACTGGGCGGTGTTCGCGCTTGCCAACACCACCGACCAGCAGCTCGACAGGCTGATCGTCGCACCGCATTTCCGGCTGGTGAATTCCGGGATCTTCTGGCCGGATCTCGGCTCGACCCGCATTGCCGCGATCACCCCCAGCGAGGGCTTCGCGCTCGACCGCCAGAGCAGCCCCGACGCTGATGTGTTCCGGGTGACGCTGAACCCCGGAACGGTGATCACCTTCATTGCCGAACTCGCGTCGCCCAAACTGCCGCAGGTCTATCTTTGGGAGCCGGAATCCTACAAGGATTCGGTCAATTCCTACACGCTGTTTCGCGGCATCGTCATCGGCATCGCCGGCCTCCTGGCGCTGTTCCTGACCATCCTTTTCGTCGTCAAGGGCACCTCGATGTTCCCAGCAACCGCAGCACTCGCCTGGGCGGTGCTCGCCTATATCTGCATCGATTTCGGCTTTCTCAACAAGGTCCTGGAAATATCGCCCGGCAACGAGCAGATGTGGCGGGCCGGAACGGAGGTGGCGCTTGCGGCGACCTTCGTGGTGTTCCTGTTCGCCTATCTCAACCTTAACCGATGGCACGGCCATTTCAGCTACGGCGCGCTGGTCTGGATTCTGGGCCTGCTGCTGATCGCCGGCGTTGCAATCGTCGACCCGGCGGTCGCCGCCGGCATCGCCAGGCTGTCCTTTGCCGCCACCGCGCTGACCGGCCTCGGCCTGATCATCTTCCTCGGCATACGCGGCTACGACCGCGCGATCATGCTGGTGCCCAGTTGGGTCATGGTCCTGTTGTGGCTATGCGGGTCGTGGATGGCGATCACCGGCATGCTCGACAACGACATCGCCCAGCCGGCACTGGGCGGCGGGCTGATCCTCATCATCCTGCTGATCGGCTTCACCGTCATGCAGCACGCCTTTTCCGGCGGCGCGCTGCATCAGGGCCTGTTCTCCGATCTCGAACGGCAGGCGCTGGCCGTAGCCGGATCGGGCGACACGGTGTGGGACTGGGACGTGATGCGCGACCGCGTCGTCACCAGGCCAGATGTCAGCATCCAGCTTGGCCTTGCGCCCGACAGCCTAGGCGGCGCTGCCCGCAACTGGCTGCCGGTGCTGCATGCCGACGACCGCGACACGTTCCGTACGACGCTCGACGTGGTGCTCGAGCACCGGCGCGGCCGGGTGTCGCAGGATTTCCGCCTGCGCGGCGCCGACGGGCACTATCACTGGTTTTCGCTACGCGCGCGGCCGGTGATCGGATCGGACGGCGAGGTCATCCGCTGCGTGGGCACCATGGTCGACGTGACGGAGCAGAAGAAGTCCGAGGAGAGGCTGTTGCACGATGCCGTGCACGACAATCTGACCGGCCTGCCGAACCGGGAATTGCTTATGAACCGGCTGGAGGCGATCATCTCGATTGCGCGCACGGAAGAGAAGGTACGTCCCACCGTCTTCGTCATCGACATCGACCGGTTCAAGCAGGTCAATGACGGGCTCGGCATCTCGGCCGGCGATACCATCCTGCTCACTGTTGCGCGCCGGCTGCACCGGCTGCTCAAGCCGAAGGATTCGCTGTCGCGCTTTGCCGGCGACCAGTTCGCGCTGATGCTGCTTTCCGAGCAGGACCCGGCCCGCATCGCAGCCGTTGCCGATGCCATCAAGCATGCGATCAACAATCCGATCACCTTTGCCAAGCGCGAGATCGTGCTGACCGCCTCGATCGGCCTGGTCACCTGGACCTCGGCGCAGAGTTCGGCCGAGGACATGGTCAAGGACGCCGAGCTTGCCATGCACCAGGCCAAGCGTTTTGGCGGCGACAGGATCGAGCCGTTCCGACCCGCCTTCCGCACCGTCGGCACCGACCGGCTGCAGTTCGAGTCCGATCTGCGCCGCGCCATCGAACGGCGCGAATTCACACTCGCCTACCAGCCCATCGTCCGGCTGGAAGACGGCAGCGTTGCCGGCTTCGAGGCGCTTTTGCGCTGGGACCATCCGCGTCGCGGCATGATCCCGCCAGGCGATTTCATTCCGGTCGCCGAGAGCTGCGGCCTGATCGTGCAGCTTGGTCTGTTCGCCATGCAACAGGCCGCCGAAGACCTGGCGGGATGGCAAAAGCAGATCGGCGACGCGCCGCTGTCGGTTTCGGTCAACCTGTCCAGCCGACAGCTCATCCGCCGTGACCTGGTCAGCGACGTCCGCTCGGTGATCGCGCGGGCCAATCTGAAGCCGCGCTGCTTCCGGCTCGAGCTCACCGAATCGCTGGTAATGGACAATCCCGAGCAGACGGCCCATGTGCTGAACAAGCTGAAGAAGCTTGGCATCGGCCTGTCGCTGGACGATTTCGGCACCGGCTATTCATCGCTGGCCTATCTGACGCGCTTTCCCTTCGACACGATCAAAATCGACAAGAGCTTTGTCGACGACACGACACCGAAGCGCGCGGTGCTGCTCAAATCGATGGTCAACATGGCGCATGAACTCGGGCTTTCGGTCGTGGCCGAGGGCATTTCGGACGAAAGCGATGCGCTCGAACTGCGCCAGATGGGCTGCGAATATGTGCAGAGCTTCATGTTCGGCGCGCCGATGCCCGGCGATCAGGTGCTGAAAACGCTGAAGGAACAGTATCCGCTCGCTCGGGCTTGATCTTGTTCATGTCCCAAAACCGCTGCCGATTTTGGGCGGCATGAGCCTGGCGATTGGCACCCGCTGGAGCGCATCGGCAGGGTCTCGGTTCCCGCGGCTCGGCACTCCATCAATAATACGACCTGATGTCACGCGACTGTGAACTGGGAGTATTGGTTTACGGCTCGCGCTGTGCATCATATCCCTCTTCGCGAAATCGGTGCGAAGAGCAGATCCGGCGATATCCGGCCTGCTGGCCGCAATCACCGGGTCATGATGGAGGCCAAACGATGAATTTCGACAAGATTTCTGCCTGGGCTCCGGTGTGGTTAAGCGTCGTGAGGATCATGTCGGCGCTGCTGTTTCTGGAGCACGGAACTCAAAAGCTCTTCAATTTTCCGCCCGCTCCCGAGCCGATGCAACTGTCGGGGCTTATTGTGATCCAGGCATTGATCGAGCTGATCGGAGGCGCGCTGCTTGTCCTCGGACTCTTCACCCGGCCCGTCGCGTTCATTCTGTCCGGCAACATGGCGGTCGCCTATTTCATGGCGCATGCGCCGCAAAACTTTTTTCCGGTAGTCAACCAGGGCGACTCGTCGATCCTCTACTGCTTCATTTTCCTGTACTTCTTTTTCGCGGGAGGCGGCGCGTGGAGCGTCGATGCGGCCCGTCGCGGGACCGGCCTCGCGACGCCCTGAACAGGATCGCGAGGGAACTTGCTGGGCGGCTACCAGCGGAGCATGTCCGACAGCCTGCCAGGTCGAAATGATAGGAAGTTCCGGCTCCGCTGATCGTCGCTTTCGGGCCCTTCGCTGGACATTCCCCAACACGGGATACGCGCCCTTAGGGCGGCCATTGCCGCACTTTCAACCCGTCGCTTTCCCTTATGCGGGCATCAAATCCCGCATGATCGCGACCGTACTGCCCGTGTCTGGGTGCCTTCTGTCGGCGATAGAGATAGTTCTCGGGAAGACCGAGGCGACGGCACGACTGGACGGCCGGAGATGAAGGGAGCACCATGCTCTCGCAGATTGCAGCCGTCGTCTTAACAAAAGCGCGCTCCCACGGCTTCAACGTCCAGTGGTCGCCGAGTGCCAACCGCTTGCGGACCCAGCGGGGCAGGATCTCGACAGCTGCCTTCAGAAATGGACGCTGAAGCGGTTGAGCCACCCCCGGCAAGACGGGAACGTCTTCCATGATCTGCAGGAATTCCAGGACGATCGGCGATGCGACGAGTCTTTGCCTCATCACGTCGAACAGCGCGTAAAGCTCGGCCTGCGACGTGGGCGCGCCAACCGCACCATAGAGAAGCGCGACGGGGCGAGCCTCGGCAAACATCGTATCCCGTTCGAAAAAATGCAGTCGATGCACATAGACGTGATAGGCCTCCATGAAACCAAACCCGGCCGTCGCTTGCACCCAGTCCAGCAACTCCGGGTCGGTGGCGTGGTATGGCTCACCTTCGCTGGTTCGGCCTGAAACGCGCCCATGCATCCTGACCACACCTTCAATCATGGCCTCGGCCTTGGTCCGGGGACCGTAGACCGTGACCAAGGCGGCGAGGCCGGTACGCTGTAATCGTCGGAGCGCGTCGGAGCTGAATGTGCTGTGCTGCCAAATGGCGTCGCGAACCCGCGGCTCTGCCAATTCGAGCAGCACCGCCGCAACCCCGCCGATGAACAGCGCAACCGGGTTCTTGAAAATACGCCACGACACCGAGTTGGGCGGCAACAGCGCCGGCTCCCCCTGCGGGGTCGAGAAGTCCATCTGAGATCCGAGCCGCTGGCGCATGAACAACTGCGCAAGAGTATCCACACGACGCCCAAGCGGGCGAGGCAGAGGAATGGTGCCCGAATTGCCAAACATGCTCCGACTCTCCTGGCAACGCGTGTGGCTGGCGGATGCAGCTCGAACGTCTTGGCATTTCCGTCGTTCCAAAGATTCAAACTGGCGCGTTGCATAACTCCGCAAGAACACCGGGTCCGGATAGCCATCGCGAGCCCGGTCGCGCCGGCCCTATGGGGTAAGATCAAGCGCCGGCACGATTCTGTGATACGGCAGCCCCGCATCGTCGTTTAGGCGCTTCACGTCGACATCGGAGGCAGCGTCAAACAGGCACATGCAGCGCCCGTCCTCCGGTGCGAAGGTCGAGCGCAGGTAGCTGATGTCGGTGCCGTTGGAGGTCATCTCGGCGGCTTTGCTGATCGCCGCCTTCTGCGCATCTCCCAGAGCTTCCATGCTGATGCCCTTGAGGCCGCGTTCCACCATGTAGACAGTCATTTCCAGATCTCCTCCTGTGAACAGTGACCACAGGAGTTGAATGCAGCGGCGGGCAAAAGAGAACGACATTTTTTCTATCGATCGATAGCCGACAGTTATCGATGAAAGGATTACAATGTCGTTTCATGGAACCGCCTCGGGAGGGCTCGCCATGGAGATGTTTCAGGTCCGCTACGTGCTTGCCGCCGCGAAGATGCTGAACTTCACCAAGGCCGCCACCGATTGCAATGTGTCTCAACCGGCGCTCACCAAAGCGGTCAAGACGCTCGAGGATGAGCTTGGCGCGCCCTTGTTCCACCGCGAGGGAAAGCGCGTCCTCCTGAGTGAGTTCGGTCGCTCAATTCTGCCGCATCTTCAGCAGATCATGCAGGAGGCCCACGCAACCAGGACGCTTGCCGACAATTTCAGGCTGCTCAACCAGGTGCCGATCCGCCTCGGCGTCATGTCGACGATCGGGCATGTGAAGCTCGCCAGGTTCCTCGCAAAGTTCCAGCGCGACTATCACGGCGTCGAGCTTGAAGTTAGCGAGGCGAGTGTTCAGGAACTGAAAAACAGGCTTGAGCAAGGCGATCTCGATCTGGCCGTTCTCAATCCGCTGGAGGGATTGGGAGCGGCTTTCCGCGTCCATGATCTCTACACTGAGCGCTACGTCGTCGTATTCGCGCCGGATCACCGGCTTGCGGGCCTCAATGCAATCAAGTTGGTCGATCTCTCTCAAGAACCCTATGTCGATCGTCTGTCCTGCGAAATGCGGGACCTGGTGATGGGTGCGTGCCGGGAAAGAAACGTTAGCCTTTACGCCCGCTTTCGTTCCGAGCGCGAGGATTGGGTCCAATCGATGGTGCTGGCGCGGATCGGCTTCGCCTTCATGCCTGAATATTCGGTGACATCGCCTGAACTTTTGCAGCGTCCGCTGATCGAACCCGCGGTGGCACGCACGGTGTCCCTGGCTAGCGTTCCGGGCCGGCCCTATAGCCCGGCGACGGCGGCAATGGTCCGAGCTGCCCAAACGTTCGATTGGCCGGGCTAGGTGTTTATTGCTGAGGCGTGAGCTATGCTGATTTGAGATGCCTTCTGCCGCCTGGTGTCCTCGGACCGGTACCGACCCCATTCAGGAAGAAGGCGGCGCAATCGGCCTAGCCCATGGCTGACTGCCGAAGGCGTCAGATTCAACTTTTCGGCCGCCCGGTCTACGTGGCGCTCGTCGTGCACGATCTCAAGCAGAACGACCAGTGCATGTCGCCCAAAATGCGCAGCGATTGAGTGTCGCTAGGTAGGAGGTTGAGGTCTGCGCGGGGTAGGTCAATTCTGTTCAGCATATCGATGAAATCATATCACTGGATTCAACACCATTGAAGTGCGATCTCCTGAGCAAGCGGAGCAGCGCAAGGCGCGCTTCGCATCGGAAACAGATGCCGGAGCACCCGCATGCCAGTATCACGACGTTCCCTTCTCGCCGCAGCAAGCGCTGGCGTGGCATTGTCACAAACTGCAAGATTAACGAAAGCCTCGGCACAGGCTCTTGGGGAGCCTGCGATAGACCAGACGGTTGCCGATCTCGTCGAGCGGTCTGCGGAAGCAAATTCAGCGCTGATGCGCGGGGAGATAACGAAGTACTACGAGGTGATCCCACATACCGAGGACTTCCTGCTGATGTCTCCATTCGGAGGAAAGCCGACGCGGGCTTCTGAACTGACTGCAGAGCGGATCGAGGCGATGGGCCGCTTTTTCAAGAACGGCACCTTCGAGCACGAACTTCTTCAAGCCTATGGTTCCGCCGACATGGTGGTCCTCGCGATCATTGAACGCCCACACGTCGAGGTCGGCGGTCTGCCAGCCCAGGATTGGCCGCTGCGGGTTACCTTGGTCTATCGCCGCGAAGAGGCGGAATGGCGCTTGGTGCATCGGCACGCTGACCCCCTGGTCAAGGGCGTGAGTCTGGAGCAGGCGGCGGCCCTTGCACGCGGCGAAGCCGCGTGATGCGAAGAGTGTTGCCATCCCGACGGAGCGCTCTGGCTGCTGGTCCAAAGCCCGCTGAAGGGTTTTCGCTTCTCGTCGATGCAAAACGTCATTTTATGGCGCCAAATGTGGCCCGACGCGCCTTACGAGCACCCTGCTGGTGCCGGTGGAGTAGATCTGCCATAGTCATGCGCCCTGCTCGCTACAGACGGTTGAAAACGGCTGAGAGCAACGCCTGAAGTCAGGGCCACGTTGCCGAGCCTGATCGCGCCTTGCGGATCCTCGAAGCGCGAGGCGCGTACCCTCATTCTTCGGCCACTTCGCCTATGCGAGCCTGACTGCCCGAAAGCCGCATAGATTGTTCAGGTGCGATGGGTAGTTGTCCCGTTGGATCTAGCGCGGGCGAAGGCTCACAATGGTCGGATGGAAATTTGAGGGAGGACGATCATGACCTTGCCCAGCTACGCAATGAACCAGGCAAGTTTCCCGCAGATGTACGAGCGGTGGCTGGTCGGCCCCCTCTTCCGTCCATGGGCCGAGATGGCTCTTGACGAGCTGGAATTGTCTTCGAGCGATCGCGTACTCGATATCGCGTGCGGAACAGGAATACTGGCGCGCGTTGCAAGAGAGCGGCTCGGTGAAGCCGGATATATCGTCGGCGTCGACATCAGCCCGGACATGCTTGCCGTGGCGCGGGCTTTAGAACCAGCCATTGACTGGCGCCAGGGCAATGCCGGCGAGCTGCCTCTGCGTAACGGTGAGACGTTCGACGTGGTCGTCTGCCAGCAAGGACTGCAGTTCTTTCCTGACAAACCAGCGGCGGCGGCACAGATGCGTCGCGCGCTGACGAAGGGTGGTAGGCTGGCAATCGCCACGTGGCGCCCGGACGAAATCCCGTTCTTTCGCGAACTGCGCCGCGTCGCGGAGCGCCATCTTGGCGCCATCGCCGATCAACGGTACAGCTTCGGGGAAGCGGCTCCACTTGAGGCGCTGCTGCGAGACGCCGGCTTCCACGAGGTCCGATCGAGGATTGTTTCGCGCACCATCCATTTCGGGGAAGGCGTACCTTTCCTGCATTTGAATACGATGGCGCTGGTCGGGATGAGTTCCTCAGCCAAGGAATTGGGTGATCAGGAACGCAAGCGCGTCGTGGAGGCGATCGTGAGCGAGAGTGCGCCCGTGCTGCAGCCATACACCATCGGGTCCGGACTGGCCTTCGAGCTGAGCACCAATCTGGCGACAGCCAAAGGCTAAATGATCTCTCTTCACAAGCAACGCATCGCCTACGCAACGCTTGATAAAATCATCTTATTGTACATTACGAACTGTCCTCGCCGCATTGCGGCCATTGTACCGCCACGATCCATGACTAGCTAGAGCAAGCACTGACCGTTCTTCTTGTCTTTTTCGACGTTGACGGCTCAACGTTGGAAATAGACCTGCCTCAAAGTTTCTGGGCGGCTAGACAAGGAACGGAGGGGGACCTGGCGTCACTCCAAAGAACATTTGAATTCTTTGCTTGCGGAGCCGTAATCCTTTCGGGTGGCCGGCCTTTGTCGAAAAGGATCGCGGGGGTTGGCCTGGCGGCGACAGTGGCAGCCATGCCATGGCCGGTCTATTCGGGAGTCTTGGTCAACGGCGTGACCGAAGCCGCGGTTGCCACTGCTGTTCCGTTCTCCGCTCTGAGTTTCCCCTCGGCCGCGCCCGAGTTCGACATCATCGATCCGGGCACCACGTCGACCTCCCGACGCAAGGAAGAAGGCACACTGGCCGACGCATTGAAGGGCACCGTCTCCATCCTTTCCGAAGGCGCGGAACAGATCGTCATCGGCATGTCGATGCACGAGTTCGGCGAGTACAAGGTGTCGCAGCACATCGCCAGCGAAATCCTTCGTGCAGCCAAGGACACCCAATTTCCTGCCGATACGCTTTTTGCGATCGCCGAGAAGGAATCCTCCTTCGACATCAACAATCGCCCGTCTAAAGGGTCGGCGCTTGGTCTTATGCAATTCCTCGACCAGACATGGCTCGAGGCGGTGAAGAAGTACGGTGCAGAATTCGGCTTGGGCGACGAAGCGGAACTGATCCGGACCCGCCCCGAGGGCAAACGCGAATACCATTTCGTCGAGGACAAGGCCGAAGAACAGCGCATCCTTGAATTCAGGCGCGATCCCTATCTGTCGGCGGCACTTGCGGCCAAGAACCTTCTCGCGGCCAAGCAACGCATCGAAGCTCGTCTTGAGAAGGCCATGGATGAAAAGGATCTCTACCTCCCCCATTTCCTTGGCACCAACGGGGCAGCAACGCTCCTGTCGAATGCCGATGAGAAGCCCAATGCCACGGCCAGCAAAATCTTCCCCAAGGCGGCACGCTTCAATACTGCGATCTTCAAGGTCGAGGGAAAACAGCTCACCGTCGGTCAGTTTCACCAGCGCCTGCGCTCCTTCCTAGAAGCCCGCATCGGCAAATACAGCGATGTCGAAACGCGCGTGAAAGAGGCTGACCTGTCCTGGACGTCAGGTTTCGAGAATCTCGTCTACGATCTGGGCAAACGGCTGGCGATGGCAATGCGGCGATAACCAGCCAGGTATCGGGTTTTCACCTCTAAAGCGCGTCGCGTTTGATCGGCCTCACGCGACGCGCTTTAGGTTGTTGTTTTATGCATGTCGCTATCGCAAAACCGCTGCACACTTTTGCGCGACATGCATTAGGCGTGACCGGCGGCCAGGCTGAGATGCGCGAGGTCGATGCCGATCGAAGCGAGTATCCGGTCGTATTTGCGCTCGATGTCGGTATCGAACAGAAGCTCCGCATTTGCCGGGCAGGTCAGCCAACCGTTCTCGGCGATCTCGCTTTCCAGCTGACCGGCGCCCCAGCCCGAATAGCCGAGCGCCATCAGCGCGTGCCGAGGCCCGCGGCCCGACGAAATGGCGCGCAATATGTCGACGGTCGCGGTCAGGCAAATGTCGTCGGAGACGGCCAGCGACGATTCCACCCGGTAGTCGCCCGAATGCAGGACGAAGCCGCGGCTGCGGTCCACCGGTCCGCCGTTGCGAACGACGAAGTCGCGGGCCTGCGCGGGCAAGCGGATCGCCTCCTGTTCGTTCATGATGCCGAGTTGCACGAGCAGATCCGGAAACAGCATCTGCTGTGTCTGGTTGATGACCAGGCCCATCGCGCCTTCGTCGCTGTGCGCGCATATATAGATGACGGAGCGCGTAAAGCGGTCGTCCTTCATGCCGGGCATGGCAATTAGGAACTGGTCGTCGAGAAAGCCGCGTCCCGCAGCCATCTTCTTGTGGCGCAACAAGTCCATGAGGGGGAGCGTAACGCGTTTCTGAAGCGCCGAAAAGATGCGCGGCGCGCGATTTGGTCGCAGATGTGCATCTAAGGCACGCAAAGCTATGCCCGAGGTCACGCAAGGCTGTGCCCGAGGTCACGCAAATATGATAACAGCGACGCCATGAAGTCATTGCGCAGCCATGAACAGACGCTCAAATCACCGCCATGCAAAGCTTGAAAGTCCTGCTGCTCAGCGCCGCTGTTGGATGTGGAAGCGGTCTTCCCGCCGCAGCATCCTCGTCGATCTGGTACGATAGCGAAGGCGGCAAAGTGCGCCTTGTGACCAGCGGCAAGCCCGACAAAGCCGGGCGCATCCATGGCGTCCTCGAAATATCGCTCAAGCCTGGCTGGAAAACCTACTGGCGCGATCCGGGCGACGCGGGCGTGCCGCCGCAAATCGATATCTCGGCCAGCACCAACATTGCCAGCGCGACGTTTTCGTTTCCGCCACCCCAGCGCCACAACGACGGCTCCGGCAAATGGGCCGGCTATGACCATCCGGTTTCGCTGCCGGTAACGTTCACGCTGTCGGCGCCGATCGAGCCGGCCGTCATCGAAGCCGATGTCTTTGTCGGCATTTGTGAGACGATCTGCATCCCGGTGCAAACGAAGCTGACCATCGATCCGGGCTCCGATCCGGACAATGTCGAGGACGCCGCTTTGGTGAAGGCGGCCCTTGCAACGCTGCCTGCTCCCGCAACACCCGAATTCGGCGTCAATATCCTGCCCGGCGACCGCGAGACACTGATTGTCGAGGCGAGCTTTCCGGGCAATCCCGAAGCAGCGGATTTCTTCGTCGCCGGTGAGCGGGACTACATGTTCGGCGTGCCGGCCCGCAGCGAAAAGGACGGCCAGCTGGTGTTTACCGTGCCGATCCTCGACAGGCCGACGAAGACGCCGACGGATGGCGGACTTTACTACACGCTGACAACTGCGGCCGGCGCCGTCGAAGGCCTGCTGCCGTTCCCTTGAACCCGAGCAAAGGATTGTTCAGGTCGAACATCCTTGCTCCAGCCTCCCCGACGGTTGCGGGCAACGGCTGAATTCGCTATCGCAGGGATACTCCCTTCCATTTGTCAAGCGAGGACCACGATGATGATTGCCGTTGGCGACAAGCTGCCCCAAGCAACCTTCAAGACGATGACTGCCGACGGCGCAAAAGCGATCACGACGGCCGAGATTTTCTCGGGAAAGAAGGTGGTGCTGTTCGCCGTTCCCGGCGCTTTCACGCCGACCTGCTCCAACAACCATCTGCCCGGCTATCTGGACAATTACGACGCCATCCTGGCGCGCGGCGTCGACACCATCGCCGTCGTCGCCGTCAACGATGTTCACGTGATGGGCGCCTGGGCCCGCTTCAGCGGTGGTGAAGGCAAGATCCTCTATCTTGCCGACGGCAATGGCGGTTTCGTCAAGTCGATCGGTCTTGACGCCGACCTTTCCGGCGGTGGCATGGGGCTGCGTTCGAAGCGGTTTTCGATGATCGTCGACGACGGCAAGGTCACCGCGCTCAATGTCGAGACAAAACCTGGCGTCGATGAATCCGGTGCGGCTCACATTCTCGGACAGCTTTCCGTTTTGGCGACAGCATAGGCCAAGGTTTTCGCTCCTTTGGCCTGACGATCACGCTTGTTTTGGCAGCTGCGCGTCCAATTGGGCGTGCAAGAACGATCCAAAACTTCTGAGCCCCAACAAAACCGTTTCCGGTTTCGGGCTCATGCGCTGGCCTATTGGAATTGCCTGCTTTTAGGGGACCGCAATGATGTTTGACCACTTCTGGCGCGCTGTGGCGATCGGCATCGGCGCCACGGCGCTCATGGACCTCTGGGCGATTTTCCTGAATACGGTGTTTGCTCAGCCACGACCGAACTGGGGACTGGTTGGTCGCTGGGTCTGGCACCTGAGGGACGGCAAGGTCTTCCATGACGATATCGGCGAGGCAGCACCCTATGCGCATGAATCGGCGCTGGGCTGGGCCTTCCACTATTTTGTCGGCATCGTCTACGGCATCATTCTGGCCGTTTTGGCGGGAGCGGCGTGGCTGGCCGCGCCGACTTTCCTGCCGGCCTTCATCCTCGGCATCGTCACCCTAGGCGCCGGATGGTTCCTGCTAGCGCCCGGCATGGGCGCCGGCTGGGCCGCGTCAAAGCGCCCCAACCCTATGCAGATCCGCGCCCTCAACCTCGTCTCGCATACGGTGTTCGCGCTCGGCCTTTTCGGCACGGCGCTACTGATCCGTTAGCCAAGTTAATCGTCGCGGTGCTGCGCCAGCCTGTCGATCGGCCGCCATCCGTGGACAACGCGACGCGCGCGGATATCGTACGCGAAATAGTTCCCGCCGCCCGCTGGCTGATCCGCCTCGCGGCTGATCTCCCGCCCGCCGAGAGAAAGCAGCAGAAGCGTTCCGACACCTCCGTGGCCCACGAAAGCAACGTCGGCGGCGTCATCTGTGCCGAGCACAGTGTCTAACTCGCTCAGAATACGATGCTGAGCATCGATAGCCCGCTCCCACCCGCGAATGCTGCTGTATGGATTGGCGAAGAATTGGTCCGCGACCGCTTCGAACTCCGCAGGCGGTAGGAAACCGGTTGCCGATCGGTCATTCTCATGCATCCGTTCCCTCACCTCGACCTCAAGGCGGAGATGCCTTCCGAGTATCTCGGCGGTTTCTATCGCCTTGCGTTCACTCGATGACACGATACGCCGGATCGACCGAACCCACGGCTGATCGAGCATTGCAGACGTTCTCGCTCGCCCGATGTCGGATAGCCCCCACTCTGGCACTGGAACATTGGCATCGATCCGAACCTGGGGATGCGTGATGTAGTATGCGATCGGCATGATAGGGTCTTCCTGCCAGAGAGCGGACCCGCAGCGGAAATTCAATAACTCTGGGTCGAGCGCCGTGGCTTTGCGATCGCTGGCTGCTTCGACTGCGGACCTGGCTTCGGCGTCGCGGTCTTGACGGGGCCTTTCTTGAACGGCGCCATGCCGAGCCGCGCCAGCTCGTCGGCACGCTCGTTCTCCGGATGGCCGGCATGGCCCTTGACCCAATGCCATATGACCTGATGACGGTTGCGCGCCTCGTCGAGGGCCTGCCACAGTTCGGCATTCTTCACCGGTTGCCTGGCGGCGGTTTTCCAACCGTTGCGCTTCCAGCCGTCGATCCAGCTGAAAATGCCGTCCTTGACATAGTTGCTGTCGGTATAAAGATCGACGGCACAGGGTTCTTTCAGCGCATTAAGCGCCGAGATGGCGGCCAAAAGTTCCATGCGGTTGTTGGTGGTAGCAGCCTCGCCGCCCGACAGTTCCTTCGTGACGCCGTTGAAGCGCAGGACCGCCCCCCAGCCGCCAGGCCCCGGATTGCCCGAACAGGCACCATCGGTGAAGATTTCAACGCGCTTGGTCATGTCAATCCATATTCGGAAGGAGATTTGATCGCCCGGTGGAAGCGCATCCGCCTGATATATTCGGTCGGGTCGCGTTTCATGACCAGCCCGCCATTGGCAACAGTCAGCCAGTCGTAAAGCCGCGTCAGCATGAAACGCAGCGCCGAGCCGCGTGCCAGGATAGGCAGCGCGGCTTTCTCGTCGCCGCTCAAGGGCCGCACGCTCTGGTAGCCGGCAAGCAGCGCCGTGCCCTTGGTAAGGTTGAAGGAAAAATCCTTCTCGAAGCACCAGGCGTTGAGGCAGGTCGCGACATCGTAGGCGTAGTGATCGTTGCAGGCGAAATAGAAGTCGATCAGCCCGGACAGATTTTCGCCGAGGAAGAAGACATTGTCGGGGAAAAGATCGGCATGGATGATGCCCTCCGGCAGGTCTTTGGGCCAGTTCCGCTCGAAATCGGCGAAGTCGGCATCGACCTCGGCCGCCAGTCCCGGCTCGACCTCGTCGGCGCGAAAGCGAGCGGCGCTCCACAGCTTGCGCCAGCCATCGATGGCAAGAGCATTCGGACGGGTCATCGGAAAGTCGGCGCCGGCAAGATGCAGTGCCGCCAGCGCCTTGCCGACCTCGCCGATATGCGCTGATGTCGGCCGCCGCAGCGAAAGGCCTTCGAGGAAAGTGATGATGACCGCCGGCCGGCCAGCAAGTGTTCCGATGACGTCGCCATCATGCGCGGTCACCGGAAGCGGGCAGGAAATGCCCTTCCTGGCGAGATGGCCCATGAGGCCGAGGAAGAACGGCAGGTCGGCCTTGTCGACGCGCTTTTCGTAGAGCGTCAGGATGTAGGAGCCGCTGGTCGTGTGCAGCAGGAAATTCGAGTTCTCGGTGCCTTCGGCGATGCCCTTGTAGGATAGGAGATCGCCGACCGGATAGGCCTTCAGGAACGCGCCGAGCTCGCCTTCGTTGACGTCGGTGTAGACCGCCATGGGCTCTTCACGCGGCTCCGTTGACGAAGGCCATGTCGGCCGCCGTCAGTTCGACGTCGCGCAGGACCCGCATCACCGGAAAATCCTCCGTTTCTGTCGCCGTCACCGCCAGCTCGATGGTCACGTCGAAGCGCTGCCGGAACGCATCGATGATCTCGTCGACGATGATTTCCGGCGCCGAGGCACCAGCCGACAGACCGAGCGTCGAGATTCCGGCGATGTCGGTCCATGGAATTTCGGAGGCGCGCTGCACCAGAAGCGACATCGAGGCGCCGGCGCGTTCGGCCACTTCGACAAGACGCCGCGAATTTGAGGAGTTAGGAGCGCCGACGATCAGGAAGAGATCGGCACCCGCGGCAGTCTCCTTTACCGCTTCCTGGCGATTGGTGGTGGCGTAGCAGATCGATTCCGCTGCCGCCGCATGCAAATGGGGAAAACGATCCTTAAGCACCCGAATGATGCCGGCGGTGTCCTCGACCGACAGAGTCGTCTGGGTGACGAAACCGAGCGCCTGCGGGTCGGCGGGCACCAAATTCGCGGCGTCGGCTTCGGTCTCGATCAAGGTGACAGCGCCGTCCGGCAACTGCCCCATCGTGCCGATGACTTCCGGATGGCCGGCATGGCCGATCAGAAGCACATGGCGGCCGAGCCGCTGATGGCGCATTGCCTGCTTGTGGACCTTCGACACCAGCGGGCAGGTGGCGTCGAGATAGAAGAGGTTGCGCGCCTGGGCGTCCGCCGGCACCGACTTCGGCACGCCATGCGCCGAAAAGACGACCGGACTCTGACGATGCTCAGCCGGTATCTCGGAGAGCTCCTCGATGAACACCGCACCGAGGCTTTGCAGCCCCTCGACGACGTAGCGGTTATGTACGATCTCGTGGCGAACATAGACCGGCGCGCCGTATTTCTTCAGCGCCAGCACGACGATCTGGATGGCGCGGTCGACGCCGGCGCAGAAGCCCCGCGGCTGGCAGAGCCTTATCGTCAGCGGTGGCTTTGTGGTCGTGTGAAGCATGATTCCCGGCCGGTTGGTCGCAGCGTGAACTCAAGTCTTGAACTCAAGGCGCGAAATGAGGTGCGCGCCCCTGCCCTGTCAAGGGCGCCGGTGCCGATCATTCTTCTTTCGCCGGGCGGCGAAGCGTGAAGATGAGGACGCCGGCAAGGGCAGCGGCAAGGCCGTACCAGGTTACGGCATATTGCAAATGGCTGTTCGGCAGGTCGATGATTGTCACGCCGCCGACCGGCAGCCCACCCGGGTTCGGGGTGGCGTCCGCGTCGATGAAGAATGGCACCAACCCCGCGCCGGCCGGCAGACCGGCGCTGGCCGCCATGGCATCGCGATCCTTCCAGTAGAAGATATTCTTTTGCGGATCATTGTCGGGAAGCATCATCGAGGGCTTTGCCGGCAGCGGATTGCGGGCGAGCCCCGTCACCGTCACCTGGCCCGCACCCTGGCTTTGCGGGCGCTTGGCCGCGTCCTTGAGATCGTAGGGCACGAAGCCGCGATTGATCAGAACGAAGCGGCCGTCCTCCAGATGCAAGGGCGTGAAGACATCGAAACCGGACTGGCCTTCCCAGGTCGCGAAGAAATGTCGCTCGCCTTGATGCAGGAACGTGCCTGATGCCGTCACCGGCGTGTAATCCACATCGCCGCTGGCGGCGAACCGCTTTTCGACCTCGGCCAACGGCACAGGTGCGGAATACGTGCGCTGGCCGATGGTCTGGAGAAGACCCTCTTTCCAGTACAGGCGCTGGACCTGCCAGGTGCCGAGCGCCAGCAGGATCAAGAACAGCACGAGGCCGAGGCCAAGCAGCAATGCCGTCTTCGGCCGCGAACGGCTGACTGAATCCGATGTCGTGCTCATTCGCCGAGGTCCAGCCTGCCCTCTGCCGCCTTGTTGCGGTATTGCAGCGTCAGGAGCACACCCTTGATCAGCCTGAGCGCGCCCAGGCAAAGCACCAGCGTCAGCGGTATCCACAGCAGGAAATGCAGCCAGAGCGGCGGATTCAGCGTCACCTCCATCCACAGCGCCAGCCCGACGACGATGAAGCCGATGATCAGGATGACGAACACAGCTGGACCGTCGCCGGCGTCGGCGTAGGAATAGTCGAGGCCGCAATTGGCGCAGCGTTTGCCGAGGGTGAGAAAGCCGGAAAACAGCTGTCCCTCGCCGCAGCGCGGGCAGCGGCCGTGCAGGCCAGCCGAAATTGGATCGATTGGTGGCCAGATCGCCTTATCGTCACTCATTCCGATACTTTAGTGCCCTTCACCCCAAAAGATAAGGCGGCCACGTCGCCGCAGCCGCCTCATCGATTTCCTCAGGAAGATTTCAGTGACCTTCGATCACCGCACCGCTCGAGGCCCAGACATAGATCGACGCGAACAGGAACAGCCAGACCACGTCGACGAAGTGCCAGTACCAGGCGGCCGCCTCGAAGCCGAAATGCTGCTTGGGCGTGAAGTCGCCCTTCATCGCGCGGACCAGGCATACCAGCAGGAAGATGGTGCCGATGATGACGTGGAAGCCGTGGAAGCCGGTCGCCATGAAGAAAGTGGCGCCGTAGATCGAATCCCTGAAGCCGAACGGCGCGTGCATGTATTCGTAAGCCTGCACCATGGTGAACAGGATGCCGAGACCGACAGTCAACACCAGGCCGTTGATCAGCCCCTTGCGATCGCCATGAAGCAGCGCGTGATGCGCCCAGGTCACCGTGGTGCCCGACAGAAGCAGGATGACGGTGTTGTAGAGCGGCAGGTGGAAGGGGTCGAGGACCTCGATACCCTTCGGCGGCCAGACACCGCCGGTGAAGGCGGCGCGGGCATATTGCTGTGCCTCGCCGGGAAACAGGCTGGCGTCGAAGAAAGCCCAGAACCAGGCGACGAAGAACATCACCTCGGAAGCGATGAACATGATCATGCCATAGCGCAGATGCAGCGACACGACACGCGTGTGGTGGCCTTCATGCGCTTCCTTGATGGTGTCCGACCACCACGCGTACATGGTGTAGATGACGATCAAAAGGCCAATGTAGAACAGCCACGGATTAGCGATGTTGAAGCCGAAGATCGGGAAATCGCTGCCCTTGAGATACTGCATGTAACAGACGCCGCCGATTGCGGTGACCAACGCACCGACCGAGCCGAGGAAAGGCCACGGGCTAGGGTCGACGAGATGGTAGTCATGTTGTGGTTTTGCGTGCGCGTCTGCCATATCAACCCCCGAGGCTTCGTTCGGTATGTGAAACTTTGTTGCTTGTGCCTTCGGCCGGCACTGTCGACGCCACCGGCTTGGTCTTCTCGCTCTTCTCGACCGGGAACATCGTGTAGGACAGGGTAATCGTCTTCAGGTCCTTCAGCTCCGGCGCGTTGACGAGGTCGGGATCCACATAGAACACGACCGGCATGTCCACCGTCTCGCCAGGCTTCAACGTCGTGTCGGTAAAGCAGAAACACTCGACCTTGTTGAAGTAAGATCCTGCCAGTTCCGGCTGCACATTAAAGGTCGAGCGGGCCGTGGTGGCGCGGACGAACTTGTTGGTGGCGCTATAATGCGCCTGCGCCGTCTCGCCTATCTTGATGGTGACCGATCGTGCGACCGGCTGGAACTGCCAGGGCACGCCGGCTGTGTTGGCGTCGAAACGGATGGTGATATCGCGGTCGAGCACGCGGTCGGCATATTGCTGCGTTGTGCGTTTCACGGTGCCGCCGTAACCGGTCGCCTGGCAGAACATCGCGTAGAGCGGCACCGCAGCATAGGCCATGCCGATCATGCCTCCGAAAAAGGCAATGCAGATCCCGGCGACGATGCGGTTGGTGTTCTTGTTTTGAGGATGGGTCACCGTTCGGCGGTTCATCTGAGCCTCACATCGTTCCGGTGAGGTTGTGACCGAATTTCACGACGGTCGCGATATAGAAGATGACGACAAGCACCGCCAGTGCCAGGCCGATGGCTACCGAGCGGTTGCGCCGGGCCTTCTGCTGGCGCTCCGTCAGCGTGACGAGTTCAAGCTTCTTGTCGGCCATGGTCATGCTCCGCCCATGGTCAGCACGCGCCCGACAACGCAGTCGGCAAGGTAGACGGCGAAAATGGCAAAGAGGTAGAGCAGCGAATAGCCGAACAATGCCTTGGCCGGCTTCATCACATGGTCGTCGTCCGCCATCCGCAGCACCTGCCATGCATACCAGACGAAGCCGGCGCCCAGCAGCACCGCAAAGACGCCGTAGGCGGGCGTGGTGAAACCGAGCAGCCATGGCAGCACGCCAACCGGGGCAAGGATCAGCGCGTAGGCAAAGATCTGGCGTCGGGTCGAACCCTGGCCGGCGACATTCGGCATCATCGGTATGCCGGCCCTGGCATAGTCCTCCGACTTAAAGAGGGCGAGTGCCCAGAAATGCGGCGGCGTCCACAAAAAGATGATGAGGAACAGGACGACGCTTTCCAGGCTGACGGTTCCGGTCACCGCGGCCCAGCCGATCACCGGCGGAATGGCGCCGGCAGCACCGCCGATGACAATGTTCTGCGGCGTCCAGCGCTTCAGCCACATCGTGTAGACGACGGCATAGAAGAAGATGGTGAAGGCCAAGAGTGTGGCTGACAACCAATTGACCAGCACGCCGAGCGTCATCACCGACAGCACCGACAGCACCAGGCCGAAACTCAGCGCCTCGCCTGGCCGGACGCGGCCGGCCGGCACCGGACGGCTGGCGGTCCTGGTCATCACCGCATCGATATCGGCGTCATACCACATGTTGAGCGCGCCGGACGCGCCAGCACCAATGGCAATGGCCAGGATCGCGATCACCGCCAGAAGCGGATTGATGGCCACAGGTGCCGCGACCAGGCCGACAAAGGCGGTGAACACCACCAGCGACATGACGCGCGGCTTCAACAGGGCAAAGAAATCGCCCGCCGTCGCTTCCGACATGCGAAAGCCCGGTTCGTCAGTCAATGTGTCGTCGACAAGGGCCATGCGTACTTAACGTCCATCATTCCGTTGGCCAAAACCGCCGGCGCACCGGCGGTTCCGTATTCCCAGCAGAAGCCTACTTGATCTTCGGCAGCTGTTCCCACTGGTGGAAGGGCGGCGGCGAAGGCAGCTGCCATTCGAGCGTCGTCGCACCCTCGCCCCATGGGTTGGCGCCGGCCACCCGCTTCTTCTGGAAGGCCTCGAACACGCCATAAAGGAAGATCACCACGCCGACGGCCGATATATACGAGCCGTAGGACGACACCATGTTCCAGCCGGCAAACGCATCCGGATAGTCGATGTAGCGGCGCGGCATGCCGGAGAGGCCGAGGAAATGCTGCGGGAAGAAGACCAGGTTGACGCCGACGAAGGTGACCCAGAAGTGGGTGTTGGCGATGACAGGCGAATACATGTAGCCGGTCATCTTCGGGAACCAGTAGTACCAGCCGGCGAAGATGGCAAAGACCGCCCCTAGCGACAGCACATAATGGAAATGCGCGACCACGTAATAGGTGTCGTGCAGCGGACGGTCGAGACCGGCATTGGCAAGCTGGACGCCGGTAACGCCGCCGACGGTGAACAGGAAGATGAAGCCAATCGCCCACAGCATCGGGGTCTTGAGCGAAATCGACCCGCCCCACATGGTGGCGATCCACGAGAATATCTTCACGCCCGTCGGCACCGCGATGACCATGGTGGCGAAGACGAAATAGCGCTGCGTGTCGAGCGACAGGCCGGTCGTGTACATGTGGTGCGCCCAGACGATGAAGCCGACCGCACCGATCGCGACCATGGCATAGGCCATGCCGAGATAGCCGAAGATAGGCTTCTTGGAGAAGGTCGAGACGATGTGGCTGACGATGCCGAAGCCCGGCAGGATCAGGATGTAGACTTCCGGGTGCCCGAAAAACCAGAACAGGTGCTGGAATAGAATCGGGTCGCCGCCGCCATCGGGCGCGAAGAAGGTAGTGCCGAAGTTGCGATCGGTCAAAAGCATGGTGATGCCGCCGGCCAGGACCGGAAGCGACAACAGCAGCAGAAAAGCGGTGATCAGCACCGACCAGGCGAACAGCGGCATCTTGTGCAGCGTCATGCCAGGCGCGCGCATGTTGAAGATGGTGGTGATGAAATTGATGGCGCCGAGGATCGACGAGGCGCCGGCGATGTGCAGCGACAGGATCGCAAGATCCATCGCCGGTCCCGGTTGGCCCGAGGTCGATAGCGGCGGATAGATCGTCCAGCCGCCGCCGACGCCGTAGGCGCCAGGCGCGCTCGGCACGAAGGCCGAGATGATCAGCAGGATGAAAGCCGGCGGCAGCAACCAGAACGAAACGTTGTTCATGCGCGGGAACGCCATGTCGGGCGCGCCGATCATGATCGGCACCATCCAGTTGGCGAAGCCGCCGATCAGCGCCGGCATGACCATGAAGAAGATCATGATCAGCGCATGGGCGGTGGTGAAGGCATTGTACATGCTCTTGCCGCCGTCGAGTGCGGCGTCGGCGTTCAAGCCGTAGACCATCTGCGCCAGGCCGGTGAAAATCTGGATCCCAGGCTCTTGCAGTTCCATGCGCATGACGACCGAAAGGGCACCGCCGACGCAGCCCGCCATGATCGCGAAGATCAGGTAGAGCGTGCCAATATCCTTGTGGTTGGTCGAATACACCCACCGGACCCAGCCATGATACGGCTTGTGGTCGTGGTCGTGAGCTGCAGCGTCTGCCATGTTCGGCTCCGTTCCCTGATCTTTTTTGGTCGCGGCATCAGTTGCCGGCGGCCGCTACCTTGTCTTTGCCGTCGACCTCGGCCATCAGCGCCTTGTTGGCGCCGGGAAGGTCGGTGCCGGCTGCTGCCAGCCAGGTCTTGTACTGGGCGTCGGAGACGACGCGGATCGCGATCGGCATGAAGGCGTGGTCCTTGCCGCAGAGCTCCGAACACTGGCCGTAATACAGGCCTTCCTTTTCCGCCTTGAACCAGACCTCGTTGATGCGACCCGGAACCGCGTCGGTCTTGATGCCGAAGGACGGCATGGCAAAGGCGTGGATCACGTCCGCCGCCGTCACCAGAACCCGGGTCATGGTGTTGACCGGCACCACCATCTCGTTGTCGACGGCAAGCAGGCGCGGATAGACGGCCCGATCTTCCTTGCCAGCCGCGGCGCGGTCAGTATCCGCCAGGATCGCCGAGTTGAAGGAAAGCGTGTTTTCGGTCTGGTATTCGTAGTCCCAGTTCCACTGGTTTCCCGTCGCTTTGACGGTCAGCTTGGCTTCCTCCGGCGGTGTGTATTGCGCGGTCAGGAGCTGGAACGAGGGGATAGCGAGCAAGAGCAGGACGACGACCGGCCCAACCGTCCAGATCACCTCGATCAGCGTGTTATGGCTGGTGCGCGACGGGATCGGGTTGACGCTCGCGCGAAACTTCAGGATGCAATAGGCGATAAGAAAGAGCACGAAGAGGGTGATCGGCACGATGAACCACAGCGTATAGTGCTCGAACCAGGCGATCTGCCGCATCATGTCGGTGGCGGCGGGCTGGAAGCTCACCTCCCACGGCGCAGGCTGGGCCGCATGGGCGGACGCCCCGGTGAACAGTGTGGCGGCAGCCCAAGCGCTTGTCAGGAATTTGGCGCCTGCTAGGAATTTTCTCATTGCCGTCATTATCTCCCAGTTCCTCGCGATCGGCCCGCAAGAATATCGAACAACGCCGGGACGGGAATCCCGGACAGTCCCGAGGCTGGTTCAAACCATACTCTATTTGCCTCTGCAAGAAAGGAGCGGGGGAAACCGTGCGGCATTTTTGCGCGCAAGCGCGGCTGCGCCTTGTGGCGGCGGCCGCGGCGGTGGCGGACTCGCGAAAGTCCGAGCGGCGGAGTCCCTTGGCAAAATGCGCCGGTCGGTCGCAATTCGGGCGAATTTGGCACGGAAAAGCGCACAATTGCCTTGGTCGAGGCAGGCCGGCAGTGGTCTCATCCTTTACTTGCCCTTGGCGCGGCTTAAAGTGCCGTGATTCGCAATGGAGCCGTCATGAACTCTTGGCTTTGGGGACTTGGGCATTCGACACTTGGGCATTCGAGACTTGGGCTTTCGAGACTTGGGGTTTCGCTATTGGGGCTTTCGAGAAGCTTGGCGAAGGTCATCCTTCTTGCTGCCGTGTCTGGCGTTGGCTTGTCTGGGATCGGCCTGTCCTATGTTGGCTCGTTTGGCGTCAGCAAGGCCAATGCCGCGCAGCCAAGCGGCAAGGTGCGGACGACGCATGGCGCATGGTCGATCATCTGCGACACGCCGGCTGGCGCCACATCGGAACAATGCGTGATGATGCAGAACGTCGTCGCCGAAGACCGTCCCGAGATGGGGCTTTCCGTCGTCGTGCTGCGCACTGCCGACAACAAGGCCGAAATCCTGCGCGTGCTGGCGCCGCTCGGCGTGCTGTTGCCCAACGGGCTCGGCCTCAATGTCGACGGCAAGGACATCGGCCGGGCCTATTTCGTGCGCTGCTTCCAGGACGGCTGCTATGCCGAGGTCATTCTCGAAAAGCCACTGCTCGATACGCTGAAGACCGGAACGTCAGCCACCTTCATCGTCTTCCAGACGCCGGAGGAAGGCATTGGCATCCCGGTCGAGCTCAAGGGTTTCGCCGACGGTTTCGCCGCCCTGCCTTGAGACGGGGCGAGAGGCCCAAAACCCTGCTGACGAAAATGAGATTGTGACCGCCTTTGGCTACAGCGCCGCGCGTCCAAGGACGCGCAAAGGACGCTGTAGCGCTTTGATTTTGCGCATGATCCTTTCCGAAAATCGATTCCGATTTTCGGGGTCATGCACAGACAATGGTCATTGCCGATTGTCTGGACGCGCCTTCGCGCCTACATCGTGAGGACAATCTCTTTCCACGGACGGACCTGCCATGAACAGCCTCATCGGCCAATTCGACATTTCCGACGATCGCATCAAGCAGATTGTCGCCGAGACCATCAACGGCGCCGACGACGGCGAGTTGTTCCTCGAATACAGCGAGAGCGAAGCGCTGATGTTCGACAATGGCCGGCTGAAGACCGCCAATTTCAACACAGACCAAGGCTTTGGCCTGCGCGCCGTCGCCGGCGAAGCGAGTGGCTACGCGCATTCCAGCGATCTTTCGGAAGCATCGCTGCTGCGCGCGGCCGACGCCGTATCAACCGTCAAGAGCGGCTATTCCGGCACGCTTGCTGCGGCTCCCGCCCGTATCAACCGCCATCTCTATGGCGACGAGAACCCGATCCCCTCGCCCTCCTTTGAGGCCAAGGCCAAGCTCCTTCAGGAAATCGATGCGTGGCTGCGAGCCGAGGATCCGTGCGTGCGGCAGGTGACGGCGTCGCTCGCCGCCTCCTGGCAGCATGTCGAGATCGTGCGTGCCGACGGCCAGATGGTGCGCGACATCCGCCCGCTGGTCAGGATCAATGTGTCGGTGGTGGTCGGCGACGGCGACCGCCAGGAGAGCGGCTCCTACGGCATGGGCGGACGCAAAGGGTTTGGCGAATTCCTGGTCGAGGAGAGCTGGAAGCACGCCGCCAAGGAAGCGCTGCGGCAAGCGCTGGTCAACCTCGAGGCCATCCCGGCACCGGCCGGCACGTTCGATATCGTGCTGTCCAGCGGCTGGCCGGGCGTCATGCTGCACGAGGCCGTCGGCCACGGGCTGGAAGGCGACTTCAACCGCAAGAAGACATCGGCCTTCGCCGGACTGATGGGCCAGCAGGTGGCCGCCAAGGGCGTCACAGTCGTGGACGACGGCACCATGGCCGAGCGGCGCGGCTCGCTGACCGTCGACGATGAAGGCACGCCGTCGGCCCGCAATGTGCTGATCGACGACGGCAAGCTTGTCGGCTATATGCAGGATCGCCAGAACGCCCGGCTGATGGGCATGAACGCCACCGGCAACGGACGGCGCGAAGGCTATGCGCACCAGCCGATGCCGCGTATGACCAACACCTATATGACTTCCGGCGACATGGAGCCGGACGAAATCATTGCCTCGGTCAGGAACGGCATCTATGCCGTCTCCTTCGGCGGCGGCCAGGTCGACATCACCTCGGGAAAATTCGTGTTCGGCTGCACCGAGGCCTACATGATCGAGAACGGCAAGGTGACGCAGCCGATCAAGGGCGCGATGCTGATCGGCAATGGGCCGGATGCCATGCATCGAGTTTCGATGATCGGCAACGACATGACGCTCGACACCGGCATCGGCATGTGCGGCAAGGCCGGCCAGGGCGTGCCGGTCGGCGTCGGCCAGCCGCACCTCAGGATGAACCAGATGACGGTCGGCGGAACGCGGGTTTGATAGAACCTGCGTTTTCGTCTTACATCATAGGATGCACCGCGATGGCTAACCCGGAAAGGCTCGCAACCACTGTCTCGACCAAGGGGCAGGTCACCCTGCCCAGCGCGATCCGCAAGCGGAGGCAATGGGGGGCGGCACACGCCTTCTGGTCGAGGACACCCCGGAAGGCGTCCTGCTGAGGTCTGCGCCGGCCCTTGCCGCAACGCGGTTCGAGGACGTCTTCGCGTCGCTGCCTCATAGCGGCAGGCCGAAGACGTTGGAAGAAATGGATGCGGGTGTGCTGGCCGAAGCGCGGCGGCGCCATGCTCGCGATTGATCCCAATCTTGTCGAACGCTACCTGACAGTCGAGCATCCGACACAGTCTTCCCGCGCCCGGGCGCTGATCGATAGCCACGCCCAGTTTCGAACTGCTACAGCCACGAAGCCGGGGTTTTCGGCAAGCGATGGTCGGGATCGATGACCTTCAGACGGGGTGCGTCTCTCTCGTTCCATCGCCAGAGGGCGACGCATGTGCCACCCGGCGACATGAAGGACGGGTAGATCACGCCATGCTGCCCATCGGCAATCAGGCGATCCCTCAGCGTGTGCGTCTCAGGCACCAGGGCTTGATCCATGATGTCGCGCCATTCACATCGGTGAATTTTTGCCGTGACGCCGAGCTTGGTCAGCACATCAGCGTCCGTCAGGTCGGCCAGCCGCGCGCCTGAAAGCGCGAGTTGCGCAATCAGCGCCGGATGTTGGACAAAGCCCTGATTGTACTCCGCCCAGGCAGTGGACAATTCGCCTGCGGCATAGATCGTCGGGGCGCCTACCGGATTCCAGCGACCGCCAAAGCGGGCCGCCCCTTCGCCAGAAAGCGGCAGATGCGCCCAACGCGGCACGAAGGCGCGCCATAGGCTCAGTCTGTTTTCAGGCATAGATGCCGGAGCGGACTGCCTCCAGATAGGCAAGCACCTTGTCCGTCTTGCCCTCTCGAACGAGATCGTAGGCGGTCTTTCCCGCCCAGCCGGGGATCGGCTGATGCTTGAACCAGATCGCCGCACGCTGTTCATCGCCGGCCATCTCGCCTGCCATCGCCAGGATACGGACGATCGGACTCAGGGCGGCGTCGACCTTGCGCGCGCCGGTCTTGGCGGCAAGCGTGTTGCGCGCGACGCCGATCAGGCCCGCCAGTTCGGTCAGATTGACCCCCAGCAGTTCAGCCACCCGTCTTGCCGAAAGAAATGGCGTCCGCTCGTCGCCAAAGCGCGATGCTCTGATATCGAGAGCTGCGGTATTCATAACAGGTTCCTGGCACATTTTGAACAGAACACGCTCAAAATATGCTCATTCTACGCGAAATTCAAGCTCAACAAATGCGGATCAGCTACCGCCTTCGCTTCGGCTTCTCCAGAAGCGCGACGGCCTCGACATGCGGCGACCACAGGAACTGGTCGATCGGCGTCACGCTTTTGAGGGCGTAGCCGCCTTCGACAAGGATGCGCAAGTCGCGCGCCAGCGTCACCGGATTGCAGGAAACCGCGGCGACAAGCGGCACGTCGGAACGGGCGATCTGCCTGGACTGGTCCTCAGCGCCGGCACGGGGCGGGTCGAAGACAACGCCATCGAAGGTATTCAACTCCTTAAATGTAAGCGGCCGCCGGAACAGGTCGCGGCGTTCGCTGGTCACCCGCTTGAGACCGCTGGCGAAACGGAACGCCCGGTCGAGCGCCAGAAGCGCTGCCGCATCGCCTTCCACCGCATGGACCTCCGCCTTGGCGGCGAGGCGCAGCGCAAAGCTGCCGCAGCCGGCGAAGAGATCGGCAACCTTTTTGGCGCGCGCGAGGTGCCGGCCGACGGCGTCCACCATCGTCTGCTCGGCGGCCTCGGTGGCCTGCAGGAAGGCGCCCGGCGGCACCGCTACAGCGACGCCGCCGAATGTGACCACCGGTTTTTTGGGCTCGATGATGATCTCGCCATCGATCGAAAGCCTGGCCAACCCCTGAGCGATGACGAAATTGGAGGCGACGCGGCGCTGGTTCTCGCCGAGCTTGCCGGACTCGTGAACCGCGACATCGAGGCCGGAACCGGTCGCCGTGACCGTCATTCGGAACGATTTCGTCGTTGCGCAAACCAGTTCGGCGAGTGCCCTCAGCCGGTCGAGCATTGCGACGATCTCGGGCAGCGAGATCGGGCATTCCTCAATGGAAATGATTTCGGACGACAGCGCCCGAACGAAGCCGAGCAGCATGCCGGCCTCGCTCCGCCGTGCGGTGAACACGACGCGCCGACGCGTCTGCGGCGCGCATGGCACCAGCGCGTCAATGTCGCAAGTGATGCCCTTGCTGTTGAGCGCATGCGCAACCTTGTCGCGCTTCCACCGATGATAAGCTTCGGCCTCGAGATGCTGGATGGCGCAGCCGCCGCATTCGGTGAAATGCCGACAGGCAGGGTCGATGCGAAGCGGCGAAGCCTCCAGCACCGACATCAGCGTGGCACGGTCCTTTTCGCGCGCGGCGGTGACGGTTTCACCGGGCAGCGTGAACGGAATGAAAAGCTCGCCGGTTTTGGTCTCGGCGACGCCGTCGCCCTGGGAGCCCAGCCGTGTGATCGTGAAGCGCGCCGTCATCGGCCTCCGATCCCCTTGCTCTCGACTCCGGCGTCCTTGATCCCGGCGAGCAGGAACTCGCGATTGCCGTCGCCGCCTTCGATCGGCGACAGATGCAGTCCGAGCGAGCGCCAGCCGGGGACGCCGTCCAGCCAATCCTGCAGCAGGCCGGCAACCCGCGCGGCATCGTATGGGTCTTTCAGCAAGCCGCCCTTGCCGATCGCCTCGCGGCCCGCCTCGAATTGCGGCTTGACCAGAAATATTGCTTTGGCGCCGATCCTGGCAATCGCGAGCGCCGGCGGCAGCGCCAGTTTCAACGAGATGAAGCTGACGTCGGAGACGATAAAATCTGGAATGCGATCGGCAAGATCGGCGGCCGAAAGATCACGGGCGTTCAATCCCTCGATGACGGTCACACGCGGATCGCCAGCGATATCCGGATGTATCTGGCCATGCCCAACATCGATAGCCGTGACATGCGCCGCGTCGCGTCCGAGCAGCACTTGAGTGAAGCCTCCGGTCGAGGCGCCGACGTCGAGCGCTTCGCTGCCGGCTGGATCGAAGCCGAAATAGTCGAGTCCGGCGATCAGCTTCAGCGCAGCACGCGACACATAGCCCTGCGCCGGATCATCGACGGTTATGAGGCAATCAGCCCGGACGATCTGGCCGGGCTTGCGGGCGATGACGCCGTCAACCGTCACGGTGCCGCGCTCGATCGCGTCGCGGGCGCGAGAGCGGCTGGGGAACAGGCCGCGCGCGACGAGGAGTTCGTCGAGCCGCTGGCGTGTGCTGGCTGGCAAAGCGGAGCTCATCGGCCTTCATGGCGAAAGCCTGTCACGAAGGCAAGGATATTGGGGAAGACAACGAACATCTTGCGAAAGCGGCGAGCGCATCAGGCCGCGCCACAATCTGTTGAATATCGCACCAGGTCCGGCACAATGTTGGGAACGATATGCTCGTGTTTCTGCCAGAACGTGAGGAGGACGGATGCTGACCGGAACCTGCCATTGTGGCGCGGCCCACTGGACTTTGGAGGGCGATCCCGGCTCGATCACAGCCTGCAGCTGCACGCTTTGCCGCCGCTATGGCGCGCTGTGGGCCTACGATTATGTCGACGAACGCATCCGCGTTGCGGGACCGACAAGTGCTTATAGGCGCTCCGGAAAGGATGCCCCGTCGCTCGAGATTCTGTTCTGTCCGACATGCGCCTGTGTGCTGGCCTGGCGTGGCTTGCGCGCCAGTGCCGCCGGTCGCACTCGGATCGCCGTCAATGTGAGGCTTGCGCCGCCTGACACCGTCGCCGACTTGCCAATCGACCATTTCGATGGTCTCCACACGTTCGAGGACCTGCCGCGCGATGGTCGCTGCGTGCGCGATATGTGGTTCTAGTGGAAAAATCTGACACTCAGTACCGGTGCGGAAGGGCGGAAGATGACCCCTTGCGGTGGTTTGTTCGTGACCGGCCGAATTCACGCCCATGACCCTAACCCGTCCTTTTTCAGCCTTATCATGAATGTCGCGCATGCTTGTAAATCAGGACATTGCGCTGGCGCGGTTCGAGCGCTCCAGTTAATTCAAGCATCTGATAGCCGGCCAAGAGTGTGATCAGAGATCCGACAACCCGCAAGAGCGTCCTTTCCCGCGATGCCTTGACCATCTATCCCGACAGCGGTGCCGCAAAACGCCTCCAGCGATCAGGCCGGCAGCTGAAGTTAGGTAGTCGCGGAATCCGCTGGCGTGCTCCCAACGGCCGGTAAGAATCGTGGCGAGGAATCTCAACGAGACCGAAAGGGCAATCAGGAACTCGCTCGCATTGACGGTTCCGACGACGTACCGAGGCTATCCACTTGTGCCAAGCAGGCCGATGGCGACGAGATATCTCTCGCCGGAAGCGGTCGAGCAGCAACTTCCAACGCTTCTATTGGTTTTCGGCCCGCCGCAAACTCTATCGTGCAAGTTGAATATCGTTGTTGAACAGAACGCATTGGTTTCAAGGGCGTCCATGGCCACTTCCCCAAGATTGCTCCCAGCGGTTGTCGGTGCTAAATTTGGTAGAAGCTGCCGCACTGATGTGTCCGAGTGCGCCGCCTGCCGCCGCCGATGCGTTCTTAGAGTGGCCTAAAGAGGTGGCAGGGTTTGGAGACCGGGACGATGAGTTTGACGCGCCGCGATGTGTTGATCGCCGGGAGTGTGGGGCTTGCCGGGGTCGCGCTCTTCTCGCCGCGGAGCGCGCGTGCGAACGATGAAGCGCTGGATCTCGTCCAGCAGCTCACCGGACGGACGGCCACGGTGTCGGATCGCCTTCACCTGATAATGCCAACGGACTTCCCGACCGGCTACACCGTGCCCATGAGTCTCGACATCGACAGCCCCATGACCGAGGCCGACCATGTGAGGCAGATGCGCGTGTTCGCGCCGCGGAACCCGCTCATCGAAGTGGCCAGTTTCCACTTCGTCCCGCAACGCAGTCTGCCCCGCGTGTCGACACGCATCCGGCTTGCCAAACCGCAACACGTCGTCGCTGTCGCTGAAATGAATGACGGCATCTTGCTGATGACCACGACGTGGGTCCGTGTCGCCACGGATGGCTGTGCCTGAGATCGGAGAGAGACAGTGACCACCCCGACACCACGCGTGATCGTGCCAAACACTGCGGCGAAGGGGGAGATTTTTCAGGTCAAGACCATTATCAGCCATGAGATGGAAACGGGGCTGCGCCATGATGATCAAGGCAATGTAATCCCGCGCAAGATCATCAACAAGTTTGTCTGCAGCTACAACGAAACCGTGGTGTTCAGTGTCGATCTTCACGAGGCGATTTCGGCCAACCCATTCTTCGAATTTTCCTTGCGCGCGACGGAGAGCGGCCGGCTCGATTTTGTCTGGGAAGAAGACGGCGGTGCCGTCTATATGTTGTCGCACCAGTTCACGGTCGGTTGAGGTGGCGACGCAATCGAGCTGCGCGAATTAAAGCGTGACAAGTTGAGTGGGAGCGTGACCGGAAAACTGCGAAACAGACGGGTATTCAGCATGCGCCCCGTCGCGAGATCTGCGATTGCCACGGGCCTCGTGCTGCTCTTCAGCCAATCCGGCGCGGCGGCGGGGCCCGATCAAGGCGCTCAACTCGCCGCGACCTGTGCGTCCTGCCATCGTCTCGATGGCGGCGGCACAGGCATTCCCAGCATCATCGGGCTTGGTGAGGAGAGGCTCACCAACGCCCTGCTTGCCTACCGCGCGAGCGAGAGTCCAAATCACATCATGCACGTTATCGCGCTGTCGCTCAGCGACGAGGAGATCGCGAGTGTCGCGCGCTATGTCGCAGCGCAGGGAAGTAACCCGCGATGAAATCCTGGACTCGTCGCGAGTTCGGCCGCCTCACCGGAGCAGCGTTGCTAACGGCGCTTAACCAGCCGAAGGCGCGGGGCCAGGCCAAGGCGCGTGTCGTCGTGATCGGCGGCGGCATCGGCGGCGCAACCGTCGCCAGATATCTCGCCGCCAGCGCCACGGCTATCGAGGTGACCCTGGTCGAACCGCGGCAGACCTACGCGACCTGTTTCTTCAGCAATCTCTATCTCACCGGGCTGCGCTCGTTCGAATCGCTCAGTCATGGTTATGAAGCGCTGGCAAAACAATATGGTATCATCGTCATTCATGAGTCCGCCGTGGCGATTCACCCGGCGGCGAAAACCGTTGCACTCAACAACGGTTCAAAGCTCAGCTACGACCGTCTCGTTGTTGCGCCAGGCATCGCATTCAGGGATCGGGCGATTAAGGGCTATGACGAAGCGGCGATGGAGATCATGCCGCACGCCTGGAATGCAGGGCAGCAAACCAGGCTATTGCGCCAGCAACTGGAAAGCATGGAGGACGGCGGGCTGTTCGTGCTCGTTGCTCCGCCGAATCCGTTTCGCTGCCCGCCCGCCCCCTACGAGCGCGCTTCGCTCGTCGCCTCCTATTTCCAGCGCCGCAAACCCAAGGCCAAGATTCTGATCCTCGATGCGAAAGACAGCTTCAACGCGCAGGACCTGTTCCAGGACGCTTGGAACCGCCACTATCCGGGAATGATCGAATGGCTACCGGCTCAGTTCACCGGCGGGGTCACGGCAATCGACGCGAAGACCCGGTCGGTGATCACCGCGGGAGCAACATTCAAGGCCGCGGTGGCCAATGTCATCCCGGCGCAAATGGCCGGGCGCTTGGCGCAGCTGGCGGGGCTCGCCAACCGGTCGGGCTGGTGTCCGGTCGATCCGGTCACCTTCGAATCGGCGCTGCAGCCCGGCGTCCATCTGGTCGGTGACGCGATCATCGGTGGAGATATGCCGAAATCCGCCTTCTGCGCCAACAGCCAGGCCAAAGCCTGCGCCTTTGCCATCGCGGCCGATCTCACCGGATCAGCGCGTTTCCCCGCGCATTTGTTCAACACCTGCTACACCTATCTCGCCCCCGACGATGCGTTCAGCAACGCCATCAGCTTCAAGCCCGTCGACGGGAAGCTCAAGAGCGTCATCAGCTTCGTCAGCAAGGTCGAGGAAAGCTCCGAGGTCCGCCGGCAGGCTGCGCGCGCGGCGGAAGGCTGGTATGACGCCTTCACGCACGACGTGTTTGGCTGATCGCCGTTGCCAAGTGAGGCCAACCGCCGAGGCGGTCCAGGCACGACGACACGGGGCAAGGCGGGCCATGGACAAGATGATGGAATCCACACCGAGTCATGCTCAACCCGCGCCGCAACGTGTCCCGCTGTTCGTGTCGTGACGGACGTACTGCGGCCCTGTCGGAAAGGGTAAGGTTATGCGTGGGCCTGCCCAGCGATGCGGCATCCCTCGTCATCACATCCGGCATTCGGTTTTGCTTCGCCCGCGCGCCTCGGCGTCAGCGTATCCCCGATGAGTGTCGCGATCGCAGCACCGAGACGCATGTCATCAAGATGGCCGAACTTGTGAATGTGCAAATATCCGCGCCGGTCGATTAGTCTAGAAGCGTTGTCGGCGTGCCCTGCATGCCACAGGCGCGCATGGTCTGTGGACCCTCGCTGCCCGGATCCTGCGCATCGATGCCCATGGGGAAGGTGATGCGACACTCATGCAGGGCCGCGAGCGCAGCGCGCGTTCCTTGCGCTTCGTGATGCTCGAACACGGTGTACACGCCGATCACGGCGAGATCGTTCTCGGGGAACGCGTCGCGCGCCTGGACAGCTTGCGGCAGGCCGTGACTAACGCAAACCGGAACACAGTATCTGGAACGCCACCGCGAACACAACCTTGCCGCGAAGTTCTGCCAGCGGCGAGGGAGCATTGAGCCAATGGGCGATCTGCCAGTCCGGCGCCGGACGGAATTCCGCCATCAAAAGTCTCCCTCCCTCGCATAGGGCCTCGACCACAGAATGGCCTGCAGCAACACGGCCTTGCTCCAGGCGGCGTGCATCGCTTCGACCTCGGCGGACGCATGCCCCTTCTTGGCGAGGAACGGCTTCATGGTGACCGAGATCGGAACGGCGAGTGCGAGCACGTAGCGCATGGGGATATGGGGCGCTGCCGAGACCCCGTCCGTCCTGTTCTTGCCGGAGCGGTGATGGCGGCGGCCGATCTCGTCCTGCCAGGCAAGCCATGCCTCGTCGTAGTCAGCCCGGCAGGTGTCGAGGATCCATTGGCCGAAGCGCTTGCGCACCGCATCGAGATAGGCGTCCAACGGCTGATGCGTCTTGGCGTCGCTGAAATAGGCGAGGAGGTGCGGCGTGCTGCCGACGAACCCGTACCAGACGTCGAGGATGGCTTCGACTTGATCCTCGACGACGCCGTGCGCCTGGCGCAGCGCGGCGACGTCCGCGTCTCCGAAGAGCAGCGTTGTCTTGAGCGTCGCGAGATCGTCTTTCGTGAGCGGCGACTTGGGCAGCGTCGTATCGCCGAGCCGGTAACCCGGAATGGAACTGGTCGTCATGGAATGTCCTCCTTGGGCTTGCCGAGATAATTGCTACTTGCAGCGCGAATCCAAGCCGGTCAACACTGATTAGGAGCAATCATGCCTGTTTCGCCAGAGGCTCTCGAAGCCGCCCATCTGATCGACCGGCTGGAGCGCCTCGCCCGCTCGGGCGAGCAGTCCGGGCGGCTCAATCCCGCTCAGTGGGACGCGCTCAGGTATCTCGCGCGCGCCAACCGTTTCTCGCGCACGCCAGCGGCGCTTGCTAACTATCTTGCTTCGACGCGGGGGCACGGTGTCGCGGACGCTGGCCTCACTTGAGTACAAGGGCTATGTGTCGCGGGGTCCAAGCGCGCGCGACGGGCGTTCGGTCGAGTTCGCACTCACTCCGAAGGCGGAACATGCACTGGCGCGCGATCCCCTGCGCATCGTCGCCACAGACATCGAGCAGGCAACCGACGGCAATGTGGCGAAGCTGCTTGACGGACTCAGGCGCACCCTTAGGAACTCAATCGCCCGCAACAATGGCCGCGCGTTCGGCGCCTGTCTCTCATGCTGGCATTTTCGCGTCCGCGTCCGGCTATCGTCCCGGACGCCGCACCATTGCAGCCTGCTCGACGAACCCCTTTCCGAAGCCGACAGCCGCACCATCTGCGTCGAGCAAGAGCCGGCAGCCGCTGCATAGCTGGATTGAGCGATTGTCCGTGCCATGAAGCCGCTGTCGACGGCAAGGCCGAGGAAAGCTCCGGGGTCCGCCGCCAGGCGGCGCGCGGGGGAAGGCTGGTACGACGCCTTCACGCGACGTGTTTGGTTGAAGGCGAGGCTCAGCTCCGCTCGACGGCCGAGCCAGCCATGACCGAAGCGCCGACAGTATGGCGGGCACGCTCCACCTCGGCGCCGGATCGTTGCTCCGGGATCAGCGCTGGAACAGGATCCGGCAGCCGCTCCAGCCGCAGCGAATTCACCACCACGAGGATGCTCGAGCCGGCCATGACCGCCGCCGCAAGGATTGGCTGCAGAAGGCCGAATGCTGCGAACGTCAGGGCGACGAGGTTGTAGCCGAACGCCCACATAAGGTTGGTCAAGATTGTCCTGCGGACCGCGCGGGCGACGTCGACGATCCAGGGCAGCATCCACAATCCGTCCGCAGGCAGCACGAGCGCCGCAGTCTCGCGGGCGAGATCGGTGGCGGAGCCGACGGCAATACCGACATCTGCGGCGGCCAGGACCGGCCCGTCATTCAGTCCATCGCCGACCATCGCCACCGAACTGTGGTCATGGCGGAGCCGATCCAGGGCCAGCCGTTTGGCCTCCGGCGAAAGGCCCGCGCGGACGTCCTTGATCCCGACCAGGGCCGCGATCCGCTCCGCAGCTTGCGCCAAGTCGCCGGTCAACAGCGTGGCGTCGAGCCCGCGCTCACGCAGGGCCGCGATCGCGGCCTGCGCCTCAGGAAGCGGTGAATCATCGAGCGACAGCACGGCGTGAACCTGCTCGCCCCAACCGACATAGACCACCGAATGACCGCTCGCCTCCAGCGACCGCGCACGCTCGGTCAGCGACGGGGGAAGCGGCCAGCCCAGATCATTCATCAATCTGCCGTTCCCTGCCGCTACGGGCCTGCCTTCGGCGCTGCCGCGGATGCCACGGCCGGGAACCGTCCGGATATCGCGGGTGACGAGCGGCGTGATGCAGCGCTGCGCGGCGGCTGCCGCGATGGCCCGCGCCAGACCATGCTCGGAAAGGCGCTCCAGACCGGCGGCGCGCGCCAGTACTTCGTCGATGCCGACCTCCTGGCAGTCGACGCCGACGAGCCGCGCTTTGCCCGCCGTCAGAGTGCCGGTCTTGTCGAAGGCGAGCAACCGGACACGCGCGAGGGTCTCGAGCACGCCGGGGTCGCGGACCAGACAGCCGTGCCGTGCCAACCGGCCGATGCCGAGTGATGTCGCCATCGGAGCAGCGAGGCCGACGGCACAAGGACAGGCAACCACCAGTACCGAGAGGCCAATCAGCAACGCCCGATCGAACGGCAATGACTGCGCCCAGTAAACGATCGTCAGCCCGCCGAGGGCGAGGACGAGCGGCACGGACACGCCAACGACGCGATCGGCAAGGCGCTGGGTTGGACTGCGACGGCCCAGCGCTTCGCGCACCGACCGGCAAATCCGCGCCCAGCGGGTTGCAGTCCCGTCACCGCTGCTTTGGATCAGGAGCGGGCCGTCGATATTGATACTGCCGGCAATCACGTTGGAGCCGGCGCCCTTTGTCACTTGCCGGCTTTCTCCGGTAATCACGGCTTCATCGGTGTTCGATTCCCCCTCGACAACCACGCCGTCGACCGGAATGCGCTCGCCTGGCCGGACCCGCACCAGCATGCCGGCCGATACCTCCCGCACCGGACGGCGGATCTCTGTCGCGCCATCGACCACGGTCGCGCTCTCGCTTTCTGCGGCCAGAAGAGGTTCGAGGTCGCGCGCCGCCCTGGCGCGGCCAACAGCCTCGAGATAGCGGCCAACGGTGAATAGCATCAGCACCATCACGGCGGTGTCGAAATAGACATGCGTGCTGCCCTCGAACACGGCAAATGCCGAATAGAGGTAAGCGGCAGCGACGCCAAGCACGATGAGTGCCGACGACGTCACTCGTCCCTGAATGCCATTGAGCCACATTTCGCGCAGATAGGGTCCGCCGAGAATCACCACCGCCGGCGTCGCGAAGATCCAGAGCAAAAGGTGGATCCACGGCAGCACGCCCGCATCGACGCCGGTGAACGCGTCCGAATAGAGGAGGAGGCTGAACATCATGATATTCATGGAGAGAAAGCCTCCCACGCCGAGTTGGATCAGAAGCCAGGCGGCTTCCCACTCTTCGTGTCTGCCGCTCTTCACCTGAAAGGCGATGCAACAGCCGTAGCAGCAGAAAGCGCAAGCCTCACCGTTGAGCCTGCGCTCCATCGGGCGCAGGCCGATGGGCAGCGAACAATGGCTACAGAGGATATCGCCATGCGCAGTCATGCGGGATGTCCGCCCAGCCAGGCAAGGCCGATATGCGCGTCGGAAGGCAGGAGACCACGGCCGAGCGTGATGAGACCGAGCAAAAGAATAAAGCCACCAGCCAGCCGCACGCCGCGCCGCCGCCAGGCTGGCCCAAGTATCCGGCCAACGCCGCCCATCATCAACATCGCGGGGAAGGTTCCCAGTCCGAACCATGCCATGACGAGAAACCCGGGAAGCGCTCCGGCGGTGCTCGCCGCCTGGGCGGCGAAGGCATAGACCAGGGGACATGGCAGGAAGCCGTTGAAAACGCCAAAGGCAAGCGGTGCGGCGCTGCTCCGGGCAGTCAACAGACCACGCAGGGACAGTGCAAATGTGCTGCCGCCAAATCCGATCGCAAGGCGATGAAAAACCTGCAGCAAGCCGAAGAACTGCAACGCCATGGCAATCATGAGCAGGCCAGCGACGGTCGCGAGAATTCGTTGGGCGATGTCGAGGGAGCCGTTCAAGAGCGGCGCCGCCGTTAGACCTTGCGTGGTGCAGATAACCTGACCGATCGCACCCGCGAGCCCGCCCAGAAAGCAATAGGTTGTCAATCGGCCGGTATTATAGAGCAGGTGGCGAAGGACGGTTGCGCCTCCGCCTCGCTGATCGCGGCCCAGCGCGCAGGCAAAGCCGCCGCACATTCCGATGCAATGAAAGCTGCCTGCAAATCCAGCGGCGAAGATCACGAGGTAGTAGATCATTGGCGTTTTCGAAGCGCCGCGTCCGCGTCGCTATTGCCGCACAAGATAGACAAGAAAGATGATAAAGCCGACGGTGCAGCCGCCATAGATGAGGAAGCCGAGCATCTGTGGCAAGCCGGCGTCAGCGAGCTTGAAAACCGTGTCCTGTAGCATCCGTTGCTCCTATGTCAGCCGAAATAAAGACGAAGCACGTTTACCGCCACCTCGAATGCCAGGAAAAGGAGGTTCAATGCGGCGACCCCAAGGAGAATTTTGGCTACCAACATCTCCATCACTCCTGCCTTATCAGTTCTTGCGACAGTCTTCTTAGAACAGACGGCCGGGGCCGAGCCCGCCCCAATAAACATACATGTAATACAGGCCCCAGGCGAACAGCAGCACGTAGACGACGAGAAGCCATAGCGGAATGAAGCCCACACGCGCCTGTATCAGGCCGCCGGCATAGTCCTCTAGTTCAGGGTGCGAGCTTTGACGTACATCCAGTTCCGGGTGCCTCGGGCTCTCCGGATCGCTGCTCTGCAGATCGCTCATTCTCCATCTCCCTTTCAAAAAAGCCGTTGGCGGCTTTGTCGGTGCCGCTCAACGCGCCGGATAGGACGCCCCAGATGAACAAGAACAGGGCCGCCAGGCTCATCATCATGGCGCCCGCATATGGTCCAGTGACTTCAAAACCGAGCATGCGCTAACCTCCGGCGGGTGCCTGTTTCTCGCCAGGCAGCGCTGGCGGGCCGGACGCCGGCACCGACGGATCGGGCACATAGGCTCGCTCAGGCTTGTCAGCGACCAGTTCCAGATCGTTCAGCGCCGCGCGGGCCTCCTGCTTGATCGACAGCGGCTGCAGCGAGAGCGGGTCTTTATAGGCTGAAAGCGCCACCACGAAATAGGAAAGTGCCCACCGGTCCTCGTCCGGAAAGGAATCCCGATAGGACGGCATCGGCGTGCCGCTGAGGCCGGTAGTTATCGTCCGGAAGATGTCTTCGACGGCCGGGCCAGACTTGAATTGGCCGCTGGTGAGGTCGGCCGGCGGGGTGGCGAACCCGATATCATCCTTGAGGCCGGCAGCCTTCTCGCCGTCGCCCTTGCCGCCTTGGCCGTGGCATTCCCAGCACTTCGCCACCTGCCAAACCTCCTTACCACGGTCCAGCATCGTCTGGGACGGGGTCGGCGGGCGCCCGATATACAACGGTGGGCCAGGCGGTTCCTCGACGAAGAAAGCGTAAGGGCTGGCGGGATCGGAACGGTCAACGGCTAGCTCATATTTGATGTATTGGATCACCGCCAGCCGATCGTTGAGCGGCAGTTCGTACCAAGGGGGCATTGCCGTGCCGCGGATGCCGCGAGTAATGGTGCGCAGCATGTCGCCGTCCGTGGGCAGGGGCTCCTTTGTCAACCTGAACTTGAAGACTGCGGACGTGAAGTCCCTGGGCCGCTGGTTAAACATAAAGGTGGCGGCTGGCCCGTTGCCGTCGCCTTTGGCACCGTGGCAACCGATGCAGCGGCGCTCATAGACTTCCTTGCCATAAGCAATCCATTCCTCGGAGCGCGGCATCGTCGCATCCATGACCTCCAGGCTTTGCGGCTCGAAAAGATCGCGCCATTTACCCCGGTTCGTGCCGAGCTTCTGGACGTAGGAAACGAGCGCCGCCACCGCTTCCGTCTCCGCCGCGATGCTGACGGTTTCTCCTGTGTATTCGTCATTCGGCGTCAGGATGATCGGCTTTCTTTCGCGCGCCTTCAGCGGCACGAACAGCAACCCGTACGCATTCGGCGTCAGCTGGATGGCTTGCTGGCTGTCGAAGTCGAACAGGCCTTCGGTGACCTCTGTCCTTTCCAGGGTGCGATTGCCAGCGCCGTCGTCAACGATACGGACAGCTGCATCGGGCTCGTGGAAAAGGCCGCGATACGGCGCCATTATCGAGTCCGGCACCAGCATCCGCGGATTGTAGAAGTGCGCCAGGTGCCACTCGTCGCTGTATTTCAGGCCGACGCGCGTCAGGTCCGGCCCGATCCGGCGTGTGCCTAACAGGTGCGGCACGTCATAGGCGTATTCGCCCGCCTCGCTGACCGGTCCCCAGCGGCGGATCTCGCCGGTCACCGGCCGCACGAATTGCGAATGGCAGTACCAGCAGCCTTCGCGCAGGTAAATGTTGCGGCCGCGACGCTGCTGCTCGGTGTAGTCCGTCGCCTCTGAAACCGTCCACTTCAGCTGGCCGAAATCCGTGCGCACCACCGAAGTCACGCGCGTAGTTCGTGAGGACGGCTCCACGAAGGGCAGCACGCCCTGCGTGATCACCGCAAGGGTGATGCAAAAGACGCCGGCGAACAGCGCGAAGAAGCGAACGTTCACTGCGCGGGCCCTCCCGCCGGGGCCGGGATAGGCGCCTCCACCGGCCCGCGGACGCGTCGCGCCTCAGCCGCCGGGCTGGTCAGTGCGGTCAGCATCAGATTCACCACCAGCAGCGACATACCGATATCCATGCTGATGCCTGCCAGGGTCCGCGCCAGCCAGTAGGGCTTCACCCAGACGAGCGAGTCGAGCCATTCGACACCATTCATCCATTGATAACCCTGCTGCAGCCCGCCCGCTGTGAGAACCAGGCCCATGGTCGTGATGCCGACGGTGATCAGCCAGAACGACCAGTTGCCGAGCTTGAAGGACCAGAGTTCGCGCCCGAACAGCCGCGGCCAAGTATAGACGAGGCCCCCCATCGCCCAGACGACGAAGGTGCCGAACACGGTGAGATGCGAATGCGAGATGACGAAATCGGTGAAATGGGTCGGCTGCTGCAGCTGCCGCAGCGCCTCGGTCGAGCCCTGGAAGCAGCCGACGAGATACATGAGCGAGCCCATGATCAGGAACTTCGCCGGCAAGTTCCTGCCGAACTCATGCCACTTGCCCATCATGGTGCCGAAGAAGTTCACCAGCACCGTCCACACCGGTATGATCAGCAGCATCGACGTGACGACGGCCAAGGTCTCGGCCCAGTCCGCGATCGGGCTGTAGAGGTAATGGTGGATGCCGACGAACGGGTAAAACAATGCCAGGGACCAGAAGCCTACCAGCGAGAGCTTATGGGCATAGAGCGGATTTCGCGCGCTGATCGGCAGGAAATAGTAGATGATCACGTAGCCCGCGGGCGTTAGCCACAGCCCGACGATGTAGTGGAGATAGAGGCCATGGAAGGCGGCGCTGTTGATGCCCGAGATCGTGTACGGCAGGATGAAGCTTCCAAGCACGAAGTTCATCGTCGTCCACACGAAAGTGGCGATCAAGTACCATAGCGCGACATAGATCGCCGGCTCGAGCCTTCGACTGATCGTGATCAGGAATTGCGCGGTAGCAACAGCCACTACGATGAAGAATGCGACCTTCGCATAGAGCGGAAACTCTCCGGCTTCCAAACCGTCACTGTCGCCGAACAGCAAGCCGACCAAACCGGCAAGCGTTGCGATGTTCCAGACCCATGCGAGGAGAACCGACCACTCCGACCATATCACCCGCACCCCCGACAGACGCGGCACGAGATAGTAGCAAAGGCCGATGAAAAGCGTCGAGAAGGCGCCGAAGATAACACCGTTGACGTGGACCGGGCGCAGCCGGCCGAAGGTGAGCTCGAGGTTTCCCGATCCAAGATAGTCGGGGTAGTTGAAGGTGCTCGAGATCAGGACGCCGACGGATGGCGTCACCATCAGCCAGAACATGCCGAAATAAAGCCAGGTCCGCACGACCCGATTGTCGACCAGCGCATCCAGGTCCACATTCGCGAACTTGCCGCGCAGCTCCATCCCAGTCTCTGCCAACGCATAGACCTCCCCGCGCGGTTCCCGGGCCGCACCACTGCTTCAACCCCACCCTTCCCGATGGGACTCCCTTCGCGCTCCCGTGAAGTCGGTGCCCGGCTATCGCCGAGACTAGTACTTGCCTGGCACCAACACCGAACCGGTGTTGGACCAGGTGATGTACGCCTCGAGCGCCTTCATCGCCTCCGATTCGGGATCGATCTTCTCGCCCTGGTTCGGTTTCTCGATGCACCAGTTGATCATGTCGCGCAGTGTCGCGAATTTGGCCATCGACTGCTGGAACTTCGGGAACGCATGCGGGTGGGTATCGGAGGCCATCGGATGGCACATGGCGCAGGCCCACCCGGTGGTCGACAGCTTGACCCCCAACTGCTCCGCCATCGCCGCATCACCGTGGAACAGGAGGTCTCCCTTCCTGACCTCCTCCATGAACGCCTCTTGATAGAGTTTCAGCTGCTTTGGCGTCACCGGATCCTTGTTGGCACTGGCCGGCCCGACGACGACGGCAGCTGCGACGACCGCTCCTGCGACGGTGGAACGCCTCAGAATGCAGAGGAATGTCGATGTGTTTATCATAGCCACCACCCTTTATGGATTTTCCCACGGGTACTGATTGTCGGCGATGCGTGGCCGTATGACCTCCTCAATGCTCTTGTCGTGGTCCTCCGGCGACTGGACGAACACCTCCTTGCGCCCCCACATGATGTACTCGACATCGACCTTGTCGTCGGCGTTGACGTTCACGGTTCCCCAACCGACCCCGTCGAAGGGATCGCCAGGATCGACACGGATCATCGGCTTGGTCAGCTTGGGCACGCCTTCCGGCGCATACGGCCACGGCCAGGAGGTCGCCAGCATGCCGATCGAGCGCATGCTGCCGATCTCGTTGTAGAGCACCTGGTGCACGTGACCGTGGATGTTGGTGACCTTAGTATAAGGCTTCAGCACGTCATTCACTTCGCGCCAGTCGCGCACCCAGAAATTCCAGGGCGGGTAGTACTCGTACAGCGGATTGTGGCTGAAGATGACGATCGGCTTGGACTTATCCCAGTCCGCGAGTGTCTTCTGCATCCAGTCGAGTTGCTCGCGGCCGACGCCGGCCCACGCGCCGGCAACGGTGCCGTCAAGGGTAGCCATGTGGCCCATGCGCTCCTCTGGCGTCATCTTCTTCGCTGTCCAGTAGTCCGGTCCCCGGCTGACCGTATCGAGCCCGATGAAGCGCACGCCTTTGTGATCGAAGGTCCAGTTGGGTTGGCCGAACAACTCGCCCCACTTCTTGCCCATATCCAGATACCAGTCGTGCTCGCCCGGGATGTAGTACTTCTTGATCTTCAGATCCTTGAGGAGCTCAACGCCAAGCTCAAGTTCCTCGATCTTTCCGAGCTGGGCCAGGTCGCCGCCGAAGATCAGGAAGTCGGCCGGCGGATCCATGGCCTGGACCTCTTGCACGGCGCGCACCACTTTGTCGACGAAGCGCGTGTTCAGCGATCGCGGATAGAGATGGGTGTCCGAAATCCAGGCAAACTTGAAGGGCGCTTCGGCGGCGTGAGCGACGTCGATGGTGTTGAGCAGCGGCCACCACGCGAAGGTCTGGCCGACGGAAGCAGCGCCGAACAGCAGCGATCTGTGAATGAAGGTGCGGCGGGTGATTTGGAGCGAGTCGTCGGGGCGTACTCCCGGCTGCTGCAGCACCGCATGCATTTCGCGCCGAATGCGGTCAAGCTCGTCAGACATCAGGGTTCCTCCTCAGTGCAGACCGTTTCTTAAAGCGTCGGTCTTCTCGCAGGAACGCGACCCTGTTGAATGAGTGGGTCGCCCATTTTCTTATTTTTTCAGTTCAATCGTCAGACTGGTGGCCTTATTCTCCTCTACCGTTACGGGCTGCTCGATGGGCCCGGTGAAGGGGTGGATCGCCACAAGTTTGTAGTTCCCAGGCGGAACATCGGTTATGCTGAACTTGCCATCGGCGCCGGTGACAGCGTAGTAGGGATTGTCCACCACATAGACCCAGCCTTCCATCCAGCCATGCGCGTCGCAGTCGATGCGGACAGTGCCGGCCCGATTCAGTTCGACGGGTATGCGCTGGCCCTTATTGGGCAGCGCCAGGTTGAAGGCAGTGCGCTTGCCATAATACCCGTGGGTGTTGTGGAGGATTGAGTCGCTGTTGACCACCTCCAGCGAACCGGCGGGTATCATCTGAACCGCGGGCTCAAAGCGACATTTGAGGTTGTTAAGCTCAGGCGGCTTTCCGGGCTCCGGCCAGGCCTTTCCCTGTGCCACGTCGACCAGTTGCACCGCCGCGTTCAGCACGGCCTGATCGCTGCCGACTTCGATCAGCGGCTCCTCGCGGGGGTCGCCGCACACCTCGATATCCTTGGTGGGGATGATCTTTGTTGTCGGCACGTCGCCGCGGTAGACGATCGTACCCTCGATCGTTCCGCCTCCCGTGACCGGACCCACTTCGTAGGCTTGCGCAGGCGCGGACATCGTCGCAACGAAAGCGATCGCCGCCAGCCCGCTCATCAATTCGCGAATGGTCATAGAGGCCACCTCCTTCATTAGGATGAGGGGCAACTTTTAAAAATAGGGCCAAACCAGCACCATGTCTAGCCATTCAGCAAAAAATATGATAAGGTTCGGCAGTTTAGGCGAGTTTGCTAGTTGCAAACGTTGCGGGGTTTTTGGAGCGTCTTTCTCGAGGTACCGGAGGTACTTGATGAGCCGACGGCATGAACTCCTCGCTCCGGGCCTACGGTCCCCCATATCCCGCTTCTGCATCATATTCGCAGCGGCCCTGTCGATCTGCCAACCGCTCGCGCGGAGTGACACACCCGTGACGGTCGGCGGCTCATTCACGCTTACGGCGCCGGACGGAACGACGGTCACCGATGAGACTTATCGCGGCAAATGGCTGCTGGTTTTCTTCGGCTATACTTCTTGTCCCGACATCTGTCCGACCACGCTGTCATCAATCGCCGCGGCGATTGAGGAACTCGGCCCCGACGCCGCAAAACTGCAACCGCTCTTCATCACTGTCGATCCCGAACGCGACACGCCTGAGGTGATGGGAAGCTTCACCGCGGCATTCGATCCGCGCATCGTGGGATTGACGGGCAGCCCGCAACAGATCGCTGCGGTTTCGGAGGCATATGGCGCCTACGGTGTGGCGCGCCAGGGCGAGGCGGGCGGTGACGACTACCTAATGGATCACGGCACCCACATCTACATCATGAACCCACAGGGGCAATTCGTGGAGGGGCTAGACTCTGACACACCAAGCAGCGGCATTGCCGCTACGTTGGGTGAATTGGTGCGATGATACGAGCCCTGGGATGACGGAGATCACGATTATGCAGTTGATCGATCCATAGAAAGTTGTCATCCGGAAGGAGAGCGGCCATGCAAAGACATACAAAGGAAGCTTCTGAGCTTAAGGCATTGATCCTCGCGGATCTTCATAAGGAGCCGGGATGCGAGCACGTCACTGATTTTGTGATTCAGCGGCTCGAAACCAAGGAGAACGGGGCAAACTGGACTGTCAAATATCTGGATCCTAATCAAGATAAGGTCTGCGAGACTATTCTGATAAACATAGCGCGAATGTTGCAGCTCAACTTCGACCTTCCTGAACGCGGGTCGTGAGGAACGATGCGAGCGGGATCGGCGCGCATCGCGCTTCGAAGTAATTCGTATGCAAGCAGGGGAATCGGGCGATGGCGGAACCCACAGCGTTGCACACCGGCAAACCTGGCGTCGTAAAGAACGTCATTGCGCCGCGGCGATTTGGACCTCCGATGACCGGAGATGCGGGCGATATGGCCGATGGCAAGGCCGTATCTTGGAGCCAGGCAATATGAGTTATGACGGTTTCTTTGCAGATGCGATCGCGCGTCTGCAAGAGGAACGGCGCTACCGTGTGTTCGCAGACCTTGAGCGCATCGCCGGACGCTTTCCCAACGCCGTGTGGCATTCCCCGCATGGACCGAAGGACGTCGTGATTTGGTGCTCCAACGACTATCTCGGGATGGGACAACATCCAAAAGTGGTCGCCGCCATGGTGGAGACTGCTACCCGCCTGGGAACGGGGGCCGGCGGGACGCGCAATATCTCCGGCACCAGCCATCCGCTCCTAGAGCTCGAGAGCGAGCTTGCCGATCTCCACGGCAAGGAGGCGGCACTGGTCTTTACGTCCGGCTATGTTTCGAACCAGACTGGCATCTCGACCATCGCCAAGCTGATCCCCGGTTGTTTGATCCTGTCCGATGCGCTCAACCACAATTCGATGATCGAGGGCATCCGCCAGTCCGGTACGGAGAAGAGCATCTTCCGCCACAACGACGTCGATCATCTCGAGGAATTGTTGAAGGCGGCGGGTCAGGATCGGCCAAAACTCATCGTCTTCGAAAGTCTCTATTCGATGGGCGGCGACGTCGCGCCAATCAATCGCATTTGCGAAATCGCCGATCGTTACGGCGCAATGACCTATCTCGACGAGGTCCATGCTGTGGGCATGTACGGCCCTCGCGGCGCCGGCATCGCCGCGCGCGACGGCACCATGAACCGGATCGATGTGATCGAAGGCACGCTCGCCAAGGCCTTCGGCTGCCTCGGCGGCTATATCACGGGAAGTGCTGTGCTGATCGATGCGGTTCGTTCCTATGCTCCGGGTTTCATCTTCACCACCGCGTTGCCGCCGGCGATTTGCGCCGCGGCCACAGCGGCGATCCGGCATCTGAAAACGTCGCAGTGGGAGCGCAATCGCCAACAGGACCGCGTCCGGCGGGTCAAGGCGGCGCTGGGTGCCGCTGCGCTGCCGGTCATCCTGAGCGACACCCATATCGTTCCGGTGGCAGTCGGCGATCCGGCGCATTGCAAAGCAGCGAGCGACCTGCTGCTGAGCGATCACGACATCTATATCCAGCCGATCAATTATCCGACCGTGGCGAAGGGAACTGAGCGGCTGCGCATCACGCCGACACCCTGTCATGAGGACATCATGATTGATCGGCTCGCGGCAGCTTTGTTCGATATCTGGAATCGGCTCGGGCTGCCACGGGGCAATCTCGCCTGAGCGGCCGAATGAAGCTTCGCCGTTCCCCGACGATTAGGTCTTAAGGATCAAGGAAATGGCTGCCAAGGAGATCATGTTTTCGTTCGAGGCTCGCGACAGTATGCTGCGCGGCATTGACACCCTGGCGAATGCGGTGAGCGTCACGCTTGGCCCGCGGGGGCGCAACGTCGCGATCGGCAGGGAGCACGGCGCGCCGCGGGTCACGAAGGACGGCGTGACCGTCGCCAGGGAAATCGAACTCGACAACAAGTTCGAGAACATGGGCGCCCAGATGGTGCGCGAGATAGCAACAAAAACCTCCTATCAGGCCGGCGACGGCACGACCACCGCCGTCGTGCTCGCGCATGCGATCGCCCGGGAGGGCGCCAAGGCGGTGGCCGCCGGCATGAATCCCATGGACCTGAAGCGCGGCATCGATCTCGCGGTCGAAGCCGTCGTCGCGGAACTCAAAAACAACGCCACGAAGGTCACTTCGAACCTCGAGATTGCGCAAGTCGGCACCATCTCGGCCAACGGCGACAGGGAGATCGGCCGCTGCCTCGCCGACGCCATGAAGAGGGTCGGCAATGACGGCGTGATCACTCTCGAGGACGGGACGTCGCTCGAAACCGAACTCGAATTCGTCGAGGGCATGCGGTTCGACCGCGGCTATATCTCGCCCCATTTCATCACCAATCGCGCAAAGATGCGGGTCGAGATGCAGGATGCCTATGTCCTCATCAGCGAGAAGAAACTGTCCAGTCTGAAAGAAATACTGCCGCTGCTGGAGAAGGTGGTGCAGGCCGGCAAGCCGCTGCTCATCATCGCCGAGGATGTCGAGAGTGAGGTGATTGCGGCGCTGGTGGTCAACAAGTTGCGCGGCGCTCTCAAGGTTGCAGCCGTGAAGGCGCCGGCCTACGGAAACCGCCGCAAGGCGATGCTGCAGGATCTCGCGCTGATGACCGGCGGAACGGTGATCTCGGAGGATTTGGGCATCAAGCTCGAGCATGCTTCCCTCGATATGCTCGGACGCACCAAGAAGGTGATGATCGACAAGGCAAACACCACGATTGTCGGCGGCGCCGGCAAGCGAGAAACAATCGAGGCCCGCATCGCCGAGATCAAGCTCGAGCTTGCGGAAACCACCTCCGATTTCGACCGCGAGAAGCTTCAGGAGCGGCTGGCCAGGCTCGCCGGTGGCGTCGCCGTTATCCGGGTCGGCGGTGCAACCGAAGTCGAGGTCAGGGAGAAGAAGGATCGCATCGATGACGCGATGAACGCGACAAGAGCCGCGGTTGCAGAGGGCATTCTCCCCGGCGGTGGGGTCGCCTTGCTGCGCGCCGGCAGGGCGCTCAAGGAGCTCAAGGGCAGCAACGAGGACCAGCAGGTCGGCATCGCGATCGTCAGGAAGGCGATCACCTGGCCGGCTCGGCAAATCGCGATCAATGCCGGCCTGGAAGGCTCGGTCGTCATCGCCGGGATCCTCGAAAACGACGACAACGCCTATGGCTACGATGCCCAATCGGGCGTGTACGGGAATCTGGTGTCAAAGGGCATCATCGACCCGGCCAAGGTGGTGCGAACGGCGCTCCAGGGCGCAGCCTCGGTGGCAGGCCTCCTCATCATGACGGAGGCCATGGTGGCCGAAGTGCCTGGCCCGCCGCCGCCGGAGCTTCCCGGCCACGAGCATCATCATCACGATATGGATTTGGATTTTTGACCGCTTCGCGGTCGTAATCCGGGTTCGCGGCTATCAACAATGATCTCGTCCGCTATCGAGGTGAGACAAATCGTCGAGGATCGCGGTATCCAAGGTCGGCTCATGGCGCTGTTTGCTCATTTCCAGTCGACAATCGAACGGCACGAAACTACCCATTTCTGCCCTTCACACGCGGTAGCTAGCGCCAAGATTTCACTCTGCCTCTGAGAAGATTGGCCGCGAGACCGGTGCCAAGAGACACCGTAGGCGAATGCCAAATGACAACGCAAACAGTCAGTTACGACTGCCCGCCGTGAAGCTATTCAAGCCGTTGAGATTTTGATTCAGGCGCTTTGCGCGCTGGCGGTGCGTCCCAGCGCCACGAAGACGGTGCGCACGATACCGGCGGCATCAAGCCCGGCGTCGGCATACATCTTTTCGGGCTTGGCGTGATCGACAAAGCTGTCGGGCAACACAAGCGGGCGTACCTTCAGGCCGTTTTCCAGCAGCCCTTCATGGGCCAGGAATTGCAGCACATGGCTGGCGAAGCCGCCGACCGCACCCTCTTCGACTGTCACCAGCACTTCGTGCGAACGGGCCAGGCGCCGGATCAAATCTTCGTCGAGCGGCTTGGCGAAACGTGCATCGGCGACGGTGGTGGAAAGCCCTGCCGCGCCGAGTTCCTCGGCCGCAGCCAGGCAATCCTGCAGCCGCGTGCCGAAGGAAAGCAGCGCCACCTTGGTGCCCTCCCTGACGATACGGCCCTTGCCGATTTCGAGAACCGAGCCACGCTCCGGCAGGTCGACGCCGACGCCGTTGCCGCGCGGGTAGCGGAAGGCGATGGGGCCTTCATCGTAGCTTGCCGCCGTGCGCACCATGTGGCGCAGTTCCGCCTCATCCGCCGCCGCCATGACGACGAAACCGGGCAGCGTCGCCAAAAAAGTCGTGTCGAAGGCCCCGCAATGGGTCGCCCCGTCGGCCCCGACGAAGCCGGCGCGATCGATCGGGAAGCGCACCGGCAGTTTCTGGATCGCCACGTCGTGGACGACCTGGTCGTAGGCGCGCTGCAGGAAGGTCGAATAGATCGCCGCGAAAGGCTTGAAGCCTTCGGTGGCAAGGCCGGCGGCAAAAGTCACCGCGTGTTGCTCGGCGATACCGACGTCGAAGGTCCTCGACGGGAACGCCTCGCCGAAGAGGTCGAGGCCGGTGCCGTTCGGCATGGCGGCTGTGATGGCGACGATGCGATCATCTTCGCGGCCTTCCTGAACCAGGCTTTCCGCAAAGACTTTCGTGTAGCTCGGCGCGTTGGCCGGCGCCTTGGCCTGCGCGCCGGTGATGACGTCGAATTTGTTGACGCCGTGATATTTATCGGCGGCCGCCTCGGCCGGTCCATAGCCTTTGCCCTTCTGGGTCACGACGTGGATCAGCACCGGACCGTCGGCATTGTCGCGGACGTTCTTCAGCACCGGGATCAGGTGCTCGAGATTGTGGCCGTCGATCGGGCCGATGTGATAGAAACCCATTTCCTCGAACAGCGTGCCGCCGGTGACGTAGCCGCGCGCATGCTCGACCGCCCGCTTGATGGCGCGATCGGCGCGCTCGCCGAGATAGGAGGTCAGCTTCTTGCCGAAATCGCGCAAGCCCAGATAGGCCTTGCCCGATGCAAGGCGGGCCAGATAGGCGCTCATCGCGCCGGTCGGCGGAGCGATCGACATGTCGTTGTCGTTAAGGATGACGATCAGCCGGGCATCGAGCGCGCCGGCATTGTTCATCGCCTCATAGGCCATGCCGGCCGACATGGCGCCGTCGCCGATAATGGCAATGACATTGTTGCGGCCCCCGGAGAGATCGCGTGCCATTGCCATGCCGAGGCCGGCGGAAATCGAGGTCGAGGAGTGGGCGGCGCCGAACGGATCGTATTCGCTCTCGGCGCGCTGGGTGAAACCGGAGAGGCCGCCCTCTTGCCGCAGGGTGCGGATACGGTCGCGGCGGCCGGTCAGAATCTTGTGCGGATAGGCCTGATGACCGACATCCCAGATCAGCCGGTCGTCTGGCGTGTTGAAGACATAGTGCAATGCCACCGTCAGTTCGACCACGCCAAGGCCGGCACCGAGATGTCCGCCGGTGTGGGACACAGCGTCGATCAACTCGGTGCGAAGCTCCGATGCCAATTGCGGCAGAGCCCCTGCGTCAAGCGTCCTGAGGTCGGCCGGGATGCGGACCTTGTCGAGAAGTGGCGTATGGAGCTTTGCGTTCACTGGTGCTGGGGCCTGCTTTTTATTCATGTGCGAAATAGGCTGCTGGCCGGCGAATGTAAATGCGTGCGAGTGACGCGGCGTAGATTCAAACTGTTAGGGTTTCTTTTACGTGTCCTAAGGGACGCGCGGCGCTCTAATTGTCCGGCAGCGGAATGAACTCTTCTTCATCCCCCGGAACGATATCGAAACGGCCTGTCTTCCATTCTTCTTTCGCCTGTTCGATGCGTTCCTTCGACGATGACACGAAATTCCACCAGATGTAGCGCTTGGAGCCGAGCGAGGCGCCGCCGAACAGCATGAAATGCGCTCCAGCCTGCGACGACACGACGATCTCATCGCCGGGCCGGAACACCAGCAGCCGCTCTGCCGGAAAGCGGTCACCGGCGATCGAAACCTCGCCTTCCAACGTATAGATGGCGCGCTCCTCGGCGTTGGCAGGGATTTTCACGCTGGCGCCGGGCGCCAGGCTGAGGTCTGCATAGAGCGTGTCCGAAGCGGTCACGACCGGTGACCGCAGCCCGGAAAACGCGCCAATGACAACGCGTCCGCTGACGCCTTCAGCGTCGATTTCGGGCAGACGCATGGCCGCCGTATTCTCGAAGACCGGGTCGACCTCCTCTTTATCGTCCGGCAGCGCCAGCCATGTCTGCAGGCCGGAAACCGACATCGGCGCACCGCGCATTTCCTGCGGTGTACGCTCGGAATGGACGATGCCGCGACCGGCGGTCATCAAATTTACGTCGCCGGGCTGGATGACCATTTCGGTGCCGAGCGAATCGCGATGCCTGATCTTGCCGTCGAACAGGTAAGTGACCGTCGACAGGCCGATATGGGGATGCGGACGGACATCAAGCGCCTGGCCGGCCCGCAAAATCGCCGGCCCCATGCGATCGAAGAAGATGAAGGGACCGACCAGCCGACGCTTGGCGGTCGGCAAGGCACGGCGAACCTGAAAGCCGCCAATGTCCTTGGCGTTAGGAATAACCATCAGCTCGATCTGGTCGCTGGCGAAGGCGTCACCGGGCAGAGGGTCGTTTCCGGGGAAGAAGCTCATACGGTCTTCCTCAGGCGAAGCGGAGTGCAGACCTGGCTTTCGCCTTGGCCGCCACCTCTTCGCGATTGCGCGGATGCTGTGTCGTCTCGAGGCTGTCCAGCAATTCGCGCGCCGATGCGGCTATGGCCTCGACGGCGTGGTCGAACGCATGCTGGTTCTGTTTCGACGGCCGCGTCGTTCCGCTCAGCTTGCGGACAAACTGGAGCGCGGCATCGCGGACCTCGTCATTGGTTGCCGGCGGATCGAAATTGAACAGTGTCTTGATGTTTCTGCACATTGTTCGCAATCTCCTCTCGTCCTGGAGCCGTTTCAACGGGATGAGTATTATCCTCAATTATGATCATGTCCAAAAGCCGGTAAGGGGAAATTCGTTCGAGGCCGCGCCTCAATCCGCATCCAGCGGCTCTGCCCCTACCGGCTTGCCGTCGCGAGAAAGCCTGATCTTTTCCACCTTGTCCTCGGCCGCCTTGAGCAGCCGGTCGCAATGGAGCTTCAGCGCCTCGCCGCGCTCATAGATGCGGATCGACTGGTCGAGCGGCACGTCGCCGCGTTCCAGATCATCGACGATTTTCTCCAGCGCGTCGAGCGCCTGCTCGAAGCTCATCGCCTTGACGTCTTCGTTGCTCTCACCAGCCATCGTCTATCCTTTCATCAGTCGCCCGACATGGGCGACGACCGAAAATGCCAATCCCTGCAGATCGTAGCCGCCCTCGAGCAGGCTGACGAGCCGGTTGTCGCTGTGGCGACCGGCGCGCTGCATCAACTGGCCGGTTGCCCAGTCGAAATCGTTCTCGGTCAGGTTGATCTCGGCCAGCGGATCGCGGTGGTGCGCGTCGAAGCCGGCCGAAATGATGATGAGGTCGGGCGCGAAATTGTCGAGCGCCGGCAAGATCCGCGACAGGAAAGCGTCGCGGAAAACTTCGCTGCCGGTCTGCGGCGCCAGCGGCGCGTTGACGATGTTGCCGGCGCCGGTTTCGCTCACCGCCCCGGTCCCTGGGTAAAGCGGCATCTGGTGCGTCGAGCAATAGAGCACCGACGGATCGTCCCAGAAAATGTCCTGCGTGCCATTGCCGTGGTGCACGTCCCAGTCGACGATGGCAACACGCTCGGCCTGGTGCTGCCTTTGCGCGTAGCGCGCCGCGATCGCCGCGGTGTTGAACAGGCAGAAGCCCATGGACGTGGTCTTTTCGGCGTGGTGGCCGGGCGGCCGGGCGGCGACAAAGACATTTTCGGCGTTGCCCCGAAAGACGTCGTCGACGGCAGCGTTGGCAGCGCCGATCGCCGTGACCGCCGCCTGCCAGCTTTTCGGGCTGGCGGTGGTGTCGGCGTCGACACGAGCGATACCGGTGGCCGGTATCATAGCGCGGACCCGCTCGACGAATTCCTGCGGGTGTGCGTAGAGGATGGTGGCCTCGTCGCCTTCCGGCGCCTCGGCACGATCAAGGGCCGCAAAGGCCTCGTCGTCGAGCGCGCGTTCAATGGCGCGCAGGCGGTCTGGCCGCTCCGGATGACCGGGCGGCGTTATATGCTCGAGAAAGATCGGGTGGGTATAAAGCCTTGTGACCATGCCCCCGATATAGGCGCGCGCGGCGGCTTTGACCATGTTTTGGAATCGCCAAAGGCAGACGTTCAACAGGGTTTAGAAATTGGGTGCTGGTTGGGTCCGGCGCGAGCCACCGACCGAGACCAGCGCCTTCTCCTGAACTGCCCGAACTTTGAGACGCGCTTCAGCCGCCGCATTCGAGGTCGCGCCTTGGCTTTGGTGGTCTTGTTACAGGCTCAGGCCGGCGATTTGTCCATCTCAGCCGGTGCTTGTGGACGGCCAATCCTGCGGCCTTGCTTGAGCAGTCCCTCCAAAAGCAAGTTGAACGCCTTCACCGCCTTTTTCGACGTCGCCTCGGGATCGTCCGAATTTGCGATCCACTGTGCGGCATGCAGCGAGGCGCCGCTGACCACCCTTGCTGCGGCTTCGGGATCAACGGCAACGATGGTTCCCTCGTCCCTCAGCTTTTGAAGGTTCTCGCTCATCGAGCGGATGCATTCGTTCTGGCTCGGCCATTGCGAAGGATCGCCGAGCACCGCCGGTCCGTCGCGAAGGACAATACGCTGGATCTCCGGCTCCAGCGCCATCTCGATATAGGCAGTGCATTCGTCGACAAAGCCCTGCCAGAGCGTGTCCGCCCTGGCCGAAACGATCTTCAACCGGGCCAGCATCTCGGCGTCGATCTCGGCGATGACCGCCTGGAGAAGGCCCTTCTTGTCGCCGAAGTGATGATAAAGCGCGCCGCGCGTCAGCCCGGCTGATGCGGTGAAGTCGTCCATCGAGGCCTCAGCATAGCCAACACTGCCAAAGGCATGGCGCGCCGCCGCGACCAGTTTGGCGCGGGTCTCGGCGATCATCTCCTTGCGTGGTTTGTGCCCCATTCGCCTATTCCTTCACATACGTCTCGTATATAGTTTGACATACGCTCCGTATGTCATTATTTGATTTGCATACGCCACGTATATAAGTGGCTTGGCCTTAAAAATCCAGGAGTGTTCTCATGCCCAATCCCTATCGCGAAATCTTCAAGGCAAGGGGAGCCAAGGGCTTCGCCGCAGCCGGCTTCGTCGCCCGGATGCCGATGGCCATGGCCCCGATCGGAATCGTCGCGATGCTGTCGCAGACGCATGGCGAGTACTGGCTGGCCGGCGCCGCCTCCGCGACATATGCGCTGGCCAATGCTTTCGTCGCGCCCCAGATATCGCGACTGGTGGACCGCCTCGGTCAGGCGCGGGTTGTGGTGCCCACCACCGTCATTTCCGTGCTCGCTTTCGTGGTGCTGATTGCGGCGGCCAATCAGGACTGGCCGATATGGACATTGTTCGTGTCAGCCCTGCTGGCCGCCGCGATGCCCAGCATCCCAGCGATGGTGCGCGCGCGCTGGACAGAGCTCTTCCGGGATCGCCCCGAGCTGAACACAGCGTTCGCCTTCGAGTCGGCGGCGGACGAACTGGTCTACATCGCCGGGGCCTCGCTATCGGTGGGCCTGAGCGTCGCGCTTTTCCCGGAAGCGGGAATGTTGGCGAGCACATTGTTCCTCGCCTTCGGCTCGACAGCCCTTATCCTGCAGCGCTCGACCGAGCCGCGCGTGCGACGGGTCGACCAAGGTTCGCGCGGATCGGCAATCCGCCTGCGGCCGGTCCAAATCATCACCTTCGCCCTGATCTTCATCGGCGCGACCTTCGCGACCACCGAAGTGAGCACCGTGGCGATCACCAAGGAGCTCGGCCAGCCGGGCGCTGCCAGCCTCGTTATCGGCGTCTACGCTCTCGGATCGTTCGTCGTCGGCATCGTCCTCGGCGCTCTGAACCTGAAAACACCACTGCAAATTCAGCTTGCCATCGCGGTCGCCGTCATCGCGCTCACCACGCTGCCGGCGCTTGTCGCAGACACGGTGCCGCTTCTGGCACTGGCTGTCTTCGTTAGCGGTGTGGCGATCTCGCCGACCTTCATCACGGCATTCGGCCTGATCGAGCGGCGCGTGCCGGAGGCGATGCTGACCGAGGGCGTGACCTGGGTCATGACCGGCATAGGCATCGGCATGGCGCTCGGCTCCTTCGCCGCCGGATGGGTGGTGGACGCCTTCGGTGCACAGAGCGGGTTCCTGGTGTCGGTGGCGGCGGGCGCAATCGCGCTGGTCACCGTGCTCGCCGGCCAGCGCAGCCTTGCCGCGGCGGATCGCGACATCTCCGCGCGCGACGCTGCCGCGGTTCCTGCCGAATAGTCTCCATGCGTCCGGTCCCAAGCGGGACCGGACGCGTGTCGGCGATCCGCTAAGCCAGCCCTAGAGAATCTCGGTCCTAGCGATGTGGATGCCGAAACCTTCGAGGCCGACATAGTGGCGTTCGCGCGAGGCGATCAGGTTGATCGAGGAAATGCCCAGATCCTTCAAGATTTGCGCGCCGAGGCCGATCTCGCGCCATTCGTTTTCGCGGCGGCGCGCCTCTTCATGGTCCTCGCGGTCGCCGGCGGCCGGCCGGTTGCGCTCCTGATGGGCGACGCCGACGGAGCCTTCGCGCAGATAGACGATGACGCCGCGCCGGCGCTCGCCCATCGATTTCATGATGCCGTCCAGCCTGTGGCCGGTACCGAAGACGTCCGTCACGACGTCCTCGGAATGCAGCCGCACCGGCACCTCCTCGCCGTCGCGGATGTCGCCGAAGACGATCGCCACATGGTGCATCGAATCCCAGGGCAGCGTGTAGGTGAACACCTGCGCCTTGCCGCCCGGCGTGTCGATCTCCGAACAGGCGACACGCTCGACCAGCGTTTCCTTGCGCTGGCGATAGGCGATGAGGTCGGCGACCGAAATCTGCTTCAAACCGTTCTTTTCGGCGAAGGCCTGCACCTGCGGGCCGCGCATCACGGTGCCGTCATCATTGACCAGCTCGGAAATGACACCGACCGGCGGCAGGCCGGCAAGCTTGCACAAATCGACGGCGGCTTCGGTATGGCCCGAACGCATCAGCACGCCGCCTTCGCGCGCAATCAGCGGAAAGATGTGGCCGGGGCGGACGAAATCGGAGGCGCCGACATTGCCGTTGGCAAGGTTGCGCACGGTCAATGTGCGGTCGTCGGCCGAAATGCCCGTCGTGGTGCCGTGCTTGAAATCGACGCTGACGGTGAAGGCGGTGGTGTGGGCCGAGTCATTGTCGGCGACCATCGGCGACAGGTTGAGGCGCTTGGCCTCGTCGCGCGGCATCGGCGTGCAGACGATGCCAGAGGTGTTGCGGACGATAAACGCCATCTTTTCCGGCGTGCAATGGACGGCCGCGACGATCAGGTCGCCCTCGTTCTCGCGCCCGTCATCGTCCATGACGACGACAATCTCGCCGCGTTCGAAGGCGCGCAGGGCTTCGACGATCTTCTTCTGGTCGTAAGGCATAAGGTTGCTCGCTTTGCTCGCGGGAGTAGGGGAGTAGGGGAGTAGGGGAGTAGGGAAAGGAAAAATTGGCTGTCTCGGCGGGCAGCGTAACATACTCCCCTACTCCCCTACTCCCTTCCCCGTCTGTCCCCGATGACGCAAATAGTGATCGGCGATCGCGCAGGCAACCATCGCCTCGCCGATCGGCACGGCGCGGATGCCGACGCACGGATCGTGGCGGCCCTTGGTCATGATCTCGACGTCATTGCCGTCCTTGTCGATCGACTTTCGCGGGGTCAGGATCGACGAGGTCGGCTTGACGGCGAAGCGCGCGACAATCGCCTGGCCGGTCGAGATTCCGCCGAGGATGCCACCCGCATTGTTGGACAGGAAGACCGGTTTGCCGTCATTGCCCATTCGCATCTCGTCGGCATTTTCTTCGCCGGTGATGCGGGCGGCCTCGAAGCCGTTGCCGATCTCGACACCCTTGACGGCATTGATCGACATCAAGCCCGAGGCAATGTCCTGGTCGAGCTTGGCGTAAATTGGCGCGCCCAGGCCTGCCGGAACGCCGTCGGCGACGATCTCAATTACCGCGCCGACCGAGGAACCCGCCTTGCGGATGCCGTCAAGATACGCAGCGAAGACGCCGACCGATGCCGGATCGGGCGTGAAGAATGGATTTTCGGCGTCGCCAACGAAATTCCAGTTCCAGTTGGCGCGGTCGATCGACTTTTCCCCCATCGACACCAGCGCGCCACGCACGATCATGCCGGGCACGACCTTGCGGGCCAAGGCTCCGGCCGCCACCCGCGCCGCCGTCTCGCGGGCCGAAGAACGGCCGCCACCGCGATGATCGCGCAGGCCGTATTTGGTGTCGTAGGTATAATCGGCATGTCCCGGCCGGTACTGGCGGGCGATCTCGCCATAGTCCTTGGAGCGCTGGTCGACGTTCTCGATCACCATCGACACCGGCGTGCCGGTGGTGATCATGGTTTCGCCGTCCTCATCCAGGATGAAGCCTGACAGGATCTTGACCTCGTCGGGTTCGCGACGCTGCGTCACAAAACGCGATTGACCCGGGCGGCGCTTGTCGAGCTCGGCCTGGATTTCGGCGCGCGTGAAGCGGATGCCGGGCGGACAGCCGTCGACCACGCAGCCGAGCGCTACGCCATGGCTTTCGCCCCAGGTGGTGACGCGGAAAAGATGGCCAAACGTATTGTGAGACATGAAAGCCAGCCCTGCCGGCATTCGAGCCGGCTTAGCGCATGACCCCGAAAACCGGAGCGATTTTCGGGAAGGATCATGCGCAAAAATCAAACGTGCCACAACGTCGTTTCTGTGTCAGGACGCGCGGCACCGTAACTGCGTTCTATTGGCGTTTTCCGCAGTGGTCAAACTGTGATCTGGCGGATTTAGTTTTGACACATTCGGTTGGTTTCTGCTTCCCTCGACCCGTCTGTTGAACACCGTCTGTTGAACACCCGCCGCCACTGAGCCGGCGCAATGATAAGAGGACGATGATGCGTATCCTGATCGGCGCCGTTGCCGCGACTTTGCTGATTTCCACCGCCGCTTTTGCCGGCCAAACCGAAGGCCTGATCAAGGAGATCGACAAGGACACATTGACGCTGACACTCGACGACGGCAAATCCTACAAGCTGAACGCCGAAACCGATCTCGAAGCGCTGAAACCCGGCATGGACATCGTGATCGCTTACGACGAGGCAAACGGCGAGAACATCATCACCGACATGCAATTGCCGGACAGCGATTCAACCGAATAGAGTCATGCAGTTTGGGCGGTGCTGGCTATTCTCGCGAGCAACGCGACCAGTTCGGGCTGGCGATGGGTCTCGGTTTTGGCGAAGACGGCTTTCAGGTGATTCCTGGCGGTTTCGTAAGTGACTCCCAAGTCATCCGCGACGGCCTTCAACTCTGCGCCCAATGAAACCCGGCGAGCCAGTCTCGCCTCGGCAGCGGTCAGCCCGCTCACCTCAGAGCCACTCCAGGCGTCGGCCCTCCAGTCTGAGCAAGCGATCGTGCGGCACATTCAGGTTTGCGGCTTCTTTCTCGGGCATTCCCAGCACCATGCGGAACAGGGCGCGCACGACGCCGCCATGGGTCACGCAGACTGTCTGGCGGTCCAGCGCGTCGAACCACGGCTTTACCCGTTCGAGCAGCATTTGATAGCTTTCGGCGCCCTCACCGGGCGGCAGGAAATTCCACTTGTCGAGGCGCCGCTCCCTGGCCGAGCCGAGATGCCGGGCCTCGAGTTCGGGAAAGGTGAAACCCTGCCAGTCGCCGAAACTCATTTCGACGAGACGCGGATCGGTGCGGTAAGCCTGGGGATCGAGCCCCATCGCCATGCGAATGCATTCCATGGTCTCACGCGTTCGCCGCATCGGGCTGGCGACAAAATCGAAGTCTTCGGGGTTATGAACGAATTCGGCCAGCCGATGGCCATTGCGGGTCGCCTGCTCGCGGCCGAGCGGGTTGAGATCGGTGTCGGCCTGTCCTTGCAGCCGGGACTCGGCGTTCCACACCGTCTGGCCATGGCGCGCGATGTAGACGAGCGGATACATTAGGTCATCCGGAGAGCGGTCGAGGGCAGGCTGGAGGCGGGAGAGTATATTCGAGGCGGGTCTATTCCTTGACGGTCGAAATATCAGGCGCGTCGACCGCCTTCATGCCGACGACATGGTAGCCGGAATCGACATGGTGGATCTCGCCGGTGACGCCGCGTGAAAGGTTTGAAAGGAAATAGACCGCTGAATCGCCGACCTCCTCTTGCGTCACCGTCTGCTTTAGCGGCGAATTGTATTCGTTCCACTTCAAGATGTAGCGAAAATCGCCGATGCCGGAGGCTGCCAGCGTCTTAATCGGACCGGCGGAGATGGCGTTGACGCGGATTTTCTTGGCGCCAAGGTCGACGGCCAGATAGCGCACGCTGGCTTCGAGCGCTGCCTTGGCAACACCCATGACGTTGTAGTGCGGCATCACTTTTTCCGCACCGTAATAAGTCAACGTCAGCAGCGAGCCGCCATCGGTCATCAGCGCCTCGGCGCGCTTGGCGATGGTGGTGAAGGAAAACACCGAAATGTCCATCGTGCGCAGGAAATTGTCGCGCGTCGTCTCGACATAGCGGCCTGTCAGCTCGTCCTTGTCGGAAAAGGCAATGGCGTGGACGAGGAAATCGAGCTTGCCCCAATGCTTGGCGACGTCGTCGAAGACCGCATCGAGCGTTGTCGGATCGGTCACATCGCAATGGCCGGCGACATGGGCGTTGAGTTCCGCCGCCAGCGGCTCGACGCGCTTCTTGAACGCCTCGCCCTGATAGGTCAGCGCGATCTCGGCGCCGTGGTCGACGCAGGCCTTGGCTATGCCATAGGCGATCGACCGATTGTTCGCGACGCCCAGGACAAGCCCGCGCTTGCCGGCCATAATGCCTTGTCCACCCGCCATGTGAGCGCTCTCCGCAAGATTTGCTGCTTCGTGAAGTGGCTATCGCACAGGCACAGGGCCCCTTCAAGCGTTCAAAACGGACGGGTGAGAGACAAGAGCGTTTGCGCGCGGCGCGCTTTGACGCGCCAAGCTGAGAAATCCGGGCTAGCGTCTGCGGTTGCGCATCAACGCTTCGAGATCGCTGTCGCCACTCTCAGGCAGCATCAGCCGCACATGCGCGTAGAGATCGCCGTGACCGCCGACTTTTTCCGGCAGGCCCCTGCCCTTCAGCCGCAGGACCTTGTCCGAGCTGGACCAGGCGGGAACATTGACTGCAACCTTGCCGGTCGGCGTTTCGACCGCCACCTTGGCACCCAGCACCGCATCCGCCAGCGCAACCGGCAGGTCGGCATGGAGGTCGCGGCCTTCGACACGGTAGCGCGGATGCCGCCGGAAGCGGATCTTGACCAGCGCATCGCCCGGTTGACCCGGCCCTTGCTCGCCCTGGCCTTTCAGTCGGATGGTCTGGCCATCCTCGACATAGGCTGGCAGCTTGACGGCGACCTTGCGCCCGTCTGGGAACATCGCCGTTACCTTCTCAGCAGTCGCCGCTTCCTCGATGGTGATGTCGAGCGCCACGTTCAGGTCGGCGCCGGACGGCGCCTGCCGGCCGGCGCCCATGCCGGCGCCGCGAGAGAAGGTCTCGCCGAAAATCTGGCTGAAGATGTCGCTGCTGCCGTCGAACGGATCGCCGCTCGGAAGGCTTGAGCGAAATTCAAAACGCGAGCCGCCCGGCCCTTGCTGCCTGCGAAAACCGGCGAACGGATCGCCGCCGCCAGCGGCGCCCTCAAAGCCTTGAAAGCGCGGCTTGCCCTCGGCATCGATCTCGCCGCGATCGAAAGCCGCACGGTTCTTCTCGTCGCCGACGATCTCGTAAGCCTGGTTGGCCGCGGCAAACCGCTCCTTCGCTTTGGGATCCGGATTCTGGTCCGGATGATACTCCTTGGCGAGTTTGCGGTATGCCGTTTTTATATCCTTGGCCGATGCGTTCTTGGCAACGCCCAGCACCTCATAGGGGTCGCGCATGCTTCCTGTCCTGGGGAAGGAGTGAGTCCACGATTGCCATCTATATGCGCTCGCATAGGAAGAAATTCCAGTAGCTTACGGTCATATGATGGCGGAAAATCAGAGCGCTTTGAAGTCCTGCATCCGCCAGGCGCCGGCGCCGGCCAGGCACACCTCGCCCTTGAACAGGGCGACGCCGTCGAAGCTTTCGCGTGAGGCGGTGAAGCGGCGGCAAAGCTGGCCGTTGTCCCTGGACTCCGCCAGTTCGGTGATCGAGCCGCGCGAACCGGTATCGGAATTCGCCCAGGGAACGGCCTGCCCGCCAAGTTCCTGGACATCGGCTGAAGACACCGCGTTGCGGATCGTCGCCTGGTCCGAGGCGCGATCCTGGTCGATCGGCAAGGCAGAGGCAGGCGTGCTGCTGGTGAGGATCGTACGGTCGACCTCCGCCTGCTCCAAACTGAAGCCGCCGGCACCGCAGGCGGCAAGCGGCAAGGCGACCAGCACGATCGCTGCGGCCTTGACCGCAACCTGCGCGTTGGCCGAAGCAATAAGGCTCCATTGCCTGCTGTCAAAAAGTTGCGCGATGCGCGACAATCGGCAATCTCCCCCGGCCGGCAATAGAATTTGGAAAAACTATGAGCGAAACTGGGTTAACAAGCGGTGACTTTGCCGAGGCTGCCGAGCCATTCCGCCTGTTTGCCGCATGGCTCGAGGACGCGATCAAGAGTGAGATCAACGATCCCAACAGCGTGGCGCTGGCGACCGTCGATGCCGAGGGCATGCCGAACGTGCGGATGGTGCTGCTCAAGGGGTTCGATGAAAGCGGATTTGTGTTCTATACGAATTTCGAGAGCGCCAAAGGCCGCGAGATTCTTGGCAGCATGAAGGCGGCGATGTGCTTTCACTGGAAATCGCTGCGCCGGCAGGTGCGCGCGCGCGGGCCGGTGGAGATCGTAACCGAGGCGGAAGCGGACGCCTACTACGCGACGCGTCCGCGCGGCAGCCGCATCGGCGCTTGGGCGTCGAAACAATCGCGGCCGCTGGAGAGCCGCTTTGCACTGGAAAAAGCCGTCGCCGAATACACGGCGCGCCATGCGATCGGCGAGATCCCACGGCCGAAACACTGGTCGGGTTTCCGCATCGTGCCGCAGACGATCGAGTTCTGGCACGACCGGCCTTTCCGGCTGCACGACCGCATTGTTTTCTCGCGCAACGCTGAGGGCGGCTGGGACAAGACAAGGCTTTATCCCTGAGCGGGGGGTCCCTTAAGCAGCTTCACCAAGGAGCCTGAGCAATCCTTGCCGAACCACCTTGGTTCACCAATAATCATAGTGAACCCCAAATCATAGTGAACCCCAAATGAAGGTTATATTCATGACGGCCTTTACCGTGCGCTTCCCGGACCGTTGGGACAGGGAGACGAAGCGATGATTTGGGGACGCGGCTAGGCGTGCGGTAGCGCCAGCTATCCCTTCTTCCTGGTCATGAAGGCCGTCAGCGCAGCGCGGGCTTCGTCGGATTTGAGCCGCGCGCGGAAATACTCGCTTTCCTGGCTGATGCGGTCAACGAGGTCTTCACGCGAGCCGCGCATCAGGTTACGCGCGATCTTCAGCGCTTGCGGCGGCTTGGCTGCAACCTGCCCGGCAACGGCGAGCACGGCGGATTCGAGTTCGTTCTCCTCGACCACCGCGTAGATCAGTCCGGCGGACTTCGCCCGCTCGGCCGACAATCCTTCGCCGAGGCCAAGCAGCGCGAAGGCGCCCTGCCGGCCGAGAATCTGCGGCGCAAGCAGGCTCGACCCCGCCTCGGGGACCAGGCCGAGATCGACGAAGGGCGTGCGGAACACTGTGCGCGGCGTGGCGAAGGTCAGGTCGCAATGCAGGTTGAGCGTGGTGCCGATGCCGACCGCAATGCCGTCGACGCCGGAAACCATCGGTTTTTCCGCCCTGGCCAGCGCCATCAGGAAATCCCAGACTTCGGTGCCGCCCTCGCCGCCGGTGGCGACGACCATGAAATCGGCGAGGTCGTTGCCCGACGAGAAGGCGCCTGAAACACCGAGGAAGACATGGACGCGGATCGCCGGATCGGCGTCGCCCTCGGCAAGGGCTTTGGACATTTTCGCATACATGGCGCGCGTCAAGGCGTTCTTCTTGTCCGGACGGTTCATGCGGATGATCTGGATGGCGCCCTGGCGCTCGACGAGGATGTGGTCTGTCACGGGTGATCCTTTGTGAACGTCGTGAAACGTCAACCTGGTGGCTGTCAGGCAGAAATCAGTGTCTTGCCGGCAGCGGCAAGGCTGTCGGCGCCGCCAATGACGCGCTCCTTCAGCGCGCCCGCCTCGCCAAGCAGGTTTTCGGCGAAGAAGCGGCAAACGGCGATGCGGCTTTGGTCGGCAAGCGCGCCGCGCGCCAGATAGGTTCCGCCCGCCGCAAGCGAGATCAGCCTCAGGTAAGGCGTCGCGCCGGCCAGCGCCGCGTCCGAGCGGCCGTCGGCGAGCAGCCTTTGCAGGAAGCGCGTCGCCTGGCTGAGATCGTCGAGCGCCTGGTCGAGGCCGTCGGCGGTGCGGCCAAAACCTTGAAGGTTCGAGGTCCGCGCTTGATTGGCGACGGCTTTCAGTTCGGCGATGTAACCATGCACATGCTCGCCGCCGCCAAGCGGCAGCTTGCGCGCCACCAGGTCTATCGCCTGGATGCCATTGGTGCCTTCGTAGATCGGCGCGATGCGCGCGTCGCGATAAAGTGCTGCCGCACCCGTCTCCTCGATGTATCCCATGCCGCCATGAACCTGCAGCCCGAGCGAGGCGACCTCGACACCGACATCGGTGGAGAAGGCCTTGGCCAGCGGCGTCAGCAGATTGGCGCGCTCCTGCCAATGGATGGCTTCATCGCCGACGGATACGCGCGCGTGGTCAATGGCATGCGCGCAGGAGTAGCTGATGGCGCGCGCAATCTGGGTCAGCGCCTTCATGGTCAGGAGATTGCGCTGCACGTCGGGGTGATGGACGATCAGCGCCATGCCGTTGCCATTATAGCTCGCGGCGTTGCCTTGCCGGCGGTCATTGGCGTAGGCGAGCGCCTTCTGCGTGGCCGTTTCGGCGACCGCAACGCCCTGCATGCCGACGGCGAGCCGCGCATTGTTCATCATGGTGAACATGCAGGCGAGGCCCTTGTTTTCCTCGCCGATCAGCCAGCCGATCGCGCCGGGGGCGGTCCCTTCGAAACCGTCGCCATAGATCATGGTGCAGGTCGGCGAGGCGTGGATGCCCAATTTGTGCTCCAGCCCGAAGCAGAAGACGTCGTTGCGGGCGCCAAGCGCGCCATCGTCGCCGACAAGGAATTTCGGCACCAGGAACAGCGAAAGGCCACGCGTGCCGGCCGGCGCGTCCGGCAGCCGCGCCAGCACCAGGTGGATGATGTTGTCGGTGAAATCGTGCTCGCCATAGGTTATGAAAATCTTCTGGCCGAAAATGCGATAGGTGCCGTCCCCGGCCGGCTCGGCGCGGGCGCGCAAGGCATTCAGATCCGAGCCCGCCTGCGGCTCGGTCAGGTTCATCGTGCCCATCCATTCGCCTGAGACGAGCTTTTCCAGGTATTTGGCCTTCAGCGCCGGTGAGGCATGCTTGTCGAGCGCTTCGACCGCGCCCATGGTCAGCGTCGGGCCGATACCGAAGGCCATGGCGGCGGAGTTCCACATTTCGAGCGCGGCGACGCCCAGCATGGTCGGCAGCGCCTGGCCGCCGAACTCCTCCGGCGCTGACAGCGCGTTCCAGCCGCCGTCGATCCAGCGGCGATAAAGTTCCTTCCAGCCGGGCGGCGTGGTGACGTCAGCGCCGCTCAGCACCGCGCCTTGTTCATCGCCGATCTTGTAGAGCGGCGCGACCTCTTCGCTGGCAAAGCGGCCGGCTTCCGCCAGAATTGCGTCGACGAGGTCTTCGCCAAGGTCGCCAAAGGTGCCGGCGTCAAGCGCCGGCTTCAGGCCCGCCACATGCTTCAGTGTGAAGGTGATGTCCTCGACTGGTGCCCGGTACATGCCGCTCGCTCCTCCTCTGTTCGGCAGGCCAACTTAAGATCCGTGCCGGCACAAAACCATCCGCTTTCGGGCCGCCTCTCCCGCCTTCTTTTTACGTAAACGTCAAATTTTGTCACGCGGATTTTGCAATTGGAGCTGTTCACGCTAAAATCCGCAAACAGCCGGACAAGTTGACCGGCGACAGATCAAGAATACCGGATCGGACCGCCCGTGCTCGCCAGACCTGACGCCTATCGCTGCATCGAATGCGGCCTGCCCTACCGAGCGGCAGGTTTTTGGCACCATCGCGGCAAGATCGAGGATGGCGCCGCCTATTGGTCGGATCGCGGCATTCTGTGTTCGCCGCAATGCTCGCTGGCCTATCACCGCAAGCGCCAGGCTGAGGGAACGCTGCCGCAAGCGCCGGCGCCCGACCCGTTCCAGCCGCTCGCCCTGCGTTGATGACCAGCAAAGCCATCTCCGGGACGATTGCGGCGGTCGCCGCGGGCCGCCGAAAGCATTTCCTTAACCATGGCGGTTCAGGATCAGGCTTTGGCCAGCAAGGATATGCTGTTTGAAGCTGCCGGCGCACCCTCTTCGCCGCCCAGGACTCCTCGCCGTCGCGACCGCGATGACAATGGCGTTGGCGCCGGCACAAGCCTCGGACTTCTCCGAGCCCTGGAAGAATACCGACCGGGCGCTGGTGATCGACGCCTACGAATACAATCCCATCGATTGGACGGAGCTTGCCACCGACAAGCGCATCGTCGGCTTCATCAACAAGGCGTCCGACGGGATGCCGCCAGCATATTTCTGTTTCGGCGACGAGACCGCGACGCGACTCTGCAAGGCGCTGTGGAAGCGCCATGCGGTGGCACAGGAACTGTTTCAGACGCGCAAGGTGGTGGCCAAGGCGCTCGGCCTGAAATGGGGCGCTTATCACCTCGCCCGACCCGGCAACCCAGTGGGACAGGCCAATAATTTCATCAATTTCGCGAAACCTGGTCCGGACGACCTGCTTGCCCTCGACATCGAGGATGACGACCCGACGAAATGGATGTCGCTCGAGGATGCAGAGGAATTCGTCCGCCATGTGCATCGGCGGATTGGCCGTTTTCCGGTGCTTTATACTAACGGCAAGACTGCCAAGCACATCGCCGACAACAAGTACAAGTACCGGCTGCTGTCGCGGCTGCCGCTCTGGTATGCGCGCTACAAGCCCGACATCGGCGTGCATTTTCCGATGGGCAACTGGCAAGCCTACGCACTCTGGCAGTTTTCGGCAAAAGCCAATTGCGGCCGGTTCCGCTGCCCCTACCGGGTCGCAGGTACGCCAAACGACATCGATGTCAATGTCGCACCGATGGATGCCGCCGCGTTGCGCGCGCAATGGCCGTTCGGCGGCCTGATCGACGCGCAGCCGGACTACCTCGCCTCGATACCGCTGCCTCTCTCGCGGGCAGCCGGCCTTGCGGGCAATGTCACCCTTACCTATGCGACCGTGGCGCCGCCGCCGAGCTTCACCGAAATGGTCGCTATGTTCAGCGCGGGCTGGTCCAAGTTCCGCGGCAGCTTGCAAATGCCTGCCGTAGGGACAGTGCTGCGTCGCCGGATCGCCGACTATGTGGCGTGGCTGCGAAAGGAAAAGCCCTCCGCATCGGCCGTTGAAGCCGCGCCCACCGATCCGGTCAGCACTGCGTCGACCGAGTTGGATCGTAGCCCCCGCTAATCTTGCCCCCGCTAATCTTGTACGTCAGCGCGCCTGCTCGCGGGACACGGCCTGCCAGCCGATGTCGCGGCGGCAAAAACCTTGCGGCCAATCGATCCGGTCGAGCGCCGCGTAGGCTCGTCGCTGCGCCTCGCCGACCGTGCCGCCGGTCGCCGTGACACCGAGCACACGGCCGCCATTGGCGACCAGCGCGCCGCTGTCGATGGCGGTGCCGGCATGAAAGATCTCGACGCCATCGCCCGCGGCCTGTTCGACGCCGCGGATGACCGAGCCCTTTTCCGGCGTGCCGGGGTAACCCTTGGCCGCCATCACCACGGTGAGCGCCGCCTCGTTGCGCCAGCGCACTGAGGTATGCGCAAGCTGGCCGTCGGCGGCAGCGTTGAGCAGGACCAGGAGATCGTCCTTCAGCCGCATCATCAGCACCTGGCATTCCGGATCGCCGAAACGGGTGTTGTACTCGATCAGCTTCGGCCCCTCGCCTGATATCATCAGCCCGGCAAACAGCACGCCCGAGAACGGCGCTCCAAGTTCGGCCATGCCGCGCATGGTCGGCTCGACGATCTCGCGCATGGTGCGGTCGATCATCTCCGGCGTCATCACCGGGGCCGGCGAATAGGCCCCCATGCCGCCGGTGTTCGGGCCGACGTCGCCGTCACTGAGGCGCTTGTGGTCCTGCGCGGTGCCGAATGGCAACGCGGTGACGCCGTCGCACAGGCAAAAGAAGCTCGCCTCCTCGCCGGTGAGAAACTCCTCGACCACCACCTCCGCGCCGGCCTGTCCGAAGGACCCGTCGAAACAGGCATCGAGTGCTGCAAGCGCCTCGGCCAAATTCATGGCGACGGTAACGCCCTTGCCGGCGGCGAGGCCGTCGGCCTTGATGACGATCGGCGCGCCCGTCTTTTCGACATAGGCCCTGGCAGACGCCAGATCGCCGAAACGACCATAGGCGGCGGTCGGGATGGCATAATTCGCGCAGAGATCCTTGGTGAAGCCTTTCGAGCCTTCCAGCCGCGCCGCCGCCCTGGACGGGCCGAAGACGCGAATGTTTTCAGCGCGAAGGTCGTTGGCAATGCCGGCGACCAGCGGCCCTTCCGGCCCGACCACGACGAGGTCGATCTTTTTCTCCGTGCAGAACCGGGCCACCGCCGCATGATCGGCAATGTCGAGCGTCACCAGCTCGGCTTCGCGGCCGATGCCCGGATTGCCGGGAGCCGCGTAAAGCTTCGTCAGCAGCGGCGAGGCCGCGATCTTCCAGGCCAAGGCATGTTCGCGGCCGCCGGAGCCGATCAACAAAACACGCATGCCCAGATTCCTTGCCAATCCACGATCAGGACTGCGCTATTGCGCCCCGTACGATGGGTCAAGACATTTGGAAGACTTTGAGCGCAATTCCACACGGGAACGGGGAATGGTTCGGCCCGCTTGACGCTTGACGGCGTCGGCCGCTGCTGCCACTTCAGCACGATGGAACCCATCCAGTCGAAAGCAGCCCAGGGCCGCGTCGCCGATGCGCCGAGCGGCCACTGGGTCTACCGCATTCTGCCACGCCTGACATGGCCCTATGCGCAGCTTGCCCGGTGGGACCGGCCGATCGGCTGGCAGTTGCTGCTGTGGCCGTGCTGGTGGTCGGCAGCCCTTGCCGCGAGTGCCTATCCACGCCCTACTGATCCCCTGCTCACGCTACTGCCGGCGCCATGGTATCTCGTGCTGTTCCTGATCGGCGCCGTCGTCATGCGCGGCGCCGGCTGCACCTACAACGACTTGGTCGACCAGGACATCGACAACCAGGTGGAACGCACGCGCTCGCGGCCGCTGCCGGCGGGAAAGGTCACGCGCCGGCAGGCTTGGGCGTTTCTCGTGATCCAGGCACTGGTTGGACTCGCTGTGCTTGTGCAGTTCAACAGCTTTGCCGTCCTGCTCGGCATCTGCTCGCTCGCCGTCGTCGCCATCTACCCGTTCATGAAGCGGTACACCAACTGGCCGCAACTGGTTCTCGGCCTTGCTTTTTCCTGGGGTGCGCTGATGGGATGGGCGGTCGAGTTCGGCAATCTCGATGGCCCGCCTGTCATGCTCTATCTCGGCTCGATCCTGTGGGTGATCGGCTACGACACGATCTATGCGCATCAGGACAAGGAAGACGACGCCATCGTCGGCGTGCGCTCGACCGCACGCTTGTTCGGCGACAGCACCAAGACCTGGCTCGTCGGGCTTTATGGCGGAGCGCTGGTCTGCTTCGCCATCGCCTTCGCGGCAGCCCAGGCGCCGGTGCCGGCGCTGGCCGGGCTGGTCGCCGCCGGCGCCCATATGGCGCGCCAGGTCACCGTGCTCGACATCGACGACCCGGACCAGTGCATGCTTCTGTTCAGGTCGAACAACCAGGTCGGCTGGCTGATCTTCCTCGGCCTGATCGGCGGTGCGTTATGGGTGGCGCTGAAGCCGCTGGTATAGGGTATGTCGATATTCAGGTGATGCCGGCCTGCAAACGGCGGCTTCCTGCGCTTCCGGTGCTCACGTACGAAAAGTACGCTCCGCTCCGGTTCTCGGAAGCCACCATTTTCGGCTCGGCCTGACCTGGATCTCAACACACCCTAAGCGCGTCACGTTTCAACGGATTTTTGCGCGACATGCACTATTCGCGCGAAATGATTTCCTGGCCGCCGATCACCAGCCTGAGGCCGAGGTCGCCGGCCCTGCGGCGGACGAGGAAGCGCGGACGACGCTTGGTCGAAAGCCGACCCCTGCGGCGGTCCTGCGCCGGCAATGTCTTGATGGCGGCGCCAAGCGATTCCTCCAGGCTGCGGGCGATGCCGTCGGATTCGATCAGAAGCATCGGCAGACGGTAGGCATCAGCCCAGGCGCGCCAGTCGGCGGCGACATCCTCGAGATCGTCGGCCACCAGCAGCGGCACCGACAGCATCGGATCGTTGTGCAGAAGCTCCAGCGTCACCGTGACATTGCCGTCCGGATCCTCCATTGCGCGGGCTGCCACCCCACGAAACGCATTGGCGGGCAGAGCGATAAACGCCGGCAGGCCGCTCATCTCCAGCACGCGGCGAATGACGGCGCCACGATGGTCGATGGTGAAGGTAACGTCGCCATAGTCGTCGCGCGTCGCGTAGCTCACCACCTGCGGCAGGCGGAATGGGTCGAGGCGCATATTGCGCCCGGCCCAGACTGGCTTCAGTCCAGTGTTCATATCGTGCCTTTCCTGTCTCTCCTGAGAGCCGGTTTTCCGGTTCTCCGGGCCGGTTTTTCCAGCCTCGTTGTGGGGAAACATTAGCGCGGGCTTCTTGTCGCGGCGCTTAAGAAAGTCGGTTAAATTTTGCTGATCTCGAGAGGATGGTTATCGGAATGCGACCATTCACAAGACGGCGAAAGGATCAGATAACCTTACCGGGATTCATGATGCCGGCCGGATCGAAGGCCGTCTTCACCCTGCGCATCAGCTCGATCGCCATCGGCGGCGCTGTCGCGATCAATTCATCCCGCTTCAGCTGGCCAATGCCGTGCTCAGCCGAGATCGAGCCGTGAAGGCGGCGCACCACATCGTGCACGGCCTTGTTCATGACGTGATAGAGCCCGAGAAACGCTTCGTCATCGCCGCCGATCGGCCGGGAGATGTTGTAGTGGAGATTGCCGTCGCCCATGTGGCCGAAACACACCTCGCGCGCACCGGGGCTGACCGATTGAATGGCGCCGGCTGCCTTTTCGATGAATTGCGGGATGGCCGCCACCGGCACAGAGATGTCGTGCTTGATCGAGGCGCCTTCGGGCTTCTGCGCCTCGGGCAGCAGCTCGCGGAAATTCCAGAACGCATCGCCCTGCGCGATGCTCGCCGCAATCACTGCATCGCCGACGATCTCCTGCTCGAGGCAGACTGAGAGCACCTCCTCGATCAGGGCCCTCGCATCCTCCACCGAGCGGCCCGAAGAGATCTGCATCAGCACATACCATGGCCAATCCCCGGACAGCGGCCGCACGACGCCAGGCGCGTGCAAAAGCGTAAAATCGTAGGGCCTCTGGCCGATCAGCTCGAAAGCAGTGAGCGCAGCACCGGCGCGATCCATCGCCAGGCTGAACAGGGACAGTGCCGCCTCAGGTGACGACAGGCCGGCAAAGGCCACCTCGCGCCCCTTGGGCTTTGGGAAAAGCTTGAGCACGGCGGCGGTGATGACGCCGAGCGTGCCTTCCGCGCCGATGAACAGGTTCTTCAGATCGTAACCGGTGTTGTCCTTCTTCAGCTTGCGCAGATCGTCGAACACCTCGCCGGTCGGCAGCACCACCTCGACGCCGAGGCACAGCTCACGCGCATTGCCATAGGCGAGTACGCCGGTGCCGCCGGCATTGGAAGAGAGATTGCCGCCGATCTGGCAGGAGCCTTGCGCGGCAAGCGACAGCGGAAACAGCCGGTCGGCGGCATCGGCCGCTTCCTGCAGCGTCTGCAGGATGACACCGGCCTCGACGGTGACCGTGTTGGACAGGACGTCGATCTCGCGGATGCGGTTCAGCCGCGACAGCGACAGCACGATCTGGCGGCCGGACGTGTCCGGCACCTGCGCACCGACCAGCCCGGTGTTGCCGCTTTGCGGCACGATCGGCGTTCCCGTCTCGGTCGCCAGCCGCATGATGCGGCTGACCTCGTCGACGCTGCCGGGCCTCAGCACCAGCGCCGTCCGGCCATGCCACAGGCCGCGTCTCTCCGTGAGGTAAGGCGCGATATCCTGCTGGTCGCGAAGCGCATATTTGTCGCCGACGATTGCCGCAAAGCGGTCGATGAGGGCGGGGTCGATATCCCCTGAGATGTCGTTCATGGATGGAAACTATGGTGCTCAATCGATCTTGTCACGAGGGGCAGCGGCGCGCGAAAGTCGGTCGTTGATCGCCTCGCCCAGTCCGTCGGAGGGGATCGGCTCGACGGCTATCGTCTTGGCGCCGCTGCGATCGAGATCCTGCATATGGGCAAAGAGGTTGCTTGCTGCCTCGCGCAGGTCGCCGGTCTCTGACAGGTTGCGCAAGGCGGCAGCGCCTTGCCAGCCTCCGGCGCGGCGCGGGCCGAATGCCAGCAAGGCTTCGCCCTTTGCGACTTTTGCGGCGTTGACCCGCACCGCAGCACCAGGCGCGTAATGCGAGGCGAGCATGCCCGGCGCCTCGATGCCCGCCGCACCGCGCGACAGCTTCACGCCGGCGGCCGCTTCGATCTCTTCGGCGGCAATGCCGCCCGGCCGCAGCAGCCGCAGCTTTCCGCCCTCTATCTTCACGATTGTCGATTCGAGCCCGACCGACGTCGCGCCGCCATCGATCACCAGCTTGATTTTTGAACCGAGATCGGCGACCACTGCCTCGGCCGTCGTTGCGCTGATCCTGCCTGAGGAATTGGCGCTGGGCGCTGCAAGCGGGCGTCCGAGCCTGGCGATCAGTTGGCCGCCAAAGCCTTTTGGCATGCGCAGCGCGATCGTATCGAGCCCGGCCGTGACCAGCGGATGAATGCCGTTGCCGGGCCGCTGCGGCAGCACCAGCGTCAGCGGTCCCGGCCAGAATGTCTGCGCCAGCCTTTTCGATACGGGATCGAACAGCGCGATGCGCTCAGCCATCGCCAGATCGGCGACATGGGCGATCAGCGGATTGAAGCGCGGCCGGCCCTTGACCTCGAAGATGCGCGCCACGCCAACGCCATTGGTGGCATCGGCCGCCAGCCCGTAGACGGTTTCGGTCGGAATGGCGACGACATCGCCGCCTTCGAGCAGCGCCAGCGCCCGCTCCATCGCCTCGCCGGCGGCAAGTATCTCAGCCACTCTCATCACCTTACAGATGCGGGACCATACAGATGTGGGTGCGTAATACGGTGACGCTCACGGGGCAAGTCCGGGCGGAAGCGAATTGCCAATCGATAAAATGCTGGCTTTCCTGGCAAGCCCGCATCAATTTCCGGACGGTATGGTGCCGGCTTATTGGGGCAACGGGAGCTATCATGGTCTGGGTGCGTATCCTGGGAGCGCTTGGTCTTACTCTGGCGGCGGGCACAGCACAGGCTTCGTCCTTCGTTGTTCCCGGTGCGCCATCCTCGACGCCGTCCGTCGTCAGGCTCGGCGCGCCTGAACCGGTGAAGGTGGCTTGGAGTTCCTCGACGCCATCGATCGTGGCGCTCGGCGAACCAGTGCCCGATGTCACCTATGAAAAAGTTTCTGCGATCCCGACCCAGACCAAGCCCAAGCATGATGTCATGCAAAGCCCGATGATCATTCGCGGCGGCATCGTCGGTGACGCCTTCACAAAGCCGGCTCCCAGCGCGGCATCTGCTGCCGCAGCGCCCGGGGCGGCCACCAAATCCGACAAAAAAATAACGGCAACGAACAGCCCGCCTGAGCCCGCAACACCGCAACCGACGCCCATCCCCGAGATCGACCAGGCCAGATAGAAGTTCGCGGCCAGGACGACGCTCGCCTAAATTGCCAAGCCTCAGCCGGCGATTTTCGAGAAATCCGCGACCTGGTCGGTCGCTGCCCGGATGCGCGCCAACAGTGCCAGGCGGTTGGCACGAACGGCCTGGTCCTCATCATTCACGAGAACGCGTTCAAAGAATGAATCAGCCGGTTCACGCAACGCGCTAAGCGCCAGCATGGCGGCGGAAAAGTCTTCGTTTTCAATCGCTTCGCCGGCTTCCTTCTCGGCCTGATTCACCGCGGCAAACAGCGATTTCTCGGCCTCTTCTCGGAATAGAGCCGGCTCAACATTTTCGGCGATCGTCGTTTTCTTCTTCTCTTCGGCGGCCAGAATGTTGGCCGCGCGCTTGGTGCCGGCAAGCAGGTTGCTGCCGTCCTCGGTGTCGAGGAAGGTGCCAAGGGCCAGGACGCGGCGGACGATTTGAAGGAGGTCGTCGTTGGATGATTGGCCGATCTCCCCCCTCGTGGGGGAGATGCCCGGCAGGGCAGAGGGGGGCGCCGTGCGTGGGTCGGCGACCCCCTCTGTCGCCTGCGGCGACATCTCCCCCTCAAGGGGGGAGATCGGGCGCGAGCCTGCCGCCAACACCGCATCGATCAAATCATGCCGCGCGCCCTGGTCGCGCAAATAGACTTTTAGGCGGTCGTGGAAGAAGGCGAGGAGATCGGAGCGGGTGGCGGTCATCCGGCCAAAACTGTGACGCACCTCGTCTCGTTGCGCCTGCTCATTTCTCTCGAACCATTCGTCAAGCGACGCCCGATCCGAAAGCGCACTCAGCTTAGCTATCTCACGAAGGGCGGCTCTCAAGTTTTCTTGTCTTTGAAAAAACAGGTCGTTCGCAACCCAAATCCAAGCCTCAGCTAGGGCATTGCTGAGCGAGAGTTTAATGGAGTTTTCGAGAAGGAGCCTTATCACCCCCAGCGCTGCCCTTCGAAGCGCGAACGGATCTTTGCTGCCTGTGGGCTTCTCATCAATAATCCAGAAGCCGACGAGAGTATCAAGCTTGTCAGCAAGCGCGGCGGTTATCGAAACCAAATTGGTCGGCACGCGATCGGATGGGCCTTGCGGCTTGTAATGCTCCTCGATAGCCGCAGCGACGCTGACGTGCTCGCCCTGTAGCAGCGCATATTTATAACCCATAGCCCCCTGCAACTCAGGGAATTCGCCGACCACTTCGGTCGTAAGATCGGCTTTCGCCAGAACTACGGCGCGATCAACCAATTCTCTGTCTGCCGAAATCAGCCCTGATAAATGATGCGCGAGCAATCTGATCCGCTCCACCCGCTCGCCTTGCGTGCCGAGCTTCGCGTGGAAGGTGACGCCGAGATGATCGAGGCGGGCCATGCGCTGGTCGAGCGGCTTCTTCAGATCGAGCCCGAACTTTTCCGCCGATGCCTGCAACTGGTCGAGATCAGGCAGGTCGCCCTGGTCGGTCTTCCAGAAATAGAGCGCGTCGGAGAGGCGGGCGCGCACCACTTTGCCGTTGCCGTGGGCGATCTCCTTACCACCGTCGCTTGCTTCGATGTTGGCGGTCAGGATGAAGCGGTTGGAAAGCTCTTCACCGATGCCCTGCGGCCGCGTCACAAAACACTTCTGGTTGGCGCGGATGGTCAGCCGGATCACCTCGGACGGAATGGCGAGAAAGTCCTGCTCGAATTCGCCCATCAGCACGACAGGCCATTCAACCAGGCCCGACACTTCCTCGAGCAATCCCTCGTCGTCGACAAGGTCGAGCCCGTTGGCGAAGGCGAGATTCCTAGCGTCGGAAAGGATGATCTCCTTTCGCCGGTCGGCGTCGAGCACGACCTTCGCCGCCTCCAGCTTGGCGGCATAGTCGTCGAAACGGCGCACGGTGATCGCGCCCGGCGCGTGAAAACGGTGGCCGTAGGTGACGTTGCCCGATCGGATGCCGTCGATCTCGAAATCGACGACCACCGGCTCCTCGGTCTCAGGGCCGAAGGTGCAGAGGATGGATTGCAGGGGTCGCACCCAGCGCAAGGATCCCGGTTTCGCCGAGGCAAGCCCCCAGCGCATCGATTTCGGCCATGGAAAGCCGCGGATGATGCCCGGCACCAGTTCTGCGATGATTTCTTCCGCCGCCCGGCCCGGCTTCGCAATATGGGCGACATAGAAATCGCCCTTCTTCGGATCGGCATGGACATGCGCCTCGGCGATCGAAGAGAGACCGGCCTTGCGCAGAAAACCCTGGACCGCCTGTTCGGGCGCCTTGGTCGAGGGTCCCTTGATCTCCTCGCTAATGTCCTTCGAGCGCGCGGTCACGCCGCGAATGTCGAGCGCCAACCGGCGCGGCGTCCAATGTTCGCGCGCCGCCTCATAGGTTAGCCCAGCCTCGACCAAACCGTCCGTCATCATCTTCTTCAGGTCGCCCGCCGCCTTGCGCTGCATGCGCGCGGGAATCTCTTCCGAACGTAGTTCTAAAAGCAGGTCGGGCATAAATTGTGCTCACACGGCAAAATGGTCCAGGCGGCATAGCAACTCGGCTGGCCGCTGTCACCCTTCCCCTATGCAATCGGCCCCATCCAATCGGCCCCCATGCAATCGGCGCATCTCCCAATGATTTCCAGAAATATTCCGCTGCCTGTCGGCCCGAAGCGGGGTCATCCGTCCTTGGGTCAAAGATTTCCATGAACCGAACGCAGCGCTGAAGCGACCAACGCTCAGGCAGGGAACTATTGGCTGAACGACCATGAAGACGGCATCGACATTTCTCCAGATCCTCGCGCTCAGCGCCTGTTTCGCGGCGCAGGCTCATGGCACGTTCGCGATGCCTGGCGTTAGACAAGCGCTGCGGACAATGGCTGGCTCCAGCGGCCAAGGCGTATTGCCAATCAGCGCTTCAGTCGAAATCGCAAATAGCCTCTGGAGCTAAGCCGCCAGCCCGCCCGCCTGCGTCAGCAGAAACGCCTCGCCGCAGGCTTTCGCCAGGTTACGCACCCGCAAGATGTAGCTCTGCCGCTCAGTGACTGAAATCACGCCACGCGCGTCGAGCAGGTTGAAGACGTGGCTGGCCTTGATGCACTGGTCGTAGGCGGGAAACACCATCCGGTGCATCGCCAGATTGTCGTTTGAAGCTGGCGCGCCGGCGTCGAGCAGCGCCTTGCACTCGGCTTCGGCGTCCTCGAAATGCCGAAGCAGCATCGTGGTGTTGGCGAACTCGAAATTGTGCCGTGAATATTCCTGCTCGGCTTGCAGGAAGACTTCGCCATAGGTCACCTTGTCGGCGCCCTCGCGGCCGTTGAAGTTGAGGTCGTAGACATTGTCAACGCCCTGCACATACATGGCCAGCCGCTCCAGCCCGTAGGTGAGCTCGCCCGCCACCGGCGCGCATTCAATGCCGCAGACCTGCTGGAAATAGGTGAACTGCGACACTTCCATGCCGTCGCACCAGCACTCCCAGCCCAGCCCCCAGGCGCCGAGAGTCGGGCTTTCCCAGTCGTCCTCGACGAAGCGGATGTCATGCAGAAGCGGATCGACGCCGATGGCCGCCAGCGAGCCGAGATAAAGCTCCTGCAGATTAGGCGGGTTGGGCTTCAGGATCACCTGATACTGGTAATAGTGCTGCAGCCGGTTCGGATTCTCGCCGTAGCGCCCGTCCTTGGGCCGGCGCGAAGGCTGCACATAGGCCGCGTTCCAGCGCTTTGGCCCGAGCGCGCGCAGCGTCGTCGCCGGATGGAACGTGCCGGCGCCGACTTCCATGTCATAGGGCTGGAGAACGACGCAGCCATAGTCCGCCCAGTAATTATGCAAAGTCAGGATCAGCCCCTGGAACGAGCGGCTGGGATGCATATGGGCTGGGATGTCAATGGTCACGGCGGCCTCGACGGGAAAGGCGGGGATGCGGCCCTCCCTAGAGCGCCCACCGGCAAGCGTCAAGGCAAGGGGCCGGCCGCAGCCAGGGCAATCGGGTGAGTTAACGCGTGACATACGGCGCACGAGCTGAATCTGCGGGTCCCCAATTGATTCGGTAGGGAGATTCGGGGAATGGCTGCAGCGGACGAGGCGATCATTTTGCTGATTTGCCGGATCCACGGCAATGTAAAGGTCATTTATCCGCTGGACGAAATCCTGCTGCTCTCCTTGCTTGCGGTTGTGGCCGGGGCCGAAACCTTCACGGCAAACCTGGGCTGGCTCTTCATTGATCTGGACGTACGTTGCATTCACATGGGCGACATCACCGAACTCGGCGACATCGTGGCCGGTGCATTCGGACACCCGGATGAGGCAGGAAACGGCGAGCATCTGCCTTTGGTCGGTGATTTCATGTGCTTCAACGAAATCACCGAAACGTTGAATCGACAGGGACATAAGATTTCATTCAAACAAGTCCCCAAGGACGTCTTCGCTACGCTCTTTCCCGGGGCCGCCGAGGTGGCAGAGACGTTTAGCTACTTCGAAGCTCATACGTACCTGGTTCGAATTCGTTCGACGAAATTGCGCTCGCAAACAAAATAGCAGGCAGGCAGCGAGCAGGTTCGCGATGTGGGCTCAAGTGAATTTCCCGGCCCAAAAGACGGACGCCGAGAGCGGCGTGGCGGCCTGATCGTGGCCCTTCCTGGGAGCCAGAGATGAGAGCGCCCAGCGATCAGTCCCGCGCCTCAGCCGTTCGGCGGCTCATGTGTGGTATCATTCGGCAAGGCGTCCAGCACCCTCGAGGAGACAAAGTCATGGATTCCCAAGGGATGGCTCAGATGTCCTCCGTCGATTCTCTTGCAGCGAGTTTATTGTCGGCAACATTGATGTTCGATCGGGCGTCGTTGCTGGCGCTCGAGGCTTTAGCTGCCGAATCCGACCGTCGGGTCCTGAGACGCGGTGAGGTTCTGGTTCGCGAAGGCGATGCGTCGGACAGGTTTTTCATCGTGCTGTCTGGACGCTTTACGGTACACAAAGGAGATTCGACTGGCTTGGTCGCCGAGATCGCACAGGGTGAACTCATCGGTGAAATCGGTTTCTTCGCGGGACTACCCCGCACGGCCACTGTCCTTGCAGCGCGCGATTCGATCGTCCTTGAAATCGGTCGCAATCATTTCGAGAAGGCTGCCGAGACATTGCCGAGCCTGAGAGAGGCGGTCACAGTATTTCTGGCGCGCCGGTTTGCCACCCAATCTCCGAGTTCGTCGCGTCTCAAGGAACCTGCCAAGATCCGAACGCTTGCGATCATTGCAGCCGGCGGAAGTCGCATCTCACCGGTGCTCATCCAGCACCTGCGGCAAGCGTTCGACGCGGCCACGCGCGCTCGGTTCGTTTCCCGGCTTGACATCCAAGCGAAATTCCCAGGTCTTCCAATCGATGACCAGCCGATCCTTAACTGGTTGAACGAACTGGAGGCGGAAGCCCAATTCATCGTCTATGTTGCCGATGAGGAACCTAATGAATGGACCCAAGTCTGCATTCGCCAGGCCGATACCGTCCTGTTGCTGGCCAACGCGTCCTGCTCGCCTCGCCTGAACCCGTCTGAGCAACTGACGCTATCGGTCCATCCGCCATCGACCAGTCGGCTTGTCCTAATTCACGACAATCGCTCGGCTGCGGTCTCCGGTACCTCTGCATGGCTCGATGAGCGACCCTATGTTGACCAGCATCATCATGTTGCGCTGGACGACAGGTCTGATTTCCAGCGCCTGGTCCGATTTATTTCGGGCAAGGCATTGGGCTTCGTGGCGGCAGGGGGTGGGTCCCTCGGCAGCGCTCATTTAGGCGTCTACAAGGCTTTCGTTGAGGCGGGCGCTTGCTTCGACTATCTCGGCGGGACAAGTTCCGGAGCGGCGATGATGGCCGGCTTCGCAAGAGGCTTGGATGCCGACCAGATCGACCGAGGCACCCACAACATATTTATCAAGAGCCGGGCGTTTCGCCGTCCCACCTTGCCGCATTTCGCGCTTCTGGATCACAAAGCGTTTGATCGGGCCCTTCGGCTGGAATACGGCGACGTTCTGATCGAGGATCTTTGGCTTCCGTTCTTTGCGCTTTCGACCAATCTGAGCAGCCGTCAGCCCCATGTCCACCGTCGTGGAAAGCTCTGGCACGCCGTTCGGGCGTCCGGCTCCATCCCGGGCGTCCTGCCGCCGTTCTTTACAGATAACGGCGATATGCTGGTGGACGGCGCTATCATGAACAATTTGCCGCTGGAGCAGATGACGGAGCTCAAGACCGGACCCAATGTCATCGTTACCTTCGGGTCGAGTGCACCGCAGAAATACGACATAGACTATAACCGCATCCCCGGAGCTTCCGAACTGGCATTGGCCTTGCTGAACCCTTTCGGTCGTGCCCGCTTGCCTCGGGTTCCCAGCATGCTTCAGGTCATTGCCTCGAGCATGCTGGCACACCGGCCGCAGGACATTGCCGTCGGCGAAGAGGATATCCTGGTCTGTCCGGAGGTTCCGAACACGATCAGCTTCATGGATTGGAGTCGGCATTCCGAGTTGTTTTCGGATGCCTACGACCGGACGACCCGATGGATCGAGGAACATCTCCGCCAGAACGACTCAGGGCTCCGAGCGGTGCTCGGCACCGCGCACGATTAGCATGGCTTATAGTCCAGACCCTTAGCGGCAGCTGCGACGAGCCCCGCATAATCGAATTCAGAAGTATTCAACCCTTGGGCGCAGTCGCCGGACCGGGCTTGACCTTCGGGGTTTCCTGCGCCGTGTTGGATTCGATCGGCGGCAGGCCCTTCAGCAGTTTCTGCTGCAAGGCGGCGAGCACGCCGGGATCCGGCCTCAGGTCGCGGGCCTGGTTCCACTGGAAGGTGGCTTCCAATTTGCGGCCGACCCGCCAATAGGCATCGCCGAGGTGATCGTTGAGCACTGGATCTTCCGGCTTCAACGAAACGGCACGTTCCAATTCGCGCACCGCATCGTCGAACCGGCCAAGGCGGAAATAGGCCCAGCCCAGCGAATCGACGATGTAGCCGTCGCTTGGCCTGAGATCGACGGCCTTCTGGATCATCTCAAGGCCTTCGCTGAGGTTGATGTTCATGTCCACCCAGGAATAGCCAAGATAGTTCAGAACCTGCGGCTGGTCGGGGAACAGTTCCAGCGCCTTGCGGAAATTCGGCTCGGCCTTCGGCCACTCCTTCAGTCGCTCATAGGCGATGCCGCGCTGGTAGAAAATGTTCCAGTCGGTGCGGGTCGGGGCCTTCAACATCGCCACCGCCCTGTCGTAGAGATCGGCCGCGGAGCGGAAATCCTCCTTCGAGGCATAGACGCCACCGAGCGCCTGATAGGCGCGCATGTCGTCGGGACGCGCTTCGACGAGTGCCTTGAGATGGGCGATGGCCTCGTCATAGCGGTCGAGATCGGCAAGGTTGAGGCCGAGCTGCAGTTCCGACAGCGTCTTCAGCGGCGAACTGGCCGGGATGCGGCGATAGAAGGCGATGGCGCCCTCGCCGTCCTTCAACTGCTCCGAAACGGCGGCGAGCTGGACGAGGGCCGCGTCGCTGTCGGGCCTCAGTGCCAGGGCGTATTGCAGATAGAGGCGGACGAACGGCTCGCCGCCGCCGCGATTGAGCGCGGTGGCGAGATTGAGCAGGATTTCCGAGGCGCCGTCGGACGGGCCGGCAACGAAGGGCTCGATCTTCTCGCCCTTGGTGATCCTGTCGCGGAGCGCTGATATCTCGACCTTGCCGGGTGCAAATGCCTCGGCCTGATCGAGCACGGACAGCGCCTTGTCCTTGTCGCCCTTGCGGGCAAGGAAGGAGGCATAGGCCTGCGCATTGCGCATCCAGGTTTCGGGCGCGGCGGCGCCGGTCGCGGTGTCCTGCAAGGTGGCGGCGTAGATCGCATCCGCCTTTTCGGGCAGGCCCGAGGCATCGGCGATAAGCGCGCGATGGAAGGATTTGAAGAGGCCGAACCAGTCCGGGCCCTGCAGCTTGTCGATGGAGCCCATGGCCTCGCCGGGGTCGCCGGCGCCCTGCTTGGCCCAGCCGGTCATGACGCCGGAGATCAGCCGGTCGAGATCCGATTCGAGCGAAAGCTTGAGCCAATATTCGGCCTTGGAAAAGTCCTTCTTGTGAAAGGAGCCGACGGCTAGCGCCAGGCGCGAGAACCGCTCGACGTCGGGAACCGTCTTGAGCTTGTCGGCATAGACCAGGGATTCTTCGAATCGCCCTTGCGCGATCAGCGACAGCATCAGGCTTTGCTGCAACGAGGTATCACCGGGAGCGAAGGCGAGCGCCTGCTTGTAGTAGGCGATGGCGCTGTCGAGATCATTGTCGCCTTCGGCGACCCGTGCGGCAAGATAGGCTCCCGAGAACGACGTGATATTGACTGGCTCGGTGGTCTCCTTGGCATAGGCAGGCAGACCGGAGACCGCCATGCCCGTCACAATTGCCAGCCCTGTCAGCCAGCGCGCACATCCTTGCCGCATCGTATCCCTTTCAGTCGAAGCCATGCCCGCGTCAGCGGGATCGCCGTTGACTCGATCTTTCCAGGCAAAGCATGGCCTTTTTGGGGTGACGCTTCAACCCGGCCCGAATTCACAATCGGGTAATGCTATCAAAAACCACGCGGGAAGGCGCCCAGCTGCGACCGTCGACCGCGCTTTGCCGGCCAGGCGGGCTGCCGGCCCGTCCCGCTGCAGCACCGGCGCCGCGATGCCGTAAGCGATCCGTAAGCGGCGGGCGGCGAAAGTTTCCGCAGCGGAATGATGCGTGGAACCGTGCAGATGGATGCCGTTGCTTCGCCCAGGAAGATGCCGATGCTGGATATGCCGCAGGACCAGCAGGCCTTCGCCATTGTCGATCTTATCTACGAAGCGGCGTTCGCGGCCGAGCTGTGGCCGGAGGTATTGGCCGCGGCAAGCGCGATCTCCCGCTCGGCAAACGGCGCGATCTTTGTAGTCAGCGATCATTCGCCGGTCCGCGCCATCACCGAAACGCATGTCCAGCCCTTGCTCGATGAGTTCATGAAGGGGGAGACTTGGCGGTTTTCCGATAGCGTGAGGCGCATGTGCGCCACGCAGCCAGCAAGCTTCGTGCGGGTCGATAATTTCATCACCTGCGAGGAGATCGAGCGCGAGCCCGTTCGCAAAAGTGCCACCGCGTTTGGCATCGGGCCGCATCTATCCACAGCCATCCCCATGCCTGGCGGCGAACTTGTCCTTTTTGTCTTCCAGCGCTGGCTGAAGGACGGGAGTTATGACCAGGCCGCAATCGATCTGTTGAACGGACTGCGTCCGCACCTCGCACGGGCCAGCCTTGTCGCCGGGCGCCTGGGTCTGGAACGGGTAAGGACCGCCGTATCCATTCTCGGCGAAATCGGGCTGCCAGCTGCAATCATGAGTGGATCGGGCCGCGCGCTGACGGCCAATCCCTCTTTCGAAGACATGGCCGATGTCTTCCTTCCCACAGCTCATGGCGGCATGGCGATTGCCGATCAAACTGCAAACGCGCTTTTCCAGCGGGCCATCGCACAGAACCGGGACCGCGTCGTGCGGTCCATCCCCGTTGCGGCCACCAAGGGGCGGCCCGCGCTGGTCGTTCAACTGTTGCCGCTGCGCCGCGCCGCGCACGATATCTTTTCGGGTGCGGATGTACTCGTTGTCGCAACCACGGTCGGTACCGGCGCCACTGTTCCGTCGCCCAATGTCCTTTCAGGCCTGTTCGACCTGACGCCGGCGGAAGCCCGGCTCGCCGTCGAACTGGCCTCCGGCCATTCGGTGCAGGAGGCGGCCATGGAAATCGGCATCGCCGTCAAATCGGCGCGCACCTACCTCGAGCGGATCTTCCGGAAAACCGAAACCAGCCGTCAGAGCGAGCTCGTGGCGCTGCTGAAGAGCGCGTGGTCATTTTCATGACTTCGACAGTTTGCCGGGCGCGCTGGCAGTCACGGAGCCCTGCCCTACTTGCTGACCATGCTGCTGCGGAACGTGGATGATTTCACCGCCGCAATTTCGGGAAGACCAAAATCACGGGCCGGCGCGTTACCGGCCAAATGTCGGCGATGTCTTTCAGTTCACCCGGCTGATGCAGAAATCGATGACGTCGATCAGCGCCGATTTCTGCGGCGTCGCTTCAAGCGGCGCCAGCGCGTCGCGGGCGATCTCGCCGAAATGGCCGGCGCGCCCGATGGTGTCGGCGATAGCGCCGTGGCGGGTCATCAATCCGATCGCCTTTTCCAGCCCCGCGTCATCGGTGACATTGTCCTCGATGGCGCGCTTCCAGAAGGTGCGTTCGGCCTTGGTGCCGCGCCGGTAGGCGAGGATCACCGGCAGCGTCACCTTGCCTTCGCGAAAGTCGTCGCCGACATTCTTGCCGAGATCCTTGCTGGTGCCGCCATAGTCCAGTGCATCGTCGATCAGCTGGAAGGCAAGGCCGAGATTCATGCCATAGGAGCGCAACGCCGCGCGATCGTTTCGCGTCGCCTGGGCGATGACCGGACCGACCTCGGCGGCGGCCGAGAACAGGGCAGCGGTCTTGGCCTTGATCACCGCGAAATGCTCATCCTCCGTGGTTTCGAGGTTCTTGGCGGCCGCGAGCTGCATCACCTCGCCCTCGGCAATGATCGAGGCGGCGCTGGACAGGATGTCGAGCGCTTCCAGCGAACCGACATCGACCATCATGCGGAAAGCCTGCCCAAGCAGGAAATCGCCGACCAGCACACTCGCCTGGTTGCCCCAGATCATGCGGGCGGTCTTCTTGCCGCGCCGCATGCCGCTCTCGTCGACGACATCGTCGTGGAGGAGCGTGGCAGTGTGCATGAACTCGACTGATGTGGCGAGCTTGACATGGCCCTCGCCGGAATAGCCGAACATCTGCGCTGAGGCGAGCGTCAGCATCGGCCTCAGCCGCTTGCCACCCGAAGAGATCAGGTGGTTGGCAATCTCCGGGATCATCTCGACGTCGGAACCGGCCTTCGACAAGATCAATTTGTTGACGCGCCCCATATCGGCCGAAGTCAGGTCGATGAGATCCTTAATGGAGGCGGCTTCCCGCTTCCCGTTTTCGATGTTGAGAACGACACCCACGACAAACTCCCGTCTTATGTCACGCGCACGACGGCACCCCGATACCGCGGCAGACTCTAGGGCGCTACCCACAGGCACGGCAAGAGGCGATTTGGCGCGGTCGAGGTGGCGACGGAAGCCACCCACGTTTACATAGACGCTACAACCTGCGAGTTTCTGCCTATGATAGAGCTTATCCGTACCAACGACGCCGTGATCATCTCCTTTGTCGAATCGCTGATGCGCGATGCCGGCATCGGCTGTTTCGTCGCCGACCAGAACATGAGCGTACTCGACGGTTCGATCGGCATCCTGCCCAGGCGCATCATGGTCGAAGCCGACCAGGCCGATGCGGCGCGGCGCATCCTGACGGATGCCGGCATCGCCAACGAGATGCGCCAGAAGTAATGTCCGCGGCGCGCGCCACCGTTGTCCAGGACACGCCGGCGCATACGGTCGATGCTTTCCATCGCGGGCGGTTCTGGCTGGTGCAGCCGAAACAGGCAGGCCATCGCGCCGGCATGGACGCCATGATGCTGGCAGCTGCCGTGCCGTCCTCCTTCGCCGGGCGCCTTGCCGATTTCGGCGCGGGTGCTGGCGCCGCAGGCCTGGCCGTGCTGTCGCGCTGTCCTGATGCCGAGGCCGTGCTCATCGAACGGTCTCCGGAAATGGCGGCCTTCGCCGCGACGACGCTTGCCCACCCCGGTAATGCGCATCTCAACGACCGCGCCTCGGTGCTCGCCGCCGACGTCGCGCTGTCGGGCCAGGCGCGCACCGCCACTGGGCTTGCCGACAATTCCTTCGATTTCGTCATCATGAACCCGCCCTTCAACGCCGCCGAGGATCGCGCCACGCCCGACCCGCTCAGGAAGGCGGCGCATGTGATGGAGGACGGGCTGTTCGACAGCTGGATCCGAAGCGCGGCTGCTGTGGTCAGGCCGCGCGGCGGTCTTGCCGTGATTGCCAGGCCCGATCAGCTCGGCGCCATCCTCGATGCGATATCGGGCCGCTTCGGCGACGCCGAGATGCTGGCCGTCCATCCCCGCCCCGAGGCAGCGGCGATCCGCATCGTCGTCAGGGCAATCCTCGGCGCACGCGGAAAACTGTCCATCCGCCCGCCGCTGATGCTGCACGCGCAATCCGGTGACGGCCCAACGGAGCGGACCGAGATGATCAACAACGGGATGGCTTCGCTGTTCGGCGACTGACCCTTTTTGGCCGGCCCGGCGTGGCGGCATTGCCATTGGCCGGCGAATCCCTACATGCCATCAAGCCAATTTGACCGGAGACCCCGTGAAACGCTTTCTCAACCGCCTGCTGCCGAAATCCTGGCGCTCCGACATCGTCACCATTCCCGTCATCCGGCTGCATGGCACCATCATGCCCGGCGGCGGCCCGTTGCGGCCGAGCCTGTCGCTGGCGTCCACCGCCGGCCCCATCGAGAAGGCGTTTTCCTTCGACGCGCCCGCGGTCGCCATTTCGATCAATTCGCCGGGCGGCTCGCCGGTGCAGTCGCGGCTGATCTTCAGACGCATCCGCGACCTGGCGACGGAGAAGAACAAAAAGGTTCTGGTCTTCGTCGAGGACGTGGCGGCGTCGGGCGGCTACATGATCGCGGTCGCCGGCGACGAGATCTTTGCCGATCCGTCGTCTATCGTCGGTTCGATCGGCGTTGTGTCTGCCTCGTTCGGCTTTCCCGAATTGTTGAAGAAGATCGGCGTCGAGCGCCGCGTCCACACGGCCGGCCAGAACAAGGCGGTGCTCGATCCGTTCAGGCCAGAGAAGAAGGAAGATATTGAGCGGCTGAAGGCGCTGCAGCTCGAGGTCCACGAGACCTTCATCGACCTCGTCAGGGACCGGCGCGGGCCCAATCTCAAGGACGACCCGGACCTGTTCACCGGCCTGTTCTGGACAGGCAAGAAGGGGCTGGAACTCGGCCTTGTCGATGCGCTCGGCGATATGCGCAGCGTGCTGAGGGCCCGTTTCGGGCCAAAAACCCAGCTCAAGCTGATCACGGCGCCGCGCGGCCTGTTCGGCCGATTCGGCTGGTTCGGCTCAAGCAGAGAGGGCTTTTCGGCGCCCGAGATCGCCGCTGCTGCCGCAAGCGGCGTGATCGATGCGGCGGAAGAGCGCGCACTATGGGCGCGCTTCGGGCTTTGAAAACCCGGCGAAAGCGTTTAACTTAAAAGCTTGACCGGCCCGACCGGCGCCGCAGTCGGCCTTGCGAGGGAGGAGTTTGACATGCCACAGATCATTTTCTTTATCGCAGTCGGCCTGCTCGCCTATTTCGGCTATCGCTCCTTCGTCAGGGAAGCCGAGCGCGTGACGGCCAAGATACGGCGCACCGAAAAGCAGGCTACCAACGGCACAATGGGCACGCTGGTCAGGGACCCGAAGACCGGCGAATACCGCCTGGCCAAGGACTGACATTATCCCCTTCGTGACTGACACAGTGGCTTCCGGCAATAGGGTCCGGGCATTGCATGCGCATGCCAAGATAAATCTCGCGCTGCACGTCACCGGCAGGCGCGCCGACGGCTATCACACCATCGAGAGCCTGGCGGTGTTCACGCGCTTTGGCGACAGGGTCGAGGTCGAACTCGCCGACAGCGACGGGTTCTCAGCCTCCGGCCGATACGCGTCCGCGGTCCCGCTCGACGACGGCAACCTGGTCGTGAAAGCACGCGATGCGCTGCGAAAACAGGCTGGTCCGCGGCATACGCCGCCGGTTGCAATCAGGCTCGAAAAGAACCTGCCGGTCGCATCCGGCGTCGGCGGCGGGTCGAGCGACGCGGCAACGGCGCTGCGCGGGCTGGTTGAGGCATGGAGACTGGGCCTCGACGATGCCGACCTGGCGCGGGTCGGCCTCTCGCTGGGCGCCGACGTTCCCATGTGCCTTATGGCAAAGCCGCTGATCGCGCGCGGCGTCGGTGACGAACTGTCGACCGTGCCGGGCTTTCCCGCACTCGGGCTGGTTCTCGTCAATCCTGGCACTGCCATCTCCACGGCCGATGCGTTCAATGCGCTTTCGGATCGCGACAATGAGGGACTGCCGCCGCTGCCGCGCGACCTCCACTTCCACAGCATCCGCAACTGGCTGGAGATCACCCGCAACGATCTCGAGCCTGCCGCGCGCGCCATCCAACCGATCATCGGCAAGGCGCTGTCGGTGCTCAACAAGGCCGGAGCGGGGTTCGCGCGAATGTCCGGTTCCGGTGCGACCTGTTTTGGGCTGTTCGAGACCGGCAATGTCGCGAAGCGCGCCGCCGTCGACATCCGCAGCCGCCATCCTGGCTGGTTCGTCGCCGCGACGCGAAGCATGACATCGGAGCCTGACGCACATGGCCAGGATTGACGAAAGCCGTTCCTTCATTCCCGTGCGCATCGCGGTGCTGACCGTTTCCGATACGCGCAACCCTGCCGACGACAAATCCGGCCAGGCGCTGGCCGACCGCATCGTAGAGGCCGGCCATATTCTCGCCGCCCGCGACATCGTCACCGACGACCGCGAGAAAATCCGCGACAAGGTTCTGGGCTGGTCGAGGGACGAAGCGATCGATGTCGTCATCACCACCGGCGGCACCGGCTTTACCGGCCGCGACGTAACGCCGGAGGCGCTGGAGCCGATCTTCGAAAAGCGCATGGACGGCTTTTCCGAAGTGTTCCACCGCATTTCCTACGACAAGATCGGCACGTCGACGATCCAGAGCCGGGCGACTGGCGGCGTCGTCAACGCGACCTTCGTCTTCGTGCTGCCCGGTTCGCCCGGCGCCTGCAAGGACGCCTGGGACGGCATTTTGAAGCCGCAACTCGACTACCGGCACATGCCCTGCAACTTCGTCGAGATCATGCCGCGCCTAGACGAGCATCTGCGGCGCGGCGGCACCAAGACAAGTTAGACCAGTTCGCAAAAGGCTGTTTCGGGACCAGAATCAGCGCCAAAATCAGCGAATAACCGGCTCGCCGTGGAACCGCCGGCGCGAGGGCGGCGATACGCCGAAGCCGACTTCCATCATCAACCGCGGCTTGCGCGTCGGCACGGTGCCCATGTGGAAGCCGAAGGGATCCTCGACGAAGCCCGAACCCGCCTCGCCGGTCAGCGTAATCGGGCTCTGCGCGCCGTAGACATTCAGGACCTCTTCCGCGGGATGGCCGACGAGGAGCGTCAACTGGTGCTTGAGGGTGCGGCGGTTGTGGCTGCCGCGCACATAAACATGGGGACCAGTCTCGGCATCGACCGGATTGAGATAGAAGAAGAATTTCAGCATCCGCCAATCGTCCAGATCGAAGTGGTACTTGCCAAGCGACGCCAGGTTCTTCTCGGCGTCGGAGACGGAGCTCGTCGGAAAGCTCCACCAGACGCGCGTTGTAATCAGCTTCGCCTGGCTGCCGAGATAATGGGCTGCGATGTCAAGGAGCAGCGGGTCGCGCTGCACGGTAAGCGCGGCGTTGCAGTCGAGAACCCGCTCGAAAAAGTGGCCGCTGAGCAAGGGACGGCCGAAGTGCTTTTCGGCCTTCGCATGCTTGGCCGGCAGGAACTCCAGGCGACGATTGAAATTGCCGAAGCAGGGCGTGCGCTGGGCAAAACTGGCGATCTCTTCGTGGACCGACGACGGCAGCGCAAGCCCGGAAAAGAGGCCGTCCGAGCGGAGCGCGCTGACCACCGCATCACGATCGACGCCGGCGAACATCGTTTCCCCGGCTTTGTGGGCCGGTCGAACCGGTTTTGCACCACGCCAATGCAACCGTCGCGCCGGCATGGTGCGCGCCAGCATGAACATCGGCAGCCATGCCGGATTTTCACGAAGGTCCGACAGATAGGTCGGAATCCGCACGGCAATGCGGCGCAGCAGGCTGCCGTTTCGAGCGATCGACTCGAGGCTTGCAGCACCGGATTGGTCAGGGGTCATCAGGATCCTCAGCTATGAAGGCAGCGTCGACGAAACCTCGGCCGCTCACCGCTCCGGCGACACCCGGAACCGTCCGCCACATCAAAGGAATGGTAAGCCCGGGCCAGGTTTTGTGCAACGCACCATGAATGGATATGTCAGAATCCTTCTGGCAGGCTTGACGGAACATTAAGGCCCGTTGAGTTCGCGACAGCGTGTGATTTGGGCGAGGTGGAACGGTGAGGCCGCGCTCGGCGGAGAAGGCCGGAACGAAGCGATCAAACCCCTTCGAGGATGATGATCGTCGGCCGGTCTGGCAACGTCTTCAGCGAGACCGTCAGCGATCGGCCGGAGAGGAACTCCACCGCGAAATCGTCGCCCATCCTGCCAGTGAATTCGCTGATCGGGGTCGAATGGCGATGCATCGGCAGGATCATCGAGGAATAGAGCCGCGCGGTGATTTCGGTCATCCGGTCGAGCGACAGCGTCATGCCGCCGTCGATAGGCACCATAAGGATGTCGAGCCGGCCGATGGCGCCGTAATGCGCATCCTCCAGCCGGTGGTGCAGATGGCCGAGATGGCCGATGCAGAGTCCCGCCACTTCGAAGATGAAGATGGAATTGCCGTCCTTGCCGAGATCGCCGCCATTGCGGATATCCGTAGGCACGTTGCGGATATAGACATCGTCGACGACAAGCGCGTGACGCGCCGGACCGCCGTTCGGATTCCAGCCGCGCAGCACATATTCGATGCCGGGATCCGGACGGTCCGAATAATGGGTGCTGTGAGCCCTGTTCATGGTGACCACGCGCGGCAGCGGGTCGGCGCCGTGGACGCCGGAGAAGTCTGTGGCGATCCTGACGCCGGCGGGTGTCTCGATGACGTAGGTCGAATGGCCGGCATAGGTGATCGTAACGTCACCGTCGACGAAAGCCTGGGCCAGCCGAAACGTCTGCGCCTTTGGCGCTGTGAAGCTGGCATAGGTGGCCGACGGCAGCGCTTCAGCGATCGCAACGCATCTCGACGGCGGCGGCTGTTCCTGGGCCGAAGCGGCGAACGGCCAGAAAGCCACAGTCAGCAGAACGGCGGCGGACAGGCGGATCAAGGCTGTCTCCCGTGGCAGGATTGGCGCGCTCCTGCCACGATAGCGCTAGCAATCGTGGTGGCTATCGTCGGGACAGTCACGTTTTCGCGAGCGCCAGAGGGACTGGTCGTCTGGACCTTGTCCCGGCTTGCCGACAAATCGCGTGGAAAGGGACCCGCCACACCCCAGGCCGCCCCCGATGATATTGCCAGTGATCAGGGCGTTGGACGGAAGACGCCGTTCTCGTCGCGCTTGAGCGGCGCGGCTTGCCGGGAAAGCGGCACACCAGGCGCTTCGGTGACCGAGACGCCCTGTGTCCAGTCGGCGGGTGCAATCGCGACGTAGCGCGCATATCCGCCTGACCCGCCGAGCGGCTTGGCAAAGCCGATTGTGACCAACGCACCGGCCTCTGGCACCTTGTCAAGATTTGCAACGCCTTCTGCCTGCGTGAAATCGTTGTGAAGCAGCCAATGTTCGCCTTCGAGGTTGGGCGTGGTGTCGGTGTCGAGCGGCTCGTGGCCATGAAACAGAATCTTCCGCTCCAGATGCAGGAATTTCAGTGCGTCCAAACCAACGCCTGGAAACGGTTTTTGGTTGAAGCGGGCGGCATCGGACCATTTCTTGTACCAATCCGAACGCACGAAGACGACGGAGCCTTCCGGTATGCGGCCGTACTGCTTTTCCCACGCCTCGATGTCCGCGACCTGGAGGTGATAGCCTTCGTCAGTCTGCACCTTGTCGCTGATGTCGATGACGACGAGCGGCCGCACGGCATAGGTGGCCGGCAGGTCGCTGATCGTTGCGCCGAGCGGGTTCCAGTGGGAGGGCGGATCGAGCTGCGTGCCATATTGGTCCGTCGTCAGCTCGTAGGCGCTAGCGACGAACCCATGCTTGTCGTAGGTGAACTCTTCGCCGGCCTTGACGTAGCCCTCGATATCCTTCCCGGCGACAGCCGGTTTGAACTTGGCATTGGCGAAGCCCGGCCATACAGGCTGCACCGGCTCGAAGGCATGGGTCAGATCGATGTACTTGGCCGATTTGAGCGTGTTCTCATAAACCGACCAAAGCGACGATTCCTGCGCCACCGCGATCGTCGGCACTGACCAGGCGGCTGCCAGCAAGGCGATACGAACGAATTTAGAAACATTCATCTGCAATCTCCCGAACTGTTGCCGAGTATCGCGAGTTTCCCGCAGGACGACAAGCATATGCATTCTGCCTAGGAGTGTCGCGTCAATACGGATTCCACGGGGGCTGCCTAAACCGCGATCGCATGCAGAGCCCATCGGCACATTCAATTGCTTCAGGCACTCCGGATAAATGCACTGCGCCACGGCGAAGAAGTCATCATTTCGCGCGGCAACGATCCGATCGCGAAACTGAGCCGCATCCCCAAAACCAACGACCTGGGCTCCCTGATCGAAGAAGTCCGCGCCGCGCGGGCCAGGGCCAAGCCCGTCACGACCGAGGAGATACTGGCCTGGAAGCATGAAGGCCATCGCCACTGATGGCCTTCGTCCTTGATGCGTCCGTTGCGGCCGCATGGCTACTTTGGAGGAGCACAGTGTGGCGGCTCCCGGCGAAGGACGCGACGTTCACTCGCCCGCTCACCGGCAAGAGACGACCGTCACTTCGCCGGCGCCACCCAGATCTCGGCGTCGAGCTTCTTGGTGGCAAGGCCGCGGGCGATGGCCTCGGCGCTACGGGCGTTTTTCGACAAAGCCGCGGCCTGACGCTTGCTGATCACCAGCCCCTCGGCCAGTGCCCGGCTTCCCGAAAGCACCCGCGACAGGAACGGCACGCGGCTACCGCGCGCCCGCGAGAACCGCGCCGGCATGGTTTGCCTGGCGGTGTGGGCGACGACCTCGTCGATCCAGCCCTCGCCCAACCGCGCGCCCGGCTCCAGCAGCAAAAGCCAGTCGCCCTTGGCCTGCCTGATGCCGGCAGCAATGCCGCCGCTCGCGACATAAAGGCAGCCGGCATGCTCGGCAACACGGTGCGTCTGGTCGGTCGAGCCGTTGTCGCAGACGATGACCTCGCGCACCACGCCCTCGACCGCGCCGCCGATCAGCGAGGCGAGCGTGCGGGCAAGTCTTTCCTCGTCATTCAGGGTCTGGATGAGAACGCTGAGCATCGTTAGCCGAATAGCGGAAAGCCGGGCGCAGCGCCAGTTTTCGCGTCGCCCCATCAAAATGTTCTTGCTTTGTTCCATGAGATGGAATAGGATTATTTTCATGAACAGAGCGATTCGACAGCCAGCCGACAGTCCCTGGGAGAGGGCAAAGATGGAACAGATCGTGCGTGCCGACATTGCTGCCTTCGGGGCTGGAAGAGCCGAGATGGCCAATGCAATGATCGAGCAGAGCGGCGTCCGTATCCGCCCGGAGCGCAATCGCGGCCGGTCCGCCGGCATCAACCCATCCGGCCGGTTCGAATCGGTCAGCAGGCATGTGTTCGACGATGGCTGGAATTCGCTTGAGGAACTGCCGCCGTTCAAGACCGAGGTGCAGGTCGAGAAGCCGCGCACCATCGTCACCCGCAACGAATCGCCCGACATTTCCTTCGACCGCTCGATCAACCCGTATCGCGGCTGCGAACATGGCTGCGTCTATTGCTTCGCGCGGCCGACGCACAGCTTCATGGGCCTGTCGCCGGGACTGGATTTCGAATCGAAGCTGTTCGCCAAGCCGGATGCGGCGCGGCTGCTCGACAAGGAATTGTCGAAGGACGGCTACCAGCCGCGCACCATTGCCATCGGCACCAACACCGATCCCTACCAGCCGATCGAGAAGCAGTACCGGATCATGCGCGAGATCCTCGAAGTGCTGGAGGCGCGCGGCCACCCGGTCGGCATCGTCACCAAATCCGCGCTGGTGACGCGCGACATCGACATTCTGTCGCGCATGGCCGAACGCGGGCTGGCCAAGGTGGCGCTGTCGGTGACAACGCTCGACCGTATGCTGGCCAGAACGATGGAGCCGCGCGCGTCGACGCCGACAAAGCGGCTGGAGGCGATCAGGCAGCTTTCGGATGCCGGTATTCCGGCCTCGGTGATGGTCGCTCCTATCATCCCCGGGCTGACCGATCAGGAGATGGAACGCATCCTCGATTCGGCACGTGCGGCAGGAGCGCGCGAGGCCGGCTACGTCCTGCTGCGCCTGCCGCTGGAGGTCGCGCCGATCTTCAAGGATTGGCTGCTGCGCCATTATCCGGACCGCTACCGCCACGTCATGTCGCTGATCCGCTCGATGCGCGACGGCAAGGATTACGATTCGGAATGGGGCAAGCGCATGAAAGGCTCCGGCCCCTATGCCTGGCAGATCGGCCGGCGCTTCGAGATCGCTGCCAAACGGCTTGGCCTTAACGCCGAGCGGCGGTCGCTCAGGACCGACCAATTCGTCGTCGCAGCCAAGGCAACCGAGCAACTGATGCTGCTTTGAAGACATCGTCTGCCGCCGCTGCCGGCGGCAGGCGAAAAAAAAATCCCGTCCAGCCTGTCCTGTCCCCTGGCTTGCAGACGGTGCCCTCCGGGTCCGGTGCCTCAGCCGACCCGGAGGGGCTTGCGGAGAATCGGAGCCGATGCGAACCTCGCCGCAACATGGCTCGCGCGCGTTCTGATTCTCCGCTTCTCTTCGAAATCGTCGAGAGACCCGATTTCTCCTTCGAGACGAAGGCGATGGCCGAAGGCCTGTGGCCAGTGGCGGGAATGGACGAGGCCGGGCGCGGCCCGCTCGCCGGGCCGGTCGTCGCGGCAGCGGTAGTGCTCGATCCCGCCAACATTCCAGACGGCCTGGACGATTCCAAGCGCCTCAGCCACCTGCAGCGCGAGGCGCTGTTCCTGAAAATCCTCGGCTCCGCTCTTGCCGTGTCGATGGCCTCGGTCAGCGCGGAAGGCATCGATGGCAGCAATATTCTCAAGGCCAGCCTCGAGGCGATGCGCCGCGCCTTGGTCGGGCTCTCGGTGCAGCCAAAGCTGGCCCTGGCCGACGGCCGCGACGTGCCGCCCGGACTGCCATGCGAAGGCAGAGCGCTGATCAAGGGCGACCAGCGCTCGCAGTCGATCGCCGCCGCCTCGATCGTCGCCAAGGTGATGCGCGACCGGATGATGTGCGGCTGCGGCAACCGTCACGCGCATTACGGTTTCGAGCTCCATATGGGCTACGCCACGGTCCGCCACCGCACGGCGATCGAGGTGCATGGACCGGTGGCGCGGCTGCACCGCGCGTCCTTCGCACCGTTCCGGCTCGGCGGCACCGAGGTGCCGGACGAAGAGAGTTTTTCCGGTCTGGATTGAGGCGAGCGCCGTCGATTTTCGTGCCGGGTGGTGGAGATTGGCGAAAGCGGCGATGAGCTAATCTCCCCCCTTGCGGGTCCCTTGAGGGGGAGATGGCCGGCAGGCCAGAGGGGGTCGCCGCGCGTGAAGCGCCAACCTCCTCTTTCACAACGAATTGTCCGATAAGGCGTCGCGACGCCGAGGCGACCCCCTCTGTCGCCTTCGGCGACATCTCCCCCTTGCGGGCAGGGCTATCGCATATGAG
>NZ_CAKXZS010000004.1 GCF_935822925.1 Mesorhizobium ventifaucium
ACCTGAGCGTCCGACGCTCTAACACCTCATTAGACGGTAAGTTTCCTCTGGCTCTCATCATTGCGGCCGCTTCCGAACACGATCCCATCCGTGTCCGAGGACTGGAGCACGTGATGCTCAGGTCTCCAGTTGGAACCGGCCCAACCGCCAAGGAACCGAACATCAGCGCGCGCCTTTGTAACTCGGCAAGTACATGCCGAGCCGATAAGTCACGTCATTGATCGCAGAACACATCAGAGAATGCAGCGAACCATCAACCAGGATTTCACAATCATTTCCGGGAACAGACCAGGATGCCAGGAGTGAGCTTCGGCTGCGAGCCTTGCGCCGGACCGGCGGCGCGAGCATCCCGTTCTGGGCGACCGGCGGTCGCCAGCACAAGGGCGGCGCATGCGGCCCGCGCCAGATTCCGGCGAGAAAGGCGGTTGGTCATTGTCGTGTGCCAATAATTGCTGGTTTCGGGATGAGACTCCGCATGGACACCCGTTACTTACTATCGCGCTTCTCCTCACAAGCTCCGCAGCATATCATAGGTTTCAGTTTGGCCTTTCAACGACAGCCAGGGAAGTGGGTCGCGCCTGATGCGATAACGGAGAAAGCAGATGCAGACCGCTGACAGGATCGGTGCTTCGCCTCCCACCAGGCCGGGCAAAGCTCTTCCGCCCAATGCGCTTCTATTGAATTGCTTTGGCCGAGGTGGGTCAAACATTGTCTGGAATATCATCGGCAGCTCGCCGGATGTGTTGATGCCATACCGCGAATGGCATGAGGGAGTGTTCGGACGCTTCTACAAGCTGCGCAAGGCTGCGTGCCATATTGGCGGGGCCGTCAACTGGGCATCTGTTCCCGTCTTTTGGCGTCATATGCGCGCAGCGACTGCCGAGACCGTCCGCCCCGGGGAGCGCAATGAAAAGTCCCAAGCACGCTACGTCGTTTTGAAGGTGATGGATTACTACATTGCATTCGACGACGCGATTGCGCGCGGCTTTATGGAAGCGCGGAACCTTGTGCTTACGCGGCATCCATTACCGATGTGCGAAGGGCTGATACGCAGCGGTCTCAGCGAGGCGCGCGCGATCAAATGGTACAATGATGTGACTAGCCTGATGTTCAAAGCCTCGAGGAAGCGTGATGCGCTATCGCTTCGATTCGAGGACTTGATCCAATCACCGGATACCTTTGTTAAAAGCCTTTACGACGCGCTCGGCATAGCAGCAGCGGAGGACGGAAGGATCCGGTTTAAGGTCAAATCATTTGGGACGGAGCGGACGACGAACACAAACGCCGCGACTGGCGAAAAGCTGCGGATAAGATTGGATGAAGCACCCGATCACATCGCACGAGACGTCAACACCCGAGCGGTTGCCCGCCTCGATCATTCAGCACGACAGCGGATTTGGACAGGCACCCGCGCAACTGCGGAATTGTTCGATTATGGAGGTGACAATTTCTGAGTTTGCGCGGTTCGATGACGGGCAAAGATACGTCGAACAGATTGCGCAGGTCCAAAGGTTCGCCTATATTATCGAGCGCTTCGGGTACAGGTTCTGAGGATTAGGAATGACCAACCAGGGCGTGCCCAAGATATTCGGCGTGGGACTTGGTAAGACCGGCACAAAGACCCTTGGGACGGTTCTCAGAGGGCTCGGATTCAACCACGCGCCCTTTCGCCGCGACCTCGTGAGAGCCTGGCACAAGAAGGAGTACGACAAGATATTCGAGTTCATCGACCAGTACGACAGCTTCGAGGACTGGCCGTACGCGTCAATGTGCTCGATGTTGATCGAGCGATTTCCATACGCGCGCTTTATCCTGACAAGACGGTCATCGCCGGAACGCTGGCTATCCAGCCTGAAAAAGCACGCACTGACAGGCGTTCCGTTCAAAAACATCCGGAAGCTCGTCTTGGGCCAGACCTATCCCTTTGGGCAGGATGCGCGGCTAATCCAAATTTATACGGAGCACAATGCCCGCGTTCGAAAGATGCTTGTAGGAAAGCCGTTCCTGGAGCTTTGTTGGGAAGAAGGTGACGGTGTTGAGAAACTGGCCGAATTTCTCGGGATGGACGTCCCCGCGGGCACGGTTCTGCCGAAGGTCAATGCCTCGGCGGACCGCGATCGCACATACGTGCTCGCCAACCGCCTGCTCGCCACCGCATTCGCTCCCGCCGGATGGGCCGATATCTGGCAATTGAAGTTATAAGATGCGACCGCTTTATTCGCTCAGCTTGGCGTCCATTTGATCCATGCCGTTTTCTTTGATGCTGCGCTCTTGAGCACTTCTACGCCGTATCTCCCGAAAAAAAGCGAAGCCCTCATATAGAGCGCAACAAGGGATAACGCGCCTATGACGGAAAGCCCGACGGCCAGCACCTGATAATCCGGCCATCCTTCGAGCAGAGCTTTGACCGCCGAGCCTGCCCCGAAGACAAATGCGGCAAAAGCAGCCGGTGGACCATGGACAAGCAAGAAGTCCCAGAGTGTCACCCCCGTCATCCGGCAACTGACGACAGCACAAAGCACGAAACTTGCCGCCATGGCCGCCGATACAGCGACCGCCACCGCGTTCACGCCGTAAGGTGCCGAAAACAATGCGAACAAACCGATAAGCGCCATGTTGATAATTTGCATGGTCGCCATCTGGTAGCTGCGGCCTGTGGCAAGCATCACAGCGCTGCAAACCTTATAGCCGAGGCGAAAATAGATCGCCGCAGAAAAAGCCATGATGGGCACAACGGCGTCCACCCATTTCTGGCCGAGAACCGTCAGGACAAGCTCATTGGCGAACGTGCTCAGGAACGCGCTGAATGGCAAAGCTAGGGCTGCCGTCAAGGCATAGCCCTTGAGCTGAGCGGTGCGAAGCCTCACCTTGTCGTCCTGAACCTTCGACAGAAGCGGGAAAACCACACTCTTGTTCAGATTGCCGAACAGAGTTGCCGGCATCGCGATCAGATAATACGCTCGCGAGTAAATGCCCAGCTCTGCGGTACCGATCAAGCGCGCGACAATAATATTGTCGATATATTTGGCGGTGAAGGTCGATATACCAGCCAGCGAATAGCCCAGGCTCTGTCTGCGGATATCGCGGTAGGACTGCATGTCGAAACTGGGCCTCACGAGATAGTCCCTGGCAATGAAGAAATAGATGCTGGCCAGGATCAATGCCTCGGCCATATACGTGACCACCAAGGCCCAATAGCTGAATCCTAAATAGGCAAGCGGAATGGCTAGGCCGACATGGGAAGCAATCCAAGCGATCAGACTCGCTATGGAGGATATTTTGAATTTCAGGTGCCGCGACAAAATGGCCTCGGCAACAAGATTGAATGCATTCGCAACCATCATGACCGCAAGGACGCGCGAAACGAGGACCAATTCCGGGATATGAAGAAAATCGGCGATCTGCGGTGCAAAAATCCATTGAAGCAAGCCGAGAATGGTGGCGATTAGCATGGACAAGGAAAAGACGGTTCTGATATGCCGCTCTTCAATGTCCCGTCGCTGGATCACCACTTGCGACATGCCAAGATTGGCGATCGAATTTCCTAGGGCACCGACGATCATGGCAGCGCCGACAACACCATATTCTTGGGGGGAAAGCAGGCGAGCGAGGACAGCCGTGACCAGGACATTCAATAAGATTCGGGCCAGCAATGTGGCACCAGACCACGAGAGGCCCCTGGCTGCCCTTCGTGTCAGGTTCTTATGTCCAGTTACCTCGTCCAAGTTGACCTGCTCCGGACTGTCCAATTGGACTGCCACGCTTCAGTGCATGCAAGCGTGCTCCAACCTTATGAGCTATTTTCTCGCCCACGCCTCGCGGGTGGATTCCTCAGGCGCCCAATCACCGTTTTCGTCATCGCTTCATCAACCTAAGTCATTATGGCAGCGGCCGCATCCAGGGCACACTTTTCCCTAGCCACGAACCTCAGCTTTTCGCGGGAGTCGACCGTCATGGCTGATTACTTGGCCTCTTTGCTGCGTTGTAGGCGCTCAAGCATCTCGTTCAGCGCCTCTCTCCGGCATCAATAGTCGTCATTGCTTAGGCGGGCTTCGGGGTTGCTCCTTAATAAGCTATCGCCTCACGATCTGGGTGGCAGTATCCACAAGAGTGGCATACAGCCTCATTTGCCGTGTTGCGACGCTTTCCATGCTGAATCGCGCAGTGACTGTTTGTACTGCGCGACGCGCCATCTCATCGCGCTTTGCCTCCGATAGGCCGAGCGCGCGAAGAAGGAGTCCGCAATACTCCGCATGCGAGCGAGCCAAAAAACCGCTGCGCTCATGCTCCACAATGTCGGACGCACCGCTGACATCGGTGATGATCGGGACCACGCCGCAGCTCATGGCCTCGAGCAGGGCGTTCGACATGCCTTCCGACACCGAGGTGGAAAGATAGAAATCAGCCTCCCGCAGAAAGGGAAAGACATCTTCGACCGCGCCGGCGAATATGACCCTGCCGGAAAGGCCCAACCGGACCGCGTGTTCCTCGAGAGTGGCGCGGCACTGGCCATCGCCCAGGATAGTGAGTTGCGCCTTTGCGTGGGCGGGAAGTGCCGCGAATGCGTCGAGCACGTGCTCGACGCATTTTTCCGGATCGAGACGGCCAAGGCAGATAAAGCGTCGGCTGCCATCGGCGCTCGGCTCGCGGTGCGGCATGCGGGGCAGATCGATCCCATTCGGAATCACATGAATGCGATCCGCGTCGATGCCATGTCTCTTCAGATCACCAGCGATCTGGCGGCTATTGGCGATAAAGGCCGTGACGTGACGTTTGATCAGGGCGGACGCCCAGCGACCGATGATTTTCTTCTCGCGCACAACGTCGAGATCGAAACACGGTCCGCCCCGGCCCAATTTTGCGAGAACCGTTTTGCGCAGGAGGGCTCCTGCCAATGCCGCCGGAACGGCGTGAAGTCGGGCATGGATGATATGTACAACATCGAATTCGTCGCGATGGCGCAGCATCCAGATCACTACCTGGACACACCACGACAGGAACGACAGCATATGCCGCCCGCCTAAATTCGGCGCCGCGCGCAAACGAAGGCGCTGGATGGGCACCCCGTCGATGGCGGACCGTTTCGGCGTCGAGTGCGACAATCTGGGTGCCAGAATGGTTGCGGAAACGCCCCTTTCAACCAGCATCCGAGCAAATCGGCGCGTCTGTTGTTCGGCACCGCCATATGACTCAGGAAAATAGGTTGGGAGCACGAGCAGAATACGTATGCTCGGAAGAGCTTCGGCTTGGGGGGGCTTCATCGGATGAGCAGAGACAATTTCTGTTACAATCATATCAATCCGCCGGATAGCGTTCCTGGAGCCACTGGCGGCCACCCCCCGTCCCATGTGCAAGAGAAGATGACTTTTTTGGCATCTCACCACCTTGTCAAACGCATAGGTCACACCCCTTCATCGCGGAAGCGCCACATTTCCGACAGGAGGCCTTGTCGGCACTCCCTTGCTTGCCCGATGCTGGTCAAGAGCCTCGCGATAGATGGCATCGATCCGCTTGCCCATTAGCTTGGCGTCCCAGTTCGAAAGATCCGTCGCCGCGGCGCCTTGGGCGAGGCAAGCCAGTCTTTCACGATCCTCCAGGAGGGCGGCAATGGCGTCGGCCATGGCTGCTAAATCGTGTTCGGGTGTAATCACAGCGTTGATACCAGGGCGGAGCACTTCGCGAAGACCTGGCAGATCGCAAGCGACGCAAGGCTTGCCACCGGCGAGATATTGCATGACCACGCGGGGCAATCCCTCCCGCATGGAACAGAGCAGGCAGAGATCCGCCAGTGCGATCAGCCGCTCGGGATCGTCCCGATAACCGGTAAAGACCACTTGGCGCTCGAGCCCAAGCCACTTGGCCCGCGATTCGACGATCGAGCGAAGCGGCCCGTCGCCCGCGAGCACAAGCACCGCGTCGGGTAAGCGGACTGCGACTTTCTTGAAAACGTCCAGAAATTCCGTGTGTCGCTTGCGTGGCTCGAAAGCCGCGATCATCAAGAGCACAGGCGGGCGCGGCGCGCCCGGTGTCAAGCGCAGCAAATCGCGCCAATCGTCGGGCGGACGGGCGTTGCGAAAACGATCAAGGTCGAATCCGGAATGGACGACATAGTGTTTGTCTGGATGTCCCACTCCTGCGCTCAAGCATAAGTCGCGGATGCCCTCGCTCACACTGATGAACGCACTGGTGACTGGTGCTGCCAGTTTTTCCAAGGCGAGATAGGCAAACCGCTCGGCGACGCCGACATTGACAAAAGGCACGATATGTACGCCATGAACGATCGCTGGAACTCCTGCCTTCCATGCCGCGAAACGCCCGAGAATGCCTGCCTTGCTGGTGTGCGTATGTACGATGTCGGCATGCAAGGCGCGGAATCTCCTGGTAAGCGCCAACAATGCCTTCACGTCGGAGACAGGCGAAATGGACCGGGTCAAGCCCGGGACGCCAATGAGTTCCACCCGCGGGTCCACTTTAGCTAAAATTTCCGGGTGGACCATCTCGCCATGCAGCAGGACAACATCATGTCCTCTTTGCGCGGCCCAATTGCAGGAATGGACGGTATTCTCATCAGCACCGCCATTGATGAGACGGGTAATGACATGAGCGATACGCAGTCGATGCCGCATGGAGACGAACCCCGAATCCTGTTGCACCCCTTCTCCTTCTTGGGTCATGGCACATGCCGTTCCATAAGGAGGGGTTATCCCAACGGCTTCCAGTCGGTCAGACTTAGCTTGTTGGATTTAAACGGCTCAGAGACATCTCGCTGTGACCTTGGGCACAGCGAGATGATTATTTTGTGGTATGACTTCAATGCAGCCAGTACGCCTACTAGCGTCTTGCCCGATTTCGAGTTCCGAGGCCTCGTAGACGCGTGAAGTACAGAGGGCAGAGATGCCTAGTAACGGGACCACCGCTGAAGCCGTTCTGTGGAGGACATCTTCGAGGAACGTGATCGGAGTTGTCTTTCTGATCACGGCAATCTCGATATTCGTGATCTCTACCCGTCACGGCATCGGAATACTGCCGGACTCGACCCGTTACATGCGTCTGGATGAGACCCCATTTGATGCGCCGCTATACGCTTGGTTGCTCGACATTGTCAGAGCTGCAGACGGATCTGTCGTGACTTGGGCCCGCGTGCTGGGCCTGGTCTTCGTCTGTGTCAATATCCTCCTAATCTGGCTGATGCTCTCTTCAACGACGACCTCGGCCGCTGCTTTGGGGACAGCGCTGATCGTCACGTCGCCACAATTTATATTCCTGCATGCCGTTGCGATGAGCGAGCCGTTGTTCATTGGTTTGGTGCTAACCACGGTTCTCCTGTTTTGTCGGTACTTCGAAAGCCGCAAAGGCTACTTCCTGGTTTTTACCGGTGTCACACTGGGACTTGCGATGTTGGCGCGCTTCACCGCAGCGCCGCTGGCGCTGGCGATCGCGGCTTGCTTGCTTCTCGATAGGCCGAGGCTGCTTGCGCGACGCTTTCTCGATATCGCCCTAATCGCGATCACCAGCGGCGTAATCTTTCTGACCTGGGCTATCGGAAGCCGATTGGCAGGCGGGAACGGGCTTGGCCGAGAGCTCCGGCTGAACGGCAATCCTGACGCCGAGTCGTGGCTTTCGGGTCTGAATACGTTGACCAATCTTCTCGTCCCGATGGCACTCCCGTTCCCGATTCGGCTTCTTCTGCTCATCGCCGCAGTCGCGGTATCCGGCACAGTTATGTGGATCTGTAGCCGTCGCATTCTCAAGGAATCCGCAGCAGGCCGTGTCCTGACACTTGACCGACTACCCCTGGTCCTTGGGCTTTTCGCCATCTTCTACTGCCTGTTCATGATTATTGCCGTCCATGTCGAAGCAAACCTGCCGTTGTTCGGACCCCGCAGTCGCTATGCGGTTCCTCTCTACATTGCAGTTGTCATGGCTACGACGGTCGCCTTGGGTGGCCCGTATCGAGTCCGATTGCCACGTCTTGTCCTGTGGGCGTTTTCGGTCCTTATCGCGGTCGTCCTTGCGGCTCATCTGGTCCGCAGCACAGACCGGGTTTGGCGCGCCTACGCCACCGGCATCGGATATGATGCCACCGCTTGGCATTCCTCCCCGCTCGTTCAGTTCGTCAAAGATCTTCCGGCCGACGCAATTGTATACTCCAACGGCGCCGACGCACTCGGGTATCTGACCGGTCGGTTTGTTCGATTAGTTCCGCGTCAATTCGATCGCCGGACGCAGCGAGAAGACCCGAACAATACATTGGAGGAGCAGATCTTATCGCTTCGGCGATCAATAATAAGCGGCAATGGTTACGTCGTGTTCTTCGATGCCATCACTTCGCGATTTTACAATCTGCCTGAAAATGATCTCGTCAAAGTAGTGCCTTTGAGCCTCTACAAGCAGCTCCCGGATGGGCGTGTCTACGTCTTAGATCAGACGCGGATCGAATCCGCAGAAAGGTGATGACACCACAGCTCTTTTTCCAATTGCCCGGCAAGAACTTTTCACAGAGGACATTGTGTGATGCAGTCAGAACTGTCGAACGCCACTTGGGGAAGCTATCTTACGCTTGCGCGTGTGGACCATTCTACGAAGCACGTCTTCATCATACCTGGCATAGTTCTGGCTCTGGTCCTGAGAGAACCTACAGATCAGCTCCTCTTGAGAATTCTGCTTGGCGGGTTCAGCGTCGTCATGATCGCGTCGAGCAATTACGTCATCAACGAATGGCTCGATCGCGAATTCGATGCGCATCACCCAACAAAATCGAAGCGCGCATCCGTACGACACGACCTTGATCCCAGACTAATCTACATCGAATACGCGGTGCTTGCCGGGCTGGGGCTCATCTGCGCGGTGGCTCTCGGACCACTCTTCTTTGCGACCACGCTGCTGTTCCTGCTTTCGGGATTACTCTACAACGTGAAGCCATTTCGCCTTAAGGATCGCACCTATGTCGACGTGATCAGCGAATCCGTCAACAATCCAATACGCCTGGTCCTCGGCTGGGCGATGATCGACCCGACCTCGCTGCCCCCGTCTAGTCTAATGTTCTGCTATTGGATGGGCGGGGCATTTCTGATGGGAGCAAAGCGCCTATCCGAATATCGGGACATTGCAGCTGGTCCCGGCCTCGGCGTTCTGCACCTCTATCGTCGCGCGTTCCGCGGCTATTCCGAAGAGCGATTGCTGATCTCATGCTTTACATATGCAAATCTGGCATCGTTTTTCCTCGCGGTCTTTCTTATCAAGTATAAGGCGGAGTATATACTTACATTTCCGTTCTTTGCCCTGCTGTTCTCTCTCTATCTATGGCTCTCCTTCCGAAAGAATAGCGTTGCGCAACGGCCAGAGAGACTCTTTCGTTCGCGGTGGTTGATGTTCACGATTGTTGCCATCATTGCGGTCTTCGGCATAACAAGTCGTGTCGACGTCCCTTGGCTTCAGAAACTTTCCATTCCGCATTACATAGATTTCTTGAATTCTGGATGGTAGGGCATGGGAGGGCTTGATCGAACGTTCGATTGGGCTGCAGTTGATCTTGTCATCTTCGACGTCGACGGGACCTTGTATGACCAGAGGCGGTTAAGACAACGGATGCTAATCGAACTTGGAGCGCACTGTTGTCGAACATTGAGCTTCAGGACTGCGCTGACGCTGCGAGCGTTCCGTCGCTGTCGCGAGGATTTGAGCCGTGCACAGCAGATGGAGGATATAACGGATATCCAATATCGGCTTACTGCGGCGGAGTGTTCACTGCCACCGGATGATGTACGAACTCTGGTCAAGGAGTGGATCGAAGAACGTCCCCTCCGGTTTCTTAGGTGCTATCGCTTCAACGGTGTCGCGGAACTGTTCGATGCCTGTGCGGGTCGAGGAAAGACGATCGCGGTCTGGTCGGACTATCCTGCGTCTGCAAAACTTGTTGCCCTCGACTTGGTCGCCGATATCATCGCCAGCTCCGGGGACGACGGCGTGCGCCGGCTGAAACCCGATCCTGCCGGCCTATACTATGTTCTTGCCTGCGCAGGTGTTCCGCCTCAACGCGCCGTGCTGATCGGCGATCGCGCCGAACATGACGGGGAAGCTGCACGCCGGGCCGGAGTCCAGGTCCTTCTACGACGAGCGGTGCCGCACAAGGATTTCCCAACGTTCAGGACGTACCACGATTCCGTTTTTGAGCCTCTTCTTTCGTCGTCAGCGGTGGCCCGCGAAGACAGCAGAGGTTCTCAATGATCGAAAGGAATTCGCGGCTCGGTGTCGCTGACCAAGGGCTTCGTTATTTCGTCTCCGGTGGATTGGCTGCAATCGTCGACATCGGGGCTTTTTCTGCACTCTATCCAAAGCACGTTGGGCCGTTGTATGTCGCCGCTACGCTGAGTTTCCTGCTGGCGGCCGCATTTAACTACTGCGCTTCCTCTTTTTTTGTATTCGGGGTAAAAACACTTTCACTGAGATCTGCTATTTATTTTCTGGTCGCCGCAACGCTTGGATTGGCTCTTAACGTGACGGTCACAGTTATCGTTGTGGCGGAGACCAAAGTCGAACCGGTGTTGGCCAAAGCCGTCGGAATAGGAACGGCGTTTCTCCTCAATTTCATCCTTAATCGCTATTTCGTCTTTGGTGTTGTGCCACGCTCTTGAGAGGCAGCTATGTCTTTGAGCATACCCTAAATCGACATCGCAGAGACATGTCGCTGTTACCCCGGGCACAGCGGAGTGATTATTTTGTGGTATGCTCAAGGCAACGCTTTAAGGGACCGGGCGGCTTTACCCTATCAGGGGGACAGGAGCATGGCTGAGGCGCTTGACCAGCAGTTTGCGGATTTTTCGCGTGCCGCAAAGTTTGCTTATTGTCGATATGCGCTGGCGGCGAGCGTGCATTCGATCGAGACATGCTTGGCCTTGATGTGAAGACCTTGTCTCTTCCCTGGTCGGCGGATCCTACGGAGACTGAGTCGAGAAGCATCCTGGCTTGGTTCGCCATAACCGGCCAACTGGCCCTCTTCATCGCGCTGGTCTATCTCCTTAGGCTCGAGACTACTGCGCTTGTCCGCGTCCTGCTCGTTGCCCTCGCCGGCTGGTGCGTGCACTACTTCCTGCCACAGCGTTACCGGCTGCCGTTTTTCGTGCTGCTCTCGTTCGCGGCTATCGCCGCAGTCTTCGTGAACCTTGGGCCCAACTGGCACCACTGGAGATTTGAGGGCGTCATCGATGCCGCCTGGATCGTCGCCATTGGGCTCGTACTGATCGGAATTGTCCACCTACCGATCGCTTTTGGATGGAGAGTGCTGGCGCTGGTTGGCGCCGGCTGCGGGCTCGCCGCCGCACGAATGGACTGGATTGCGACCCCGTGGACGCGCGCCGTCTGGCCCGTGCTCGCTTCCATGTTCATGTTCCGTCTCATTGTCTATGCGTATGAAATGCGGCGTGACCAGAAAATGGCGACGGTTTCGGAACGTCTCGCGTATTTTTTCATGTTGCCGAACGTGTGCTTCCCGCTCTTTCCGGTCGTAGATTTTAGAACTTTCCGCAGCAGCTACTACAATGCTGACCGGCACTACATCTATCAAACGGGCATTCAGTGGATGTTTCGCGGCGCTGTCCAATTGATATGCTACCGCATCGTATATCAGCGATTTGTTATCGATGCTGCGGACGTACAGAATCAGATCGATCTTTTGCAATTTATCATATGGCCATTTTTACTTTATCTGAAGGTTTCAGGAACTTTTCACATAATCACGGGGATTTTGCATTTATTTGGATTCAACCTTCCAGAAACCCACAATCTGTACTTTCTTTCCTCAAGTTTCACAGATTTCTGGCGTCGAATAAATATATACTGGAAGGACTTCATAATGAAAATTGTATACTATCCGTTGTATTTTCGTTTTCGACGCTGGGGAGAGAGCGTAGCGCTGGTCAGCGCGACCCTCCTCGCGTTCCTCGCGACCTGGCTGCTGCACAATTATCAGTGGTTCTGGTTACGTGGCACCTGGGTATTCACCTGGAACGACTTCCTCTTCTGGATGATCCTGGCCGTGCTTGTGACGATCAACGCCCATTATGAAATGCGGCACGGTCGCACGCGGCGCCTGCGTGGCGGGGCACTAAGCTGGAACGGTGCGCTGCAAACTGCGGGCCGGACCATTGGCGTATTCGTCGTCATCTGCCTCCTTTGGTCGTTTTGGAGCGCGAGCTCTATCCCACAATGGTTCTCGGTCTTCGACACTGTGGGCGTGGAAGGACCTGGCAAAACGACGCCCGCCCTCGTACTGGTCGCGGTGGCAGCTATCATTGGCATTCCTGCCCTTGCGCTCGCGCGCGGCGGCGGCGACCGCCAGTACAGTTTCCGACGGTCGGTTGCGTCGGTCGGTGTCTGCGGGTTGATCGCGGTTTGCATCTCGCTCCCCGTGGTTCACGATCGCCTCGGGGAGACGGTCAGTACCGCAATGGCCGACATTAGAGTGCCGACCCTCAATAGCCGCGACAACGCGAACCTGGAGCGCGGCTACTACGAGAACCTCGTCAATGTCGGCGCATTTAACCCAGAACTCTGGATTGTCTATGGCCAGCAACGACACGACGGTTGGGACAATTTGGACAAGACGCCGCTGAGCGAGTTCACGGGTGCGCTTCCCACGACCTATCTGCGACCACTTTCCCAAGCAGACTTTAAGGGAAAGCGGGTCCATATCAACCGCTGGGGCATGCGAGATCAGGACTACGAGAAGATTCCTTCTCCCGGCACCCTACGAATTGCAGTCGTCGGCTCTTCCCACCTCTTCGGCGAGGGCGTCGCGGATGAAGAGACTTTCGAGGGCTTGTTGGAGCGGCGGCTGAATGCGCAGGCGGCCGACAGCGGATATCGACACTACGAGGTGCTGAACTTTGCTGTTGGGGGTTATGTTCCTCTGGACATTCTGGCCATCCTCGAGGATCGGGTGCTCGCATTCAAACCAAAGTACATCTTTTACGTCGAGCACAGCGCGCTTATTCCACGAATGCTAAAGCGTCTCGCGACGGCAATCCAGAATGGCTCCGCATATCGCTACGACTTCGTGCGCGACATTGTACGCGAGAGCGGGATCGATCCCAGCGCCGACCGCGAGGTGCTTCAAAGAAAGCTCACGCCCTACGGAGAGAGACTTCAGCGTGCAATCTATTCTCGAATCGTGGAAGCTGCGAAGCGAGAAGGTGTCGGGGTCTTTTGGATCTATCTACCCAGACCAGACGAGAGGACCAGTGCCGAGCTGGAGAAGCGCCTCGCTGCCGAGGCTGGCTTCAATGTTCTCGATCTTTCCGGTGTCTATGACGGGTATGACTGGCGGACGCTTCTTGTAGCACCTTGGGACGATCACCCAAACGCCGCCGGCCATCGGCTCGTCGCCGACAAGCTTTACGAAGTGCTGCAGCAACACCAGGATTTATTTCCCCTGAACCTTGCGGTTGCTCCACAAAGGGAGGAACAATGAACGCGATCCAGATCAGGACGATGGCCAAGGATTTCATATTGAAGGAATTTCTGCCCGGTGAAAGGCCGGAGAATCTGACGGATTCAACGGAGCTGATAACTGACGGCATTCTCGACTCGCTGGCGACGCTTAAGCTCGTTGCCTACCTGGAAAAATCCTGCGGTATCGAAATCGCCCCTGACGAACTCGTGCCGGAGAACCTGAACTCCATCGCCCAAATTGCCAATTTCGTCCAGTCGAAGCAGGCGTCCACATAGAGCTCGCCATGACGGTCGCTGCCTTACACGAGTATCTGGAACAGAGCGCGAGGCGGTATCCCCAGACGTGCGCCGCTGTCGAGGCGAGCTCTGGGCGGCAGATCACCTACGGCGAGCTCGACGCGCTGTCGGACCAAGTCCGCGACCATTTGCGTCGGATCGGCGTCCGGCCGGGGGACCGCGTCGGCATTTGCCTTCCAAAATCCATCGCCTCGCTCGCTGTTCTGTTCGGCATCTTAAAGGTGGGCGCGGCCTATGTGCCCGTCGACTCTCTGGCACCGCCTGCGCGTAACGCGTTCATATTTAACGACTGCGGCGTGCGCGCGATTTTCGTGGAGTCGTCCAGAGCCGAAACTTTGCGCTATGAGTTAGCGCGTTTGGCTGCGGAACCTCGGCTCTTGCCGCTCGACTGGTCCGACGGTCCCTCGCCGCTCGCGACGTACCTGGCTCGCGTAGAGGCCGGCGGCTTGGCGGTGGAGGACGAATCGGCGCGGCCGGAGCCGGACAACCTCGCTTACGTGCTTTACACTTCGGGCTCGACCGGCCAGCCGAAGGGCGTGATGCTGACGCATCGTAATGGCTCGAGCTACGTGGACTGGTGTTCCGATATCCTCGCCCCTGACGAGAACGACCGCTTCTCCTCCCATGCGCCTTTACATTTCGACCTGTCTATTCTCGACATCTTCGTACCGCTGAAGCACGGCGCGACCGTATTCCTCATCGGTGAGGAGCTCGGCAAGAATCCGACCCGGATGGCGTCGGTTATCGCCGAGCGGCGGTTGACCGTCTGGTATTCCACGCCCTCCGTACTCACGCTTCTGGTCGAGCACGGCAGCCTTGATGCTCGCGACGACCACGCTCTTCGGTTCATTCTATTTGCCGGCGAGGTTTTTCCGGTCAAGCATCTGCGCAGGCTAAAGGCTGTGGTCCCACGCGCACGTTACCTGAATCTCTATGGCCCAACCGAAACCAACGTCTGTACCTACTACGAAATCCCGCAGACGATCGCCGAAGACCGCTCGGCGCCGTTTCCGATCGGGCGCGCCTGCTCGCATGTTAAGGCACGCGTGATCGATGCGAATGGTCGCAACGTGCCGCGAGGCCAGGAAGGCGAGCTCGCAATCAGCGGTGCTCCCGTGATGCTGGGCTATTGGAACATGCCTGAGCGAACAAGCGCCGCTTTTCATGTCGATTCAAGCGGTCGCTGGTACCGTACCGGCGATGTAGTGATCGAAGGCGATGGCGGAGTCTACACCTTCCGCGGTCGACGCGACCGGATGGTGAAGAGACGGGGATATCGGATCGAACTCGGCGAGATCGAGACGGCGCTCTATCGCCATCCAGCGATCTCCGAGGTGGCGGCGATCGCTCGCTCGGAGGAGTCGGGCGTCTCCATAAAGGTGTTCTATGCCTCGCGCGACGGCCATGCGCTGTCGCTCATCGAGCTGAAGCGGTTCTGCGCCCACAACTTGCCGGCCTACATGGCCCCGGACTGGTTCTCGCATCAGCAGTTACTTCCCAAGACATCGACAGATAAAATCGACTACCAGCATCTGATGAGGATGGAGTAGTGGATTTCGCGCTGAACGAGGAGCAGCGTATCCTGCGTGGCCAGATCCTTCGCTTCGCGCAAGATAAGCTCAATAAAGATGTCAGGCAGCGCGACCGAGACCAAGTATTCCAGCGCGAGTTGTGGGGGGCTTGCGCGCAGATGGGCCTGACCGGCCTGCCAGTCCCCCAGGCCTACGGGGGAGCCGGTCTCGATTCCCTGTCCACGGCCATTGCAATCGATGCGCTTGGCTACGGCTGCGAGGATTCCGGCTTGGTCTTCTCGATCTGCGCCCACCTTCTGGCCTGCGTGGTGCCGATTTGGAAGTTCGGCACTGAAGAGCAGAAGAATCGATATCTTCCGGGGCTCTGTGATGGCACCTTGATCGCAGCCAATGCGATGAGCGAACCGGAGTCGGGCTCCGATGCATTTGCGATGCAAACCCGGGCGGAGCCTCATGGCGACGGCTTTCTAATCAACGGCACGAAGACCTTCGTGAGCAACGGGCCGGTGGCAGATGTTGCCGTCGTCTTTGCTGTCACTGACCGCGCCAAGGGGTATTTCGGCGGCATCACGAGCTTCCTCGTGGACCGCGCGCTGCCCGGCTATCGGGTCGCGCAAAAGTTCGAAAAAATGGGACTGCGGACGTCTCCGATCGGGGAGCTTGTCTTCGAGGACGTATTTGTTTCGAAGGACGCTGTTCTCGGTGGAGTGGGCGGCGGCTCCAGGCTGTTCGCTCATAGCATGGACTGGGAGCGGGCGTGCCTATTCGCCAGTCATATAGGCACCATGGAGCGGCTTCTGGAAAAGGCAGTGGCCTATACGCGCACCCGACGTCAGTCCGGCCAGGCCATCTCCAAGCACCAGGCGGTCGCCCATAAGATTGCCGACATGAAGATGCAGGTGGAGGCGGCCCGACTGCTCGTCTATAAGGCGGCGTGGGGCCTTGAGCGCTCCCAGTCCGTTTCCCTCGACGCCGCTGTTTCAAAGCTCTTTGTGAGCGAATCGCTAGTTCGCACCACGCTCGATGTCGTCCAGGTCTTCGGCGGCTATGGTTTCTTGAGCGAATTCGACGTCGAACGTGCCGTGCGTGATGCCATCGGCAGCAAACTCTATTCCGGAACTTCGGAGATACAGCGCAACATTATTGCTGGCTGGCTGGGGCTTTGATGACGGCTGTGGTCAGAACCTGTCCGGGTGAAGGGCGGCGTGAGCTGTCGCTGGGCCTGCCCTCAGTTCGCGAAAGAGGGTGCTCGATTTTGGTGAGGCAACCGGAGAGTGGTACTATCACAACTCACGGAGCCACCACTGCGGAGGGCGCTTTTGTCGTTCGACTTGGGTGCGTCTGCCCAGGCTCGTGGTCTCCGAACTTGCGGCTCAGAGGCGAAGAACTAGACTAGCCGCGACGCGTGAAAGATAGGCTTTGTGGATGCGGCTTCTCTATATACATTCTGCGCACGTCCCGGCGCCGGCCGCCAATGCGGTACAAGTCGCAAAGATGTGCCATGCATTTCGGGTTGCCGGAGCGGAGGTCCTACTAGCGCTTCCACGCGCCTCCATGAATACACGGGATCATTATGAAAAGATCGCGCGCGAATACGGATTCGGTACCGAGTTCCCATTCCGCGTTCTCCCTGTACCCTTTTGGCCTGTGCCCGGCCGGGAGCTTTTTTTTGCTGTGTTGGCGCTGCTTGCTGCGGTCTGGCTGCGGCCGCATGTCGTCTTTACACGCTCGGCTACTGTAGCGCTTGTTTCTGCCGGACTTTTCGGGTTCACGACCGTTTTTGAGCTTCACGACCCGATTGGCAGTTTGAGCAGACGTCAGCGTCAGCGCCTTGCCAAAGTGATAGGCCTAAAGGCATTCCGTATGCTGGTCGTCACGTCGCAACGCCTGCGAGACGACAGCATCCGCCTCTTTCCTCAACATGCGGGAAAATTTCTCATCGCGCCCAATGGCGCGGATCCTGTTCCGCCGAATGTCGAGCCATGCAACCTCAGCGGCACGTTCAAGGTTGGTTATGTCGGACATCTGTATAAGGGAAAAGGCATGGAGATAATAAGCGATATTGCGCCTCGATGCGGCTGGGCGACATTTCACATCGTCGGGGGAACACCGGGCGATATAGAGTATTGGACATCGAAGCTGGCCAAATGCCCGAACACAGTGTTTCATGGCTACGTTCCTCACGCCGCGACATGTGCCTACTTGGCCGATATGGACGTTGTACTCGCGCCCTACCTTAGAAATGTAGAGGGCCAGGGCGGCGGTCGAAATATCGCTGAGGGAATGTCGCCGCTCAAGCTCTTTGAATACATGGCGCATGGCAAACCCATAGTGTCCTCCGACCTGTCAGTTATCCGAGAAGTTTTGAGGGATAGCGTCAACAGCGTTCTGGTGTCGCCAGACAACCCGTCCGACTGGGTCAAAGCTCTTCATCGCCTGCGCAAAAACAAGGTGTTTCGGGATCAGATTGGTCTGCAGGCGAAGATAGACTTTCTGGCCAAGCATAGCCGCACCACACGCGCAAAGAACATCTTGAAGGAAGTCGAGAACCGGATGCCGTCGAGCGGAAGCTCATAGGCTGCATGGTTCAAGGCGGCTGCGCCATCCCATGATCGGGAAGCCCTCGGCGAATCGCGATCTCAGATATGACTCTAGGAAACCGGAGCTCGCACTCCATCGGCCCTGCCGAGTCGCGAGCTCCAATCCGGCAAGCGCATGAGCCCGCCAAAGGCACTGAGCAGTAGGACAATGTTGAAGTGCCGCACCACCGCATGGATGACGACCATGGGCATGAGCATGGCGAGGCAGAACACCACGAAGGAGAAGCTGCGCCACCGTCCCCATTCCCGCATGGCGGCTACAGCAAACCCGAGGAGGCCAGCTAGTTCCAGAAGACCGTAAAACACCTGATCTGCCGCAGGTGAGATCAAGCAACCGTAGCGGCGATCGCCCACGTGGAGGTCATCGACCAAGCACCCATACCCACTCACGAGCGTCCAGAAACGCAGAGCCATACGCCGCAGGGCGCTAACCGGATCGCTCCGGATCTCGTCTAGGGCGATGGCCTTGAAGATGCGCCGCTTGTTCTCATCGTGCAGCCATCGCTCGTAACTCCTCTGTGGAAGAAGACGTGGCTTTGGGAATGCAACCTTGTCGCCCGCGGCGTAGCGGCGCTCCACCTCTTCGAAGAGGCGGTCCTTCGCGGCTGATTGCGGATGGGTTCGCAGGAACGGGTGGTTGTTGATCGCCAGGTTCTCCTCGGCGCTCGTCGCGAAGAGGACGAAGCCGTTGTGAATCAAATTCTGTGCCACAATATAGGGTCCGCCTATTGCGAGGAAGCCGATCAAGAACATCGCGCGGGCGCGTCGGCACAGGCAGGCGAGCACCGACAGGTAAAGCGCGGCGAAGAGGAAAACCGCGTGGGTCAGGCAGATGAGCGCTGCGAGGATTCCGGCCGTCCCGTAAGCGCCCCGCCAGCGGGCGTCCCCTTCATCGGCCGAGAACAGACCCTTGCGCATTATCAGGAAAATCAGGGCGGCGATGAGCAGGATGGCAAGGTTCTCGGGCCGAATCTGGAAGTAGTTTCGGGTACCGACCACGAACAGGACGGCGAGGATCACGCTCGCGGCCCGGAGACGCGCATCCGTGATGGCGGCCGTAAGGAGCGCTAACCCGGCATAGACCATCGCCATGTTGAACACGCGCAACGCGGCGAGATCGGCTCCGGTCAGGCGCTGCACGAACCCTATGGTCATGGGGTAGAGCGGCGGCCAAGTCCCGTTGACGTAAAAAGTCGCGATGGTCTTGAAGGAACTGTCACCCCCGAGCATGCGCGAGAACAGAAGGGCGCGGCGATAGTGCTTGGCCTCGTCCACGTCCCCGTAGGTTTGTTGATTCCACAGGACGTCATTGCCGCTCAACATCCAGAGATTGAGCAGGAACAGGAGACCGAGTAACACCAGGTAGAGGTTGCGGGTGAGCCACCGGTCGTGATGAGAATTGAGTTGGTCCATCGTTCGGCTCCCGAAACACCGCCGGCCCGGTCCAGTCAGATCTTCATCCGCATGAAGATCGGCTCCGGCAAGAGGCGGATGATGAGCATGATGAGACGCCAGCCCCCGAGGATGTAGCTCACGGTGCGCCTCGTGAGCTGCGCCTCCACGATAGCCCTGGCAACTTGATCCGGGCTGGCCGTTAGGGCCTTGAAGAGCTTCAGGCCGCGTGTCATGCGGGTTGCGACGAAGCCGGGCTTCACGGTCATCACGTGCACGCTGCGCCCGGCGAGGCGGTTGCGCAAGGCGGACAGAAAAGCCGTGAAACCCGCCTTGGCGGAGCCGTAGACATAGTTCGTCGCCCGGCCCCGATCGCCGGCCACCGAGCTGATGCCGATGATCGTTCCCGCGCCTCGCTCGGCCATACGGTTCGCCAGAGCCGAGAGGACTAGCGCCGGAGCGACATAATTGGTCTTCATGATCATTCGCGTGGCCTCGGGATCGGCCTCGGCCGCCTTCTGGTCGCCCGGTAGGCCGACCACCGAAACCACCGTGCCGGGTACCTCGTCGAGCCCCACCAGAAACGCCTCGCGCTCGGCGCGGTCGAGGACGTCGAGTTCGACCGCCCGGGCCGTGGCCCCGTGCCGATGCCGGAGGTCGCGTCTTCAGCCATTGGTGCGGCCGCAGGGCCCACACGTAATCGCGCCAGCGCGATCCGCCCTCGTCCAGCGACACGGCGAACGGCATCGTGCCGCGCAATTGCCGTAGCAGCCGCGGGGTGCCGCCGGCCACCAGGGCCTCGCCGCAGCGCTCCAGACGTACAGATCCACCCGGCCCCCGCCGCAAGAAGTATTGTCTCTACGAGAAGGAAATCAGCGGTTGCGAGAAGCACGCAAACTGTTCCCCAAGGCAGCCGTAGCGGTTCTACGCTCCGCTTCCAGACCGCACGCGATACCTCGATGGGTGCATGCCGCATGGAGACGAACCCGATCCTGTTGCGCCCCTTCTCCATCTTGGGTGAAGGAACACGCCATAAGGAGGGGTTATCCCAACGGCTTCCAGTCGGCCCGATTTGATTTAAGCCGCTCAGAGGCGTGTCGCTGTTACCCCGGGCACAGCGGGGCGGACTATTTTATGTACCCTTATGTTCTGATAGTTCTGCCTTAGCGCGTTTGCGCGAGATCGGCACACCCAAGATAGCATTTGAGCGGAGCCGTAGTTGTACTCCGGGGTCGGGGAAACGATTGATTGGGATCGTCGAGTGTGCCGGCGTGCAAAGCGGTCTCCGCTCCGCGGGAGTCGAGGATCGCGGGATGCGGGCCTAGCCACGGTATTGCGTAGACGGCCGGCGCGGTGTTTCGCCCCTCGGGTTTGAGGATGATCCGAGCGTCCTCGATTCCGAGCGCGCGCAGGTGCTTGAAGCGATGCTCCTCGTTGCAGACCACGAGCGGCGCGTTGAAACGAGTTGGGTGGTCGAGCGCCCGTTGCGCGGTCTGGGCCGTTTCCGACGAGCGGAAGAAGCTGCTTGGGATAGGCCTCCCGAGATAGAGGCCAGAGACGGGACCCGGTTCCGCCGGAGAGAGGAGGACAGGGGTGATCCGCAGGCCCTTGGTCATCGTTTGTCCTTGCGGCCGCTCGCCGCTCCCCGTTACGGCCGCAGGGGTTCCCTGGGGAACCGCGGCCGCGCCGTTTGCGCCTATCGCCACCGGCTTCTCTCGCGCCGCCTCGGCCGGTGCCGTTATGCCTCGATTATCTAAAGCGCCCTACCGGCTGTAGTAAGCAAGAGCGCGTTCGACGCCGCTTTGAAAAGTGATCTTATACTGGAAGCCGAGCCGCTTCTGTTTGGCGGTGTCGCCGCCGCGGGCATGAACGCCGGCGGGCTTGTTAGACATGCCCTTGATCTCTGGATAATATCCCATGATCTGAGCGGCCAAGCGTGCGAAGTCGATGAAGCTAGTGAGAAGGCCAGTTGATAAATTGACTGCATCCCCATTGTCAATCTGATCTACACACGCGAAAACGCCGTCCACGCAGTCATCGATATGGATAAAGTCGCGCATCTGGGTGCCCGTGCCCCAAACATACAGCACATTGGCGCCCTTGTTTGCGAGCGCTCGTTTGCAGATGCTCGGAAACGGATAGGCGTCATCCTGATCTTCGCCGTAACCCGAAAACGGACGATAGCAGATCGAGTTGAGACCGTATTTCTCCCAAGCAAGCCGGGCCAGATATTCGCACGTTAGCTTCGCCCATCCGTAGCTCGTATCCGGCATACCGATGTCATCGTCAAACTTAATCATGTCCTCAGAAAGCAACACGTAGTGATCCGGCCGTTGCAATTTCACAGGATAGGCGGCGCTGGAGCTGAAACAAACCGTTTTTTTGGGCTGAGCGATCTTGGCCCACTGCCAATAGGCGGAATCGATTGAAAGGTCATCCGCCACAGCAAGGGGATTGTTCTCAATCATAAGCCGCCCGCCCACCATGGCTGCGAGATGAAATGCGTAGTCGAAATCGTCGTGCTGCACCCGTTCGAACCACGCGCGACAATCCTCCTTGTAGAAACGGAAGTTTCGGTAATCGCGTGGATCAAAAAGCGGCCAACCGTCGCCTGGGTGGATACCGCCGGTGTACTCCGCTATGCAATCGACCGCATGGACTTCGTGTCCCACATCGAGCAATCGCCTGACCATGTGCCTTCCCACAAAACCGGCCGCACCGGTCACAAGGACTTTACCCATGATTAAAGTGCCTCCGGTACAGTTGAAATGCCCAGGCTGACCGACCGGGCAGATAGGCGAGAATGGACGCCGGATCACGCGCCAGGTCGTTGACGATCTTCAGATTGTTTTCATAACCTAGGTATTCTTGGCGCATATCGCTAAGCAGGTCGTGTTCATTACGCTGCTGGTATACTGATGCCTTGCCATAGATGACACGACAACCTTTGGCCTGCACGTAGAAGGACGCCCAGATATCATCCATTCGACCTACGTGAGGAAACAGGAAGTAATCCTTAAGGTATGCTCCGCTAAGGAACGTGTTTTGAGAGTTGAAGGGCGACATCTTGTTGGCGGCCATCGGTAGTCGTTCTGGATCGAAAGTGCATTCTGGGGCATGCTCCATGCGGCAAATCGCGTCAATATCGGGATCGCCGTTCCAAAGATCAGCCTGCACGTTGACGATCACTTTTCGGCGACTTTTCTGGTTGTAGTTACGCTTCGAAAGAAGCGGCAGTGGATAGCCGCGGTGCCAAAGTTGTCCGTGATTCGTAGCGCCAAGGGGATCGAACGCGGGCAAATCTGTCTCATAGTAGTCTACTTCGACTTCCTTGCCGACCATCAGGTCGTCGCCCCAACCGGGCAAGGGAATATTGTCGTCATCGACCAACGCTACGACGTCAGCGCCGAGGTCTTTGGCCCAAAGCAATCCGAAGCTGCGCCTTTGAATGCAGTTCCAACCGATGGCGTCAGAGAGAGCTCGGTCGTATTTTTCCTGATCTTCGGGCGACACGTAGATCCCGCGATCAAGGTGATACTTGGGGGTCTTCTTGTCACCGATCACAACAAGGTCCCAATCCCTCATGGCCTGAAAGCCTTCGATAGCCTTCGTGGGCGGGTTGATCGTCGTCGTGACAATGACTTTTTTCATGGGAGTCTCGTGAGCCGTTCGGCAAGATTGCGAGTGGCGGCAATTGTGTTACCCGAGAATGTCAACTCCGGGTTTGAGCAACGAACATCTCGAGGCCCAGCGCGCTTTCATTCCGACCCGGAAATACTCAAAGTTACGGAAAAAGGTGTTCTGCGAAGCGCCTTCCGTTCGTGCCGTCCAAGTAGCAGGAATCTCGATCACAGGCACGCCTAGCCGTAGGGGTTTGACGAGGGCCTCAAACAGGAACGGGTGCCGGAGTTCCTCCCACCGGATCGCTTGGACTAAGCGTGTGGGGTAGATGCGGTAGGCATAGGTCATGTCCGAAAGCGATGTTCCATACAAGAGGGAGAAAAGGCGCTGAAATATCCAGTTGCACGCCAGCTTAATTGTCGAGTAGCCCTGAAATGATCCGCCGTCGCACCAACGCGATGCCGTGATGATCGCCGATGGGTGCATTTCCGCCTCGGAAATCAGCGTCCGAACGAGATTCGGATCTGTCTCGAGGTCGCTAGCCATAAGGATCACATGGCTGCCGCGTGCCAAATCGAAAGCCTCGCGCATCGCGCCGCCGAGAAAAGGCAGCTTCTGCTGATGCACCACCACGAGATCGCCGCAGTCGCAACGGATCTGTTCCACGACCGCCATCGACTCTTGCGTTGTCCGATCGGCCACCGCGATTATTATTTGCTCTAATTGATCCTTGACGTCGCGCAGGATGATCTCGACTGTCTGCACCAGCGAGGTCGTTTCGTTGATGACAGGCAGAATGACAGTGGCGGATTCAAAACGGTCGACAAGTATAATCATAGTGATTCCCGAGTGACATCAGCACGTTTCTCTTCGCAAAAAGCCAACCAGACCATCATAAAACTGACGCCAATGAGACTGCCAAGCCACAGGGTGCACACTCGGAACACCACTACTGGCACTGCGGCAACGGCCACGGGCATACCAAGCTGAGTGAGCAACAAGACCATCACAACTTCCGTGCTGCCGAGGCCTCCAGGCAACCCCGAAAGAGCTCCGGCCAACGTGGCGAAGCCGAACACGCACAACGAGGTTAGCACTGAAGCCTCAATGCCAAATTCACGGATGATTATGTGAAGGGCTAAGCCTTCACACGCCCAAGCGACAATCGCTATCGTTATCCCGACGAGAAAGGGCAACGGCTGAAGCAGCTCGTGTGCGACGTCGAACAAGAGGAGGATGCGGCTAACAATGCCGCGAAGTCCCGGGATCGTCCCAATCCTCCCAAGAATCGCGCCATAGATCGATCGGACGCCCACAACGACCATCATAGCGGCAACGAGTAGCGTGGCTATGACAAGGAAAAAAAATCCGTCGGCTAGAAGGGCAAGACCGCCTGCGGTTAGGAGTAGGATGGCCAGCACGTCACCAAGCCGTTCGACCATGAGTACTCCCAAACCTTCCGTCAATGAGATCCCGTAGCGAGTGCGTAGAAGCACCGATTTGACAACCTCGCCAACCTTGCCCGGTGTTGCCGTGAAGGCGAAGCCTGCCAAGAATGCGACAACGTTGAGGTGCACGGGGACGGGCCAATTCAATTTCTGCGTGAAATAATGCCAACGGCACGCGCGCAGACCCAATCCCAGAAAGACTAAGCTGATGGCCATAGGAAGCGTCGAAAGAGACATTTGTTGGATTGCGCCACGAAAATCCGCCCACCCGGCCCAAACCGCGGCACCGAGGTATAGACACATGATGGTCGCCATGGCGAATAGCGCTTGGCCGATCGGTCGGCTCCACGAAACTGCTCGCGCGCCATTCGCTGAAGCAAGATCGGTCGCCTTCTTCGGCTGCAAGCCAATCGGCCAATCACAGTCTTCGCGCTTTAACTGACGCAGTGGACCATAGTTCTGCATGAACCATCAACCCGTTGCTGAGCGGTATCAATTATGTCAACTTCACCAAACTATCCGTACAATCAGTTGGACGGCAGAGTACATATATCAATTCAGCTTCTTGAAAAGCTGCGATACATCAATAAGCGTTGCGATCCGCAAATATCAGTAAAGCAGTTTTCCAAATTATCTTAATGTCGAGAAGCATGCTCCAGGATTGTATATACCAGAGGTCATGCTCAATGCGTTTTTCCATCCTCCAGAGTTCCTTCGTTTCCCCTCGAAAGCCATTGATCTGAGCCCACCCTGTTAGACCGGGTTTTACATGATGGCGATAAGCATAGCTCGCAATGGTCAAAGTATAGGTGTCGTCATGAGCGACGGCGTGAGGTCGGGGCCCAACCAGGGACATCTCCCCCCGAAGCACGTTGAATAATTGCGGCAGCTCGTCGATGTTTGACCGGCGCAATATTCGGCCAAGTCGGGTAACCCGCGCATCATTACGCTGAGCCTGGAGAATTTGTGTACCGTTCTCCTGCACCGTCATCGATCGGAATTTGTAAATATTGAACGGCTTACCACCAAAACCTCGTCGCATCTGCCGGAACAGCACAGGGCGACCGTTCTCGAGCGCTATGGCACATGCGACCAAGGCCATCAACGGACACAGGAACAGCAGTAGCAGGGATGCAACAGCAACATCGAACAGCCGCTTGAGCAGGCGTTCGGCAGGCCTCAACGGCACACGCTGGACTTCGAAGGCTCGCTGCCAGCCGGTGTGCAGCGGGCTTCCAGCCAGAATTCTATCTATGTAGGCGTCGGCGAAAAGATAGATCGGCAGCGGGAGGCGGGACATTTCCTCCAGGATGCGTTCGATCAACTTCCGCTGGTCCCAAGAGCAAAAGAGATAAACTGCCCCATACGAGCCATTACGGAACGCAGCTTGTGCAGCTGCGACGGCGGCATGCACCGATCGTGCTGCGATCGTGCCGTCATCGTTCTCAATGTTCGAAACACCACAAACCGCGATGCCTTGTTGCCCAAGCTTGTTGATTATCCCCTGTTCCTTCCCAGGAACGCCGGAGTAAAACAGATAAACTGTGCGCAACACGAGTTTCTCAGCCGCCAGAAGCCGTTTCAGCCCACGCGCTAGAACCGCGTGGCCAGGCAGCAGGATTGGGAATCCGACCGCAAACGCCAGCGTCAAGGAGCCGCGCGAGAACGTCGACGTCGTCTTCGTGAGAAAGGCGAGCCAGAGAATTGAAAAGAAAACAAACAGCCAGCCGCTGAAGAGTGTTTTGATCCTGCAGTGATCGTCCAGGATGCCACTAACCGTGTAGGCGCCCCTGGCGGTCATGAATGCGACCAGCAACAGACCGGCGGTAACACTTATGCAGATCGAATCCCAGATATCTGGCGGCCTCACGCCGAAGGCCCGATGGTAGAGCTCAATTGACGCAAGAAATATTGTCTGTCCAAGGAGGAAATCAGCAGTTGCGAGAAACATGCAAACTGCTCCCACGGGGAGCCGTAGCGGCTCTACGCTCCGCTTCCAGAGCGCACGCGACGCCTCGGTTGGTGCATGCCGCATGAGACGACCCCCCGAATCCTGTTGCATCCCTTCCTTGGGTCATGGCACACGCCATCCCATAAGGAGGGGGTTATCCCAACGGCTTTCAGTCGGTTAGATTTGATTTAAATGTCTCAGAGACATGCCGCTGTTACCCCGGGCACAGACGAGTCGCTATTTTATCGTATCCTAATGTGTTAATATTTTCTGCCTTGACGCGTTTGCGCGAGAACGGACTGGAGGTCGGACTCGTTCAAAGAGGTGGTCAAGGCAAATGCTTTAGGGGGGCGGGGCGCATAGCCTATCAGGGAGAGGGAGCCATGACAGAGAATGGCGCTGAGGTTCGGGTCAAACAACTGAACAACATACGCTTATTTCGGCAATTTGGGCAAGATACTCTTAGCGAAATGGCGAAAGCAGCCATCTTACGGAGAGTTCCAAAGAATAAAGTCTTAACTCGCCTTGGAGACATACCGCGTTATATTTACTACATAATCCACGGAAAAGTTCGTCTTAGTGTTCCCCTCTCAGATGGACGAGAATTCATCTATTCCGATCTCGGTCCCGGTGACACTTTCGACTTGACTAGATTGTTCATCGCGCGACACAGTAACATGAACGCTGCATCAGTTGTGGACAGCGACTTGCTCCAAATCGAAGCAGCTTTCATGGCTAGTGTTTTCGACAAGCACCCAGATCTCGCACTGAAGGTGATCCCGTACTTATGCCAAGCAACGCACGACGCGCAAGAGCGAGTGATCCACAGTGCGTCGAATGCCCTATCCATTCGATTAGCGAGCACGCTCTTGCGATTGACTGAGACCCCGCACAGCACGGCTACCGTGAATGGAGCTCTGAGAATCCACATTTCGCAGACCGACCTCGCGGCAATGATCCCGGCGTCTCGAGCGAAAGTGAATCGTTGCCTGAGAGAATGGGAACGGCGGTATCTGACCCAATACGACCACGGCTCGCTGACAATTCTCAATCGCACCGCATTAGAGTCTGTTGCTCTTGGCTACTCGCGTTTGATCGTTCAATGATGCCTTTACCGTGTGCTCGGGCATCTCCACGCCATCCTCCGGGAAGATAATGAACCGGAAGTGGTGCCGGTCGTGCTCGGATCGCTCTGTAGAGTCCTTTACGTCGGCGTCGTAGGTCGCCGCACCGGACACTGCCGGCGAGATGGCAACGCACTCGCGCAGCCCGGAGCATCCCAACGGACCCTCGGCTCCCGGTGGAATTGGAGCACCGCCACACCGGCCGGCGCAACCTCCTGGCCCAGATGCGGCTCGGCAGCTTGCGAAATGAAGCAGCTAAGGGTCGACTGTTTGCCCAAGCGGTCAGCTTGCAGCTGGAACGCGTCGCGAAAAAATTATGGCTCGGCGTCAGGAGCCGCGCCGCCAGCTACCGCGAGCGACCGGTAATCGGCGGCGCTTTTTTGTACCGCCCGAGATTGGACGATGGCACGCACCAGGGCACCGCCTCTTTGCTGCGCGCGGTGCGACTTTGCTGTTGGGGAATCCGGGATTATTATCGGCCGCTCATATACATCACGTCGGTGGAAAAATTGGATCTGCAAGCCTTCAGAGATTTGATTGCGAAATCACAGCCGCCCGCCAGCCTGACCCCGGCCCTGCAGGCGCTGTGGTGGGATGCAAAGGGCGATTGGGATAAGGCACACGAGAGCGCGCAGCTGCGCGACGACGCGGCGGGCATGCGCGTGCATGCCTACCTGCATCGCAAGGAAGGCGATCAATCCAATGCGGAATATTGGTATCGTCGCTGCGATGCCACGCCTTCGACCTTGACTCTTGAAGAGGAATGGCAAGAGTTGGCGCGTGCGTTTTTGGGGCAAAGCTGACGGCTTCCGCCGAAAAGCCTGGCTTTGGCCGCGACCCGTCGTCCTATGGAGGTTGTCCCACGATGCTATCGCCTATCGACGATTCTGGGCTTGCAGGCCTAGGCGAGGGCAGGGGCTGCACTAGCTCCTGACTTTGATCCGCAAGCGGCACCGCGAGCACGGCATCTGCGGCTCGGCCGCCGCAGTGGCGCGAAAAGGATACGTTGATCGCTCGCTGTGCAACCTGAACCTCGCGATGTGAGGAGTTCGCCATATTTCGTACGATTGCGTCGGCGCTGTTCGCCGCGCTGTTCTGGTCGGTGGCCGCGCGTGCCGCCGCGGAGGAGGTCCGCTACTATCCCGTTCCGGAGGGCGCCGGCCCGCACGATGTCGCTCCGGCGCCGGATGGCTCCGTATGGTACACCGCCCAGGGACAGGGCGCGCTTGGGCGGCTCGATCCTGATACAGGCGCCGTCGAGCAAATCACCCTCGGCGACGGCTCGGCGCCGCACAGCGTGATCGTCGGTCCCGACGGCGCCGCCTGGGTGACCGACGGCGGCCTCAACGCCATCGTCCGCGTCGATCCCGAAACGGAAGCGGTGAAGGCCTTTCCGCTCCCCGAGGGGTACGGCTACGCTAACCTCAACACCGGTTCCTTCGACAAGGACGGGAGGCTCTGGTTCACCGGGCAGGAGGGCATCTACGGCAGGCTCGATCCGGCGAGCGGCAAGGTCGACGTCTGGAACGCCCCGCGCGGTCGCGGCCCCTACGGGATCACGACCACGCCGTCCGGTGAGGTCTACTACGCCTCGCTGGCCGGCAACCATATCGCCAGGATCGATGTTTCGATCGGCGAGGCTTCCCCGATCGACCCGCCGACCGCGGATCAGGGCGCCCGCCGCGTCTGGTCGGATTCCAAAGGCCGCATCTGGGTCAGCGAATGGAACTCCGGCCAGGTTAGACTAGCGTGTTCGATCCGGCAGCAAATGATTGGCGCAGCTGGAAGCTGCCCGGAGACGAGCCACAGGCCTATGCCGTCTATGTCGATGAACGCGACAAGGTCTGGCTCACCGATTTCAGCGCGAACGCCATCGTCCGCTTCGACCCGAAAACGCAGACCTTCGCGAGCTTCCCGTCCGACCGCGACAACGCCAACGTGCGCCAGCTCAACGGGCGCTCCGGCGAGGTATGGGGCGCGGAGTCCGGTACCGACCGCCTTGTCTTGATCGAGACCGAAACGGGCAAATAAAGCAAAAGAGGTCGAGGCAGCGACGAAGGGCAATTGCGCGAGGAGACCGCGTGCATCGACTGTCCTTTGACATCGCGTAGGGAGATGCCGCTCTACACGAAGAGAAAATCGCTGTTCGAGATGCTTGCAACGAGGACACCGTTTAGTGAAAGCATGTCACTGGTGGAGAAGACGACCAGCGTGTCGCTCCCGACCTGCCGGAGTTCGCTGTAGTTTTGGTATCCTGAAATCTCCAGGAGATCATCGCCGGAAAGGTCGAAGTCGGTGATGGTGTCGTGGCCATGGCCGGGGGCGAAGACGAAGCTGTCGTTTCCCGTTCCACCGGTGAGGATATCGGTGCCAAGACCACCGACGAGCCGGTCCGACCCGCCTCGGCCGTCCAGCCGATCTGCGCCGCCGAGGCCTTCGAGCGTGTTCGCTGCGCCGTTGCCGACCATCGCGTTGGCGAGCTCGTTGCCTTTTGCCGCCAGATTGGCAGCCGACCTCAGGAAGAGGTTTTCGACGTTTTCGGCCAGGGTCCAGTTTGTATAGGCGTGCGTCTCGTCAAAGCCGCCATTGGTCTCTTCGATGGTTTTGTCACCGGCATTGTCGACATAGTAGACGTCATTACCCGTGCCGCCAACAAGCGTGTCGGCGCCCGCTTTTCCGTCCAAGATGTCGCTGCCGTCCATTCCATAAATGACGTCAGCACCGGAACTGCCGGTAAGCGTATTGTCGCCGTCGTCTCCTACGATTGACCCCGGCGGCGGCTCATCGAGTGGATCGGTCCAGACGAAATCCGAACTGCTCAACGAGGCGCTGGTCACGTCTTTCAGGAGAACGGTGTCAGTGTCGGAGAAGACGACCAGCGTGTCGCTCCCGACCTGCCGGAGTTCGCTAAAATTTTGGTATCCTGAAATCTCCAGGAGATCGTCGCCGGAAAGGTCGAAGTCGGTGACGGTGTCGTGGCCATGGCCGGCGGCGAAGACGAAGCTGTCGTTTCCCGTTCCACCGATGAGGATATCGGCGCCGAGGCCACCGACGAGCCGGTCCGACCCGCCCCGGCCGTCCAGCCGATCGGCGCCGCCGAGGCCTTCGAGCGTGTTCGCTGCGCCGTTGCCCACCATGGTGTTGGCGAGCCCGTTGCCTTTTGCCGCCAGATTGGCAGCCGACCTCAGGAAGAGGTTTTCGACGTTTTCGGCCAGGGTCCAGTTTATATAAGCATGCGTCTCGTCGAAGCCGCCATTGATCTCTTCGATGGTTTTGTCACCTGCATTGTCGACATAGTAGACGTCATTACCCGTGCCGCCGACAAGCGTGTCGGCGCCGACTCCGCCGATGAGTTGGTCGGAGCCGCCGCGGCCCTCCAGCAAATCATCGCCAGCCAGCCCATCCAGCAAATTGGCTCCCTCGTTTCCGCCGAGTTGGTCGGCAAAGGCAGAGCCTGTAAGATTTTCAATGCTGGTGAAGGTATCGCGGTCGCTTCCGATACCGGTCCCGTCCAGGCCGAGATGTTGTTCCAAGGCGTCGATCCAATGTGAGGCGATTTTTGCATAGCCCCCGGCAGTCGGATGCAGCCCGCTGTCAAGCGGCGGCGCGGTGATGTCATCTGGTGTCAGATCACGCATGTCGACAAAGATGACCTTATGCCCCTGGGCGGCCAGTTCGGAGATCAGACCGGGCATTGCATCGTTATACGCATCGACACGGTCTGCCCGCGCTTGCGACTGTTGGCCGACGCGAACGGGAGGCAAGGATCCGACGAAGACGGTCAAGGCGGGATCGCTGGAGGTCAGGCTGAGCAACAGGGTGCGCAGATCCTGCAGCATCGTTGGCACGCTATCGGTCGAGCTGTCATTTGTTCCGGCGATCAGCAGCACGGCGTCGGGTTTCGTAGCTGCAACGACATCGTTGTCGATGCCGTTCAGTTGATTGAGCGTCCAGTTGCGGTGACCCTCGTGATCCCGATCGCCCATGCTGGCGGGTCCATTGGACGAGGAACCGATAAAGTCGATCTTCACATTGAGTGCGCTCAACTGTTCCAGCATAAACTTCCGATATCCGCCGCTTTCGGTATCGGAAGAGCTCGCGATTACTCCATATGTAATGGAATCGCCCAGCGGCAGTATCTTCAGCAACTTGTAAGCATGGCCGGAAGCCAAATCGGCGATGACTCCACGCGACGCAGCGCCGTAACTCACGGCGTCCTTGCCGGCTCCGCCGACGAAAGCGTCTGGACGGCTGCTATCATAGAACACCGTCATAGTGTTTTCTCCACCTGGCAAAGCTTCTCGCGGGCATCACCGCCTAGGCCGCGCAGCAGAAAGGCTCGAGATCGTCACAGTTGATCGGCCAGTCGAAACCGATGCCGCAGGCCTTTCAGCCTGAAGTCGTTAGACAAAGTCAATGTTGCAACGCACTCTCAAGTATTGCAGCGCAACATTTGCTACCATCTTAGGTGGTTATGCAACATTTTTTTAACTTGCATCTGGCGCGACACGGGGCACGGTGGCGCTGGCCGGGCGACCACCGTTGCTGTTGTGTGCGCAAACTGTGAGGAATTGGCCATTTAACCTCGACATTTATCGATAATTGGCCGCAATTCCGCGCGCGCTGGGCCAAGGCATCTTGAAACGCCGTCGTTGCCTGTATGGTTAAGTTGTAGTACGCTGCCTTGTTGCAGTGCAGCAATATGGTGGCGAGATGGCTCATCCGGTCACCGGAAAGGTGAGCACCGAATACCGAAGCGGTGACGCGAAAATTCCGGAAGATGGGAGAAGCATGGGATGAGCATCGGAGCGGGCAGCGCCCGGCGTTGGTCGTCAGTCGGCATCGAGCGTTCACCGGTTGAGCGTTATTTCCTTTCAGCCCTTCTTTTTTTCCCGTTCCTGTGCGGGGTCGTTCCGATCCTGTTGTACGAGAAGGCGGCATCCCGCGTGGCGTGGCATGATCCTGGCCTCGCCACGGTAAGTGCCATCGGGTTGGCTCTACTTTGCTGCCTTTTTGCATTCGTGCGCTATCCCGCCGAGGCGCGGGCTGCGCGAATTATCGTCGTCGGCCTGGCGATAACGCTGGGCCTCTTCAGCTTCGGGCTTGGAGACGAACTCGGCATTGCCGACGCAGCTCGCGCCGACGCGTTGGGAAATGTACTCATCTATTCTCGCCTGATCGCCCTTGCGGCCGCGCTTCTTTCTATCCTGCGGCCATCCTTTGCCATTTTTCCGATGGTCTATTACGGCTTCCACAAGGATGTCACGCGGGCAGTCTCCGGTGCTGCGGAACTGGGCCGCAACGACTATGCGCCCTTGATTGAGGTCGGTCTCTTCCTGGCCTGTGGCCTGTTGGGCCTCGGCCTGCTGCAGAGATTGAGCCGGCTGAAGCCCTTCACCAGAAACTTGCCCAACCCCCACGAAATCGGAACCAGGAATTTGGCGGCCCAGGCCGCCGGCATATTGTTGCTGGCCGGGATCGGCGCCCATTTTGGCAACTACTTCATGTCCGGCATGGCCAAGGTCACGCTTGACGGAGGGCCGATGAGCTGGATCCTCGAGAACCCGACCAGTTCCATAATGCTAGCCGGGTACAGTTTAGGCGCGGCCCCGTTGGGCTTTTCCGAATCGCTGCTCGCACTTGCTTATGAAGCAGTCAGGGCGGTCCAGATTCCGATGAATGTCGTTATCCTTGCTGCGCAGCTTCTATGCTTTCTTGCCTTTTTGCGCCGGCGATGGCTCATCGGACTGACCGCGTTCTTCGATATCATGCATATCGGGATCTTCCTGCTGAGTGGCGCTCTTTTTCTGCACTGGATCATCTTGAACAGTCTGATCGTCGCGGCTCTGACGAGAATGAAGGAAAATTCGTTTTCCACAATTGCCGTCGTAACCGGGATTGTTGTCACCATATTCGGCCACGCGGTCTTTTATAACGCGCGGCTCGGCTGGTACGATTCAAGGCAAATCCGGCAAGCATATTTCGAGGCGCTGACGAAAGAAGGTGACTGGGTGCGGGTCGCACCGAGCTTTTTCCGCGACGCTTCCTATCTGCTCTATGCTCGTCACTTCGGCTATCAGGAATATCGTCGTGAATCCGGCCACGTTCCGACCTCAGCTTGGGGCCAGATCGGGATCAGGCAGGTGCAGCCAAATTCGTCGGACATTGCCTCGTCCAACTATGAGGTCATGAAGCTTACCAAAGAGTGCGCCTATCCAGTCGAACTGCCAATCACGCCGCCTGACTACGATGCGGCCCGCCCGGCGCCGTTTATTCTTGGCCAGCACAATCGCGCCGCGAACTTGGCGAGCTCGGCTGTTGCGGTCGGTTACAACTTCTATCCACACCATCATTATTCCATGCCGTTCCTGCACCGCGCTTTTGAGGCGTTGGAGCCTCGCGACATCGTCGCGTATCGATACCTGGTCGATACCGTCTGCCTCGATGTCGCAGACGGCAAGGTCGTGCGGCGGGTCATGACTCAGACATTGGGGCCCAGGATCGATGTCCGCCAGTGACAGCACCAGTTTCCACGCTCGCAATCCTTGCCCCTGACGCTGGTCCAAAATTGCCACGGAAGTTGAAATTATTCCCTAAAGCGCGTCGCGTTGGACCCGCCTCATGCGACGCGCTTTAGATTGTTGTTTCAATGCATGTCGCTATCGCAAAAACCGCTGCACACTTTTGCGCGACATGCATTAGGCAGCCCGTCATAATAAGGCCGGCGGCGGCAGTACCAGCATGTCTCGAGGAGGAGATAAAATGCGGCTCAACAGGCCTTTTTTTACGGATAAGATTTCATCGGCGCTTTCTGCCGCAGCAGAGAGGAAACGGCGTCGACGTCAGACCATCCTGATATGTGCAGCTGTGGCGGCCGGTTCCGCGATCGCAGGTTTTTCGGCACAAGGCGCCGAAAGCGGAGCTTGGATCACCACTTGGGCCGCCACACCTGCTCCGCGCTGGTCGGATGATCTTCCTGCGCCTTTCGGAGTGCCGGAGGTGCTGGAGAACCAGACCGTCCGCCAGGTTGCCCGCATCAGTGTTGGCGGCAATAGCGTGCGGGTAGTGCTGTCGAATGCTTTCGGCGACAAGCCGCTGACCATCGGCGCCGGCAGCGTCGCAATAGCAGGCAAGGACGGCGAGGTCGACCAGGCGACCCTGAAGCCCATGACCTGGGGCGGCAAGAGTTCTGTGGTCGTTCCGCCGGGTGCTCCGATCCTCAGCGACCCCGTCGCGCTCTCGGCAGAAGCGCTTTCCGAAATCTCGGTCAGCATCTTCCTGCCGAGGAAGACGGCGCTGTCGTCGGTGCATTGGGATGGTGTGCAAACCGCCTACATCTCCGGCCAGGGCAATTTCACGAACGAGGCGGCGTTCAAGGCTGACAGCACACTCAAATCGCGCCTTTTCTGAGCGATATATGGGTTGATGCCGCGCCGGAATCGCAGGCGGTCGTGTTTTTCGGGGATTCCATCACGGATGGGAATTGCTCGACCCCCGACGCCAATAGTCGCTGGCCGGACCATATTGCCAAGCGATTGCAGGAGACCGCCCGCAAGGTCGCGGTGGTCAACGAAGCTTTTTCGGGCAATCGCGTGTTGACCGACGGTATGGGTGTCAATGCTCTGGCGCGTTTCGATTCTGATATACTGAGCCATCCCAAAGTCGCGACCGTTGTCGTGATGATGGGCATCAACGACATCGGCTGGCCCGGCGAAAATGCAATTACGCCGGACGACCAGCAACCGACCGCCGAAGACATCATCACCGGATACAAACAGCTCATCGACCGCGCGCACGCCCATGGCATACGCATTGTAGGCGCGACGTTGACCCCCTTCGCCGAAACCTTCAAAGGACTTCCCACCGAGGGTTACTACACACCCGAGAAGGAAAAGATCCGCGTCGCGGTGAACGAATGGATCCGCAACGGCGGCGGCTTCGATGGCGTGATCGACTTCGACAAGGTGATGGAAGACCCGGCCAAGCCGGGGTATCTGCGCGACGACTACGACTGCGGCGATAACCTCCATCCCAACGACGCGGGATACAAGGCAATGGCAGACGCGGTCGATCTCGACGTCCTGTTGGGTCCAGCTAAGTAGTCGCCTGTCGCTGCCGACCTTGCTGAAAGCGTCTCGTCGACCTGCAGGCCGATAGCCGGAACGTCGACACCGAGATCGCCGAAAAGCTCGCGGCGCACGCCATCGGCGAGCGTCGCGAATTCGGGTTCCGGGACCGAGCGTCCGAGTTCGGTTCCGAAGCGTACGACGATGCGGGATGAAGAAGGCAGTGCTGCGATGAGCATTGATGAAAGCGACGCCGGTTTTCCCTGTTGTTCGGTCATGGCGGTCTGGCCGATGTCCCTGAGCTCGGATTCCCGGGCGGTGCGGCGATTGATGGCAAAGGCGCCCGCGCCGAAGCAGGCGCCAAGGATCAGGAGCACAAGGGACGGAAAGCCCGGCACTACGGCAAGGCCGACCATGATCACCGCGGCGAGTGCGAGCGCACGGGGGTCGCGCAGTAGCTGGCTGGTTATTTGCTGGCCAAGGTCGCTCGTGCCGTCCGAGCTGCCGACGCGCGTCACCATCGTGCCGGCGGCCACGGCGACGAGCAGTGCCGGTATCTGCGCGACCAGCCCGTCACCCACCGTGAGCAGTGAGTAGGTCACGGCGGCGTCCCCTAGCGACATATCGTGCTGCAGCGTTCCGATCGCGAAACCGCCGATCAGGTTGACCAGAATGATGACAATGCCGGCGATGACGTCGCCCTTGACGAATTTCATGGCGCCATCCATCGCGCCGAACAGCTGGCTCTCACGCTCAAGCTGCTGGCGCAGCCGGCGTGCCTCCGCCTGATCGATGTCGCCGTTGCGCAACTCCGCATCGATGCTCATCTGCTTGCCGGGCAGCGCGTCGAGCGTGAAGCGCGCGGCAACCTCGGCAACGCGTTCCGCACCCCGCGCAACGACTATGAACTGAGCAACGGTGATGATCAGGAAGATGACGAGGCCCACGGCAATACTGCCGCCGACGACGAAAGTACCGAAGGCGGAAACGATCTCGCCTGCGTCGGCCTGGAGCAGGATCAGTCGCGTGGTCGTGATCGTGATCGCCAGCCGGAACAAGGTGGCGATGAGGATGACCGATGGCAGCGACGAGAACTGGAGCGGATGAGAAACGTAAAACGAAGCCAGCAGGATAAGCACGCTGACGGCGATATTGGCGGTGATGAGAATGTCGACGAGAAAGGTCGGCAATGGGATGAGCATCATTACCACTGCAACGAGCATCAGGATGGCAATGACCAGATCGCTGCGGCGTGACAGCTTGGCAAGGAAGTGCAGAAGGCGCTCCGATATCGTCATTCGGCGGCTCGATGCGATAGGAAGCTCCGCAAGGCATTGTGCGCCTCGGCCCTGCGGCCAGCCACAAGCAACGCGCGGCTCTTCAGCAACGCCAGCGTCGGGTGGTCCATTCCCTCCAGCGTCTCCAGCCTGGCAATCGTGGCAAGCGCCTTGTCCGCTTCGCCATCGAGTATGAGCAGATGCGCCAGCGTGCGCAGAACGCCGGCATTTCCCGGCGACAGCTGCGCCGCGATAAGCAGGTAGGCCGCGCCCCGCTTTGCCTGCCCGTGACAGCCGTAGAGATAGCCCAGGACATGCAGCAGATGCACTGTGTCACGCGGATCGGTCAGGTTTCGATTCCTTCCTGTATCCGGGCAAGCAGATCGCGGTGACGCTCGATTTCATCCTCCATCAGCGTTCTGGCAAGTGTCTTGAGTTGCTCGCCGCCCTCAAGATCGGGAACCAGATGCGCTACAAAATGCTGTAGAATGGCTACCGAGCGACGCAGGATGGCTGGCTCGGGAATAGCGGGCATGACGAAGTTGATGAGCGCCTCGTCGAGCGAATCGCCAGCCATACCCCGTGAGGACTGGAATTCCGCGGCTTCTGGCTTTTGCGTGCCGCCGGCCGATGTCGTCCCCTGAGCCCGGCTTGCGGCCTTGTCGACGCCATTCATCCGCCGACGGTTGATTGCCTGACCATGCACGCCTTCCGCCTGCCGCACCTCCCGGCCGGTTGTATCAATCCTTGCCGTATCGAAGCGCGGCCCTTCAAGCCGGCGGTTCACAGATATTTCAGCGCGACCGTGGCGCCGCCCTTGGTCAGGAGAAGTTCCGTCTCGCCAATGCGCTTGACGGTCCAGCCGTCATTGGTGAATGCGCCTTCATGATAGCGTGCGCCGTCGGTGGCGATGACATAGGGCCGCTCGCCATACCAGATCGCCTGCAGTCTCAGGCGCGGAGCCTGCTCGGCGTTGCCGATCATGACATTGGAGGCGAGGGGGATGTGCGCGCCGAACGCCTGGTCGAACCAGGATTGCGTTTCGGTCCAGGCGCCATTCTTGTCATTGGCGATCATACCCGAGACCACGAGCCGGCCAGGTGCTTGCTGAACGGTCAATGTGCTGATGCCAGATTGCTCGAGGCGCAGCTTGAGCTGGCGTTCCAAGTCGGCGGGGCTGGGTACTTGTGTCGGCGATGAATCGTCCAGAACACTCTGCCCGGCCTCGCCGGCGAGGGCCACCGTGATCGATTTATCGACTTGAGCGGATAGCTTGTTGCCATTGTCGGGCTCGGCGAAAGAGAACCCATTGGCGGCGACGGAAACAGCGAAGACGGCAAAGAGAACGCTGCCTGCAACCAGGAGGGGGCGATTGGAAACAGACCAGCGATTCGGCGGGCGTTCCGGGTTGACCAACTGGATATGGGCATCGCCGATGCTTATCGTCAGCGGCAGCTTGCAGCGGCTGCCTTGGCCTTCACGGATGATCTCGCCGGTGGCGAGCGTGACATCGCCGCCGACGGCTTCGATTTCAATCTGGCTGCCCTTGCGCCGCAACCTTGCGTGGACCGGAGCGATGCCGGCGTCTCTGAGAACAACGTCCGACTCCGTGCTGGAGCCGACCGTATACAGAGGCGCGACCAGGCTGAGTTGGGCGCCGGCATGAAATCCGTGCGTGACGCTGAGCGCAACAGAATGTCGCGATGCCGGGGTGCGGGCCGCCGCATCCTGATATTTGCCGATAGCCCAATCTTTGCCGATCATGCCACTTCATCTCCCGCCGATGACAATTCAGACGCAGCCCGACAACGGCATCGAAAGCCGTGGACGTGCGCCGCCGGGTGCTTGCGGCGGCGCATGGTTTCGAGAATCCCGCCTTAGGCCTTCTCAGCCGACTGGCCGAGCGTCTTGGCGGTGCTCATCAGCATGTCATGTTGGGACTTCGCGATCTCTTTTGTGATCTCGAGGCCAAACATGCGCTCCTGATGCTTGATCATCTTGTCCAGGTTCTGTTCCGGTGACCCGGAAGCGCCGGATGGGAGGGGTAGCAGCCATCATTGTCTCCTTGACCATTCAGGTTACAAACTCCGGAATCACCTTCAAGGCGTTCCGGCAGGTTGCGAAACCAGCTTAAGGCAGCATGACCGAGATTGAAAGTCCACTTGGAATATTTGAACCAGTTCAGTTCCAACTGTTGCATTGCCACCATTGGAGGAGTAACTTGCCATCGGGGGAAATGGGGTATGGCAGAATGGAACAAGGTCCTTTGGCGGAGCTGTTGGTCGAACGGTTCGAGAATATGCCGCCGCAGCTGCGAGTCGCGGCGCGTTTCGTGCTCGACCATCCCAAGGATGTCGCACTGATGTCGATGCGCGAGCAGGCGCACCAGGCCGGCGTTTCGCACAGCACGATGATGCGGTTGGCGCGATGGCTTGGCCTTGAAGGCTATGAGGACATGCGCAGCCTCTATGCTCGCGCGCTGCGTGACACGGTCGCTAGTGAGCCGGCGCGACGGGGTGCCGACCAGGGTGGCGATGCGGGATATTCGACTGCAGGGGTTGTCGCCGACACGCTCGCGGCGCAGGTCTCAAGTCTGGGTGAGTACGGCAATGCCTTGCAATTCATCGCCGCCGCGGACCTGCTTGCACGATCGCGCAATCTGTTTGGCCTCGGCTCGCGCTCCTTCTATCCGGTCGCCAACCACTTCGTTCACATCATGTCGTTTCTGGCCGGCGGCGACCGCAAGGTGACGCTTGTCGGCGAGATGGGCGGACATGGTCTGGATGCCTTGCAGGGCGCGGGACGTGGTGATGTGCTGCTTGCTGTGGGCATGTCGCCTTATGAACGCACGACGATCGAGGTGGCGCGCCAGTCGGCCAGGCAAGGTGTCGGCGTGGTGGCAATCACCGATAGCAGCGTGTCGCCGCTGGCCCGGATCGCGCGGGAGACCATCATCGTTACGGCAAATTCGCAGTCGTTCTTCCGCAGCATGGCGCCGGCGTTCGCCGCCGTCGAGATTCTGGCGGCACTGACGGCGGCGCAGTCTGAAGTGAATGCTGTAGAACGAGTAAGACAGTCGGAAGAGCAACTCGCTGCTTTCGGCATTTATTGGAAGCCGCCCCGCTAGGCACAGGGCTTCCACTGTCCGGCGCGGGGGCGTTGACGGCAGGCAGACTGCCTGAACCAGGACTGGACTGGCCGGAGGTTGTTTGATGATCCGCCCGATTAACACCGTCAAGCCGCCGCCGCCCAGGGTCGATCCAAAGGCCCATGCCGAGCAGACTACGCGGCTGCAGGCGGAAGCCACGAAATTGCAAAATGAAATCCGGCTCGCCAAAAGGATGGGCGAGGCCGACGCGGCCGCGGGCGCCCGCCAGCGGCTGACGCAGGTCAATGCGGAACTGACGACGGCGCAGCCGACTGCCCCGGCGGCGCAGCCGACTCCCCCGGCGCAGCCAGGACCGGAGCTGCCTGCCGCGGTCACCGTGGCTAACGGCAATGGCGGCGCCACAGCCGCGCCGGCGCTTTTCACGGTCCAGGATCTCGGCGGCGGCGTCGTTTCGCCGGAAGTCAAGGCGCTGGAAGTCAAGACGCCGGACGTCAAGGCGCTAGAAGTCAAGGCGAACGACGTTCTGAGAGCGATCGATGGTGGCAAAAGCATCGACAACATCGCCGCCGAGCAGGGCCTGGCTCCCGAGGATGTGGTGGCGGCTCTGAATGCCGGCGGCATGACGGCGGTAGCGACCGAGCATGCCAACGGCGACACCCGCACGGTGGTGATTACCGCCGGAGACCGCACGATCACCGAAACCAGGATTATCATCACGGCGGCTACTACACCCAAGAGACCGGCCCCGACATGCAGGCGACCTCATTGCCGATCCGTGACGATCTCGGCCGCAAGGAAACCACCAGTGTCGACGCGCAGACCGGCGCGATCACGACCACACTCGTGGACGATCTCGGCGACGGCGCTGTCACCGAACGCACGACCAATCCCCAGACCCGTGAAACCACAACCACCGAAACGAGTGGTAACGGCGCCGTCACCGTCACCAGCAACCTGCCGAATGGGTCGACCGTGCAGACGGTGACGCCCGCCGGCGGCCCCGCATTGCCGGTAACCACGGTTACGGCTCCGGACGGCGAGGTAACCACCCTGGCGCAATCGCAGACGGCGGACGGCTCGGGCGTGGCGGCGATCGAGGAACAGCTTGCCGCCGGCAAAAGCATTGACGAGATCGCCGAGGCGAGCAATCTCACGCCGGAGCAGGTGATCGCCGAAATGAACGCCGCCGGCCTCGAGGTGACGCAGGGCGGTGACCTTGGCGAGACCCTGCAGATCGTCGTCACCGATCCGAATACCGGCAGGACCGCCACCTACAACAACGACTACCAACATGGTTCGCGCTCGGCGACGACCACCGAGGGAAGCACCGAGACGACCAGCATGGTCGACGGCAACGGCGTGACCACGCAGACCGAGCGCAACACCGAAACCGGCGAGCAGACCACGACCATCGTCGACCCCGTCAACAACACCGAGACGAAGATCGTCGTGGACAAGGATGGCCGACGCACCGAAACCATCGTCGAGACGCTGAGCGACGGCGAGCCGATCGAGTACGAGGTCAAGCCGGGCGACAATCTGAGCGACATCGCCGAGGCCAACGGCGTGACGCTGGACGATCTCGCCGAAAGCAATCCGGAACTGTTCACCACGCCGCGCGACCCCGACCTTATTCATCCAGGCGAGACGGTGGTGATCGACGGTGCCACCAGGACCACCGTCAATGTAACGTTCAACGGCTACACGATGACCACTCGCCGGACGGCAAGATCACGCTGACCAACGCCGCGACCGGCGCCGTCACCGACATCGCCGCCGGCACCGCGCAACAGGCATTGGCCGAGCTGCTGCTCGACATCAACCCGAACAGCAGTGACCCGCAACAGGCCAAGGAAGACCAGATAGTCAAGACGGCGCTGGATGGCATGTTCGGCGGGGCGACGCCGGAGCTGACCGCGGATGCGCTCGAAAAACAGCAGGCCGTGATCGCTGCGATGGAAGCCTATGGGGGGCCGACCCCGCCACGCCGCAGCTCGAGGGCACGCCGACCTCGGTCGGCCCGTTCGGCGAACCGCCGTCAGCCACCGCGCCATCAGGCGGCAAATGGGTGCCGCTGATGGTGGACGGGAATTGGCAATGGTACGATCCGGAGGTGGCCAAGGCGATCGCAGCCGAGAACGTCGCTGTATCGCGCCTCGGCGAGGCGCAGGCAAATTCCGTGCAAAGCGAGGCGCAGCTCGACGTCTACGCACTGGATCCCGCCTACAAGGAGGCCATGGAAGCCGCCGAAGCCACGCTCGACGACACATTGGCGCCTTATGGACTGGAGTTGAAGCCGTCCGAACCCAAGGGTACGCTGGCCGAAGCGCAGGAACGGCTGAGCCTCGCCAACAGCGCGCTCGAAGATGCCGTCTCGGCCAGCGCCGAGTACCAGGCAGGTCAGCAGAGCCTTCTCGACGCCATCGCCAAGCAGGTCGACCTGCCGGCGATCAGCGATCCCAGCCAGGCGGCCGTCCGTAGCCCTGACGGGCCTAGCGCGGAGGAAGCAAACCAGGACGCCAAGGCCGAGCATGCCGAAGTCGCCCAGCTGCTTATCGACTCGGCGCTGCGCACCGCCAATGGCAACAAGGCCACCGTCGATCAGCTGGTCGCCTCGACCGAGCTCGAGTTGAAGCTGACCGATGCCAAGCCCGGAACCGCCGAATACACGGCCATCGAAGAGCGGCTTCAAGGTCTGCAGACGCTCCAGGGGGCCGCGGCCAATCAGGTGACATTGGCCGAGGCATATCAGGAGTATGGGATTGCGCAGAAGGCGGCGGCGGATCTTGCCGTGACCATGGAGCCTCTCAAGCAGGAACTGCTTGCGCAGGCGCGGGAACGAAACCCGCACCATTTCGACTGGGAAGGTTTTACCAACGGCCGCGGCGAGTTTACCGGCAAGATCCTGTCACAAGACATCGTCGACGAGAGCGGCCAGCTCTACGTCGTGACCGTCTATGAGAACGCCACGTTCACCGATGAGAACGGCCCGGCGAGCTGACCCGTCAGAGGACGGACATCATCGACCTGTGGCAGGATGATTTTGCCGCTTTCGCGCTCGGCAGTTCGCTGACCGTCGAAGCTGCACTTGCCGAAAAGAAACTGAGCCGCATCGGCTGCGGCAAGGCCTCACCCAAGTTCCGAACCAGGATCAAGACGTGTCGCGTAGGACCGTTTGGTGGCGAAATGGTCGTCTCGATGCGTCCGATAGGCCGTTGCGATGTCGACAGGGTTCGCGCCCTCACCGCACGCTTCCCGCATGCCCACGGCTCTCCCGTCCATGTCGGAGATCCCATAGTCATCGGAATAGCCGACTTGATGGCTCCCGATTGGGGCGATGCGGTTAAAATCATGGACGGGGAGGTCCCCGTATTCTGGGCCAGCAGCATCACCGCGCAGGATGCACTTGCTCGTGCCGAACTGGCGACCTCAATCACGGTTTCGCCGGGGCACATGCTGATCACCGATGTCGATGCACGAGCCGATGCGGGCGCTCTCAAGGTCTATTAGCAGTTCATCTGGCTTCAGGCCGGCCCACGACGTGTTAAGCTTTTGCTAACTCTCCTAAGTCGAAAACCAAGACGTGCTGGCTCCTTTTGCCCTTGATTGATGTTAGGGCTGCTATCCAGCGAGACGAAGGAGAAAAGACCGCGATGGCCACGGTTCTGAACGCCAAGGGCGTTCCACTTCCCTACAGCGGCTCCTCCGTAAAGTGGTATTCGGCGACGAATTCCGGCCCGACACTTTATGGCAGCACATACAACGACTCGATGTATGGGGACGCTAACGTCACCGTCACAATGCGTGGCGGCAAGGGCGACGACATTTATTACCTGTACTCCGCGAAAAACAAGGCGGTCGAGCTGTCCGGCGAAGGGGTGGACACCATCTCGACCTGGATGAGCTACAAGCTCCCAGCCAATTTCGAGAATCTGACGGTCACGGGCGACAAACGCTATGCTTTCGGAAACGAACTGAACAACATCGTTACCGGCGGCTCCGGCCAACAGACGCTCGACGGCTTACAGGGCGATGACGTGCTCAAGGGCGGATCCGGGGCGGACATTTTCGTCGTCAACCCCGGCAATGGCAGTGATCTGATCCTGGACCTTGGCGCGACGGATATGGTTCGCGTCGGAAGCTACGGCTTCACCTCCTTCGAGGAGGTTCGCGTCAACATGGTCCAGTCGGGAGCCAACGTCCGACTTAATCTGTCCGACGACGAGTTTCTCGTCTTCGCCAACAAGACCATCGGCGATTTCACCGCAAGCCAGTTCAAGCTGGCCGTGGACAGGTCGGCTCTGGAACTCACCTTTTCGGACGAGTTCGACACGCTGGACCTGTGGAACGGCTCGAGCGGCACCTGGGATTCGAACTACTGGTGGGGGGCCGCGAACGGCAGCACGCTCACGAGCAACAACGATCTTCAATGGTACATCGATACCGACTACGCCCCGACACGTTCCGTCAATCCGTTCAGCATTGAGGACGGTGTTCTCACCATTACCGCCGCCCGGGCTCCTGAGGCGATCCGTCCCTACATAAATAACTACCAATACACGTCAGGTTTGTTGACGACCTACGAATCCTTCGCGCAGACCTACGGCTATTTTGAAATTCGGGCCGACATGCCCGAAACGCAAGGTGCATGGCCGGCCTTCTGGCTTCTCCCGGCGGACGGCTCCTGGCCGCCGGAACTGGACGTCATAGAGATGTTCGGTCAGGATCCAAACAAGCTCATCTTGACAGGCCACTCGAACGCGACGGGAACTCATACAACAGTAGGCTCGACGGCCTACGCCTCGGATACCAGAGGGTTCCACACATATGGCGTGCTTTGGACAGAAGACGAACTCGTCTGGTATTTCGACGACGTCGAAGTCGCTCGTGCCGCAACGCCTGCCGACATGCATGACCCGATGTATATGCTGGTGAATATGGGGATTGGTGGCCAAGCGGGAGCGCCCGCCGACGGGCTTGCGACGCCTGCGGAAATGCAGATCGACTACATCCATGCCTATGCGTTGCAAGATTGGATTATCTAACATTTGACAGATAGGCTCGGCACCGACACGATCGTCATCAGGCCTGATTTCGGGCGCGGTTATTGCCGCCTGAGACCGAACTGGAACTGATGTGAAGGCGATGTCGCATCCCATTCCACCTGAACCGCCGCGGACGACACTTGCGGCGGTTCTGGCCGCGTTTCGGCGAGCGTTGGCGGGAATTGCATTGATGAGCGGCGTCGTCAATGTTCTGGCGCTGACCGGCTCGTTTTTCATGCTGCAGGTCTACGATCGCGTCATACCTGGCCGCAGCGTGCCGACGCTCGTCGGGCTCGCCGTGTTTGCCGGCACACTTTTCGTCTTTCAGGGCGTTCTTGAACTCATCCGGTCGCGTTTGCTGGTGCGTATCGGAATGGCGCTGGACGCGCGCTTGAGCGGACAGGTCTATGCCGCCCTCATGCGTTTGCCGCTGCGCACCAAACTCGCAGGCGACGGCCTTCAATCCTTGCGCGATCTTGACCAGGTGCGATCGTTCATGTCGAGCGCCGGTCCGACCGCGCTTTTCGACCTGCCGTGGATGCCGCTCTACCTCGCAATCTGCTTCCTGTTCCATTTCTGGATCGGCATGACGGCGCTGGCCGGGGTGGTCATTCTCTTCAGCCTGGCATTGCTTGCCGAAATTCGCACGAGAGAGCCCGCCAGAAAGGCAAACAGTCAAGCGGCAGCGCGCAATACACTTGCCGAAGCGACGCGCCGCAATGTCGAGGTTCTGCAGGCCATGGGCTTTGGCTCGCGCATCGCCGAGCGCTGGTCAGGGATCAATGCCGGCTATCTCGACACCAATGCAAGAGCGAGCGACCTTGCCGGGACTCTCGCAACGATCGCGAAGATCCTGCGCATGATGCTGCAATCAGGCATATTGGCGATCGGCGCTTATCTGGTCATCCATCAGGAGGCGACCGGCGGCATCATGATCGCCAGTTCGATCATGATGAGCCGGGCGCTCGCACCGATCGAACTGGCTATCGCCCACTGGAAGGGCTTCGTCACCGCCCGCCAGGCCTGGACCCGGCTGACCCAGCTTCTGGTCCTGCTTCCCGAAACTGCGATAAGTGTCTCGCTGCCTGCGCCGAGATCTGCTCTTTCGGTCGAAAGCATCAGCGTTACGCCGCCAGGCGAGCGTCGTTTGGTCGTGCAGGACGCCACCTTTGCACTGGAAAAGGGCGTCGGCCTCGGCATCGTCGGACCAAGCGCTTCGGGAAAATCATCGCTGGTTCGGGCAATTGCCGGCATATGGCTCCCGATCCGCGGAACCGTCAGGCTGGATGGCGCAACGCTCGACCAGTGGTCGCCGGAAGAGCTGGGCAGCCATGTCGGCTATCTGCCGCAGGATGTGCAACTGTTCGACGGCACCATTGCCGAGAACATTGCGCGCTTCGAATCGCAGGCGCCCTCGGACAAGATACTGACGGCTGCGCGCGCGGCCGGCGTTCATGATCTGGTCATCCACCTGCCGGAGGGCTACGAGACGCGCATCGGCGAGGCCGGGTCGGCGCTTTCGGCGGGCCAGAGGCAGCGGGTGGCGCTTGCCCGGGCTCTCTACGGAGACCCGTTTCTGGTCATTCTCGACGAGCCTAACTCCAACCTCGATGCGGAAGGCGAGGCCGCGTTGACGGTGGCGATCCAGGGTGTTCGCGCTCGGGGCGGTATTGCCATCGTGGTCGCACACCGGCCGAGCGCGCTGGCCAGCCTGGATCAGGTTCTTGTGATGGCGAACGGCAGGATCCAGGCCTTTGGCCCGAAGAATGAGATCCTGAACAAGATCACCCGCCCAGCAGGCGTTCCCCTGAAGGTCGTTTCCGGGCCTGAGGAGTCGGCATCCTGATGGCGCAACGCACGATGTTCGCAGCCGATCGCACTATTCGACGCTATCTGCTTGGCGGTGTCGCGACCTGCATCCTGCTGGTTGGCGGGGCGGGGAGTTTGGCCGCCGTCACCGAGCTTTCCGGAGCCGTCATCGCTTCGGGAAAGCTGGTCGTCGATTCCAGCGTCAAGAAAGTGCAGCATCCAACCGGTGGCGTGGTCGGTCAAATCCTCGTTCGAGAAGGCGATGCGGTAAAGGCGGGCCAGGTTTTGATCCGCCTGGATGAGACCATCACCCGGGCCAATCTGGCGATCGTCACCAAGAGCCTGGACGAATTCGAGGCGCGCCTGGCTCGCCTTGAGGCCGAACGCGACGGCAAAGCAAGCATCAGCTTTCCAGTTTCGCTTGTGTCACGCCAGGATGCCCCCGAGATTGGGCGGGCGATGGCCGGCGAGCAATCTCTGTTCGAATTTCGCCGACAGGCGCGCTCCGGTCAGAAGGCTCAGTTGGCAGAGCGCATTGCGCAGCTTGCCGAAGAAGTTTCCGGCTTGACCGAGCAAAGAGATGCCAAGAGCCAGGAAATCAAGTTGATCGGCTTTGAGCTCGAAGGCATGCGTAGCCTGTGGCAACGTAAGCTGGTTTCAATCGATCGCATTACTGCGCTTGAACGCGATGCCGTGCGGCTCAAAGGTGAGCACGGTCAACTGACTGCGGCAATTGCGCAATCAAAGGGTCGTACCTCCGAAATCCGTTTGCAGATCATCCAGATCGACCAGGATTTGCGCAGCGAAGTGGCGAGCGAACTGCGTGACGTCCAGGCAAAGATCTCCGAATCCGTCGAGCGCAAGGTTTCGGCCGAAGATCAGCTCAAACGGATCGATATACGCAGTCCGCAGAACGGTGTCGTTCATCAGCTTGGCGTGCACACGGTCGGTGGCGTCATTTCTCCGGGCGAGCTCATCATGCTGATTGTCCCGGTGACAGACGACCTGACCGTCGAGGCGCGTGTGGCTCCGCAAGACATCGATCAATTGACGCCAGGACAAGGCGCGACCCTGAGGCTGTCGGCATTCAATCAGCAAACGACGCCGGAACTGAATGGTGCCGTCAGCAAGATTTCCGCCGATCTCAATGTCGATGAGAAAACAGGCACCGGCTTTTACACCGTTAATGTTGTTTTACCTCGCACAGAGCTTAGCCGGCTCAAGGGCGTGGCCCTGGCGCCAGGCATGCCTGTCGAGGTGTTCTTTTCGACCGGCAACCGCACCATGCTGTCCTATCTCGTGAAACCTTTGGCGGATCAGATTCAGCGAGCTTTCAGGGAGGAGTAGGCTCTCTCGGCGAGCCGACGAGCTGAATTCCGGAACAAGGACGCGATTCTGCCGTTTCGCCTGAAACTGGAAGCGGTCCCACATGTCCGAGTTGACGAATGAAGAGATCGAGGGGCGGCTCAATGCCCAGCGCGAGACTCTGGCGCTGGTCGTCGCGCTGCTTGCCGGCCTCGAGGCGACTTCCGAGCGAATATGGGCCGAACTGGAAGCCCGTTTTCAATTCCAGAACAATCAGGAAGACCCGAGCCCGATGAGTGCGACGCTGCACCAGGTTCGCATCGCTGCGGAGTGGCCGGGCCACGACGCCACGCCATGACGCCGGCTGGTTACGAAAGGATGCCTGGAACAATGGCTCCAGTAGCAATTTTCCATTCGGACTCCGGAAACATTCGGACTCCGGAAACATTTTTGGCATGCTGGTGTTAACTCACTGGGCGGGGCGCGAGGCGCTTCCTTCTCTTTGAGGCAATGATGAGCTTCGATAAGACATTGCAGATCGCCCACATCCGGCTGAATGGGACTGCGGCTAACCGTGACCGGCAGGTTGCCCGGTTGAAGTCCAGGCGGCCTGGCGAACAGGCCTGAGCTGTGGCGAGTAACGGCACGACCCTTCCGACGGTTCTTATCACCGGCAGCAGTGGCTTCCTGGGGCAGGCGATCGCGCGAGGCTTGATTGACCGCTACCGCGTCATCGGCCTCGACGTCGCAAAACCGAAGCATGCCCCCGCCGGCATGGAGACGATCGAGATCGATCTCACCTCCGATGAGGGCGTGAGCAGGGCTGTGCAGGCGGCACGGGAGCGCAGCGGCGGCCGAATCGCTTCGGTCGTTCATCTTGCCGCCTATTATGACACGACCGGCGAGGACAACCCGAAATATGACGCCGTCACCGTGCAGGGCACGCGCCGGCTCCTGAAGGCGCTGACGGCGGTCGAGACCGAGCAGTTCGTGTTCTCCAGCACGCTTCTCGTCCATGCGCCAAGCCCGGGGAAGGGTGCGAAAATCAATGAGGGCTCGCCGCTTGACCCGGCCTGGGCATACCCAAAATCGAAGGCCGAAACCGAGGCGCTGATTTCGAGGGAGCGCGGCCAGATCAAGACGGTGATCCTGCGGCTCGCCGGCGTCTATGACGAAGACTGCCGGGCGGCCTTTATTGCCCAGCAGATCGCCCGCATCTTCGAGCGCTTGCCGACCGCTTATCTGTTCGCCGGCGATATCACCGCCGGCCAGCCCTATCTGCACAAGGACGATCTCGTCGATGCGGTGGTGCGCACCGTCGACCGGCGCGCCGAACTTCCGGCCGAGACCGTGCTTTTGATCGGCGAAGAAGACACACCGTCATACGAGGAGATGCAGAAACGCATCGGCCGGCTTATCCATGGCGAGGACTGGCGGACCCTGGCGCTGCCGAAGCAACTGACGAAGCTGGGCGCCTGGGTGCAGACGGAGGTACTCGACCAGGACACCGACATCAAACCGTGGATGATCGAGAACTCGGACGATCATTACGAGATCGACATCTCGCGGGCCAAAACCCTGCTGGGCTGGGCGCCCAGACACCATCTGCTGGACACATTGCCGGAGATGATCCGCCGGCTGAAACAGGACCCCACGGACTGGTACGCGGCCAACAAGCTCGATCCGCCCGTTGTCGCGGCTTCGGACCCCGAGATCGAGCAGGCCGAAAGGCGCCTCAAGGGACCGCTCGAGCGAAGCAAGGAAGACGTCGAAGCGGCGATAAAACGGCATCGGTCGAGGACGCTCTGGGCGCCGATGACCAACGCTGCGCTCGGACTATGGCTGGTCACTTCGCCGATGACAGTTGGACTGTTCGATCCCGTCACAGCCGTAATGCCACCCGCTCTGGGGCATGCTGTCGCGGAGCCGCAATTGCGCAATGCAGGCCTCGGCGTCAGCGAGATCGTTTCCGGCCTGCTGGTGACGGTCTTTGCGTTGATGGGCATGTCCCGACGCTGGCGCTGGGTGCAGTGGATCACGGCGTCGCTCGGAGTTTGGGTGATGCTGGCGCCGTTGCTGTTTTGGACGACCAGCGCCGCCGCCTATGCCATCGACGCGCTCGTCGGCATGCTGATCGTCGCCTTTGCGGTGATGATCCCGCCGACCCCTGGCATCAGCCGCCGCGCGCTGGCGGCCGACGACGACATTCCGCTGGGCTGGACCTATTCGCCATCGACCTTCACCCAGCGGATACCGATCGTGGCGCTGGCCTTCGTCGGCCTGTTCGTCTCGCGCTATCTCGCCGCCTTCCAGATGGGCCACGCGGATGGGCTGTGGGATCCGTTTTTCGGCCCCGGCGGCGCGCCGGTGCGCAACGGCAGCGAAGCGGTGGTGACGTCATGGGTCTCGAAGGGTTTTCCAATCGCCGATGCCGGGCTCGGCGCCTTCGCCTATTGCCTCGATATCCTCGCCGGCGCGATCGGCGACCGCCGGCGCTGGCGCACCATGCCGTGGATGGTGCTCCTCTTCGGCTTGCTGATCATTCCGCTTGGCGCGGTCAGCGTCTTCTTCATCATCATCCAGCCACCGCTGATTGGCGCACTGTGCACGTTCTGCATTCTCCAGGCCGCCGTCACGGTGGTGCTGATCCCTTACTCCGTCGATGAGGTGCTGGCGACCATCCAGTATCTCTGGGGCGCCACGAGGGCGGGCGAGCCGTTCTGGCGTACCTTCTGGATGGGCGGACCGGCGCTGTCGGAGAACCAGACGCCTGGGGCCGACCTCGACCGTCCGGTTTTCGAGGTGCTGAAGGAATTTGTCACCGGCGGCGTCAACTTCCCCTGGACGCTGGTCGCGAGCACGCTGCTCGGCGCCTTGCTGATGACGACGCCATTGCTCTTCGGCACGCAGCCACCGCTTTACTTCAGCGATCATGTCGTCGGCTGTCTCATTATCATGGTCGCAGTCACGGCCATGGCCGAAGTGGTCCGGCCGGTGCGCTTCCTCAATGTCGTGCTTGGTGCCTGGATCGCGGTGTCCCCCTTCGTGCTTGCCGGCGGTGAAACCCTGGCGACCGTGGCGGACGTTGCGATCGGTCTGGCGCTGATCGTGCTCAGCCTGCCGCGCGGCACGCGCAGCGACCAGCATTACGGCGGTTGGGATCGAGCGATTGTCTGAGGAACAACTTCAGCGCCTGGCGATCCGGGCCGATATCGTCAGGGGTCCGGTGACGGCCAGTCTGCCGAGGAAGGATGGAACGAAGCTGCAAATCTGCCGTTTGGCCTCATGCCACAACATGTGCCAAAGGCGAGACGCACTTCGCAAGGTTTCGCCCAGCCAGGATTGGGGAGTCGGAGTATAACTAACATGCCAGACGAAATGATTGGCGGAGATCGGATAGCAGCCAATACCGACCACGCCGACGAGCGCAGTCCCGATGGCGGTCAGGGCAGAAAGGACAAGCGACAGGATCAAGCCGTCGCGCCGGACAACCGCCCGCAGGAGGACCCGGCAGAAGGTTCGCGCGACACGGTGGAGCACGAACTGGATAGACACAAAAAATCGGGTTCGGACGCACCTCGCGGCGAGGCGAAGCCGGCGCGTGACGATCTGCAAGAGCAGGTCAAGGAAGAGATCGAGTTGCCTGAACGAGGCTCTGCCTGACGGCGCCGGCCTAGATTTGTTCGCCGAGCAGGATCCTCGCGTCCTTGGCCGCGACGATGAACGCTTGGCGTGCGACCCTTGGCGGCTTTTCGCCGCGGATAACAGCAAGGCAGGCTGCCATTGCAGCCAGTCGCGTCTTGGAGGTTGGCGTCGGCCAGTCCCTCAGCAGCACTTCAGCCGCGTCGGAGACAGACAAAACGACCCTGTTGCGATCGATCCGACCGGGTTGAACGACAATCGGCTTTCTGAAACGTCTCGTGCGCACGACACTCTCCAAAGCGAGGAGTATGTTAGCCGCGTCTGATCTTGTTCGCCACCTCAAATATTAATTGTTGCCGGACTTGCCGCTGTCCTGTCCATGGTAGGTGTATGGTATTTCACCCACCCGCGCAGTTTGGCGTAATGCAGGTGACCGCCACGAAGGTGATCTGCCTGCCACAAAGGCGTGAACGACCATGATCTATTTCACGGCCGACACGCATTTCAGCGATCCCCGCGTCCTGCGTATCGATCGCCGCCCATTCGGCTCGCTGGCGGAACACGATCGAGCGCTGATTTCGCTCTGGAACGAAACCGTCAACCCGGATGACGAGATCTGGCATCTCGGCGACTTTGCGAAGGGATCGGCCGAATTCGTTGCATCGCTCCTGTCGTCGCTTCATGGCGAGAAGCATCTGATTATCGGCAACAACGATGGCGCGGCGACCATAGAGGCTGCGGGTTGGGCCAGCACACAACATTACAAGGAACTGACGATAGACGGCAGGTTGCTGATCCTATGCCACTATCCTTTTCGCACCTGGAATCAGATCGGCAAGAAATCGATCGATCTGCATGGCCATTCCCACGGCAGGCTGAGCCCGGTCACACGCCAGTACGACGCCGGCGTCGACAACTGGGATTTTCGCCCGGTCACCCTTTCCGCCATCCTTGCGAGCCGACGGCGGCGCACGGCCGGCCGCGAAATTCGACGCATGTGATCAAAAACGCGGATTATCCCGGCTGTTGCTGGCAGGTCGGCGAATTTCGCTACTTGGCGCCCCTCAGACACCGTTTGAACCTGACGTCCTTAATCGTGCACTCCGGGCTGAACGTTTCTGCCATCTGGTGCGTTCTCCCGGGCAGAGGGCGTAGCGACCGCAACATCGTCACCCATTGCCATAACGAGGAAGCACCGGAACGAGCGAGATGACCGAGCACAGAGGCACTCAGCCGAGCGAGCCAAAAGGCACCGTGATCGCATTCTCCGCGCCGGGCTGCGAGCCTCTCTACGCTCACGAGCGGGAAGCCATAGCTGCCGTCGCCCGCACGATTGCCACCCTCAAGGGGTTTGCCTTCCGGCAGGGTCTAGGCAGCGGCAGCAGCAATGGCGGGGGCTTGTACTTCGTGCCGGACGACAGCTTGCTTGCCAGCGATGCGGCGCGGCTGGGCATCAACCGGCCGCAAGACCTCTTCGGCGGCGTGGTGCCTTGGCGCTTCGCAACCACCAAGGCGATAACCCACGAACTGGTCGACGACTTGGCCGAGCGACCGAAAGAATGGTCAACCGGCTTCGGCAGAACTGTCGGCGCAGCAGTATTGCCTGGCTACACCGTGTTTTCGCGGCACGATGCGCTGCGAGCAGCGCGACGCCTGCTGAGGCTCGGGCTGGCCCGACTTAAGCCGCCGCTTTCCTCGCGAGGCCAGGACCAGCACATCGTTCGCACGGTCGCTGACGTCGAGAGACTGCTCGAGCAATACCGCTCGGCCGACCTGGACGAGTGCGGTCTGGTGCTCGAAGCCGACCTTCGTGACGTCGTCACATTGAGTGTTGGCATAACCGAGATCGACGAAGTAATGGTCGCCTACTACGGCATTCAAAGGACGACGACGGATAATGCAGGACAATCCGTTTATGGCGGATCGGATCTCATTGTAGTGCGCGGCGGATGGGAAGCTCTCGAAGACCTTCAGCTTCCTCGCGCACTGGCTTTGGCAATTGCGCAGGCGAGGGCCTATGACGCGGCGATGGCTGAGTATCCTGGATTTTTCGCCTCGCGGCGCAACTACGATATCGGCCAGGGTGTCGATTCGTCCGGTATCTGGCGATCCGGTGTGCTCGAGGCCAGCTGGCGTATTGGCGGCAGCAGTACTGCCGAGCTTGCGGCAATAAAAATTATGAAGCAGGACCCGGACATCCAACTGGTGCGTGCGTCCGCAGTTAAGAAGTTCGGCAATACCAGCCGGATACTGGTCAACGCGGACGTGCACTTTCAAGGAGAAGACCCCGATGAGGGTCCGATTACGCGCTATACCGTCGTCACGCATGCGACCCGGGAGCCGCCAAAGAAAGCGGCGGATTAGTGTCTTAAGCTTGGTGCGATCGTCTTGCACTGCTTGCGCGTCGATGGTCGCTGCACAACCCTGTGCCATTTGCGCCGTGCCAAATTAAAAATCGCAAAACGCTTAGGCCAGGGAACATCCGTGGGTAGCACGCGTTCAATAGCGGTATCCGGGGAGCGGCCATGCCAACCATCTACAACAAACGGCAGGATTCGGAGGGTCTGTGGGAAGTCTATTGACGAGGAGAGCGAGGAAGCCGTCATAGTTGACGGTTTGCCGCTTTCCGGCCTGGATGAAATCGAAGCCAACGAAGCCATTAGAAAACTCAAGCGGGGTGAGGTGACTTCCGACAACATTCCGCCGACGGCTCAGTCTGGCTGGCCTCCGACCAAAGACCGGATATGATGGGTTCAACATGTTGACCCATCGGTCGGTTTCGAACCGAGAGCGGACCGTTTCAGCGTCGCAAGATCCGAATCGCGTGAGCAGCGAACGTCGATAATTCCCGTCAGTGGCAAATCGCAAACCTCTAGGATTAGCCGAAACACCTATCCACTTCGTCATCCTAGGGCGGAGCAAGGAGCGAAGCGACGCGGCGTAGACCCTAGGATCCATGCCGTTACCCAAGCCGAAGAATGCAGCGGCCCAGAACCTAATGCTACCACCCCGTTCCGCGAAAAAGCTCGAATTATTCTGGATTGGACTTCTCGATCAACTCTATCTTCCACTGGCGCGGCCAGCGCTTCAGCGACTTCTCGCGCTGGGTGGCGACGCGAATGTCGAAATGCTCCTCGTACCAGACCAGTCGCTGCACGCCGTAGCGGCTGGTGAAGCGCGAGCCTTCGCCGGATCTGTGCTCCGGCATGCGGCGGCCGAGATCATTGGTGACGCCGATATAGATCGTGCCGCGCTTCTGGCTCGCGGTCATATAGGCATAGCCGGTCATGGTTGAAGGGTACCTGCCACCGTTGCGGATAGAAGTGCCGTTCTGAGCCGCTGCATTCTTCGGCTGATGTCACGGAATGGATCCTAGGGTCTGCGCCGCGTCGCTTCGCTCCTTGCTTTGCCCTAGGATGACGAAGACGTGGTGGCCTGTAGCAAACCGCCAGCGTTTGAGATTGGCTGCAGGTCGACCGGCAGCCACCGTCAGTCAAAGAACCAGGTCGTGTCGCGACAGGTGGTGTAGCTCGGCGGTAGCGAAGCCGCTCGCGAGCGCGCCCCTCGATAGCGCTGTAGCGAGAGTGAGCGGCTTCGAAATATTCGGGCCCTGCCAAAACGCGCTCGCATTCCTGGAGGATCGCGGCAATCCGTGGTGCCCTATCGCCGTAGGTTTCCGACCAAGCCCTGGATCAGCGCGAGGGAGGTTGCAGGGGCCACATTTCCAGTGCATTCTTGCTGACATCCATGACCAAACAGTATCTTAACCACCAGCTGGAATGCCCTTATTGTCTGACAATAAGACTGAGGATTCGGGCCGACGCCCGCCCTGAGGACGGGATCGTTTGCGACGACTGTGGCGAATTCCTGGGTACATGGGACGATCTGCTTACCGATTTTGAAAAGCAGGGCGGACAGGATGGAGTGTTCCGTCTCGACAAGGGCCGTATCAAGCGGATCGATTGAGCCGATTGCCCGGCGCGGTCTGACTGGCGCGCGGCCTAACTGGGGCACAGGCCCGAAAAGCGAGCGGCGCTGCGCCTCGACCCCGAGGCGTCGGAAAATTTCCAGCGGCTCGACTCATCAGGGAACTTGTTGCCGGCCGGCGGGGTTATCGGACGCCTTCCTAATTGGGGAGGCTAGCTCCAACCTCAGCGGGAGACGACCATGCCAACTGCGAAGAAAGCCGCGAAAGCGACAACCAAGGGTCTTGAGGACCTGTTCCTCGACGGGCTCAAGGATCTCTACTACGCCGAAAAGAAAATACTGAGGGCCCTGCCGAAAATGGCGAAAGGTGCCGAGTCAGAAAAAGTGACTGCTGCCTTCGAAAAGCATCGTATTGAAACGGAAGCTCACGTCGATCGCCTCGAGGAGGTATTCGAGAAATTTGGCAAGGCAGCACGCGGCAAGACCTGTCCGGCGATCGACGGCATCATTGAAGAAGGCTCGGAGATCCTCGAAGAATATGACGGCGCTCCTGCGCTCGATGCCGGACTGGTCGCAGCGGCGCAAGCCGTCGAGCATTACGAGATCGCCCGGTACGGCACTCTAATCGCCTGGGCAGAACAGATGGGAAAGGCCGATGTCGCCGCTCTTCTCAAAGCGACGCTCAAGGAAGAGGTCGCGACGGACGAAGCGCTGACGGGCCTAGGCGAGGGTGGTGTCAACCAACGTGCCCTTCAAGCGGCCGCGTAGTTCCTCATGACATGGCTGGCGGAGCTCCGGCAGGATGCCAGGGGCTCCGCTCAGAAGATGCAGAGTATCGGGCAGCAAATTTGCCTGAAACTGCCGCGTCAGCTGGCAGTTCAGAGCCGGCTCGAGGATCGGTGACGCTGCAATTGCTGTTGCTGGGTGGCACGCCTGAAACTGGAAGCGCGGCGGCTCGCTGGACAAGAGCTATGCCTCGGTGCCGGGTGGATGGAACATCTGCCGACCCACGCCGTTGATATGCTCGTCAGGCGAAAGGGCTGCATATGTCAAAACTTCAGGCGGTGACTCCAGAGCATTTGCAGCGGCTCAAGCTCGAGGCGTCTGCTTACTTTGGTCCGAAAGTGCTCCACGAAGCATTGTTGCGTCTTTGCCAGGCTTGCGGAAGCGATAGCCTTGACCGGTTCGAGAAGACCATGGTCGATCAGATCGAGGCAATGCAAGGTGAGAGGGCCGATTTCGAGACAATGAAGGAATTTGCCATCGAACAGCTTTACGCCTGCGTTCGCGAGGTCAGTTGTTCGCCGAAAATGAAACAGCCGCTGGAGGAAGCAGAAACCCGAAGGACGCCTGGTCGGTCGGAAGAGCCGAAAACCCTGGAAGACCAGTTGCAGGCCGGGCTTGAGGATTCTTTTCCCGCGAGCGACCCGCCTGCCGTGGTGTCCACGGCGATATCCGGCGGGGCGAAAAAGTTGGTTGGGACTGACGAAGTCCTGAAAAAGCAGCGAGAAGAGGCGGCTAAGAACAACGAGCGGTCATAGACGGCCGCCCGCTGGACTTGCCGCGGAGCCCGGCCATCGGGCGAACCGATGGCGAATTGACATCGCTGATGACCCAGTGGGCGGATCCCTGACCATGTTCCAAACGCGGGACTCGCCGCAACTGGAGCTCAGCCGCGCAAGCAGGGCGTGTGCGTTGCCCAATCCGAGATTTTCCAGCGACTTATTTCGACGTCCGGAACGATCCAAACCTTCATGCATTTAGCTAGGTCTGCGTTCATCAACTCTTTCTTGCTGGGAGCTGGACCATTGTCCTCCAGGGGCTACCCCTTGGCCAACCAGGAAACGGATGAAGTTTCCATCGTTGACCTGATACCCGCCCTGCGAGCCTTCGCCCGCACCTTCTGCCGTGTTCCCGACGATGCCGACGACCTGGTCCAGGAGACATTGACCAAAGGGCTCGCCAACATCGACAAGTTCGAGCCCGGAACGCGTATGAAGTCATGGCTCTTCACCATCATGCGCAATACCTATTATACGCGCATCAAGGCCGCCGACAGGGAAAAGCCAGGCCTGCTTGACTGCGCCTCCGCAATCCCGATCACGGAAGCGACGCAGGAGTGGTCCGTTCAGAGCAAGGAAGTCTCTAACGCGGTCCAGAGGTTGCCGGAGCATCAGCGCGAGGTTCTGATGCTGATCGGGGTTCTTGGCGTCAGCTATGAAGAAACTGCCGAAATATGCGGCTGCGCGGTGGGAACGGTAAAAAGCCGCCTTAACCGAGCGCGTGCCAGCGTGCTGGAATACCTCGGCGAAAGTTCGTTGCAGACATTGGTGGAAAGACGCAATCCCTTGCCAGAAGCACAGGGAAATTTCGCAGTCGACAGGCGTCGATAGCTAGAGCAATTCAGGAAAAATGCGTAACGGTTTTCCGTCCGGAGCGGTTCGGCGGTTCTGTCAAAAGCTAAACCGCTCTAGTTCCTCTGCACGGTGGATTTGGTTCTTTGACTGACGGTCGCTGCAGGCCGGCCTGCAGCCACCATCTCTGACGCTGGTGATTAGCCACAGGCCACCATGCCTTCGTCATCCCAGGGTCTGCGCCGCGTCGCTTCGCTCCCTGCTCGCCCTGGGATGACGAAGTGGAAAGATGGTTCGGCCAATCCTAGAGGTTTGCGATGTGCCACTGAAGGGGGGCTGTGGACGTTCCCTGCCGATCGCCGACCTGTCAAATCACTGTGTCGCGGGACTAGTCCTGTTTCTTTGCTTTGCATCGACGCTTCTCGACAAGCGCATTCTGCAGTTGAACCGCAAGGTTGGTCAGCCGGTCGGGGACCTTTTCCTGCTCGATAGCAGTCAGCAGAAATGCAATCTTCCGGTCTATTGCCAGCCGGAGTTTCGGGCTGATGCTATCGTCGCTCGAGCGAGACATAGTGTTCTCTTAACGAATCAGTCCCTTCACCAGTGTGGTGACGGCAATCAGAGCTTGCAAGGATTCGCGCGCCGTCCTCACAGTCAGCGCCGTCCCTTGCACAGCCCGTCCCTTGCACAGCCCGTCCCTTGCTCAGCATTGTGTGTCGAAGCTGCGGGTCTCGTCGGGGAAGCTATCCTTTCCCGTCGGGTCCTCCCGGCAATATTGCCGTGCGCTCGACAATTCGACTCTCGCGACCTCGACTGGCCACTGGTCATGATTGGCGTCTGCGGTTGCAGCAGTCAGTCTTAGGAGAGCCGATCTGCGGCGTGATACTGATCGGAGTTGATCCGATTGCCATCGAGCCGGCGTTGGTCGGTGTGCTGCTCCAAGGCTCTGTTGGACAAAGCCGCATTTCCTCGACCTCGTCCTTGGCCCAAATCGTCATCGCGCCGGCGCCGGAGCCTTTACCTGACGGCAGAGATGATGTCTATCTTGCCGCCGGATGCCATCTAGTCCTCCTTCGGATTGTGGGCACTCACAGGTGCCCTTGTCTCTTTGGTGCCCTTTTCTCTTTGGTGCCTTTTCTCTTTGGTGCCTTGTCTCTTTGGTGCCTTGTCTCTTTGACGCCCCAACAATCATTGGGCCGTAATGTTCCGTCGGATGCCGTAAGAAGAAAGGCATTTCCGTCCCACAGCCGGAACGGCTTCTCGCCGTCTACCACGACCTGCATGCCGCCGGCTTCGGCGAGGCGGTGAACATCGGCACGATCCAGCGCCGGCGATCCGCGATAGGAGTAATTCAGAAGTGCTGCCATGCCTGACGGTTTCAGAACACGCGCAATTTCCTTGAAGTACCGCTCCGCCAGGCCAGCCAGCACCAGGTAGGGGAAGCTGTCGACAGCCAGCACGCAATCGAAGCTTGCGTTGCCGAAATCGGCAAGATCGAGACCAGAGGTCGGCCGCAGGTCGACATTGCGCAGCCCGGCACATCGCCGACGGGCGACCGAAATCATCTCCAGGGATATGTCGATGCCGACGATCCGGTGCGCTGCATCCGAGAGCGCGCTTTCGAAGCGCCCGATGCCACAACCAATGTCCAGTATGTCCTGGTCGGGGCCGGTGAAGCCTTGCCCCTGCAACCATGTGACGATCTCGTCGGTGGCGGCGGTGAGTTTCTCCTCGTCTCCCAACGAAGACAGCTGAACGCTCGCCGCATGGGAAATTGTCGCCGCGGCATCAAAGCCGGCGGCCAGCCGCCTGACGACCGCGGCGTCAGTTTCCCATTCATCGCGTTCGTGGCGGACGGCCGCACCTGTTTCGCGCAGCGTGGCGAAGATGTCAGGCCTGTGACGAAGCAGATCGGCGATCCGCTGCAGTCTGTCGCGTTTTCGCAGGTCGGGTGAACTCATTTTCAGCGCCACATCGGCCAATTCTGCGGCATCGACCCCCGTCTCGAAGCGCAGCGCCAGTCTGGCAATGATGGCTTCGACGCAGGCGCCGTCGGCCATGCACTCCTCGATCACCATTTTTGCTGTCGATGCCGCCTGGGGCGATGGCTTTCGTCCGGTGGTGCTCATTGAGCCATGCTCCGCGTCCAGACCTTTCGCATTGTCCATTGGTCGACGGCGCCCCAGCCATATTTGTAGCTCTCCTGGCCACGCAGAAAATCGAACTCCCGTGCTCCTTCACGGGCCGCTTCGGCAATCGCGTGACCGATCAGGATTGCGCCGGGACTTTCCTCGGCATAGGCCGGATCAAAACCGCCAAGGTAGGCGTAGGCGCGGTGGCGATGATGAAATCCGTAATAGGCGCCGACGACCGCATCATCGATAGCAACAAGCCAGCATCGGACAAGACCCTGTGCGGCAAGGATGGGAAGCGCCTGCCGATGGAATTCTTCTGCAGCCGGATCGGCCAGAACGCCGTCGCCACGCCCGGCCCAACGCGCGCCGTGAAGGCGGATCAGGTGATCGAAAAACGCTTTGAGATCGGCCTGCGCCGGTATGATGGATACGCAGCCGCGCCGGCGTGCGGCATTGTGTGCGCGGCGCAACTGGCGTCTTCGCCGCGCCGGAACGCAGACCGCGAGCGCATCGTCGCCAGCGATCGGCAGCACGGGACAAGCGGCGTGGTCGACGAGTTGACCCACCTCCAGCGCAGGGTGCGTAATAGTGAGACCGGCAGCACCGGCCGGTAGGTCCGGTAAAATCCATTGCGACCAATTGATTGCAAGAACCCGGTCGGCGATGACGGCGGCGACAGCCGCTTCGATACCGGGGAAACACAGGACATCCAGATAGTCGCTCAATGAAATCCCAACCGGAAGCAGTCTCGACCCGGAAGTGGCGTGTTCCAGGTAAAGCGGTGCCAATCCCACCAGATTGTCGCCTCGCCAGACAGCGATCGTCGCCAGTTCTCCGGGCGCGAATGCGCGCCACCACGGCACCAGCCAGGCGGGGCTTTGGAACGGCGTCGCTGTCCGGCTGTGCGCCCAGAGCTCCCACCAGCGCGGCGCCAGCGCCTCAAGGGCGGCCGGATCGTCGATGATCTCGGAGCGGAGCATGAAAGCCGCTCACTGCACCGCCGCGCGGCGCCTGCGGCCGGCACCAAGCCCTGCCAGCGTCTGGTAGGCGTCCATGTAAGACGAAATCATTTGGTCGAGCGAAAAGCGCCGCCGCGCCTCGGCCCGGCATGTCTCGGCATCAAGGCCGGAGGCTGCGACGATGGCCTCCGCCATCTCACGGATGTTGTTGACCAGAAAGCCCGTCTTGCCGTGTTCGACCACGTCCGGCAGCGCGCCGTTTGGACAGGCGACGACCGGCGTGCCGCAGGCGAGAGCCTCCATCGCGACAAGCGAGCTGGTTTCCGCGGCAAGGCTGGGAATGACCAGGCAGCGGGCGGCGTTGAGAAAGCGCCGCTTTGCGACGAAGCCAAGCGGACCGAGGAAGCGGCGGCGCTTGTCGAGGCGCGGCTGGACTTCGTCACGAAAGTACAGCGTGTGTGTTTCATAGGGGTAGACCTTGCCGCCGATGATCAGCGGCACGCCAGCCTGTTTGGCCGCGTCCAGTGCCAGGTGGATGCCCTTTTCAGGGCAAATGCGGCTGAGCACCAGCGCGAAGTTGCGCTTTGACTGCCGACTACTCAGCGCGTCGATATCGACGCCGTTTGGAATGGGTGCCAGCAGCCTGGCATCCGGCGGCGCGGTCCTCTGTTGGGCGATCGAGACGGCGTGAAGCCATAGATCGTCGCGGACAGTGCGCAAGGCATCTGCGGGATACCAATCGAGCGGCAGGTGCAGGCTTACAAGGGTCGGGCCATCATCAGGCAGATAGGCATCAAAATCGATGCCGTGCAGATGAACCACGTCGATCGGCCAACGGGCGCGTGCGACTTCTATCGCGGTGCGGTGAGAGCGCTGTGCCCGTTTCTTCGCCGCATCGTCGAGCACACCCGGTTCAGCAGGCGTCTCGATGAGCACGCCCGCCGCTTTCGAGCCCCGGCAACCGATCACGATGGAAGCGTGTCCCGCGCGCACGAGTGCCTGGTCGAGCATCGACAGCACCTGCTCGGCACCGCCAACCGCATCCGGGCCGACTGGCGCGAGAGGGTAGGCGACGTTCAGGACGGTGAGGGTCATGGCCGGTCGAGCCCAAGCTCCTCATGCGCAGCGGCCGCGGCGTGAAGCCAAACCGCCGGCTCGAAACCGAGCGGCAGCGCCTCGTAATAAAGCCTGCCGTGGTTCGGCAGCGCCAGGAAATCATAGGCGGGCGCCACCCGGAAACGTTCGGCGCGCGCCGTAAACGGCGCCAGCGTCCGTTGCTGTGTCCGGTGGCAGGCCAGCATGCACTGCTTTCGTTCGAAAGCCGCTTCCGTAAGGTGGAGTTCAATGCACTCACCGCCGGGATCGCTGTTGAAGTCCTGGAGGACTGCGCCCTCAGGTCCGGCGGAATAGAACGCCATTTCGACGATGGCCGGCGCCTGGCGTCCGTCGCGGCGCAGCAAATGGCAGGCCGCATGGACGGCAAAGGCGGTGGCGTCATGATCAGGGTGACCACCTTCATAAGGATGCGTACAGACGAAGCTGACGTCGCGATCGGCCAAAAGGCCGGTCAGATCCCGTGCGAGCGAGCCAAGATTTCCGGCGGCTTGCTTGTCGGGATAGCCGAGGCTGATCAGGGCCGTAGACGGCAATCCCGCTGCCGCCAGCGCCGTCTCCAGCTCCTTATGGCGGGCCTCGGCATAGTCCTGCCACGTCTCGAAGCCGTGTGCTCGCGCGTCTTCAAGGTCTCGCGGCGCGCCGTCGGTGACATGGACGATGCGAGATCCGCGCAAGCCGGCAAGATGCCCGCCGATGCCGATGGTCTCGTCGTCCGGATGCGCGACAACGATCATGATTTCAGCACCGTCAGAGCAGTGCGGAGCAGCACCTAGCAACAAGGCCGCGAATTCGGCAAGCGGTCCGGACCTGTCGGGTGCGTGTTGCATGACACACTCATGCTGCCGAAGCCCGCACCGCTCTGACCGGCGAGACAGCCAAGGCGGGAGCGTAGCGGCGGGTCATCGTCGCGCAAAACTCCGCGAATTCCTCCGGCACCAGCGGCGGACTGGTGTGATGCGGCATCACTCCACGGTGCTCCGGAGTGAAGCAGAAGGTGATGGTCACGTCGAAATCGGCAAGTGCTTCCATCTGCCGGTCGTACCAATCCAGCGCATTCGGCCTGAAACTGTCGGCCCAGGAGAGCCCGGTGCGCAGATTGGTGACGCCCAGCCGTTTCATCCAGGCGACGGCGTCCTCCAGCCGGGGATCTTCAAAATGGAACCATTGCACCAGTCCCATGTCGGGTGCGTAACGCAGGAATTCCTCGAGCGCGGGTTTGGGCGTACCGTCTTCGCGTAGCAGGCCCATGTAGAAGTGGCGATAGTAGGAGGAGCCTTCGGCCTCGCGGTGACGCGTCGTTGCCCCCCATTCGCGCGGAAGATCGTAGAGGCTGTACCATTGCACGCGCGAGGCATTGCCGAGCAGCAGTTCGGCGCTCCTGCGCAAACCCCAGAGCTGTACCTCCTCCGCCCCGAAGCTCGACACACCAACTTCGCTGACCCATACGGGAAGATCGGTGACGGTCGAAATCTCGCCGATCTTCTGGGGCCATTCCTGAATCTGCCAGAGATTCCAGTCGAGTGGGAAGCCATGCACACCGACGGCATCGACATGGTCGAGCACCCCATATTGCTTCATGAGCGCCATGAAATCGGCATCGATCGGCGAAATGCCGCCCAGTATCCTGGTCACGGCCGGGTTTGCCGATCCGATCGCATCGGCGGCCAGTGTTGCCATGTTGGCAAAGCGGCTCCAGTCGGGGTCGAGTTCGGGATCCCAATGGGATTTGTTGTTCGGCTCGTTCCAGATCATCGCGGCTTCAATCATGAAGTGGTCCTTTCGACGGGTAGACGGCGCCGCCGCCGGCCGGCTCACCGGCGGCGCGGCAGAAATAAACCTCTTGCTCCGGGTGCAGCACGATCTCGAAGCCGGCGCTGCGCAGCATCGCTTCGGTGCAGGCGCGATTGGGAATCCACCAGTTGGTCGGGTCGTCGGCATAGCGATGCTCGACGAAATGCAGCTTCGGAAACTCCGGCCGGTCGAACAGATCGTGGGTCGAGAAAGGATAATTCTCATCGAGTGCAGGCAGTTCGATGCTGCCGCGCTGCATGGACTGGAAGATCATCAGGTCGCCGGCAACGTGCTCCCGGATCAGATCGAGAGCGAGCAGGGGGTGGCGCAGGTGATAAAGCACGCCCATGAACAGCACGATGTCGAATTTCTCCCGCAAGGCGCCGACGTCGTAGACCGACAGCTGCTGGAATTCGATGTCGCAGTCCGCGATTTCGGCGGCGAAGCGCGCCTGCGCCAGATAGGCTTCATCGAAATCGATGCCGAGGACGCGGCCGGCGCCTCGTCGCTTCATCTCGATCGAGTAGAAGCCGGCGTTGCAGCCTATGTCGAGCACGGCCTTGCCGGACAGGTCGGCAGGAATGGCGTCGGCGAACTTGCGCCATTTGTTCAGGGGATAGTTGCCGAGGAAATGGTCGGGGGCGGTTTCGACGCCCGCCAACTCCATGTTGTGGAACCACGGGCCAAGGGCATCGATGCGGCGGCGGATTTCGGCGTTCGAACGCAGCATGGCTAGCCTCCTTCGCCTGGATGGCTTGGTATTTGCGCCTGCCCCGGCAGCACGAATATGAGGTTTTTCGGGTCCTCCAACGTAGTGTCGTTGTTCTCGAGCAGCCGAAGCGCCGTGCGGTAGCCGTTGAACGTGCCGACGTCGACATAGGCGGTGCCTGCCTTGACGCCGCAAGCCTCACCACCGACCGCCAGATGGGCGTTGATCAGGGTGCCGACATATTCGTCGCTTTGATCCCGCTCGCGCCAAAGCGCGGCAAGCTGGTGAAGAATGCGGCCCGGCATCTTGAACGCCCCCCAAATCCAGTTCGATGCGGCGCCTTGTTGCTTGACCTGGATCTCCTTCACCCGGTCATCCCCGTCGAGAACGACGGCATCGAAGAGTTCCGGGTGATCCACCGGGAAGAGCAAGAACGACAGCCGGTCGTCCGGCAGGCGGCAAAAGCCATCTTCCGGAAACCAGATCGTGTCGGGCAGGCCGATCAGAACCGTCTCGTCCGGCGCGACCAGCGGCGCGGCGCGGAAGATCGCGTCGCAAAGCCCGACGGGGTTGGGCTGCACGACAAACAATGCGGCGGCGTCGCCGTAGCCGGCGGCGTAGTATTCGAGAATGTCGGATTTTCCCGATCCGATGACGAAGCAGATTTTGTCGACGCCGTTGCGCACCATGCGACGCACCAGATATTCGCTCACCGCGCAAGGACGCTCGGTCTGGCCGTCGATGCGGCTGCCGACCGGCAGCAGCTCCTTTGAGAAGCCGAGCGGTTGAATGCGGCTGCCGCGGCCGGCGGCGGGCACGATGCCCAACATCAGATTGCTTCCTTCAACGGCTCGCCCGCCGTCAGGCCCTGCCCCGCCGTCAAGCCCTGCAATGAATCGGACAGGAGGCGGTCCAACTCCCTGGCGCGCTGCGCAGAGGTGTGTTCGTCCAGCACCCGCTCGCGCGCCCGGCGCCGGATGGCGTCGACTTCGCTGTCGGGCAAGCCGACTGCCGCGACCACGTCGTCGGTGGTGTCCGCCAGGATGATCTCGCTGCCGGGCTGGAAAAAACTGCTCAGCCCGGGCCAGGTGTCGCTCACGATCGCCGCCCCGCAGGCTGCCGCTTCGAACAGCCTGCCCGAAGGACACCAGCCCCTCTTGGCCATTGCCTCGCGGGTCACGTTCAGCGTCAGGCGCGATGAGCAGAAGAAGGCCGGATGATCCGCAGGCGGAAGGTGCCTGACAAAGAAGATGTTTTCGCCCCACGGAAATTCGTGCGGATATTGGGCGCCGCCGATGACGAAGCGGTGGTCCGGCAGGCGCGCTGCCGTGCGGACCAGCAGCTTTTCGACTCCGGCCTGGCGATCGGCCGCATAAGTTCCGAGATAGGATAAATCCCCGGCGAATTCAGCCCGGGGCTCGGCCGGCCGGTGTCGCTCGGGATCGACATGGCCGTAGAGAGGCAAGACACGGCGGGCGCCCAGCAGCGCTTTTAGCGCATCGATTGCGGTTCCCCCCGTGTAACTCAGGACGAGGTCGAAATCGCGCAGCCCTTCCGGCCCGTAATACGCCGGTCGTAGACCTTGTTCGATCCGGGCGAGTGTGACCGGCGTGTCGAGATCGTAGAAAACTTTCAGCCCGCGACAGGCCTGCTGCGCCAGGCGCGATGCTTCCACGGCGTCGGGACAATAGGACGTGATGATGACGACGTCCGATTGCCCGATCGCCTGTTCCGCGACATGGCGAATGTCCTCCCACTCCGGATAGAGAACGACATTGCCGCCATCGAGATGATCAAGATCGCGTGCGCCGGCATAATATGGGGTGTTGCGTTCGAAAAAGCTGACCGACCAGCCCAGCCCGCCCAGCGCACGGATCAGCCCGCGCCACAGCGTCGCGTGTCCGTTTCCCCACGAGGAGGTGACGGTGAGACCGAAAATGACCATACGCATCCGGCAGTCCTCGTCAGGCGGCTTCGTTTAGTCGGATCAGCTTGGAGCCCCAGTCACCGGACACGACCGTGGTGATCGAAGCGGGGTCGATGTCGAAGCGAAAACAGTCTCCCAGCGGCAAGCCGAGCACCTTGCAGACGGCGGCTTTGATCACGTCAGCATGGCTGACCAGTGCCACGGACTGATTCTGATAGCCTTTGCGAAGCTGCTGCATCAGCGAGACGACACGTTGCTGGACGTCCAGCATGGTCTCGCCGCCGGGCGTCCTCGCCTGCTGACGTTGACTGTTCCACACAAGCCAGCCGGCGTCCTGGTTCAACTCTTCGAAGGTCTTTCCCGACCACGCGCCGAAGTCGATCTCATCGAGTTCCTGGCGGATTGTAATCTTCTCGGGGCTGCAGGCGATTGCGATCGGTTTTGCGGTTTCCATGGTTCGTTCGCGCGGGCTGCAACAGATGGCCGCTAGCGGCCGCGGCGCCAAGTGGCTGGCCAGGCGCAAGGCTTGTGCCCTGCCGGTTTCGCCGAGGCAAACTCCAGCCATGCGTCCGGCAAGATAGTTGCCCACATTGTCGTGCGCCGCATGGCGGATCAAAAGGAACGTCGTCGTCATTCCGCGGCATCAAGCATCGGCTCGTCCCTCCCGGCGATGAAAGACAGCGTGCGCTGGCGTGCCTCGGCATCGGTGAACTGCTCGGGCGGCGACTTCATGAAATAGCTGCAAGGGCCGGTCAGCGCTCCCGCGATGCCGCGGTCAAGCGCCAGTTTAGCGCAGCGGACAGCGTCGATAACAACTCCGGCCGAGTTGGGCGAATCCCATACTTCCAGTTTGAGCTCTGCATTCAGCGGCACGCCGCCGAACGTCGTGCCTTCGACGCGGATGTAGGCCCATTTTCGATCGGTAAGCCAGGGAACATGGTCGCTGGGGCCGACATGGATGTTGCCGGCCTCCAGGGGGACGTCGAACTGGCTGGCTACGGATTGTGTTTTGGAAATTTTCTTCGATTCCAGCCGCTCGCGTTCCAGCATGTTGAGGAAATCGGTGTTGCCGCCGAAATTCAGCTGGTAGGTGCGGTCGATGCGGACGCCGCGCTCGCGGAACAGATTGGCGAGCAACCGGTGCACGATCGTCGCGCCGACCTGGCTTTTGATATCGTCGCCGACCAGCGGCAGACCGCGCTGTTCAAAGCGCCGGCGCCATTCAGCCCGCGATGCGATAAAGACCGGTATGCAGTTGACGAAGGCGCAACCGGCCTCGAGCGCGCACTCGGCATAAAAACGCGTAGCTTCTTCCGAGCCGACCGGCAGATATGAGACCAGGACGTCTGCGCCGCTTTCACGAAGCAGCGCGCTGACATTCGCGACAGGCTCTTCTGCCTCCTCGATCTCATCGCGCAGATATTTGCCGATGCCGTCAAGTGTCGGTCCGCGCTCGACGCGAACGCCGGTTGCCGCAACATCGGCAAAGCGGAAAGTGTTGTTAGGCGCATTGTATATGGCTTCCGCCACATCACGCCCAACTTTGCCCTTGGCGACGTCGAAAGCACAGACCACCTCGATGTCATCGACGTGATAGCCGCCGAGATTGGCATGCATCAGGCCCGGTATCGGCTCATTGCCCTTGGCATCCCGATAATATGAGAGGCCCTGGACAAGGGAAGACGCGCAATTGCCGACGCCGGCTATTCCAATCCGTACCTTTTTTGATCCCACGAAACTGCCGCCATCGCTGTTGAAGGTAAGTTCCTCGCGCCGAACTGTCAGCTGCCGGGAATGTTCCTTGCGACCTGGAAAAATCACGAACTTCCATTCGGATCAAAGCTGCGCCCTGTGTTTTGCGTTGCCTGGGCTGACCGACCTCAGCGCCGGAGGCCTCAGTCGAGGCTTCGCAGCATATCCGCTTCTTTTTCCAGGATGGTGGCCACTTCCTCGCGCTCGAGGTGTGTCATCATCAGGCTCACACAGCATTCGAGGTAGGTGATCGAGGCACGTCTCAGAAAGGCAGCCGTTTCCCTTTCAGCCATTTGCTCGATGTCCTTGGCGGATCGTTTTCGATGCACGGGTCCGTTCTCCATGCCGATACCTTCGCCCAACGGCGAGGTCGACCGGATGTTCCCATAATGAGAAAAAGTGAAAGCGCCTGTGGCACGGTCACCGTCTCACCATGACCATGCCCGCGGGCAGCTCTCCCTCACCTCAGGCCGGCAGGTTTTGCAGTCGGCCTGAAGCGGACTTGACGCTTGTCGCAATTGGGGAAATTCGATGCTCGTTACGGCTGGCTTCGAGCTCCGTAAAATAGCTGATCGTCTGCATCAGGCCTTGCTTGAGCGGCACCTTTGGCGCCCAATCGAGAAGGGTTTTTGCTCGGGAAATATCCGGTTGCCGCCGGCGAGGGTCGTCTTGCGGCAGTGGCAGGAATTTGAAGCCCGAGTTGCTGTAGGTCATATCTCTCACCAAGCCGGCCAGTTGAAGAACGGTGAACTCCCCGGGATTGCCCAAATTGACCGGTTGGCGCGGATTGGGATCGACATCCATAAGACGGACCAGACCGTCAACCAGATCGGAGACGTAGCAGAACGACCTGGTCTGCAGCCCGTCGCCGAATATCGTCAGTGGTCTCTTCTCGAGCGCCTGCATCACCAGGTTCGAGACGATCCGGCCGTCGGCAGGATCCATCCTCGGACCATAGGTGTTGAAGATGCGCGCGACCCGGATGTCGGCCATTTCGGTTCTCAAATAGTCGAAGCACAAGGTTTCGGCGGTGCGCTTGCCCTCGTCATAGCAGGCACGAGGACCGGTGCAGTTCACGTGACCGACATAGTCTTCCCTTTGCGGGTGCTGTTCGGGATCGCCATACACTTCGCTTGTCGATGCCTGCAGGAAGCGCGCATTGTTTTGGGCGGCGAGCTCAAGCAGATGGAGGGTTCCGATCACGCAGGTTCGCGTGGTGTGAACCGGATCGGCTTGGTAGCGCGGCGGCGATGCGGCGCACGCCAGGTTGAAAATGCGGTCCACCGGCTCAGCAAGGTCCAATGGTCGGCAAATATCCTGCTCGATCAGCCGGAAACGAGGGCGGTCCATCATCGAGACGATGTTTTCCATCCGACCGGTAAGAAAATTGTCGACACAGATCACGCGGTACCCGGCCTGAAGCAGTGTTTCGCAAAGATGCGAACCGAGGAAACCCGCGCCGCCGGCGACAAGCGCCGTTTTGGTCCGTTGCGTCCTTCTTGATTGCCGCATCTCTATTTTCTCCTGTCTGCCAGTCATGCTGCACTTTCGACGCCCAGATCGAGAGCTGGACGTGCCGATCTTGGCCGCGCCAGCAGCGAAACGAATTCGCGGGCTCTCGCGGCGCTCGTATGTGCCGCCAGGATCGTTGCACGCGCTCGCCTGGCCATAGCCAGCCTGACGCGGTCGGATTGGCTGGACAGGATATCGATCACGTCTTCGGCTTGGCCGGCCGTGTTGATCGTGGCTGTCGGAAAGAAGCTATCCAGACCGGTCCAGCGATCGCTGATGATCGCCGTGCCACAGGCAGCCGCCTCGAAGAGGCGTACGCTGGGAGACCACCCAGCCGCTATCATGGAGCTGCGCGTGACATTCAACGTATAGCGCTGGCGGCTGTAGAACGAGGCGTGGTCCGCCGGCGGCAAGTGCTCGATGCGATCGACGTTGCTTGGCCAGACGGTCTCGGACGGGAATTGCGAGCCGGCCACGACGAAGCGACGGTCCGGCATGCGTCTTGCCGGTTCGAGCAGGAGAGCATCCAGCGTCGCCTGCCGGTCCGAGCTGTAAGTTCCGAGATAGCCAAGGTCCCAGCAGATTGGATCGGCCGTTCGGCGATGCCGCTCCGGGTCGACCGAGCAGTAGAGCGGCTCGGCGCGCCGTGCACCGAAGTCCGCCGCCAAACGGGCGAGCGTTGGCCCGCCGGTGAATGAGAAATAGACATCGAAATACGGAATTTGCCGTCGGCATATGTAGTCGCAATCATCGGCGGCGAGCTTTGCCAGCGTGACCGGCGTGTCGATGTCGTAGAAGCAGAACTGGCCCGTGCACAGGGAGGCGACGATGTCGATGACCGCTCGCCCCTCCGGAACGAAGGACCCGACCACCACGACATCGGCCTGCTGCAGATAGCCGGCATAGGTCCGACGAAGATCGTTCGTCGTTTCGTAGTAGCGCAATGTGCAGAAATCCGGGTCGCGCAGATCGCGATGGCTTGCGTACCATGGCACGTCGCGTTCGAGGAAGGTGATGCGATGGCCGAGCTGGTGCAGGCCCTTGAGCAACCCGCGAAAGGTCGTGGCGTGACCGTTTCCCCATGAAGAGGACAAAGACAGGCCAAGAAAGACGATATCGAGCCGCTTGGTCATTCGGCTGCCTCCACGGTGGGGCGCTCGAAATGACGCCTGAAGACAGCGTCGGCCACAGCTGCCCTTAACGCATAGGTATGCTCGGCGAGAACACGCCGAAGCGCAGATGCGCCGATCGCCCTTGCCCGCTGGGGTGTAAGGGTCCGCATGATTTCGGCGACATCATTGCCATCGCGCGCCACCAGGATCTCTTCCCCGGGGGCCAGGAACAATTCAACGCCGAGCCAGGCGTCGGTGATGAGGCATGCGCCGGCACCCGCAGCCTCGAAGACGCGCGTGGCAGGCGAAAAGCCGTTGGCGGCCATGCTGTCGCGGCTGATGTTCAGCACCGCCTTGGGGGTGACATTGAACGCATTGTGGTCGCGCGTCCCGACGTGGCCGAGCCATGCGACATTTGCCGGAAGCTGCTTGTCACCCCAACCCGATCCGCCGAGCAGGAAACGCTGATCACCCGAACGGCTGGCCGGATCGAGGAAGAAAGCTTCGACGCGTGCCTCGCGGTCCGGCAGACGGTTGCCGAGAAAGGCGAGATCGCAAGCGAAACGCTTGTCCTTCGCGACCGGATGGTGCGTTTCGGGATCGAGCGCATTGTAGATCGGCACGCATTCGGCAGCCCCCAGCGCACGATAGGCCCAGACAACCGGATCGCCGCCGCCATAGGTGAGAACAAGGTCGATTTCCCGCAACGCGCGGTGCAGGGGGTGATCCGGCTCGTCGCGCAATTGGCCCAGAGTGGCCGGTGCGTCGACATCCCAGAACACTGTCAGCGCATCCGTACGGGCGTGGTCGAGCACGGCGCGCAACAGCGCGTCGTCCTCGAAGCCTACTCCGCTCGCCTTGACGACGATGTCGGCTTCGCCTGCGCTTGCTGCCACCTGCATCAGCGCATGCGGGGTCGCCTCGTAGATGACGACGTTGCACCAGTCCGGTGCCTCGATATCGCGGTTCTTCTGCCTGTCGTAGACGTCCGGTTCATAGAAAGTGATCTCGTAGCCGAGCTGAGAAAGAGCCTTCAGCAATCCGCGGTAATAGGTCGCCGCGCCGTTCCAATAGGACGACAGCAGGCTCGATCCATAAAACGCAATCTTCATGCGACTGTCTCCTCTATGGCGATGCGATCGATGGCTTGGCGGTTGCCGCATTCGGCGAGCACGTCGAACAGCTCGTCCGCCCGGTGCCGGCAAGTATGTCGCGTCCGGATGGTTTCGAGGCCGGATTTCACCAGAGAGGAGGCCAGGTCAGCATCGTCCAGCACGTCGCGAAGATGACGGCACATCTCGGATCCGTCGCGCGCGAAAAGAAAGTCGATGCCTGGCCTGAAGAGTTGCTCGACATCGGCCCAGGGCGCCGACACGAGCGGGATGCCACAGGCGAGCGCCTCGAACATGCGGATCGTCGGGATGCCGGGTAGACTCTCCCAATACGGGCGCCGCGGGATGTGGACGGTAACGCGGTGTGCCGCGAATGCCTTGGGCACGTCGGCATTGGCAATCCAGCCTTCGTAACCCAGGCCGGCGGCGGCAAGATCGTCGAGCGCTTCGCGTGGATAGCGCACGCCATGAACAGTGCCGCCCAGGCCAAGTTCTTCCACCGGATCGATCAGGAATTCCTTGATTTCGGCACTGCGCTCGTCATCGCCCCAGTTGCCGATCCAGATCAGGTCGGCTGTCGGGTCGATCTCCGGGTGCGGCTTGAACAGGCGCTCATCCGCCGCCTCGTGCCAGGTGAAAGCACGTTTGCCCCAGCCGGCGCGAAGATAGCTTTCCCGCAACGCCTCGCCGAAGGCGAGCACGCCATCATAATGCTCCAGCCGCAGAGCCGAGATCGCCTGCGTCGCCGAGACGGCGCGATGGTGGGTGTCATGGAACAGAAGCGTGAAGCCCCCTCCATTCGCCTTTGCCCTGCCGATCCGCTCGACAACGTCCGGGTCAGTCCATTCGTGGACGATCACCACATCGGCGTCGTCAATCCAGCCTTCATGGTCGAAGGAGGCGTCGTAGGTCACTGACATCAGCTCCGGAAAATCCTTTCTGAAGCGCTCGACCGCGAATGGCCCTTTCTCTGCCAGCAGGTTCGAACGGCTCCAGCCGTCTGCTGGCTCCAGCGCGATCGCCTGGTGCCCACGTGCAACCAGTTCCCGCATGATGCCGCGCAGGAAATGTGCGTTGCCGTGGTTCCAGTCGGAAACGACCGAATGGCTATAGAACAGGAACCGCATTGTCAGCGTTCCGCAACGGCCAGGGCGGCCCGATCGTAGATGTCGTGCATGGCCGCCGCTTGCCTTGCTGGTGAAAATTTGCGCGCTCGGCGTGCGGCGGCTTCGCCGAGCCGGCGCCTATACTGGGCGTCGTCAGAGAGACAATCGACACATCTGGCGAGATCGCGTGGATCATGGACGTCGTAGAACATAGCCGCGCCATTCCACAATTCGCGATAGGTCGAGATGTCGGCAAGCACCAAAGGTGTTGCTGACGTCGCTGCCTCCAGTGCGGCAAGGCCAAAGGGTTCATAGACGGACGGCGATACGAAGATGCCGGCCCGCGCCATCAACCGACGCACCTCATCGTGGCAGACAGAGCCCAGAGGAACGACGTTGCTGAAATTGGCGCTTTGGCCATCGGCGCCCTCGATCGGCCCGGCAGCAAAGACCGGCCATTTCGTCAGCGCTGCTGCCTGGTCCAGCGTAGCTGCGTTCTTTCCTTCGTCCCACCAGCGCGCGGCGGCGAGGACCACTGGTTCGCGCCTCTCTGCCTTTGGACCCGGCCGTGTGCCGTTGCTGACTACGCTCAGGCGGGCGATCGGCCCGTAGCAGGCCTCGAGCATGTCGGCATGGCTGCGGCTGGGCGCGATTACCGCATTTGCCCGATCGAAACCGCGTCTGTTGCGGTCCTTCTGCCAGCTCCATTCGCCGTCCGCAGCCTGTCCCCTGACGGCGTGGAGCCAGGTCACAACGCATGAATGCGAGACCGCCACGACCGGGCAAGGCACATCAAGTCCCACGGCCTGCGTCGGCGCATTGAGATGGACGAGGTCGATCGCGTAATCGCGAACAAGTGCGCGCAATTCCTGCGGCAATCTTTCCAGATCGCCCTCATTGCGGGTCATCCAGTCCGGCAGTGTCTTGAGCCACGCCAAGGCCGCGAAGGCCTGTGCCTCCTTCGCCTGCTCCTCGGATGGTTCCGGGCCTAACCCGGCGAGCACGATCCTGTCGCCGCCGCGAGCCAACTCCCGCGCCAGATCAAGCGCGTAGCGCCAGACGCCGCCGACGGCATCGACGGTCATCAGGATTCGCCGCGGGGGGCGGATCAGTGACTGCAACATGTCGCCTCCAACTCGGCCAGCGCACGCGGACGCTTCTCCTGGATGTCGCTGAACGTCCGGAACGAGGCCAGGTAATGCTCGTGGGCGCGCTCCCAGGCGAGATCGTCGGGCTCGCCCCAAAGCTCGCGATAGCTGGGCGAACTGGGGTAGGGATAGAGCGGCACCGGCTCGTTGGCCCACACGCCGCGATCGATGAGGTGCTTGCGCCAATAATCGACCAGAGCGGGATCGTCCTCGACGACCCCGATCAGATTGGCCTGGACGAACGGAATGTGACGTCGTGCATTGACCAGCAAAGCGGCCAGTTCCTCCGTGCCCAGCCGGCAACGCTTTGCCAGCATGGCCCGGCCTTCCACCGTCAGGCTTTCAAGGCCGGCTTCAATCGAAACGCAGCCGGCGGCACCCAGCAGTTCCAGGAGCTCCGGTTTCCAAAGATCGATCCTGGTCTGCACGCCGAATTTGACGTCGCGAACGACCAGTGCCTCCAGCAGCGCCTTCTGCGGCAGGAAGATCTCGTCGATAAAGTAGATGTAGCCGACGCCTTGCCCGATCAGCCGATCGATTTCCGCGATGATCGCATCGTGGTTCCTGCGGCGGTAGGCGTCGCGGAAATCGATCTTGGCGCAGAAGCTGCAATTGTAGGGGCAGCCGCGGGACGCCTCGACTTCCGCTCCGAAACCCACCTGATCGTCGTCGAACCTATGGTGATGGTGCGAATGCGCGGCAATCCAATCGGACGGCCAGTTGAGCGGCGGATGATCAACAAACGAACTGGCGTGGACGCCGCCATTGCCGACAAGTTTTCCCTCGTAGAGATGAGCGGTGTGAGGCACGGCTCTCCAATCGTCACGGCGGGCGAGTTCGGCGACGACCTCTTCGCATTCGCCGCGCACGACGACATCGACCCCCAGCTTGCGCAGTGTTGGGGCCGGCGTCGCCGAGCCGTGCGGTCCGACAGCCACCGTGCGGCCGCCGCGCACGGCGAGGCGGTTGAGGAAGTCGGCGGGCACGCGCAGCTCGGGCGGCGCGCAGCGCCAGAACAAATAGGTCGGCGCCGTGCTGACGACGGTCATGGCTGGTGAGAAGGCGGCTACGCGATCGGCAAGTGCTGGGTTGTCCAGCTTCTGGATTTGCCCGTCCAGCATCAGCACCTGATGGCCGTCGGCCTCCAGCAAGGCTTTCGAGTAGCCCAGTTCCAGCGGCAGATGCGGCTGGCGGCAGCCGAAATAGATGCTGTCCTCATAAGTCCAGAACGGATTGACCAGGGCGACTTTCATGCCACGTACCTCGCTGGTTCAGGCTCGAGGCGATGACGCTGGAGCCAGTCGGCGAGATCGCGGACGCCGTCGCGCCAGGAGACATGCGCTTTCCAGCCGAGCGTCGCTTCTATCTTGCGGGTGTCGGCGACAAAGAAAGGTTGGTCGCCGGTGCGTTCCCGGTCGTAGCGGATCGAGAGCGTCCGCCCGGTCAGCTCGCCGATCTCCTCGATCAGCATGCGCAGGCTGACGGCGTTGCCCGGTCCGCCGCCGAGATTGAATGCTTGGCCCCGGATGTCGTCGATCCTGGCAAGTACTCCGCGATAGGCCGCAACGGCGTCGGAGACATGAAGAATATCGCGCACCTGCTTGCCGTTGCCATAGATCGTGATCGGCCGGCCGGAAAGCGCGCTGAGCAGAAAATGGGCGACCCAGCCCTGGTCCTCCGTGCCGAACTGGCGCGGCCCGTAGATGCAGCTCATGCGCAGGACCGCGGTCGGCAGATCGTACGACTTGGCATAATCGAGCACATATTGGTCGGCCGCGCCTTTGGAGCAGCCATAGGGGGTGCAGAAATCCAGACCGCAGGTCTCGTCTATGCCGTTGGCGCGGATGCTGGCATCGCAGGGCACGCACCGATCGTCCTCTTCGCGCACTGTGACGTCGGGCAGGCCGCCATAGACCTTGTTCGTGCTGGCGAAGATCACGGGAATGCGTCGGCCGCTGCGGCGGGCCGCTTCCAGGACGTTGAAGGTTCCGCGAAGATTGATGTCGAAATCTTCGCTTGGCTGGACGAGGCTCGTGGTAACGGCGGTCTGCGCGGCGAGATGGAATATCGCCTTGGAATACGCCAAAAGCGGCGCCAGCACGTCTCCATCCCGGACATCAACGGTTTCCACGGCAAGTTGATTGCCGTGCTTCTGCGCCAGCCAGGCTAGGTTCTGATCGACGCCCGGGCGGCTGAGATTGTCGATGACCAGCACCGGCACCCCATCCGACAACAGGCTGTCGGCGAGGTTCGAGCCGATGAAGCCGCTGCCGCCGATGATGGCAACCGGCGCTTCACGAAAACCGTCCGGCCTCATGATACCAGTCCTCGCTCTTCGAGTTCCCGTTTCATGTCGGCGCCGCGGTCGATGGCGACCGTGTTGCGCACCCATGCGACGAACTCGTCGAGTGAATCCTCCAGCCGGTGCTGCGGCTCGAAACCGAGCAGTTCGCGCGCTTTCGAGATATCGGCGAAGCAATTGCGGATATCGCCGGCGCGCGCCTTGCCGAGGATATCAGGCCGATGGTCCGGCACACCCATAGCGTCGGCGAGCAGCCGGGCGACCTCGCTGATCGCATAGGCACGTCCGCTGCCGATGTTGATGACGTGGCCGCGCGCCTGGCGTTGTTCCAGCGCCAGGCGGAAGGCGCGGGCGACGTCGCGCACATGCACGAAGTCGCGTTTCTGCTCGCCATCTTCGAAAATCATCGGCCGCTGTCCATTGGCGAGGCGTGAAGCGAAATTCGCCAGAACGCCGGTGTAAGGGTTTGACAGCGCCTGTCCGGCGCCGAAGACGTTGAACAGGCGCAGCGCCACCGCGTCGACGCCATAGGCATCGCCGAAGATCAGCACGGCGCGCTCCTGGGCATATTTCGTCAGCGCATAGATCGAAGCGAGATCGACCGGCTTTTCCTCGTCAGTCGGCAGGGGCGACAGGCTTTCATCCGCCGCCGACAGCGGATTCCATTGGCCGCTCTTGACGTCGTTGGCCTGCCTCCGTGCATTGTCGACGCGCCGACCGCCTGGCGTGGCGTAGAGACCCTCGCCGTAGACGCTCATCGACGAAGCGACGACGATCCGCTCGACCGGATGTTTGATCAGTGCCTCGAGCAGGGTGGCGGTGCCGAGGTCGTTCGCGCCGACATAGCGGGCGATCTCGTACATGGACTGGCCGACGCCGACCTCGGCGGCGAGATGGATAGCGGCGTCGACGCCCTGGAGCGCCTCAGCGACGGCGTCGCGATCGCGAACGTCGCCTTTGATCAGGTCGGCTCCTGCCGGCAGGGTGATCGCCTCGCTGCCGTGCACCTGTTCCAGCAGCGCATCGAGAATGCAGACGGCATAACCATGTTCAACGAGTTCCTGGACGACGTGGCGGCCGATGAAACCGCACCCTCCTGTAACCAGTATGCGTTTCACGACAACTCCTTACGCAGTTGGCCTTGGCGCCCCGAACTGTTTGGCAAAAGGTTTGTTCCCTCTGCTTCAACAAAGATGGTTTTGGGGAGGCCGCAAACCGAGGTGAACACGTAGCGGACGAGCCTTGGGCCCTGCGCTGGAACATTGCAGCTTCTTTGGGGTTAGGGCGCTCATCCGGTCCGTGGGCGCAAGGAGTGGTTGGGCAGCTGGCTGTGATCGAAACGGTATCGCGTAGCAAGCCAGACCTGATCATGAGCCTCACACGCCGCATGCAAAGCCTGGATCAAAGGGAGATTTCAATGTCTGAATCGAAAACAACCACCAATCATGACGAGATCCGCCAATGGGCCGAAGATCGTGGTGGCCAACCTGCGGTTGTACGAACCAAGGGCGAGGGCGGCATCTTGCGGATCGATTTTGGCGAGCCCGAGGAGAAGCTCGAGCCCATTGAATGGGATGAGTTCTTCCGGATTTTCGACGAGAACGATCTGGCCTTCCTCTACCAGGACGAAACCGGCGGCGGCAAAACCAGCCGGTTCAACAAGTTCGTCGACCGCAACCAGAATGGCTGAGGAGGCTGCTATGTCAGCGGCGACGGGCAGTTTTTAAGCAGGCCTCGCGTTCTGACAGAGAACGTCACTATAGGTCGCAGTTTTTGCCTACTTTTCGGACTGTTGGAAAAACCAACCGGCCTTTCCAGATAGTTCGGACTTGGCCAAATAGTCCGGATTTGGAAACAATCACAGGTTGAACACGCGGCGGTTGCGGAACGGCACAGCCTTAGTGCAACAGGCTCGTTCCGCCCGATCCGGCAATGTTTCGCATGATGCCGTTCAGCCAGTCTTCGGTCGATACCCCGGCCCGCCTCCTGTCGATCTCGCCGATGGCGCGCTCCAGCGTTCGTTCGACCAGCCGATCGGAAGCACCAACGTCGCCCAGAAGCAGACGCGCCGCGAGCCTGAGCTTCGGCAGAAGTGAGAAGACGTTGTCCGACAAGTTCACGGGAGGGCTACCCGCCAAGGCGGATTTTTCCGGAGGGAACAAGGCATCAAAGACGGCGTAGCTATCCGACGACTTCCGAAGATTGCTGGCGTGGCGGAGACGTTCGGGAATGACGATGTCCTCGTCACCGCTGAAAAAGACGAAGGGAACGCCGCGGCGCATCAGTTCGTCTGCGATCGGAAACACCCGCCGGCCGTTGAGATTGACGTCGAGGATCGCGGCCTCAGCCACCTCGGTATGCATAGAGGCGTGTTCGACTGTCGCCGCAGGGCCGAGGACGACCGCGCCCATATTGCCGAAATATCTTGCAAGATCGCCGGCCAATATCCAATCGTCTTCGACGATCAGTATGCGCACCCCTCGGAGATCGCGCACCTCATCGTCCTTTCTTCGAGCGGGATTTCCAATTGTCCGCACGGGCCTGTTCAGAACCTTCCTGCAAGGCTGCCTGCAATCGTTTCGCCAAAACCAGCATACGTGGCGGAATGGATTCGTTTCCCGGCAAACTCAGCAAATCCTCGAAGCGCAACAACGCTCGTTTTGTCAGCTTTAGGTCAGGTGTGCGTTTTGACATTGGAGTTCCACAACAATTCCGGACCTTAACGCCGTCTGCACGGACTTGTTCCGGCCCTCTTGCACGTTATATGCTGGGCGTTGCGTTCAGCCCAGTCGTGGGTTTTGGGTCGATTACCCAGGGGTTTGCGGTGACATCCCAGATGAAGAGATTTCCCATTGTGGGCGTCGGCGCGTCAGCCGGCGGCATTCCCGCAATGGAGGGTCTGTTCAAAGGCATCACCGGCCGGCCCGGCATGGCATTCGTCATCGTCACTCATCTCAGTCCCGGGCGCGAAAGCCTGCTTCATGAGGTCGTCGGACGTTACACGCAACTACCGGTTGTCGTCGTCGAGGACGGCACCACTGTCCTGTCCGACCACGTCTATGTGATGCCGCAAAACGTCGTTCTCACGATTGAGGGGGGAGTGCTGCACCTGCGGCAATCCAACGTGCTCAGCCGCGAGCGTAAGCCGATCGATATCTTCTTTAGCGCGTTGGCCGAGGATCAGGGCGAATATGCCGTTGGCATCATTTTGTCGGGCGGCGATTCCGACGGCACGCTTGGCGCGAAGGCGATCAAGGAGCGTGGCGGACTTACGGTCGCCCAGGCTCCCGACGGCTACGGTCCGCGCAATCCGGACATGCCGAAAAGTGCGATCTCCAGCGGGCTGATCGATATTGCGGCGCCCGCGCAGGACATCGGTGCGAAGCTCGAGGGGTTCGCCCGCAGCTTCGATATGCTGAACGGCGTTGCCGGAGACGGCGAGCACGAGACGGCAGAACTGGGTCGGCTCCGCGACGAGATCTACGGCATTCTGCAGGGCCAATCCGGCCACGATTTCTCCGGCTACAAGACCAAGACATTCCTGCGGCGTATAAAGCGGCGCATGCAGATCGCGCAGCTTCATTCGATTGCAGCCTATGTCGAGTGGCTGAAGAAAGACCCTCGCGAGGTGATGGACCTCTTCCGCGATCTGCTGATCAACGTCACTAATTTCTTCCGTGATCCCGATGCGTTCAAGCTGCTCGAGGACAAGATCATACCACAGCTGTTCCAGGGCAAGACCGCCAGCGACGCCGTCAGGATCTGGGTGCCTGGCTGCGCCACCGGCGAGGAGGTGTTCTCCATCGGCATGCTGTTGCGCGAACACATGGAGATGCTTTCGGTTGTGCCACGCGTCCAGATATTTGCGACTGATATCGATGACCCTGCACTTGCGGTGGCGCGCGCGGCGCGTTACCCGGCGGCATTGCTGCAGGGGGTTTCGCCCGAACGCAAGCAGCGTTTTTTTAGCAGCGACGGCGAGAGCTACGTGCTTGCCAACGAGGTCCGGGAGCTGTGCGTCTTTTCCCCTCACAGCGTCGTCCGCGACCCGCCGTTTTCACGCATGGACATGGTTTCATGCCGCAACCTGCTGATCTATTTCGGCTCGAACATCCAGAACCGGGTCATTCCGATCTTCCATTACGCGCTGAAGCCGGGCGGTTATCTTTTCCTCGGCACGTCCGAAAGCGTCGGCAAGCACGACGACCTCTTCGCCACTGTCGACAAGAAGCAGCGCATTTTTCAAGCGCGCGAACATGCCTCGCCACACATTAGACTGCCGATGCTGATCGGCGATGGCCATTCGGGTGCCTTCCTGCCCGAAGGCACGGGGCCGAAGAAGGCAACCGCCAGCTACCCGCTTCGGCAGGCGGTCGAGGCACAAGTTCTGGAGCGTTTCGCGCCGCCGCATGTTGTGGTGAATGGCGATGGTGACGTCGTCTACTATTCGGCGCGGACCGGCAGATATCTCGAAGCGCCGCAAGGCATTCCGAGTCGACAGGTGCTGACTTTGGCCCGCTCCGGGCTAAGGCTCGACCTGCGCGCGGGGTTGCGGGAAGCCACCACGACGCGCCGCAGCATCGTGCGGGAAAATGTCGTCGTCGATGAGGACGACGAACAGGCGCAGTCGATCAAACTCATTGTCGAGCCCTTGGCTGAACGCGGCAAGGGCGAACAACTTTACCTTGTCCTGTTCGAACCATCGGGGCCGGTGCAGCCGCGGTCGGATGTGAGGGGCGAAAACCGTGATGGCGAAGGCGCTGCTGATCTCGAGCGGGAACTGCGCGAAACCCGGGAGCGACTGCAGTCGACGATCGAGGAGTACGAAACGGCGCTGGAAGAGCTGAAATCGTCGAACGAGGAACTCGTCTCCGTCAACGAGGAGGCGCAGTCGACCAATGAGGAGCTTGAGGCCTCGAAGGAGGAGATGCAGTCGCTCAACGAGGAGCTCAACACGATCAATTCGGAGCTGACCAGCAAGATAGAAGAGCTCGACCGCGCCAACAGCGATTTGCGCAATCTGTTCGAAAGCACGCAGATCGCAACCATTTTTCTCGACCGCAATCTGGTGGTGCGGACCTTTACTCCGGCGGCCTCGTCTTTCTTCAGCCTGCGTCCCTCCGACGTCGGCCGGCCGCTGACCGAGCTTTCGAGCCAGCTCGACTATCCCGAGCTGAAACAGCATATCGATGCCGTCTTCGAAACCGGAGAGACCCTTAACCATCATCTGGCGCGCGACGACCGGGGCCGGTTTTATATGGTTCGCATCAATCCGTATCGCGACAAGGACAGCAGGATCCAGGGCGTCGTGGTCACGCTGGTCGACGTCACCACCTTGGCCGAGACGGAACAGCAAAACCGGGTGCTCATTTCGGAGCTGAACCACCGCGTCAAGAACATGCTGGCGGTGGTCGCCAGCATCGCCAACCGCACCCGTGAAAGTTCGGAATCGAAGGAAGAGTTCGCCGAAGCGCTGATTGGTCGCCTACACGCCATGTCGCGGGCTTACGGTCTGCTGTCGAAGGAACGCTGGAAAGAAGCTTCCATCAACGAACTTCTGCATCAGGAGCTCGAGCCTTTCAACATTGACCGGTTCGAACTTGACGGCGCTGAAGTGAAGCTTAGCCCGCAACAGGGCCTTTCCCTTAGCATGGCCATTCATGAACTGGCGACCAACGCCGCCAAATATGGCGCGCTGTCGAAGCCCGAGGGCAGGGTCGCTCTGAAATGGTCTGGCGAGGGCAATGTTTTCACGCTCGCCTGGCGCGAGAGGCACGGGCCGCCGGTCAGAAAGCCGCAAGTTAGCGGCTTCGGACTTTCCCTGCTGCAGGGTGAGATCGGCTACCGGCTTGGCGGAAACGTCGAGACCACGTTCAATCGTGACGGTCTTGAGGTCCAGATCACATTCCCGATGATGCGCAAGGAGACGCCGTGACCGACCCGCTGCGCATTCTGGTGGTCGAGGATGAATGGCTCATCGCCGAGGACATCGCTGCTTGCCTGCGCGCTTCGGGACATGAGGTAATCGGCCCGGCCCCTTCGGTGGCGGTGGCCCTTCGCCTCATCGGCGAAAATCCTGTCGACGTGGCGCTGCTGGATGTTCAACTGTATGGCGAAACGAGCCTGGCGATCGCAGAAGAATTGCAAGCCCGGCGCATTCCGTTCGCGTGTCTGTCCGGATTTGGGCCGCGCGATGTTCCATCCGCGCTCGCCAACTCTAGATTTGTTCGCAAGCCGGCAGATCAGGCGGCCATTCTGAGTGCCTTGGCTGAATTGGTCCCGACGTCCTAGCTTGTTTTCGGCAGCCGCTGCCATCGCCCTTCAGTCCAGCGGCTTATCGGTCGGCCGTGGCGTCGTGCCTTGCTGGCGCGGCCGACCGGCATTGCGGTTCGCCACCGGATTGTCCAGCGGAGCGGTCGAGGGCTTCGATGTACCCGCGGTTTTCGGCGTCGGCGGTCTCGCTCCGGCATCCGTATCGTTGGCGTCCCGCCTTGGACGTCGCAGGCCGTCGGCATTTGCCTGCCGGACTGCCGGCTTCGATGTGGTGTTCTTGTTGGCCATGGTGTCTCCTTCCTGCTGCGACGGATAGAACGGATGGCTTCGTTCACCGCTCACAGCGTGTACGTGTCAAACCGCCGGCACGGTGCGAAGTTCCACGACCTGACGCTGGATGGGAACCATTTTCGATACTGGCTGTTCGGCTCGCAGGAAGGAGCCGGACATGGAGCGACGTAACGCTATACTTTCGCTGGTGATAGCAGCGATCATTATCGTCGGCTTTCTCATTGGCTTTTTGTATGCCGATATGGGCTGGCGCAACTCGCCACTCGAAAGAGCCCCTGAGCAAAACCAGGGTGGGAACGCCCCGGCCGACACCTCGCCTGCCGCGGGCATCGAAAAGAACCCCAAAGAGAATACCGAGATGCCGGATCAGCAATAACCGCGATCCTTCGGGCAGGAATGGAGGCCGGGGCAGAGATACAAACCGGGGGAGCGCATTGCGACGAGCTGGATGGCCTTGCGCGACGCCGGGACCAACGGCTGTTTCGGTATTCTGGTGATGTCGGACTTACGGTGGCTGTTGGCTCCTGGCTGCCAACGCAGCGGCCTCTTCCTCCGTCGTTGAAATCCCTCCTGCTGACGCAAGCGATTTCTGGCATTTGCGTAGGGGAAGCACGGCGTGCTCAGTCTCCGGAGACGATAGCCGGCCGATCCTGCTGCTTCTTGCAAACGCATCTTGATTGGCCCTTGCTGCGAGCCACTCCGCCCGCTCCCGCGGCAAGCCGATAAGGCAAATACCGGCGAAGTACGCCGGCACATCCACGGTCGTATCGAACACGGCCCATGTGTTGGTCGGTTCCTGAACGGGCAAAAACCTCATAACAGCTCCTGCTAATATATAGCACGAACTTACGGACGGAGCATTGTTCAGGCATCAACCAAACGAGGGAGAGTGTTTTCGTTTTGCCACGCTGCGGCGCGCTGAGCCTCGCGAATTGATCTACAGCTTCTGCATCGCGGCTGCGACGTGGCCGAAACAGGGAGGCAGATATCGACGAGCGAACGCATCCAGAGCCCGCCAGGCGGCGGCGCTTTTGCGTGTCAGCTATCCGCCTTCACTGCCCCGTCTCGCGGGCCTCGGCGTACCACTCAAGGAACTGTCCTTGGGAGCGCTGCTCGGGATCAGGAATCCACCTTTTAGCAACTCCAAGGCGTCGAGTGCCTCCTCATCCAGCAAATTTGTCAGAGCCACCCCGTCTGCGAAGACAACCCTATTGTCGTCTATGTCATAGACCTCCCAAAGCCCTTCCTTGATCCGTCGAATGGCGTGCCGATGCTCCATAAGCAGACGCTAATTGAGTCGCGGAAATGGTGGCTAGAGAAAATCCGGGGAGACCGACATTAGCAGTGGAAAACCTCAGGCGCCCTGACGCGTGATGCGTGTGCGCAAGTCAAGGGTATGCCGGCCGCGCGTGGCCCGAGGGGACTGTGTCGACCACGGGCAAATAGCCAAGTTGAGAAACCGTTTGACGATCATTGCGGACACTCGGCCTCTGATGTAATTTAGGATTTGATCAAGTGAGGAATATATCGCTGTCGCGACGGCTTTTCTCTCTTTTCTGTCTCGGCAGATAGCATGCTCTCTAACGGTCCTCGGCACTGCAAGCTGTGTTCTTGTGGTCGCCAGGTAACAGCGGTTAAGGGATTTGCCATGCGCCGACGTTGCGGATTTGTTGCGGCCTTGATGCTCGCAAGCGTCACGACTTTCGACGCTTCTGCAGTCGAACGAAGGGTCGCCTTTGTTATCGGCAACTCCGATTACCAGGAAATCTCGGCCCTCAAGAACCCGGCCAAAGATGTGGTGGACGTGTCCAACACGTTTCGAGCGGCTGGCTTTGATGTTTTCGTCGCGAGCAATCTTACAAAGCTGCAATTTGAAGATCAGTTCCGCAACTATCTTGCCGCCGTGGACGGCTCGGATGTAGCTGTCGTCTACTATTCCGGTCACGGCTTTCAGATCGGCGGCGAAAATTTCCTGATCCCTGTCGATGCCTCGTTGAAAGATGCGGCGGACGTCGAGGTTCAGGCAATCAAGCTGAACGACGTGCTGCAGCAGATGCGTTCGAAATCGAAGATCCAGGTGATCATCCTCGATGCCTGCCGCAACAATCCATTCCCTCGCAAGGACTATTGGCTCAGGGACCAGCTTCTTACCGCCAGCGGCACCGGCCTTGCGCAAGTAAGAAGCTCACTGAATACACTGATTGCTTTCGCCACCGAACCCGGCGCGGTCGCCTATGACGGCGCCGGCGACCTCAGTCCATTTTCGCTGGCGTTTTCTCGTCGCGCGCTCGCCCCGAACCAGGAGATCCGCACGGTCATGTCGGCCGTCCGCCGGGATGTGGTTGAGGCTACCAAGGGCTTGCAGGTTCCCTGGGAGAACTCTTCGCTGATCGACGAAGTCGTTCTGATGCGTCGCACCAGCCGCCCATCGCTGCCGCCGGTATTGGAGAAGGTCGTGCTGTCCGGGGCGGGCCCCGTCGATCTGGACCTGCCGCAACCGGTCGAGGTCGACGGCGGGACAATAACCGTCAGCATCGATCGACCGCCCGCCTTGGGACGCCTGATGCTGGACGGCAAGGTCGTCGAGGCGGGAGAACTGATCCAGGGCAAGGATCTGCCGCGTTTGCAGTTGGATATCCCCAAGGGAACTGGCGAGCCGGAAGAGATGGATATGCTGGTCTACGCCGCACGCGACAATTGGGGCGGCGAAGCCAAGGGCATGCTGGTGTTCCGGGTCAAGAGCGGCGAAGGAGCCCAGGGCGAACAGGTGATGGCCGCGCTCGAAGCCGAGCAGAAGCAGCAGGTGCTGCAGCGCGGCATTCATGTCACCGGTGCGGCCGAGGCGATCGAGAACCGGGAGGTCGACGTTCCGGTCGGCGTCGGCGCCGTTGCTCTGAACCTGGATGTCCCGACAGACGATGCGGCGGTCAGCCTGAAAGTCACAAACTATCCGGCAACGGGAACACTCTCGCTGCCGGATCGGACCCTGTCGCCCGAATCGAGCTTGACGGTCGGTGAAGTCGAGGGACTGCGCTATGAACCCCAGATCGGAGCCAGCGCACCGGTCGAGATCGCCTTCGAAATTCGGGCGGACAGCGCAGTATCCAAACCCGCCAAAATGAAACTGTCGCCGAGCGTCGATCCGTGCGACTTGGCTGCCGGCGAACCTCTCGACCTTCAAGGCGTGGTCCCCGGCCTGCTGCCAAATGAAATCGGCGCCGACGCGGTGAAGCTGTGCGAGGCCGCGGTGAAGGCGTATCCCGATGTCGCCCGCTTCCGCTATGAGCTGGGACGCGCGCTGCTTGCAGCCGGCAAGGTCGACCAGGCCAGGAAAGCCATCCAGCAGGCCGCCGACAGGGGGCACGTGCGCGCGGTATTCGAGCTCGGCTATTTCGCCTCATCCGGGATAGGGATGGCCGTCGATCCCACAAAGGCAAACGACTTCTACGCAGTGGCCTCCGACAAGGGAGACCCCTATGGCATGACGGCATGGGGTCGTGCCTTGTTCCATGGTCTCGGCGTCGAGCGCGACACCGGCAAGGGGCTGGATCTGCTACTCAAGGCGGCATCGATGGGGCACACCTATGCCATGAACGATCTCGGCGCGATCTTCACCGAGGGTCGCAACGGCGTGCCCGCCGATCAGGCCCGTGCCGTTGCCTTCCTCAAGGCCGGCGTCCAGCGCCAGGACATGTATTCGATGAACCTGCTCGGTCGCAACTACATCAGCGGCAGGGGCGTCGAAAAGGATCCGAAGGCTGCGCTGGAGCTTTTCCAGAAGGCCATCGACCTCGGCCAGCCCTATGCGCCGGGCAGTCTTGCGCGCATGTACCGTGATGGCGTTGGCGTGGAGCAGAACCTTGATGAAGCCCAACGTCTGTTCGAACTGGCAACCTCGCGCGGTGACCAGTCCGGCGCCTATGATCGCGCGGCTCTCGAGATGCAGAAGGGCGATCAGGCCGACCAGGCCGTCGCCGTGCGTTTCCTGGCATTCACAGTTGCGCTCGATCTTCGCAACGAGTTGCCGGACGCCCGGGCGACGTTGGCGAAATTCGGGGCCAAGGCGAAAGCGGCGGCGTTGAAGCAACTGCGTGGGGAACTCAAGTCGAAGATTCCGTTGAGCGGTTCTGTCGACAAGCAACTGGTGAAGGTGGCCAGGGCGGTCTGGGAACAAGCCAATCCGCGTCGGGATTTGTTCTGATCAACAAGGAGGCAATGGTGGGCAGAAATCGGAAGCAGGCAACAATCGGGATAACTCTGTCCATCGCCTTGGCGGGGGTCATGGGCTGCACATCCTGGCCACCCCTTCAACCGACGCCGCTGGTGGCGACGCCCACGCCGGCGCCGAAGGTCGTTCGCAGAGCCGCGGCGCCGAAGGTCGTCAATCGCGCTCCCAAACCGGTGGCCGCCAAGAAAGTGGTGACGGTTGCGGACGAGCCCCGGCCACCTGTCATCGCTCCCCTGGGTGGCAGTGGCGGTGGCAGCGGCGGTGGCGGGGGAGGCGGCTGGTGACAAGCGCCAGTCGACCGTATGTCGGCCCACCGTTGAGCTGACCTCAGCATCCTTCTCAAAATCGCGCTAGAGCGGAGTTTTACGCTTTCGTGACGATTGGGGCCACTGCGTTCGGTGCAGGCGGTGCCTACACGCGACACATACGATGGCTGCGAGTAAGACGGTGACTCCCGAATTCTCTGTTCGGAAAGGCTCATGGTCTAGGTTGAGGCCTGTCCGATCCTTTCATACTTGCCCCTAGCTCGCATCCGCTGACTGGCGCAGCGCCTCGATCTCTGCCATCTGGATGCCCATTTCGACAAACGCGGTAAGAACTGAAAAGCGGTCCTCGAGCGCAACGCGTGCCAGTCCGGCCAGAACCCCCGCACTCACAGCGCGGGCGGCTGGCGGCGAGGCCGATAGCGCTGGCGCCCCCATAGCTGAACCGTTGCCATGCCGTCCTGCAGCCAGGGCAATCCAGGCGGCCGGCGTTGTTGGCGGCATTGCCGCAGCCTCGCTCACTTCCGGGCGATGGTGAGGGCTCTCCGGTTCGCTGACCCAGTCACGAACAAATGCGAGCAATTCCTGATCCCTGCCGTCGAGCAGAACGGTGAGGTGGCTCAGGCATTCATGGGCCCACCACACCGCAGCCCGCTCGGGAAGGAGATAGGCACAGAACGTAATCGCCTCCTCGGGCACCCGCCCGGCCAGGAGGGCGCGGCAAAATTCGATTGAAGGCTGTTCGGTCGGAAGTGCCACCATGTCCCTGGAAGCAGCGGGGCAGGCCATGAAGAGGTCCCGTGCCGTTTTGAAACGAAGCTCATTGGCCATGGCGCCACGCTTTCCCCAGGGAACAATCGACACTGAAGCCCTGGACGGGGCGCGGGTCAAGTCTCCAGTCCCTAGTGGTCAAAATCTGACGGTTGATACCCAAATCGAATTGCAGCAATGGGTGGGAAGTTGCCCCACAGCAGGTTTAACCTGAACGACAGGATTGCGCGCCAGGAGCCGACATTCCAGCTGAACTACTGGGCACTGGAGACGTCTCACACCGACTGGCCGTAGGTAACCGAGAACATGCACAGGGCGCGCCCGTGCCTGAAGTGCTTATCAGCTCTGGTCTATAAAGGCCTCGAGATCGGCTGCGACGCGTTGGGGCCGTTCCCAATTCGGACAATGTCCGGTCTCTGGGTAGCTGAGCAGTTTGGATCCTCGGATCGCGGTCACGAGGCGATCCTGATCGTTTCTGGAAAAGAGCACGTCGCGTTCGCCCCATATGAGGAGCGTCGGTGTGACAATCCGAGAAAGTTGCTCCGTGTCATCGTAAGCGAGCAAAGCGTCGAGCACGCCGCGCCAACGCCAAGCCGCCAGCTTCAGGCTTTCGGCAACGATCCGTTCGAAGAACGATTCGGGGAGGGGTACGTGCGCGGTGCTCGCCTGAAAATCGCGGGCGAACTCCACCAGCACCGGGTCTGGTAGCTCCATCAGTGTGGCCTGAACCTCCCGCGTGACCGGAGTGGCGGCCGACACACCGGTGCCGATCAAGACCAAGCGTGCGACTCGTTCGGGATTTGTGATCGCGACGTGTCGCGCGACGAAACTTCCGAAAGAGTGTCCGACGATGGTGGCGCGCTCGATGGAAACAGCGTCGAGAAACGCGACAGCATCAGCGGCGAATTCGTCGATCCCGTAACCGGCATCCAGCGCTTCCGAGTCACCGAAACCTCGCTGATCCAGGACAAACGCATGAACCCGATGCGACAGCAACGGCAGAATACTGCTGAACGAGAACCAAGAGTCCGGCCACCCGTGCAGAAAGAGGATCGGGTCGCCGTCAGCATTGCCCTGTTCAGCGTAGTGAATCTGTGGACCCGTCGCCAGTCGAACAGTTGCGAATCGCAGGTCTCCCATCAACCGAACTCCGCTTTCTGAGTCGAAATTGCCAGCCGGCCGCACATCTTCGGGGCGTTTGCCATGTCGCTCTTTCAGCCGAGCGCAACCCGCTTACCAACGGCTGCGCCTTCTTGAATATGTGTCACACCTTGGACCGTGCTGCTCCCATTTCGCCCGTCGAGGTCAACATTCGCACCACTCCAACGGTTGGAAGCTGCTGCGGTCGGCAGTTCCGTCTGACATAATCCGTTCTTGTTTCGGCAGTTTCTCTGGATCGACGCCAGAGTGTTTCGTTTGTTTCAGCAGGACACAGAGCTCGCATGTCGCGCTACCGTCGCGCAGCGGACGCGTGGTCCCTCGGCCTAACAGTCGCTCACAATCTTTGGCGTGGAGGCCGAGTAGCGTATTGCCACGCCGTCACCACATCCGGGTGCGGTTGCCACTGGGCTGAGGTGACGCCCATTGCTCTCTCCTTTGCTGGCTATCCAATTAAGCCATGGTGCCTGACTCGCTGATGAACGGCGGCGCGCCTCGATCGGACTTTTGGCCGGCAGCCCTGCGGGAAGTGAAATCCCCCTCCGGCCGTTGACCGGAGGGAGAGAAATCCCCTGCGGGAACGGCCCGTCACAGCCGCTCCAGCGTCAGCGTGGCGGGGTCGCCACGCCAGGCTTTGGCGAGCTCAGCGGCGGCCTTGGCCTCGGCGGCACTGTCGCGCCTGGCCTTTGCCGTTTCCTTGAGGCCGAACAGCGCCCAGGCGCTGCCGCGCGCCTTGTCGAGCGCGGCCCGGAACTCCTTCTCGGCCTCTTCCGGATCGCCGGTACGCAGCAGGGCAGCGCCCAGCGACTGCCTCACCGGATAGTACCAGTAGGGCGGCTCCATGTAGGGGATCGTGTCCTCGACCTCGGCGGCCTTCCTCCAGATCGCCACGGCGCCCTCCAGGTCACCGTCGGCCTCGGCCGCGCGTGCCCGCACCGTTGCCTCAGCTACCTGCAGCACGGCCAGCGCGGGAATTCCCCAGGCGTCATGGGTCGACCAGTCGGTCTCCGCCGCGATGCGGTGAATGGCGTCGGCCTCGGCGCGCGCGGCGGTAATATCCTTCTTTGCCGCCAAGGCGGCGCCGCGCATATAATGCTGGACTGCCTTCACATAGGCTGGCGCGTCCGCCTGCACCGGCTTGGCCAGGACCATGTCTGGGTCGCCGTATTGCGCCCAGGCGAAATAAGGCGCCGCCTTGACCGGCTGCACGATCGGGATCGCAGCGGCGATCTCGTTGGTGAGCAGCGTGTCCAGCTTCTCAGCCTGGTCTAAGACGGTCGGCGCGTCACCCAGAAGCTGCGCCGAGACCATCACGAAGTGGACATTGTGAGAATAATAGCCGATCGGGTAGACACCGACCGCACCGGTATCGGCAATGTAGGTCTCGTCGACCTTTGCGGCGGTGACGTTGGATGCGAGCGAGTCGGCGTAGCGGCCGACCCGATGGTAGATGTGGCTCGGCATATGGACGATGTGCCCGGCACCCGGCATCAGCGCGGCGAGTCGCTCGGCATAGGGCTCGGCCCGCTCCGGGCGGTCGGAAGCCTCCACCAGGTGGATGTAGAGGTGAATCGCCCAGGCATGGTCGGGCTTTTTCGTCACCACGGCTTCCAGCCGCTTCTGAGCGTCAGCTGCGCGGCCCTTCGGCTCCTTGCCGCCGGGCTGCCAATAGTCCCATGGCTGGGTGTCCATGGCCGCTTCCGCCGCGATCGTGGCGAGTTCCAGTTCGTGGGGATATTTGTCGGACAGGGCGGCCATGGCATCGGCGAAGGCCGCATCGAGGGCTTTGCGATCCGCGTTGGGATCGTCCGAGTAGCGGGCGGCGACGGCATCGATGAGGCCGCGCTCCTTGTCGGTCGCCGCTGAGGCGAGCGACTGTGCTTTTTTCAGCGCCGCGACGGCCGGTGCGTTCGCGGCAGGGTCCATCGGCACGTTGATGTTGGGTCCGAGTACAAGTGCTTCGCCGAGGAAGCACATCGCGCAACCCGGATCGAGACGCTGCGCCTTGCGGAAGGCGCGACGCGCCTCGGCGTGGTTGAAGTTGGCGGCCTGCCTCAGGCCCTGGTCGAAAAATTTCTGCGCGTCCGGGTTCTTCGTGCTGATCGGCCAGGTGAGCGTGCCGAGGTTGTCCCAAAGCGGCGGCTCGGCATCCTCGTAGGCCTTGACCGCCTCGGCGATGGGCGATTTGAGCGGTAGCGTCGCGGCGACGCAGTGCGCGATGGACAGGTCCTTCGGGAGCGGCACTCGCGTGGCGGCGGGAAGCTGAACACTGGCCGGGCCGCCGGCTGCATACGCGATGGCGGCGCCTGCGCCGAAACCTATGACTAAGAGTGCGGTCCATCCCGCGCCAGGCAGGAACTTGCGCAATTTCATGTGAGCCTCCCATTGATTGCGGGCCGCGCCGGCGTCACGTTCTGGCGGCGCGCCCCCGACGTGACGATCATACCCCAAGAGGGTCTTCAGATCAGTTGCGACGCTATCGGCGCGCTTGCCTGGAATCTACGCCCCGGATGTTTCAGTCGTTGTTCTTGAGCGGTGCTGAAATGTTTCGATTGTATCACAATGCTCATTCCCCCTTGGGTTAGAAACCGTTCGACGTGTGTCGGCGAGACTCTATCTTTCATGGGCGCCTCCGAGATGGACGTCCGGGCCAATACCTCTCATGTAAGCGCCTCGGTCGAGGTCTGCCTTGCCCGCGCCGGGCGCGTCACGTCCACCATCGTGCGGCAGCTCGCGCATTTCGATCGAGCCGAAGCCGGCTTTGCGCATCAACTCCTCGGCCTTCTCGCGGCGCCACTTGCGAGCCCGCCTAAGGAAGGACTGGTTCACGGGGCTGTGGGGCTTCAGCGCCAAGCGCTCGTTGGCGAGGGCTTCCGTCAGGCGGGTCAGGCCCCCGCGGGCTGCGGCCTCAGCCAGCGTCCAGTCGATGACGTCGCGCTGGGCGTGGCTGCCGCCGAAGCTATTGGCGATGAACCGTGTGCTATAGAGGCGATCGGCGGCCCTCTCGTAGTCGCCACGCCAGAATGCCGCGAATCCTTCGATCAGAGGCACTGCGGTCCTTCGCCCCCATTCGGCGATATCGGATCCCTCTGCAACGCTCCGGTAAGCCGAAACAAGCCGATCGACATCGCCGTCTCGGCCGGCGCCCAGATAGGCCATCACCGCGTGCCAGTCATTGAACGGATAAGTGCGGCCATCGGCATGGATGTCCCAATTCGCCGCCAGTTCTTTCCAGCGATCACCGACATCGTGGCCTGAGAGATGCAAGCGCCAGAGAAGTGCTGACGCATCGATCATGTCAAGCGCGACGGTACTGCGGTCCTGCCGGATCGGCCCGTCATAAAGCGCGAAAACCTCATCGACCTGACCGAGATCGAGGTGATAGAGCGAGCGATGCCACCAGTTGTGGACCTTGAAGAAATTGTCGTCGCCCGACCAGTAAGGTTGGCGGGCGATCATCCAGCCGATGCCGTCTTCGGCCCGCCCCTGCATTTCCATGACATGGGCGACGGCGTGGTGGGCCCAGCAGTCGAGCGGCTGCAGATCGAGCGCGCGCCGGCCCGCGTCTTCGGCCCGCCCATAGTCGCCGGTCTCCTCGAGGCCGAACGAATACATCCCGAGTAGGATAGAATAGCCCGGCATGTCCGCCGACCAATTCGACAGGGCCCGCGCGATCCTGTCGCGCAAGTCCCGTGCGTTTGCGCGGTAGAAATCCATCAGGTGGCCTGACTGCGGATGGTCCACGCTGTGACGATCGAGGGCCACGGCGGCGGCGGTCCACTGTCCCTCGAGGAGGAGGTCGAGCGCGGCGACGTGCGAGGCCTCACGTTCGGAAAGCCGCTGGCTCTTCACCCTGGCGACGATCGCCTTCGCTTCCTTCGTCGCTCCAGGTTCGGTCGCGAGGCCGAACAGATGCGCTTTGAGGATATGCGCCATGGCGAAGTCGGGGGCGAGTTCGATGGCGCGGTTCAGTAAGCCAACGGGGTCGCCGCGATAGATATTGAAAGCCTCCACGGCCTCGTTGTAGAGCTTTACGGTCTCGACCGTGGCACCTGAAAGGGCGTTATTCTGATTGTCAGTAATCACGATCGCTTTTTCCTCTTGGGCGCTTAGACAATCAGGATCATAATCGCATTGATTGCCAGCACGACTTTGCTTGGCAATCGACTGCCAGTTCTTCGGTTTCGGTGCTAAGCTAGACCGTTGCGAAAGGGCAGGAAATGACTCATGCGCCGGAACTCTTAATCGATCCGCTGCTTATGAGGGGAATGTGGCCTAGTGGATGCCCTGCTGGACATAGTGCGGGCGATGCGCCTCACAGGTGGCGTCTTCCTCGAGGCGGAATTCACTGCGTCCTGGTGTATCTCCTCGAAAATTGCCCCGGAAGATTGCAGGCCCTTCACGCCCGAGCCACGCCACATCATCGGTTTTCACTATATTACGGCCGGCCGCTGTCTTTTGAAGGTCGACGGTCAGCAGCCGATGGTGGTCGAGCGTGGGCAACTCATCGTGCTGCCGCGCAACGACGAACACGTGCTCGCAAGTGCTTCGAATCTGCGGCCCGTCAAACTCCCATCATCTGATCCAACCGGGGCCGGACGGGGGCTTAGCGAGAATCGTTTACGGCGGGGGCGGTGAGCCGACGCAGATCTTGTGCGGCTTCCTTGGCAGTGACGTTCCCTACAACGCTTTCATCGCGCTGCTGCCGAATGTCTTGAAGCTCGATGCCGCCGACGGAGCTTCCGCAACCTGGATAGAGAGCAATTTCCGCTTCGCCGCGAGGGAATTGGCGGGGGGGCGTGCCCATTCGCCGGCAATCCTCGCAAAGCTGGCCGAACTCCTCTTCATGGAGGCTGTCCGTCGCTACTTCACGTCGCAGCCGCCCTTGGACAGCTCCCTGGCAGCAGGAATGCGTGACCCGATCGTCGGACGCGCACTCGGGCTCATTCACGGTCAGATTGCCAGGCGTTGGACCACGGAAGATCTCGCGCGGGAGATCGCCCTGTCCCGCTCGGCTTTTGCCGAGCGCTTCACACGCGTCATCGGCGAACCACCTATGCGATACATCGTCCGGCAGAGATTGGAACAAGCCTCTGCACAGCTGAAAGAGTCCGCCGATTCGATTGCGCGGATCGCATACGACGTAGGCTACAAATCCGAAGTGGCCTTCAACAGGGCGTTCAGACGCGAATATGGCGTACCGCCGGCGGCCTGGCGTCGGGGCCATGCTGCTCGCCAGGTCTGACCGGTAGGCGGAACAGTGAGGAGGATGGCATTCCGGCTCCAAAGAAGGTGGGCAGCGACAACATCAGTTCCGACGCTCAGCATCACGAGCCAAAGTTCAGGAGAAAATCCGTATTCGGCCGATTTGCGGTCCTAGCTTGTTCTATCCTGAAGGGCAGGAAAGGGTCGTCTCGCGTCCTTCTACATGTACCAAGCGTCAGGTCTTCACGACTAGCAAGATGCAACTGCCCCCACTATGCTCGACGTTTTGACAGACAACCGCTTCGCAATTTGGTACTGTCCGCACTCGATGAAATCGATGCTCAAGACAGGAGTAACCGTTATGCGGTTGGGCAGTTTAGCCTTCGTGTTTACGGTCGCGTTTTTTTCGACCCATGCTTTTGCTGATCCGCTTCAGAAATCAGAAGACATCGTGAAGTTTTTCGACGCGGCGAGCGAGCTCGGCCCGCCGCGTGGAATTTGCGTCGGCACCGAAGAAGAGTGCAACAGCAAGAACAAAGCAGCGCCTGCCGAAAAAACCAGCCTCGACATGCTGATCAATTTCGGCCTGGATTCTGCGGAACTCGATGCAACTGCGCGCGCTGAACTGGATGAGTTCGCCAAGGCGTTGAAGGACAGCCGACTGAGCACTCTGAACTTCGTTGTTGAGGGTCACACCGATGCTACCGGCTCGGCTGACTACAACGAGGGGCTGTCGGAACGGAGAGCGAGATCGGTAACAACCTTCCTCACCTCCAACGGCGTCGATCCTGCCCGCATCAAAGCGACAGGCCTGGGCGAAGCGAGTCCGCGCAACCCCAATCCATTCGATCCGGTAAACCGCCGGGTGGAAATGCGGATAAGGACTGAGTAGCTGGAGCGTGGGCGCTAGAGCATTTTGCAGCCAAGTGGAATCACTTGGCGTCGCAGAAGTGCGGCTAAAACAAATAGATAGAGCGGGATGCCTCGTTCAATTTGAACGCATCCCGCTCTGGACTAAGACCAGACCCGCGCGTCCTTTTTGACGCGAACCGGGGGGTCGGCGCAGCAAAACCGATTCCGATAGGGGCCACGTCGCTGGCTCAAAGCGCGTTCTGAACGGAACTCACCATAGCCGTGATTGCCTGCTTGTATTTTTCGAACTCGGGCGATGTCTGCCGGACTTCCGTCGTTGTCGTTGTCTGTTGGCTCACTTCAACCATCGCCGGGCTCAGCTTCCGCCCCATTTTCCTTTCGGCCCAGCTCACGACATAGCTGGCGGACTTGCCGGTGAGAAACGGGTTGGCTTGGATGACGGCCGATCCGAGCACGGCGCTCAATTGCGCCGAACCCGGCGACGACAGCACTTGATGGGCGCCTTCCATTCCCAGGAAATGACAGAGATAGAGCCGGCCGGCTGTGATCTGGTGGCCGCGTGCCCGAAGATAGGCTTCGCCTTCGCGCGCCAGATTGCTGACCATCTCGCGCGAGATGGTGGCGTCAAAACGCAGAGCGAGCAGGTCGGCGGTTGACAGTGTCCGCGCCAGTTCGGGGCGGTAGGTGTTCATCATCCGGATCCAGGTCTTGGTTATGAACTGACCGGCGCCGGTCGCCGAAGAAAGTGGGTTCTTGGCGCGGGCTTTGCCGCCACTTTCGACCTGAACGATACGCTCGGTCAGCGTTTCGACAGCGGAAGCATCCGTCGCGATTGCCGTAACCGTGCCGAGCGGATCGACCGCCTGCCCATTGCGATAGAGTTCGAAATGCAGGTGCGGTCCAGTCGAAAGACCAGTGGTGCCGATGTAGCCAATGATATCGCCTGCCTTCACCTTCGCGCCGACACCGCCCTTGTCCGCGAATTTCTGCATATGCGCATAGCGCGTCTCACTGCCGTTTCCGTGCGAAATCTTCACCAGATTGCCGTAACCACTTCCATCGCCCTGAAAGACGATTTCGCCGTCGAAGGCGGCGGCTATCGGCGTGCCCAGAGGCGCCGCCCAATCCACGCCCTTGTGGATACGAACGGTTCCGAGGATTGGGTGCTTGCGTGGGCCGAAAGTGGAGGTCATGACCCCGTTGACCGGGGTGACCATGCCGTTGGCGACTGTCAGCGAGCGAACCTGATCGTCGCCGCTAACGCATGCAAACTGGCCGTCGGTCTGCTGGAACACGAAACAGTCAAGGCTTTTTTCGCTACCCTGGACGCCAACATACAGCACCCGTCCGGCCGTCTCTTCCTTGCCACGGGACCTTTGCGAATAGATCAGGACCAGACGCTGGTCTTCGCTGGCGAAGGCATCCAGATCCTGTCCTCGCGACAGATACATGATCGCTTCTCCGATCACGCCGGTCGGAACTTTGTTGCGCGCTGCTGTCGAGTAGATTGCGTCGAGCAGCCGGTATTGCCTTTTGTGCGTGCCTTGCGCCTGTGCACCCGAGTAGTTGAACAGGTCTTCGCGGACCCAGGGGTCCACACCAGACACAAACACACCGGCGGCATTGCGCGTCAGCGTGCCGACAAATACGTTCCTGGCGTAGATCGAAACCTGCATGAGGGACATGGTTGTCGTCTCGCGCGTCGGCCTGAAACCGCGCATGGCGACGACATAACCTGGCTCAAGGCTTTCCCGATTGAAAAGCGCCTTCAGGGCTTCGCCTGCCAGCTTGGCATCCTCGGCGGAGAAATGCGCATCGAGCGCAACGCTGTCCAAGCTGCGGTCGTTGAGGATCTTTACGAACGTGTCTTCGGTAGCCTCGTATCGTTGATGTTCACTGATGACATTTGCAACGCTTGTGTTGTTTTCGATCTGGGTTTTCTGGAACGCGGGAAGGGCTGCCTCGCCTGAATCGATTGTTTCGCCCCAACCTGCTTCGGCATCATCGGCATCCCCCTGCGGGTCCGAAGCAACCGGAGCCTCGTTTAGAACGGGCGGTGGCTGAACATCGTTTTGCAGCTCGTTGGATGGCGCCGGCGCGGTCTGTCGCTGCGCCTGGAAGAATGCGAAATCTTCTTGCGTGGACGGTATCGTTGTCATGAACTTTTCGCTGGCGCTAAGCATCACGTCAGACAGAATTTCGATCTGGGGAGAAACGCCAGCCCCATCGAGTTCTGCCGGGCGCGGGATCACCTGGCTTTTTGTTGCGCCGCCGGTGTCGGGCGCAAGGGTGATCCACATCGGGTCGCCTGCGAGATCGATGATGGCAGGCACATAGACAGATGCGTCGGCTGGCACATCGTCGGTTCCCTCGACGGCGTGCAACTCCTCATCTTCGTCGCCAAACGACCAATAATCCGCAGTGAGATAGAAGCCGGCAGCGATCGACAACAGGACAACCACGGCAAGACCGGCAAGGAGCCTGCGCCAGAGCCTGCGTCTGCGCAGGGCGGCGTGCGCCTGCTTTTTCAACCTGAAGCTTGTGTCGATACTGTGCGTCACGGATTGCTTCCGGTCAGAAAAAAGGTCCACCGCACCTGTTCAAGCGTATCGACTTCGAGAAATCGTGCGGCGATATGGCCGCGCTGCCAGCATTCATCGATGCCGCGTATCGAGAAACGCCGCCGGTCGATGCACATTTCGGTCGACCCGGTCAGGGTCGCATGGCCAAAAACGTCCGTCGCATAGATGTAAATGTAGCGGTTGGTGAGTTCCTCGCGGATGACGTTCACGCACTGATTTGCGCCGATGGTCCACCAGCCATCGGTCTGGTCCGCATTGTCGACCTTTTGGCCGACAGCGAGATTGACGACGTCGAGTGTCTGATTGCAGACGGTGAATTCGGCGCGCGCTTCGTGGGACGACAGGAGAGCCAGCAATGTCGCGCCCAATATGACCGCAAGTCTGATACGGCCTCTCAGGGCAAGCAGGCCGCGAAGCCAGTCACGCTGATTGTTGGGCGGGACAGCGGTCAGGAAGGAAAAACGCGAGCTGCGGAAGTCCATCGGCGTCCATGCTACCCGCCGAGCCGGAAGTACTTTGCCGTGGCGGAGAACTCAGATCGGTTGATGTCGATCTCTTCGAGAATCCTGGGCAACAGCAGCGCGGCCGGTGTCGGCGCGGAGAACGCCGCAGCGTGAATATCCTGTGGACCCGTGATCACCATTATGATCTGCGGCACGACCTTGCCGGCCGCCTTGTCGGCTGCGCCGAGATCGATCGGAATGTTGAAAGTGGCCTTGTCTGCTTGCGCCAAGATACGATCGTCGAGGCTGAATGCCATGCCCCTGTGGTCGATCAGCAGCACGCTGGAAATGAGGCCGCCATGCGTCACCAGCGAGCCGCCGATCGGCGAGCCGCTCGGCACCGTCGTTCGATCGAGAACAAGCTGCGGCTTGTCAGCCGGCATCTGGTCCAGAAAGCGCAGAAAGTTGGTGACTTCGCATTGAGCCGGCTCAATGAGGCGGACGCTGATGTCCGGTTCGACACGGAATCTTGCCTGGAAATCGGACAGCATTCGTTCGAACGGCTGGACCTCTGTGCCCAATCCCTCGATCGCGACGGCGGCCTCGGTTGCCGACGTCAACGTCGCATAGAAACAGTCGCCGCCGTTGAAGTCCCGCACCCAGGAGACCCGTTGCGCAGCGTGGTCAAGGGCATTTTTCGGCGGCAGTTTCAGGTCCGGTTTCGGCACGTTCAAGGCAACAGTGGCTTCGCCCGGCTGTTTGCCTGGCGCCGGCTCGTACCGCTGCCGTTTTGCGCTCGCATCATCCGTCTGGCTTACAGCGGGTTCGGGCACCCTCGCGGCCTGCTGGCTGGCCGGTTGATCGGGCTTCCGGCTCTCCAACCTTTCGGGCTGGACCGCTGGGGGCGGCGAGGCCTTGTCAGCCGGCGGGTTGGGCGCGACCTGGATGCGCGGCGGAACCGGCTCAGGGGTTTCCTCGGTTGGCGAAAGGACTTCGGCGGGCCGTGTCGGCTCCAACTTTTGATCCGCCGCGGCATCTGCCCGATTTTCAGCTGGCGATGGCGCCTCGGCTGCCGCCGGCTCCGAGGTGTCCTCGGATGCCACCGGCTCCGACGTGTCCTCGGATGCCGCCGGCTCCGGGGGTTCCTCGGTTGGCGAGAGGACTTCGGCGGGCCGCGTCGGCTCCAACCTTTGATCCGCCGCGGCATCTGGCCAATTTTCAGCTGGCGGCTGCGCTTCGGCTGCCGCCGGCTCCGAGGTTTCTTCGGATGCCGCCGGCTCCGACGTTTCTTCGGATGCCGCCGGCTCCGACGTTTCTTCGGATGCCGACCGTTCCGGGGTTTCCTCGGATGGTGAGAGGATTTCGGCGGGTCGTGTCGGCTCCAACTTTTGATCCGCCGCGGCAGCTGCCTGACTTTCAGCTGGCGGCGCAGTGGCTTCTGTTTGTGACTGCTCAGGTAGAACTGCCTTTGCCGGCTCATCGCCCGGCGAAGTTGCAGCGCTATCCGTCGGGGCCGGTTTTGACGCGTTTGGCGACAAGAACGCTGTATCGCCGGCGGTCGGTGTGGAAGGCGTCATCAGGCCGCTGAGATAAACGCCTGCACCCGACGCGACAGCTAATATCGCCAAGGCAGCGATCGCGATCGATCGGGTCTTGGCGGACTTTGCAGCGACCTTTGGCAAAACCGCCCGAGCAGGACCGGCAACTGGCGAAGGCCTTGGCTCGGACAGAAGCGCCGGCCGGACATGCGGAACGAAGCGCTGCTCACCGGCAGCCGCCGGAGGCTGACTTGCCATCTTGGGACCGGCAAGCTTGGGACCGGGAAGCTTGGGGCCAGGCGCAGCGGTTCCCCCCGTTCGCGGCGTCCGGTCGCGCGGTGTGATGGACGTTGGCGGCCTTGTCTCCTCGTCCGTGTCGTCACGTGTCGCCCTGGCGATATCCGCCATGCTGATCGGCCGTTCCTGTGGATCCGGCTGCAGCATGGCCTCAACAATTCCACGAAAATCGGCGTCGATGTCGGATAGGTCCGGAACGGTTCGGCGTTTTTCCACGATCTCGAACTGGGAGCCGCCCATGTCGATCGGTTTCCCGCGCAGAGCAGCGGCCAGCACCAGGCCCAGGCTGTAGATGTCGGATTGTTCGCTGACATCGCCGCTGAACAGCCCGAGCTGTTCGGGAGAAACGTAGTTATACTTGCCCGCGAACTTTCCGCCGATCAGCGTCTCGCCGCCGACGGTCGCCGACCGCGCGATGCCAAAATCGATGATCTTTGCGCGATCGACCCGGCCTCCTGGCAGGATGATGTTATCCGGGGAGAGGTCGCGGTGTATCGCCCCCGCCTGGTGCACGGCGCTCAAGCCGGAAGCCAGACGATGGCAGAGCTTGCGCACGTCTTCCGTCGGCATCGGGCCACGTCGCATGATATCGAACAGCGATTGGCCGTCGACGAACTCCATGGCAAGGTAGGGGCGACCGATACCGGGGTCGATCGTGAAGACGTGATATCGCACGACCGCGTCGTGCGACAGGTGATTGAGGATCGATGCTTCCTTGCGGAACAGCGACAGGATCGTCTGGTCACGGGCGAACTCGGGCAATACGATCTTGATCGCGACGTGGTCGCCGGTCTGGATGTTGTGGCCACGGTAGACTTCGCCCATGCCACCGAATGCGATCCGCTCGTCCAGTTCATAGATGCCGCTGAGTTGCGTGCCTACGGCTGTGGTGGCCACGTCAGGCGATATCCGCGTCTTGTCGTCGGCGCTCATCAGCCTCAACCTTCCGCTCTGGAAGGACCGGGATAGGCCCCACTGCGCCCGTCTCCGATCTTGACGAGCACGATCGTGACATTGTCCGTTCCCCCGCGCGCCAGCACCATTTGAAGCAGGTTTTCGCATGCCGCCTGAGGTGTCGCCGACACCGCCGCCGCCTCAATCTCGGCGTCTGTGACATGCGCTGTCAGCCCGTCGGTGCTCAACACAAATATGTCGCCCGGCATGATTTCGCCTTGCTGGAAATCAATGACGATCTCGTCGCTGACGCCGACCGCATGCGTGATAACGTTGCGGCGTGGCCAGGCGAGCGCTTCGGCTGCACTGATCATGCCCCTGTCGAGAAGTTCCTGGACTTCGGTATGGTCCTTCGAAATCTGCGAGATCGAGGCGTTGCGGATCAGATAAACGCGACTGTCGCCTGCCCACAGGCAGGCAAAGCGCCCATCCATCGCCAGCAGGGCGGCGACAGTGGAGCCAATGGTTACTCCGCGGGATTCCGATATCCTGCGGATTTCGGCATTTGCCCGGCTCAGCCGGTCCTCGAAGCGCGCGCGAAGATCCGGTGCAGAGCTTGCAATGCCGATCGTTGCCAGATGATCGACAATGCTGGCCGAAGCGACTTCCCCGGCATCATGTCCACCCATTCCATCGGCCACCACCCACAGGCCGGTTTCCGGCTCGACCAGATAGCTGTCTTCGTTGAGCTCACGGACACAGCCTCTGTGGCTAACGCCGAAGCTTTCAAAGGGAAGGGCGACATTGTTCACTTTGCCACCAAGCGCTTCTCAAGCGTCCTCTGCGGCGCACCGTCAGGCGCTCGCTCGCGCCAGTTTGCCACAGGCTCGAACGTTAGAGTATCGAAATCAACGTCCGCCCATCTGTTGCCGATGGACAGCCGCATCGTATTGGAAAATTCAAGGGTCATCTCAAAACGCCTTTGGACAGCTGAACCCGGAAAGCGCAGGAAGGAAGAGAGGGTTGGGGTCCGAACTGCTCTGGACCGTATAGGCGACATCGCGTCCGCCGATCACGAAGCGGGCTTCCGTGTTGCCGCCGGTGCTGGTGATATCAGCCTTGTCCAGCAGGCGCTTCAGTGCCCACGGACCATCGAACTTGATCGCGGACTCACGGCCCGGCATTTGGGGAATGAGGCTCAGGCTCGCCGACGCGGAAGCCATGCCGTTCGGCCAGGTCACCGTGCTTGGCGCGTTGCCCGCCTGGTTGCTTTGGACGATCTGGCCATCGACGTCGAGTACCGCCGTATCGGCGTCGCCATGCAGAGAAAACGGCGTAAAAGTGACACTGACCGACGGTACCGAACCACCTGAAGGAAAGAAGGCATTGCGGATTTCCGCCGCCAGCTGGAAGTTTTTCAAGGTCGACTTGGACAGGTCGCGCCCGAAACGCGCATCCTGCTTCCAGTTCCAGTCCTGGCCGGTCATGTCGATCAGCGATGCGAGATTCTGTGCGAAGAACCGGTCCATCAGTCCGCCTGGAGCGAACAGTTTCGCGAAATCCGCCATCGCAATATCCTCCGAGCCATCGCTGGCGAAGGGATAACGGCCCTCGACCATCTCCTCGCAGGCGCGGGTGACCGTCTGGTCGAGCATCTGGTTCAAATTCGTCAGCGAGGTTTCTGCGACGTTGCCGTCGAGCTCGTCGGCGGTCGCAGTAACCATTCGGGCGAGTTGCTTGGGCAGCCGCGAGACATTGGCGCGAAGGGTGGATATCTGCAGCTGCAGATTCATGTTGGCGCGTTCCGTTTGCGAAGGGACATCGGCCGCCAATTGCAGGCTTTGATAGATGTCGCGGAAATTCTGCGTCAGTGCATCGATTGGGCGGCGTCCGGCGGGACCGCTCACCAATGCCTGAAATGATCTGAATTGTGCTTCGATGTTCGCCCCAGGGTTCTGGTTTTGCGCGCTAGCGGACCCTGTGCCGGCCCGGCTTTGCGATTTGCCGCTGGCGATTTGAATGCCGATGCGGGCCAATCCCCTGGCGATATCTGCAGCGTTTTGCGGCTGGTTTTGAAGCATGCCGGCTTCGGCCTCGGAGCCTGACTCTTCGCTGGAACCAGCGTCTCGCGTCAGTGCTGTTTCGTCGGCTATCGCCGTAAACAGCTGGTCGATTGGCGAGGTCGGTGACGCGGCAGCGGAGAGCGCGATATAGTCCGGCTTGTCCTCCAGCACTGCCTTGAACTTCAGTCTGTCGAGAACGCTGTTCCACGCTGCGGCGAACTCCCTTCCATAGCGCTCGACAAGTTCGGGACCGAGTTTTGGCAACTCCTGGTCGATGCCACCTTGCTCGGCGCCGCCGCCGAGAACCCACTGCTCATCGACAAGCATCTGCGCAATGCGCGAGAGTTGTCCGAGATAGAAGTTGTTGAAGCCGCTATAGGTGTAGATCCCGGGAACGCGAAGGCCTGACAGATCGCCACCATCGACACGCTCGAACAACAGCTGCGCTTCCGGCCCGCCTTTGACGGAGACGGAAAAATCGTCCAGCGCTGCGGCGTATACCGCCGACTTGACCAGGGCAGAGGCACGATCGGCAAGGCTCATGCGTCCGAGCGAGCGTTGAGCGGCTTCGACAAGTGGCTGGTTGAGTTCGAAAACCGGATCATAGGCGTCGTCCAGCGCAAGCATGGCCCGCAGATGCTTTTCGAGTTGCGCCCGTCCCTCGCGGTTGTTTTCACCCGGATACCGGTTCTGCTCCCAGTCCTGCCTCATCCAGGACACGATCAACTCGTCGTCGACCTTGGGCGCCTTGCCGCCAAGCATCATGTAGACCTTCAGCGGTTCGTAGAGCGCGCTGGGATCAGCCATCCTGGCCTGGATCGTCCGTTCGGCCTGAAGCAGCAGGCGCGAGCGGAACATGCGCTCCAGCGCCTGCCGGTAAGCTGTTTTTGATGCCGAAAGCAGTCTTTCCCGCTGACTGAGGCCGAACGTCTCCTGGATCGGGGTCGGCAAGTCATCGGTGTCGAACCCGGCCGGCAGTTCGCGCAACTGGTCGAGCGGGCCGATGACGTTTTCGAGGTCGACGTCGGCGACCGTCGTGCTTTTGAGGAGCGGGTCGGCAGTCTCGCGATACTGGCTTGCGGCTTGCGTGGTAGAAGCGATCAGCGACCTGTTGGCGGTAAAGCTCAGGGCCAGGGTGCCCAGAGCCCCGGCAGCCATCAATGCTATTGCGCCAAGGCCGCCATATCTGGCGATCGCTGCACGCTTTTCAGCCGATTTGTCGTATGAAACCCAGCCGGATTCGGCGAAAATGACGCCGGTCAGAAGATCATGCAGGAAGAAGCTTTTGCCGGTGCCGGAAAGATGGGCGCCAGAAGCGCTGCCGAAACTGCGGCCGATTGCGCCCAGCACCTGGTCGATCGGCGTGCCCTCCTGCGTGCCTGACGAAAAATACAGTCCACGCAGGCTGACATTCACCTGGCTGCGAGCCGGATCGAATAGGCTGGCGACGAAACTGGCAATACGGCTTTTTAGCGCGTCAAATTGAGCTGGAAAGCCAAAGATGGCTATGCGCGCCACCGGATCGGCCTCTTCTTGCAGGCGGTCGGCCATCTCCTCTGCCAGGCGCTTTGCCAATGCGTCTAATTCGGCCGGTGCCTCACCGGCCATGTTCTTGCTGCGATCGGCGGTCTGGAATGTCGCGCCCCACACTTTGCGGCGGCGCTGCTCGTCGAAACCGCCAAAATAATCCATGAAACCGGAGACAAGGTCGGCCTTGGTGAAGAGCAGGTACACTGGGAACTGGATTTTCAGTGTTTCGTGGATTTCGCGCAGACGGCTGCGTATTTCAACGACATGGATGTCAAGCTGCCGATCATCGAGGCTGATGAGATCGGCAAGGCTGATGGCCAGAATGACCCCGTTGATCGGTTGCCTTGTGCGGTATCGCTTGAGCAGCGACAAGAAGGCGAGCCAGCTCTTCTTGTCGCTCTGCGCATTGGAATCCTGCGTGGTGTAGCGTCCGGCGGTGTCGATCAGCACCGCCTGATCGGTGAACCACCAGTCGCAGGATCGTGTGCCGCCAACGCCGGCCACCGGCTGGGCCTGCCCCGAACCGGCAAGCGGAAAATTCAGACCCGAATTGACCAACGCCGTTGTCTTGCCGGCGCCGGGCGGGCCGATGACGACGTACCAGGGAACTTCGTAGAGGAAATTGCGCTTGCCGCTCGACCGCTTGAGCGCAGCGATGGCTTCGTTCATACGAACCTCGAGCACCTGCGAGTCGTCATCCCTGTCGTCATTGCGGGCGACTATCGTCTCGAGCGCCTTTTGCGCCTTACGCTTTTGCCAGAAACGCACTCCATAAAACAGCGTCGCGATCGCAACGATCACGCCGATGATCGTGACGCGCAGCCAGACGGGTGCCAGTGGACGAGTGTCGGCAAAGCGGATCAATGGTCCGGCAAACCAGATGGCTGCCGCGAAACCGGCCAACGCGATCGCGCTGAATATCCGCAACAGCCAACGCGTCATAGGCGCTTCCAAATGGCCGTGCTCACAGGGTTTCCTCCTTGGGGATCATCAAGTCGACACGGCGATTCTGCGCGCGGCCTTCCGGCGTCGCATTGTCGGCGATCGGTTCGTCTTCACCCTTGCCGTCGACGGTGATCCGGGAAGGCTTGCTGAACCGTGGCGCCATCACCGCTTCGACGGCCTCCGCCCGGGCGATGGAAAGGTCGAAGTTGGATTTGAACGGGCTCGATTTTCGCGGCTTCACATTGTCTGTGTGGCCGACGATCATGATCGGTCCAGGCTCCGGTTCCAGTGCGGCGGCGATGTCCGCGGCGATTGTTGCAAACTCCGGTTTTATCTCGGCCCTGCCGGACGAGAACAGCAGGACATTGTTGATCTCCACGACGATGAACCTGCCCTGCGTGCCGAGGGTCAGCCCGCCGCGCGCGATAGTCTTGGCCAGTGCGGCATGGATGCGATCGATCTGAGATGGGATAGCAGCGACAGGCGGAGCGACTTTCACCGGCGCAGGCGCCGGCACCACGCTGGCGCGTTGGATGGCGATCGGCGTCGACGGATCGAGCGCCAGCAACCTGCCGGCAAGGGCGTCGCCCTCGTTGGTGATGAAGACCCGCAATGCGAAGAATGCCGCCGTCAGCAGCGCAGACGCAGCCGCCGCAATCACCCAGAGCGGCAACCGGGCCGACGACTGTGGGCTAGACACCGCCAGGCTTTGCCAGTGCGGCGAGATGTCGTCGTCGGCGCGCGCCCTGAAGTAGCGAAGCGTCTCGTAGACGTCGCGTCGAACGCGTTCGAGATTGTTGTCCTCGCGCGCAAGACCTCGATACTGGCCTTCGAACCCCAGCGACAGGCAGGCATGCATCAGTTCAAGCAAATCGTAGTGTGCCTCCGGCGCCGCCAGTATCTTGTTCAGCGCTTCGTAGAATCCCGAGCCGGTGGGCACGACGCGAAAGAACTGTGACAGCATGCTGTGCTGCGCCCAGGAGTCTGTCTGGGGCCAAGGCAGGTTACCGATGAGGTCGTCAGCGGTTTCGCAGAGAGCAAATTTTGCGATCCGTGCGTCTTCTTCGGGAACACCGGCTTTCTCCATCGTCCGGTCGAATTTATCGATCGCCTCGGCAACATGTTCCGACAGCTGCTCCGCCTGTCTTTCGACAGCCATAAGCCTGAGCTGGCCAAACAGCATCAGCAAAGGAGCGGCCGCGGCGAGGATCGGATTGGCTGCGGAGTATTTGACGCTGTCCGTGGCATGCAGCAGGATGTCCTGCTGAATGGCTGAATTCGGCGCCGCAAAGGAGCCGGTTGCCGCCGCTGCGCCGGGGTCTGCACCCTGATAAATCACGGTTCCGGATGTCCAGCCCGGTGCATGGCGACCCACACCCGGATCGAAAACCGTTGAATCCTGCGAGGGACTGGGGCGCCCGTCGTCGGGAACAGGTCTGTGAGGAGCCGGCGCTGATTTTTCAGCGCGGCGCGGTGCGCGAATAACGGTCTTGCCCGCTGGGCCGAAAGGATCGTCCTTCGATCTCATCGCCAAACGTCCGTCCACGCGTGTGCGCCGCGTGTGCGCCACATCAGGGCAAAACGGTCCCCGGCCAGGCGCAGGAACTGCAGGCGCTGCTGGCGAGGGCAGTGTCTGGAGGAAGATCGGCTATATTTTTCTATCCCGCCGTAACATGACATGTGCCGCAGACCCCAGGTCAATCAGCCTTACCCGCTGGCGAGCTGTCGTAAGTGATCGTAAGCTTAGAAACGGTCGATTGGAACCAGATGCAGCGCTGCGAACGGATTTTTTTCTGGCTTGCAAAGCTCTAATACGTCCCACTTGTTGCATTATCCGTTCGGCAGCCGAAGGTCATCGCAGCAAGCCGATCCGACTTCCGAGCTATCTGCCCAGTTTAGTCTGCCTTACCTATTTTTGCTTGTCGGCTTTGGCATAGGCTTCGCTGAAATAGGCCAGGAATATGTCCAGCATTCCGTTTTCGTGTGCTTCCTCCATGGTCCGCCATTTGGCGACGAAGGCGTCCCAAGCCAGGCCCTTCTTCGATGTGAATGACGTGGGTGGGAGTTTTTTGCTGATCGCCTCAGGCGATAGGTCGTCAAGCAGCCGGGAGAGCGCAGCTTGCATGGCTGCATAGGTGGCAAATTCGTGCGTTTTGAGATCGCGGAACGCGTCTTCGACACTGTGCCTGGCATCAAGGTAGCCGGATCTGCGCCGCGCAAACATGATTTCGAGGATGTCGTCGGTTCCCGGGACGAATTTCAGGGGATTGTTATCGGTGGAACTGATCATCGTGCGGTGTGTGCTCTTGGCCAGTATTTTCGCAGCCGCACGTGCCTTCAGCAGCTGGGCCAGCTCCTCGACAACCGTTCGAAGCACCGCGCCGATTTCGGCGGCCACTTCATGCGGATCACGCGATTGAAGCAATTCCGGCGAGATGCCGGCTGCGATCGCGATTTCCCGCAGCACCTCGTCTCTCGTCGAAGCGAGAAGCGCGGGCGGCGAAGACGTCGACGCCGGTGCTCTCTGCCCGGGCCGTTGCTCCACCGGCTCGGAGAAAGGCTGACCTGCGAAATCCAGCGGCCGGCCGGTTGCGACAGGCATTTGTCGCTGCGTCGAACCGTGGCTGCTTCGAGGCTGCCCTGTCGGGGCGCGCTCGTCATCAATCGAAACCAGGACGACATAGCGGCCGATCAGCAACCGGTCGCCTTGACCGAGCCGGTGAGGGCCGGCCATGCGCTGGGTCGATCCGTTGATGAATGTGCCGTTGCGCGAGATATCGTGCAGCCAGAACGCGCCTGCCTGGTAACGCACTTCGCAGTGTCTGGCGGAGATGAACTTGTCGGGGTCGGGCAAGGTCCAGTCACAGGCCTCGCGGCCGATTTCAAAGCTGCGATCACGAGCGGAGTAGCCGGTCGACATACCGGCGGGCAGGGAGACGACATTGTTGATCTGCAGCCTGATGTACATTCAAATCGCCGTCGATCCTGTTGGGAAAACTCACCCAGGACGCCCCATTATACCAGCAATTTCTGAGCGCGGCGGCACAGAAGCGTTCAAGTCGATGATTCCACAGGCGACCAGGCTGCAGCTACCAAGGGTCCCCTTTGGTCGGTGCAAGACATGTGCTAGGCTCAGGCAGAAACGAGCGGCGGGAGGGGGCACGACCCATGCCGAACGAACGTGCCACGGTTGTGCAGACGCCGGTTGGCGCTGACCTGTTGACCTTCACGCATCTTGTCGGGCGCGATGAGATCAGTCGTTGTTTGGCCTATACGGTCGGGTTCGTAAGCGGCAGCCCCGAGATCGATCCGCTGAAGATGCTGGGCGGTGCGGTTTCGATCGAAGGTGAATCCGATCCCAAACGCTGGTTTAGCGGCCTCGTCTCCGAGTTTCGGCTGACCCGGATCGAGGACCGTCTGGCTTATTACGAAGCCGTCATCAGGCCATGGCTTTGGTTTCTCGGCAATACCACCGACTGCCGTATTTTCCAGAACATGAGCGTCATCGAAATCGTCGAGGAGGTTTTCTCGAAATACAGCACGGCAAAATTCGAGAAGCGCCTGCAAGGGTCTTATCCGCCGCGTGAGTATTGCGTCCAGTATGACGAGAGCGATCTCGATTTCGTGCAGCGGCTGCTCGAGCACGAAGGCATCCTGTATTTCTTCGAGCATGACGAGGGCAAGCACACGCTTGTGCTCGCCGACGCCATGAACAAGCTCAAGCCGGCGCCGGGCTATGAGAAGGTGCCCTATCACTTTGAAGGGCAGGGCTCCCGGCGCGATGTCGAATACATCACGGAATGGATCCCCGGCAGCTCGGTGCGGCCGGGCGCCTATGTCCATACCGACTATGATTTCAAGAAACCGGGCGCCGACCTGATGGCCAAATCCGCCCAGCCGTTCAGTCACAAGCTGGCGGCGGGCGAGAATTACCGCCAGCCCGGCGCGCATCTCGACGTCGGCCGCGGCGACAGCCTGGCCGCGATACGGCGCGAGGAGATCCAGGCCGTGCACCAGCGCATCGCTGCAGTCGGCACCGTGCGCGGCCTGTATTCCGGCTGCACGTTCAAGCTGGACGGCTTCCCAAGAGAAGACCAGAACCAGGAGTATCTGGTGGTCAGCGCCGAATACAGGCTGTTCGATCCGGGCTACAGAGCCCTTGCCGACGTCGAAAGCGAGAACTTCAAGGTGATCCTCGGCGTGGCGCCGACCGCCTTGGCCTATCGCCCGCCGCGGGTCACGACCCGGCCGATCATGCGCGGCCCGCAGACGGCGACGGTGGTCGGCCCGTCCGGCGAGGAAATATTCACCGACAAATATGCACGGGTGAAGGTGCAGTTCCACTGGGATCGTCTCGGCAAGAAGGACCAGAACAGTTCTTGTTTCGTGCGGGTGTCGCAGACCTGGGCTGGCAGCGGCTGGGGGTTCATCCAGATCCCGCGCATCGGTCAGGAGGTGATCGTCGACTTCATCGAAGGCGACCCGGATCTGCCGATCATCACCGGCCGCGTCTACAACGCCTCCCAGATGCCGCCCTACGGACTGCCGGGCAGCGCCACGCAATCCGGCTGGAAGTCCGACTCCTCGAAAGGCGGCGGCGGATACAACGAGCTGATGTTCGAGGACAAGGCCGGCTCCGAACTGGTCAATTTCCAGGCGCAGAAGGACCACAACCTTCTGATCAAGAACGACCGCACCAAGCTGGTGCAGCACGACCAGTCCGACCGCATCGACCACGACGCCAAGCACTCCGTCGGCCACAACCTCGACGAGGACGTCGGCAACAACAAGACGGTAAAGGTCGGCGTCGACCAGACCACGGACATCGGCAACAACGACACCGAGACGGTGGGGGTCAATCGCTCGCTGACGGTGGGCTCGAACGAAACGATCAGTATTGGGTCGAACTCGACGGAGACGATCGGGATTGCGCACACACAAACGGTCGGGGCTGTTCAGACGGTGACTGTCGGCGCGGCTCGTGTCGATTCGGTCGGAACATCCGAGACCCGAACCGTGGGTGGCCCACAAGCGAACACGATCGGCGCGACGCGGTCGGTCACTGTAGGCGCGGCGCAGAGCCACAGCATCGGGGCGGCGGACAGTTGGAACATCGCGGCGGCGCAGAGCGTGCAGATAGGGGCCGGCCAGACGATCAAGATCGCAAAAGATCAAGGCACCGATATCGGGGCTGGACGATCGGCCAAGATCGCTAAGGATGACGTAACCGAGGTCGGCGGTTCCAGAGCGCTCAAGATAGCCAAGGGCAGCGCCGTCGAGGTAGGCGAGGACGGGCTCATCAAGATCGGCAAGGATTTGCTGATCGAAGCTGGCGATTCGATCGTGATAAAGTGCGGCTCGGCGGCAATCGCAATGAAAAAGGACGGCACGATTTCGATCGAGGGCAAGGACATATCCGTCAAAGCTTCGGGAAAGATCAACGTGAAGGCGTCGAGCGACATCACGATGAAAGGCTCGGAAATAAAACAGAATTGAGGGGAGGGCTTGCCATGGCAAAGATTTTAAAGCGCATCGAAGGGGTGGTGATCGGCGTGTTCCTCGGCTTTGGCGAGGACGCGCCGCTGGTGGTTTTTCTCGGCAATCCAAAGGAGACAGCCATCCCTGCCCTCAGCCTCGTGGAACTTAGCTCGGAAATGATCGGCGCTGAAGTGGCGCTGTTGTTTCAGAAAGGCGATCCGGGACGGCCGCTGATCGTGGGCCGCATCGTGGAGCCGTCGCGCAAATCTACCGCGCCGCAGGTGGTACGCGACGGCCAAAACGTGCGGATCACCGGAGAGGAGCGGATCGAACTGCGCTGCGGCAAGGCGACCATCATCATGGAGAAGGACGGCCACATCACCATCCGTGGCACCTATCTGACCAGCCATGCCAGCGCTGCGAACCGCATCCGTGGCGGATCGGTCAATCTGAACTGATGCCAGCGCCCGTTCTCCGCGAAATCGTCCGCCAGCACGCCGAGATGGCAGCATTCCTGTGGACGGTCTACGACTATCACCTGCTCCACCCCGATGAGAATCCGGACATGGACGAGGAACGCTTGGCCCGTCTAGTCGAGCGGCTGGAAGCGCATCTCGATGGATTGCGGGTGGCGGGAGAGGTGGGTCGCGAAATCGCGCACGAACGCTATGCAGAGTATCGGGAGGCGGGGGAATTGTTCGTCGTCCGGATGCTGCAGCCAGGCGCCGCCACCCGGGGGATCCGCGACTTCGACCTGCAGAAGGTCCGAGCATATCTGAACGGCCAAGCGCGGTCAGCTTAGGCCGTATCGCTGCAACATGTCCTGGAACTCGGCCTGCAGCATCCGCTCCTGCTCTGTGCCATCATGCAGCGTCCAGAGGGAGCTGTCCGCCAACACTGCAAGCCGGTCGCCCCAAGGTGTGACATGGAAAGCGCGCCGTGCCGAGACTTCCTCGACCTCGGGATCGAGGAAGCGGTAGAGGCCCTGATAGCCGAAGCCGACAAGGAGCGTATCGCGGTGGATCACGGCATCCCAGGCGGGGGCGACAGGGAGGTCGATCGATTCCACTTCGCCGTCGGCAACGCGGAACATCACGGGGCTCTCGGAAAAAACGAGCATCGACTTTTCTTGGGCGCACAGTCGTCGGAGGCGAGTGTTTGTCTGCAGATGGAGGTTGGTGACGCCACCATCGGCGAAGCGTCCGAATAGCCCGGCATCGCCGCAGACGAAGATCTCGCCGTCGTGCTCCTTGAGGTCAAAGATCCTGCGTTTCTCCCCGGTGACAAGCCTTCGCCAGCCCGTAGTGAATTCCATCACGAGGCCATGCCAGCCGAAGGCGAGCAGGCGACTGCTGGAGAGCGAGCGAAAGCCGGAGACGTAGGGAAGATCTTCCGCCACGATCGAATAGGACTGATCGGCGATCTCGAGGATGCGGCCCCCGGCGGTGCTACAGAACAGCTTTCCCCGCGCTTCGTCGAAATGCATGGCGAGCAGCCATGTGTCGGCCGTGAACAAAGGCGTGATGGTCAAGAGTTCGGGCGAGACCGACGCAATCTGCGACACATAGCTCTCCTGATCGCCGCAGACCAGGAGCACCAGGAGGCGGCCGTCAGACAGTGCTTGCACCGCATTGCAATTGCAGGAAAAGCCGCCGATCGTCAACTCGCCTTCGATCATAGCAGTGCCCGCGTTCCGGGCCGCCGCACGGGCTGGCCTTCCAGAGCCGCCCGTTGCGAGGGCGTGGGCGTGTCGCCCGCTTGCTGTGTGAGGCCGGCGGCGTAGGCGAAATACACGTCGCAATAGAACTGCAGGCATTCGAGCACTTCGCTGTTGTCTTCCTGGCCGACCAACTCCTGGTTGCTGGTCTCGGTGGCGTCCAGTGCGCTTTGGCGGGCAAAGCGGTAGGTCGGCTGGCGATCACGGACGAAGGCCTTGTCCGGGTTCTCGAATGCCTGGGTCTTGACCCCGTGCTCCGCGACATCGAGTCCATGCGAGCCGTAGCTGGACTGTTCGCTCGTGGATGGTCCGCTTAGGCAGATGCAGGGCGCGTCGTACATGTTGTAGTTTGGGAAGTTCGGCCGGTTCCTTCCGTAGTCTCTGCCCTTGCGGAAGAATGAGTTCGGAACGATGTGATCGGACTGCTTCCCTGTACCCTTGCAATGTTCGCTCGCCTCGTCGTAGCGGTGAACCTCGATGCCGAAGCCGTCAAGCAACTCGCGACAATAGTTCCCTTGCGCCGACAGGTTTGCGATGTGGACCCAAAGAGGTGTATTGCCAGCCGGCGATGCGTGATTATTGGTTGCCATATCGGTCATGCGAATGACCGGCTCGCCGTCGAACTTCACGTTGTTGGACCACGAGTGGAAATACTCCTTTCCTGTGTTCTTCGAAGTGACGACTCCTTTCTTCGCGGCGCAGCCGGCCTCGGTGCCCGACGTCCTAGAAAGATCAGATTTGTTTTTGATATTGACGGTTTTCCCGCCGATCTTGACCGTACCCGTCCCTTGCTCCGTGTCGCTGGCAAGCCCAAAACTCGGATAAGGAACAGGCACGCCCGGTGGCGTCGCTGGATTCTCGGGCGGCGTGAAGCAGACGTCGGGAAAAGCGGCAATTGTCTTGGCATTTACAGCCTTGCCGGATATCTCCAAACCGTTGGCAAAGACGTTGGACATCACACTGCCTTCCCAGCGAGCACGGCCGCGCCGCATGCGCCGGCGTCATTCGACGCTTCGACCAAGACCGGGTTGCCCGCGGCATAACCCTTGCGCGCAGCCGTCCAAGCCATGCCGATCATCAGTGGCACTGCGGCGGCGCCAACATTGCCGAGCGACTCGCCCGGCGACCATAGGTCCTGGAAGCCGTGGGCGCCCCGCACGAGGCGGAGCGAGGCGAGCCCGGACTGCTTGAACCAGAATTGCTCGCCGATGAGATCGGAGATTCGATAACCGAGCCGGTTCATTTCGATGCCGGTTTCTTCGAAGGCCGTCTGATAGGCGGCCGTCATGCCATCGCCGCGCAGCGGCAAATCCTCAGCATTGTAGATGGATGCCCTCTCGCGAGACAGACCGAGACCGAAGAGGCGAAGTCCACCGCTCTCCGAGCGGGTAGAAAGGACGGCGGCAGCCGCTTCGCCGGGAATGAAACCGTTCGGGTTGCTTTTCGTCAACAGACGATTTTTGCCCAAATAGTGCGCTACTGCCGGAGCTGTCAGATAACTGTCGACGCCGGCGATCATCACATAAGGTGCTTCGCCGGAAGCAACCAGCCGGCGCGCCTGATCGAGCGCGACGTGGCCCGAGGGGCGGCCGTGTGAGACGATGCGGGAGCGCGCGTGCGGCTCGACCTCGACGATCTCGGCGATCCGACGGAGCAGGCGGGCATTGTCCCGAACTGGCCGACCGGGGCGGTCCTGCTCGGCAAGGCACAGGATGAGCGCGGTCTGGCCGCGGGCCTGCGGGACGGCTTCGAAGGCCTCGCAGATGGCGCCAGCGGCCAAGTGCGCCATGCGCTTCTCGCCGGTCCAATTGCGCGGCAGGGACACCGGCGCGCCAACCAACCAGTCACCGCCGGGGCCGATGAACCGCGTCTCTTGAAAACCATCCAACCTCGCCCGCATCGCCGCACAAGACGACGGGGCGTCGAGGCCGACGGCGGTCACCATGCCGATCGAGACGATGTCGATCGGGGCGCTCACGCTTCCTCCTCCTCGGGCGCTACCCCGTTGGCGCGGATGTATTGGCGGCCGGTGGCGCGAGCTCTCAGCATGGATTCTGTCGGTGGGCCGACCCAGCATTCGGTAAAATCGAGAATCGTGCGATGAATACGCTGCGACACGCGCCAAACAAGCGAAAAGCGCCGGCTTTCGGGATCGAACAGGACGGTGTCGGGAAAAACATTGCCCTCGAAGGTCTTCCCTCGTCCTTTGAACAGCGTCATAGGCAGCGCAGTCGATGGTAAGCGGAAGCTTACTCGTCCTTGGGGTGTCAGATTAACCAGCATCACCTCTTCGCCGCCTCTCGGCAGGTCGATCTGCTGATCCGGCGGCGCCATCTGAAAGTAACGTTCGTCGAAGTCGGGCGGCAGAAACGGAAAGATGTTTTTCGTCCAATTGTCGTCATAGGTACCGCCATATTCGATCCGGCCGGGCCAGCCACGGCCCATTGGCCCAAAGCTCATGGGCTTGTAGTCGCCAAAGGGCGAGCGGATTTCTTCGTCGACTGCTTGCGTGTTCGGTAGCCGCAACCCCGGGATCAACCGCTGGTTCTTCGTACGTGACCAGCCGGTTCCGACCGGATTGTATTTGTAGCTGGCGGGGAGCTTGTCCTCCGGGTCCAGTCTGTCGACGCCACCCCAGGCAACGTCATAGGAGATGGGCAGTTTCAGGAAGGGCTGTGGCGACGTGGCGGTAAAGACCGGGCCGATGGAGCGCCATTCGCGGTGGCCGACGACCTCGAACAGTTTTGACCAATTGCCGACCTTGATACCGACCGGCACGCGCTCGGCCGGTCTGCCGTTTGGCGCGTAAGCACAGCCATTGGCGACAACGTCGCAGCGCGGCTTGCGGAAGGCGAAATCGGTTTCCCACAGCGTGGCCGAATAGCCGGGCACGCCGGTTTGCATGTCGGCCATGACCAGCGGAACCTGTTCCGACGATTTTTTCACCAGTCCGCCGGGTGTCGTGGGGAAGTCGAACGTGCCTTTCACCACCACGACGATCCACTCATGGCCGGCCTTGTCCATGCCCATGGTAAATTGATGCGCATACCCCATCTGGTTCCAGATCTGCATCAGCTGGTCTCCCAACTGGCGGCGAAGATCTGCTCCAGCGTCGCTTGCGGAGCCTGCGGATCAATATCGAAAATGTCGGAGTGCGCGGTCCACATCACCATGTCGCTGATGACCTCTGCCCCCGGCTCGACCGGCGGCACCGGCAGTTCGGCCAACGCGATGTCCAGTTCGTCAGGCGTCAGTGCGCCCCGCTGGGCGGCAAAGGCAGCCTCTTCAATCCCGGCAAACCACGCATCGGCGCGAGCCAGTTGAATGGAAGCGTCAGGAAGCTGCGCGACGACGCTGAGAGGGAACTGCCGGCCGACCCTGTCGGCGCTCTGCAGAATAATGCCCGCCGATGCGCCGAAGGCAGCCGGGCCGGCCAGAAAGCGTAGCGCGGCGGCGCGCGGCCAGGTTTCCGAGCCGATCAGCGGCACGATGTGCTGCGCAAGCCAGCGGTCCCAGATGCGCACAAAATCCCCCGGCAGCCGCCGCGTGACGAAATCGCCGGTGGCGGGCATTTTGCCGTAAAAGCCGGGCAGAATCATATCTGCGGTGGACATGAGAATTTCTTGAACATTTGCAAATTATAGGGGTTCTCGACGCTTGCCGCCTTGAGCTCGAAATCGGCGTACATGCCTTGCGTGCCCAGTCGCAGGCTGTAGACGTCGGACAGCGAGGTGCCGGTGAAGCGGCCGCTGCGCAGCAGCCTCAGCCAGGCCCAGCTGCCGGTTTCGTTCAACATGACTTCGGGCGAGCCGTCGATCGGCTGGAACGCGAGCGAGATGACGCCGGTGCCGTCCTTGCCGGGCCAGGTCATCGGTTGCGGCCGCGTCGCGTTGTTGTAGTAGACGAGGTTCTGGCCATCGAGATGGAGCGTCACGCGCGTGACGTTGGGCGACAGGTCCGTCGGTTGCAGCGTGAAGCTCATCACCGGGCCGGTACCGCCTGGAAACAGATCGTCGCGGATCCGCCTGGCCTGTTCGAACGCCGCCAGGGCAGCCGCGTCGAGGCCAAAATCGGCGCGCCATTTCCATGGCTGGCTGGCGGTGTCGACATAGCTGATCAAATGATCGTTGATGAAGGTGTCGATCATCCCGGCCGGCCCGAACAGGCGGGCGAAATCGCGGACATTGACGTCGACCGCGCTTTCGGGGCTGAACGGATAGCGGTCGTTCAGCGCCGCCTGGCAGAACGGCAGGATGTCGGCGCGCCAGATGGCGTTGAGCTCCGAGGTGACCGCCTTCTGTGTCAGGCCGCTGGTGTCGCCGGCAATGCCGCCGAGCCAGTCGTCGACCGGATCGGGCAGGATCTGCGCTTGCCTGGCGACCGCTCCCGTCAGTTCGGCCAGCCCACCCTGCTTCTTGATGGCGTCCTGCGGGTCGGGATTGGCCGTGACCGTCTGCAGCACGTTCGATAGTGCGGTCAGCGCCACCACCGCGGCGTCGAGTGCCGGCGGCTGGCCGTCGACCTCGGCGATCGCGCCCTTGAGCGGCTTGAAGTGTTCGGCCACCAGATTGCCGGTAAGATCCACCTCGTTGGCGGAGCCTGCGCGCGGCAGCAGTTTTGCGCCTGTCTTGGCCAGCTTGCCAAGCTTGCCGAGTTTGCTGAGCAGTTTTGAGCCGCCCTTGGCTGCCGCCTTGTTGTCGGCCGGCGCTTCATCGGATCGGGTCAGCTCGGTCTCCTGAACGACCGCCGTAAGCAGGCGCTTCAGCGCCGAGTCGGCACTCGAAAGGTCCTTGAGGTTCTCGCTGGCGACATTCAGGTCGGCCAATGGCGCGAGCCTGAGATCGCGCAGGATGCTGTCCCATTGCGCGATGTAGTCTTCGTAATAGAGTTTCAGGATATCTTCGGACAGCGCCGAGACCGAGGTTTCGGAATTTTCCGAACAGCCTCCGGCAAAGACCGCCCGATCGAGTGCGGCCTGGGCGGCGACGTCCTCGACCCGGCCGAGAATGGCATCGTGGAAGCCGGAATAGGTGAACGCGCCCGAAATGCCGACGCGCAGCGTCTTGTCGGAACGCCGTGCAAAGACCTTGGCGCCGTTGGGACCGGCGAAATTCGCCGGGATCCATTCCTTGAGTCCGGCCACCGCCGGATCGGCCAGCAACTGCCTGTAGGCACGCGCCGGCAGCGAAATCGTGCAAACCGTTTTCAGCGCCTCGGCAACCAGCGCCTGATCCGGCGCGATATAGCTGTCGTCGACCGCCATGCGGCGGATCGCAGCAAGCTGGTGCTCTTCCGCGTCGACGGTCGGAAAGGGCGCCGCCGGCGCGAATTCCGGCAAATCGTTGACCCACCAATTCTCAACGAAATCGGCGTCCATCTGCGACAGGCCCGTCATCATCCGATAGGTCTTCAGCGCACCCAGCATGAAATCCGGATCGCGGATCTGCCGCCACATGGTCGCCTCGAGCAGAGCGACCATATGCGGCTCGAGGACGTTGCGCAAAGCGTGGTCGTAAGTGTCGGCCTGCGCCCGCAGCAGCTCTGCCGACGCCGATGGCCCCAGCAGATCCTGGGCACTGCTCGGCGGTGCGGTACGGGCATTTGCGACCTCGGCAATCGCGTTGAGCGCGCTGTCGATGGCGGGCTGCTCCACCGATGCCGGGGTCGCGGCTGCCGCGGTCAGCGGCGCCTGCAGCGCTTCGAACTGGCCTGCCTGCGCTTCGATCGCATTGCGGTTGTCGTAGTAGGACCAGGTGAACATCGCACCGGCCAACAGGGCGGCGGCGGCACAGGCTGCCGCGGCGCCACGCCAGATCCAGGCGCGGCGGCGCTGCGCCAGCGGATCGAACGTCCCCAGGCCGGCTTCCCTGAAGATGACCTCGGTCAGCAGGTTCTTCAGGAAAAAGCTGCGTTTTTCAACGCGCGGCGCCGGCATGGCTCGTCGCGGCGGAAGACCGAAGGATGAAGACAGCGCCGCGGTCAGCCGGTCGATAGGCGCCCCTTCCTGGGTCGCCGACGTCAGATATAGGCCGCGCAGCCAGGCGGCTTCTTCGTAGCGGCTTTCGCCGAACATCGCCTCGACCAGCACCTGGATCGGCTCGGACAGGCTCGTGAGCTGGGCGGGAAACCTGAAAATCTCCGCGCGGGCGGCGAGTTTGTCCTCGTCCTCCAGGCGCGGTACCAGCCGCCGCTCGAGTTCCGTCGCAAGGGTCGCGATTTCCCGCTCTATGGTCTTTGCGTCGACACGCGCATCCAGCGCGAAGGTCGTCCCCCAGACCTGCTCGCGCGAGGCCGTCGACAGGCCACCGAAGAAGGCCTCGAAACCCTTGATCAGATCGGCCTTGGTCAGCATCAGATAGACTGGAAGGCGGATTTCCAGCCGGTCGTTGAGTTCTGCCAGGCGACGACGGATCTTGCGGCCATGAGCCTTGATGGCTTCGTCGCCCTCTGAAAGCGCATCGATCGAAAGCGCGACGATCACTCCGTTCAGTGCCCGGCGGCCGCGATGCTTTTTCAAGAGGTCGAGGAAGCCCAGCCATTCCGCCGCATCGACGTCCGGCTGGCTCTCCTGCTGCACATAGCGGCCCGCCGTGTCGATCAGAACCGCGTTCTCGGAGAAAAACCAGTCGCAGTTGCGCGTGCCGCCAACCCCCTGCAGATCGTCGGTGAGGTCGATCGGAAAGTTCAGGCCGGACTGGCGCAAAGCCGTGGTCTTGCCGGTGGCCGGCGGCCCGACGATCACGTACCAAGGCATCTCGCGCAGGAATTTGCGTCCGCCCAGCTTGCGGCGCTTCAATTCGACCATCACCTCGGCGAACTTGGCGCCGACGGCGGCGACGTTCTCTTCGCCGGGGCTCAGCGGTTTTTCCACCACGGGCGCAGCGATTTCGGCGACGAACATGCGGTTGGCTCGGATCGCCCGGCGCTGCGCGACGATCAGCCAGATCAGCCAGAAGATGACCAGCAGCGCAATGATGACAATGCGGACATTTTCCGAGGCGAAGGGTTCGTAAGCACCGACCCTGACGATCGGGCCGAACACCCAGATAACCAGAGAAAGCAGCGTGATGCCGATCAGCGTCCACAGCCAGCGCGATGTCAGAACCGCCCAGAGGAAGCGCAGGATGAACATCTCACAGCCTCTTTTCGACCAGCACCTCGACGCGGCGGTTCAAGGCCCGTCCCGCGCGGGTGCTGTCGTCGGCCACTGGATCGGTAGCTGCACGCCCTTCGAAGCGAATGCGGTCCTGCGGCACACCGTTCTGGACCAGCATCTCGGTAATGGTTGCTGCGCGCGCTTCCGACAGCCGCTGGTTGGTGGAAAGCGGATTGGACCGTTGCAAAGGGATACTGTCGGTATGGCCGACCACCGTGATGTTCCCGATCAGTTCCTGATTGGCGAGGATCACTTTGGCGATCGAACCGATCAGCGGTTCGAAGCCTTCCGTTAGTGTCGGCCGCGACGACTGGAACAGTTCGGGGTTGGAGGCCTGAATGATCAGCCTGGCCAGCGAGACGCTCTCGGTGCCGCTTAGCGCGGCCCTGAGATTTGCCGGCGCTCCGGCCTGAAACTCCGGCACCAGCGCGAAATCCACTGCCTCCGGCGGCGGCGCGTCGACCTGTGGCGACGTTCGGCTGATTTCGCCGCGGGCTGGCGGCGGCAAAGCACGAACCAGCGTCGAAAGCTCGACCGCCTGACTGCTCAGTCCCATCGACAGCCCGAGATAGATTGCAGTGGCGAGAACCGCCGCGCCGAGCCCCATCACCCAGATCGGCACGATGAAGCGCTGCGGCTCGTCGGATGCGATCACGCCTTTCCAGTTCGGCGACAGCGGCGCGCCGTCGGCATCGGCATCGCGCAGAAAGCGCGCCGCAGCAACGCGAACGGCATTGAGCGAGCGGTCGCCCGACCGGCCTGGAACACGATATTTGCCGCGGAAGCCGAGCGCCAGGCAATGATATTGCAGTTCGAGCAATTCGCGATCCCGGTTCGGATGCCGCTCCAGTTCGTCGAGACGCGTGAAGAACTGCGTGCCGGCATCGACATCGCCTCGCAACATCACCACAAGCGGCTGGCGCGGCCATGCGCTGGCGCCGCCCCATGGCGTGTTCAGGGCGAGGTCATCCAGCAATGCCGCCACCACCCAGGCTGCCTGGTCGGCGCGCTCCAGAGAGGACCCCGCCGCCATTGCCGCGTCACGCGCCCGAACCAGCTCATCGAGCAACCGGGTGCGCAGCGCTTCCGGGTTTTCCGGCGGCAGCGCGCTTTCAAGCTCGGGCGCGAACTCGAGCAGTGGCGCGAATGCGTTGACCAGCGTGTTCGGATGCGTACGCGACCGTTTGATTGGCACACCCGACAAGAGTGGCGTCATCGGTCGCGGCATCGGCGCGCCGGTCAGTCGTATGCGAGTGCGTTCGCGATCCTCCGACAGTCCGAAAGGATCATCCCGGCTCATCATCTCACCTGTTTACCGAATAGCAGTCGACCTGCGGCTCGCTCGGCAGCACACCCGACACGCCAATGACGAAGCCGGGGGCATCGAGCAGCGAGGCCCAATGCTCGCTTTTCTGATCCAGCTCAAGGCACAGCCGATCGCCATCGTAGGGGATTTCGCGCGGCTGGGAATGAAGCGGCTTCAGTGGAATGCCAGGTAGACGGGATTTCCACAGGCCCTCGAACTGATCGGCCGAACCGACAGTCGCCTGGTTGACGAAAATCTTGCGCAAGGCATCTTCCGACAGCTCGGAGCCGACCCGGATGACGATCCGGCTGGCCACCAGCAGCTTCGGGTTGTCGATGCGGATTTTCCAGACGTTGGTCGAATGCCGCATGACCGGCAGTGCGCGTGATTTAGGCTCGATGTAGCGCAGGCTCAGGATGAGCGAGCGCAAGGCGTCGGCCAGCGCCGAATAGGCGGGGCCGGGCGCCATGTGATCGTAGGCGGGCAACTCGCTCAGCCGTCGCGCGCTCGAGCCATAGGTCGCCATTGAACCGGCAAGACCGGCAAGCTCCAGGTAAAGCTCGGCCGGATGGAAAACATCCTGAGCCAGCATGTGGGCCAGCCGCGGACGCGCCGCATTGGCGAGGTTGAGCATCAACAGGTCTTCGACGCTGCGGCCTGGCCCGCCCATGACCATTTTGCCATGCGCCTCGGCGATCTGGTCGAGGCCGGTGACAACTTCCAAAAGCAGCTGCCGGTACCAGGCCACCGCTCCGGTAACCAGTGTCGGCGGCAGGAACGTCTCGTCCAGCGAGACGCCGCCGTCGGCTCGAACCCCTTTGATATCGGCTATCGGCAGGGCGGTGTAGCCCCCAACCGATTTTCCGGGTGCAATCAGCAGCGCCTGCGGGCGGGCGATTTCGATTTCTTCAGGATCCGAACCGCCCTGGACGGCGTCGCGCACCGAAACGATCCGCCCATGATAGCGTGCGCCTGTCGATGCGGCGTGCGCCGGATCGAAGCCGACACCGCCGGCAGGCTCGAGCGGCAGGGCGACCAGCACCGGTCCGGCGCCGGTATCGGCGGTGACCGGCAGCGGTCGTGGCGCGTCCATCAGGTCAGGGATGGAGAAGGGGGTTCCATCCGGAAAGATGCCCCGTGCCGACAGGATCGAGACCTGGCCGGCATCGAGCATTGCCTGGTCCAGCGTCAGCTGCTGAAAGCCGAACGTATGGAGCTGCCCGGCCTGCAACGCGCCGCGCACCGTCGCCTCGAAAAAGCGATCCTGTTGCTGAAAATGCTGGGTCCGGAGAAACAGGCCTTCGGACCACAGCACCCTGTTTGCATCGCTCATGCCGCTACTTCCTGCATCGAGCACCTTTGCCCTGGCCGCTAGGCCGAAATGCCGCCGCTGCCAAGCGTGACGTTGACGGTAACTTTCGATCCCGGCGACACCGACTTGGTTGTACGCCAGCTCCGGCCGCCGGGCTCGCGAACGAGAGCAACGAAGCCCAGCGCAGCCGCGTCCGGCTCGACCGTGATGGTTTTGGATGCGGTCTTTCCAGGCCCGACGGAGATCTGGTCGGATCCGATGAGATCGCCTGCGAGTGCGGAGCCGGCATCCCCCTGCAGCGCGAAATAATCGGCCGAATTGAATTTACCGGTGCTACGCAGCCGCATCACGAGGACCGTCACCGGCCGGTCGCCGCCGCCTGGTCCCGGGTTCATGCCGGCCGCGCCGGTCAGGTTGACGGTCACCGCGGATGGTTTTGGCGGACCGCTCTGGCAAGCAGCAAGCAGCCCGGTTGCGCCCAGGGCAACGATGAATCCGCGGCGATCGATCATGTTTCACTCCTCCTCATATGCATCCCGAAAATCAGCGCCGATTTCGCCCAAAAAGCTCAATTCCGCACTCTGGGCGATTTCACGATGGCGTTTCTGGTAAAGCTCCCACAGCTTGGCGCGGCGCCCGCCCGAAAGCAGTGTGCTGATCGCGGAACTCGATTTGAGCTCTTCCTCGATCGCTGCCGGGTCAAAACGGTCAATCATTCGCCGCAAGGCGGACTGCACGCCTCGCCAGGCGCGCACGTGATGTTGCGCGAGATCGCGGACCGCGTCGGCGATTGCCGCGTCACCGGCCAGAAATCCGGGGCTGCGCTCCGCGATGAGGGTCACGATGGCGTCGTCGACCGTCGGCAGAAACTTGAGCGGATTGACTTCAGAGGCCCCAACCACCGTCTGGGCGACGCGAGCGTTTCCCTTTTCCTCGGCTCGCTTGCGCAGCAACTGCATCAGGCCTTCCATCATAAGCCGATACTCGCGACCGAACTTCTCCATTTCCGCGACGCTGTCGCGTCCGGGAAAATCGGCTTCCTCAACACCCATGCCACGCAAGAACGCCGTGCGAAGCGCCGTGTTCGCCGGTTGCGCCGCTGCCGGGGAGGGCGCGGGTCTGGGCGCAGCCCGTGGCGGAGAAGGGATATCTGCCGCACGGCCAGGCAAATCCCAGGGATTGGCCGGCTGCGGCTCTCCGGCGACGTGTTTGCGTTGACCGGCCGGGCCGGCGCCGTTTCTCAAATCGGGCGACGCGGCCGGCCCGAAACCGAAACCGTCATCGAATTCAGATGACTTTCTTGAAACGGCCTGGACTGGAGCGGGCTCGCTTGCACCGGACGGCACCGGATCGAAGCTGAATGGGTCTGCGGCGTCCGGCGCACCAAATGGTTCGGGATAGCCAGAGCCATTCGGCGCGGGCGTTGCTACCGGGTCGAGGCTGAACGGGTCGTCGAAGGCAGGCGAACTGCGCTGGTTGGCGCGCTCGAACGCTCCTGGAACGGGTTGCTCGAACGGGTTGGGCAGATCGGCGGGACGCGGTCGGCGCGGCTCTTCTTCGGCCGTGGCTGAAAAGAAGTCATCGCGGCCGATGCTTACCGGCGCTCGCGATGCCGGCGGTGACCGTTCGGCGAACGATTGGCTGGCCGCTGGTCCCTGAGTGACCGGCGTCTGCAGATCGACGCATACGATGTAGTCGCCCAGCCTCAGCCGCATGCCGTTCTGAAGACGGACCGACGTGCCTGCGCCGAGCGGGCTGTCGGCATCGTTTATGAACAAGCCGCTGCTTGATGTGTCGGTGACGAAATATCCATCCCGCCCGCCGGTGATCCGGCAATGGGCACGTGAAACGAACATGTCGGGATCGTCGATCTGCCAGTCCGCGTCCGCGCTACGGCCGATCACCAGTTCACCCTCGTCCAGCCGGGTCTGCCGTACCGCCTGGGTGCGTGGCCCGTGCTCCAGCGTCAGCAGCAGACTCATGCCGCGACCTCCGCCATTTCCGGCCGCCATCCGACGATCGTCCGCAGCCGCATATCGTCAGCATCGCCCCTTTCGGTGGGCCGCGCAAGCCAGGTGGTTCGGCCGAGCTGTACCGCTCCGATGCGCGGCGGCGGCACAGCTTCGCGCGCGAGCACGATCCGCAGATCGACGTCCAGCGATTCCCCGACCATGTCGCGAACCGCCTGCTTGAACATTTTCAGGCGTTGGCCGCCCGGCAGGAACGTCTTGAACTCCTCATAGCCGAGTGGGCCGACGCGGAGCTCGATCCTGCTTTGGCGGCTGAAAACGCGCGGGCCGATCGTCGCCCCGCGACCCAGCACTGCGTAAGCCTGGGTAAGCCGGGTCTGGAGCGCCGCCGGTATGGTCATCCAGGTGGCAACGAACTCCTTGATCGCGACCGGCACCTTGAACGCTTCCGCCAGGAACAGCGTCAACCGCTCCGGACCGTCGACCTGGCTGGCGAGCGACGCGGCCTGGCGAAGCTTCACGGCGTCGAGATCGGGATTGTGGGTGCCGGGGAGTCCTATTCCCGCCATGGCTTCAAGCATGGCCCTTACCCGGCCGCCGACCGGACGTTCGACCTGTACCGCCGGATGCGCGTCGGCCCAGGCCCGATAGTACAGGGCGATCATCCGGTGTTGGAGAATATTGACGAAATCCACGAACGTCGTATCGACGGTCTGTCGTGCGTCAGCGCCGGTGAACCAGCGCTGCGACAGACGATCGAGCACCCAGCGCGTCAAATGCAGCGGCATCGGGCCTTCCGGTCCCATCAGCCCGAGATTTGCAACGGTAACCCGGGCCGGTGTCCAGTCCTTGCCCAGCGAGTTGTCCTTCCCCGGCGTCTTGTCCTTCGCTTCGCGGAATTCAACCACGTCCTTGGCGGAAAAGCTAAGACGCACATGCTGCCCGAGCCTTGCCGGCTCGCGATCCGCGCGGCCGGAATAACCGAACAGCCCGCCCCGTTGTTCAAGCCGGCGCAACAGTTCGAAAAAGTCGAACGTATCATCCAGCTCTTCGGCCCGGCCCGTGTCGAGCTTGCCTAGATCAGGTAGCGATTGCCGGGCGTCATCGGCCATGGCACATCCTCCTGCTTCTGCAGCAGCCGCGTGCGGGTCCGCACAAAGCCGTTTATTCCGGCGTGACGGGCAAACAGCCGGGCAAGCAAGGCCGAAAGCAGCAATGTGCTTTGCCCGGCCAGGACCGATTGGTCCACATGCAATGTTACTTCCGTGCCCCGTCCGAAGCACATCGGCCCATCGATCTGCAGCCGTTCGATAACGGAGCGCGAGTCGATGCGAACGATCGAGTGCACGTTGCGAGCCAGGCTCGGATCTCCCCGGTCGGCATAAAGATCGAGCAGCGCATGCAGCGGATCGATACCGCGGCCTTCCTTGGCGAGGCTGAGAAAGTTGAGGGCCAGCTGCGCCACGAGCCGCCATGCGAGATCATCGGCTCGGGATTCGCCTTCGGCGCCGGCGGGCAGCGCGGCCGGGATAGCCGGCTGGGGCGGGCGCAAAGCACCGAGAAGCCGGACCGTTTCGACCGGATCGCCTGTCTCCAGCGTCAACGTAGGGTTGTCGTCGAGAATCGGCAGATCGCGGTTGGTGCAAAGTGCCATGATGTCGAGACGCTTCAGCGGCCGGTTCGCCGGGCTTCCGGCCGGCCGTGAAACCGAAAGGAAAACGTCGTCTCCGGTGTAAGAAGTGCGGGTCAGTCCGTCGCGCCGTTCATCTTCGGTGGCCCGGCGGGGGCGCCGTTCGGTCGAATAGACCCAGCCATTGCTGCGGTTTTGTCCCAGGCTGAAGAGTTCTGGAATTTCGGCGTCAGGACCCTCGGCATCGGCGTCCTCGACATGGGTCACCCGATAGATTTCGAAGTCACGCGCCCGCGTGCGGTCGGCATGCAGCACTTGCCGCGTTCTGCGCGGATCAAGCTCGATGACGTTGCAGTCACGCTCGAACAGGTTGATGATCGGCGTCGCGAAAAGTTCGAAATCCGCCGGCGTCACATCGGCAAGTTCGGGTACCGGACGCCGGAACATGAAGATGATCTCGACCCCGGCCTCGCATCGGCGCACGACCGGTTGCAGTCCTGAAACCCGCACGTAGTGAAAGCGCTCGGGCATCATGAAATATTCACGCAGCAGGCGGTAGCCTTCGAATGTCGGCCGGGTACGAGGCATCAACGCCTCGTCGTCGCTGATGCCGACCATTTCGGCTTCCGGCAACGGCGATAGCGGATTGGCCTTGCCCTCGGCGCGTGCGCCAACGGCCGAGCAGGCGCCGAAAATCGCGTCGAACAGCAATGGCGCTTTGGTGCGCCCGGCAAAATAGAGATCAAGCCGGTCGAGCGCCAATTCGCCGAGCTTGCCTTTTCCGGCCCGACCCAGCGTGATGCGCAGCGCCGCCTCGCCGCCTACGCCGCCGATCGGTGTTATGCCGGCCGCCGCCAACCCGCTGCGATCCTGGAAATAGCTGACCGAACTGATGGTTATCGGCCACAGCGTGATTTCCTGCGCGGTGGTGAATGTGCAGCGCGTCGACAGGCCGGGTTGCAGACTGGACACGAGGCGGGTGTTGCGCTTGATGACATGGCCGGCAATCATCGACTGGACCTGCTGGCCGGGTTTCAGCACTGCCATCGCCGTTGCCGGCGCCGGGGTAACCAGATCGGGATAAAGCACATCCAGCACGCTGCGTGAAAACCGCGAGCGCTCGGCGTCGACTTTCAACCGGGTACGTGCAGCGAGGAAAGCGACGCCGTCAAGCAGCCGCTCGACATACGGGTCCGGGCAGGGGACAGTATCGAGAGAAAGATTGCGTGCCACCGCCGGATGCATGTCGGCAAATTCCGCCGCGAGTCCGCGGATATGGGTCAGTTCCTCCTCGTAATATTCTACGAAGACCCGATCCATCTCAGCTTTCCCTGAATTCGGTCCGCGCCAAACCGTTGTCGAGGTTGACTGTAGTGCGCAGGCGCATGCGTTCCGGCGTCGGCGTCATGATCAGCACAGCGTCTATCTCGATCTTCAGGCCCGCACTTTTGTCACCAAGGGTGACCGCTACCTTGGTTGCGCTTTCCTTGAGACGCGGCTCGAACGTGGCAAGAACCGAGCGGATCTCGCGCGCCAGCGCCTCGCGATCAAAGTCGCGGGACGAACGGCCCGAAAACGACGGCACGCCGTAGTTGACCACGCTTCGGCGCACCTCAGGAAAATCGGCCAGCGATGGCGGATTGTCTGCAGCCTGTTCGTTTTCGAAATCGGAAAGAAGCGGAACAGCTTCGAAACGCTCGGTGTTGAACAAGGCCTCGATGTCGCGCCGCACGGCCTCCCTGAGGACGCGGGCCGATACGACCACGCCACGGCTTTCGATCTCGGCGCGGTGTTGGGTCTGAAAGGCCAGGCGGTGCAGACGCCGCTTCTGATCGGACGTCAGTTCCGCGTCGGCATCGATAAGCCGCGCGTTGCCCGCAAGCAGCGTGTCCAGCCGGTCCGCGCCCAACTCGTCCTGCAAGGTATGGCGCAGCCCGTCTATCTCGGAGGTGACGCCCGGCAGGTCGTTGACGAGGCGGTCCCAAAGAGAGGGCTGGACCGCTTCGCGTTTCGCGCGCGAACTGCCGGTGACCTGTACCTTGTCCGCGCCGGGCCGCCGCGCCTCACTTGCCGACATAGACATCCATTTCGATTTCGTCATCCTTGTCATAGACGAACTTGATCTTCTTGTAGGCGAAGCTGACCTCCTCCTCGATCAGGTCTTCCTCGTCCTCGGCCTGCGACATGTCGTATTCCATGATCGAGGCGTCGGTCAGGGTGACGACCAGATAGTCGCTGGTCTCGCCATCGATGGTCCGGCGGGCGGAGAACACAACCTCGTCCAGCGCCTTGTTGTCGAACAACGCCTTTTTCAGATAGGGCGAGGACTTGTCATAATGCTTGGTGAACTTGATCATCCCCAGTGACACGCGACCGCGGCGTGAGAGCGAATTCGGATCATATGGCGCGATTATCTTGTAATCGACCCCGTGGACTTCGATTTCGTCCTCATGGCCGTCTCGAACGCTTGGCCCTTTGATATCCGGAACTTTTAGAAAACCATCAATTTTCACGGGCATTGTCTTCCTCCAGCGTTTTCAAAACAAAGCAGGATTATGTTGCTGCAAATCAAGTCTTTACGGACGGTAGTTCCGACACCAGCCGAAGCGAGGCGTTGATGCCCTCCAACTGGTAATGCGGGCGTAGATAGAAGCGGGCGTTGTAGTAGCCCGGCCGCCCCTCGACGCTGTCCACCTGGACCTCAGCGGCGGCAAGCGGGCGCTTGGCGCGCGCCTTGTCGTCGGCAAAGGCCGGGTTGGCCAGCACGTATCGGTTGATCCACTCGGTCAGCCAGATCTGCATGTCCGACCGCTCCTTGAACGACCCTATCTTGTCGCGCGCGATGGCTTTGAGGTAATGCGCAAACCGGGAAACCGGGAAGAGATAGGGCAGGTTGGCGCTCAGCCGCTCGTTCGACTGCGCGTCGGGATCGACCAGCCGGCCGGCGCGGGTTTCGTCATCCTGCAGCGAATGCGCGCCGATGAAAGCCGCAAGATCCGTGTTCTTGCGGTGCAGGATGGGCATCAGGCCGAGCTTGGCCAGTTCCGCCTCGCGCCGGTCGTCGATGGCGACTTCCGTCGGACATTTCATCGCCACCGATCCGTCGTCGGTGGGAAAGGAGTGCACCGGCAGGTTGATGACCGTGCCGCCATTCTCGACGCCGCGGATCTGCGTGCCCCAGCCATAGAGCTTGTGGCTGCGGTTTATGTTCACGGCCATCGGGAAGGCGGCGTTCATCCAGACATATTTGTTGTGGTCGCCCCGGACCTCTTCCTCGAAGGTGAAACCCTTCACCGGAACCGTATCCGTGCCGTAGGGAAGCCGTGCCAGGACACGGGGCATGGTGAGGCCGATATAGCGCGCATCCTCACTCTCGCGCAGCGATTGCCACGAGGCGTAGGCCGCGTTGGACACGATCTGCTGCAGGTCCTGCGGGTTCGGCAGTTCCTGCCAGCTGTCCATGCGGAACAGGCGCGGCGAGGCCGCCGCGATGAACGGCGTGTGCGCCGAGGCGCAGATGCCCGAGATGTTGCGCAACAGGCCGACGTCACGCGGATGGTTGGAGAATTCGTAGGCGCCGATCAGGCAGCCGATCGGCTCGCCGCCCAGCATCGAATACTCGTCCGTATAGACCTTCTTGAAGATCGGGCTCTGGTCCCACATCTGGCCTTCATAGTCTTCAAGCGTGTCGGCGAGTTGCTCCTTGGAAATGTTCATCACCCGGATCTTCAGCTTCTGATCCGTCTCGGTGTTGTTGATGAGATACCACAGGCCGCGCCATGTACCTTCCATTTCGCGCACTTCCGGCGCGTGCAGGATCTCGTTGACCTGCTCCGACAGCATCTTGTCGATGCCCGCGATCAGCGACTTGATCGATTTGATCGCGTTGGACGAGATGGTCGTGGTGTCGGATCGCGACTGTGCCGCCAGCGCGAGATTGCGAACGAGTTGCTGCAACTTCTCGCTGTCGTCCTTCTTGACCTTGAAATCCTTTTCCAGGAGCCCGCTGAATTCTCCGAGATCGATGGTCTCCGCCTCGGCGGCGATGGCTGCGGTTTTTTGCTGTTCGGCCATGACTTACACCTCAACCTTGTCTTCGTCCGACAATGCCTGGCTGGCGATTTTGCCAAGAAGCGGCTCGTTGTTCAGAAGCTGCGCGATGCGCTTTTCGGCGTCGACGCGGCCATCCATGAAGCCGAGCAGTTCCTCGAGCTGACGACGCATCTTGAGGATTTCGGCGAGTTGCGGGACTTGCTCGGCGATCTTGTCCGGGGCGAAATCGCCCATCTTGGTGAAGGTAAGATCGAGTGCCAGCTCCTCATCCCGCTCGGCGCCGTCAGCCTGAGGCAGCGTATTCTTCACACGGGCTTTGACGCGCGGTCCAAGCGCCTCCATGAAACGGGGGAAGCGGTTCGCGTCGGTCTCGACAAAGGAGCGGTCCAGAACCGACTTCATCGCTTCCTTGGTCTGTGAAGCGCCGGAAAGGTCGGCCATCACACCCATGACGAACGGCAATTCGATCGTCGTCGGGCTACCATAAGTTTCCACGTCATAGGCGATCTGCACGCGCGGAGCGCGGTTCCGTTCGATGACTTTCGCTTTGCTTTCAGCTGGCATGGCTCGTTACCTTTCATCCTTCTGGGCCGTCTTCTTGGCATCGGGAACGCCGGCAAGCAGCCGGAATTCCTTCAGCCCCGACGGGGCGAGATCTTCCATCAGTTCAACGAAATCCATATGCACCATCCGGCGCACCCGGCGGGCGAGGTGCGGGATCGGGCTCGACGGTTCGGTGCGGTCATAGAAGGCGACGACGAGGTCGAGGCATTTCACGACGTCGTCGCGCGAGGAAATCCGATCCGGGAGCCCCGTGCTCGGTTCCGCGTAACTCGCCATACTTGCCATAGTATCGGCTCCATTACCGTTTCGAACAGGCGTTGCTGGTTCTGCAGGCGCGGAAACAGGCTTTGCGGCGCCATTCTCGATGGCGCCGGCGGCCGAGTTTCGTTCGAGGGTCGTCAGCAAACGCTGCAGAAACCGCTTTAATTCCGGAACGGTGGCGCCGCTGCCCTCGATACGGGCATTGAGGGCGGTCTCCACCGCCTCGAGGGCCGCGATCGCGGCGCGCGCATTGGCAAAGAGCGACGTCATCTCCGCGCCGGCCTGATCGATCTGTGCGACGCATGCGCTGCGCACCCGGTTCACCAATTGGCTGTGCGCGCTCGCCAGAGCCGCCTTTTCGGTCGCGTTCAGTCCCGAGGCCGCTTCCTGAAGCATGACACGCTCGTCGAGCGCGCCCTTCTCCAGATCCTCGCCGAGGATCGGGCCGATTGCACGCGGCGCGAAAAACGTCATTTTCCGCAAATCCTTGAGCAGGCCATCCTGACTGTTCTGGAGGTCAGTCAGCGCATTGATGCGGCGCAGGGCGGCGTCGCGCGGCGTAGCACCGGACCGCAGGGCCGGGTGCATGGTTGCCCAGTGCTGATCGAAGGTTTGCGCTATGAGGGTCAGGCCCTCAGCCAGCCCGGCCAGCCGATACTCGTTGGCCAGAGCACGCGTAACGATGACGAGGAGGCGCAGGTCCCGGCCGTGTGGACGCAGCTCTTCGGCCTTGGTGAGCACGGTGGACCAGTCGATCGGAACGGCAACTTCTAACTTGGCGTTCCCTTGATACTCGACCTTTTTCTGCTGTTCCGTCAGGCGCTCCAGTTGATGAAAGGCTGGATCGTTGCGCAAATCTTCCCCTGACGGATTTTCACCGTCCAGCGGATTCAGCCAGAGTGCGAGATCAATCACACCAACCCCCAGCAAGCGGCCCTTGTGCCGTGCGTAACGCAACGTTACCACACCGCGACACTTTACCACAATTTAGTTGCTGCTCAATCTTAATGGGAGCTTGCAAACCGGGTCCTGAGCTCGAAATCGCTGGCGCAATTGTCGAACCTTTTATGTGAAGGCGTCGCAACGAGATGGGGCATTCCATGGCTGTTGTAGCCGATGTCGCCGGCTTTGCCGGAACGCAAGAAGTCGACTGAATCGAGCACCCGGTCGCCCCGTCCATAACGCTCTTTGTCAAGTCGCCGCTTATGTGGCAGTTTATTGGCTGGCAGATTGGAGGAGCAAGTTCGATGGAACAGCGCCGGTCGTCGCAGAGCTTCAAACGCAAGGAACTGGTCGGCAAGCTCAACCCCGTCTGTTTGCGCGCCTTCAAGGCTGCGGCCGACACCGCCAAGCTGCGCGGCAACCCTTATGTCGAGCTCGTTCACTTCATCGAACAACTGGTGCTCTCAGAGCGCTCGGATGTGCAACTGATACTGGCAGACGCCGGGGTGGATGCGAGCCGGCTCACGGCCGATATGACCCGCGCCGTCGACAAGCTGCCCTACGGCGCCACTTCGATCGAGGAATTTTCCGATCATATCTTCCACGCCATCCAGGAGGCCTGGGGCCTGGCGGGGCTGGAATTCAGCGTCGACGAAGTGCGCAGTGCGCATATTCTGCTCGCCTGCCTGAAGACCCCGGTGCTGGAAGGCCTGCTGTCGAAGATCAGCGGCGAATTCGACAAGATCGATGCGCAGGCCGTCATTACGCGGTTCGCAGACGTCATGGAAGGTTCACTCGAAGCTGGCGCCTCGACTGCGGTTCCAGCCGCCGAAACGCCGCGGCGGGCTGCGGGCGGGGATTCGGCGCTGGCCAAATATGCCACCGACCTGACCCAGCGCGCCCGCGACGGCAAGATCGATCCGGTCGTCGGCCGCGATCCCGAGATCAGGCAGATCGTCGATATCCTGATGCGGCGCCGGCAAAACAATCCGATCCTGACCGGCGAGGCCGGGGTCGGCAAAACCGCGGTCGTCGAGGGCTTTGCCTTGCGCATCGCCGAGGGCGACGTGCCGCCGACGCTGCAGGGCGTCAGCGTGCGCATGCTCGATGTCGGCCTGATGCAAGCGGGCGCCAGCGTAAAGGGTGAATTCGAAAAACGGCTGAAGGCGGTCATTGACGAGGTGCAATCCTCGGAAACGCCGGTCATTCTCTTCATTGACGAAGCGCACACCTTGATCGGCGCCGGCGGCGCGGCTGGAACCGGTGATGCGGCCAATCTGCTGAAGCCAGCGCTGGCGCGCGGCGAGCTTCGCACCATCGCGGCAACGACCTGGGCCGAGTACAAGCAGCACATCGAGAAGGACCCGGCGCTCACCCGTCGCTTTCAGGTCGTCAAGATAGATGAGCCGTCGGAGGCAGTGGCTGTCCTCATGCTGCGTGGTGTCGCCGGCGTCCTCGAGCAGCATCACAAGGTGCAGATACTCGATGAGGCGATCGAGGCGGCGGTCAGCCTCTCCCACCGCTACATCCCGGCACGGCAACTGCCCGACAAGGCCGTGAGCCTTCTCGACACCGCCTGCGCCCGTGTCGCCATTTCGCAGCATGCCACCCCTGCCGAGGTCGAGGACATCATGCGCCGCCGCCAGGCGCTGGAGGTCGAGCGCGCCATCATCGGCCGTGAGGCAGCGATCGGCATCGACGTGGCCGACCGGCAGGCTCGGGTCGAAACCGGGCTGGCCGAGACCAAACTCACGCTTGCGGCCGCGCAGCAACGTTGGGATCGGGAAAAGGCGCTGGTTGGCGAGATACTCGAACTGCGCGCCAGGCTGCGCGGCGAGGGTGTGCCGCTCGACGCGGTGGAACCTTCGGGGGTGGTCGCCGAAACCGCAGGCGCCGATGTATCTGAGATCAAAGCGCCTAAAACCGATGCGCCTGAAACCGATGCGCCTGAACCCGATGCGGAAACAACGGCCACTGCCGATCCTTCTGCACCCGATCCGGCTGCCGATCTCGCGCGGCTGCGCGAACTGATGGCCGACCTCGCAGAGGCGCAGGGCGAGACGCCGCTGATCCTGCCGTCGGTCGACCGCAACGCCGTGGCCGCCGTGGTGCAGGACTGGACTGGTATTCCGACTGGGCGAATGCTGTCGAGCCAGACCGAAAAGGCGCTGCGGCTCGCCGTCACACTGTCTGAGCGCGTGGTCGGTCAGGATCACGCCATGGAAATGATTGCCAAGCGCGTGCAGACCAGCCGCGCCGGGCTCGGCACGCCCGAAAAGCCGGTGGGGGTTTTTCTGCTCTGCGGTCCCTCGGGCGTCGGCAAGACCGAAACCGCGCTGGCCCTGGCCGAGACGCTCTATGGCGGCGAGCAGAACCTCATTTCGATCAACATGTCCGAGTTCCAGGAGGCGCACACCGTCTCAACCTTGAAGGGCGCGCCACCCGGATATGTCGGCTACGGCAAGGGCGGCATCCTCACCGAGGCGGTTCGGCGCAAGCCCTATTCGGTGATCCTGCTTGACGAGGTCGAGAAGGCGCATCCGGACGTTCATGAAATCTTCTTCCAGGTCTTCGACAAGGGAATGATGGACGACAGTGAAGGCCGGCGGATCGATTTCAAGAATACGCTGATCCTGCTCACCTCGAACGTCGGCTCCGAAGTCATCATGGACCGGACCAGAAGCGGCACGGTACGGGCGGGGCTCGACGACCTCGACACAGCATTGCGCGCCCCGCTGCTGAAGGTTTTCCCAGCGGCCTTCCTCGGCCGGGTGGTGACCATCCCTTACTACCCGCTCTCGGACATGATGATAGAAGCGATCACCCGCCATCAGTTCGCCAAGATCGCCCGTCGGCTGCGCTCGAGCAACGATGCCGAGTTGGTGATCGGTGACGGTGTCATGGATCTGGTCAAAGCCCGCTGCACCGAGATCGAATCCGGCGGGCGAATGATCGACGCCATTTTGACAAACACGCTTCTGCCGGAATTGAGCCGTGGCGTGCTGAACCGGTCGCTGGAGGGCGAAAAGATGACGAAGGTGACGGTCGGAGCCTCCGAAGGAGGTTTCACCTATTCCTTCGAATAGCTGAGCAGCAATCTGTAGTTAACCGGAGCCGTACGACCGCTTAGGGTTGATCCCGCCGCATTTTACGATCAGCTTCCGCGCGGGCAGAGAACCAGGTCTGCCAAAAACAAACAGAACACGTGACGCGGGAACCAGCCTCGGCAAGACACGTTGCTAAGCCATCGACCTTTCAAACAGGGATACGTTCAATGGCGAAAGAGATACCTCGCGAGGAAGAGCAACGCGGCACCGGAAAAGTCATCATGTGGGGCGCCGTAATCTCCGCCGTGCTTTTTGTTGGCCTGATGGCCATATTCGTCCTCGGGCCGATCTGATCTGGTTGCGGGAGCGAGCTTCGAACTGCCCTTCAAATTGGCTTACGTGCTCGGCCATGGCGTGCACCTCTGTGCCGGAGGGCGCCGATCGGAATGTGTCGTAGCCCTGCGGCCGGCGCGCGACGCACATCTTTTGGTCAGATGCCCTGACACCGCGCGATGCAAGTTCCAGCTTTGGTGATGGCGGGCGCACTGCATTATTGTTATTGTACGCCCGAACAGGCGCGCAAATGACATCCAATTCAGAGCAGGCCGAGGCGGTCGAGCAGTTGCTTGACACACCTGACCTTGCGACCGCACTGGAAAGCGAAGAGTTCAAAAAATTTCTTGACCAGGTGCCGATCGCCATAGCGGTTGCGGACCTGACCGCTGAGGAGCGTGTGGTATACGCCAATCCGGAATTCGAGAAACTGTCAGGCCTGACGGTCGCCAGGCTTACCCGAGAAAACTGGGCGGCCCTTTCGGGCACAGGCATCCACCAGCAGAAGGGCCGACCTCTTCCCGAGGCCTTGGTCGAGCAAACCGATTTTGTCGGGACCTTCCGGCTGGAGCGCGTCGGGGACAATCCGGCTCTTGTCGACGTTTATTCAAACATAATCGTGGACGACAACGGCCAGATCTGCTTCCGGCTGGTGGCGCTGGTCGACGTATCGGCCCATGGCGAAGCGGGGGATCAGCGCTCGGTGGAGGAGCGGGTCAGCGAGAAAGACACGCTGCTGCGCGAACTGCAGCACTGCGTGAAGAACAACCTGCAGATGATCACAGCCCTTATCCGGCTGGAAAGCCGCAATGCGACTGAGGCCGACCGGAGACGGTTTGAGCGGCTCGCCGGTCGCGTCGACGCTCTGGCGATCCTCTACCAGACGCTAACGGCCGACGAGCAGAAGGAGGAGGTCGATCTTGGCGTCTATCTCAGTCAGATCGCGTCCGCGGTGATGAGCTCGCATGCAGTCGAGGGGATCCGGCTCGATATGAGGGTGGATACATATCCGGTGTCGATAAACGTCGCCATGCCGGCGGGACTGGTCGTGAACGAATTGCTGACCAATTCGCTAAAACATGCTTTCCAGGGGCGCGAAGGTGGCACGATAACGCTGCACAGCATCGTCGATGGCGACGGCTGCCGGGTCATAGTGGCTGACGACGGAATTGGCCTGCCGGAAGGCGAGACGTGGCCCAAGCCAGGCAAGCTCGGAGCGCTGATCGCGCGCTCGCTGACCGAGAATGCCAAGGCGCGGCTCGCCGTTGACTCCAGCGCCGGCAAAGGGACGAAGGTGACCATCGTTTTCAAACGATCAGCGGCAGCAAGCTGAAAATTTCCATTTCGCGCGTCGGTTGCATCGGGGCCCCAGACACGCTACTATACCCTCTCGCGTTCCCGGGGGGGAAGGTGGATGAGCATCGTCCATAGGGTCGGTCCAGTTCTAGATCAGGCGATTGCCGCAGTCCTCAACCGGGCCGGCTATGGCGACACCGTCTCGGTCAAAGCGGCATTGAACCAGGTTCGGCAGGCTGCACCTGGTTTGGTCGCATCCAATGACGATCTAATCGAAGCTATCCTCGAAGTCGCTGCTGCCCTGGGCCTGTTCGTGGCTTTCGATGAGCACGAGCAGTATCCGCTCAATCCCGCTTAGTAATCCGATCACCGCTCGGAAGGTCTAGCGAAATAATTCGCCCCCTCATGGAACCCTTTAGTAATCGGCGAGTTGCGTTCAGAGCTAAAGGTGACCGTCATGGCAACCCGAGAGAGCGATCGTGGGTTCCGAGAGTTGGTCCGTTCGGAGGACAATCGTCGGAGACTACGCAAGCGGTTAGGACTGGAGGGCGATCAAACCCTGTCGCCAAGGCTTGCCGCACTAGCTTTGAAGCTTCAGAAGGAGCTTGAGCGGCGAGAGCAAGAGGTGGCCGACGAGAACCCCCAATCCCCCTGAAGTTGGTCATGGCATCTCGTCCTCCGGACCATGGATGGCAAAGCGTGAGAGAGCGGTCGTTCTGTTAGGCGACTCGCGAAAGGGCTTGCTGATCCAGATCGCACCTTGCCAGTCCGAAACGCCAGCGATGGTTCGTTGCCTCACGTCTGCTCTGGTAGAACAAGGTCAGTTTCCCGCCCTCGATCATCACCGTCGAATGGCCGTTCTCCCCAGGCTCACCAGGATCGAGCACGGGGCCGACCGAGACATAGGGCCCCTGGACGGCGTCGGCGATGGCGAAGAATACGCGCTGACGACTTCCGCGCGGGCCGTCAGGAAGGAAGCAGGTGGCGTTGAGAAGCACGCGACCGTCGGGCAATTCGACCAGTTGGGCGCCCTCGATCCCCCACTCGTAGTCCGGATGCTCGCGCGCATTGTGATGGGGAACATCGAGATGATCCAATATCTTGCCGAGACGTTTCCACGGCCCAAACCAGGAATCGGATTGGCTGCGCGCCAGATAGACGTCAGGCTGCGGCACCCTGGTGAATTTAGGCATGCCTGAATAGACGATGTAGCGCTTGCCGCCGATGATCGCCGGATGGGGATCATAGATACCATCCTCATCGGTTTCCGGCAGGGACAATATCGCCGGATTCAGCACCACCCAGTTGAAACCATCATTGGAAACCGCATGTTCGCAACGTCCGCCCGACTTCATGAATTCGGTCTGGATAAACATATGGAAGACGCCGCATTCATGAATGACGCCGGGCGCCGCTATGCCCGATCCGGTTACCGCTAAGTCGAGCGCCTCATGCTCAGTCCACGGCCCATAAAGGTCCGGAGCCGTGGCATGTAGTATTTTCCAGCTCTCGGTCGTGACGGTGCCGCTCGAGCCGAAGACGTGCCAAAGCGTGCCGTCGAACACCGGACAAGGATCCTTCAGATCATCCACGGCCTGCGGGTGAAACAACGGAAAGACATTGGTTTCGAAGTTGAATTTCATTTATTGGCTCTCTCACGGCGTGTTTAGTCGGCGGTCGCGGGCCCGTGCGCCACTCGGCCGAATCGATTCACAGACCGTTAACTTATAGCTCCCTCGATTAACGCTTGTTGAACGATCAAACGTTCTCAACCGTTCTGTGGCAATGCGCCAAATCTGTTGAGATCACGCGCGGCCGACGCGCCCGCGTGGACAGGATGCGTTTGGGCATCTTCGGCTGGCAGCGCCGTTTATCGGTGGATCAATCGCACAAGTGCGGCGCCACTGCTCGGACACGCACGCAGTTCAACCCTGTGGAACAACTTACTTAAATGAAAGTTAGATGTATGCCTTCGGGTCTTAGGTCGAACGAACCTCGATTAACATATGTTAATTCGAGAGGCTATCAAACTATAACCAAGGGATAACCTATATGGAAATGGCGGGCGGTAAGCAAATATCACCTAACACTCCCGAAAAATTGTCAATACTACTTTGCTTTTCTCACTTAAGATGGAATTTCGTACACCAACGCCCACAACACATTCTGACGCTCGCTTCAAAACAGCAACAGCTAATTTACTTTGAGGAACCGGTCTTCGAGGAAAGACACTACCCCTTCATGCGGGTGAAAGATGAGTCGCCGATGATCCGAACCGTAACCCCGGTTCTTCCGGTCGGCATTTCCGCAACAAAGGCGGACGCCATCCAGCGTAGGTTCGTCGACCAGATCCTCACCTCAGTCCCGCATGACCGGCTGACTATATGGTACTACACGCCGATGGCGCTGCGTTTCAGCGATCACCTCCGCTGCGACGTGTGCGTCTACGACTGCATGGATGAACTCTCCGCCTTCAAGAACGCGCCGGCAGAGTTGACGCAGATGGAAAAGGCGCTGTTTCAGCGCGCCGATGTCGTCTTCACGGGCGGACAGAGCCTGTACGAGGCCAAACGATGCCTCCATAACTCGATCTTTCCCTTCCCAAGCAGCATCGACGTTGCGCATTTTCACAAGGCAAGAGACCCCGGCGATGACCCTGTAGACCAGGCCGACATACCTCACCCGAGAGTTGGCTTCTTCGGCGTGATCGACGAACGGCTCGACATTGAGATGATCGCGCAGGCGGCTGCGGCAATGCCCGACGTGCATTTCGTCATGCTCGGCCCGGTGGTCAAGATCGACCAGCTAAGCCTGCCGCGCGCAACTAACTTGCATTGGCTCGGTGCCAAGTCCTACGCCGACCTGCCTCGCTATCTCAGGCACTGGAGCGCCGGCTGGATGCCCTTCGCGCTCAATGAGGCGACACGCTATATCAGCCCTACCAAAACTCCTGAGTTCCTGGCGGCCGGACTGCCGGTGGTGTCCACGGCGATCGTGGATGTCGTGCGCACCTACGGCGCGGAAGGCCTGATCGATATCGTCGACGCCGACGATCTCGAACCCAAGCTTCGGTCTGTTCTGTCGCGTCCGCGCGACTTCCTGCTGAAGAAAGTCGACGCCTACCTCGCCAACATGTCGTGGGAACGGACGTGGGAGGCAATGGCTGCCCATATCCAGCGCGCCTATGCGATGAAGAGCATTGTGCCGTTGCGCAGGAGAGCCTGACCATGTTCGATTGGCTCATTGTCGGTGCCGGCTTCGCCGGTAGCGTGCTTGCCGAACGCATCGCATCGCAACGGCATGAAAGCGTTCTGCTCATCGACCGGCGAAATCACGTCGGCGGCAACGCTTATGACTGCTATGATGAGGCGGGAATTCTGATCCACCGCTATGGGCCGCATATATTCCACACCAACGCCCAATCGATAATTGACTATCTCTCGCAGTTCACCGAATGGAGGCCTTACGAACATCGCGTACTGGCTTCGGTCGACGGAAAACTGCTGCCGATACCGATCAACCTTGATACCATCAACCGCCTGTACGGCTTTGAATTCACATCCGAGCAGTTGGAGGAGTTCTTCGTCTCCCGGCGAGAAACGGTCGAAGAAGTTCGCACCGCCGAAGACGTGGTTGTGAGCACCGTCGGCAGGGAACTCTACGAAAAGTTCTTTCGCGGCTATACAAGGAAGCAGTGGGGTGTCGATCCGGCCCAGTTGAGCAAGTCCGTGACGGCGCGGGTCCCTACCCGAACCAACCGCGATGACCGCTACTTTGGCGACATCTTCCAGAATATGCCGGCTGGCGGGTATACACGCATGTTCCAGCGCATGCTGGACAACCCAAAGATCAAAATCATGCTGCAAACCGATTATCGCGAAATTCGCGACACGATCCCCTATCAGCGCATGATCTACACCGGGCCGATTGATGAATATTTCGATTGGAGCCTTGGTCGTCTGCCTTATCGGTCACTGCGGTTCGAGCACGTGACGCTCGATTGCGAGCAGTTTCAACCGGTCGCGGTAGTCAACTATCCGCAGACGGAGAACTATACCCGCATCACCGAGTACAAGCATCTGACCGGCCAGCAGAGCCCGAAAACCAGCCTGACCTACGAATATCCAACCGATATCGGAGATCCCTATTACCCGGTGCCGCGGGCGGAAAACGAGGCGCTGTACAAACGTTATGAAGCACTGGCTGCGGCGTGCCCCGACGTCTGGTTCGTCGGGCGCCTGGCCACATACCGCTATTACAACATGGATCAGGTCGTCGGTCAGGCCTTGGCGACGTTCGCGCGTATTCAACAAAGCCTGCCGGCAAACGGCATCGCGCAGATGTCAACGCAGCGAGCGATGCTCGATTCGTCGGGCATGGCTCTCGGCGACCATTGAACTCTAATAGCGGCATCAAGGCGTGCCTTGCCGTGATCCGCCGCGCAAAGCCGTGAAGGGTCGCGCGCTTTTTTCGACGGCTACGAAACACCAGCCGCGAACAATGTGCGCTGGCGCTCCAATTCATCTGCAACCGGCTGGCGAAGACTGCGCGAACCGTCGGCATGAATCGTCGAGAACAAGCCGACTTCCGCGTGGCGCGAATTGTCCCAGCCGGGATACGCCGTCACCGGGTACAGGCATATGCCCTGAATCGGCGCACCAAGGCTCATCGCGTCACGGACCTCATCGCAAACATAATGGAGCCATGCCGGCCGGCCTGATCCTTCAGCGCCCGTCTCGGCGATAAAAATTGGCTTCCTGTAGCGCTCAGCGAGCTCGACCAACATTTCCGAGAGTGCCCGGTATTCGTGATGGCCCATCGGTATCGTTGGCCCCTGAAAGTACCATTGATTGTGCGGATAAAAGTTAAGGCCGATGACGTCGACACAGTCCTCGCTGCCGCCCAGTTCGGGCTCGGCAAGGCCCGTCAGCATGTCATAGGCTTCAAACTGGCCCTGACGAACATTTTCCGCGCGCCGCTGCTCGGCGCGAGTGCGGTCTCGAGGAGCGACATGGATTAGCGGTTCAGCCCAGATGAACCTGCAATCAGGTTCGGCATCCCTCATCGCTTTGACGCCGGCAACCGCTGCCCTCACAAGCTGCCGCTTGAACCATCCCCGCTTCTTCGGCCCCACGCGCGGGAAATAGCCGACCTCTATCGCCCATGCGAAGAACGAGATTTCGTTGATGGGACATACCAGAGGAGCTGTCCCTGCAACGGAGCGGTGAACCCGGACAGCCTCAGCGGCGAATCGCACATAGGCCTCGGTGAAGCCTGAGCCACCCTGGTCGACATGATCCGGCGAGCCGTAGTGAAAGATATCCCAGATGACCTGCACACCGGCGGCCTGAGCTGCTTCGATCATCGATATCCAACCCGACCAATCGAAAACTCCTGGCGCTGTTTCAATCAGGTGCCAGCGCAAGCCGTCGCGAATGGTGCGAAGCCCAAGGGCAGCACAACTGCGATAGTCGCCGAGGGCGTGCGTGTCGTGTGCGGTCGCGCGGATCAAATCGAGGCGCACTCCGTCGCCGCGCCGATGCGATGAACACTCGAACCCAGCCATGAAGAAGCTGGCAAACGCGGACCGGTATTCGCCTGGCGGACGCGCCGGATCGTTGTTCATATGTGCGACCCGTCGGCCAAGGCTCGCGCCAGCGCTCCCGCTAGGCAATAGTCCATTGGCAGGCGATCGGCCATTACCAGTTTCGACGGCCTCACGTCGTCCCCTGAGCGACAAATGCGGTGCAAGCGTCGAATGTTGACTATGCGAGTGTGAGTGGAGCCGAATCCAGGTGTTGTCGGTGAGAAGACATCGACCTCAGGATGACAGACTGGCGCTCTCAAGCCGAGCCTCGTCAATCCTCGTCGAGCTGGATGTTTGGATCCGAGGAAGGAGAAGATCGCACGCACCACAACTATAAAGCCGATGAGATGAAACGACACGCGCAATCCCCCACATTGCTTACCGAACTTGCCTGCGACCGTGAGGTTCCTTTCGGCTGAAATTTTCTGGTCGGGCGGGCGACCCGCCAACTTGGCATTTCTGCTCTTGTCGACGAAGCGACGCACGACAATTTCCGCATCCCTCGTCATGTCCGCAGCGAGGGTTCTCACACAACTATCTGAACCGGGCGTGCGTTCTGCGGCCTGCAACTTCCCTGGTGATCAGCCAACATCACCAGCGCCGCACTTGAGGGCAGGGCGCCGCAGCGCCGAGACAGGGCATCGTTGGTACCGCCGAATGGGACGAAAGGATCCATTGGACTGCCAAGCCCGACGAAACATTTTCCCACCGCGGCAGTTATACTGCTCCGCGGACGAAATTCGAGCATGCCTTGAACGATATCAGATTGGCGATACCGCTGGTCGGCGAAGTGGAAGACTCCGCGCCAAGATCGGCTGCGGGCCTGCCTTGGATCAAGGTAGCCGGTTCCTATTTCGTCACCGAGGACGGCGAGGCATGGACGCCGATCGGGCAGAATGATGCGGTAAGCTGGCCCGAACTCAATGGCCTGTTCCGGCGCGCCGATATGGCCGGCGTGGAAGATCATCTCCGTTGGCTGAAGGAAAGCGGCGTCACCTGCCTCAGGCTGATGCTGGAATATGCCCAGGTTCGCCACCGCTACTTCGAGAAGCCGCAGGGCCGCTTCGTGCCGGCGATGGTGCAACTGTGGGACGACCTCTTCCGTCTTTGCGAAAAACAAGGCTTAAGAATCCTGCTCACCCCCTTTGATACGTTCTGGCAGTGGCTCCACTGGCGCCACCACCCCTACAACCGCCACAACGGAGGCGTGCTGGACCACCCGTCGCGATTTCTGGTCTGCGCCGATACCCGCCGCGCGATCAAGGCAAGGCTGGAGTTCGCGGTTCGCAGATGGAGCGGCAGCGGAGCCCTCTTCGCATGGGACCTCTGGAACGAAATCCATCCCGAGCAGGCTCAGGGCAGCGCGGATGGCTTCGGCGCCTTCATCCATGATCTCAGCGATTTTGTGCGTCGCCTGGAAACGTCACTTTACGGCCGCTCGCACCCGCAGACGGTTTCGCTGTTTGGACCTGAGCTTCGCTGGCGGCCCCACATGCCGCTGCCCGCGCCGATCTTCCGCCACCCCGACCTCGATTTCGCCTCCCTCCATCTCTATGAGGAGGGCACAATTGACGACCCCAGTGACACGGTGGCGCCGGCGCTCGGCATGGCGCGAATCGTCGGAGAGGCGCTTGGTGAAATTCTTGACGGCCGCCCTTTTCTCGATTCCGAGCACGGCCCGATCCACTCGTTCAAGGACAAGAAGATCACACTCCCCGAACCTTTCGACGATGAATACTTCCGCCATTTGCAATGGGCTCACCTGGCGGCGGGGGGTGCCGGTGGCGGCATGCGGTGGCCGAACCGCACCCCGCACGTGCTCACCCCCGGAATGCGGCGGGCGCAGCGTTCGCTGGCCGACTTCCTGCCTCTGATAGATTGGGTTTCGTTCCGGCGTGTCCATCTCGGCGACAAGATGCGGGTTTCCGGTCCCGACATCGCGCCGGTCGCCTGCGGCGACGATTCCCAGGCAGTGGTCTGGCTGGTTCGCAGCGACACGATCGGACGAAACGGTATGCTGCGTGCTGGCACTGCGCCCATTCCTGCCGTCTTGAAACTGCCCGGGTTGGCTCGCGGCACCTATCGCGTCATCGCCTGGGACACCGCGGCCGGCAAGCAAACGGCGGAATGGCAAGCGAATTCGGACGGTTGGCTGAAGCTTGATGTGCCGCCGTTCTCCGCAGATGTCGCGCTTGCCGTCCGCCGGATCTAGAGGAGGCAACGTCGCGCCGATGCCGATTTCAGTGATCTACCAAGGCCTGGAGTCTCGTGCCGGCGATGCAGCCTGTCGCGAGGCGGCATGTTGCGAGACGCCGGAGTCCTTTAGGCGGTGAGCTCGCGCTTGATTGTTGCGCCTGCTGCCTTAGCGACGCGTATCCGACACGCAGGTAGGGCAGGGAACACATGGCCTGGCCCGAAGTTAGGGGGTGGCAAAGGAGAAGAGGGATGGCGACCACGGCTTCGCAGCATCGCCGTTTTCCGACGTCCGCAGGTATTCTTCTGGGGCTTGGCTTGGGCGGATTCTTCGATGGAATCGTGCTGCATCAGTTGCTCCAGTGGCATCATATGGGGACCAGCGCCGGCTATCCCGCCGACAGTGTTGAGAACCTTCGGTTCAACACGCTTCTCGATGGCCTGTTCCACGCCGGCACATATATCTTCGTCGTGCTTGGTTTGGTCGTGCTCTGGCGCACCGCTCACAAATCTCATCTCTGGTGGTCGGGAAAGATGTTGCTTGGGACGATGCTCATGGGCTTCGGGATTTTCAACCTGGTCGAAGGGCTGATCAATCACCAGCTTCTCGGCATCCACCATGTCAACGAAACCGTCCCGCAGGACCAGTGGATCTATTGGGACATCGGGTTCCTGATTTGGGGTGCACTGATGCTGATTGGCGGCTTGGCGCTCGCAAGGCGGGGCCAACGGCAGTCGCCAGGCGAGCCTCGCTAGTTTGGGCGTCCGGCACTGTCAGCATACACCGAACCGGTCGATCCCAGTTGCGCCGCTCGCGGCGGGAACAAATCACGCGCAGCGCGGTTCGGAGCATTCCAGCCATGGAGGGAAAAAAGCGCAGAGTGTTGAATGCAGGCATTCCATGCGCTCTTGTCGTTGTTGCCGCCAGCCTCAGCGCACTGTCGGATCCACTGCCGCCCGATATAACCTACCGACCACTGCCCGCCCGTCCGTTCTCTGCCGTCAGGGCCGACGACGAAGCGCAGAAGCCGCGCGTCATGGCGCGCCAGAGGGCTTTGCTGGAGGAGCGATACGACCTGTCGGATCGCCCCATGCCACGCACAATGATGTCGGGCGGGACAAAACCTGTCCAGGACGGCGTCCGGGTCAAGCTGGCGAAGGACCAGACCTGGCAGGGCCTGGCGGAGATGAGCCCTGGCGAGATACGTGACCGCAACCTGCTGCCCAATGGCCTTCTGCCGCTGCCCCATGTCAAACAGGCGACCGGAGGACAGGTTTTTCCGGAAGAAGAAGTTCGTGAGATCGGCCGGCAGGAGGGGCGCGATCTGAGACGTTTCGACGTCGACTTCGATCTTCCCAATCACCTTACGCCAGAGTTCCCGTCACCGATATTCTTGACTACCCATCCGGAACTGGGCGACGTTTCCCGCGGCGAGTTGCTGACGATCCGCAACTACTATGAAATCATGAACGGCATCATCACGCCGGTTCAGATGGAAGGGCTACGGCTTCTCCTGACGCCATTCCCGCAGGAGGAATTCAATCAGACCGAGGACCGCAAGGTGGCGGCGCAGAGCCTGGGGGTAACCTGCCTCGATTGCCATGCCAACTTCAACACCAACGCTGCCTTTCATCTGACGCCCGATGTCAGGCCGCAGGCCGCGCGCTTCCGTCTCGACACGACCAGCCTGCGCGGTCTGTTCAACCAGCAGATCCATGGGTCGAAACGGTCGCTGCGCTCGGTCGAGGATTTTACCGAATTCGAGCAGCGCACCGCATACTTCAACGGCGATCATGTCAGCGCTACCAGGAAGGGCGTCAACCTGCCCGATCGCACAAACCAGGTGGCGATGATGGCGCAGATGCAGAACATCATCGATTTTCCGCCGGCGCCGAAGCTCGACCCGTTCGGACAGCTCGATCCCGCCTTGGCCAGCGAGCAGGAACTGGCAGGCGAGCGCGTGTTCATGGGCAAGGGCCGCTGCGCGCAATGCCATGTCCCGCAAGCGTCGTTCATGGACAACAACATGCACGATCTGAAGCTGGAGCGCTTCTATAAGCCGGGGCAGACCTTCAACGACATGGTGGAATTGCCGGACGGGCCGATCAAGACGTTTACGCTGCGCGGCATAAAGGACACGCCGCCCTACCTGCATGACGGCCGTCTGATGACGCTCGCCGATACGGTGGAGTTTTTCAACCTGGTGCTCGGCACCAAGCTCACCCAAGACGAAAAGAATGACCTCGTTGCCTATATGCTCGCGCTTTGACCGCGGCAGCCGACCGACCTCAGCACATCTTTGATGGAGGTTCTCATGCGTGTTTTTGCAACTGCTTTGGGGTTGGTGGTGTTTTCCGCATCGCCTCTCTCGGTATCGCCCCTTTTGGCCCAGATCGGAAACCCGGCCGGCATGGCCCCGGATACCAGGATGGAGGCGCCGGGACAGCCGGCGCCTCATCAGACCAACTACCAGGACCGGCTGTTCGCGCAGCTCGCCGCCGCCGGCGGCGCAGCCGAGGTCGAATTCGGCAAGCTCGCGAAAAAGTCCGGCAACTCCGCTGTCACCGCATTTGCCGGCCGCATGGTCGACGGCCACTCGGCGGCGAACGCGAGACTGAAATCTCTCGCTGAGACCAATAAGATCCCGCTGCCGGAAGGGCTCGACGAGGAGCACGAGCGGCAGCGGGCCGAGCTTGAAAAGCTCGACGGGGCGAAGTTTGATATTGCCTATATCAGCGGGCAGATCACCGATCACCAGAAGGCGGTGCAACTGCTTGAATGGGAGATCGGTTCGGGACAGGACGCCGACCTTCAGCATTTCGCCTCCGAGACTTTGCCGACGGTGCTCGAGCATCTGCAACTGGCGCGCGACATCAAGGCGGAACTGGCAAGCCAAGTGATCGCCGGCGCCACCACGGCGCCGCCCAAGCAGTAGCCCGCCGGCGGCAACATCAAGCTGTTTCCTGCATTGTTCCTCGGCCAGTCTCGTCGCGTTTTTCTAGCGGCGAGTGGGCCGCCCACGATCCCGCGCGTAGCGGTAGTCGGGAACAATCGCGCCAAACTGCCGTTTGGCAGTATCATCGCGGGAGGAGGTGTTGCAGCGGATCGTATCAGGAGCACTGGCGGGACTTGCCGCCACGATGGCGATGACCATCGCCATGAGGCACCTTCACCCGTTGCTCGACAACCGGGACCGTTATCCTTTGCCGCCGCGCGAGATCGTCGAACGCGTCGCAGCCGCCGGTGACGAGCAGGACGCGCGAACGAGCACGCTGCTTGCCCATTTCGGCTTTGGAGCCGTGACCGGCTCGATTTTTGCGCTTTTGCCCATGCGCCGTGGCAACGGCATCCTTTATGGACTCGGCGTGTGGGCGCTCAGCTATCTCGGATGGATTCCCGCCGCCAATATCCTCGCGCCAGCCTGGCGGCACCCCGCCTACCGAGATCTTCTGATGCTGGCTGTCCATGTCGTCTGGGGCGCTACCCTCTCCAGATCTCTGAGCGAACTCGAAGCCGCAAGCACCGAAGTGTTTGGTCGGCCCACCCGCCCAAGGGCGGCGATATCGGAAATTCGTGAGAAGCCAGGCTGACGGCTCCAATGCCATCAGTCCGCAATGCGCTCAGAGATCGAGGCAGACGGTGCCTTGCGGCCGGCTGCAGCAGGCCAACACAAGACCAGCCGCCTTCTCTTCGAGGCTCAGTCCTCCAAGGTCGTCCATCGCGACTTCACCCGACAGCTTGATCGTCCGGCAAGTTCCGCAAAAGCCCTGCTGGCATGCGGTAGGAATGTAGAGGCCGCTATTGCGCGCCGCATCGAGCAGGGTCTCTCCAGGCGCACACAGATGCTCCACGCCAGACCGGGTGAAACGGACGCAAGTTGGGCCAGCGACAGCCGATTGCAGAGGCATGGAATTGCTCGCACCGCCGAAACTTTCCTCGTGATATTGCGAGGCCGCGATGCCACTCTCCGCGAAACAGGCCCGAACCGTCTGCATAAACGGTTCGGGGCCGCAAACGTAAGACGTGCGCTGGTGAAGGTCCGGAGCCAGCCGCAGGAGCATTGGGCCGTCGATCCGACCCATAGGGCCCTGCCAAGCCGAACCTTCCTGGCTGCAGATGAAGCTTACATCGACATTGGAGAATCGCGCGGCAAGCGCCTCCAACTCGGAGCGGAAGGCGATGTCGCCCGCCGTCCGGGCGCAGTGAATGAAACGGATGTCATGGCCAGATGCCCGGTCGGTTAGCGCCCGCAGCATCGACATAACGGGAGTGATGCCGCTGCCGCCCGAAAGGAAAAGCGGCTTCTCGCATGGTAGATCGTCGAAGTTGAAGTGTCCGATCGGCCCTTCGATTTCAATGTCGTGGCCCGGCCGGAGATTAGTCGTGAAGCCAGTTGGAAACAAGCCCGCCCTTCATCCGCTTCACCGTGATGTGCAGGTCGAGCGGTCGAGTCGGCGGCGACGACACCGAGTACGATCTCGTTACCCGGGTGCCGTCGATCGTCAGGTGCACGACCAAATACTGGCCTGCACTGAAGCTGAACATGTGGCCGGAAGCGGCTGAAAGGACGAACGTCTTGACGTCGTGCGTCTCATCGATGACGCGCCGGCAGCGCACGACCTGCCTTGAGCCTTCCGCCCATTGCCGTTGACGCATCGCCGGAGCGAAGTAGGTGGTCGAAAAGGACGCATGTGCGTTCATGACTAGACTCTGCTTGACCCGGCCAGAATGGCAGCCGGGACACTTTCAAAAAAGCGGCAGATGTCGACTTAACAATCGGGTATCCCGATCTAATTTTCCATGGACATGACGGCCAGATGGAGCGCGCGGATCCCTCTGCGGATGATCGGCTCGTGCTTGCGGTGCGCCAAAATTGCGGTGTGAACGGGCTGCTGAAGCGCGGGCGCACCCTCGACGACGAAAGACGGCCGCTCGGCCGTATAGCGCCGCGCGTCGTCACTGCGCATATAGCAGGTGCCTCCGGTCCGCCGCAGCATCGCTTCGGCGAGCGTTTCCGAGCCCATCGACAGCCGGCCTATTGCCAATTGCGGCAGTGCCTCGGCGTGGGCCTTTTCGAGCACGACCGTGTACCCTGGCCGGATATATGTATCCGGATTGACCTCTGACAGGACCCTGGCTGCAGTAGACACCATCACATATTCTTCGACCATGAGAGGATCGTAGGAGATTTCAGGCAGGTATCGGGGCGCGTAGACCACAGCAATATCGAGGTTTCCCAAGCTCAAATCGGAAATCATCTGCGGTGAATAGTCGGATTCCACGTGAATTGACGATTTTGGCAGCACCTGGAACAGAGTTTCCACCCAACCCGGCAATATCGATCGCGTCATCCCGACCTGCGCAGCGACGCGCAAGGTGCCTTCGAACCGGTTAAATGCCCGCACGTCATGGCGGGCCTGTGACCATGTCGACACCATGGCGCGCGCATAGGCTTCGAAACGTCGCCCCGCCGCGGTCGGTTCGGCGCCGGCGCGCCCTCGCAGGAAGAGCTCCGAGCCGATTGCCTGCTCCAGATTCCTGATGCGGGTGCTGACTGTTGACTGCGTTACGCCCAGACGATCCGCCGTACGGTTGAAATTTCGCGACTCCATGATGTCGAGAAAGGTCTCGATGTGATCCAGCTGCATGCCGCCTCGCGATCGAAAAATCCGATCGTATACCCGAAATCACAAGCTTGATCAAATAATGCCCGAAGCGGAAGCTGCGATTGAAGAAGCCGGCCACGTTAGCCGGCCTGCCAGGCCGGGGAGTTGGATAGGGTGTTCATAGTCGATTGCGATTGTCACAATTACTGGTCGAGCGCGACGGTGCTCGAGCCCTATCTTTCCGGCGTCTGGAAAGACATGTTCACGGAAGGCGAGAAAACTGGTCCGAAGGGCGCCTTCCCGCACGGGCACCGTCCGTGGTTTCACCCGCAGGACTTTTCCCGCAAGGATGTCAGGCCAGAAACCGAAGCCGACAATTATCTCATCATGAAGCAAAAGCACCTCGACAAATACAATGTCGGGGCCGCCATCCTCACCGGCGACGAGCCGATAGAAGCTTCCACGCTGGCAAACCCCTACTACGCCAGTGCGCTGGTCAGCGCCTATAACGACTACCAAATCGCCGAATGGCTTCCCAAAGACAGCCGCTTTATGGGTTCCATCATCATCGCGCCGCAGGATCCCAAGCTCGCAACAGCCGAGATCCGCCGCCTCGGCAACCATCCGCGTATGGTACAGGTTCTGGCCTCCCAAGGCTCGGTCAGACCCTACGGCGATCCGTTCTACCATCCCATTTTCGAGGCTTGCGCCGAAGTCGGGCTCCCATTCGCGATCCATCTGGGCGGCCATGGCGGCATCAACTGGAACGCGGTTGCGCCGGCTCCGACGACCTTCTTCTGGGAGACGCACGCCATTCTTCACATGTCGGCCTTGTCGCATGTGGCGAGCATGATCGCGCATGGGGTATTCGAGAAGTGGCCGGATCTGTATTTCGTGATCATCGAGTGCGGCGTGGCCTGGGTTCCGTCGGTATTGTGGCGCCTGGACGCAGACTACAAAGCGCTGCGCAAGGAAACGCCGTGGCTGAAGATGCTGCCATCGGAATATTGCCGGCGCAACATCCGCTTTTCCACGCAGCCGCTGGAGCAGCCCGCGAACATACAGCATCTCTGGTCCACTCTCGAAGCAATGGACGGCGAGAACACGCTGATGTTTGCCTCCGACTACCCGCATTGGGACTATGACGATGCCAACACGCTGCACATCCCGCCCGCCTGGAAAAGCAAGATCATGGGATTGAATGCGCTCGAGGTCTATAAACGCATTCCCCGCACGCAAGCGGCGAACGCCGCGTGACGGGAGCAAACTATGGCTGAGAAGACATACATTTGCCGGGTCGACGAAATCGAGACCGGAATTCCCTACATCGCCAAAATCCGCAGCCTTTCAGTCGGGGTTTTCCGCATCGGAGATTCATTCCATGCCTTGCTGAACGTTTGTCCGCACCGCGGCGCTCCGCTTTGCGAGGGACCGCAATGCGGCACCACGGCGCCGGTCGACCAAGCGCAATTCATCTACCACCGCGAGAACGAGATCGTGCGCTGCGCCTGGCACGGCTGGGAATTCGACATAAAAACTGGTGCGGCCCTGGTCGATCCGGGCGTACGAGCCCGTACATTCCCAGTCACGGTGGAAGCTGGTGAAATCTATGTAACGGCGTAAGATTAGTGTCGAAAACGCGGAAATCGAAACGGGGCAAATCGGCTGAATCCGCCAGATCTGCTCGATAGTGCCAACAACAAGAATGCGGGAAATCCGCAATGGGAGGAACCAGTGTCAGAATCTGAGTATAAACTGCGCCTGGCGCAAAATCTGATCGGCCGCGGCAAGGTTTCGCGCCGTGATTTCATCCAGCTCGGGCTGAAGGCCGGCCTAACGGTCGCCGCCGCCGACACGCTCTTCGTGAGCGTGGCGCGGGCCGAACCGCAGCGGGGCGGCTTCGCCAAGCTCGGCATGGCGCATGGCGCGACGACGGATTCGATCGATCCGGCCGGCTATCCCGATACTTTCACGCAAACCGCCTTTTCGGGCGCCATGTCCAACAGCCTGACCGAGGTCGACGCGAAAGGCAGCATCCAACCGGACCTTGCCGAGAGCTTCGAGACCTCGGACGAGGCGACGACATGGGTCTTCAAGCTGCGCAAAGGTGCGACCTTCCACAACGGCAAGACCGTAACAGCGGACGACGTGGGCGCTCGACCAGATCGTACAGGAAGAGATCCTGAAGCTCCTTATGCGGCTGCAACAAGAATTCGGAGTCAGCTACATTTTCATCACGCACGACATCGCGACGGTGCGGGCGATCGCCGACGAAATTGTCGTCATGCATCAAGGCAAAGTCGTCGAGCAGGGGCTCAAGACCGAAATCCTGACGCCGCAGCATGCTCCGTATACCGAACTGCTTCTCTCCTCCGTGCCGGAGATGGATCCAGACTGGCTGACGAAGCTGCTGGAAGCCCGGGAGCGCAAGCGGGTCGGCGCGGCGAATTGAAATCCCAACACTCTTACGAATAGGGAGCAACGGCTCGTAGGTGCGACGGATACTACTCGTTTACCATCCGGCATCATTCCACCGCTCCCCCGCGGGTCTACGCGTAGCGGTCGTGGCGGCGCACCCAGTCCATTCCCTCAGCTTCGTTGCGCCCCTTTGGCATGAGGTCGAGCATGGCGTAGGTGCCCATCATCACCTCTACACCGCGGCCAAAGGTGGAGTAGGTGTGAAAGACGTCGCCAGCCTCATCCTTGTAGAAGGCGCTCAGGCCAGGCCATTCCTCGCCGGTTTCCCGCCATTCGCCAAAATTGTAGTCGATGTGCCCGGTGGCGACCTCTTCGGGCGTGAAACTGACCCGGAAATCGTAGTTAAACGGACTGCCGTTCGAGGACACCCATCGGAACTGCCAGCCCATACGCCTGCGATAGCGCTCGATCTCGGCAAGCGGCGCTCGCGAGACGGCGATCATGGTAACATCGTGATGCGCCAGATGCTTGTTCATGCCGTCGGTGTGATCAGCCATGAACGAGCAACTCGGGCAGCCTTCCTCCCACCCCGGCGCGAACATGAAATGTTGCACGAGAAGTTGTGAGCGGCCGTCGAAGAGATCGGCGAGCGCACGCGGACCATCCGGCGTGTCGAACAAATAGTCCTTCTCGATACGCACCCAGGGCAGGGCGAGCCGCTCGCGTGCGACCTTGTCGCAAAGATGCGTGAGTTCCTTCTCCGCTCGCAGCAGGCCCCGGCGGGCAGCCAGCCAGTCATCGCGTGAAACAACAGCGTGTTGCATTGTCAGTCTCCTTTGGTTTGGGCGACGGAAGTGTTGCGGTGCTGCGAACGGGCGGAAAACAGCTTCAGCCACGGCGATACGTGAAAGAGGCTCATCAGCAGATACATCAGGGCCATGTCGTTGATCGGCATGAAAGGCGAGGCGGCAGAGCACATGGTCATGCCCGCCGAGCCGACAGCAGAAATCCACGCCATCAGTGCAAAGGTCGGTGCGGCGGCGAGCCCGAGCCAGCGGCCAAGATCGACCGCCTGCCCGAGCAACGGAGTGGCTTTCTCTTTTGCTGCAAAAATCGTCATTTCGGTCCTGTGGTCGAATTCGCCGTTTCCACGGTTTCGATACGAAGAGGCTAGTTCGGGCAGACGGGGAACTGAGAGTTACAAGTGTGACGGGATTTCAATGTGGGGGTGCAAACGGACCTGCAGCAAATCGCCTACCGCAATCATTGCGGTTCGGCAGCGCTTTAGCCCTCAAATCCAACGTAATCTGACCGCTTGGCCGACACGGACACCGAATGACGCGACGCCTGGCCAATGGTATTTTTAATGGAAGGCTAATATACATAGGCGCTCGAACGAGCAGCGCCTGCCAAATGCTTGAGGAGCGCCATGCGAAGACTCGTCTTCACTGCGATCTGTATAGTCACCACAACTGCCGCTAGCGCCCATGATTGGTACGAGGACAAGGTTGACCCACTGACGAAATTCAAGTGTTGCGGTGGCTCTGATTGCCGCGCCATACCTCGCTCGTCGGTACGGTCCAGGATAGACGGTGGTTACACTTACTTGCCGCATAATTTCGCCATTCCGCGTGACCGTGTGCAGGAATCCCCGGATGGCCAATACCACATCTGCGAGAGTACTTACGTCATAACCAATCAGCTGTATTGGCGTTGCTTTTTCGCACCTCGCGTAAACGTCTCTCTAATTCTCCTACATTAAAATACTGCCTGAATTCCTTGCCGCCCGGACAAGTGGAACTGGACCAGCCCCAGCGCTTCGGCGGAGAAGCAGCCGTTGTGATCGATCATCCGGGGAACATTTTCGTCGGCCTTCAATTTAAACAGAGAAGCTGGTTTGGAGCAGATCAATGGGCATTTTTTCCGATCTCAACAAGAAGCTGACGGAAAATCTCTACGCGCACGGTAACGACCTTATCGATCCTGCTGTGGATCTTCCCGAGAGCGTTGAGGAACGGGTCGAACTGTTGATGCCGTTCGTTCAGCCGGAGGCTCGCGAGTTGGTCCGCTCGCAAATCCTTGGCCTCATTCATGAGTACAGAAATGAAGGTTCCGCTCCATCGAGTTAGAGACCGTTGGAAACTCTACTCTGGCGGCCAAACTGATGGCGTTTTCTGCGCTGCCTACAGCGCCGCGCGTCCTTTGGACGCGCAAAGGACGCTGTAGCGCTTTTGGTTTTGCGCATGATCCTTTCCGAAAATCTTCCGATTGTCGGGGTCATGCGCGGGCACACGGACCAGCGCATGACCCCGGAAACAGATTTCGGTTTCATCGCGCAGGTCGCTCCGCGGTCCGGTTGACGAAGCCCCCCTGTACTCTAGATCAAGTTGCACACCAAACTCGTGGTCACGCGGCGCCGGGAGGACAATTGTCTGGGAGCAACGCTGCAAGCGCGCACTATAATCACCAGTAAACGTCGCCGCCTTCGACTTGAATGCCTATCATCAACCCTGAGCAGCTGGCCGAAAGACGTGTGCTTTTTGCAGCGCCGGAAAAACATCGACGATATGGAAGAGATACGCGCCGAATAGAACGGCGACGATCTCGTGGTTACCGCTACCGAAGATCGGGGTCCGATGAGAATTCTCGTTGTTGGAGCCACCGGCTTGATCGGCGCTTCAATCTGCGCCCGCCTCGTTTCCGAAGGACATGAGGTCGTCGGCATCGTCCGTCGCCCTCGGGCAAATGCAGCCCGTGATTACCAGGCCTTGGTGCTGGATATGGCCGCCGCGCTACGCCCTGAAGATTGGCTGCCGCATCTGACTGGCGTCGATGCCGTCGTGAACTGTGCCGGCGTTCTGCAGGACAGCCCTCGCGAAAAGACCGGGCAAGTCCATCGCGATGCGGCGGGGGCTCTTTTTCTCGCCTGCGCGCGGGCCGGCGTTGCCAAGGTGATCCACTTCTCGGCAATGGGTGTGGATCGGGCACAGCCTTCGACGTTCTCGGCAACGAAATATGCCGGCGATCAGGCGCTCATGGCGCTTGACCTCGACTGGATAATCCTTCGCCCTTCCGTTGTGCTCGGCCGGCCTGTGTTCGGGGCCAGTGCATTGTTCCGCGGCCTGGCCTCGCTGCCGATCCTGCCATCAATGCCAGATACCGGCCGGCTACAGGTCGTGCAGCTCGAAGATGTGGTCTCGACGGTCGTCTTCTTTCTCAATCCCGGCAGTCCGTCTCGTATGGCGCTGGAACTTGCCGGTCCCGAACAGCTGACCATGGATGAGATCGTCGGTACTTTCCGCCGCTGGCTCGGCTGGGCTCCCGCAGCCAGACTGGTCTTGCCGGGATGGCTTGCGCGGCTTCTCTACCGCCTCGGCGATCTTGCCGCGATGCTCGGCTGGCGGCCTCCGATGCGCACCAACGCCGCCAGGGAGATCACGCGAGGTGCGCTCGGAGATCCATCGGACTGGATTTCCCAGACCGGCATGCGGCCACAAAGCCTGGCGCAGTTCCTCGCGCTCAATCCGGCGACGGTGCAGGAAAAATGGTTTGCCGGGCTTTATTTCACCAAGCCTGCAATCTTCGTCGTTCTGCCGTTCTTCTGGATCATGACAGGGATTGTGTCGCTGACCACTGGCTACGGCAACGGCATCGACCTCATGCAAAGCACGGGGGCTGGCATGTTGTCGGCGCCTGCCGTGATCGCCGGCGCTCTTGCCGACATCGTCGTCGGCGCACTCATAGCCTGGCGGCCAACGGCGCGAAAAGGTCTCTACTCTGGCATCGCGCTCTCGCTGTTCTATCTGCTCCTGGGCACGTTGCTGCGCCCCGACCTGTGGAACGAACCGCTTGGGCCGTTTCTGAAGGTCCTGCCGATCATCGTCCTTCACTTCGTTGCCTTGGCGATCCTGGAGGAGCGCTGATGCTGTATTTCGTGCTGAAGTTCCTGCATGTCATCGGTGCCAGCGTGCTGCTTGGCACCGGCGCCGGCATCGCGTTCTTCATGCTTCTCGCCCACAGGACCGGCAATGCGGCAACAATTGCGGCAGTGGCGCGCATCGTAGTGGTCGCCGACTTTCTCTTCACGGCAACTGCCGTCGTGGCGCAACCGATAACCGGCGTCGCGCTCGCCTGGCTGGCGGGCTACTCGCTCTCCGAAGGCTGGATCGTGCTGTCCATCGCGCTCTATATCGTCACCGGTGTGTTCTGGCTGCCGGTGGTATGGATGCAGATGGAGATGCGCAATCTGGCGTCCGAAGCCGCCAAAGCGGGGGCCCCGCTGCCGGCCCGGTATAGCAGGCTTTTCTGGCTGTGGTTCGCCTTTGGCTTTCCCGCCTTTGCTGCCGTGCTCGGGATTTTCTGGCTGATGATCGCGCGGCCGGCGATCGAGTGGTAACGCCTTGCCGCGATAATGCATGTCGCGCCAAAGCATGCCCTCGGGCTTGACTGAGGGTGCGCAGCGATTTTGCGACAATGATCATCCATAAAACAACAACTTGAAGCCCGTCGCATGAATCCGTTCAAATGCGACACGCTTTAGATGTCGTTGCTTCGATTTTCGGCACTGGAACATCTTTCCCATGAATGCGTTCGGCGCGGATGGATCAACCCGCGCGCAAACGCCGACATTCAGCCTTATCCGTGACTGAAGCGGATGTTCTCATTCTTGGCGGTGGACCTGCGGGGCTGGCGGCGGCTATCTATCTCGGCAGGTTCCGTCATCGGGTCGTCGTGGTTGACGCGGGTGAATCGCGCGCGATGCTGATTGCGCAAAGCCGTAACTGTCCGGGATTTCCGGAAGGGATCAGCGGCCCCGATCTTCTGCAGCGGCTTCGTTCCCAGGCCGCCAAGTTCGGAGCGACACTGGTCCAGGATCAGGCGTCATCGGTCGAGCCGACCGTAGGCGGGTTCGGCGCAGAGACCAACGGCGGGCGGATCGTCGCCCGCAAGGTATTCCTGGCGACAGGTATCGTTGACGTCGTGCCTGCAATTCCGCGTCTGCGCGAGGCCATCGCCAAAGGCAGCGTACGCCTTTGCCCGGTTTGTGACGGCTACGAAGTCATAGATCGTCAGGTCGCGGTCATCGGTCACGAGGCGCAGGTGCTGCGAGAGGCCCTGTTCCTCAAGCAGTATACGCGGCACGTCACAATGCTCGCACGATATCTTCCCGATTTTTCCGCCAGCACACGGCGCGTGGCCATGGAAGAGAACATTGCTGTTTGCGACGCATTCAAAAAATTTGTTCCCACCGACAGCGGCTACCAAGCCATCCTCAAGGACGGCGAGGTGCGCCATTTTGACGTCATCTATCCGGCGATGGGATGCCAGGTGCGTTCCGAACTCGCGCTGGCAATGGGCGTCAAATGCTGCGACGAGGGCTATGTCGTCGTCGATAAGCATCAGCGGACCTCGGTCGAGGGGGTGTATGCCATCGGCGACCTGGTCAAGGCCCTGAACCAGATCGCAGTCGCTTTCGGCCAGGCTGCGATCGCCGCGACAGATGTTCACAATGACCTCGCCCTCGGGTACGAATAGCTCTCGAAACCTACCTCGCTAGCGCAGCATGGCTGCTAGCACGAAGGCGGCGGCCGCTACGAGAACGACTGCGGCAATCACCAGCACCGGCCAGTTGCTGCGAGGCTGAAGATCAGGCTCGCTTCCTACCGGCCGCATGGCATCGCCGAAGCTTGCTTCATTCGTGAACTCGGGCTGTCGCCGTGGACGAGCCTCGGCGACAGGATTCGGCACATCTGCCGCTTCGGCGTCGGTCTCTTCAGGTGCGGCGGCAGGATCGAACCCGGGGGTCTTATCCTGTGTCGCCCCGGCCTGAATATCGCCTGTCGCTTTGGCGGGCGTCTGATCTCGTCGTGCGGCCATCATGGTGTCTCCCTGGCAACCAAACTTCGATCTGCCTCAGCGGTTCCCGTCTGCGCCGCATATGCTGAACACACCCGATTTTCTGAACAGGCCCGATTTTCTGAACAGAATTGGCGCTGATCCTGCTTCTCCGGAACAGAGGGCGCCATTCGCAGTTGTGTTTGGATCATTGCCTGGTGAGTTGGCCATGCCGTCTGCACTTGAGCAACTGGCTCAATCCGTGAAAGAGCGACGAGCGATCTTGTTCGTTGGGGCGGGGGTGTCGATGAGCGTCGGCCTGCCATCCTGGGAGAAGCTCATCGAGCATATGGTGGATGAACTCGGCCTCGATCGAGACGAGGTCGACAGGCCTGAGTCCAGTTACCAGGCTCTTGCCGAATATTACCGGCTGAAGCATGGCAGTCTCGGCCCCTTGCGCAGTTGGATGGATCGCGAATGGAGCGTCTCGCGGGAAAAAGTCAGGGGATCGGCGATCCACAAGCTGATCGTGTCACTCGATTTCCCGATCATCTACACCACCAACTATGATCGAAACCTTGAGGTTGCGTTCGAGGTCCACGACCGCGCGTTCGTAAAAGTGGCCAATGCCAAGGATATCGCCAAGGTGAACGGCGAGGTTACCCAGATCATCAAATACCACGGCGATTTCGACGACGATGCATCGCTGGTTCTGGCGGAGTCCGACTATTTCGAGCGGCTCTCGTTCGAATCACCATTGGACGTGAAGTTTCGCGCCGACGCACTGGGGCGCACCGTCCTGTTCATCGGCTACAGCATGTCAGACATGAACATCCGTCTGTTGCTGTATCGGCTTTGGGAAACCTGGCGCCGGTCCGGTTATGAAAAGAATCGTCCGAAGTCGTTCGTCTTCATGCCGCAGCCGAGCGTCGTCCAGGAAGCGGTTCTCGGACGGTGGGGTATCGACATGCTAACCGAGGAGGCCGATCGGCCGGAGGATGCTCTGGTGGCATTCCTGAGCGAACTCAAGGACGCGACGGACCAGGCTTAGCGCGTATGCGTTCGGCCGGCCGGGAACATTGTCGATCGTTGCGACGTTCATAGCCGCGAAGGGATGCTGTTTGCGGAGGCCTATAATGGGCCAGTTCCAAATGATCGATCTCGTTTCCGTCATCGAAGCCTGCACCACCGACCGCGCCGCAGGGCGATTGGTGTCGATGGCCAAAGCCGTCGAAGAGTTGCGGGTGCTGACCGGTGATTTCATCTCGCCGGACGAAGTTGTGGCCAACGCCCTTTCGCCGGTGGCGTGGGAGCGCGGCTGCGCGGTCCTTTTCGACGAGCAGCCGGGCGCCGATATTCTGCACGCGCCATGGCAAGATGCCTGACTGATGACGCCTGAGCGTGCCGAATATCGAGAGCCGCGCCGGCCGGGCGCTGCACGCATCGCATATGCCGCCGTCGGAAGCGCTGGCGGCGGTACCGCAACAGGAGTGTTTAGCCACAATCCGTGAAACCGGAGAAATGCTATGAGCAAAAACGAGACCCGTTACGAACATGGCGCGACCAAGTACCCGGCCAAGAAAGATGCGGACGCGTCGGATCAATTTTCCCAGGAGGCAGCCGGCAACAAGAAGCCTGCCGGGGGGATGGGCCTGACACGGTCAAGCAACGAGGTGGAGGACAAAACCCATCAGTCCGAAGGGCAGAACCCGCCCAGGCAGTCCACGCCCAGTGCAGCGACCGAAAAGACATCCGGCGCCGGTCCGTCGATCGCCGAGCGTTCCAAGGACGCCAAGGCTCCGAAGAGCGGCCGCCAGCCAGGCGCCTACGTCAAGGACTAACCCGCGAGGGAACTCAGCCCATCATCGTCTTCAGCGGCTCCCGAGCGAGGTTTGCTTCGATTTCCTTGCGGCCCGGCGTTTCCCGCAGGGCTGTGAGCATGTTCTTGCGATATTCGTCCGGCATGCGCGGCGGCAGCATAGGTTCATACGCGTCGACGACCGCCTCTATGATCACCGGGCCTTCCGCGGCAAACGCGGCATCAAGAACCCCATCGACGTCCTCAGGCCGGGTGACGCTGTAGCCGTTGCCCCCCATAGCTTCAGCGGCCAGGGCGAAATCGATCGGCTGGAGTTCGCAGGCAAACTGCGGGTTGCCGAGGAACATCATCTGCTCCCAGGCGATCTGGTTGAGCATGTTGTTCTTGATCACCAGAAGCTTGAGCGGAATCCTGTAACGCACGGCTGTCGAAAATTCGCCAAGCTGCATCGCCAGCCCGCCATCGCCCACAATCGCGAAAACCGGCCGGCCCGGAAAGGCGATCCCGCCGGCAATCGCATAGGGCAGCCCGCAGGCCATCGATGCCAGCGAGCCCGAGACGGCGAAATCCTGTCCTGCCTTGATATCGATATGACGGGCGGCAAGTTCGGTGTTTTGGCCGGAATCGCTGGCCAGGATCGCATTGGCCGGCATTCGGTCGCCGAATGCCTTGACGACTCGTTGCGGCTTGAGCGGCACGTCGTCCCTGCTTTCCGCCTCGGCCATCATCTTGCGCCAGCGCTGTAGGCTCTGCTGCGCATCTTCGAGAAAGGCTCTGTCCTGCTTTCGGCTTCAGCCTTTCATTGAGCAATTGCAGCGTGATGGCCGCATCGCCGACAAGGCCGGCCTCGACGGGATGGCGAAGGCCGATGCGCTGCGCGTTGCGGTCGATCTGCACGCCGCGCGCCTTGCCCGGCTTGGGATAGTATTCGATGTAGGGGAAGGTCGAGCCGACGATCAGCAGCGCCTCGCATTCCTCCATGATCTCCTGCGAGGTCAGCGAGCCCAATATTCCTATTCCGCCCATGACGTGCGGGTGATCGTCCGGCAGGACGGCTTTGCCGAGCAAGGCCTTGGCGACGGGTGCGGCGAGGAGTTCCGCCGTCCTCTCGAGTTCGGGCTTCGCATGCAGCGCGCCGCGCCCGGCAAGTATCGCCACCTTCGAGGCTGTGTTGAGGATGTCAGCTGCAAGAGCAAGCTGGGCTTCGTCGGGTCGCTTGTCCCCTTCGAACCACCGTTCGGGCGTGTGTCTTGGAAGGTTGCGGGGCGAGCGCTTTGCCGACGTCTGTTCCTGCACGTCGCTGGCTATCGAGAGATGGGAAACGCCGCGTCCCGCAAGCGCGGAACGACAGGCCAGGCCGGCTACGTTTTCCATATGCGCTGCGTCGGTCACCTGCGTGTTGAAGACGGTGACGTCGTTGAAAACGCGGGTGAGATCGACATCCTGCTGCGTGAACGTCTCGATCAGGTCGTGAAATTGCATGCCGGTTATGGCAAGGACCGGCGCCTGGTCGAGCTTTGCGTCGTAGAGGCCGGTGAGCAGGTGAGTGCCTCCTGGCCCTGAGGTGGCGAGGCAGACACCGAGCTTGCCCGTCCATTTGGCATAGGCCGTCGCCATGAAGGCGGCGGATTCCTCATGCCGCACCTGGACGAAGCGTATTTTGTCCTGCCTTGTGCGCAGCGCCTCCATGATGCCGTTTATGCCGTCCCCCGGCAGGCCGAAGATCACGCGCACGTCCCAGGCGATCAATGTGTCGACAAGGATCTCGGCAGTGTTGGGCATGGTTGCCTCCTGTGTGTGTGTTTTGTCCCGAGCCTGCAGCTTTACGCTCTCGCTGCGGCGTGGGGCTCAGACGTGGACATAGGCGATCAGTCGCCGAACGACGGAGATGCCCTGATGTTCCATCGGAACACCGCGAGGAGAAGACCGACGGATTATGGCAGATGCGGATGAGCAGCCCGGAGTCGATGAGCGATGGACGGTTATTCGGCCGCCATCTCGGAACGATCCCGCCGCCCTGCCATTATCGCCATAAGGACAGGCTCAGATCGTGGTGGCCCACGATTGGTCCCGCTTCGGCAAGGACCGTTGCCACCTGCAACACCGGGAAGTCGACGATTGCCGCCAGCGATCTGGGCCTCAAATCGAACGCAAGGTACCTTGGAGGAAACCAATGGTTGGACGCAGAACCCATGAGCAGCAATTGCGCATCATTGAAAAGCGGGAGAACACGAAGGGCGCCGGCAAGGATTTCGACGCAGAGGCTGACCTGAAGCGATCAGCAGCGGAACGTGAAGCGCTGCGCAAGGGGTCGGAAATCACGTCCAAGACACCCGACCTCGTTGACCCTGACGATCGCAACATCCTTCGCGGAGAAAATCAGGAGAGCGTTCATCACAAGAACCGTCCCGACGACTAAGAATTGGAGCGAGGCCCATGGCAAAAGGTGGCAAGAAGCACATCGGAGCGGGTGCACGGGGAAAGGGTTCTGGTACAGGTGCCATGACCACGACCCCAAAGGATCAGCTCGAAGAAAACCAGATCCTGTCCAACCGCGACAAGGCTCAGCATACGAAGGAACGCGGTCTGGATTCCAAGCAGATCGCAACTGAGCAGCGCCAGGATCACGCTGCCAATCGTTTGCGCGATTGAAGGGCTCGCTCGCCGCTGGGGCGCGGTTTGGCCAGTAGAGAAAGATATCGCCGCGCTCGACGATCTCCATCCGTCGGCCCTTGCCAGCCATGGCGTGCCCCATCGGCTGTCGGCGAACGGGCTAGCCGGCAGATCGCATCGACGATTTGCTCTCGAACTGCTCTGCCTCACGCAGCAGCCGGACCACCTCTGCGTCGGTGGTCTGCGCGAAATCCTCATAATACTGGCTCACGGCTCCAAACGGCTCGGGCGTCGCGAGACAGACCACTTCGTCCACATCGGCTTTGATAAGGTCCAGCGTGTCCTGGGGTGCGACCGGAACGGCCAAGACGACATGCGCGGCCCGATCCTTCCTTAGCGCCTTGAGCGCCACTCTGACCGTGCCTCCGGTCGCAATGCCGTCATCGACGACGATAACGGTCCGGCCCAGGACCGAAGTCGCAGGCCGGCTGCCGAGATAGAGGGTTCTGCGGCGCTCTATTTCGAGCAGTTGCCGCTGTTTCTCTGCTTCGACGTAATCGTTTGACGGCCGGACCAAAGCCATCGCCTCCTCGTTGAGGACGAGCTGCGGATTTTCCCCGTCGACGATCGCGCCGATGCCATATTCGGAATGGCCCGGCGCGCCGATCTTGCGCACAAGCAGCACGTCGAGCCGGGCACGGAGCGCCTTCGCCACTTCGAAGCCAAGCGGCACGCCGCCGCGCGGCAGCGCCAGCACCAGTGGATCGGTTGCCGCGAACCTGGTCAAAGCGGCGGCAAGCTGGCGCCCCGCATCCGTTCGATCTTTGAATCTCAAGGCGTCAAAGCTCATGGTCTTCACCCTTTTGGCCCTAGCATCGCGCTACTCAGGCCCGGATTGTCGAAAACACCCAGGCCGGTCGCACTCCTCGACCAAAATTCCTTGCCGGCGAAACGATGATCGGAGGCAATTGTTTCGTCTCACCCTGGTAAAAATTTTGCCGAACCATACGATTGGCCCCCCGGTTCTGCTGCTGGCCCGGAGGGCCACCCAGGCAAAGGGCTTATACCGTGGGCCAGGCGCGCGACAAAAACGCTGCTGGAACAATCGATCGCCCTGCTGCGTTCGACTGTTTTACTCCTGTCGGGAGTGCTCGATGGCGCCACGCCCTTTCTGGAAAGGCTATCTGAAGCTTTCGCTGGTGACCTGCCCGGTCGCGATGACGCCCGCTACCACCGAGAGCGAAAAGGTCCGGTTTCATACGCTCAATCGCAAGAGCGGGCATCGGGTGGTCAGCCAATATGTCGACGCCGTCAGCGGCAAGCCCGTTGCTGAAGACGACGAGGTGAAGGGGTACCAACGCGGCGAGGACGAATACGTCCTGCTCGAGGACGATGAGATCGACGCGGTCGCGCTGGAGAGTACGCGCACCATCGACATCGACATGTTTGTCGATGCCGACAGCATCGGCTGGATCTGGTACGACAAGCCGCACTATCTCACCCCTGACGACCCGGTTGGGGAGGAGGCATTCTCGGTCATTCGCGACGCGATGAAATCGACAGGGACGGTCGGAATATCGCGACTGGTCATGTACCGCCGCGAGCGCGCCGTCATGCTTGAACCACGAGGCAAGGGCATCGTGCTGTGGACACTGCGCTATGGCGACGAGGTCCGCGATCCCGAGGATTATTTCGGCAAGATCGACGACGTCAAACCCGACCCGAAACTGATGGATATGGTCTCGGCCCTTATCGATGAGCGAACCAGGCAATGGGATCCCGCCATGACCGGAGATCCCGTCCAGGCGCGGCTGCTGGAGATCATTGCCTCGAAGAAGAAGGGCAAGAAGGGTCCGGCCAAGGCGAAGGTCAAGGCCGAGCAACCATCCAGCAACGTGATCAACATCATGGATGCGCTGCGCAAGAGCATCGGCTCGGAGGCCGGAAAGCGCAAATAGGCGCCTGGGAGCAGGGAGCACAAGGCAGTACAATGAAGGTCTTCCGTGATGGCGGGTTCACCTTGCCGCTCGATACGCCTCCAATGGAAGCCAAGGCCGCCGATGCGATTCCCGAAGGAGACGGATGGCAATACGAGCGCAAATGGGATGGTTTTCGCTGCCTGGCATTCCGGCAGGATGATGCGGTGGAGTTGCGCGCAAAGTCAGGCAAGCCGCTCGGACGCTATTTTCCCGAACTCGTCGAGACATTGAAGGAACTACCGTCGCGCCGTTTTGTCGTCGATCATCTCGGTCGATGGCAAGTTTTCGTTCGACGCGCTCCAAATGCGGCTTCATCCCGCCGAGAGCAGGATCCGCAAGTTGTCCGCCGAAACCCCGGCGCACATCGTCCTGTTCGACATGCTCTGCGACGAGCACGGAACCGTCTGGTTGGCCCGGACCCTGAAAAAACGGCGAGCGATCCTTGAGGCTTTCGTCGCTTCGGCAAACCGCAAGAACATCGTGCTCTCGCACTGTACGCGCGATGTGAAGGAAGCCCGCTCCTGGCTAGGGGATGCCGGACATGGGGCGACAGACGGCGTGGTCGCCAAGCGGCTGGACGGCCCGTACCAACCGGGCGTGCGCGCGATGGTGAAGGTAAAGCGGCTGCGGTCGGCCGATTGCGTGGTCGGCGGCTTCCGCTATCTCAGCAACAGCCCGCAGGTCGGCTCATTGTTGCTGGGTCTCTATAACGAGGCCGGCAAGCTCGATCATGTCGGCTTCACCTCGACCATTGCCAAGGACGACAGGACCGAGCTTACCCGCAAACTCGAAGCCATGCGCGAGCCACCCGGCTTTACCGGAAAGACGCCGGGTGGGCCGAGCCGCTGGAGCACCGAGCGCAGCGGCGAATGGGAGCCGGTCCGGCCCGAACTGGTGGTCGAAGTACGCTTCGACCACGTCACCGGCGACCGTTTCCGGCATGGCACCAAGTTCCTGCGCTGGCGGCCGGACAAGGCACCAGAGCAATGCACGTTCGAGCAGATCGCCTGATTATTCCGATGCATGCACTCGTAGTGCCGTCCTCAAGCCGCTTTCTTGCGCCGGTTTGAACGGTTTTCGATTGGCGCTGCGGCGGTGCGGAAATCCTGCCAGGGATCCGACGCTAGCGAGGCAAGCCGGGTCGGCGTGTTCTCGACGGTAAAATAGGCCGGTCCGATGCTGGGGCCGAGTTCGTCCCAGGCAAGCGGCATCGACACCGCCGCACCCGGTCGTGCTCTTGTCGAATAGGGTGCGACCGCGGTCGCACCACGCTGGTTGCGCAGATAGTCGACAAGGATTTTCCCGCGCCGTTTGGATTTGGTGATGGTCGAGACGTAGCGGTTGGGACTGTCGGCGGCCATCGAGTCGGCAATCGCCTTGGTGAAGGCTTTGACAACAGGCCATTCCGCTTTCGGCTTCAACGGCGCCACGACGTGCAGACCCTTGCCGCCGGAGGTCTTGATGAAGGCGACAAGCCCTGCATCCTTCAGCCGGTCGCGGGTCTCGACGGCGGCTTCGATCACCGCCTGCCAGCTCACGCCCTCGCCGGGGTCGAGATCCATGATGATCGTGTCCGGACGCTCCCAATCGCTCACCATCGAGCCCCAGGGGTGGATCTCCAGCGCCGCCGACTGGACGAGACCGATCAGCCCATCGAGATCATTGATGCTGATCAGCCGCTCGTCGGGCGGATCCTTGGGGTCGTGGACCAGCACGATGTTTGGATTGAGCCCCTTCCAGGCATGCTTCTGGAAGAATTGCTCGCCCGAAATCCCGTTGGGACATCGCACCAGCGCCAGCGCCCGGCCGACGATGTAGGGCGACGCATAGCGCCAGACCTCGGCATAATAGTCGGCGAGACCTTCCTTGGTCACGCCCTCGTCCGGCCAGTAAAGGCGGTCGGGATGGGTGAGCTTTACGGTCCGGCGCTGAGGTTGGGGCGCTGCCTTGCTCGTCTTCGGCGTCTCGCGCACGATCTCCTTCGCCGGCTTGTCTTCGCGCAATCCGCGGAACGAGGCGTGGCGTAGATTGCCGTCGGCGGTCCACGCCCGGAACTCGACTTCGGCGACGAGTTCCGGCCTGACATAGCGGACTTGCCGAGCCTCCTCGGCGGCCAGCCGTTCGTCGAACGGGCTTGACGGAACGCGGATCCGCTCGAGCTTCTTGAACAGGCTCTCGGCAGCCGCCGCCGTGTAGCCGGTGCCGACGCGCCCGACATGATGAAGCTTGCCGTCGTCATAGACACCCAGGACAAGCGAACCGATCGCCTTGCGCGACGTTGTCGAGGGGACATAGCCGGCCACGACAAATTCCTGCCGCGCCGAGCATTTCGACTTCACCCAGTTCTTGCTGCGGCCAGAGCGGTAGGGCGCATCGCGAAGCTTGGAGACAATGCCTTCCAGGCTCAGCCGACAGGCATGTCGAAGCACCAAGGCGCCATCCTCCTCAAAATGGCCGCTGTAGCTGATGATGCCGCTGTCTCTGCCGATGATCTTTTCCAGCAATTCCTTGCGCTTGATCAGCGCAACGTCACGCAGATCGTAGCCGTCGAGATGAAGCAGGTCGAAAACGTAGAAGCGAAAGCGATCACTGCGGCCCTCGCTGAGATCGGCTTGCAGCGCGGAAAAATCCGATGCGCCGGCGGATGTCTCGACCACGAGCTCACTGTCGATCAGCGCCGTCCCGGCCGGGATATCGGCCAGCGCCGAAACGACCGCCTTGCCGAATTTCTTCGTCCAGTCGAGACCGCTCCGCGTCAACAGTTTGACGCGGCCGGCTTCGATCCTGGCCTGCAACCGGTAGCCGTCGAATTTGATCTCGTGCAGCCAGCGTTCGCCCGACGGCGCGGACGAGACCAGGGTCGCCAGCGTCGGCTCGACGAAATCGGGAAGTGCTGCCTTCCTGGCGCCCTTGATCTTTGACAGTTCGGGAACGCTGACAGTGGCGGGAGGCTGTTCCGCAGGAGTTGGCCTGGTGCTGCCGCCGCGGCGCTTGCGAATGCGCCCTGTCTTGGACGACCAGCCGGGCTCCTCACCGGCGACGTCCTCGATCTTGCGGCCGGTCGCGACGGATTCCGGCCGCTCGTTCAGAATGTCGGGATCACCTTCGGTGCGCGCGGCGTCATCGTCCCCTTTGATCAGCAGCCAGTTCTCGCGCTTCTCCCGCGGCTTTCCCGCCATCCGCACAAGATGCCAGCGGCCGCCAAGCTTCTCGCCGTGAAGTTCGAAATCGAGATGGCCTTTCGCATAGCCGCGATGCGCGTCGCCGATCGGCGTCCAAGTACCTCTGTCCCAAAGGAGGACGGTGCCGCCGCCATATTCGCCCTTCGGAATGGTGCCTTCGAAGTCACCATATTCCAGAGGATGGTCCTCGACGTGGACGGCAAGGCGCTTCTCGCCGGGGATCAGGCTCGGCCCTTTTGTGACGGCCCAGCTCTTAAGGACGCCGTCCATTTCGAGGCGAAAATCATAATGGAGCCGGGTGGCATCGTGCTTCTGTATGACGAAGCTGTTGCCGGTCCTGGGCGCCCTGCGGCCCTGCGGCTCCGGGGTAACGGAAAAATTGCGCTTCTTGCGGTAGGTCTCGAGCGCCATCGGTCAGCCGGCCTTCCGACGCGGCGCTGTCTGCTTCGCCTTGGCATGGCGCGCTGGCTTTGACTTTGCCGCGGGCTTTCTTGTCGAGGGCTGCTTGCCGCCAACGCCGGCGCTCTGGCGCAGTGCATCCATGAGATTGACGACCTTCTCCCGCTTGGCCGGCTTCGGAACGGTGATCTTCCTGCCTTCGAGCTTTGCCTTCACAAGCTCGGCCAGCGCCGCCTCATAACGGTCGTCGAATTTGGTCGGATCGAATTTGCCTTTCTTGGTCTTGATGATGTGTTCGGCCAGTTCGAGCATCTCGCCCTCGATCTTCATATCGGGGATGTTGTCGAAAGCCTCATCCGCCGAGCGCACCTCGTAATCGAAATTCAGCGTCGTTGCGACCAGGCCTTCGTCATAGGCGCGGACGAGCAGGGTCCGGACGCGCCGGAACAGCACGGTCTGGGCAATCGCGGCGACCTTCTTCCTGCGCATGCCCTCGCGGATCAGCCCAAACGCTTCTTCCGCGTGTTTGTCCGACGGGGCGAGGTAATAGGGCTTGTCGAAATACACATCGTCGACATCGGAACAGCCGATGAAGGCCGAGACCGACAGCGTCTTGTCGCTCTCGGGAACAGCGGCTGCGACCTCATCGGGTTCGAGCACGACGTACTCACCTGAGCCGATCTCATAGCCTTTGACCTGATCGTCCTTCTCGACCGGCTTGCCGCTGTCGCTGTCGACGAAAGCGCGATGCACCCTATGGCCCGAGGCGCGGTTTATCGTGTGGAAGGCGATCCGCTCGGAGGTCGAGGCAGCCGTATAAAGCGCCACCGGGCAGCTGAGTTCTCCGATTTTCAGAAAACCCTTCCAATTTGCTCTCGGCGCCAAGACGATAGCCTCGCGGTTACAAGCATTGCACAGGGAATGCAACGTGGCGGCGCCGAGATTTGTTCCTTGGCGCCTGCGCGGCGATGATCAGAAGGGTCCTGGGCCCAGCAGACAGCCATTCCGCTGCAACCAAATTCACCACCCGCCGTTGTCGAGCAGCAAGGGAGCGGTAGGCCATGACGGGACTATCAATGACGAGATTATCATTTTTGTCGGCCCTGGCGGCGGCTCTGGCTTTGGCGGGTTGCAGCAACGAGACCGAACCGACACAGGGCAGCACCAGCAGCACTGAGCCGACCCAGAGCAACACCAACACCGTCGATCAAAATCCCGAGGTCGACAAGGATCCGACGCCGAAGACAACCACGGGCGGCGATCAACCCGGAACGCCGCCGGCGCAATGAGAATCGGGCAGGCCGACTGGATTCTCCCGGATGCATTACGGGCGACAAGGGCAAAAGATCTCACCGTGACTGGCTCTGCTCGACCAGATGATAGCTATACCGGTCTCGAATGAACGCGTTGAAAAACCGGCCTTTTGACCAGGCCTTGCGGAATGCCGCATAAGCCTGCGGCGGCACGTCGTCGAAATCGTAGCGATTTCCGCTTGGGACAAACCATACGGAGAGGGTCCTCGTCGCCGGATCGTAATTGATGCTTTGGATAACAGTTGAAGGCATTTCCCAACACTCGACGCGCCTGGGCAATAACCCGCCCCGGCAATCTGGGTTCCGTCTCGCGCATGTGGAGGCGATGATCCGGCCGGCCCGTCGCCTCCAAGGCCTTGCCGCCAGCGGCCGGCTTCACCAATTAGGGTTGATGCCATCGCTCAAAACCAGGCAGCCGGGATTCGCTGGCCAAGGCGACCTGTTTCGCGCGCCCCACTTTCACGCACGTGACGACTTGCCGGAAGGATTTTGCTACCAGCCGGAGCTGATCACGGCGGAGGAAGAGGCCGAACTGGCGCGGCAGCTCGAAAGTCTCGCCTTCCAGCCTTTCGACTTTCATGGCCATCTCGCTAACCGGCGCGTCGCCGGTTTTGGCCTGCGCTATGATTTTGACCATCGCAAAGTCGTCGAGGCGCCGCCTATCCCTGCTTTTCTGATGCCGCTCAGGGACAAGGTGGCGGCATTTGCGCGGCTGCCCGACGACGCATTCGTGCACGTCTTGATCAACGAGTACCGGCCCGGTGCTGGTATCGGCTGGCATCGCGACAAGCCTCAGTTCGATACCGTGGCCGGCGTTTCTCTTCTTGCGCCATGCAGCTTTCGGCTCCGCCGGAAGAACGGCAAGAGATGGGATCGCGAGACTATCACCCTCGAGCCAAGGTCGGCTTACCTGATGACGGGCCCGGCGCGCACCGAATGGCAGCACAGCATCCCGCCGGTTGCCGCGCACCGCTATTCCATCACCCTGCGGACCCTGCACCCGCAAGGGTCGCCTCGATCAAAGCGATAGTTCGATGACCAGGATCGAGACTGGCTCCTGTTTTTGCGGTTCGATAAGTGCGGAGATGCACGGCGACCCGTTCTGGATCTGCTCTGATCACGATGACGATTGTCGCAAGGCGATAGGCAGCCCGCTGACCGTCTGGGTCGGCTATCGACCGACCCAATTCAGATTGCTCACCGGCGCGCCAAAAAAATTCTCAAGGACCCGAGGCGTGCTCCGCACCTTCTGCGCCGATTGCGGGACATCCATAGCCTACTTCGACCAAGGGCTTCCCGAGGAACTTTATCTGACGATCGGCTTCTTCGACCACCCAGAACGCTTTGCGCCGCAGGCTCATGCCTATTGGGACATGAAGCTGCCGTGGGTGGAATTTCGTGACGATCTGCCGCGTGTGGGAAGATATTCAAGGCGACGCGATCCGGCGGTCGGAAATCCCGCCGATCGGTAACCGGCAAAACGCCGCCAATGGGTCGATCTGTGATACCGCGCAAACGCCGAGGCCGGCAATGGAATTGGACGCGCATCGGCAGCTCAAAAAGGGGACATCATCGCTTCTTCACGCCGCTTTCGATACCTATCTGTTGAGCGCAAGGCATAGATCGGCAACAGGCGGCAGGATTTGGCACAACGATCGGGAAGCGCAGACCTTCCACTTCATGGCGGACGCGTGCCGAAATGGCTCGGCGACCGTATGACGCGCCTTGGCGCGGTCATGTGCGAGGCGATCATTCACCACTACGGTCGCGAAGAGTTGCTGCGCCGGCTGGCGCATCCCTTCTGGTTCCAGTCGTTTGGCGCCGTCATGGGAATGGACTGGCATTCCTCCGGCATCACGACCAGCGTCATCGGTGCCCTCAAACGTGGTTTGGCTCCGCTTTCCGGCGAACTCGGTATTCACGTGTGCGGTGGCCGCGGCGCGCATTCGCGTAAGACCCCGCATGAGCTTGCCGCCATCGGCGAGCGCGTCGGCTTCGATGGAACAGGCCTGGCAACGGCCAGCCGGCTCGTCGCCAAGGTTGACAGCGCCGCCGTCCAGGACGGCTTCGACCTTTATCTGCATGGCTTTATCGTCACCGATCACGGCGACTGGGTCGTGGTGCAGCAGGGCATGAACGGCGACAGCAAGGTGGCGCGCCGCTATCACTGGCTCTCCGAAGGCCTGAAGAGTTTTGTTGACCAGCCGCATGCCGCCATCGAGGGCGCAAACCAAGGCGAGATCGTCAACCTGACCGACCGCCGCGCCGACGCCTCGCGCAAGGGACAGTTGGATCTCCTGCAGGACCTCGGACCGGATCGCATTCTGAGGGAGTTCGCCGCGCTCGAACGTGACGTGGCTGCCGCACCGGAGCCCGACCAGCCAATGCTGCCGCACCTGGTCATGCCGGCGCACCACGACGTTCGCGAAACCGATGTCATCATGCGTCGTCTTCATGGCAACATGGCGGCGGCTGCCGAGCGTGGCCCCGCCGATTTCTCCGAACTTCTCCTGGTCCCCGGCGTCGGTGCGCGCACGGTGCGGGCGCTGGCGCTGGTCGCCGAGGTTTTACATGGCGCCCCATGCCGGTTTTCCGATCCCGGGCGTTTCTCGCTGGCACATGGCGGCAAGGACAGGCATCCATTCCCCGTGCCGCTGAAAGTCTATGACGAGACGATCGGCGTCCTGAAGTCGGCCGTCCACAAGGCCAGGCTCGGTCGCGACGAAGAAATCGGTGCCTTGAAGCGGCTCGACGACCAGTCACGACAGGTCGAACGCTATGTCACAGGCCCGAGCCTGAAGGAAATCGTCGCCGGAGAGTTCGATCAGTCGCATCTGCTCGGCGGCCGCAGCGTGTTCGGCTGGGAGGCCGCACCCGAGGCGCCCGCGGATGCCAAACAAATCAACCAAAAGGGATAATCCGGCCGGATCGCAGTTCAGCGGACCTGGCCTGATCAGCGTTCAGGCATCCAGATCGATCAACGCGATTCCAAGTTCCGGGCGCTTTCTGCGGCGCAGGTGGCCAGGCGCTTCCACCAACGTGACTTCGAGTGTCGGCCGAACAATGCCTTCGAGCAGATGTCCGCCTTTCGTGCTGCCATCGCGCAAGCCGAGCACCGCGTGGACATGAAGGCTGGGCTTGCCGTCGTCCCCCATCGCAACGTCGCCGATCGCGCTGAGCACCTCGCACTGTTCCAGTACCGGGATTTTCCGATAGGTTTTTTCGTTGATATCGAACCAGCCGACAGTCGTCCTTTCGAAGGCGCCGAGCGCGGTCAGCGAGGCGCCGCCAATATCGTGATCGACCGCGAAAGCTGTAAGCGCAGCGAACGCTTCCTCGCCGGGATCAAGCACCACCACGAACGTCCTTTGTCCGGCGTTTTCGGCGACGAGCTGCGATTTCATGATTTCACTCCAGATGCTGTGTCGGCTTTGAATTGTCATTCGATCGAGAGTTTGAACGGAAAGCTGGCTCGCGAGTTCCCATGAGATTTGGCTTGGGTTTGAACAGCGCAGCGTCGTTCGACTGTGGAGAAGATGGTGGTCCGGAACAAGATTGCCCAGGAAACATTGTTCCCCGCAGGCTATCTCTGAGGAGCGGACGTGGCGCCAACCGAGATCATCGTCAGGCATGCGCTAACGCCGCGTGAGTTCTGGATTGGTCTTGGCCGTGCCTTTGCCGGAGCGTTGATCTTCGCCGTCCCGGTGCTGATGACCATGGAAGCTTGGGCGCTGGGCTTCCACCTTCACCCACTGCGGCTCGCCCTGTTCCTCGCTGTCACCTTGCCAATGCTGGTGCTGCTGCACAAGTACGGAGGCTTTCGCCAGACGGTGGCGCTCCGCGACCGCATCGCCGATGCTTTTGTGGCCATACTTGTGGCCGCTGTGGCGGCTACGGCGGTGTTGTTTATTTTCGGCATTGTGACCGCCGAAATGCCGCTACGGGAGGTGATTGGCAAAATTGCCGTGCAAATTGTCCCAGGCAGTCTAGGAGCATCTTTGGCGCGCGCTCAGCTCGGCACGGGTTTGTTGGAGGAGGAGGACATTCCCGAGCCCGGCTACACCGGAGAGCTGTTCCTGATGGTGGTCGGAGCGCTGTTTCTATCGGTGAACATCGCGCCAACGGAAGAGGTCGTCCTCATCGCCTACAAGATGGAGCCCTGGCAGGAAATCGCCCTGGTGGTGGTCACCCTCGCTCTCATGCACGCCTTCGTCTACGAATTCGAATTCCGCGGCTCGCATAGTCCCGAGCCAGGCGCTGGATTGGTCAGCATCTTCTTTCGTTATGCGATCGTCGGCTATGTCCTGGTGATGCTTGTGAACCTTTACATCCTGTGGACCTTCGGCAGGACCGATGGCGCCGGCTTTTCGGAGACACTCAGTGCAGTCGTGGTTCTGTCGTTTCCTGGCGCGCTCGGGGCGGCGGTTGCGAGGCTCATTCTGTGACAAAGAACCCCGCAAAAGGCGACAAGCAACAGAAGCAGCAGTCCGACACCAAAGCAAAGACACGCAAACCCGGGACTTCGGTCACGGAGTGGGTCGTGGCGGGGATAAGCTTCGTAGTTCTGCTTGCCGTGCTCAGCTATCTTGTCGTCGATGGCGTGAGCACGCGCGATGGGACCGCCCGGATCGTCGTGCTGCCGCTTGGCGTCGCGGTCACCGAGGGCGGCTACGTGGTCGAGTTCGCCGCTGCAAACAGGGCGGGGAAATCAGTTGCTGCTGTCGAGATCAAAGGTGAACTTCGCAATGGCGATGAGGTCGTCGAGGAGAGCAGCGCTACGCTCGACTATGTCCCACAGAAATCCCAACGCAAGGGCGCGTTGATCTTTCGTCGCGATCCCGAGGCCTATGACCTGCGCCTCTTTGCCAGTGGATACAGTGAACCCTGACCAGTCGGAACGCCATGGATGAGATGGAACTCGGCGTGAATAACGCGGTCAACCCGGCCGCTGGCTTGATTAGTCCGGTTGATCGGGAATGGCATGCCGGCGGACACGCGGCTTCTGCGATTTCCAGTTGGGAGCATGAGACGGGCCTACGGCTGCCGGACGACTATCGTGGCTTCATGATCCGCTACAATGGGGGGCGGCCATATCCGAACATGTTTAAGCACGCTCGATGCCCAAGGATTCGAGAATCCCTCGGAGCATTTTCTCGATCCGCTCTATAGCTGGGATCACGTTGTGACGTGGACCGGGGAATTCGGAAATCGTGTGCCGTCCGGAAGTTTGGCCATCGGGGCTGATCCGGGTCTAATTGAGATCATTCTCTCATTGCGTATGGAAGACCATGGCGCAGTTTACAGTTGGGTTCGCAATTGGGGTGTTTGGGGAAGCGAAGAAAACAGCTACCTCTGCCCTCAAGCGGCAACGTTTGTTGCTTTCGTAGCCTCCCTCTTCGATGACGAGGAGAAGAACGGCTACGACTATTGGCACACACCGTACAGGGAGCGCCTACAGCGAAAGCTTGACGCGTAAAATGATCAACCATGGGAATGGACCGATGTCCGCTCTCCGCGACCATCGCAAAATTAAACGGTGGGGCGTGTGAACGAATTCGATCTCTTCTGTCAGAACAAATCGGACGAAGGGCGGAAGCGGTTGGCCCGAGTACGAGACCTGATCCTAAGCAGCGCCCCTCAGGTTGAAGAAGGACGCGTCCACTTCTTTCTGGTCTATCATCTAGGCGGCGGTGCGGTGGCAAAACTCCACCTCGATGCAAGGGAGCAACCCAATATCACCTTTGCCGTCGGTAGCGAGCTCACGGACCCGTCGAGCTACTTAAGGGCTCCAGTCTCGTGCGAACGGTGAAAATTACATCCGACGCATATCTAACAAAGCACCATGATGCCATCGTAGATTTGGTTCGGCTGGCGCTCGACATAGTTCGGGAGCGATGGGATGGAACGACTGATTGTGATGATAAAAAATCAATTCCCTCCTGTACCTAAAGGAATACGGTATTCGAGACCGATTTTGTTCGGACTTGCAAAAATTGTCACTGCTCAGACCGCCGGCCGATAGGAGAGATTCTCGGCGTGCGGGGACCGGCGGCGCGATGACGGCTCTTCAAGTCATTGAAGACGTTCAGGTTGGCTGCATGCGATGACCGCCTTGGGTCATTAGAGCGTTTCACGTTTTGACG
>NZ_CAKXZS010000005.1:0-26337 GCF_935822925.1 Mesorhizobium ventifaucium
AACCGTAACCTATGTGTCCAGAACGGACCCACCTGTCCCTGGTGCAGGGGAGGGATTTGAACCCCCGAGGCCTGCAGGCCTACCCGCTTTCGAGGCGGGCGCATTCAACCGGGCTCTGCCACCCCTCCATATTCGATTTGGTGCAGCCCGACTTTGGTGCGGCCCCAATTTGGTGCGGACGGCGAGATTCGAACTCGCAACGGGAATGCCCGCCGGGTTTAGGCCGGCTGCGTCTACCGATTCCGCCACGTCCGCCCGCCACGTACGCAAGTGCTTTTCCAGCTTCGCGCCGCGTTCGCAAAGATCGCGAACCAGGATGGTCGGAGTGGCAGGATTCGAACCTGCGGCCCCCTCGTCCCAAACCAGGTGCGCTACCAGGCTGCGCTACACTCCGGCTCTCCGAGCCCATAGCCCGAGCCGTACGCGTCTGCCGGTTCTCGCCACGATATGCCTAAGACCAGATCCCCCTGTAAGCCGGGTTCTGTCGAGGGCTGCCATTCCTCTTGGACGCCTGTCGCCAGGCGCCTCCTTGCCCGCCACGACGGCCCTCCCCGACACAGGTCACAGGGCACTTCTTGCGGTTGCTTCCCCCACCCTGTCGCCCGTTTCACCCGTCCCGACTGGGACGGCTCGTCTCTGTTGCCGTGGCTCGCCTCGCGGCGGGCAGGCATTACCTGCTGGGGTGTGTCGGCGAAGCCGGACTTTCCTCGCTCCACGAAATCAGTCGCTTAGTGCGCGGCAGCCCGGAGATCCGCGTTCTTCTGGTGGGCCGGCTGGATCGCTATCCCACGCTTCTCACCATGAAAAGGAGGTCCTCAATCGTGAAGATTTGAGCCGCACAGAGCCAGGAGTTAACCCATCCCCATGCGGCGGAACCGTCTTCGGTCCTGTCGGATTATATGGGAACAAAACAGGAAACTTCAAGGGTCGCGCCTGGAACCATTTGGCCCGGCTGCTAGTTCCATCAGCGAAGAACGGACCGCCGAGCGATCGTCGCAGCGCGACAGGCCTGAGGCCCTCAACAAGTCCTTCAGACCAATATCGTTCGACAACCGCAGGCGCTGATTCCATTCTGCGAACAGGGAGAAGCATCATGAAAGTCGCTGAGATAATGACCCCCAACGTCCATCTCGCCAGTCCTGGCGAGTCGCTGCAGAAAATCGCGAAACGTATGGCGGTTGACGATGTCGGATTCCTGCCCGTCGGAGAAAACGACCGACTCGTCGGAACGATCACCGACCGTGACATCGTCGTGCGTGCGGTCGCCGAAGGCAAGGACGGCAATGCGACGGTCCGCGACGTGATGACCAAGGATGTCAAATACTGTTTCGAGGACGAAGATATCGACCATGTCGTCCAGAACATGGGCGATATCCAGGTCAGGCGTTTGCCTGTCCTCAATCGCGACAAGCGCCTGGTGGGCGTGGTCTCGCTCGCGGACGCCGCGCTGAAGGAAGATCCGGCAAACGTCGGAATCGCCATGTCTGGCGTCGTCGTACCCGGAGGCGCACACGCGACGTAAAAAATTCCCGGCGGGCAGGCAGACGGGATCGGACGGACGACCTGCCGAGAGGCGCCGTCGGCATGGCCTTGAGGCGGCGATGGAAACGGCCAGCGCATCTGGTGATCTCTGCCGCCCGCGTCAATCGGCCGGTGAGCCCAGCCGAGGCGCTTATCAACGTTACACCGATTTAATGTGCAAGCGAGCGGGAGAATTGCCATAAAGCTTTGATATCGACGGGCCATCCCCTGTGTCGGAGGGTGCCGTCGCGTCTACTTCAGCTTGGGAAGGGTAGACGGTATCTTTGCCAACCGGAGTGCCGATGGCCGCCTGGAAACAGATCGTTTTTGCACTTGTGATCCTCGTCGCGGCCGCGGCCGCCTGGGTTCGCTTTTTTCCAGGCGCGCCGGATGTGCTGGCGCGCTGGGGCATAGACTGGGCTGGTGCGGCGACGCCTCCGGCAGCGACGGGCGCGGTCGACAAGGCCGGGCAAGCGGGCAGCCGCAGCGATGCCGGCCAACTGGTAACTATCGTCGCATTGCCGGCGGCGACTGCCGTCATCAACGATCGCCTGCAGGCGATCGGCACCGGCCGCGCCAACGCCTCGGTGACGGTCAATCCCTACAGTTCCGGCCGCCTTGTCGAACTTCTGGTCGAGTCCGGCGCTCATGTCGAAAAGGGGCAGGTGATCGCCACCCTCGATTCCGACACGGAGGTGATCGCACTGGACCGCGCCAAGGTCGCCTTGCAGGACGCGCAGGCCAAGCTCGACCGGGTCAAGTCGCTGCGGGCTTCCAACGCTGCGACAGCGGTCGCCGTTGCCGATGCCGAAGTGGTGCTGGCCAATGCCAGGCTGGCGCTTCGCGATGCGGAACTGGCCTTGCAGCGCCGCTCGATCGTCGCGCCGATCGCCGGCGTCGTCGGCATCCTGCCGATATCAGCCGGCAACTATGTGACCAGCCAGTCGGCGGTCGCCACGCTCGACGACCGATCCAGCATACTGGTCGAATTCTGGGTGCCGGAGCGCTTCGCCGCCGCCGTCAAGGTCGGCGCGCAATTGTCGGCGACGCCGATTGCCAACCCCAACAAAGCCTACACCGGCGCGGTTTCCGCCATCGACAACCACATCGACGAAGCCAGTCGTACCCTTCTGGTCAAGGCAAAGATCGCCAATCCGGCCGATTCGCTGCGTGCCGGCATGTCCTTCCAGATCACCATGAAGTTCCCCGGCGACAGCTATCCCGCTGTCAGTCCGCTGGCGATACAATGGGGTTCGGACGGCGCCTATATCTGGACCATCGTGGACGGCAAGGCCAAGCGGGTTGCGGTGCGCATCATCCAGCGCAACACCGAGACCGTGTTGATCGACGCCCCGATCGTCAGCGGCGACATGGTGGTGACTGAAGGCACCCAGAACGTCAGCGAAGGCGGCGAGGTCCGCATCGCCGGCCAAGAACAGCGCGCCGCGGACGCCGACGGCTGATGACCGCAACCAACAACGCCGCCAGCGACACAGGCTTCACCGCGCTGTTCATCCGCAGGCCGGTGATGGCCTTCGTTTTGAACACGCTGATCGCGGTCGCCGGCCTCGCCGCCTTTTACGGTGTCGAAATCCGCGAACTGCCGGATGTCGATCGCGCCGTCGTCACCGTCAACACGATCTTTGAAGGCGCTGCGGCCGAGACCGTCGACCGCGAATTGACCGACGTGATTGAGGGCGCGGTCGCCCGCGTCTCCGGTGTGAAGTCGATCTCGTCCACCTCGTCGTTCGGCACAAGCCGCGTCACCATCGAATTCAATGACGGCGTCGACCTCGACGTCGCCGCCTCCGATGTGCGCGATGGCGTCGGCCGCGTCGCCGACCAGATGCCGGACACGGCGGATGCGCCTCGCATCGTCAAGGCCGACGCCAATTCCGAGCCGGTGATGCGGCTGGCCGTCACCTCCGACACCATGTCGGTGCAGGACATGACGGTGTTGGTCCAGGACCAGATCGAGGACGAGCTTGCCGCCGTGCCTGGCGTAGCCGACGTCCAGGTCTATGGCGACCGCGACAAGATATTTCGCATCGATGTCGATCAGAACAAGCTCGCCGGTCTGGGCTTCACCGTCGCCGACCTGAGGACAGCGCTGGCCTCGGTCGCTTTCGATTCGCCTGCCGGCTCGATCACCACGACCAACCAGGATCTGATCGTGCGTCCGACGGCGGACGTGACCACGCCGGAGGAGTTCGAAAACATTATCATCGGCGGCACGACCCGCATCCGCGACGTCGCCACCGTCACGCTCGGCCCCGACATCGGTCAGACCACATTGCGTTCGAACGGCAAGACCGGCATCGGTCTCGGCATCATCCGCCAGGCGGAATCGAACACGCTGGATATTTCGACCGGCGTCAGGGCTGCGGTCGCCGCGCTGCAGGCGGATCTGCCTCAGGGCATGTCGATCAAGGTCACCAGCGACGATGCGGTCTTCGTCAACGGCGCGGTGCATGAGGTCGAGATCGCACTTGGCCTGTCCGTCTCCATCGTGCTGATCGTTATCTACGTGTTTCTCCTCGACTGGCGCGCGACGCTCATTCCCGGGCTTGCCATGCCGGTCGCCATGATCGGGACCATCGCCGCCATCTATCTCGCCGGCTTCTCGGTCAACATTTTGACGCTGCTCGCCCTGGTGCTGGCGACGGGCCTGGTCGTCGACGATGCCATCGTCGTTCTGGAAAACATCGTGCGACGACGCAACGAAGGCATGGGGCCACGCGCCGCAGCCGTGCTTGGCGCCCAGGAAGTGTTCTTCGCCGTCATCGCCACGACGCTGACGCTGGTCGCCGTCTTCGTGCCGATCTCCTTCCTGCCCGGCCAGACCGGCGGCCTGTTCCGCGAATTCGGCTTCGTTCTCGCCATTTCGGTGCTTCTGTCCGCCGTCGTGGCGCTGACCCTTTGTCCGATGCTTGCCTCGCGCATGCTGTCGGTTGCGCCGCTTCACCACGAAGGCGGCAGCGGCATCGGTGCCCGCATCGGCGGCGCGCTGAACACGCTCTACCGGCGCTGTCTGCGCATCTGCCTCGACGCGCCGTGGATCGTGCTTCTGGTCGCGCTGCTGTTTGCAGCCACCGCCTTCACGCTGTTCGGCACGATCCGCCAGGAACTGACGCCGACCGAGGACCGTGCCGTCGTGCTCATGCGCGTCGACGCGCCGCAAGGCGTCAGCCTCGACTACACGACGCAGCAGATGCAGAAGATCGAAAAACTGATCCAGCCGCTGCGCGATTCCGGCGAAATCCGCAACACCTTCGAGAGTGCCGGCCGCAACGGCGCCTACAATGCCGGCTTCATGGTGATGACGCTGGCGCCATGGGACGAGCGCGCCCGCAGCCAGCAGCAGATCATGGCCGACATCAGCCGGCTCACCCGGCAGGTGCCGAGCGTGCGCGTCTTTCCGATGCAGCCCAACAGCCTCGGCATTCGCGGCGCCGGCAACGGCCTGCAGTTTGCGCTGGTCGGCAACAACCGTGCGGCGCTCGGCGACACTGCGGTGAAGATCATCGCCGAGATGCAGAAGGATCCCCGCTTCCAGTCGCCCCGGCTCTCCGTCGACCCGACGCAGCCCCAGCTTTCGGTGGCCATCGACCGCGAGCGTGCTTCCGACCTCGGCATCGACATCACCGGGCTTGCCGATACTTTTCAGGCCATGCTCGACGGCAATGATGTCGTCGACGTCTATATCGCCGACCGCAGCTACGGGGTGAAACTCGTCTCGACGACCAACCCGATCAACGATCCGACCGATCTGGAGAACATCTTCCTGAAGACGGCCGACGGCCGCTTCGTGCCGATGTCGACCATCGCCACTTTGACCGAGCGCGCCGTGCCGCCTTCGCTGACCCGCGAGCAGCAGCAGCCGTCGGTCGCGATCACCTCCAACCTCAGCGGTGATTTCGCGCTCGGCCAGGCGCTCACCCGCGCCGAGGCAATCGCCACGCCGCTTCTGCCGCCGGGCAGCCGCATCGTCCCGTTGGCCGAGGCGGCGACGCTGGGCGAGACCAACAGCGCCATGATCACCATCTTCGGTTTCTCGCTGGTCATCATCTTGCTGGTGCTTGCCGCCCAGTTCGAGAGCTTCGTCAGCGCGGTGATCATCATGGCGACAGTGCCGCTCGGTCTTGCCTGCGCGATCTTTGCCCTTTTGCTCAGCGGCACCAGCCTCAACGCCTACAGCCAGATCGGCCTGGTGCTGCTGGTCGGCGTCATGGCCAAGAACGGCATCCTGATCGTCGAGTTCGCCAATCAGTTGCGCGACCGCGGGCTCGGCGTGCGCGAGGCGATCGAGCAGGCCTCCACCATCCGGCTGCGGCCGGTGATGATGACGATGATCTGCACCGTGCTCGGCGGCGTGCCGCTGGTGCTGGCGAGCGGCGCCGGCGCCGAGGCGCGCATCGCGCTCGGCTGGGTGATCGTCGGCGGGCTGGGTCTGGCCACCGTCTCGACGCTGTTCCTGACACCGGTCGCTTATCTCCTGCTCGGCCGCTTTGTGACGCCAAAGGTGGAAGAGGCATCGCGGCTGAAGCGTGAGCTCGAACAAGCCGCCTACACCAATGTCGAGCCGGCTGAGTAGGCAGGACAATCGCTTCAGCTTAGACACGTGGCCGCTCATTCCGAGCGTTTGCGCTGCCCCTCACCTGCCTGCCGGCATCCTCTCCCCGTATAGGACGGGGAGAGGGGCGCTCTTGTCACCGATTTCGCCAATCATCGGCGTCGCAAGAAGGGCGCCGGCGTTGCGATCAGCTCCTTCTCCCCGTCACTATACGGGGAGAAGTGCCCGGCAGGGCGATGAGGGGCGGCGCCGAATTCAACAAGTTGATCTCCAATACAAATTGGGCACTATCATTTGCCTCAAGAGATTTGCGGCCCTGACTATGGCAGCCTTCCGCCGGGGCGAGGCAAGGGCGCGCGGAGGAATGCAATGAGCTATCTGGACGAGCTCTTTTCGGTGGCCGGCAAGACCGCGCTGGTGACCGGGGCTGCGACCGGCATCGGCCGCATGGCGGCGACCGCTTTGGTCAAGGCCGGCGCCACCGTGATGATCGCCTCGCGCAAGGGCGAGGATTGCATCAGGGTTGCCGGCGAACTGAACGGCCTCGGCGGCTCCGGCCGGGCCGAAGGCTTTGCCGGCGATGTCTCCAGCGAGGCTGGCATCGCGGCGCTGGTCGACGAGGTCAAGGCGCGGACCGAGCAGTTGAACATCCTGGTCAACAATGCCGGCGTTTCGTGGGGCGCGCCGCTCGAAAGCTTCCCCTACCATGCCTGGGCCAAGGTGTTCGGCGTCAACGTCACCGCCGTCTTCCATCTGACCCGCGAGCTTTTGCCGCTGCTCGACGCCGCTGCCAGCGATGCCGATCCGGCCCGGGTGATCAATCTGGGTTCGGTGATGGGCACGCAGCCCCTGGCCGACGACGCCTACTCCTACTCTGCCTCGAAGGCTGCTGTTCACCATCTGACGCGCACCTTGGCGATCGAGTTCGCCGCCCGCCGCATCACGGTCAATGCCTTCGCGCCCGGCCCCTTCCAGAGCCGGATGACCGCTTTCGCCACCGCGAGCGAGGAACAGGCAAGACAAGTCGGCGGCCATGTTCCGCTTCGTCGCATCGGCGCGCCGGATGACATTGCCGGCGCAACGCTCTATTTGTGCAGCCGTGCCGGCAGCTATGTCACCGGCGCCATCCTGCCGATCGATGGCGGACAGTCGGTGCAGCATGGGCTGACACTGTTCAAGGAATGAAGCCGCTCGCATTCCGGACGGTTGAAATGGAGGACATCAGCGTGGAACCGATCAGTCTCGATGTGCTTCTGGCCAGCGTCGGCAAGGAAGTCGGCGTGTCGCCGTGGCGTGTGGTCTCGCAGCGCATGATCGACCAGTTCGCCGATGCCACCGACGACCACCAGTTCATCCATTGCGACCCGGAGCGCGCCAAGCGCGAGACGCCGTTCGGCGGCACCATCGCACACGGCTTCCTGTCGCTTTCGCTTCTGTCGGCGATGACGTTCGAAACCATGCCGCCGCTCGAAAACAGCAAGATGGGTGTCAACCATGGCTTCGATTCGCTGCGCTTCCTGGCGCCGGTGAAGACCGGCGCACGCATTCGCACCCGTTTCGTGTTGGCCGACGTCAAGGTCAGGCCGTCGGGCTGGGTGCAGACCGCGCATGACGTGACGATCGAGATCGAGGGTTCGAAAAAGCCGGCATTGACCGCGCGCTGGCTGACGTTGACATTGATCGAACGCCAGCCTGAGGCGGCCTGAACGGCTCAACGAGCCTCGGCAGAGATCATCTTAATGTGCCGGCCGACCTGCAGGGCGATGTAGACGACCAGTGAGCAACCGATCGGGAACACAATCTCGTTGAGGCCGGTTGTGATCGCGCGTGGCAATTCAAGGGCAACGCCGTTCGCCGCCGCCGTCTCAATCGTCAGCACCGTGATTCCGCCGCCGAACACCGCGCCTATCGCGGTGCCTGCCAACGCGAAATGGAGCGGACGGGGCCTTTCCTTTGACGCCAGCGAGGCCAGTATCCAGCCGAGCAGGCCGTATTCGACGGCCCGCAGCACGCCCAGCGTGGTGAGCGAGAGGGTGGCCGGTTTAGTGGCCGCATCGAGAGCGCTTACCATGACTTTTTGCGACCCCTTGGCGATGGCCATCGCCAGTGGTGCCGAGATTGCGGCGATCAGGCCGCCGAGCGAGGCTCGTACCTTGGCGATTGCCATGCCGAAGGCTGAGACCGGCGCAGACGAAGAACGCCCACGTCACGCCTTGCGCCAATTCGATCAGGACCAGGGTGGTAGCCGGGTGAGAACCCGCCGCAAGCCTGACAGTGAGGATAAGCGCTTCCATGGCGAAGCCGAGCGACAACCATGCAACATGACAACCCGCTTGAGTGCCAGCCTGGCGTCATAGGAAAGTGGATCCGCGTTTGGCGCAACGGACGAAAGCTCGGTCAGGCTCGTCTCGGCCCCCGAGAAACAAAATCGCTTGCCGGGCCGCAGCTAACCTCTGGTTGTAACAGTCCGATCGCGTCGTTTCTGCCCGGTAACGCTTGTGATCAATGTTCGGGCGAAAACAGCTCGGAAGGATGCCGCTTTTTGACCACGCCTTGTCCGATTCCGTACAGCGTATATAGTTTAGCCAGCCACTGACCGCCGCTAACAGAAGGCAGGCGAAAATTGCCGCTTAGTGCCCAGACACGCCGCGAGAAACAAAAGGCCGAACTGCGCTCCGAACTTGTCGATGCAGCGCACAAGCTCGTGCAGCAGGAAGGTTATGACGGCCTCACCATCCGCAAGCTGGCCAAGCGCGTCGGCTATGCGCCAATGTCGGTCTATTCCTATTTCGCCGACAAGCAGGACATATTGTTTGCGTTGGCCGAGGACGCGTTCAAGACTCTGGCAAAGCGGATCGAGGATCACCCGGCGGACGATCCGATCGAGGCGCTGCAAGTGGTGATGACAGAATACGCGGCCTTCGGCCTTGGCAACCCCAACGAGTATCGCACGATATTCATGACTGAGAAGGTCAAGCCCCCGGAAGGAAGGACCTTCGCCGAGATGCAGGAGGGCAACCCGTTGATGAAAGTGCTGATCGACAGGGTCGAGGCCTGCGTGGCCGCCGGCAAGCTGAACGGCGATCCGCGCGCCATTGCCACCATGCTGTGTGCGGTCGGCCACGGCACGATCTCGCTGCTGATCACCTTTCCCTTCTATCCGTTCGGCGACCAGCAGGCGTTCGTGAAGCGGATGTGCGACTTCACGCTTGCCGCGCTGGCCACGCAGGACGTGCCGCCGCTGACCGAAACGCCGGTCAACTGCTGAAGGTTTTGTTCGGTTCGGGGTACCAGAAGACTTGGCAAGGGTGAACGGCGCCGTGTGCGCTCGGCGCGTGCCGGCGCAATACGATTCCCAACATTCAGTAACTTATTCGTACATGTACGACTTCTGGCTTGACCCTGTGATCGTCGGGCGTATATGTACGCTGAATCGTACATGTACAGAAAAGATTCAGCACCGGAGAAAGACAATGAAAACGACGATCTTCGTCCTCCTGGCCGTCCTGTTCTCGGGCGCTGCCTTCGCCGGCCAGAGCCAGCCCGGCAAACAGGCGGCCGCGGCCTGCACGGACACCAGCATCAAGCTCGATTGCGGCGCGACTGGATCGGTCGAGAAGGCAGGCGGGGCCACGCACAAGGGCTCGACGGAAAACAAGGAGCCGCGGCTCGGCATCGACATCGACCCGTGGATCGTGCCAAGCGCGTTCTGAGGCTCGAACACAAATGCGGCAGCAGGAAACCTGACCGCCCGATTTCGTGGCCATTTCAGCCCGGCTCCGCTGGATGGAAAACTATTTCCTGCGCTTCTTCATTCCAGCCACGGTCTTGGCCTTGCCGGGCCTTGCGGGAGCGCCGGAAATCGTAGTCCCGGTGATCGACACCGGATCGCTGGCCGGAAACGTATCCTCGAGCCCTTCCTCGAGCTCCTCTTCAATGTTTGGTTCTTTTTGCTGCTCGTGTTCGAACGAGCGCACGGCCGGCGTCTTCTGAACCGCTGGATTCGGCGCGGATTTCGACGGCATCGACATTCTCCCTCGGCTTGCTCCGGCTCCCTCGACTTGCTCCGGCAACGGCCGAGCCCAGCGAACATTCCTAAGCCGCTGCGTCGCCGGCCGCCTCCGACAGGAAAGTAAAGACATAATCGGAAAAAGAGCGCCAGCATTCAACGCGGAACGCGTCGGTTGCGGTGCGCAACAGCACGATCTCGGCCTTGCCCAGAATGGTGCGCGAGGCCGCGCCGACCGGAAAGGCGTCGAGCGACAGGTCCTGCGGGCAGCCTGCGCTGATCGTCGCCGCTGCTGCCGGGCCGGTGACCGACATGGCGACGTTGCGATGCGAGATGCCGACCGCCGAATGCAGCGCGGTCACCGCAGCGCAGTCGGCGAGCGGATCTTTTCCCGCGTCGTCGATGACCAGCCATTCGTCCGGCCCAAGCCACAATGCAATGCGCCCGGCCTCTGCCGCCGAGGTTTTGGGTTTTTGCGGCAGGGTCACGCCGAGCGCCTTCGAAAGCGCTGCGACCAAGGCGTCCGGCGCGCGCAGCGAAATGCGTTCCGCCGGCGGCAACACAGCAAGCGTAACGCCGGTTACGGAAAGCTCCTGACCGGCGAGAACCGGGCGGCGTTCGGCCGACCTGGGAGCAGCAATCTTGTTAGCGGCAGCCTTAGCCATTGAGGCGCTCCCCCTTCTCGTCGAAGAACACCATGCCGGTGACCTCCACCTCGATCGTGGCATTGGGCATCGGCACGTAGAGCGTCTCGCCCATCCGGTCGCGGCCGCCGGCAACCAGCGCCAGGGCGATCGAGCGGCCGCAATTTTCCGACCAGTAGCTGGAGGTGACATGGCCGATCATGGTCATCGGGATCGCCTGCTTCGGATCGCCGACGATCTGCGCGCCTTCTTCCAGCACCACTTTTGGGTCTCTGGTCTTCAGGCCGACGAGCTGCTTGCGGCCCTTGGCGACCAGGTCGGGCCGCGCCATGCCCCTGATACCGACGAAATCGGTTTTCTTCTTGCCGACCGCCCAGTCGAGCCCGGCATCGTTTGGCGTCACCGTGCCGTCGGTGTCCTGGCCGACGATGATGTAGCCTTTTTCGGCGCGCAGCACGTGCATCGCCTCGGTGCCGTAGGCACAGGCGCCGTGATTCTGGCCCTCGGTCCACAGCGCTTCCCAAACAGCCTGGCCGTAATCGGCCGGCACATTGACCTCGAAGCCACGCTCGCCGGTGAACGACATGCGGAACAACCTTGTCGGCACGCCGCAGATCCTGCCTTCGCGCACCGACATATGCGGCAGCGCCCCGTCCGACATGTCGATGCCCTCGATCAGCGGCGCGATGATCTCCCGTGACTTCGGCCCCTGCACGGCAATCACCGCCCACTGCTCGGTGATCGAGGTCAGCCAGACATTGAGATGCGGAAACTCGGTCTGGAGGTAATCCTCCATATGGTTCATGACGCGCGGCGCACCTCCCGTCGTCGTCGTCACATGAAAGCGGTCGGCTGCAAGCCTGCCAACGACACCGTCATCATAGATGAAACCGTCCTCGCGCAGCATGATGCCATAGCGGCAGCGGCCGGGCTCCAGTTTCTCCCACGGATTGGTATAGAGCAGCTCCATGAACTTCGCCGCATCCGGTCCGACCACCTCAATCTTGCCCAGCGTCGAGGCGTCGAACAGGCCGGCCGTCTTGCGCACCGTGACACACTCGCGATCGACGGCGGCGTGCATGTCCTCGCCTGCTTTGGGAAAATACCAGGCGCGCTTCCACTGGCCGACATCCTCGAACACAGCGCCTTGAGCCTCGGCCCACGGATGGATCGCCGTCTTGCGGGTCGGGTCGAAGAGCGGACCCCGCGCGTGCCCGACGATCGAGCCGAAGGTCACCGGCGTGTAAGGCGCCCGGAACGTCGTCAGGCCGACCTGCGGGATCGGCTTGTCCAGCGTCTCGGCGGCGATGGCCAGGCCGTGCATGTTCGAGGTCTTGCCCTGGTCGGTCGCCATGCCGTTGGTGGTGAAGCGCTTGACGTGCTCGATCGAGCGCATTCCTTCATGCACTGCCTGGCGGATGTCCTTGGCGGTGACGTCGTTCTGGAAGTCGACGAAGGCTTTTACCGTCGTGTCCGGCCCGGCTCCGGGCGCCGCACCCAGCATGCCGCGTGACCAGCTCTCGCTGGCGTCGACCTTCGGCTTGGTGCCCTTGACGGTATTGGCACCGATATTCTTGACGCCCGCATCCTTCGCCGCCTTGGCGCCCGCCGCATAGGCCTCGTCGATCGTCGCCGACAGCCCGTCCGTGCCGTTGCAGGCGCCGACGGAGACGCAGTCCTGCGCATAGGTGCCGGGCACGAAGCGCTTGGTCTCATCGTTGAAGGCGACCTTGCCGCGCGACTGTGAGAACAGATGCACCGACGGCGTCCAGCCGGCCGACATCAGGATGGCGTCGACCGGGATGGTGCGCTCGCCGCCGCCATTCTTCGGCTGCACGGTCATCGAGGAGACCCGCAATTTGCCGCCGGCGCGGATCACCGCACGGCCGAAATTGACCTCGATGCCGAGCGCCCTCGCCTCATCGATCAGCGCCCCTGTCGGGTTGTCGCGGAGGTCGACGATCGCCGCCACGCCGACGCCGGCCTTCTTCAGGTCGATCGCCGCCGCATATGCGGAATCGTTGGCGGTATAGACGCCGACATTCCTGCCGACGGCGACGCCAAAATGGTTGAGATAGGTGCGCGCCGCCGACGCCAGCATGACGCCGGGCCGGTCGTTGTCGGCAAACACAATATGCCGCTCGATGGCGCCGGTCGCCAGCACCACGCGTTTGGCGCGGACCTGCCACAGCCGCTCGCGCGGCAAGTCGCGACCGGGGCTCTGCAGATGGTCGCTGACGCGTTCGACCAGCCCGACGAAATTCTGCGCGTAATAGCCGAAGGCCGTGGTGCGCGACAGCACGCGGACATTGTCCATGGCCCCAAGCTTGGCGACTGCACCTTGCGCCCAGGCAAAACCGTCCTGGCCGACGATCTTGGCGCCACTCTCGAAACGCAGGCTGCCGCCGAAATCCGGCTGCTCGTCGGCAAGGATGACACGCACGCCGGATTCGGCCGCGGCAAGTGCGGCGGCGATGCCGGCAGCACCGCCGCCCAGCACCAGCACATCGCAATGGGCAAAGCGCGCCGAATAGTGGTCGGGATCCGGTTGGTCAGGAGCGACGCCAAGCCCTGCCGCAGCCCTGATCTTGGGCTCGTAAAAGTTTTTCCAGGCGGACTTCGGCCACATGAAGGTCTTGTAGTAGAAACCCGCGGAAAGCAGCGGCGAGGCGATGTCGCCGAGCGCGCTGACGTCGAAGGCGAGCGACGGCCAGCGGTTCTGCGACTGTGCCGTCAGCCCGTCATAGAGCTCCTGCACGGTGGCGCGAACATTTGGCGTCTTGCGCGCTGCGTCGCGCTTGATCTCGACCAACGCGTTGGGCTCTTCCGCCCCGGCGGACAGGAAGCCGCGCGGCCGGTGATATTTGAACGAACGGCCGACCAGATGGACGCCGTTGGCAAGCAGCGCCGAGGCCAGCGTTTCGCCCTCGACGCCGGCATATAACTGGCCGTCGAAGCTGAACCGAGCGGTTTCTGCCTGCTTGAGGCGCCCGGCGCCGGGAATGCGAAACGTCGCGATCATTCGGAGGCTCCCGGCAGCTTCGCAGGCTTCGGCTCGCCGGCCTTGTAGGTCATCAGGAACCTGTCGCTGACGGTGTCGCGCACGGCGTTGAAGAACCGCGCGCAGCCATGCATGTGGCGCCAGCGCTCATATATGATGCCTTTGGGATTCGAGCGGATGAAGAAGAACTTTTCGAAGTCGTCATCGCTTGTCGCGGCCATATCTGCCGAACGCGCGATATGCGCCTCGCCGGCGTTGCGGAATTCGAGTTCCGGACGCTCTTCCTCGCAATAGGGGCAGCGGATGAGAAGCATGGTTGTTCCTACAATTCGCCGTGGCCGACGCAGGCGCCGGCCGGTTGATCGCAAAGCCGCGGACCCGACGTCACGAAGGGAGCCATCATCAGTGCGCCACCGCTGCCGCCGCCGCCTCGTCGATCAGGCGGCCGGTGCGGAAGCGCTCGATGGTGAAGGGCGCGTTGATCGGGTGGGGATCGTCCCTGGCGATGGTGTGGGCAAAGACATGGCCCGAGCCCGGCGTCGCCTTGAAGCCGCCGGTGCCCCAGCCGCAATTGACGTAGAGGCCGGGCACCGGCGTCTTGGCCAGGATCGGCGAGCGATCGGGCGTCACGTCGACGATGCCGCCCCACGAGCGCAGCATCTTCATGCGCGTGAACATCGGGAACATCTCGCAGATGGCATCGAGCGTGTGCTGCAGGATGTGCAGGCCGCCGGTCTGCGAATAGGAGACATACTGGTCGGTGCCGGCGCCGATGACCAGTTCGCCCTTGTCGGACTGCGAGATATAGGCGTGCACCGTATTCGACATCACCACGCAGGGGAATACCGGCTTGACCGGCTCCGACACCAGCGCCTGCAGCGGATAGCTTTCCAGCGGCATGCGCACCCCGGCCATGTTCATGATGACCGACGAATGGCCGGCCGCCACCACGCCGACCTTCCTGGCGCCGATGAAGCCGCGCGTCGTCTCGACGCCGGTGACCGCGCCGTTCGGCGCCCGCTTGACGCCGGTGACTTCGCAATTCTGGATGATGTGGACGCCGCGCGCCGAGGCGCCGCGCGCATAGCCCCAGGCGACGGCATCATGGCGGGCCGTGCCGCCGCGACGCTGCAGGGTCGCGCCCATCACCGGATAGCGGGCAGCGCGCGAAATGTTGAGCGGCGGGCAGAATTCCTTCGCCGCTTCCGGCGTTAGCCATTCATTGTCGATGCCGTTCAGACGGTTGGCATGGACGTGGCGCTTCAGCACCTGGATGTCATGGACATTGTGGGCCAGCATCATGACGCCGCGCGGCGAATACATGACGTTGTAGTTGAGCTCCTGGCTGAGCCCGTCCCACAGCTTCAGCGCATGGTCGTAGATGCCGGCGCTCTCGTCGTAGAGATAGTTGGAGCGGATGATGGTGGTGTTGCGGCCGGTGTTGCCGCCGCCAAGCCAGCCCTTTTCCAGCACTGCGACATTGGTGATGCCGTGCACAGTCGCGAGATAGTAGGCGGTGGCCAGGCCATGGCCGCCGGCGCCGACGATGATGACGTCGTATTCCTTCTTCGGCTCTGGCGAAGACCATTGCTCCTCCCAGCCCTTGTGGCCGCGCATGGCCTCGCGGGCGATGGCGAATACCGAATATTTTTTCAACGTTCTGGCCTCGCAGACAGCGGCCGGGCATCCAATCGAGCGCCGGCGCGCGAGGTGTATCACTAGCGAAACAGCGCTGCCAGCCTTGCGCTGTTTGCGACGGCGCTTGCCGTTTTGCGCCGCGACAAAAAAGACCCGCGCGATCCGGGGCGCCGACGATGCGTCCGCAACGCCTTCGCAGGTATCGGGTGGCTCGCGCCGCCTCGATCTGCGACCAAGCACCCGATTGCCGGCGAAGCTGGCGCGAAAGAAGGATGCAAAAATGTTCGCACTTGCCAACAAGGTCGCCATCGTCACCGGCGCCAGTTCCGGCATCGGCCGCGCCACCGCAAAGCTCTTTGCCGAGGCTGGCGCCAAGCTGGTCGTCGCTGCCCGCCGCCAGGCGGAGCTTGACGCGCTCGTTGCCGAAATCGAGGACGCCGACGGCACGGCCATTGCCCTTGCCGGCGATGTCCGCGACGAGGCCTATGCCAAAGCCCTTGTCGAACTGGCTGTCGGACGGTTCGGCGGGCTGGATATCGCCTTTAACAACGCCGGCTCGGTCGGCAAGATAGGTCCAATCTCGGAGCTGTCGCTAGAGGGCTGGCGAGAGACGCTCGACACCAACCTGACCAGCGCTTTCCTCGGCGCGAAATATCAGGTGCCGGCGATGGTCGATCGCGGCGGCGGATCGCTGATCTTCACCTCCAGCTTCGTCGGCCACTCCGTCGGCATGCCCGGCATGACCAGCTACGCCGCAAGCAAGGCCGGGCTGATCGGATTGACGCAGGTGCTTGCCGCCGAACACGGCGACAAAGGCGTGCGGGTCAACGCGCTTCTGCCGGGCGGCACCGACACGCCTTCGGCAACGTTCAAGGCACCTGAATCACGAGCCTTCGTCGAAAACCTGCACGCTTTGAAGCGCGTCGCCGAGCCTGAGGAGATCGCCCGCTCAGCGCTCTACCTGGCTTCGGATGCATCGAGCTTCACCACCGGCGCGGCATTGTTCGCAGATGGCGGCGTCTCGATCAGCCGGACGTGAGGTGTTTCGCGTCGGCGAACAATGGATCAGAGCGTGAAAACCCGGCTTGCTTTCTTGGCGTGATTTGGCGATTGCGTTTTCTGTTCGAAGAATGCTGTTTGAAGACGGGCCTAAAACATGCTGCTGATCAGGACCTACATCGCCGCTAGCGCAATTGAGGGCGTCGGCGTGTTCGCCGCCGAGCCGATCAGCAAGGGGGCGTCGATCTGGCAGCTCGACCCGGATTTCGACCGGCTGATCCCGATGGAAAAATATAAGGCCGCGCCGCCGCACCTCAGGGAATTGCTCGACAGATATGCCTATCCAAGTCCGGACCGGCCCGGATTCATGGTCTATGAGGTCGACAATGGCCGCTTCATGAACCATTCCGAAACGCCGAACACGGATTTTTCGCAGTATGGCGGGGCAACCGCGATCCGCGACATAGCGGCGGGCGAGGAAATAACCTGCGACTACGGCGAGTTCTTCGAGGATTTCAAGCGGCTTCACCTGGCCACAGCATCATAGTGACCTGGTTGCGTCGTTGGATCAACGACCCGGGGCGATGATCGGCTCCGGGTCAAATTTCCAACTCCCGGATTTAGTGCCGGTGCGCGTGCGGCTCGTCGGTGTGGCGGCCGTCATACTGCAGGTCCAGCTCGCGAATCGCCTCCTTGCCTTTCTTCGGGTCGACAAGGGTGAGAAGCGCGTCGATCTTGGCCTCCATACGGTCGGTACTTTCCTTCGATTGCGGCGAACCGACGAAGAGCAGGAACGCCAGGCCGCCGACCTGCCAGAGCAGTTGCAGGAATTCCGACTGCCAGTTCTCAAGCGTGTCGCGGCTCATCTCGATCAGATAGCCGCCGAATTCGGGCGGTTGGCCGAGCGCTTGCTGCTCGTCGAGATAGGCGAACCAGCCGAAAACCCAGTGACCGACGATCGAGATGACGAAGAAGCCGAGGGTAATCCAGGCATAGCTGTAGGCCCGCCACACCGAAGGCGGCGTCATCTTGGCAGCCGGCCTGTTGTCCTCATCGTTTGGCATAGTCGCTGTCCGTCTCCGAGCGAGCCAGGAACTGCTCCGTAGTCGCGGGCAGCTTGTTTTTCAGCCACTCGGCCATTGCTTCTTCCTCACGCAGGTTTTGTTCGCAGGCCCGGGCGACTTCTGTTTCGCCGAGGGATTCTGCGGCTGCGATGAGGATCGTGTATGAGGCGATCTCCATATGCTCGAATGTGTAGCTCGCGAGCGAGCCCTTCATCACCTCGTCGCCGGCGAAGACGCCGCTGAGGGACTGCGCCATGGCCAACAGCTTGCCGCCTGCGTCCTTCAGCGTGGACGTATCCTCGCCCAGTTGTTCCAGGCAGGTTCTGAGGCGTGCGGCTTGCCCTTTCGTCTCGTCGACGTGCAGGCTGATGCGCTGACGGAGTTCGGGATAACTCTCCAGCCGGCTCAGTTGGCCGTTCAGCATGGTTTCGGCCTGCTCCTCCATCGCATGCGCGTCCCTGAGCCACTGGACGAGCCATTCACGGGTCTCTGACATCGGTTTTCTCCTGTGCTTGCCTATGCGAACAAACAATGCGGAACGAGGTTTGTTCCTTCGTCGATAAGGCAGACCGTTTTGCCGGATTGAGGCAGCAGGACTTATCGGTGGTGGAGAAACCGCCAACGATCGCTCCCATCGGCGCGGGGAGCCCGCCCGAGAAGGCAAATCTACTACCAGAGGTCGTAATTCCTTGCTTTCTGACGGCAGCTATGCTGTTAATTTGCGCATCGTGCTGATTGCGCCGACGACCCGCCGCCGAGGCGGGTTTTTCGTTTCGGCAGTGGACAGAGCGGCATGATTCTGCTATCAGCCGCCACAATTCGTGGTGTAGACCGCCGCGGAGGCAAGCGACTTTGGCCACTTGCCTGTTGTTAACAAAACCCGAAAGACAGGATTGCCCGTGCAGGTACTCGTCCGCGACAACAATGTTGACCAGGCGCTTCGCGCGCTCAAGAAAAAGATGCAGCGCGAAGGCATCTTCCGCGAAATGAAGATGCGCGGACATTATGAGAAGCCTTCGGAGAAGCGCGCCCGCGAAAAGGCGGAAGCCGTTCGCCGCGCCCGCAAGCTGGCCCGCAAGCGCGCCCAGCGCGAAGGCCTGCTGCCGATGACGCCGCGCCCGGTGGCGGCTGGTGCTGCTGGCGCCGGTGCTCCGCGTACGCCGCGGTTCTGACGCCAATTTTTCGTCCTTTTCGAAAGATATCCAGGGTGGCGCGATGTGTAATCGCCGCCACCTTTTTGTTGAATTCGACCAGTTCGGAGAGGGCCGGTTCGGAGAGGGAACAGACCTGACGGCGCGGCGGGCAGTGAGGACAGAGCAGACATGAATGCAGCAAGCGTGGAGCGCAGAACCGCAATGCGCGGCTTCGCCCTGACGGCAACCTTGCTTTCCGGGCTGGCGCTCGCCAGCTGCCAGACAGCAGCCCCGACCGGCGAATTCACCAACATCGACAGGGCGCAAGGGTCGGCCGAGAACATCTCCTCGCTGTCGGCCGTTATCCAGCGCAGTCCCCAGGATCCGGAAGGCTACAATGTGCGCGGCTCGGCCTATGGCCGCGGCGGCCAGTATCAGGCGGCGCTCAACGACTTCAACACCGCCATCCAGCTCAATCCGAATTTCTACCAGGCCTATTCGAACCGCGCTCTCATCCAGCGCTTCCTCGGCGACCAGGCGGCCGCGCTTGCCGATTACAACCGCTCGATCCAGATCAATCCCGACTATGACGCAGCCTATATCGGCCGCGGCAATCTCTACCGCAAAGCCAACCGCATCCAGGAAGCATTCAACGATTTCCAGAAGGCCATCCAGCTCGACACGACAGACGCGCGGGCCTATCACAATCGCGGCCTGATCTATCAGAGCCAGGGCCAGCACGCTTTCGCCATCGAGGATTTCTCGACCGCCATCTCACTGGCGCCGGACGCCGCCGAACCCTACAATGGCCGCGGCCTCTCCTATCTCGCGACGAACGACGAGGACAACGCCTTCGCCGACATCAACATGGCGATCAAGCTCGACGGCAAGAATGCCGAGGCCTGGTCCAACCAGGCGCTGATCTACGAGCGGCGCGGCGACAAGGCCAAGGCGGCAAAATCCTATCGCGAAGCCGTGCGCCTCAGCCCCACCTACCAGCCGGCTAAGGACGGCCTGGCGCGCACCAGCACCGGCTGACCGACGGCGGCTTTTCGGCCTGATACAGGCTTGCCGTTTGGCATGCCTCCGAAACCTTCAAATGACTGTGCATTGACCCGCCTTGATCGCGCCAATTTCTCGGCGGAACGCTTGGGATGTTCAGCCGTTGTTCAAGGCAATTCGCAAAAAGGACCCCTCCATGATCAAGAAACTCGCCTGTGCCGCCGCCCTCGCCGCCACGTTGCTCGCTGCCCCTGCCAGCGCGGGCAGGCTGGAGCTCGGCGTGCTCGACTGCACCATCGACGGCGGCACCGGCTACATCGTCACATCCAACAAAGGCGTGGCCTGCACCTTTCGCCCCCATCATGGCGGTCCCCCCGAAGCCTATACCGGGGTCATCTCTAAGCTCGGCGTCGACGTCGGCAGGACCCACCAGGGCGAATTGATATGGGCGGTTCTGGCGGCCACCCGCGATCGTGATTCCGGCGATCTTGCCGGCAACTATTATGGCGTCAACGCCGAGGCCAGCCTGGTGACCGGCGGCGGTGCCAACCTTCTGGTCGGCGGGCTGAACAGCCTCTTCTCGCTGCAGCCTCTCAACGTACAGGCGCAGACCGGCGTCAACCTGGCAGTCGCCGTCACCTCACTGCAACTGATCCACTCTTTCAAATGAGCGCCATAGCGTAGCTCTGCATGCGGCGCGCAACAGGATTGTTCCGCGCCGCGGCCGGCGGAGCTGCCAATCTCCCCCCTCGTGAGGGAGATGCCCGGCAGGGCAGAGGGGGGCGCGAAGGAACGCAAGCATTAGAGTTCAAGCTGCCGTAACGCGCAGTTGCGATAGGTTGGCGGGACACGCCCCCTCTGGCCTGCCGGCCATCTCCCCCACGAGGGGGGAGATCGGCAGCTCAGGCCTTGGCGCTCATCTTGCAACGCTGGTGATTGGCGAAGCCACAAGGGGGGAGATTGACTAGACGACAACCGTCTTCAGCCGCTCGGCGATCAAGGCGGCCAGCCGCGTCGCAACCTCGTCCTTGCTCATCTCGGGCCATTCGTCGACACCGGCCTTAGAGACGATCCGCACCCGGTTGCGATCGCCGCCCATCACCCCGCCTTCGTGCGACACGTCGTTGGCGACGATGAAATCGGCGCCCTTCTTCGCAAGCTTGGCCTCGGCGTTGCGGACCAGATCCCGAGTCTCGGCGGCGAAGCCGACGACCAGGCTGGGCCGCTTCCTGTGATGACCTACACCCGAAAGAATGTCAGGGTTTTCGATCATCTGCAGCGCCGGCGGCCCCTCGCCCGCCACCTTCTTGATCTTCTCGTCGGCCGATGTCTCGCTGCGCCAGTCGGCAACGGCAGCGGCGAACACCGCCGCATCCGCCGGCAGAAGCTTTTCGACCTCGTCCTTCATCTCGTTCGCGGTTTCAACATGCAGCGTGGTGACCCCGGCCGGATCGGCAATGCCGACCGGACCGGACACGAGGCGCACATCGGCGCCCAGCCGTGCCAGCGCCGCCGCGATGGCATGGCCCTGCTTGCCGGACGAACGGTTGGCGATGTAGCGCACCGGGTCGATCGGCTCATGCGTCGGTCCTGAGGTGACGATGATCTTTCTGCCTGCCAGCGGCTTCGGCCTGCTATCGAGCAGCGCCTCGATCGCGGCGACGATCTCCAGCGGCTCGGCCATGCGGCCCTCGCCCGCCTCGTTGCTCTCGGCCATCTCGCCCTTTGCCGGGCCGACGAATGCGACGCCGTCCTTCTGCAATGTCGCGCGGTTGCGCCGGGTCGCCGGATGCGACCACATTTTCGGGTTCATGGCCGGCGCCATCAACACCGGCTTGTCGGTGGCGATGAGCACAGTCGAGGCAAGGTCGTTGGCATGGCCGTTGGCGAGCTTCGCCATCAGGTCGGCGGTAGCGGGCGCCACGACGACAAGATCGGCCTCGCGCGACAAGCGGATGTGGCCGACATCGTGCTCGTCATTGCGGTCGAACAAATCGGTGAACACGTGGTCAGCGGACAGCGCCCCGACCGACAGCGTGGTCACGAATTCCCGCGCCGCGGCGGTCATCACCGCGCGCACCACAACGCCCCGCTCGCGCAGCCGGCGGATCAGGTCGAGCGCCTTGTACGCGGCGATGCCGCCGCCGATGATGAGTAGGATGCGCTTGCCGGAAAGGGTCATGTCCTAGGCCAGTTCCTGTGCAATATCATGCCGGCTTCAGCGCCGGTTCGATGTCGGTATGGATGAAATCGTCGCCCTTGAAAAGCAGCGGCAGGTTTCGCGTCTTGGCCAAGGCATAGGCGAAGCAATCGCCGAAGTTGAGATTGGCGCGATGGCCAGTACCTCGGCCATACAGTGCATAGGCTTCAATTCCGGCTTGCGCATGTTCGGCGGAGAGCGCGACGATCGTGACTTTCAGTCTAGCAAGAAGGTCCGTCAACTCGGCCATGCCAGCGTCGCCATAGCGGCGGACAATTACTGTGCCGCATTCCATCAGAGTTGCGGCGCTCATCAGTATCCGCTGATTTCCGGCGAGGCGCTGGGCGATTGCCGGAGCATCGGGCTCCTGCTTCAGGATGTCCACGATCGCTGAGGTGTCGACCACCACGGTCATTCTTCCTCTATGAAGGACCAGAGGTCATCAGTGAATTTCTTCTGATCGAAATCCGCGCGTTGCAGTCGTCGGCCGAATTCGAGGATTTCCTCCGCCGTAACGACATCCCCATCACGTTCTTTGGCGGCTGCCACATCTTTCAGCAACAGACTTCTTGCTTCCTGCTCCATTGACACGCCATGTCTGGCAGCCCGCTCGCGTAGCTTTTGCTTCACCTCGTCGTCGAGATTGCGAATGGTCAGGGTGCCCATAATCACCCTTGCCCCAGTGTCGTCGGTCTGAACTTGGCTTCGTCCTCAGCTGCAATGCCCGACCCGTCGAAACCTTTGGTGGTCGGAAGCCCAACGGATGCGGCGAGCACGTCCCGCGCCTCCTGCTCCATGGAAACGCCACGCGCGGCGCCACGCTCACTCAGTCGCCGCATGACGCTCTCATCCACATTGCGAACAGTAATCCGGGCCATGATCGCGCTCCCGCGACCTAATATAGCGACACTGGAGCATGACTGCAATGACAGCACTGCTGTCATTGCTTGCAGTCAGAGCAGCTTCCAGGCGATAAACACCAGCGTCAGCGCGATAACCCACAGCGCCAGCCGGCCGGAGCGGGTGTGGCGTGCCTCGGCCTTGCCGATGGCGTGCGCCGTCCTTTCGTCGAAACGCAGCCCGTGTTCGGCCATCAGATCGATCTCGCGCGACAGCCGCTCGGTGCGGGCGGCGAGGTCCGGCGCCTGGCGGGCAAGCGCCAGTAACGCGCCGGCGCCGTCGCGTGCGTCGGCCAGCAGGGCACGCGGGCCGAGATTGCCTGATATCCAGCCGCCGACCACCGGTTCTGACGTCTTCCACATGTTGAAGGCCGGGTCGAGGGTGCGGGCGACGCCTTCGACCACCACCATGGTCTTCTGCAGCAGCACCAGTTCAGACCGCGTCGCCATGTCGAAGAGGTCGGTGACCTCGAACAGAAGCGCCAACAGCTTGGCCATCGAGATGGTTTCGGCCGGCTGGCCGTGGATCGGCTCGCCGATGGCGCGGATCGCCTGGGCGAACGCCGCGACGTTATGCTGACGCGGCACGTAGCCGGCCTCGAAATGCACTTCGGCGACGCGCAGATAGTCACGGGTGATGAAGCCGTAGAGAATTTCGGCGAGGAACCGGCGCTCCTTCTTGCCGAGCCGGCCGGCAATGCCGAGATCCACAGCGACGATGGTGCCATCGGGCTCGACGAACAGGTTTCCCGGATGCATGTCGGCGTGAAAAAAACCGTCGCGCAGCGTATGACGCAGGAACGACTGGACCAGATTGGCGGCGATCGCCTTGAGATCGTGGCCGGCGGCAGTGAGGCCGGCAATGTCGTTCATCTTGATGCCGTCGACCCATTCCATGGTCAGCACGTCGCGGCCGGTGCGTTCCCAATCGACCGTCGGCACGCGAAAGCCGGGATCGTCCCTGGTGTTTTCGCCGAGTTCCGAAAGCGCTGCCGCCTCTAGCCTCAGATCCATCTCGATCTTGGTGGTCTGCGCCAGCGTCTGGGTCACCTCGACCGGCCGCAGCCGGCGCGACGACGGGATGTATTTTTCCTGCAGACGCGCGGCGAGGAAATAGCTTTCGAGATCGCGAAAGAAACGGCGCCGCACGCCCGGCCGGATGACCTTCACCGCGACCCGCGAACCGACGCCGTTCTGCAAAGTTTCGGCGGTATGGACCTGAGCGATCGAGGCCGCGGCGACCGCCGCGCCGAAACTGGCGTAGAGCTCGCCGACCTTGCGCCCGAGCGAGGCCTCTATCGCCGCAATGGCCTCGGCCTGCGGAAATGTCTGCATCTTGTCCTGCAGCATGGCGAGATCGAGCGCTATGTCGTTGCCGACGACATCGGGCCGCGTCGCCAGGAACTGGCCGAGCTTGACATAGGACGGGCCGAGCCGGACGACCGCCTTGGCCAGCCGATCGCCACGCTCGTAGGCAAGCGCGCGGCGGCGGGTGAACAGCCGTGCCACCCGCCAGCCGAATTTCGGCAGGCCGAACAGCTCATCGCCCGGCAGCGCCGCGACGACGCCTTCGCGGATCAGCACCCAGCCGGCCCGTACGAGCCTGAGGCCAGCGCCGACACTGCTCATGATTGCACCAGCCCTGCCGGTTTCTTAGACCGGCGAAGGGCTCCCCGAGGATGAAAAATTCGGGCCAGCCTCAAAGCTTCCAGCCCGAATGAAGCGCAGCTATGCCGCCGGAATAATTGCGATAGGAAGCGCGGTCGAAGCCGGCGCGGGAAATCATCGCCGCGAAATTCTGCTGATTGGGAAATTTGCGGATCGATTCGACCAGATACGAATAGGGCTCGCCTTCGCCGGTCACCGCCTTGCCGATCCTGGGGATGGCGTTGAACGACCACGCCTCGTAGACCTTGTCGAGCAGCGGCATGTCGACCTCGGAAAATTCGAGGCAGAGAAAACGCCCGCCGGGCTTCAGCACGCGATACGCTTCGGCCAGCGCCACATCGATGCGCGGCACGTTGCGAATGCCGAAAGCGATCGTGTAGGCGTCGAAACTGGCATCAGCGAAAGGCAGCTCCTCGGCATTGGCCTCGACGAAATCGGTGTTATCAGTCAGACCCTTTTTCTCGGCCCGGTCGCGGCCGACCGCGAGCATCGAGCCGTTGATGTCGAGAACCGTGGCATGGGCGTTCCTGCCGCTCGCCTCGACGATGCGGAAGGCGATGTCGCCGGTGCCGCCGGCAACGTCGAGAACGCTCCAGCCCGGTCGTTTCGGTGGATTGAGCCATGTCACCATGGCGTTCTTCCACAGCCGGTGCAGGCCGCCCGACATCAGGTCGTTCATCAGATCGTAGCGGTTCGCCACCTTGCGGAAAACGTCGTTGACCAGGGACTGCTTCTCGCCTGCCCCTACACGCTTGAAACCATAGGACGTTTCCATGCCGCCAACGGCCGTGGTTCTCTCTACCGACATTATTTTTGATCCGCCATAAAACCGGCGGGACCATAGCCGATCGATGGTGCCGACGCTATTGTTTAAGGCGCGGTGTTCGGCCGCGCTTCCCGGTCGTGGAATCATGCTTATGGGTGCGCGACCTGGACTGACCTGACGGGATGACTGCATGCCTTTGAAAGCGGAACTGCACTGCCATATCGAAGGGGCAGCGGCGCCCGAACTCGTCATCCGTCAGGCGCAGAAATACGGCAAGGATACCTCGCCCTACATTCAGGACGGCTCTTTCGTCTGGCGCGATTTCACCTCCTTCCTCGCCGCCTATGACTTCTCCTCCGACCTATTTCGCACGGAAGAGGACTATGCGCGGCTGGCCGACCATTATCTGACCAGCCTCGCCCGCGACGGTGCGATCTATTCCGAGATCTTCACCTCGCCGGACCACGCCGGGAAGGCCGGCCTGTCGCCCAAGGCCTATACGGACGCGCTCGGCGAAGGCATGACGCGTGCCAAGGCCAAGACCGGCATCGAGGGCCGCATGATCGTCACCGGCGTGCGCAATGCCGGCGTCGAATCGATCGAGCAGGCGGCGCGCTTCGCCGCTCGTTGCGGGCATCCGCTGGTCACCGGCTTCGGCGTCGCCGGCGACGAGCGGATGGGCGATCTGGAGGACTATGTCAGGGCCTTCGAAATCGCGCGCGAGGTCGGCCTTGGCATTACCGTCCATGCCGGCGAACTGATGGGCTGGGAGAGCGTCGAGGCCGCACTCGACCACATCCGCCCCTCCCGCATCGGCCATGGCGTGCGTGCCATCGAGAACCCCGACCTTGTCCGGCGCATCGCCGACGAAGGCGTCGTGCTCGAATGCTGCCTAAGCTCCAACATCGCGCTGAAGGTCTTCGACAGTTTCGCCGACCATCCTTTTCCGGCCCTGTTGGCGGCAGGCTGCAAGGTGACGCTCAACTCCGACGATCCACCCTATTTCCGGACGTCGCTCAAGCGCGAATACGATAGTGCCGCCGAGCAATTTTCGATGAACGACAAGGCGCTCGCCGCCGTCACCAGAACCGCCATCAACGCCGCCTTCGTCGACAAGAAGACCAAGGCAATGCTGCTGGGCCGGCTCGACGGCAAGAGCCGGTGAATGGTGAATGGTGAATGGTGAATGGTGAATGGTGAATGGTGAATGGTGAATGGTG
>NZ_CAKXZS010000005.1:26347-158714 GCF_935822925.1 Mesorhizobium ventifaucium
GACAATGGTGAATGGTGAATGGTGAATGGTGAATGGTGAATGGTGAATGGTGAATGGTGAATGAATGGTTCACCCGGCGCTTCGGTCCGTCAACCGCGAGTTTTCCGCTGAACCAAGGACTCGCAAACCTATCCACTATTCACTATTCACCATTCACCATTCACCTGCGCAGCTAGGAGAACACCATGCAGGGCGTCACCGTCGTCGACCACCCGCTTGTCCAGCACAAGCTGACCATCATGCGCAAGAAGGAAACCTCGACGGCCGGGTTTCGGCGGCTGTTGCGGGAGATCTCGCTGCTGCTCGGCTACGAGGTCACGCGCAACCTCGAACTGACGACGACGACGATCGAAACGCCGATCGAGACGATGGAAGCGCCGACACTGGAGGGCAAGAAGCTGGTTTTCGCCTCGGTGCTGCGCGCCGGCAACGGCCTGCTCGAAGGCCTGCTCGACCTGGTGCCGGCGGCGCGCGTCGCCCATATCGGTCTCTACCGCGACCACGAAACGCTGGAAGCGGTCGAATATTTCTTCAAGGCGCCGAGCGATCTCGCCGACCGGCTGGTGATCGTCGTCGATCCGATGCTGGCGACCGCCAATTCGGCGATCGCGGCGATCGACAAGTTGAAAGGGCGCGGCGCCACCAACATCCGCTTCCTCTGCCTGCTGGCGGCGCCAGAAGGCCTCGAGCGCTTCATCAAGGCGCATCCCGATGTCCCGGTCTTCACCGCTTCCATCGACCGCCAGCTCAACGAGAAGGGCTACATCATGCCCGGCCTCGGCGATGCTGGCGACCGCATGTACGGGACCAAATGACCGTGCCGCTCGTTTACCGATCGTTTACGCAAACGGCCGCTTTCCGCATCTGTTAAAGTGGCAAACACCATGCCGCGATAAGCATGGGCTTTCACGAAGGCCGGACCATGCTGCGCAATTTTCTCATCCTTGGCGTGCTCGCCGTAGCATCGGCGTCGTTCCCGATGCTCTATCAGTCGAATCCGCAGATGTTCGAAGGCCTGCTGAAATCGGCGGTCGGGGCCAGGCCGGAGGTCGAAACGCAAACGGACCTGAACCTGGCTGCGGTTCCCGACAGACCGGCGGCGCCGCAGCCGCTTGGCCGCAAGGTCGTGGTCACCGCCGACGCGCGCGGGCATTTCACGTCTGCGTTCAAGCTCAACGGCCGTCAGGTCGACGGCATGATCGATACCGGCGCGACGCTGGTCGCCATCAACGGTTCGACGGCGCGCAGGATCGGAATTTCGCTGAACGCATCGGACTTCAAACACCAGGTCAACACCGCCAACGGCGCGATCAAGGCTGCCCTGGTGACCGTCGACCGGCTGCAGATCGGCAAGATCACGGTCGACGGCGTTCAGGCGGTGGTGCTCGACGACAAGGCGCTGCGCACCAACTTGATCGGCCTGAGCTTTCTCCAGCGGCTGGAAAAATACCAGGTCGAGAACGGCGCGCTGCTGCTCGTCCAGTGAACCATGATCCCGAACCGCAGGTCCGCGTCAGCGAAAAGTGGAAACCGGTTTTCGGAAAGATCATGGTCCAACAAAAGCGGATCACCCGCGCGGCAGGATCCGCCGGATGACGGTCTTTTCCGCGGGCGGCTTCGAAGCGCCGATCGCATAGGCCGAAAGCACGGCGGCCGCGGCCGCCTCGGCATCCCCGGCATTGCGGGCATGGACCAGCGCCAGCGCCTCGCCGGCCCGCACCTCCGCGCCGACCGGCAGCAGCCGGGTGATGCCGACCGCATGGTCGATCCTGTCGTCCGGCCGTATGCGCCCGCCGCCAAGCCCGACCACGGCGAGGCCGATGTCGCGGGTGGCGATGCCGGTGACAAAGCCGTTTTCGGTCGCCTCGACCGCAAACTCCGTCGCCGCCTTCGGCAGGTATTTTTCCGGATTCTCGACAAAATCGACCGGACCGCCGAGCGCCGCCACCATGCGCGCGAAGACCGCGGCGGCACCGCCGCCGGCAAGCGTCTCGGCGGCGCGCCGCATGCCGTCCTGGTTGGACGACACCAGCCCGGCCGACTGCAGCATGTCTGCGGCCAGTGCCAGCGTCACGTCCTCGAGGCGCCGGTCGCGGAAGCGGCCGGTGAGGAAATCGACGGCATTGCGCACCTCGACCGCGTTGCCGGCTGCCGACGCCAGCGGCTCGTTCATGCCGGTGACCAGTGCTGAGGTCTTCAGGCCGGCGCCATTGGCGACTTCGACCAGGCTATTCGCCAGTGTCGTTGCGTCGCGCGACCTTTCCATGAAGGCGCCGTTGCCGACCTTTACGTCGAGTACCAGCGACTGCAGGCCGGCGGCCAGTTTCTTCGACAGGATCGAGGCGGTGATCAGCGGCACCGATTCGACGGTTCCCGTCACGTCGCGGATCGCATAGAGCCTGCGGTCGGCGGGCGCGAGATCGGCGGTCTGGCCGATGATGGCGCAGCCGGCTTCAAGCACCGCCTTGCGGAAGCCCGCCACATCCGGCTGGCTGATATAGCCTGGGATGGCATCCATCTTGTCCAGCGTGCCGCCGGTATGGCCGAGACCGCGGCCGGAAATCATCGGCACATAAGCGCCGCAGGCGGCGACGATCGGCGCCACCATCAGCGAGACATTGTCGCCGACGCCGCCTGTCGAATGCTTGTCGGTGACCGGGCCCGGCAGGTCGGACCAGTCGAGCACGTCGCCGGAATCGCGCATCGCCAGCGTCAGCGCCACCGCCTCGTCGCGGCTCATGCCGTTGAAGAACACCGCCATGGCGAAGGCCCCGACCTGCCCGTCCGAGACAGTGCCGGCGGTCACGCCTTCGATGAAGCTGGCGATCTCCTGCGTCGACAGTTTTTGGCCGTCGCGCTTGCTGCGGATGATTTCCTGGGGAAGCATCAGGCCGGGACCTTACGCCCCGGCAGCCCGTCCTGGAAAGCACGCTGGAGGATTGTCGCCAGCCGCGCGCCGCCGACCGGCGCCATGTCCTTGGTCTCCTGGTGCGAAAGCTCCGCCCCGGTCATCCCGGCGGCGAGATTGGTGATGACCGAGCAGGCGGCGACGCGCAGGCCGAGGAAACGGGCGAGAATGACCTCCGGCACGGTCGACATGCCGACGGCATTGGCGCCCATGACGCGCGCCATGCGGATCTCGGCGGGCGTCTCGAAGCACGGCCCGGAAAACCACATATAGACGCCCTTGTGCAGCGCGGTAGCAGTCGCCTCCGCGGCCGTCTCGATCGCCGCGCGAAGGCCGGCATCATAGGCTTCGGTCAGGCCGACGAAGCGGCGGTCGCTCGGCTCGCCGATCAGCGGATTGGAGCCCGAGAAATTGATGTGGTCGGTGATCAGCATGACCGAGCCCGGCCCCATCTCCGGATCGACCGAGCCGGCTGCATTGGTGAGGATCAGTTGCGATATGCCGAGGCCGGCGAGCACCTCCAGCGCCGGCCGCATCGCAGCCGCGTTGCCGTGCTCGTAGTAGTGGGCGCGGCCGGACAGCATCAGCACAGGCGTGCCGGCAAAACGCCCCGCCACCACCTCGCCGGCATGGCCGCTGACGCCGCTTATGGGAAAGCCCGGCAATTCGCCATAGGGAATGCGGACGGGATCCTCGACCTGCTCGACAAGCCCGCCAAGGCCCGAACCCAGCACCAGCGCTGTGGCGGGCGCCAGCCCGTCCAGCCTTTCGACAAGACGATCAAGCGCTTCCTTCATTTCAACCAGCTCTTCATTTCAACATATCGCCCTGAAAGGCGTAGGGCAGCATCTCGCCCATGGTCACGGTCTCGACCACGCCGGCATCATCGCAAAGATAGAGCCTGGTTTCCGGCTGGCAGAATTCGGCCAGCCGCTGCCGGCAGCCGCCGCAGGGTGAGCACTTCGCCATGCGCTCGGCGATCACCGCGATCTCCGTTATCCTGCCGCCGCCGGCCATGATGTAGTGGCCAAGCGCCGTGGTTTCGGCGCACCAGCCTTCCGGATAGGAAGCGACTTCGACGTTGGCGCCGGTAAAGATGCGGCCGTCCTCGGTGCGCAGTGCCGCCCCGACAGGGAATTTCGAATACGGCGCATAGGCCTTGGCCATGGCGGCCCTGGCCGCTTCGAACAGATCATGCGACATGATTTTTTTCTCGCATGATCTTGTCCGAAAACCGGCTTCCACTTTTCGGGATCATGCTCATGTTTTGCCTCGCATGAGCTTGTCCGAAAACCGGCTTCCACTTTTCGCTGACGCGGACCTGCGGTTCGAAATCACGCTTAGCGTTCCTTGACATAGGGCACGCCGCCGGCGCGCGGCGGGATCGCCTTGCCGATGAAGCCGGCGAGCAGGATGACGGTGAGGATATAGGGCAGCGCCTGCATGAGCTGCACCGGCACCTTGCCGATCAGCGGCAGCGGCGTGCCCTGCAGGCGGATCGACAGCGCGTCGAGGAAGCCGAACAACAGGCAGGCGAACATGGCATTGACCGGCTTCCACTTGGCGAAGATCAGCGCGGCCAGCGCGATGTAACCCTTGCCGGCGGTCATGTCCTTGACGAAGCCGCCATTCTGCACCATCGACAGATAGGCGCCGGCAATGCCGGTGAGCACTCCGGTGCAGATCAGCGCCCGGTAGCGCAGCCAGGCGACCGAGATGCCGGCGGTGTCGACAGCGGCCGGGTTCTCGCCGACCGCGCGCATGCGCAAGCCGAAGCGGGTGCGGAACAGCACCCACCAGGTGAACGGAACGGCGAGAAACGCGACATAGACCAGCACGGAATGGCCGGAGATCAGTTCCGAATAGATCGGGCCGAGGATCGGCACGCCCCTGACCGCATCCGCACCCGGCCAGATGATCGCCCCGAACCGCTCGTCCGAGGCAAGGGCTGGGGTGCGACCCCCTTGCTGGAACCAGGCCTGGCCGAGCATGATCGTCGATCCGGCGGCGATGAAATTGATCGCCACGCCGGAGACGATCTGGTTGCCGCGATGGGTGATCGAGGCAAAGCCGTGGATAAGCGCGAAAGCGACCGAGATGAGAATGGCCATGCCGAGGCCGATATAGGCGGAATGGAAGACCGAGGCCGACGCGGCGCCGGCGAAGGCGCCGACCAGCATCTTGCCCTCGAGCCCGATGTCGAAAATGCCGGCCCGCTCCGAATAGAGGCCGGCGAGGCAGGCGAGCAGCAAGGGCACCGACAGGCGGATGGTCGAGTCCAGAACCTGGATGATGGCGTTGAACAGATCCATCTCAGGCACCCTTCCCCTTGATCGCTTCGATGCCGACAGATCTCGGGCTGAGCGAGGCGAACAGGGCCTGGACATAGGGCCGGAACATGTGCTCGAGCGCGCCGGCGAACAGGATGACCAGGCCCTGGATGATGACGATCATGTCGCGGCTGATCGCCGGCATTTCGAAGGCGAGCTCGGCGCCGCCCTGGTAGAGCATGCCGAACAATATTGCGGCGAGCACGATCCCGACCGGGTGCAGGCGCCCCATCAGCGCCACTGCGATGCCGACGAAACCGGCGCCCGAAACGAATTCGAGCGCGACATTGTGCTGGTCGCCCATCGTCGGGTTGAGCGCCATCATGCCGGCCAGCGCACCCGAAATCATCATCGCCATGATAATGATGCGGGTTTCCGAAATGCCGGCATAGCGCGCCGCTTTCGCGCTGTGGCCGTAGGTGCGCATCTCGTAACCGAGCCTGGTGCGCCAGATCAGCACCCAGACCAGAATGGCCATGGCCAGCGCCAGCAGGAAGCTGATGTTGAACGGCGCCGAGCGGATCTTGGCGCCGAACAGTTCGATGACCCAGTTGAGCTTCGGCAGTTGCGCGCCGTCGAGGAAGGTACGTGTCTGCGGCGCCATCGAAATGGCCGGCTTCAAGAATCCGACCAGCGCGTAGACCATGACGCTGGCAGCGATGAAATTGAACATGATGGTGGTGATGACGATGTGCGAGCCGCGTTTGGCCTGCAGATAGGCCGGGATGAGCACCCACAGCGCGCCCATCGCCGCGGCGGCGACGATCGCCAGCGGAAAAGTGAGCCACCATGGCAGCACGCTGTCGAAGGCGAGGCAGACGATGCCGATGCCGAGGCCGGCGATATAGCCCTGGCCCTCGCCACCGATGTTGAACAGGCCGCAATGCGCCGCAACCGCCACCGAAAGCCCGCTGAAGATGAAGGTGGTGGCGTAGAACAGCGTGAACGCAATGCCTTGCCCACGGCCGAAGGCGCCCTCGACCAGGACGACGGCCGCGCGGAACGGATTTTCGCCAACCAGGAGCACGACGAAGCCGGCGACGAGGAAGGCAACGGCGAGATTGATCACCGGGATCAGCCCGTAATCCGCCCAGGCCGGCAGCTTGGCGTAGGGCATGCTCATTCCGCCGCCTCCCGCTGCTCGACGCCGGCCATCAGCAGTCCAAGCTCGCCTTCGCTCGCCTCCGGGCCGCGCTCGCCGACGATGCGGCCGGCAAACATCACCAGGATGCGGTCGGACAGCGAGCGGATCTCGTCGAGCTCGACCGACACCACCAGCACCGCCTTGCCCTGGTCGCGCATGGCGATGAGGCGTTTATGGATGAATTCGATGGCGCCGACATCGACGCCGCGCGTCGGCTGGCCGACGATCAGCACGCCCGGATCCTGCTCCATCTCCCGCGCCAGCACGATCTTCTGCTGATTGCCGCCGGAGAAATTCGCGGTCTTGAGGCGGCAGTCCGCCGGGCGGATGTCGTATTTGGCGATCTTGTCCCTGGCGTCGTCGCGGATAGCGTCGATGTCGAGGAACGGCCCCCGGACATAGCGCGGATCGTCGTGATAGCCGAGTATCGAATTCTCGTTCTCCTCGAAGGCCAGCACCAGCCCGACATGATGACGGTCTTCCGGCACATGGGCGAGCCCGCGGTCGCGCAGTTCGCCGGGATCGGCGGCCCCGGTCAGATCGATCGGCTTGCCGTCGAGCATGACGGAGCCCGAGACGGCGCGCCTGATGCCGGAAATCGCCTCGAGCATTTCGGATTGCCCGTTGCCGGCGACGCCGGCGATGCCGACGATCTCGCCGGCGCGCACATCGAAGGAGACGTCGTCGACCATGGTGACGCCACGAGAATCCCGCACCGTCAGGTTCTTCACCGCGAGCTTGACCCCGCCGGCTTCCGCCTCGCCCTTCTCGACCCTGAGCAGCACGCGTCGCCCGACCATCAGTTCGGCCAATTCCCCGACCGTGGTCTTCGTGGTCTGTCTGGTCGCCACCATCGTGCCCTGGCGCATGACCGAGACCGTGTCGGTGATCGCCATGATCTCACGCAGTTTATGGGTGATCAGCACGATCGTTTTGCCCTGCTCCTTCAACTGCCTGAGGATGCGGAACAGATGGTCGGCTTCTGCGGGCGTCAGCACGCCCGTCGGCTCGTCGAGGATCAGGATCTCGGCGCCGCGATACAGCGCCTTGAGAATTTCGACACGCTGCTGCAGGCCGACCGGCAATTCCTCGATGATCGCATCGGGATCGACCTCCAGCCCGTATTCGCGCTCGAGCCGTTCCAGCTCGGACCGCGCCTTGGCGATGCTCTTCTTCAGCAGCGCATCGCTTTCGGCGCCGAGAATGACGTTTTCCAGCACCGTGAAATTGTCGACCAGCATGAAATGCTGATGCACCATGCCGATGCCGAGCGCGATGGCGTCGTTGGGCGATTTGATCGACGCCGGCTGGCCGCCGACGCGGATCTCGCCGCTGTCGGCCTGATAGAACCCGTAAAGAATTGACATCAGCGTCGACTTGCCGGCGCCGTTCTCGCCGACAATGCCATGGATGGTGCCGCGCGCGATCTCCAGGTTGATGTCGCGATTGGCGCGCACTGCGCCAAAACTCTTGTTGATGCCGATCAGCTCGATTGCGGCTTGCGCCATGCAGCCTGTCCCACTCGTATTTTTTATCGCTTGGTCAAAACGCCTAGCATGACGCCCCGTCTGTGCCAATTGCCGGAGCAGCGTTCACTCTCGACAAATCCCCGCGCGCTTGTCAATTTCGAACGTGGCCGCAGCCTGCACAATCGCCTGATCGAGGATTTCAAATGACCATGCCCGACGACCGGCTGACGACGCTGGAAATCCGCGCCGCCGAGCAGGAGCAGACCATCGAGGAACTGTCCGGCCAGATCGCCGAGCAGTGGAAGGTGATCGAGCGCATGCAGCGCAAGCTCGATGCGCTGACCGACCGCTTCCTGGCGCTGGAAGAACAGGCCGCATCCGACGTGCCTGTGACCAAGCCGCCGCATTGGTGAGCCTGCGGATAAGAAAACCGCCGGGCTTTCACCCGGCGGCTTCGATCAGATCCGCAATCTCGCGATCAGTAGCAGGGCTATCGCAGGTGGAAACCCGAGGCTTTCGCTCTACGATGTACCCCTAACCCCTCCCCACAAGGGGAGGGAGACTTCCGTTGGCGCTAACCTCGGCAAACTGCCCGCGTTTCGGCGCCAAAGGGGAAGTTAAAGGCGCGCGGCAGCGTTCCCTCCCCCTTGTGGGGAGGGTTAGGGTGGGGGTCCTCTTCGCAAGAATCCTGCAATCAATAAGGGCAGGAATTGTCCGACATGTAGTCGTGCACCTTGATGGTACCCGCGATGATGTCGGCCTTGGCCTTTTCGACCGCCGCTTTCATCGCGTCGTCGACAAGCGCCTTGTTGTTTTCGTCCATGGCGTAGTCGACGCCGCCTTCTTTGAGGCCGAGATCGTTGATGCCGCCGGTGAACTTGTCGTTCTTGGCGTCCATGAAGGTGTTGTAGACGGCAACGTCGACGCGCTTGACCATCGAGGTCAGCACCTTGCCGGGCTGCAGTCCATTCTGGTTGGAATCGACGCCGATGCCGAGCTTGCCGGCGTCGGCCGCCGCCTGCAGCACGCCAACACCGGTTCCGCCTGCCGCCGCGTAGACCACGTCGGCGCCCTGGTCGATCTGGGTCTTGGCGATCTCGCCGCCCTTGGCCGGATCGTTCCAGGCGGCCGGCGTGTCGCCGGTCATGTTCTGGATGACGTCGGTGGCGCCGGCCGCCTTGGCGCCGCCGACATAGCCGCAGCCGAATCGGCGGATCAGCGGAATGTCCATGCCGCCGATGAAGCCGACCTTTTTGGTCTTCGAGGCCATCGCCGCCATCACGCCGACTAGATAGGAGCCTTCCTGCTCCTTGTAGACGACGGAGCGCACGTTGGGCTTGTCGACGACCATGTCGATGATGGCGAATTTGGTCTCGGGAAACTCGACGGCGATCTTCTCCAGCGCATCCGCCCAGGAGAAGCCCGCCATGGCGATCGGATTGCGGCCATCCTCGGCGAAACGGCGCAGCGCCTGCTCGCGCTGGGTCGCGTTTGAGACCTCGAATTCCACATAGGCGATGCCGGTTTCGGCCTTGAACTTTTCGGCGCCGTTGAAGGACGCTTCGTTGAACGATTTGTCGAACTTGCCGCCGAGATCGTAGAGAAGTGCTGGCTGAATGTCCGCGGCGAAGGCCGGAAGAACCATCGCAGTTGCGGCCAGGAGGCCGAGAACAATACGTTTCATGTGATCCACACCCTGTCGGTTATTTTTTCCGTTATGCACCGCCTGCCTGCGCGGTTCTCCGGCAGGCATGCGACATCAGACAGGAGTGTCTTCCTCCCGCTTCGGGCCAATCTGGCACGGCCCGAAGCAAAATTCACGCGGAATTTTGACCCGTTGGAAAAGCCTGGCGCCGCATCCCGGCGCCACGGAAAATCGTCCCGCCAAGGCCTCAGGCGGAGACGGCAGCCGGGACGGCGCAGGCGACGCCGGTGCCCTGCAGATTGCAATAGCCGTAGGGATTCTTCGCCAGATATTGCTGGTGGTCTTCCTCGGCGAAGTAGAATGCCGGCGCCGGCGCGATCTCGGTGGTGATCTTGCCGCGCCCGGCGCCGCGCAACGAGGCCTCGTAGGCGTCGCGCGAGGCGATCGCCGCCTGGTATTGCGCATCACCGAACGTGTAGATCGTCGAGCGGTAGGTGGTGCCGACATCGTTGCCCTGGCGCATGCCTTGCGTCGGATCATGGCTTTCCCAGAACAGCTTCAGAAGCTGTGCATAGGACACGATCTCCGGGTCGTAGACGACCAGCACGACTTCGGCATGGCCGGTCAAACCGGTGCAGGTTTCCTGGTAGGTCGGGTTAGGGGTGACGCCGCCGGCATAGCCGACGGCCGTGACCCAGACGCCCTGGACCTGCCAGAACAGGCGTTCCGCGCCCCAGAAGCAGCCCAGCCCGAACATCGCCTTCTCCAGCCCCTCGGGATAGGGCCCGTTGAGCGGCCGCTTCGAGACAAAATGCCTGGATGCCGTCGGGATAGGGTCGGCGCGACCCGGCAGCGCCTCGGCAGGTTTTGGCAGGTTGAGCTTCTTGTTCAGCATGTCGCTGAGGAACATGTGCAGTCTCCCTTTCACTTTGTTTGGGGCTTTCTCTTTGTTTTTGGGAACCCCATAAGGTCATCGACAACAAATTATCAAGTCTAGGCGAACCGCCCGGTCGCTCGCTCCCGCCTGTAGCCGATCATGTAGAGAAGGAAGGCAAGCCCCGCGAACACCGCGAAACCGGGCTGGTTGAGCACCCAGGCGATGGCGCCGTCCCACAGCAGCGGACCAAGCTTGTCGCGGACGAAGCTTTCGAAGGCGCTTCGCGTATCCGGCGAGACGGCGAGCCAGCTGGTGTTGAGCGGGGTCATGACCGGGGCGGACGCCGCCACCGAGCGTGTCGCGTCGACCACCGCCATGATGACCGAAACCGAAAGCGTAACCATCGCGGCAAGACGGAAAAGAAAGCGGAACATCCAGACCTTGCCTCCCCGCAAGCTTATCAGAAATGTCTGTATCGGCCTGATAAATAGGTTCTGCGCGCTTTGTCCGCAATCGCGACACGCGAAGTTGAACCTGCGCCGCCGGTTTTCGCCGCTGAGGCGTCGGTCGGCCAGGACGCCGCCGCCGATCGCGGCAATCGGCTTACCTAACAGCGCTGGTGGCATGGACAGGGCATCGCTGTCCGACAAAGCGATTAGAGCGCCGTTATGTCTTGGCATTCGGCACCGGATCGACTAGATGAGCCCCGCGCCTGTTGCTTTGACGGCTCAGGTACGGGGGAAAAGGTGTCCGCTGGTTGACGGCGCCCACGGTGCGGAGTTTCGCACCGGAATTCCCCGAGGGAGACGGCATCTCCCCAACCCGCGCGGTGAAACCGGCCGCGGTGAAAATGCCAGGACGGAGAGGTGGCCGAGTGGTTGAAGGCGCACGCCTGGAAAGTGTGTTTACGGGAGACCGTAACGCGGGTTCGAATCCCGCTCTCTCCGCCAGATATAACGTTAAGCGTTTGTGATTGTTGCGCTTTTGTGAGTTGCTGCCTTTCCGTTCCTAACTTCCGCAAACGATGAAGCTCGGCCATCGTGCCGCCACCCCTTTTTTGACTTTGCTTGGGAATCGGAGTGTCCGGAAAAAAACCGCAGGGCAGCCCCCAGGAGCGTCTGCGGACCCCCATCCGCCCCGCCGCCGCCCTACAGGCAATCTACCCAACGCCCCCACAAGCGGCGCCGGCCACCCTCAGCCCCTTCGTTCGAAGGTTGGCTTCCAATCGCAATTGCGCGCCCGCTGCTGGCTTTCGTAGTCAGGAATGAATGTGAAAACACCTGCCGTCGGTCACGGCCGGCAGCCTTGCAATTTGAGCAAACAAAGAGCCCGACCAGGTCGTCATGCATCGAGCCGTGGTCACGGCCGAGCCTGTCAATCAGCGCCTGGATGTCGAGCTTCGTCGATTTGCCGCACATCGGGTGTCCACAATTGACATAGATGGTTTCGCGGGCGGCCAGAGTGTCGGCGAGAGTCTTTTGGGGCATGGCGATCTCCGGTTAAAGGGGTCGCCGCAATGGAGGATTATATTCCTGAAAACGAAGGCGTCGGCAATAGGGGACGCCCACTCTTTGCCATTGGGATGATATTAGCTCAGGGCCTCATTTCTTTCGGTCGGACTCTTTGCAACCTTCTCGCTATCGTGTGCCGCACCGGCGCGGCGTCTTGAAGCATCCGCTTCATCCGCTCGTTGCGTTTCGTCAATGTGAGCACGATAATGGAACGTCCAAAATCCGTATCGGAGATGATCGAGCGCTGCGACAGCGATTTTTACGAGCCGATAGGGCGCTTGATAATGCAGTTTGGATTTCTAGAATTCCATATCGATCATTGGCTGTCCGCGCTTGGCGCTGACCAACCGAAGCTGCGGAAAGCGAACAACTTGAATAACAAAATCACTCTGTATGGTCAGATCATCGACCAACACACCACCGAACCGAATGACCTTGCCGAGCGCGATCGCCTCGTCCAGCAGATGCGCGAACTCAACACCATATTCCACGCTCGACCTTTGCACATCGGCCGTCGAAATTGAACCCGGCGCGGCCTGCGGAGAGGACCGCGTCTTAGAGGGGTGCTAGGAGCTACGACTTCTTGGTCTTCCAATTCCTGTTCGGTTTCAGTGCCGATGTAGCAGGAAGAGCAGTTTCGGCCTTCAGTCATCGCTCCCGCAGCCGAGCTGTCTTTGCTTCTCGTGCCACGCGCTCAATGTCTGTCAATGCCCGTGCAGCATCCGACGTGCGCTCCTGTCTGTCGTGCTTTTCTTTATCAGTTAAACCTTGCTTTTCCTGCATTGCTTGTCCTCGATCTGACGGTGCGGCGCTTTTGTTGCCGACCCGAACCATTGTCGCCAGTTCGTGTTCCCCAAACACAACAAAAAAGCCCGCCGCACCTTTCGGCACGGCGGGTTGTCCTCTCAGTCGCTTAGGTCATTCGATGATTTTGATGATCTTGCGCGTGCCCGGATCAACGACAACGGTCCGGTTGTCGACGACAACGGTGCGGTATTTGGTGTCGGGGACTTCATGGAGTTCGACCGTCTCGGGTAGGGTTGAGCCGATATTGAGCTCCACTCCAGGGAGGTTCACCGATGCGAGCGGCTGCTTTTTCACGTATTCCCTGATGACCGTCTCCTGTTCAGGCTCGATGATGACGTCCTGAGCGGCAGCGACGCCGATACCTGCCAGCAGCAGAAGTCCCGCGGCTGCAGTGGAAAGACGCATTCTCATAAGTGGTGCCTCCTTTATGTGAGCTTTGGTCCGCTGAACGCGTCTTCGCGCGCCAGGCTCCCCAAACCTCATGCTGTTGCAAATGTTCCTTTTGCTGGGCTTTGGTCTGACGCGCGGCAGGACCTAAGTCTGACCTGTTTCGCGGTATAGCCGGGCAAGGCGCGCCACCCGGAACCGCCTTTGCGTACAGTCGTTGCTCGTTGCGAGTTCAAGGGAGAACCCGATGGAGAATAGTGTCCACCAAGCCCGCTGGTTACTCGCTCCGGTCTTCGCCGTCTCCATCACATTCCTGGCGATTGGAATAGTCGTTAGCTAGGGGACCCACTGGCCGTTGAGGCCGAAAATCGAAATTGAGATCTGCGCAGCTACGTCCCTTCCTGCGCCGATAAAGGACCACCCGCCATTCCTCGATTTGGCGGGTGGTCCGTGCGGCTGACCAAGTCCGCTCAGGAGGCCTGTCAGCGATTCAAGGTCGCGAGGGCAGCATCACCTCACATAAGGTCTTCGGCAACCCCGTCGAATTTCCTGAGGCCTGCGCTTGGAGGCTTTTGCCTGAGAAGCCCCTGTTCACTTGCGGCCGCCTTGAAGGCATCGAACGCGGCTTGTTGGGTGCAGTGTCCGGCCAGGCATTCCTCAATCATTCGAATTGCTTCAAGTCGGGACGGCTTGTCCATGAATGGCCACGGTTGCTGAAGCGCTTTCGCAGCATCAGGGATCGACGCAACCAGCATCGATCTGTCTAGGTAGATTGTAATCGGAATAAACGCCGGCATCTTCGTCGCTCTCCAGAATTGAAGTGGCTAAACGCGAAGACATGGCGGTGGTTGCATGAACGTTCGTCGGGGCTGTGGTGCTCTTATTTTAGCCGGCCCAGGCCGCGTTGCTCGATGCCAGAGGGGCCTGGCCGTCCGAAGAGCCCTTGATCGTTTCGGTCTCTGAACTGAGAAGCCCGCGCCTCACGGAGGGAGATCGGAGCATCACCCGACCGGCAGCAATCTTGAGAGGGAACCAAGACGATGCTGCCCGTCCCAAAGTTCCGGTTTAAACCTATGTTCCAGCGAAGGTCGAAAAAATGTGGTGAACGCAAGGGGCCTAATTGCGTTGCGTCTACCGGCCCAACGGCAGTTTCGACGCTGAGACAAGTTCGTCCTCGTCGGTGATACCGGCCGTATAATTTGCAAGGATCCGGGACGCGAGAGCCTCACGTAGATGTTCGGAGTCGCCATCCCTCTTGAGCCGGTCGAACACACGGCCCAGCGTAGCTACTTCGGATGCGCCGAAGACGCCAGCTTCTTTAGCTTTTCGATAAATCGGCATACCACCCCCTCGGGCTAAAGCACTCTGAGCAACTAATACGATTCAGGACATCTCGGACAACAAAAAAGATCAACGCGCCTTTTGACGCGGCGGGCGAGACGCCTTAGTCGTTCACCAAGCGCCGATTAATTTATCTGACTAAACCCGCCTACCGCTTGGCAGCTAGGGCCTTAGCTTCCCGGAGCAGCGATGCCCAATGGAGCCCGAGGAAGAAAATAAGCTCTCGGGCCTGTTCTTCGGTAATGCCGGTTTCTTTGACCAAGCGTCGAACGACGATTTCAGGGTTGTTCGGCGGTCTATCCTGTTCGTCAGCCATAGGAGAAACTCCTTACGCTGCTAACCTCGCTATCTGGCGCTTGTTCCCAAGCGCGTGACTAAAAAGGCACCGAGCTAGCCCTAGCCCGTACCGCTCCCTTTTCGCGCCATATTGAGAAAGTTGGCCCGCAAGGCAGCGATCTCGGATCAGCGGCGTTTCAGACGCGCGCTGTTGAACGCCAGCGGGTTGTCGCCTTGGCGCAACTTAACACGCTGGAACTCGGGATGGAGCCGATGGATCGAAGGCGCATCAAGCCCGAGAACATTTTTCCAGGGGCTAGGCTCCCTCGTGATGCAGTTGTAGATCGCGCCGACTACTTCTGCCTCGGTCGGGAACAGGAGGTCGGACCGGTAGAAATCGTCGTAGACGGCGAGGATCGCACGCTCATAGAGCAGCCGGTTCCCACCAGAGAAAACCGTAAAGACGTCCGGGCCGAGTTGACCGAAGAGTTGCGGACGCGATGCATCCGATACTGAAGATACTGCGGACTTTGCCAAGATTCCCACCCCTGACGAGGAAGTTGACGGGAGCCCGTCTAAAGGTCAAGTGCATAAGGATTATGCCTGCCGGTAAGGCACGGAAAATAGTTCCACCGGCTTCGGGCGGTGATGAACAAACGGCCGTTTTTGAGATATTGGACATCAGCGTTGGCGTCCAGAATGCTGCGCAAAGCGGCCATCCGTTCCCACCGCCAGTGATTCACCGCCTCCCTTGCTGACGCTTCGCCCCTGACTTCACGGACAGCGACGCACGGCTTGGGTTGATGTGGGGCGCTACTGCTTCATCGCAGTGCACTTTCACCACACATACTCCTTGTGGTCTCGCCGCGCTCCGACAGTGCACATTTGCCATAGTGGCCAGGCGGGATGCGCGGTTTGGGCAGCCAGTCGTTGGCCAGCCGCGTGATCCGCTCCCAGGTCATGGCGTCGTTCTGGCTGCGGCGCCGAAGCGTCCGTCGCTCAAAGGGCGCAGGCAAAGCGCGCTACTCCTCGTCACCGAAACCCAGCAGCGACGCGTTGCGCATCTGGCTGTGGTCGCCGCGAAGATGCTTGATGCGCAGCTTCACCCCGGGCCTGACCCATTGTGTCCCCGGCCGTTTCTTCATGGCCTCCGGCGGCGGCCCGGCGTGCTCCCGAACCCTCTTGAACAGCCGCTCCTTCATGTCGCGGCCCAGGCTGATCAGGGCGGAACCGACATATTTCCCGGTGCCGGGCTGTGCCAAAAGGGCGAAGGCTGCCTCGCCGGGCTGGCGCTCGACGCCCAACAGTTCGAATTCATCGACCGTGAAGCTCTTGGTCTTCAGCCAGTTCGAGGTCAGGCCGCTGCGATATTTGCTGTCGGCGCGCTTCGAGACAATTCCCTCAAGCTCGACCTCCTCGACGAGGTAGAAGAGCGACTGCGCGTCACCAGGCAGGGCCTCGCTGAACCGAATCCGGCTGTGCGGCTTGATGATACCGCTGAGAATTTCGCGGCGCGCCTTGCAGCCGATGTCGCGCAGATCACGCCCGTTGAGGTGCAGAATGTCGAATGCGCACAGGTACATGCCGTAGGGATTGTTGTCGACGGCGTTCTGGAGCGCGTTGAAGTCGGGCATGCCGGCCTTGTCGGTGACGACCGCCTCGCCGTCGATGATGGCGTTCTTGACCTCAAACTCCGCCGCGGCTTCCAAAATGCCCAGATATTTACGCGTCCAGTCCTTACCGGTTTCGGTATAGACGCGGATATCCTCGCGGCTGTTGATAATGATCTGGGCGCGGTAGCCATCCAGCTTGATCTCATGAATCCAGTCGTCACCCTCGGGCGGCATGGCCACCAGCCTGGGCTTCATCGGGGAAATGAACTCTAGCCGGCCGGTGCCGGCATCTGCCCGCCTACGCATGGAACCCAGTCTAGGTCATCGGCATATATTAGCTACAGTCAATATTAGAAAATTCTAAAGGAATGTGCGACATGGCAGACGACGAAAGCAAACGCGACTTTCGCGACCGCAACAAGATATCGGCGGACGATGATTACGAAGTGAATTTTTTCGCTCTACAGAACAACATCACGCCGGAGCAGGTGCGCGAACTGATCCGCAAGCACGGCAACGATCGGGCAACCCTGACCGCCGCCGCGAAGGCATTGCCGGCACAATGATGACCAAACGCTCAGACCTGGGGCCGCCGATCGCCGGCTGGCAGAAAAGCCCGCGCCCCGTGGGGGGAAGAGGACGCGGGCTGATCGGAGGGACGAGCCGATCTCGCAGCATGTCTGCACAGGAAATAATGCTGCGGAAGCCAAACTTTCTACCTAAGCCTTTGTTCCAACGGAAAAAACCCGCCGCACCTTTCGCCAAGCCGGTCAATGAGGCCGGATTTCAATCCCTATTGGGCCGCACCTAAATTCCAGATGTCCCGATGCAGGCGCCATGTCCCGTCGTCGCCCTTTTTCCAGACGACGATGTACTTGCCCGCAAGGGTGGAGAGGGCGCCGTCTTTGCTCGGCACATCGAGCGTAAATGCGCCAACTTCGTAGGCGAGGTTCGCGCTCTCTTCCACTTCCAGCGCCTTCAGGGTGAGATTCTTCATCCCGCCTTTGATCGCGCCCTGCCAGAATTCTTCCACGCCCTTGCGGCCATCGATGCGCTTGCCGTCGGGCGGCAGCAAGGCAGCGTCCTCGGTATACAATTGACCCACCGCCGCCGCGTTTCCGCTGTTGAAGGCGTCCGTGAATTTCGGCAGCGCCGCTTCGATGTCCTCGCGAGCCGACTGGGCGGCCGCAGACAATGCAGACGAAAGAAGCAGCACAGCAGCAAATGCGAATGACTTAACCGGTCTCATCTCGTCCTCCCTTTGCGTGATCGACATATCTACCGGATGAATAGCACGCCCAACCCGAGTGCGCCGCCGCGCCCGCTAAATCGGCCAGACCTGATTTGCATTAGGCTTATCTAATATTATGCACAAGCGCCAGACGCTCTCAGCCCACACCCCGATCGGCCCGCTTTCTCCGCCAGAGGCGCGGGCTTGGCTCAGCAATATCCTGACGCCGTTTAGCGTGGAACGGCAGGTATTCCCGAGACTGAGCGCGCCGTTTCGGCGGAGAAAACCACGAAGGCAAAGATGAGCACGCTGGCAGCGACGATCATCGATCCCGTGGCGACGATCGGCTCAAGCGCCGGATTTCCATGCAGCATCAAGTAGAGGGCCGGCAACCCAAGCCGTTGCGGGCGGCCCGGCAGCCTGTTGGGGGTGACCGGCTGGCCACCGGGCCTGACCGGCTTGCGGCCGGCTGACGGAAACATGCGCTCACACTAATATAATTGCAACATCGAGATACCGCTGCGCACAGCGAGTTTGACGATCTCCCGTCCCGAAGCGGATGATGGGGCCGGAAAGCGATTTCGGTTCGATCGTCCGCGTGAAAAACGCTAGCCACGACGCCGCAGGTGTTCGACAAGCGCGCGCAGCTTCGGCGCGACGTTGCGACGGCTCGGATAATACAGGTAGAAGCCGGCAAAGCGCGGGCAATAGTCGACGAGAACCGGCACCAGTTCGCCCCGACCGATCCACGGGCGAAAGCTTTCCTCCATGCCGAAAGTGATGCCGGCGCCGGCAATGGCGAGCTTTATCATCAACGCCATGTCGTTGGTCGTGATCTCCGACGCGACCGCGACGCTGAACTCCTTGCCGCCCTCGGCGAATTCCCAGCGATAGGGCGCGACCTTCGGTGCGCGGCGCCAGCCAATGCAGCGATGGCCCGCGAGTTCCTTCGGATGCGAAGGCGCCCCGAACCGATCGCGATAGGCCGGCGCGCAGACGGCCAGCTGCCGCTCGTCACCGGCGACAGCCACCGCGATCATGTCCTGCTCGATCACCTCGCCGAGCCTGACGCCGGCATCGTATCCCTCGGCGACGATATCGAATTCCTCGTCCGTAACCGTGATGTCGATCTGAACCTCCGGATTGGCTTCGGCAAAGGCCGCCAGGAACGGCCCTGAAAGAAAGCGCTCGGCGATCGATGAGACAGCGAGCCGCAACTGCCCGCGCGGACGCCCGCGCAGGTCCCCTGTGCTCTCCATTGCGGCGCGCATGTCGGCAATGGCGGGCGCTATCTCAGCGTAGAGGCGTTCGCCAGCCTCGGTAAGACTGACGCTTCGCGTCGTGCGCTGGACCAGCGCGATACCGAGCGTCTCTTCCAGCCGCTTCATCGTCTGGCTCACTGCCGAGCGGGTGACGCCCATTCGGTCCGCAGCCGCGCGGAAGCTCCGCTCCTCGGCGACGAGGGCGAAGACGGCAAGCGCATTGAGATCCGGCTGCATTGGTTAGCTGCGCTTTCGACGCTGTGAATGAATGGTCGTCTTATCGCAACAGTGAAACGGATCCATCTTCGTGGCAACCGCTGCATGGCGGTTCGCAAGATCAACCAGGCGGAGACGAAAAAACATGTCCCTCAACAAAGTCGTGCTCATCACCGGGGCCTCGAGCGGCATTGGCGCCGCCATCGGCCGGGAGCTCGGTGCCGCTGGAGCAAAGCTCATGCTCGGTGCGCGCCGCACCGATCGGCTGAATGCCCTCGCAGAAGAGATCAGGGCAAAGGGCGGGGAGGCAATGATACGCCGCCTGGACGTGACCGACCGCGACGATGTCGCCGCCTTTGCCGAGGCGGCGCGCCAGGCCTGGGGACGCGTCGATGTGATCGTCAACAATGCCGGCGTCATGCCGTTGTCGCTGATGGTCTCGATGAAGGTCGATGAATGGGACCGAATGGTCGACGTCAACATCAAGGGCGTGCTCCACGGCATCGCTGCGGTGCTGCCGGAGATGACGGCCCGAGGCTCCGGCCATGTCGTCAACATCGCCTCCATCGGCGCGCTTTCGGTGTCGCCGACAGCCGCGGTCTATTGCGCAACCAAATACGCGGTCCGCGCCATCTCCGATGGCCTGCGGCAGGAGCACGACAACATCCGCGTCACCTGCATCCATCCCGGCGTGGTCGAGAGCGAGCTCGCTGACACGATCACCGATCCGGTCGCGGTGGAAGCGATGAAGACCTACCGCGCCATTGCGCTGCAGCCCGACGCGATCGGCCGTGCCGTGCGCTTTGCCATCGAACAGCCGGACGATGTCGACGTGAACGAGATCGTCATCCGGCCGACAGCCACCAAATAGGGAGGCAACAATGGATTTTCGTGTTCACAATTCGTGCATCTCGATTGCCGTCGCGTTGCTGCTCGCCGCGGTTCCTCAAACCGCCAGATCGCAGACGATGGAAGAGCGGCTGCAACGCGGCGACGCCGTCGTCAGAAGCCTGAATAATGGCGCTCCGCAGCCTGCGCTGGAACGCATGAGACAGGAGTTTCCGTTCCTTGCGGGAGCAACCCAGTTCTATGCGCTGGGCGACGTCTGGTCCCGCCCGGGGCTTGATGGCCGCACACGCCAACTCGCCGCCGTCGCGGTTTTCGCAGCCATGGGTGAGACTGCCTTCATGAAAATCCATGCCGGTTATGCGCTCAACATCGGCGTGTCCGAGGAAGAGCTGAAGGAAGTCATCTACATGGTGACGGTCCCGGCCGGATTCCCGCGCGCGATCGCAGCATCGCAAACGCTTTCCGAGCTGTTCACTGAACGTCGCGCCGCTCCCGGCAAACAACCCGGAGGAGCTGTCCCATGAAACAGATTTATCTACTTGCCGCTGCCGTGCTTGTTGCCGGCTTGGCCGGCTTATCCCTACAGAAAGGCCTCGCCCAGATGAATATCGAGCAAAATTCCGTTACCCCACCTTCGGCAAGCCACTCCTATGTCGGGATGTGGGTCACGGCCGATGGCCATATCCGCCACAACTTGCTTCCAAACGGTCGCTATGACGAAGCGCGCGGGAACCGTGACAGCGCATACCAGGGGCGCTATGAGATCCGGGGAAATCACATCGACTACTGGGACGACACCGGCTTTACCGCTGACGGAACGTTCATCGACGGCGTGCTGCACCACGCCGGCATGATCTTGTATCGGGAGTGGTAGATGACGTCCGTATCTCGATAAAAAGGTTTCGCATGGCGCCGCTGCACCATATGTCTCTTGGTGCGCAGCCAAAACAGGGGCTCACCTTGCCAACCGAACCACGTTCTCCACGGCTTGCAGTGCTGATCGACGCGGACAATACCTCGGCCAAGATTGCCGACGGCTTGTTCGAGGAAATCGCCAAGATCGGCGAGGCAAGCGTCCGTCGCATCTACGGCGATTTCTCCAGCACCCGCTCAAAGGCATGGGCCGATGTGCTGTCGAAGCATGCGATCATCCCGCAGCAGCAATTCGCCTACACCACCGGCAAGAACGCATCCGACATCACGCTCGTCATCGACGCCATGGACCTTCTCCACAGCGGGCGGTTCGAAGGCTTCTGCCTGGTGTCGTCCGACAGCGACTTCACCCGCCTTGCCGCTCGCATCAGAGAGCACGGCATCGACGTTTATGGATTTGGCGAGCAGAAGACGCCTGAGAGTTTCCGGCAGGCATGCCGCCGCTTCGTATACACCGAGAACCTGCTTCCGACTGCGTCAGCCAACGCGAACGACGCGGCGCCGGCGAAATCCTTGCAGCCGCCCAGCGCGGCGACGCCGGTCATCACCAGGGTCATTTCACAGATGGGAACCGAGGACGGCTGGGTGCCGCTCGGGATTGTCGGCAATCAGCTCGCCAATCTGGCATCGGACTTCGACCCCAGGACCTTCGGCTTTCGCAAGCTGAGCGATCTCGTGCGCAAGACCAATGCCTTTGAGATCGATCATCCCGAGGGCGGAGCGATGCGCATAAGGGTCAAGCCAGCTGCGAAGAGCCGAGAGAAATCGAAGTCGGCAGCATCGCGCTGAGCCCTGCAAAAAGCTAGCTGTCCCAAGACCGATTGGTGTCCGGATTGGTGTCCGATTGGCCTCTGGTCGGACCACAATTTCGCTGGCGAAAAACCGCCATTCGGCGTATTATTCTCGTGGCAGAGAGTTCATGGTGGAGGATGCCAATGAACGTCGTTTCGAGAGCGCCTGTCGTCGACTTGCCGACCCATGAACTTGTTTCCTCTGCGCTTTCAAAATTCCGCGCCGGCGACACCATATCGACCAGAGCCGCAATAGATACCATCCGCCGGGCAGGCCCGGCTTGTGCGGACAGCGACGACCAACTGGTCGAGCTTATCGTGATGACCGCAATTGGTAGGACCATGGGGATCGTGTTCGACCATCGGTGCCGCTAATGCACATCGCCCTCAATTGGCTTGCGCACTGTCTAAAATGAGACTGGCCACCTAAGCCACTCAGTAACCATGAATTGTGATCGGGATGGATCGCGCCATTCGCTATCGGAACGGATAATCCGCTGCGCCGTTGCTGCCGTTGGAGTCAGGGAGTGGCGATAATGCGTGATGAACAATTCGACGTTCCGGTGACGATCGAGAGCGAACGGACCGGGCGCCGGCTTTCGGTGACGAGGACGGTCCAGGCGGCCTCGCTTCTGGTCGACAGATGGCCAGACGAAAAGCGCGGGCCGAAATATCGCGCGGCCTTGAAAGCCATGATGGATGCGATGGAGCAGCGGCGGGCGGTCGGCAGTGCGCGGCGGGCATTCACGGCCGCCGCCAAGGAAGCCCATGTGTTTGTGCGCGAAGGCCGGCATTGAAACGCGTCACGTCTGAAGGCCTGGCGACGCGCCTTTAGTTCTTGTTTTTTAGGGCATATCCTGGTCCCAAACCGCTGCGCAGCTTTGGGCGACATGTATTGCTGTTGTTTATGCATGTCGTTGTCCCAAAACCGCTGCGCACTTTTCGGCGACATGTATTGCTGTTGTGTATGCATGTCGTTGTCCCAAAACCGCTGCGCACTTTTGGGCGACATGCATCAAGGAACCTCACGAAATCTCCGCCGTTATGCTCCAAGTCCAAGAGACTGTTTCGAAAGTCGCTCCGGCGAGTCATATGGTGGTGGTTTCGAGAACCGGAGCGCAGCGGACGTTTGGGTCCGTGAGCACCGGAAGCGCAGAAAACGCCATCAGATGGCCGCCGGAGTAGACTTTCCAAACAGTCTCTAAGTGAGGAGAGAACTGCCATGCCCGACGACAAATCCAAGACCGACAACCGCGATCGCTCACAGGTAGCCGGCGACGAAGACTATGAGGTGAGGCATCTCGCTGAGGAAGCCGGCATTACTCCCGAACAGGCACGCACTTTGATCAAGCGCCACGGCACCAATCGCAAGGTGCTGCACGAAATCGCCGAGAGCATAAAGGCGTCGTGATGACTGACAAGCGAACCGCAATGGCCGATCGGAAGAAACGCAAACCGGACGACAAGGAGGCCCTGCGCCTGGCCGAGACCACCGACGTATCGCCCAACCAGGCGAAGGACCTGATGCGCAAGCACGGCAAGGACAGCGCCAAGGTCGAGAAGGAAGCGAAGAACTTCAAGGCCGAAGGCTGAGCCGCCGACTTGGCGGCGAGTCCACTCTCGACGCCCCGCATCGGCTTCGCACGCGCCTGGTTGCGTTGTGGGCGGGTTGAGCGGCTTATCAATTTAAACTCGGCCTATTCCCGTTCTAACCATGCGGACGACTATACGCTGATTTTCGGCGGCTTCGCGCCGGCGTACGACTCGTGGTTGAGCGCCGCGCGCTGAGAACCGCGACGGCAAATCCTTTATAGGATTCTTATTTCTTTCCTCTTCGCCACGTCTCGAACCTTTATGGGGTTTGGATCCATATTCCGTCGCGAAGGACATGTCTCGCTCGCCATTATCATCGCGACAGAGTGTCTTCACATGACTTCAACGCTGCCGGCTGCAGGCAAGCCAGTGCAAAACCGAACATAAGGTACAAATCCGATGGACATCATCGTTCTCGGGATAGGGTTTTTGTTTTTCGCCCTGTTCTTCGCCTTCGTCAAAGCCTGCGACAGTCTTTAGGCGGAAGGACAGCAACATGCTTGTCGACTATATCCTCGGTGGCGCTGTGACCCTGTTCCTTCTCGCCTACCTGACATACGCCCTCGTTCGCCCAGAACGTTTCTGAACGGCAACTGGCGAAGGCACGGAAAGCTGTTTCAATGACATTCAACGGATGGATACAGATCCTCGTCTATTGCGGGATCGTCGTTTTGCTGGTGAAGCCGCTCGGCGGCTACATGTTTCGCGTTTTCAGCGGCGACCGCACATTGCTCTCGCCGATTTTGGCTCCTGTCGAGCGGAGCCTTTATCGCATCTCGGGGACCAGCGAGCGTGAGGAGCAGCACTGGACCACCTATGCCGCGGCCTTGCTGTTCTTCAACCTCGCCGGCTTCCTGGTGCTCTACGTCCTGCAACGGCTGCAGGGCAGCCTGCCTTACAATCCGGCCGGCATGAGCGGCGTCGAACCCGGACTCGCCTTCAACACCGCCGCCAGCTTCATGACCAACACCAACTGGCAGAACTACGGCGGTGAAAGCACGATGTCCTATCTCGTGCAGATGGCCGGCTTCACCGTGCAGAACTTCCTGTCCGCAGCGACCGGCATCGCCATCGCAATCGCGCTAATCCGCGGCTTCACCAAGGCTTCCGGCAAATCGATCGGCAATTTCTGGGTCGACATGACCCGCTGCACGCTTTACCTGCTGTTGCCGCTCTGCATCGTGCTGACGCTGGTCTATGTCTATCTCGGCATGCCGCAGACGCTCAGCGCCTATCTCGACGCCACAACCTTGGAGGGCGCGCGGCAGACGATCGCGGTCGGCCCTGTCGCCTCGCAGATCGCCATCAAGATGCTCGGCACCAATGGTGGCGGCTTCTTCAACGCCAATGCCGCGCATCCGTTCGAAAATCCCGACGCGATCTCGAACCTGATCCAGATGGTTTCGATTTTTGCCATCGGTGCCGCGCTGACCAACGTCTTCGGCCGCATGAACGGCGACCAGCGCCAGGGCTGGGCGATCTTGACTGCGATGGGCGTCCTGTTCATCGCCGGCGTCGCCGTCTGCTACTGGGCGGAAGCATCAGGCAACCCGCTGGTGCATGCGCTGGGCATCGACGGCAGCAATATGGAAGGCAAGGAAACGCGCTTCGGCATCGCCTTGTCGGCGCTGTTTGCGGTGATCACCACTGCCGCGTCCTGCGGCGCCGTCAACGCGATGCATGACAGCTTCACAGCGCTTGGTGGCATGATCCCGATCATCAACATGCAGCTCGGCGAGGTCATTGTCGGCGGTGTCGGCGCCGGTCTCTACGGCATCCTGATGTACATCGTGATCGCCGTCTTCGTCGCCGGACTGATGGTCGGACGCACGCCCGAATATCTCGGCAAGAAGATCGAGGCCAAGGAGGTCAAGATGGCGATGCTCGCCATTCTCTGCCTGCCGCTGGCGATGCTGATCTTCACCGCCATCGCGGTGGTGCTGCCGACCGGCGTCGCTTCGATGGCCAATGCCGGCCCGCACGGCTTCTCCGAGGTTCTCTATGCCTACACCTCGGCTGCCGCCAACAACGGCTCGGCTTTTGGCGGCCTGACCGGCAACACGCCCTGGTACAACATCACGCTCGGCATCGGCATGCTGATGGGCCGCTTCCTGGTCATCATCCCGGCTCTGGCGATCGCCGGCTCGCTGGTCGCCAAGAAGACGGTGCCAGCCTCCGCCGGCACCTTCCCGACCGACGGGCCGCTGTTCGTCGGGCTGCTGGTCGGCGTCATTCTGATCGTCGGCGGCCTCACCTTCTTCCCGGCGCTGGCAGTCGGACCGATCGTCGAGCACCTGGCTGGCATCCACGGGCAGATGTTCTGAACCGTCCCACCTTGGATCAAAATCATGTCCTGGCTCGAAACCATGCGTCGCAAGATTCGGCATCGCGCCGATCAGGAAGAGGCAACCCCGCCGCCTTTCCCGACCCCAAAGCCTTTCCCGACCCCGAAGCCTTTCCCGACCATGTCGACGTTCTTCGGCATTGCGGCAGTCATGATCGTGATCTGGCTGCTGGCCTCCGGGCTGCCGCATCTTCTTTCGGCCTACGATCGACCGGTCAACAACATCGATACTGGAGCCACTAAATGAGCCAGTCCAAATCCGCTGTCATCATGGATGCCCGCATCCTGCTGCCGGCCATCGACGGCGCCTTCCGGAAACTGAACCCGCGCACCTTGATGCGCAATCCAGTGATGTTCGTCGTCGCCGTCGTCTCGGCGCTCACGTCAGTCCTGTTCGTCAAGGATCTCGTTACTGGCGGCGGCGATCTCGGCTTCTCGCTGCAGATCATCATCTGGCTGTGGTTCACCGTGCTTTTCGCCAACTTCGCCGAAGCGGTCGCCGAAGGCCGAGGCAAGGCGCAGGCCGATTCGCTGCGCAAGGCTCGCACCGAGACCCAGGCCAAGCTGTTGAGCGGCGACGACCGCACCAGATTCAAGCTGGTGCCCGGCACCAGCCTGAAGGTCGGCGACGTGGTGCTCGTCGAGGCCGGCGACATCATTCCATCGGACGGCGAGGTGATCGAAGGCGTCGCTTCGGTCAACGAGGCGGCGATCACCGGCGAATCCGCTCCGGTGATCCGTGAATCCGGCGGCGACCGTTCGGCGGTGACCGGCGGCACGCAGGTTCTGTCCGACTGGATCCGCGTGCGCATCACCGCGGCCTCCGGCCAAACGTTCCTCGACCGCATGATCTCGCTGGTCGAAGGCGCTGCGCGCCAGAAGACGCCCAACGAGATCGCGCTCACCATCCTGCTCGTCGGCATGACGCTGATCTTCGTGCTGGCGACGGCAACGATCCCGAGTTTCGCCGCCTATTCGGGCGGCCACATTTCGGTGACCGTCCTCGTCGCCCTGTTCGTCACCTTGATCCCAACGACGATCGGCGCGCTGCTTTCGGCCATCGGCATCGCCGGCATGGATCGCCTGGTGCGGTTCAACGTGCTGGCGATGTCGGGCCGCGCCGTCGAGGCGGCGGGTGACGTCGACACGCTGCTGCTCGACAAGACCGGCACGATCACGCTCGGCAATCGCCAGGCGACGGCATTCCGCCCGGTCAAGGGCGTCACCGAGCAGGAGTTGGCCGACGCGGCGCAGTTGGCCTCGCTTGCCGATGAAACGCCGGAAGGCCGCTCGATCGTCGTGCTGGCGAAGGAGAAATACGCCATCCGTGCCCGCGACATGGCAACACTGCATGCCGCTTTCGTGCCCTTCACCGCGCAAACCCGCATGAGCGGCGTCGACATCGACGGCTCATCGGTTCGCAAGGGCGCGGTCGATTCGGTGCTCGCCCACGTCAATCAGTCGACCGTCGCCACGCATGGTGCGCGCCCCAGCAGCGACACCGTCCGCGACCTGCAGGCGATCGCCGACGACGTCGCCAAATCCGGCGGCACGCCGCTGGCGGTCGAGCGCGATGGACGCCTGCTCGGCGTCGTCCATCTCAAGGACATCGTCAAGGGCGGCATCAGGGAACGCTTCGCCGAACTGCGCAAGATGGGGATCCGCACGGTGATGATCACCGGCGACAACCCGATGACGGCGGCGGCGATCGCGGCCGAGGCCGGTGTCGACGATTTCCTTGCCCAGGCGACGCCCGAGGACAAGCTGAAGCTCATCCGCGACGAACAGGCCAAGGGCAAGCTCGTGGCCATGTGCGGCGACGGCACCAATGACGCGCCTGCCCTTGCGCAGGCCGATGTCGGCGTTGCCATGAACACCGGCACGGTCGCCGCACGCGAAGCCGGCAATATGGTCGACCTCGACAGCGATCCGACCAAGCTGATCGAGATCGTGGAAATCGGCAAGGCGCTGCTGATGACGCGCGGCTCGCTGACGACCTTCTCCATAGCCAACGACGTGGCCAAGTATTTTGCCATCATCCCGGCCATATTCGCCGTCTTCTACATCGCGCCGGGGCAGACATCAGGTCCGCTGCAGGCGCTTAACATCATGCATCTGGCGACGCCGCAGAGCGCCATTCTCTCGGCCATCATCTTCAACGCACTGATCATCATCGCGCTGATCCCGCTGTCGCTGAGAGGCGTCAGGTATCGCGCGATCGGCGCGGGCGCGCTGCTCAGCCGCAACCTTCTTGTCTACGGCCTCGGCGGCATCATCGTCCCCTTCGTCGGCATCAAGGCGATCGACATGGCCATCACCGCGCTTGGCCTCGCATAAGGAATTAAGTCCATGCTCAAGCAAATCAGACCCGCGATCACCATGATCGTTTTCTTCACCATCCTTACCGGCCTGATCTATCCGATCGGCATGACCGGCATCGCCCAGGCCTTGTTCCCGCGCCAGGCCAATGGCAGCCTGATCGAGAGGGACGGCAAGGTCGTCGGCTCCGAACTGATCGGCCAGGCTTTTGCCAGCGAGCGCTATTTCCATGGCCGGCCGTCGGCTGCGGGCGACGGCTACAACGCCGCCGCTTCGAGCGGCTCGAATCTCGGACCGACCAACGCCAAGCTGATCGACCGCGTCAAGGGCGATGCCGACAGGCTGAAAGCGGAGAACCCGAACGTGCCGGTGCCGATCGATCTGGTCACGACCTCAGGCAGCGGCCTCGATCCACATATCAGCCCCGAGGCCGCCTATTTCCAGGTCGCCAGGGTGGCCAATGCCAGGGGCGTCGACGAAGCCAGGGTCAAGTCCCTTGTCGACAGCCATTTGGAGGACCGCGAGCTCGGCTTGATGGGAGAGCCTGTGGTCAATGTGCTGGCGCTTAACCTGGCGCTGGACGAGGCCATCAAGCAATGAATGGTGGGAAGCAATGAGCGGTCGGCTGGGGATCGACACCATCCCCGGCGCCATTCATGATCGATTGTGATGCCGGACGACAGAAGCAACGAAACCCGACCCTCACCCGACGCCCTGCTTGACCGTGCGGAGCGGGAGGCGCGCGGTCGTCTGCGGATTTTTCTGGGCGCCGCACCCGGTGTCGGCAAGACCTATGAAATGCTGATGTCGGGCCGTGCAAGATTGGCCGATGGAGTGGACGTGGTGATCGGCGTCGTCGAGACGCACGGCCGCAAGGAAACCCAGGTGCTGGTCGACGGCTATGAGGTGATTCCCCGTCGTCGGGTCGACTACAAGGGGCGCATCCTCGAGGAAATGGACCTCGATGCCATCCTTGCCCGGCGCCCGGCGCTGGTCCTCGTCGATGAGCTTGCCCATACCAACGCGCCGGGCAGCCGCCATCCCAAGCGCTATCTCGACGTTCAGGAAATCCTGACGCATGGCATCGACGTCTACACCACGCTCAACATCCAGCATGTCGAAAGCCTGAACGATGTCGTGGCGCAGATCACGCGCGTCAGGGTGCGCGAGACGGTTCCAGACTCCATCATCGACCAGGCCGACGACATCGAGATCATCGATCTCACGCCCGACGACCTGATCAAGCGGCTCGAGGAAGGCAAGGTCTATATCCCCAGCACCGCCCGGCGCGCGATCGAGAATTATTTCTCGCCGGGCAATCTGACGGCGCTCAGGGAACTGGCGCTGCGCCGCACCGCCCAGCGCGTCGACGAGCAGTTGCTGACCCACATGCAGGCCCACGCCATACCCGGGCCCTGGGCGGCGGGGGAAAGGGTTCTCGTCTGCGTCGATGCACGTCCGGGCGGGGCGGCCCGCGTCCGCTATGCGCGGAGATTGGCCGACCGGCTCCGCGCCCCCTGGACGGCGCTTCATGTCGATACCCCTCGTTCAGCCGCCACGTCCGAGGAGGCCAAGGATCGGCTGGCGACGCTGCTGCGCCTTGCCGAGCAACTCGGCGCCGAGGTAACGACCATTCCAGGTCAGAACGTCGCGCAGGACATCGTTCGCCATGCGACCGCGAACAACTTCACCCATATCGTGATCGGCAGGCCGACCCGATCGCGCTGGCGGGAATTGATCGAAGGCTCGTTGACTTATGATCTCATCCGCAATGCCGGCGACATCAGCGTCCATGTCATTTCGGGAAACGAACGCAACGCCGAGGCGACGTCAAGGACCGTCAGGGCGGCGGACGAGCAGTCGCAATTCGAGATCTGGCCCTATCTCAAGGCCACGGCCTATGTTGTTGGCTCGCTCGCCTTCGCCGCCCTTCTCCACCAGTTTCTCGACGTTCGCAATCTGGCGATCATCTTTCTCATCGGGGTTCTGACGTCGGCGGTGACGGGCGGTCTCTGGCCGGCCTTGTATGCCTGCCTCATCAGCGCCATTGCTTTCAACTATTTCTTCCTGGAACCACGTTACACGCTGACGATCCAGGATCCGGAGAGCATCGTGGCGCTGGCTGCCTTCCTGGTTGTTGCGGTCATTGCCAGCAATCTGACAGTGCGCGTGCAGCGACAGGCGGTCGCTGCCCGCTCGCGGGCACGCGCCACGGAAGATATCTATCTTTTCTCGAAGAAGCTCGCCGGCGCCGGCACGCTTGACGACGTGCTCTGGGCGACTGCCTTCCAGATAGCCTCGATGCTGAAGTTGCGCGTGGTGCTGCTGCTGCCGGAAAACGGCACGATCACCGTCAAGGCTGGTTACCCACCCGACGACACGCTGGCCGAGGCCGACATCGCGGCCGCCCGTTGGGCCTGGGAGCACGATCGTCCCGCGGGCCGCGGCGCCGACACGCTTCCCGGAGCAAGACGCCTGTATCTACCGTTGCGGACCGGGCGCACCGCCGTCGGCGTCGTCGGCCTCGACAACGACAAGCAAGGCCCGTTGCTGACTCCCGAACAGAAGCGCCTCCTCGACGCGCTTGCGGATCAAGCGGCAGTCGCCATCGAGCGCATCCAGCTTGTTGCCGACGTCGACCGGGCCAAGCTCGAGGCCGAGGCGGACCGCCTGCGCTCGGCGCTGCTGACCTCGATTTCCCATGACCTGAAAACGCCGCTTGCCGCCATCATGGGCGCCGCCGGCACATTGCGGGAATTTGCGCCGGCGCTTCCCGAAACGGACCGGGCGGACCTGCTGTCGACAGTGCTCGACGAATCGGAACGGCTGAACCGCTTCATCGCCAATTTGCTCGACATGACCAAGATCGAGTCCGGTGCGATGGAGCCGAACTACGCATTCCACTATGTCGGCGACATTGTCGGCACCGCCTTGGATCGAGCCCGAAAAATCGTCGGCGAACACAAGGCCGAAATGGACATTCCCACGGATCTGCCGATGCTGAGGGTCGACCCCGTCCTATTCGAGCAGGCGCTGTTCAATCTGCTCGACAATGCCGCCAAATTTGCGCCGCCTGGTTCGACGATCCGCCTGCAGGGCTGGGCCGACAATGGATCCGTCATCTTGCAGATCATGGACGAGGGGCCAGGCATTCCGCCAGCGGATCTGGAACGCATTTTCGACACGTTCCACCGGGTGCGCAAGGGCGATCAGGTCCGTGCCGGCACCGGGCTCGGGCTGTCGATCTGCCGTGGCTTCATCGAGGCGATGGGCGGGACGATTTCGGCGGCCAACAGGACCGACCGCTCGGGTGCGGTTTTTACCATCAGGATGCCGGTACCGGCAGACCAACATGTGGACGACCCCGACATGGATGACCTGCCATGACGAACCTGGACGTCAGGATATTGGTCGTCGATGACGAACCGCCGATCCGCAAACTGCTTCGCGTCGGTCTTGGCAGCCAGGGCTATGCGATCAGCGAGGCGCCGAACGCCAGGACGGCAATCGAGCTCATGGACACGGAAAAGCCGGACCTGATCCTGCTCGATCTCGGCCTGCCCGGCATGGACGGCCACGAATTGCTGCGCAAATGGCGCGACGACGGCCTGGATGTTCCCGTCGTCATCCTTTCCAGCCGAACCGACGAGGCCGGCATCGTCTCGGCACTTGATCTCGGCGCCGACGACTATGTCACCAAGCCGTTCGGCATGAACGAGCTTGTCGCGCGCATCCGCGTGGCGCTCCGCCACAAGTTCCAGCAGCAAGGCGAGAAGCCGGTCTTTCACACCGGCGATCTCACGGTCGACCTGGTGAAGCGCATCGTCATGATCGAGGGCAGGGAGATAAAGCTCTCGCCGAAGGAGTACGACATCCTGCGTATCCTCGTGCAGCACGCCGGCAAGGTTCTCACCCACCAGTTTCTTTTGAAGCAGGTCTGGGGCGATTCGACCGACGTGCAGTATCTCAGGGTCTATGTGCGGCAGCTCAGGCAAAAGATCGAGAAAACGCCAGACCAACCGCGTTACATCACGACCGAAACCGGCGTCGGGTATCGCCTGCGCGAAGTGGACTGAATGCTGGAAAGCATGACTTTACGACCAGGCTCAATCGGCTGAGAGTTCCGCGGTCCGGACAAGCGCGCCGCTGAAGCCGGCCAGCGAGATGGAAAAGGCGGGATCCGCTGCGCAACCGCATTGATCTCCAACGTGGAGGCGGACTCCAGCAGCGGCGTGATTTTCGTATCGAGTGCCATGTAGGTCAGACGCGGCGGGCCCGTCTAACCCCACTGCAGGGCGCGCGTCTACCATCAGCCGCCTGTTGCGGCTGATCCAGCGCTCCACAACCAGGGGTCCCGGTCGCACGGCGAAGCCGACTTGATCAGCTTTTCGTTTAACGATCTTGACAGCGATCGAGATGGCTTCGGCCACACGCGGTCCGTGATGTCCAGGATCGGCGAACAACCTTCGGTTAATGGGAACGGTCGACGCGAGGCGTTCAGGACCGGACCCGGCGCCGTCCCGACCTGGATGCTGGCGGCGCGCGGATAAGGCACGAGAGCCCGACCTTCGGTGTAGACCAGCCGATGGCGCGCTTGCGGCCTTTGATCTCCTTGCCGGCGGCATAGCTGCGGCCGCCAGTCCTCGCAGGTCCTCACGGTCTGGCGCAAGTCGCGCGTCGCGAGTACGCGCATAATTGAATATCAGATTGGTTGCATTACAGTATGAAACTTTGCGTTATCACGCCTCAACAAATTCTCTTTAACAAAATCCAGGGTTAACAGCTGCCTGCCCCAGCTTAGCCACAGTCGGTTTTTACCAAGCATGATGGGGGAATTCTACAGCTTGGCGGGAACGTCCAAAAACGAAACAGTGGAGCGACAACCTGATGCCGCAACATAGCGCACATGAACAATATCTACTTGAACTTATCAACGCAGGGAGGGCTAAGGCCGGCGTGCAGCCGCTGGCCTTTGACAATGATCTCAGCGAGGCGGCTGAGGGGCACAGCAGATGGATGCTTGCAACCGACACCTTTTCTCACACGGGGTCGGGAGGCTCCACGCCCACCCAGCGTATGAAGGCTGCTGGCTACACCCTCGCGGGCTCCTGGGCGACAGGGGAGAACATCGCATGGGCTACGACCAGATCACCGACAGGCTATAATGACGAAATACTGCTTCTGCACAACAACCTGATGAACTCCTCGGGTCATCGTGCCAACATCCTCAACGGGAACTTCCGCGAGGTAGGTCTTGGCTTCGAGGTTGGCGATTACCGGGGACGCTCCAGCGGTTTCGTGGCGGAGAATTTCGCCAAGACTGGATCAGACCTGTTCCTGACCGGTGTGGCGATCGACGACAAGGACGGCGACAGGTTCTACGATCCCGGTGAAGGTCTATCCGGTCTCACCATCACAGCGAAGAGTTCGACGGGCACGACGTTTACGACCAAGACCATGACCGCCGGCGGTTACGACCTCGCTCTCAAGCCGGGCACCTACACAGTAACCTTCTCGGGGGCGGGCATCGAAGCTTCGACGCGCACCGTCTCTGTCGGGAGCAAGAACGTCAAACTCGATCTCGTCGACCCGAAACAGGGAGCCGTCGCTGCCGTTCAGGATGAACCGGCGACCGTTTCCGATCCGGCGCCGCAGCAGGACCCGACGCCAACGGCGCAAGCTGAACCGGCCCCGACAACCCAGCCGGATTCTGGGCGGCCGGATTCTGGGCAGCCGGTTTCTGGCTCCGAGTGGCTTGCAACCTTCTTCAGCAAACACGGCACAAACTTCCGCTCTGGCCAGACCTTGGCCGAACATGAGGAGGGTGAAGGAACGCCTGGCACGGCTAAGGAGAGTGGTGCACAGGTGGCGCTTGAGGGCGATAACATCGTGTTTCCACAACTCGGGAACGCTCTGGGCCAACTCGACGACGCTATCGAGCAGGTCCGCGACGATGCATCGACCGCGTTAGCAACTGCGGGCGATCCGAAACCGTCATTTGATTGGGCAGAGTACGCACATACGCAAGCGGGCGATGGCGACGCGCTGGTTGCGAAGCTCATCGAGCAACTGTCTGCGCATAACAACAGCACGATCGCCGATCAGGCCGCGTAGCCGATGCCGGACGATGCGGGCTTGCAGCTATTGGCCCGCATCGCCTGCTGACGCGCGCGGCTGTTCGAGGGGACATCAATGTCACAATCCGGTTCAGAGAGGCTCCGCCCGCCGAGGGCGAAGTCCGAATTGGCTGCCTGCCTGGCGCATTTCCGGCGCGCCTTTTTGGCGGTGGCAGGTTTCAGCGGCCTTATCAACGTGCTGATGTTGTCCGGCTCGGTGTTCATGCTGCAGGTCTACGACAGGGTCCTGCCCAGCCGTAGCGTGCCGACGCTGGTGGCTCTGATCCTCCTGATTTCGATCCTTTATGTTTTTCAAAGTGCACTCGACGCGATCCGCGGCCGGGTGCTGGCACGTATCGGCAGCGGACTCGACGAGCGCCTGAGTGAACGGACCTACCGCGTGATGTCGCAATTGCCCTTGGCCAGAGGCCGTTCGGGCGAGGGCATGCAGCCGGTGCGCGATCTCGATCAAATCGGCGGCTTCCTGGCCAGCGGCGGTCCCGCCACTCTTTTCGACCTGCCGTGGATGCCGCTTTATCTCGGACTTTGCTTTGCCTTCCATCCTTGGCTCGGTCTGGCTGCGCTGATTGGGGCGATCCTGCTATTGGCATTGACCGTGCTCACCGAGAAAACGGTCCGCCGTCCAGCAACCGAAATGTCTGGATATGCCGGAGCGCGCAGCAATATCGCACTGGCAAGCATCCGTAACGCCGAAGTGCTCGAAGCGATGGGCATGAGATCGACCCTGGCCGCGCGCTGGGCGGAAGCAAACGGCAAATACAGGCAGGCGCAGATGCGCGCCAGCGATGTCACAGGTTCATTCGGCGCGCTTTCCCGCGGCTTTAGGATGCTGCTGCAATCAGTCGTTCTGGCGATCGGAGCCTATCTGGTGATCGGCGGGGAAGCCACGCCTGGCATCATCATCGCCAGTTCTATTCTCACTGCGCGAGCGCTGGCGCCAGTCGAACTCGCAATTGCGCACTGGAAGAACTTTCTTGCCGCCAGACAAGGCTGGCACCGGCTGAGCGAACTTTTCACGCAGTTCCCTGCCACAGAGGACGGCTTGCAGCTACCGCCGCCGCGCGCACAACTTTCGGTTGAAGGGGTCAGCGTCGTTCCGCCAGGCGAGCGCCGTTTTGTCGTACAGGACATTGCGTTTTCGCTGAGCGCCGGCACCGCGCTCGGTGTCATCGGTCCGAGTGCATCGGGTAAATCGTCGCTGGCGCGGGCGCTCGTCGGCGTCTGGCCGGCAGCGCGCGGCAAAATCCGCCTGGACGGAGCCGCCATGGAACAGTGGCCGGCTGAGGCACTGGGGCGACAAATCGGGTATCTGCCGCAAGATGTCGAACTTTTCGCAGGCACCATTGCTCAAAACATTGCCCGATTTGATCCTTCTCCGGATCCGGCAACCATTATCGCGGCGGCCAAGACCGCGGGAATGCACGAAATGATCCTGCGCCTGCCTCGCGGGTATCAGACCGAGATCGGCGAAGGCGGCGCATCGCTCTCAGCAGGACAGCGGCAGCGCATCGGACTGGCCCGCGCGCTTTATGGTGATCCTTTCCTCGTCGTTTTGGATGAACCGAACTCGAATCTGGACGCCGGAGGCGAACAGGCTTTGACCCAGGCGATTCTTGCAGTCAAACAGCGGCACGGCGTGGTCGTCGTAATAGCCCATCGTCCAAGTGCCTTGGCGGCAGTGGACCTTTTACTGGTTCTCGACTCCGGCCGTCAGCACGCATTTGGGGCCAGGGATCTGGTCGTCCGGGGCGTGATGCCAAATCCCCCCGTCGGAACGCTTCAAGCAGTTGCCGCGGAGGAAAAGGCATCAGGATGAATTTATTTCATGATCGATCGTGGTTTGGCGCGCGTAACGGCGCGAGGGAGATGATGCCGCATCTTCGTGCCGGAGCGAGCCATCTCGCAGGTGTCAGCGGCAAAATCGGCGGGCTGCTGTCCCTTCGGGCCAGCCTCCACACCGAAGTGCGATCGCAGCCGACGCAGAACGACTTGTCGCTTCGCCGGTATATGCTTCTTGGCGCCGCTACCGTGGCGCTGCTTGTCGGCGGCCTTGGTGCATGGGCCGCAACCACGGAATTGTCAGGCGCGGTAATCGCGACCGGCCATATCGCAGTGGAATCCAACGTCAAGGCGGTTCAGCATCCAAGCGGCGGCGTTGTCGGTGCAATCAACGTGCGCAACGGCGATGAAGTCAAAGCAGGCGATATTTTGCTTCGTCTCGACGACACGCTTACACGCGCCAATCTCGCCGTCATAACCAATACCCTGGACGAACTCTCGGCGCGGGAGGCACGCCTCACAGCGGAGCGTGAGGGTTCCGAGGCGATATCCTTTTCCGAGGATCTCACCAGCCGCTCCTCTGCTGGACATGTGGCGCGTGTCATCGGCGGGGAGCAGAAGCTTTTCGCTTTGCGCCGGGGAGCTTACCGTGCCCAAATCGAGCAACGCAGGCAACGGATGAGCCAGCTCAAGGAGGAGATAGCGGGCCTCGAGGCACAAAGGGCGGCCAAGGAGCACGAGATTGTATTGGTCCGCGACGAGATCAAGGGCGTCAGGGGCCTATGGGAGAAAAAGCTCATTCAGCGGTCGCGACTGCTGGACCTGGAGCGGAGCGAGGCCCAGATCGAGGGAGGGCGCGGCCAGCTCGTCGCTGCGATAGCCGAAGCGAACGGCAGAATCAGCGAAACGGAAATGGCCATCATCCAGATCGAGCAGGATTGGCGCAGCGAGGTCGCGAAAGAATTACGCGAAACGGAAGCTCGCACTGCAGAATTGGAAGAACGAAAGATTGCCGCGGAGGAATTGCTGAGGCAAACCGACATTCGTTCACCCCAGAACGGACGGGTGCATCAGCTTGCGATCCATACCGTCGGCGGCGTCGTCATCGCCGGCGAGCCAATTATGATGATCGTCCCGACCGCTGACGAATTGACTGTGGACGCACGCATCGCGCCTCAAGACATCGATCAGGTCCAGCCCGGCCAGCTTGTCCATCTGCGGCTGTCGGCGTTCAGCCAGCAGGTCACGCCGGAAATCGAAGGACATGTAGCAACGGTTTCTCCCGACCTCGTCGAAGACGAGCAAAACGGGATATCCTACTACAGCGTGCGGATCAGGCTTGACGAAGGCAAGCTTGGCTCGTTGGACCCGGAAAGCCTCAAGCCGGGCATGCCGGTGGAGGCATTCATGCGCACGACCGATCGCACCGTCATCTCGTTTCTGATGAAGCCATTGACCGACCAGATCAGCCGCGCATTCCGCGAATAGTCGCGCAGCTGGGCTATCGCCGCGCCGTGGCCAACGGCTCCGGGGAACGCAGCGCCGCCCCCGAGCTTTTCAACTGTGCGATGTTGCGGTTCAAATTATCTAATCTAGGCCTGAAAAGGTATGGAACTGCAGGATGCCCTCCAGCTTCTTGTCGTCGGCCTCGTATTGGTTCCCTTCGCCAGCACACATCGGTCAACGGGCTTTGCGCCCTGACTGGCTAAGCCGCCAATTCCGCTCCTGCGAGGCTTTAGCCATGGCATCATCAGACAAACGCCCTATATAATCGCAAGGTTCTGTTTCATGTGGGAATGGATGGATGTCGCCGCTTCGCATTTCGATGATATTGATGTCGGTAACCCTGGCAACAGCGATGCTGTCGGGCACGGCTGTCTCCGCGCAGAACGTCACTCCCGCCAATCGCAATACTCTGGTCCTGCAAGGCGAATTGCAGATGCTGGAGAACAGGCTGCGGCGGCAGCAATATCAGCAGCAGCAACAGCAGTTCCGTGCCCAGGATCGCGTGGTCGTGCCGCAACGGCCGGATGTGCCGCAGATGGCGCCCACTTGCCAGTTGCAGCGCTCGGGCAGCCGCTTTATCAGGACCTGCCGATGATGAGCTTTTCATTTATTTAGCCGATTATGTTCTTGCACGCCACTCGCCTTCAAGTAGCATCAAGGCGGTTTTGATTTCGCAACGTGCGCTTTGGCACTGCCCTGATTGGATCGTCGTCAATGGCAGCCACCAAGAAGAAGGTCGTACGCAAGGCGAGGAAGGGCGAGCGGATCCGTCAGGTCGCGGCGATTCCCTTTCGGCTGGGCGAGCATGGCGGCGTCGAGGTGATGCTGGTCACCTCGATATCGACAAGGCGCTTTATCGTGCCCAAGGGCTGGCCGATGAAGGGCAAGAGTGGGCGCAAGGCAGCCACCATCGAAGCGCAGGAGGAAGCCGGCGTCCTCGGCAAGACGCTGAAGCAGCCGGCCGGCACCTATTCCTACTGGAAGCGGCTGACGAACCGTTTCGTCCGCGTCGACGTCACCGTCTACCTGCTGGCGGTTACGGACGAGCTGGCCAACTGGCAGGAAGCCAAACGACGGCAGCGGGCATGGCTGGCGCCGGCAGACGCAGCCGTGCTTATCGACGAGCCCGATCTTTCAACACTGCTGAAGAACCTGAAAATTCCCCAGCCAGCGCCCGCTGGCGAACTTGAACCAAGGCCTCATTTGGCGTCGTCTTCTCCCTGAGGAAAAGGCCGCACCGGCGTGCCCGTATAGGCCCACAACCATTCGCGCGGCAGTGGTCCCTTGTTGCGGTCGCTCTGTTGCGACTGTTCCCACGCATGCGCCAATATGCCGACCGAGCGCGACAGCACGAAAAGGCCGCGTGTCAGCGGCGGCGGAAAGCCGAGTTCGCCATAGATGACGGCGGTGGCGCCGTCGATGTTGAGCGGGATCTTCTTGCCCTTGCGCCGCGCGACCTCGGCCTCAACAGCCTCGGCGATGTCGGCGAAACGTCCACTGACGATGCCGCGCGCGGCAAAATCGCGCGTCAGCTCGATGAGGCGCGGCGCCCGCGGATCGACCGGATGGAAGCGGTGCCCGAGCCCTGGCACATAAGACTTTTCCTCGGCGAAGAAACGATCGAGCCGCGCCACGACGGCATCGCCAAGCAATACTCCTTCGTCCACTGCCGCAGCGATGTCACCATAGAAGGCAAGCGCTTGCTCACCGGCGCCGCCATGCACGTCGCCAAGCACGTTGATGGCTGAGGCCATGGCACTGTTGATGCTGACGCCGCAGGTAGCCGCCATGCGGGCAATGGCGATCGACGGCGCCTGCGGCCCGTGGTCGACGGCGGCCCCCAGCGCGATGCCGAGCAGCGCCGCCTGCTCCTCACCAGGCAGTTCGCCGCGCAGCATCAGCCAGATCATGGCCGGAAAGCTGACGCGGCCGATCAGGTCCTGGACCTCATAGCCGCGCAGCCGGATCACGCCAGGGCGCATTTCGATGATATCGGTCTGCCACCATTCCTCGCCGCGCTCGCGGCCGTTTTTTTTCCCACCGTCGCTCATGTTCTCGCGTCGCTCATGCCTGCGCCCTTTTCTTGACGCGCGGCGGCAGGCTGGCAAACACCTCGTCCATATGCTCGCCCAGCGCCGGCGGCGGCCTGGTCGGCAACGGTGCTGCACCATCGACCATGAACCCGCCGCGCACGACCGTCAGCGGTCGGTCGATGTTCGGCATGCCATCGAAGCGGGCGGTCATCTCGCGCGCGATCACTTGCTGCTCGGCCAGCACCTGCGGGATGGTCAGCACCCTGCCCGCTGGCACGCCTGCGCGATTGAGGGTCTCCTCCCAGGCTACGGCCGATCCGCTCGCCAGTGCGCCCTCGATCAGCGCCTTCAAGGCGATGCGGTTGCGCTTGCGCGTCTCGCGCTCGGCAAAGCGCGGGTCCGACGCCAGCTCCGGCAGCCCGACCAGCCGGCAGAGCGTGACGAACTGCTCCTGCTTGTTGGCGGCGATGTTGAGCAGGCCGTCGCCGGTGCGAAACGTGCCTGAAGGTGCCGCCGTCATGTTCTCGTTGCCCATCGGCTGCGGCTCGACGCCTGCCGTCAGATAGTTGGAGACCGGCCACCCCAACGCGGAGAGTGTGCATTCGAGCATCGACACGTCGAGGAAAGCGCCCTCGCCTGTCGTCTTCTGCTTCACAAGTGCTGCGGTGATGGCGAACGCCCCGACCAGCCCACCCAGCGTGTCGGCGACGGGATAACCGACACGCAATGGCGCGGTCTCCTGTGTACCGGTGATGCTCATGATGCCCGAAAGGCCCTGGATGATCTGGTCGTAGGCCGGATTGTCGCGCATCGGCCCGGTCTGGCCGAAGCCCGAAATCGCGCAATAGACAAGACTGGGGCGGACTTCTTTCAGCCTGGCATAGCCGAGCCCCAGCCGATCCATCACGCCGGGGCGGAAATTCTCGACCAGCGCATCGGCGGAGGCGACCAGATTGAGGAATCGTTCGCGATCGGCCTCTTTCTTGAGATCGAGCACCACCGATCGTTTGCCGGCGTTCTGCGCCAGGAACGAAGCGCCCATGCCGGTGCTGTTGAGTTCCGGCGAGCCGCCGAGCTGGCGCGCCAGATCACCGCCTTGCGGCGCCTCGACCTTGATCACATCGGCCCCGAGCAGCGCCAGCTGATAGGCACAGTAGGGGCCAGCCAGAACATTGGTCAGGTCCAGGACGCGGATGCCGGACAGCAGATCGGTCATGATGTCACAAACAGGTCAGGCATCGCCCGGCACGTGTTCCGGTCCGCGCGTACGCCGGCGTTCGATGAAAGCGTAGATATGCGGCCCAATCAGCCCGATGAACGCCAGCGTCAGCAGCGTCAGCGACAGCGGATGTTTGTAGAACACCGACCAGTCGCCGTTCGAGATGGTCATCGCACGGCGGAACTGGGTTTCGGCGAGCGGCCAGAGGATCATGCCGATGATGACCGGCGCCGTTGGAAAATCGAAGCGCCGCATCAGGAATCCGGCCCCGCCAAGCAGATAGAGGATGACGAGGTCGGTCGGCGATTGAGAAATACCGTAGGTGCCGACCGTGGCGAACACCAGGATACCGGCATAGAGTTGCGGCGCCGGGATTTTCAGCAGCCTCACCCACAACCCGATCAGCGGCAGGTTGAGGATGACGAGGATGATGTTGGCGATGAACAGGCTGGCGATCAGCCCCCAGACCAGATTGGCCTGCGTCATGAACAGCATCGGCCCAGGATTGATGCCATAGCTCTGGAAGGCCGACAGCATGATCGCGGCCGTCGCCGAGGTCGGCAGCCCAAGCGTCAGCATCGGCACCAGCACGCCGGCGGCCGACGCGTTATTGGCGGCTTCCGGTCCGGCAACGCCTTCGATGGCGCCGACCGTGCCGAACTCCTCCTTGTGCTTGGAGAGCTTCTTCTCGATCGCATAGGACAGGAAGGTCGGGATTTCGGCGCCGCCGGCCGGCAGGGCGCCGATCGGGAAGCCGAGCAGGGCGCCGCGCAGCCAAGCCTTCCACGAACGTGCCCATTCGGCCGCCGTCATGTAGAGCGAGCCCTTCAGCGGCACGATCTCGTCCTTGCCGGCATAGCGGCGCGAGGCCATGTAGAACGTCTCGCCGACCGCAAAGAGGCCGACGGCGACGACGATCACGTCGACGCCATCGAGCAATTGGCTCATGCCGAAGGTGAAGCGCGGCTGCCCGGTCTGCAGGTCGACGCCGATCATGCCGATGACGAAGCCGACGAACAGGCTGGTCAGGCCGCGCACCGACGACGAGCCGAGCACCGCCGAAACCGTGATGAAGGCCAGCACCATCAGCGAGAAATATTCGGCCGGGCCGAAGGACAGCGCGAATTTGACCACGACCGGGGCCAGGAATGCGACGCCCAGCGTTCCGAGTGTGCCGGCGACGAAGGAGCCGATCGCCGAGGTGGCAAGTGCAGCGCCGCCGCGACCGGAACGGGCCATCCTGTTGCCCTCCAGCGCAGTGACGATGGTCGCGCTTTCTCCCGGCGTGTTCAGCAGGATCGATGTCGTCGAACCACCATACATGGCGCCGTAATAGATGCCGGCAAACAGGATGAAGGACGCTTCCGGCGCCACCTGGTAGGTGATCGGCAAAAGCAGGGCGATGGTCAGCGCCGGTCCGAGGCCGGGCAGCACGCCGATCGCTGTCCCAAGCGTCGTGCCGAGCAGGCACCACATCAGATTGACCGGCGTAAAAGCGACCGAGAACCCGTGCGCGAGATGGCTGAGCGTTTCCATGGCTTCAGCCTCTCAACATACGGATAATCGAATCGAGACCCGTGTTCAGCTGGTTCTCGATGAAGCCGGCGCCGATATTGACACCAAGCGCCCTGGCGAAGCCGAAATAGGCGGCAAGCGCCAGGATCAGGCCGAGCAGCACGTCACGCAGCGGATGTCTGCTGCCGAACCCGTGGCAGATGAGAACGAACATGATCACCGAGGCTGCGGTGAAGCCAAGCGGCTGGATCAGAACAAGGTTCGCGACCAGTCCGACGGCGACGATGCCCATCGCCTTCCAGTCGGTCGGCGTTTCCTTTTCTTCCTCCAGCTGCCAGCCTCCCCGTAGGGCGGCGACGATCAGCAGCAGGGAAAGGATCGTCATGCCGACCATGGTGATGTAGGGGAAGACGGTCGGGCCGACTTTGGAGTAGAGCGGCGACACCGGAATCGACAGCGTCTGCCAGGCGACCGCGCCGGCGCAGGCAAGAAGCCCGATGCCGATCAGCAATTCGGGCACGGCAAGGCGCGGCCGCGCCGCCTGCTGGTCGCTGGTGCTCATGATCGTCCTCCCTGGATAGCCGGTCTCCCACAGCCGACCTCACCGCAGTTTCACTCGCGCCGGATCGTATGTCCATGCGGCTGGCGAACATCGGAAAGGGGCAGTGCAGACCGCCCCTCTCCGAGGACATCAGGCAAGGCCGAGGTCCTTGAGTATGGCTGCGATGCGCGCCGTGTCTTCGGCGAGAAATTTCGCATAGTCGTCGCCGGTGAGCAGGATCTGCGTCCAGTTGCGGTTTTTGCATTCGGTGGCCCAGGCATCGCTCTTAGCCATTGTCTCGACCAGCGTGATCATCGCCGCCTTGTCGGCGTCGGAAACGCCCGGCGGTGCGAAGACGCCGCGCCAGTTGAACAGTTCGACATCGATGCCGGCTTCCTTCAGCGTCGGTGCGTCGATGCCTTCCTGGCGCTTGTCCGCGGAAATGGCGAGCAGCCGAAGCGCGCCTGCCTTGACCTGTTCGGAGAACTCGCCATAGCCGGAGATGCCGGCCGCGACCTGGTTGCCGAGAAGCGCCGACAGTGCCTCGCCGCCGCCGGCGAACGGCACGTAGGAGAGGTTAGCTGCCGGAACACCGACCGTCTTCGCGATAAGGCCGAACAATATGTGGTCCGAGCCGCCGGCCGAACCGCCTGCCACCGGAACCTTGGTCGGATCGGCCTTGAGGGCGGCGACGAAATCGGCTGCTGTCTTGAACGGCGAGGCCGCCGGCACCACCAGCGCCTCGAATTCGCCGGTGAGACGGGCGATCGGCGTGACCTCGGTGAGATTATTGGCCGATTTGTTGGCAATGATTGCGCCTACCATGACCATGCCGGCAACCATCAGCGAATTGCCCTTGCCGTTCCACTGGCTGATGAATTGCGGCAGGCCGACCGTGCCGCCGGCGCCGCCGACATTGGTGATCTGCGAACCGGAGATCAGCTTCTCACTGCGCAACACCTGGTCCATCGTGCGCGCCGTCTGGTCCCAGCCGCCGCCGGGTGCTGCGGGCACGAAGATCTGGATCTGCGGTGCATCCTGCGCGAAAGCGGGCGAGAGATGCAACGCCGCGAAACCGGCGGCGCCGGTGCTCGTTAAAAATCTGCGTCTGTTCAGCATGGGATTCCTCCAATCACGACACCTCCTCCGGTGCCTGCCAGCAACGTAGCCTGAATTCAGACCCGCTCGACAAAAATTCATGCAGTCTTTGCATCGTTCTGTCAACCGGAATGGCATTCTGCTGGACAGAACTGTCCGGATGCGGCACTATTGTTCCGATCGGCCCTTCTGTCCAACTGGGAACGGAACGACGTGGTCAAGCGGACAACCGTAACACAGTCCAAGCCTGCGTCGACCAACGGCGTTGCCGCGCTCGACCGTGCGATCGCGATCCTCGATGCTTTCGCTGCCGCCGACCGGTCGCTCAGTCTGGCCGAAATCGCGGCGCGGACCGGCCTCTACAAGAGCACGATCCTGAGGCTGGCGAACTCATTGCTGCGCGGGCAGTTGCTGGAGCGACTCGACGACGGCCGCTACCGCGTCGGCCCTGCCACCTTCCGGCTGGGCGCCCTATACCAGCGATCGGTCGTGGCGATCGACATCCTGCTGCCGATCATGCGCGATCTGGCTGAGCGAAGTTGGGAAAGCGTCGCTTTTTATGTCCGTTCGGGCGACGTACGCACCTGTCTCTATCGCGTCGAGTCCAAGCATCCCATCCGCTACACCATACGGGAAGGCGACGTGCTGCCCCTGCTGGCTGGTACGGGCGGCCGCGTGCTCGCGGCGTTTTCCGGTCAGCAAGGCGAGCCTTACGAGACGATCCGCAAAACCTACCATTGTTTGTCGGTCGGCGATCGCGACCCCGAGACGGCGGGCGTTTCGGCACCAGTGTTCGGGCCGGGGCACACCTTGCTCGGTGCATTGACGCTGTCAGGCCCGAGCACGCGCGTCGACGCGGCCTTTCTGCAGCGCATGAAAAATCCGCTGATCGAGGCGGCCGCGCGCGCCACCCGCGCTTTCGGCGAAGACGCCTCGATGCTCGAACAGGCGGCCCTAAAGGCCGAAGCGGAAGGCCCGGTGCTGAAGCGGCAGGCCTAGAAAGATTCGGCCCGATCAGAACCACAGGATGACAGGGGGTAGCCCCTAGGGCTGCCGTTCCAGCAGGATCGTCGCACTGTCGTGATAGGTGGTCCGCAACACTTCGCTGTAGCCGCATTTGGCCGCGACGCTCAGCGAAGCGGTGTTTTCCGGATCGATGATGCAGACAGTCCTTGCGCGCCCGAATGCCTCGTCGCCCCAGGCGAGAACCCGTCCGACGACTTCGCTGGCGAACCCTTGGCCATGTGCGGTCGGGACCAGCGCCCAACCGGCTTCCGGAACGCCTTCGATCGACGGCACCATGTTGCGCTTCAGATCGTGGAAGCCGGCCTCGCCGATGAAGCGGCCGGATGCCTTGTCCTCGATCGCCCAGAAGCCGTAGCCCAGCAGCGACCACAGGCCGGCATGACGCAGGAAGCGCATCCAGCTTTCCTCGCGCGTGCGCGGCTTGCCGCCGATGAAGCGGGTGACGTCCGGATCGGCCCACATGGCGACATAGGCACCGAAATCATCGAGCTGGTGTGGTCGCAGCACGGTGCGCGGCGTTTCGATGACGGGAGCGACGAGCGTCAATGGATCACCCATGTGTCATGCCTCGGTTGCGTTTGCCTGTGCTTAGTGCATGTCGCCCAGTGCTCGGCGGTTTTGGGAAAAACGATATGCGACAGAGATCCAAATTGCCTGCACCAGACAAGAGACAAAGCCTGTGCAGATCATCTTCCAGCCCAATGTGAATCCTGCCGAGCGGTGCTACTTTTCACCAGCAGCTGATTCAGCGTCTGCTGTGCCGGCCGACGGAGGGAAAAGGGGCATGGATACCACCGATCTTCTGCTTGCCATCCTTCATCATCTGCTGGTGTTTTCGCTGGCGGGCATCATCGGCGCCGAATTTGTCCTGATCCGCGGCGACCTGCCCGCGGCGACGCTCCGGCGGCTTGTCGGCATCGATCGCCATTATGGCATCATTGCCATGCTGATCATCGTCGTCGGCATCGGCCGCGTCATCTACGGCCTGAAGGGTTGGGAATTCTACATCTACAACTGGGTGTTCTGGGCAAAGATTGCGGCCTTCGTCATCGTCGGCCTGTTGTCGATCATCCCGACGGTCCGCTTTGTTTCCTGGAACAGGCAGGCCTCGGCCAGCCCCGGTTGTCAAGTGCCGGCGGCGCAACTTGCATCCGTCCGAACTTATGTCCGCGCCGAAGCCTTCATCTTCCTGCTGATCCCGGTCTTCGCCGCGGCGATGGCGCGCGGCTACGGCTACTGAATTTCGCTTAACGGTTCGAGCGGCGCAATTTCGACCAGCGGCGCCGGAACATCATTCGTCTTCTCCTCGGCCTTGCAGATGTCGGCGATGACACAGACCGGGCAATCCGGTTTGCGCGCCTTGCAGACATAGCGGCCATGCAGGATCAGCCAGTGATGCGCATGGCGCATATATTCGTCCGGAATGATCCTCAACAGCACCTGCTCGACCTGTTCCGGCGTCTTGCCGGGCGCCAGCCGCAGCCGGTTGCCGATGCGAAAGATATGCGTGTCGACCGCCATGGTGTGCTGGCCGAAGGCCATGTTGAGCACGACATTGGCGGTCTTGCGCCCGACGCCCGGCAGCTTGACCAGTTGGTCGCGGTCGTCGGGCACTTCGCCGCCATGGTAGCGGATCAGCGCCTCCGACAGCGCGATGACGTTCTTGGCCTTGTTGCGCCAGAGCCCGACGGTGCGGATATAGTCGCCGACCTTGGCCTCGCCGAGCGCCAGCATCTCTTGCGGGGTATCGGCGACCTTGAACAGCGCCCGCGTTGCCTTGTTGACGCCGACATCGGTCGCCTGTGCCGAAAGCACCACCGCCACCAGCAGCGTGAAGGCGTTGACATGTTCGAGCTCGCCCTTCGGTTCGGGCCGCTGAACGGAGAAGCGTCGGAAAATCTCGTGCACTTCGGCCGGGCTGTAGAGCGAATGGGACCGCACCGGCCGGGTACGCGGTTTGGCGTTCGATCCGTCGCGTCGGCCGCGGAGCAGTTCATTTTTGGGTGTAGAGGAATTTTTGGGCTTGGGGCTCGTCATCCCCTTCCTATAATATCCCGGCATGAGCGACACAAACGCCTCATATCCGGCCGACGAGCCATTCTTCCAGGCGTTGCTGATACCGCATCGGTCGCTGGGCAAAACCGGCTTTGCCATCCTAATGGGCGCTCTGCTGTTCGGCTCGTCGGTCACCGGAGCGTTTTTCCTGTCGCGCGGCGCCTGGCCGGTGTTCGGCTTCCTCGGTCTCGACGTCATCGCCGTCTACGTCGCCTTTCGCGCCAACTATCGTGCCGCCCGCGCCCGCGAGGAAGTGTCGGTCTCGCGTACCAGCCTCGACATCCGCAAGACGGCGCCATCAGGCAAATCGGAAGCACATCGCTTCAATCCGTTCTGGGCGCGCTTTTCGGTCGCCCGCCACGCCGAGATCGGCATCACCAGGATGGCGGTGGAAGCACAAGGCCAGAATGTGCCGATCGGCGGCTTCCTCAATCCCGACGACCGCGAGAGCTTTGCGTCAGCCTTTTCGCGCGCCCTGGCGACCGCGAAAGCGCGCTAAGACCGATACCGCAATATCCTGCCGATCTTGCGCAGCGGCGGAATGTAGCTCCAATGCCGGATGAACAGGCGCAGCATCGCTTTCTCCTTGGTGAGATGCGCCTTTTCGCCAGCCATCATCGGGTCCTTCCTCGAAGCCAATCCTGTCCGGGTATGGGCCGCGAGAAGGCAAGTTTCGGGTGGTGATCGGAGGCGCGAAGGGCGATATTCGCGCTCAAGGAGATGGTCCGATGAACGCACAGACAGCTATTCTGAAGAAAGACATCACACCCGGAGGCGGTGACTACGAAGTTGTTCGGCGCGCGATCGAGAAGATCAGCCTTGACTATCGTGACCAGCCGTCGCTCGAAATATTGGCGGAGGAAGTCGGCGAGACGCCGACCGGGTTGCAGAAGCTCTTCACCCGCTGGGCCGGCCTGTCGCCCAAGGCGTTTCTGCAGGCGGTCACGCTCGACCACGCGCGCAAACTGCTCGATTCCGGCATGCCGCTGCTCGAGGCTTCTTTCGAGGTCGGCATGTCGGGCCCCGGCCGGTTGCACGACCTTTTCGTCACCCACGAAGCGATGTCGCCGGGCGACTACAAGACGCGCGGTGCCGGGCTGACGATCCGCTACGGCTATCATATCTCGCCTTTCGGCATCGCCCTGATCATGGTCACAGACCGTGGGCTTGCCGGCCTCGCCTTCAGCGATGCCGGCGACGAGCGCGCAGCCTTCGCCGACATGTCCGGCCGCTGGCCGAACGCAAACTATGTCGAGGACATGGCCGCGACGGCGCCCTATGCGGCGCGCATCTTCGATCCGGCGCTGTGGCGCGCCGACCAGCCGCTGCGCGTCGTCTTGATCGGCACCGACTTCCAGGTCCGCGTCTGGGAAGCCCTGCTGCGCATCCCGATGGGCAAGGCCTGCACCTATTCCTCGATCGCTGCCGGCATCGGCGCACCGAGCGCCAGCCGGGCGGTGGGTGCCGCGGTCGGCGCCAATCCGATGTCCTTCGTGGTGCCGTGTCACCGGGCTCTCGGCAAGTCCGGCGCGCTCACCGGCTACCACTGGGGCCTGACGCGCAAGCGCGCCATCCTCGGCTGGGAAGCGGGACAGGTCGGCTCTTGATGAGACGCCCGTAGATCGGGCCGGCGACGCGCGGGTTTATGTCGCGCGGTCTGGCAAGCGGCGGCCTTACGGAGTAGCTTCCCGCAGTCAGCAGGGAGGCACCACTTGATCATCGTTGTCGGCTCAATCAACCTCGACCTTATCGCCAATGTCGACCGCTTGCCCGCACCCGGCGAGACGGTCCGTGGCTCCGGCTTTACCACCGCACCCGGCGGCAAGGGCGCCAACCAGGCGCTGGCCGCCGCGCGCGCCGGCGCCAAGGTGCGCATGGTCGGCGCGGTCGGCAAGGACAATTTCGCCACCGAAGCGCTGGCGCTGTTGCGCGACGGCAAAATCGACCTGTCCGGTGTCGGTGAAACCTTCGCCTCGACCGGCACGGCATTGATCATGGTCGCCGGCGACGGCGAGAACGTAATCGCCGTGGTGCCGGGCGCCAATGATTCTGTCGTGACAGGCGACCTCTCCAAGGCTTTCATGAAGAAGGCCGATGTCGTGCTCCTGCAGCAGGAGATCCCGCTTCAGACTGTCGAAGCAGCACTGGACGCGGCACGGGCGGCAGGCGCGGTTACCGTGCTCAACACGGCACCGTTCCGCGCAGAGGCGGCCGCCTTCCTCGGCAAGGCCGACCATGTCGTCGCCAACGAGACCGAATTCGACCTCTATGGCGAGGCACTGTCGCTGAGCGGCCGCGATCGCCCGGCGCGGATGCGCGATTACGCCGGGAAGACCGGCCGTACAATTGTCGTCACGCTCGGCGGTGACGGCGTTCTGGCTGCCACGCCAGCCGATCTTCTGATGGTTCCAGCGCTGAACATCACCCCTGTCGATACGGTCGGTGCCGGCGACACGTTTTGCGGCTATTTCGCTGCCGGGCTGTCGTCCGGCCTGCCGCTCGATCAGGCGCTCGCCCGTGCTGCAGCCGCTGGTTCGCTCGCTTGCCTGAAGCCCGGCGCCCAGCCGGCGATCCCGCTGGCGAAGGAAGTCGACGCGGCGCTGCAGAAACCTGCCAGCTAGGTGAGAGCCATGCGTCCGGCCACAAAACATGCCCTGCCGCCTGCCGGTGATATCTGCCGCCTGTCCGCCGTGGACCTTGCCGACGCGATCAAGCGCCAGCAATTGTCCGTGCGCGAGGTGGTAACGGCATTCCTCGACCGGATCGACGCCGTAAACCCGCTGGCCAATGCCATCGTTTCGCTACGCGACCGTGCCGACATCCTGCGCGAGGCCGACAGGGCGGACGCCCTTCTGGCGCATGCAGGGCATGCCGGACCGCTGTTCGGCCTGCCGATCGCCATCAAGGATCTCGCGCAGACCAAGGGCCTCAGGACCAGCTTCGGCTCGCCGATCTTCGCCGATTTCGTGCCGCAGGAAGACGATTTCTTTGTAGAGCGCATCCGCAAGGCCGGCGCCATCATCATCGGCAAGACCAACGTTCCCGAATTCGGCCTGGGCTCCAACACCTACAACACCGTGTTCGGCCCGACACTCAATGCTTTCGACCCGGCCTTGACCGCCGGCGGTTCGAGCGGCGGCGCGGCGGTCGCACTGGCGCTCGACATGGTGCCTGTTGCCGACGGCAGCGACTTTGGCGGCTCGCTGCGCAACCCGGCCGCCTACAACAACGTCTATGGCTTCCGTCCGTCGCAGGGGCTTGTTCCGGCCGGCCCCGAGCTTGACGTCTTCCACGCCCAGATGGGCGTCGAAGGGCCGATGGGCCGCAGCGTGCGCGATATGGCGTTGCTGCTCGACGAGCAGGCTGGCTACGACCCTCGCGCGCCGCTCTCACATCATAAGCCTGGGTCGTTCCTCGAAGGGCTGCAAACGCCGACGGCCGGCGGCCGCATCGCCTGGTTCGGCGATCTCGGTGGTCATCTGCCGGTCGAACCCGGCATCCTTGATCTTTGCGAGGCCGCTCTCGGCCGGTTCGCCGAGGCATCCTTTCAGACCGAAGCGCTGGTGCCGGATGTCGACTTCGAAGCGCTGTGGCAGGCCTTTGTGACGCTGCGCCAGGCGAGCAGCGGTTGTGCGCTCAAGGCGCACTACGACGATCCCATGAAACGCAGTCTTCTGAAGCCGGAGGCCGTGTGGGAGGTGGAACAGGCGCTGCTACTCACGGCGCCGCAGATCCACGCCGCCACGGTGAGGCGCTCGTCCTGGCATCGAACTCTGCTGTCACTCTTCGACCGCTTCGACCTGATTGCGCTGCCTACCGCCCAGGTTTTTCCCTTCGATGTCCTCACCCACTGGCCAACGGAAGTGGCCGGGCGCGCCATGGACAGCTATCACCGCTGGATGCAGGTTTCAGCGCTCGCCACGCTGGGCGGCTGCCCGGCGGTCAGCGTACCGGCCGGCTTCGATGGCAGGGGCAGGCCGATGGGCATGCAGCTGATCGGGCGGCCGCGCGGCGACATGGCCGTGCTGAGAGCGGCGGCAGCCTACGAGAAGACGCTGCCGTGGCAGGCCGGAGCCTAAATCCAGGTCAACATATCCTGCCGCTTGCAGCCGCGTTACTGTCATGCATTGATCGCGATCAGCCGTGTCGCAAAACCGCATACTGTCGAGGAAATCATGTCGCTGGAACTCTATGCCACTTATCTCGTCGCCTGCCTCGTCATAATCCTGGTGCCCGGACCGACGGTCACGCTGATCATCGCCAACAGCATCCGCCATGGCTCTCGCGCCGGCCTCGCCAACGTCGCCGGCACGCAGGCCGGACTGGCGATCATGATCGCCATTGTCGGCATCGGATTGACCTCGCTGATCGCGGGAATGGGCCATTGGTTCGAATGGGTCAGGCTGATCGGTGCCGCCTATCTGATCTGGATGGGTGTGCAGATGTTCCGCTCCAAGGGCAAGCTGAACGCCGACGGATCGGCGAAGACACCGCGCGGCGGCTTCTTCCTGCAGGGCCTGCTGGTGGCGATCAGCAATCCCAAGACGCTGGTGTTCTTCGGCGCCTTCTTTCCGCAGTTCATCGCCCCTGACGGCAACTATGGGTTGCAGATCGGCGTGATGGGCCTCACCGCCATGACCTTTGCCGCCGTGTCGGATTCGGCCTACGCGCTGGCCGCCGGCCGCGCCGGACGCCTGCTTTCGGCCGGCCGCGTCAAGCTGCTGTCGCGGATAAGCGGCAGCTTTCTGGTCGGCGGCGGCCTGTGGCTGGCGTTTTCAAAGGCGAAGTGAGCGGCACCTTTCCTTCCCCCTCTTGTGGGGAAGGAAAAAACCCTAAAGCCGGCCCAGCCTTTCCAGCAGCAGCGCGAAAAACGCATCATGGTCGATGTCGCGCATCACCATGGCGTTGTTCGGCCGCTTGGTCACGCCCCACCAGTCGATCACGGTCATGCCCATGGTGAGCTCCGAGGCGGTTTCCACGGTGACGTTGCAGTTGCGGCCCCTGAACAGCTCGGGTTTCAACAGATAGGCGATAACGCAAGGGTCGTGCAGCGGGCCGCCGTCGGTGCCGTATTTCTCCTCGTCGAAGCGCTCGAAGAATTCCAGCATCTCCGTCGTAGCCGTGCCGACCCTGGTGCCGAGCTTGCGGAAGGCCTGGGTCCGCTTGGCCGTGGTCAGCGCCTTGTGGGTAACGTCGAGCGGCATCATGACGATCGGAATGCCGGATTTTAACACGACATCGGCGGCATGCGGGTCGACATAGATGTTGAATTCGGCGGTCGGTGTGACGTTGCCGCCTTCGAAGAAGCCACCGCCCATCAGCACGATTTCCTTGATGCGCGGCGCGATCTTCGGCTCGCGGATCAGCGCCAGCGCGATGTTGGTGAGCGGACCGAGCGCGCAGAGGGTGATCGTGCCGCTCACTTCCTTCATCAGCGTCTCGACGATGAAATCGACCGCATACTGGTCCTGCAGCTCCATTGTCGGTTCGGGCAATTGCGGTCCGTTGAGACCGGTCTCGCCATGCACCTCCTCCGCGGTGACCAGTTCGCGCGCCAGCGGCCGGATGGCGCCGGCAAAGACCTTGATATCTGGCCGCCCGGCCAGTTCGCAGATCTTGCGTGCATTCTTTTCGGTGAGCCTCAGCGGCACGTTGCCGGCGACGGCGGTCATGCCGACGATCTCCAGCTCGGCGCTGCTGAGCGCCAGCAATATGGCGACGGCATCATCCTGGCCGGGATCCGTGTCGATGATGATCTTGCGGGATTGGGGCATTTCAATTCCTTGTTTAGGGAGTCTTTTTGGGCGGGGCTTTTGACGGCTTGAACTCGACCGCCGGGCGGACCATATCAAGACCATCGGGAAAAATGCCATCCGGGTTTTTCCACTTTATGTCGCTCTTGAGAGGACAATGTAACATGAGCCGAATGACGCCTTTTTCCAGCCCGCTTCTCCTAGGTTTCGACGCGATGGAAAAGACCCTGGAGCGTCTGGCGAAGTCGGGTGACAGCTACCCTCCCTACAACATCGAGCGCCTCAGCGGTGCCGACGGCAAGGCAGAAAGGCTGCGTATCACGCTCGCTGTCGCCGGTTTCGCCGAAAACGATCTCGATGTGACCACGGAGGAGAACCAGTTGGTCGTGCGCGGCCGTCAGAACGACGATACCGAGCGCGAATTTCTTCATCGCGGCATTGCCGCGCGCCAGTTCCAGCGCTGTTTCGTGCTGGCCGACGGCATGCGGGTGATCGCGGCGGAGCTGAAGAACGGTCTTTTGTCTATCGATCTCGATCGGCCCGAGTCCGAACGGCTGGTACGGAAAATAAACATATCGGTGAAAGACTGATTTTTACCGATTGCTCTTATGCGAGGCGGCCTTGAACGGGGTCCTCGCGGCAAGGAGGCTTAAATGACCAGAACTGACGAAAATCTTATCATGACCAGCGGCGAATTCGCGCATCTCGGCGAAGGCTCGGTCGCCTATCTCAGGAAAATCTCGAGCGACGATCTGCGCGGCCGTTTCCCGGGCCTCGGCGAAATCGCGCCCGGGCTGGAATTGTGGGCCCTGTTTGCCGCCAACGGCCAGCCGATCCTGCTTTCGGACGCTCGCGACCGGGCGCTGGCCGGCGCCCTGGAAAACGACCTGACCCCAGTCTCCATCCACTAAGTCGCCATCTACTAACAATACGGCGCAGCGATCTGGTTAGAAACGGACGGGGCCGCTCGCGGCGGCCCAATTAACGGAACTGATCGAACAAGCTTCAGGCCGCGTGCGAGGCTTGCGTATCCGATAAAAGCGCATGGATCGCGGCGGCGTCGCGGGTGCCCCTGATCTTGGCCACTGTGTCGGCGTCGCGCAGCACCCGCGCGATGCGCGACAGCGCCTTGAGATGGTCGGCGCCGGCGCCTTCGGGCGCCAAAAGCAGGAACACCAGATCGACCGGCTGGTCGTCCAGCGCCTCGAAATCGACCGGCGTCTCCAGCCGGGCGAAAACCCCGGCGATCCGCTTCACCCCGGCCAGCTTGCCATGCGGAATGGCAATGCCGTTGCCGACACCGGTCGAGCCCAGCCGTTCACGCTGCAGGATGGTGTCGAACACCTCCCGCTCCGGAATGCCGGCAATCGCCGCCGCCCTTTCGGACAGCATTTGCAGCAGTTGCTTCTTGGAGTTCGCCTTCAACGCCGGCAAGATTGCCGGAACGTTGATAAGATCGCTCAGGTCCATACTTGAAATCCCTTGTTCGCCTGCCGTCGCCAGCCCTCACTCGCGCGTGCGACTGGTGCCTTATCCCAGTGCGGCTTTGGCCGTCACCCCTGCGCGACCTTGGTCGTAGACGGGTCGATCCAGCCGATGTTTCCGTCCGGCCGGCGATAGACGATATTGAGATGCTCGTTTCCGGCGTTGCGGAAGACGAGAACCGGGCTGTCCTTGGTGTCGAGTTCGATCACGGCTGACGCCACCGACATGGTCCGCAGCGTCATGGTTGATTCGGCGACGATGGCTGGCGCGAAATTCTCCGGTATTTCTTCGTCATCGTCGGCAAGCGGCGCCATCACCGTATAGGCGACGTCGGTGGGTTCGCCATTGGCGTTGCCTGAATTATGCGACTTCAACCGACGCTTGTAGCGGCGAAGGCGGGTCTCGAGGCGATCCGCCGCCGCCTCGAAAGCGAGCGTCGGGTCCTGCGCTTCACCGGTCGCCTGCAGCGAAGCGCCGGAATCCAGCCGGATCATGCAATCGGACGTGTAGCGCGACCCGGATTTGACGACTACAATTTGCCCTGAAAAGCCCCGATCGAAATATTTCCCGATCACTTCTCCGACACGGTCGTTGATGCGCGTACGGAACGCATCGCCGATATCCATGTGTTTTCCTGATATGCGCAGTGTCATCTGAATACTGACCTTCCTTGCTCAGGCTTCAAACTGTCCCGAGTTTATACCCGTGGTCTGAGCGCACAAGCTTTGCGGCGTCACTTGCGCCGATTTAAATCCGAACTTTTCCGATTGATCACAAGCCGCCTTCTTGACCGTCCCGTGGCCAACGTCGTGACGGACCATCCGCATGCGGGCAGTAGCCCGTCCCATGCGGGCGGGCTTCTAGCCACTTCATTGCGGCTTGTCAATGAAGTGCGAAAGCTGTTGGGAAGTGCGAAAGCTGTGGAAGTTCCGTCGGAGATCAACGTCCGGCGCTGGCCATAGCGCGTTTTTCACGACGCCGCTGCACCGACGAGGGAATATTCATGCCCTCCCGATACTTGGCGACCGTGCGCCTGGCGATATCGACGCCGCTTTCCCGCAACATATCCACAATCGCGTCGTCGGAAAGCACGTCGGCAGGTTTCTCCTCGTCGATCAACTGCTTGATGCGGTCGCGCACCGCTTCCGACGAATGCGCGTCACCGCCACCCGACGAGGCGATCGAGGCGGTGAAGAAATAGCGCAGTTCGAACACGCCGCGGGGCGTCAGCATGTATTTGTTGGCGGTGACCCGGCTGACGGTCGATTCGTGCATGCCGATGGCGTCGGCCACCGTGCGCAGGTTGAGCGGCCTCAGGTGACGCACGCCATGGACGAGGAAGGCGTCCTGCTGGCGCACGATTTCTGAGGCAACCTTGAGGATCGTCTTCGCCCGCTGGTCGAGGCTGCGCGTCAGCCAATTGGCGTTTTGCAGGCATTCCGCCAGGAAATCCTTTTCCGTCTGATTTTTCGCATGCGGCGAAACCCGGGCGAAATAGATATGGTCGACCAGCACGCGCGGCAGCGTTTCGGGGTTGAGTTCGATCACCCAACTCCCGTCATTGGCCGCACGCACTTCGACATCGGCGATGATCGCGTCGCTGGCGCCGCCCGAAAACGCCATCCCCGGGCGCGGATCGAGCGCACGTATCTCGGCCAGCATGTCGAGCAGATCCTCCTCATCGACCCCACAAATCCGTTTCAGGGTCAGGAAATCGCGCCGGGCCAGGAGTTCGAGATTGGCAATCAAAGCCTTCATCGCAGGGTCGAGACGGTCGCGGACGGCAAGCTGCAGCGACAGGCATTCGGCGAGGTCGCGGGCAAACATGCCGGTGGGCTCGAATGTCTGGCAGACGGCGAGTGCATTTGCCACCGCCGCTCTGTCGGTGCCGAGACGGGCGGCGATCTCAGCCATGTCGGCGCGCATGTAGCCGGCCTCGTCGAGGCCATCGGCCAGTTCGCTGGCGATCAGGCGTGCTGCCGGGTCGGCGAAGGCCAGCGCAACTTGTTCGGCGACATGCTCGCGCAGCGTGATGGCTCCGGCCGCCATGTCTCCGACGTCAAAACCGTCGGAAGAGGATGCCGAACCATTGCCGGATGCCGATTTCCACTGGGCCGTCAGGTCGGGACCGAGCCGCTCGCTGGTGCCGGGATCGTCGGGAAACAGGTTTTCCAGCGAAGTATCGAGCTTTTCCGAGATCGCCTCGGCGCTCCACGCCGTGTCCTTCTCGAACCAGTCGCCGGCGGTGGCCGTTTCCGGCGCGGCATCGATCTTCTGTGCCTGGTCGCTGACGGCATCGTCCTGCGGCTCGGCACGCTCGAGCAAAGGATTGCGCTCGATCTCGTCGTCGATGAAGCGTTCCAGCTCGATGTGGGTGAACTGCAGCAGCCGTATCGACTGCATGAGTTGCGGCGTCATCACCAGCGACTGGGACTGTCGTAGCTGTAGTTTTGCCGCCAACGCCATGGTTCGGTTTCAAACGCCCTGTCTACGCGTCCGGACTGCCGGAAGGAGTTGGGCATAGAAACTGGCCCGGCTTTTGCTTGTCAAGGCGACGGCGATCAAAACTCGCCTGTCCGTGCGTATTCCGACGAGAAATCGAAGAAAAAGCTCCGCCTCGCGTCAAAAACCGCGTTTGGACAGAAATTTCACGCTCAATGCATGTCGCGCAAAAGCATGCCCTCGGGCTTGAACCAAGGGTGCGCAGCGGTTTTGCGATAACGACATGCACAAGAAACAAGAACTTAAAAGCGCGTCGCATGAATCCCTTCAAATGCGACGCGCTTTAGAGTGTAAACCCCTCACCCAGATAAAGCCGCCGCACATCCGGGTTTGCGACCACTTCGTCGGCCCGGCCATGGGTCAGCACCTGGCCGGCATGGATGATGTAGGCGCGGTCGATCAGGCCGAGCGTCTCGCGGACATTGTGATCGGTGATGAGCACGCCGATGCCGCGCGCCGTCAGATGGCGCACCAGTTGCTGGATGTCGGCGACGGCGATCGGATCGATGCCGGCGAAAGGCTCGTCGAGCAGCATGTATGCGGGGCGGGTCGCCAGGGCGCGCGCGATTTCAAGGCGCCGCCGCTCGCCGCCGGAAAGCGACAGCGACGGGGCCTTGCGCAGATGGCTGATGTGAAACTCCTCGAGCAGTTCGTCGAGAATGCGTTCGCGCTCCTTGCGGCTCTTTTCGACCACTTCGAGCACGGCACGGATGTTTTGCTCGACGCTCAAGCCGCGAAAGATCGACGCCTCCTGCGGAAGGTAGCCGATGCCGAGGCGGGCGCGGCGGTACATCGGCATCGAGGTGACATCAAAGCCGTCGATTTCGATCGTGCCTTCATCGACCGGCACCAGGCCGGTGACCATGTAGAAGCAGGTGGTCTTGCCGGCGCCGTTGGGCCCGAGCAGTCCGACCGCCTCACCGGCGCGCACGCCGATCGTCACGCCGCTGACGACTTTGCGGCCCTTGTAGCTCTTGGTCAGCCCTTTGGCGATCAAGGTTCCCTTGAATTTTACCTGATCGAGGTTAATCGCGGCCGGCGCCGCAAGTTTGCTGGCGGCGCGTCCTCGAAGACGCGCCATCAGCGGTGCTACGTCGACCATCAGGGGTTCGCCGCTCCCGAATTCGCCGGCGGCGTTATCGACATCATGACGCGTCCACCGCCGCAGGGGTCAACCTGGGCCAGACCGCTCTTCATCTGCACGGTCAGCTTGCAGCCGACCAGTACATTGTCGCCTTGCGAGAGCACGACCTTGCTGCCTGAAAGCACCAGCACTTCCGTCTTCATGTCGAAGGTGCCGCTGTCGCCGGTGGCGACTTGGTCGTCCGATTTGATATAGACCTTGTTGGCGACCTCCAGACGGTCGATGTCGGCCGAGCCGGTCATCGCGGCACCTGCGGCCTGCTCACCCTTGGCGGCAGCGTCGGCGTCCTTGACGTAATAGACCGTCATCTTGCCGGCCTTGAGCAAGGTCGGACCCTGGACGACGCTGACATTGCCTGTGAACACGGCGACGCTGTCCGCCTGGCGGACCTCGAGCTTGTCGCTTTCGATCTGGATGGGCTTGTCGCCTGACAGTTTGAGGCCCGACAGCTGGCTGGTGGTCCTGGACTGCGCCAGAGCCGGCGCCGCCGCCAAAGCCAGCCCCAAAGCCAGCCCCAGGGCGGCCAGCCCAACAGCCGGCAACGCCGAAGCCGCGGCCACGAGCCGTGTCGAACTACTGAACCGCATTGGATTCTCCGCTCATTGCCTCTGCCGCCTTCAAGCTGGCGGGATCGATGTTAACACGCACTCTGTTCTCGAAAACCACGATCTTGCCGTTGTCCTGGACAGACATCGAATCCGCGGTAATCCGCGACCCGCCACGGCTGACGTCGACCGGATCATTCGTCTTCATAGTGCCTTTGCCCATGTCGAGAAAGACCGATTTGAACTTTGCCGCCAAGCCATCTGTGGTGGTTATGGTGACATCGCTGGTCAGGCTCATCGTGTTGCCATCACGATTGAAGGTACCGTGCGGGGCATTGATGGCCGCCACATTTTCGGTTGATATCGGCAGCTTGGCGTCGATACCCTCCAGATTGATGATGCCTTGCTTGCTCACGTCCTGTATGGCCCGCAAAGCCGTCATGGAATAGGGCAGCTTCTGCTTGGTGAACCCGTTGAGCTTGGGGTTGGCCATCACCAGCTTGCCATTGGCGAATGCGCTGGCATCGGCCTGGACCTGGATTGAGCCAGGCGCCACGAGATAGGAATAGACCGGGACGGCGACCGCAATCGCGGCAGCGGTCAGCGGCACCGCCAGCTTCAAGATACGCACGCGGCGCGAGTGGCGCTGGGCGATGCCGAAGGCGTCGACTCGCGCCGGGCCTACGTCCGGGGGAGCCAACCCCGTCTCGGTGTTGGTCGGTTCGATCGGTCGCGCTAACATAACTGCTTTCTTTTAAACCCCTGCCGCCAAGCACCCCTATAGGTGGGATGCCGGCGCCCTCAAGCAAGCACAAGCGGAGGAAAACCGCAAAAGTGTGACGGTTGCTGTTGCACAAACGAAAATGAAACCGGCACAACTTGCACGTCATACCAGATACGGGCCGACAGCGTTAGGGGCTGTGGATTGGTCTTTTATGTTGTCTCGAAACGTCGGCTCGCCAACGTCGAGACCTTGTCTTTGGCACAAGCTCGTCAGGAATCGGTAGCCGGGCGCGGGCGGTTGCTTTAAAAGCATCTGCTCCCACCGACTATGAGGCTGACCATGGTACTGAGAGCCGACGACCTGATCGACCGCCGCCGCTTGCGCCGCAAGCTGACATTCTGGCGCGTTGCAGCGCTTGTTGTCGCAGCAGCCGGGCTGATTGCCTTTTCGACCTGGATTTACGGCGACGACTTCACTGGCGCGGCGGTCGACCATATCGCCAAGGTCAAGATCGAGGGCACCATCACCGAAGACGAAGACCTGATCAAGCAATTGGAGGCCATCCGTGAATCCTCGAGGGTGAAAGCTGTGATCCTGTCGATCGATTCACCGGGCGGCACCACCGTCGGGGGCGAATCGATCTACGAGGCAGTGCGCAAGCTGGCCGCCGACAAGCCGGTGGTGGCCGAGGTCGGCACGCTGGCCGCATCGGCGGGCTACATGATCGCCACCGCGGCCGATCATATCGTCGCGCGCAAATCGTCAATCGTCGGCTCGATAGGCGTGCTGATCCAGTATCCGGACGTCAGCGGCCTTATGGACAAGCTCGGCATCAAGCTCGAGGAAGTGAAATCCTCGCCGTTGAAAGCCTCGCCATCGCCTTTCAAGCCGACCAATGACGACGAGCGCACCATGATCCGTAAGCTCATCCTCGACAGCTACGACTGGTTCGTTGGCATCGTCGCCGAACGCCGCAAGATGACCAAGACAGAGGTGCTGGCGCTGGCCGACGGGTCGATCTTCACCGGCCGGCAGGCCGTTGCCAACAAACTGATCGACGCGGTCGGCGGCGAGGCCGAAGCGATCGACTGGCTCGCAACCAAGGGCGTTGACGCCAAGCTCAAAGTGGTGGAGTGGAAGGACGCGGAAAGCGGCGGCTTCCTGTTCTCGAAGGCGATGGCGCGAACCATCGGCAGTGCGCTCGGCCTGCCCGACTATGGCGGCGACATCATTCAAGAGCTTGGTGCCGATCGCTTGTTTCTTGACGGTCTTGTTTCCGTCTGGCACCCTTGAGACGAGTGAAAAAGCAAATAAAATCATCCTCATAATTTGACCGCAGTGTTTTCACGGGGAGCCTTCTCATGATCAAATCCGAACTTGTGCAGATCATAGCCACACGCAACCCGCACCTTTTCCTGCGTGACGTCGAAAACATTGTCGGCGCGATTTTCGACGAGATCACCGACGCGCTTGCCGAAGGCAACCGGGTCGAGCTGCGCGGTTTCGGCGCTTTCTCGGTGAAAAACCGCCCCGCCCGCACCGGCCGCAATCCGCGTACCGGCGAATCCGTCGAGGTCGAGGAGAAATGGGTGCCGTTCTTCAAGACCGGCAAGGAATTGCGTGAAAGGCTGAACAGCGGCAAATAAGCGCCGCGCGGGCTCATCCGCCATGCCGGCCTTTTCAGGTGGGCCCGGCCTTCGGTAGAGCCCGCCTTCGACAGGAAATTCTATGTTCAATCGTTTCATGCTCATCGTGGTCTTCGTGCCGCTGGCCGTCATTCTGATTGCGCTGGCGGTCGCCAACCGCGATCCGGTTGCCTTCACCCTGGACCCATTCAACCCCGGCAATCCGGCGCTGACGATGACGCTGCCGCTTTTCATCTTCCTGTTCCTGGCCCTCGCCGTCGGCATGGTCGTCGGCAGCCTGGCGACCTGGATCAAGCAGGGCCGCTATCGCAAGCTGGCGCGCCAGCGCGGCGTCGAGGCCGAGAACTTGCGCCAGGCGGTCAGCCGGGCACCGGCCGCGCAACAAGGCCCCTCCTTGCCGAAGCCGACGAGCTGAGCCGGAATCGCCGCACGTCCTTTTTGGACGCGCAAAGGACGCTGTACCATTTTGATTGCGCATGAGCTTTGCGGAAAATCGCTTCTGATTTCGCGGTCATGCGTCAGAGACTGTTTCGAAATTCGCTCTGGCGAGTCGTATGGTGGTGGTTTCGAGAACCGGCGCGCAGCGGACATTTGGGTCCGTGAGCAGCGGAAGCGCAGAAAACGCCATCAGACGGCCGCCAGAGTAGAGTTTCCAAACGGTCTCGGGCTTATTTCTCTCGACGGAGTTTCCCATGCTGAGCATTTCGGTGGCCGAGGTCGATCAGGCGCTGACCTTTCCCGGCCTGGTCGAAACGCTGCGCGCGGCTTTTCGCGATGGCGCGGTACAGCCGGTCAGGCACCACCATACGGTCGAACGGCCCGACGGCGCGGCCTCGACCCTGCTCCTGATGCCAGCCTGGACCGACTTCAATGCCGCCGGCTCGTCGGCAGGCGGCCATATCGGCGTCAAGATCGTCACGGTGTCGCCCGACAACAACGCCGTAGGCAAACCCGCGGTGATGGGACTTTACCTCCTGCTCGACGGTGGGACGGGCGAGCCTGAAGCCATGATCGACGGCCAGCGGCTGACGCAGTGGCGCACGGCCTGTGCCTCGGCGCTCGCCGCCTCCTATCTGGCCCGCGAGGATGCTTCGCGGCTGCTGGTGGTCGGCGCCGGCGCGCTGTCGCCGTTCCTCGCCAGGGCGCACTCAGCGGTGCGGCCGATCACCGCCATCCGCATCTGGAACCGCACGCCGGCCAATGCCGAAAAGGTTGCGGCGGAATTGCGCGCCGAGGGCTTTGCGGCCACCGCCGCGAGCGATCTCGACGCCGAACTCGGCCAGGCCGACATCGTTTCGTCGGCGACGATCACGACCACGCCGCTGATCAAGGGCGCGCTGTTGAAGCCGGGGACCCATGTCGATCTGGTCGGCGGCTTCACGCCGGCTATGCGGGAAAGCGACGACGATGCGATTGCCCGTGCCCGCGTCTACGTCGATACAAGGGCAGGCGCCACCAAGGAGGCGGGCGACATCGTGCAGCCGCTGGCCTCGGGCGTGCTGAAGGCGCAAGCCATCGTCGCCGACCTGCATGAATTGGCGCGCGGCCAGAAGAAGGGCCGTCAGAGCCCCGGTGAGATCACGCTGTTCAAATCGGTCGGCGCAGCCCTCGAAGACCTCGCCGCCGGGATTGCAGTGTACAAGGCAATGAAGAGAGGCAGTAGGCAGTAGGCAGTAGGGGAATCCGTCCCAATCGTGTGGCTTCGTGCAAGTCATACTTCCCTATTTACTTAATCCTTTACTCTTCCCCCACTCCCTTACTGCCCTTACTGCCCTTACTGCCCCTACTCCCCTACTCCCCTACTGCCTACTGCCTACTGCCTACTGCCTACTGCCTACTCGGGAACGCCTCCGGCGTCATGCCGTTGTTCGGGCGTTATGGAAACACGTGGGTTCCTGTTGTTCTGGTCCATCTTGGCCGCCGTTGTCGCGGCGCTCAGCCTTGGACCATCTTTCGCCCATGTCCTGGAATCGGCTCCTCGGCTGACGATATGGTCGTCTTCGCTCTGGCGCGAGGCGACTGTTTTCAACGCCCAGTTCCAGCTGTTTGGCATCATTGGCGCGCCACTGGACCTCGCCGCGATCGGCTGTCCGGGACTTCTCGCTTGGATGCTGCGCAATGACCGTCCGGCGTTCTGGTACGCGTTGGCCGCTGCCGTGATCTATGCGGTGTCTCTTGCGATGTGGTTTGCTCTCGTAAAGCCGGCAAACGATATTCTAGCCACCTGGGTGCCTGGACCGATTCCGGAGAATTTCGAAGCGATCCGGCTGCGCTGGGAAACCGGCCATATGATCGTCGCCGGCTTCAAGTCCGTCGGTTTCGTATTGCTGGTTGTCGCCCTGCTTTTCATCAAGCGCGGCTGACCGTTCGGAAATGTCCAGCGCCGCGTTTGTTGCGCCGGTGAATGTGCTGTGGCAGAAGCGGGCCACGTCGCCCCGGAGATGCCCTGCTTGAAACCTTTTCGCGACAAACGCCGCGACAGCCGCTCGCATCAGCTCGCAAAGGGCGGGGCGGAACAGGCGCGCGGAAGCGGCACAGTATCGGGCAATCGCACCGAGCCGAAAGCCGCGCCGCGCGTCCTTTCCCGCCGCGATGGCGCCCTGCCCGCCGAACACCTGCCGCTGATCCTCGAAGTGGCGCCCAACGCCGACTACGCGTTGCTCGACAGCGGTGCCGGACAGAAGCTCGAGCAGTACGGCCCCTATCGTATCGTTCGGCCCGAAGGCCAGGCGATCTGGCAAAAAGCGTTGCCGGCCAAAGACTGGGACCGCGCCGACGCCATTTTCACCGGCGACACCGACGAGGAAGGCATCGGCCGCTGGCGTTTCCCCAAGACGCCGCTCGGCGAAACATGGCCGATGAAGCATGACGGCATCGATTATCTCGGCCGCTTCACCTCGTTTCGCCATGTCGGCGTGTTCCCCGAGCAGGCCTCGCACTGGGATCACATGGCCGGGCTGATCGCGGCGGCGAAGCGGCCGGTCAAAGTGCTGAATCTGTTCGGCTATACCGGCCTTGCCTCGCTGGTGGCGGCGCGCGCCGGCGCCGAGGTCACCCATGTCGATGCGTCCAAGAAGGCGATCGGCTGGGCCAGGGAGAACCAGGAGATGGCGGGCCTGTCACAAAAGCCGATCCGCTGGATCGTCGACGACGCCATAAAATTCGCCGAGCGCGAGGAGCGCCGTGGCAGCCGCTACGACATTGTCCTGTTCGATCCGCCCGCCTATGGCCGTGGCCCCAGGGGCGAGGTCTGGCAATTGTTCGAGGATCTGCCTGATCTGACCGACCTCTGCCGCTCGATCCTGACGCCGAAGCCGCTCGCTGTCGTGCTGACCGCCTATTCGATCCGCGCTTCCTTCTTCGCCATGCATGTCTTGATGCGCGACACTTTTGCCGGCATGGGCGGCACGGTCGAATCCGGCGAACTGATTATCCGCGAGAAATCCGCCGGCCGGGCGCTGTCCACCTCGCTGTTCTCGCGCTGGGTGGCCTGAATGAGCGATCGGCACGCCGGCGCGCCAGGGCAGGTGAAGGAAGTCACCAGCCTTGCCAATCCGTTGATCAAGGACATCAAGGCTCTCTCGCTGAAGAAATACCGCGACCAGCAGAACGCATTCATGGCCGAGGGGCTGAAGCTGGTCATCGACGCGCTCGACCTCGGCTGGTCGATCCGGACGCTGGTCTTCGCCAAGGCCGGACGCGGCAACGCAGCGGTCGAAAAGGTCGCGGCACGCACAGTTGCCGCCGGCGGCACCGTGCTCGAAGTTTCGGAAAAAGTGCTCGTCACCATCACCCGCCGCGACAACCCGCAAATGGTGGTCGGCGTCTTTTCGCAAAAGTTCCTGCCGCTGAAGGACATCCGCGCTCAAGACGGCGATGTCTGGGTGGCGCTCGACCGTGTACGCGACCCCGGCAATCTCGGCACCGTCATCCGCACCGTCGATGCCGTTGGCGCCAAGGGCATCATCCTGGTCGGCGAGACCACCGATCCTTTTTCCGTCGAGACCGTGCGCGCCACGATGGGCTCGATCTTCGCCGTGCCGGTCGCCAAGGCGACGCCGGAAGCCTTCCTTGCGTGGCGAAAAAGCTTTCCTGGCCTCGTTGCCGGCACACATCTGAAGGGTGCGGTCGATTACCGTTCGGTCGACTTTTCCAAAGGCCCAGTGCTGCTGATGATGGGCAACGAACAGCAAGGCCTGCCCGAAAGCCTGGCCGAAAGCTGCGACAGATTGCTGCGGATTCCACAGGCCGGTCGGGCCGATTCGCTCAACCTCGCGGTGGCCACCGGCATTATGCTGTTCGAGATCCGGCGCCGCGCGCTGAAACTTGCTCCGGAGGGCGCCCGACCGTGACATTCCGAATGGTGAAATCCCCAACGGCAAAATCATGGTTGCCCTACGTCGTGCTGGTCGCCGCCGCGGTAACGCTCGATCAGTGGGTGAAATATCTGGTCGAGACCGGCCTCCCTTTTCAGGAAAAGGTCGATCTTGTCCCGTTCCTGGCATTGTATCGCACCTACAACACCGGCATTGCCTTCTCGATGTTTTCGTCCTTTGGCGACACCGGCCTGGTTGTCATCGCCGCTTTTGTCATCGCCGTCGTGCTCTATCTCGCGGCTCGCACTCCGTCCGGCCACGTGCTTACCCGCTTCGGCTTTGCGCTGATCGTCGGCGGCGCGCTCGGCAATCTGTTCGACCGCGTTACCTATGGTCACGTGATCGACTACATCCTGTTTCACACCCCAATATGGTCCTTCGCCATCTTCAACCTCGCCGACGCCTTCATCGCGGTCGGCGCGGTGGTGGTCGTCCTCGATGAACTCATTGGTTGGCGGCGCGAGGCCAAGCCCTCAAGCGATTGACCTGGCGATTGGCCTGGCGATTGACCTGGCCTTCTGCCGCCATACAGTGTCCCATTCAAGGAGCCCGAGGAGAAGACATGCCCGAAACCTTCAAAGCCATCCTCGTTTCGCGCGACGCCGAGAAGAAGCAGTCAGTCGCGATCACCGACCTTACCGAAGCCGACCTGATGGAAGGCGATGTCACCATCGCCGTCGAGGCGACGACGGTGAACTACAAGGACGGCCTCGCAATATCTGGTAAGGCGCCGGTGATCCGCCGCTGGCCGCTGGTGCCGGGCATTGATTTCGCCGGCACCGTCATCTCGTCTTCCCATGCCGACTGGCGCACGGGGGACAAGGTGATTTTGAACGGTTGGGGCGTCGGCGAGACGCATTTTGGCGCCTATGCCGAGCGCGCCCGTGTCAAGGGCGACTGGCTGGTGCCGCTACCCCAGGGCATGAGCCCGCATGGTGCGATGGCGGTCGGCACGGCAGGTTACACCGCCATGCTTTGCGTCATCGCGCTGGAACGGCACGGCATCGTGCCGGATCGCGGCCCCGTCGTGGTGACGGGCGCGGCCGGCGGCGTCGGCTCGGTCGCGGTTTCGATCCTGTCGAGCCTCGGCTATCACGTCATCGCCTCGACCGGCCGCAGCGCTGAAAGCCCATACCTGACCGATCTGGGTGCTTCAGAAGTGATTTCGCGCGACGAGCTTGCCCAGCCGGCAAAGCCGCTCGCCAAGGAACGCTGGGCCGGCGGCGTCGACGCGGTCGGCAGCCACACGCTGGCCAACGTCCTTTCGATGACCTCCTATGGCGGCGCCGTCGCCGCCTGCGGCCTGGCCGGCGGCATGGATCTGCCGGCGAGCGTGGCCCCGTTCATCCTGCGCGGCGTTTGTCTGCACGGCATCGATTCGGTGATGGCGCCAAAAACGGTCCGCATGGAGGCGTGGCGCCGCATCGGCACGGACCTCGACCTCCAGAAGCTCGCCAGCCTGTCCACGACCATTGGCTTCGATGGCATCATCGACGCCGCGCACGACATCGTCGAGGGCAAGATCCGCGGTCGCGTGGTGGTGGACATGTGAGCTCTTCCTTCTCGCATGTCGCGCAAAAGCATGCCCTCGGGCCTGACCCGAGGGCGTGCAGCGCTTTTTGCGATAACGGCGTGCGTAAAAACAACAACCTGAAGTGCGTCGCATGAGGCCGACCAAATGCGACGCCCATTGGGAGCGGAGAGGCAAAAACCACGCGGACCGCTAAAATTCGAACGATCCGCCGCAGTTTTCCATAATCTCTGTCTGGCAAGGGTTTCCGCATGGTCACGGAATCCGGCATCAGAGAAACGGAGAGCGCCGAAAGCGTCGACGGGATCGGCCCGGAGGCGCCAAGCCGGCAGCATATCGCGGCGCCACCGCTGGCGCCTGAATTGCCCGCCGCCAATCGCGAAGGCCTGCCGTTCCTGATGCTCGTCGCCATCGTCGTGCTGGCAGGCCTGTCGCGTCTGACCGGCGCGCCGATCTTCATCACCGTCGGCCTTTTGGCGACTGGCATGGCAGGCCTCGCCGTGCATCTGCGTGCCAGGCGCACGCAGCGTCGCACGGTTGCGCTCCTTGGCGAGACCGCAGCGCGCAGCCGCGCCGAGGTTGAGAGCCTGGCCGACCGCGTGTGGGAGATGCAGGAGAGCGAGGAACGCTTTCGCGGGCTGATCGACGCGCTTGGCGATCTCGTCGTCCATCGCGACCGTGACGGCCACATCGTCTATGCCAACAAGGTTTTCGCCGAGCTTGTCGGAGCCGACCAGCGCGACCTTGCCGGCAGGGCCCTGGCCGAACTCGGCATCGACGTCGGCATCGTTCCCGATGCCGCTTTTTCCGACCATGAATGCCTCAGCTCCACCGACGTCGCCATTAGCACACGGAGCGGCCCGCGCTGGTTCTCATGGATCGAACTGTCCGTGCGCGACAAGGAGAGCGGTGCTGTCTCGCATCGCGCCATCGCCCGCGACATTACCGCCCGCAAGCACGCCGAAACGTCGCTCATCACCGCCCGCGAGCGAGCCGAATATGCAAGCCAGGCCAAATCGCGCTTCCTCGCCACCGTCAGCCACGAGATCCGCACGCCGATGAACGGCATCATGGGCATGGCTAAGCTTCTGGCGGACACCGGGCTCTCGCCGCAACAACGGACCTATGTCGGCGCCATCTCGACCTCGGCCAGCGCGCTGCTGGCGCTGATCGAGGACCTGCTCGACTATTCCAAGATCGAGGCCGGCCGCTTCGATCCCGAACCGCAGCCAATGTCGGTGCGCGAGATCGCCGACAACATCGTAGAACTCCTGGCGGCGCGCGCCTTCGCCAAGAATATCGGCCTTGGCTGCCATGTCGAACCCGACGTGCCGCAGATGATATCAGCCGATCCTGGAAGAGTCAGACAGGTGCTGCTCAACCTCATCGGCAACGCCATCAAGTTCACCGACAGCGGCGGCGTGTTGGTGAGCATCGCTCGTGTCCGCACCGAAACCACCGACCGCATATGCTTCACCGTCACTGACACCGGTCCCGGCCTGCACGAGGACGACATGGAGCGCATCTTCGAGGAATTCGAACAGGCTGACGGCACGTCGACCCGCGCCCATGGCGGCGCCGGGCTCGGCCTTGCCATCTCCAGGCGCCTGGTGATCGCCATGGGCGGCACGATCTCGGTGTCGAGCCAGCTTGGCCAGGGTTCGGAATTCGTCTTCGAAATCCCGGCAATATCGGCCACCGAGCCGCCGCAGAGCCGTGAGAATGCGCTGTCAGGGCGGCGCGCCGTGATCCTGTCGAAGAACGCCATCGAGGCCGACGCCATCGCCCGCACCATCCGCGCCAATGGTGGCAAGGTCGATCTGGCCGCGACCGCCGCCCAGGCAGCGTCCTTCGCCGAAGGCTGCGACGTGCTTTTGGTCGATGCGGCCATGGAGGAAGGCGACGGCAGATTGCTCAAGCGCCTTCGCCAGAGCGGCTTTGCCGATTGCGAGGCGATCACACTGATCGCGCCGACCGACCGCGGCATGCTGGGCGACTTCCGCGCCAGCGGCTACGCCACCTTTCTGGCAAGGCCGGTGCGTGGCGAAACGTTGCTTCGCGTGCTTTTGACCAGCAGCGTGCCTGCCCTCACCCAGCCGCAGCCGGAAAAGCGTGGCGCACCATCGGCCCGCGCCACTGGCAGCCGGCGGCGGGGCCTGTCCGTGCTGATCGCCGAGGATAACGACATCAATGCTATGCTAGCCCGTGCCACGCTGCTGAAGGCCGGGCACCGCGTGAAAGTGGTCGGCAACGGCAAGGCCGCCGTCGAGGCCATCACCGGCACCGATCACAAGTACCGCTTCGACGTGGTGCTGATGGACCTGCACATGCCTGTCATGGATGGGCTGGACGCGATCGCCGCCATCCGCCGGCACGAGGAGGAAACCGCCGTGCCGCCGGTTCCGATCATGGTGCTATCGGCCGACAGTCAGGAAAAGACCCGCCACGCAGTGCTCGCCCATGGCGCCAGCGGCTTCGTCACCAAGCCGCTCGACCCCGACGAGCTTGTCCATGCGGTCGAGGGCCACATGGCCGCTTGACCCGCCTACTGTCCTTCCCTTGTTTACCTGCAGAACATAGCCGGTTGAAGAGTTGCCCAGCCGACGAAGTATTGCCCGCAGCGCCGTATCACGGTACTGTCACAATCCTGTTGCACCTACACCGTATCCCCGTGCCAAGAGGGATGGCTCGAAGGAGAATCACTCGTGCATACAGTTATGCCGGAATGTGACGCTCGGCCGAACGCCAGCGGTGCTTTGCTCACCGGGCGCAACGTCGATGCCGTCATAAAAGGCGAAGCGCTCGGCCGTATCGGCAACCTCGAAGTGCGACTCGCGCGCAACGAGGCCGAGATCGCCGCCGCGCAGGAAGTGCGCTACCGGGTGTTCTATGACGAGCTCGGCGCCAGGAAAACCCTGTTTCAGGTGCATGACCGCCGCGACGCCGACCATTTTGATCCGCTCTGTGATCATCTGCTCGTCTTCGACACTTCGCTGTCCGGTCCCGAGCATCGCCGCATTGTCGGCACCTACCGCCTGTTGCGGCAGGAAATCGCAGCAGCGGCCGGCGGCTTCTATTCCGAGGGCGAGTTTGAGCTGACCAATCTTATCGCCCGACACCCCGGCCAGCGTTTCCTCGAGCTCGGCCGCTCCTGTGTCTTGCCGCAATATCGCTCGAAGCGCACCATCGAGGCGCTCTGGCAAGGTATTTGGGCCTATATCAACCATTATGGGATCGGCGTGATGACCGGTTGCGCCTCGTTCCCCGGCACCGTGCCGGCGGCGCACGCCGAAGCGCTGACCTATCTCGCCCATCACTGCCGGACGAATTCGGCCTGGGACGTGCGCGCGGTCGCCGGGCGCTACTGCTGCATGGATTTGATGCCAATCGAGGCGGTCAACGCCAAGGCCGCGATCGCGGCGATGCCGCCGCTGGTCAAGGGCTATCTGCGCGTCGGCGCGCGCATCGGCGACGGCTGCGTCATCGACCGCGAATTCTCGACGGTCGACGTGTTCGTGGTAATGCCGGTCAAGGAGATCGGCGCCCGCTACGTCAATTATTATGGCGGGGAAGCCCAGCGCTTCGCCGCCTGAGTATGGCGGTAGGGGAATAAGGCAGTAGGGCAGTAGGGCAGAGAAGGCAACATCGATAGCGTATTCCCTACTGCCGTACTGCCGTACTGCCCTACTCCCGTACTCCCCTAACTCACGCATCCTTCTCAGCTTGCTCATTCACCGGCCCTGGCTCGACCGGCGCTTCACCAGCCACATGCTTGGGACCGCCCTTGGCAACGCCAACCATGGCCGGCCGCAGCACCCGCTCGCCGATCGAATAGCCTGGCTGCACGACCTGGACCACCGTGTTGGCCGGCACCTCCGGATTGGGCACCTCGAACATCGCCTGGTGGAAATTCGGGTCGAATTTCTCGCCTTCCGGCTCGAGCTTCTTCACTCCGTGCCGCTCGAGCGCCGATAGCATGGCACGCTCGGTGAGCTCGACGCCCTCGATCAGCGCCTTGAAACCGGCATCGCCCGACGCCTTGGCCTCATCCGGGATCGCGTCCAGCGCCCGGCGCAGATTGTCGGATACCGACAGCATGTCACGGGCAAAATTGGCCACCGCATAAGCACGCGCATCGTGGACGTCACGGGCGGTACGGCGGCGCAGATTCTCCATCTCGGCTGCGACGCGGAGCGCGCGGTCCTTCAACTCGTCGTTTTCCTTCAGCAACCGCACAAGCGCTTCATAGTCGCCGTCGGCACTGCCTTGCGTGTGTTCGGTGGCAGCCCCGGTCGTCTCGGCTTCATCGGGCGCGCGTTCGTCTTTTGCCTGGTCGCTCATCGCCGTTTCCCGTCATTTCGAATGATGTGGATTTTGTGCCCGATATCGAGGTTTGGCGGCCAAAAATCAAGGGGCAAGCGATCCTGGAGAGGCCGCGCGCGCTTTGACGACGCATCATGGAGACCTTTCGATATTAATTCAAATTTTACTGTAAACACTGGCTTTGCTTGCCAAGATGCTGCGATGGGGGAACCATTCGTCTGCTGGAAGAGTTTCGAAGCCGACACAGGATTTTGAAATGACCCGCAACAATGGCGACCGTGGCAAGAATGGCGCGCGCAACGATGACGAAAGACGTGAACGGCTCGCGGCCGGCCTCAGGCGCCAGTTCGGCACCGAGGCTACGATCCGCTTTCTGCGTGCGTTGCCGGCGTTCCGGACTGAGAACGACATTCCCGACCGTTTCAAGGAATTGCTCGACCGCCTGGACGGCATCGAACGCAGCGTAGCCGCCAGTCGCCTCCGGCGGTAGTCGAATACACTCGCCTGCCGTTGCGTACCGGCCCGGAAGCCAAGCATGCCCTTCCACATTGCAGCACCTTGCGCGTCGCGCGACAATTACCCGCAGTAACTTTGCGTGATGCCTGCCTTGCGGCGACGGAATGGTCCGTCTATGCTTCCTGATGAACATGATTTCCCCCGAAGCTGTGGCGAACAGCAAGCGTGCCTGGTTGAAAATCCTGGCGCGCTACAAGAAACCTGACAGGCGGCGCAGCACCGTCGAACTGGCCATCACTCTCATCCCCTTTGCCACCCTGTGGGCACTGTCCTCGGCTGCCTATGCCTATGGCCATTGGTGGGGTCTGATCCTCATCCTTCCGGCCGCCGGCTTTCTGGTGCGTATCTTCATGATCCAGCACGATTGCGGCCACGGTTCCTTCTTCGCCAACCGCACCGCCGACGACTGGATCGGCCGCGGCCTGGGCATCCTGACGTTGACGCCTTACGATTGCTGGCGACGTGCCCACGCAACCCATCACGCCAGCGCCGGCAATCTCGATGAGCGCGGCACGGGCGACATTAAGACGCTGACTGTCGCGGAATATCGGCAAATGTCCTGGCGGGGCCGCCTTGCCTATCGTCTCTATCGCCATCCGCTCGTCATGTTCGGCCTCGGCCCCATTTGGCTTTTCATTTTTGAGCAGAGACTGCCGGTCGGCATGATGCGAGGCGGCCTCACGCCCTGGGTGTCGTCGATGGCCACCAACGTGGCCATCGCGGTCGTCGCCGCCGCCCTCGTCTGGTTCGTCGGTATCGAAGCTTTCCTGGTCGTCCATTTGCCCATCGTCGTTCTCGCCGGTTCCGCCGGCATCTGGCTGTTCTATGTCCAGCACCAGTTCGAAGAGACAGAGTGGGCAAAGGACTCCGAATGGGAGTTCCAGCATGCGGCCCTGCACGGCTCGTCCTATTACGACCTGCCGCCGGTACTGAACTGGTTCACCGGAAATATCGGCGTCCATCACGTGCACCACCTCTCCGCCAAGGTGCCGTGCTATCGTCTGCAGGAGGTCCTGAGGGACTATCCGGAACTGCGCGAAATTGGCCGCGTCACGCTTCTCGACAGCCTGCGCTGCGTCAAGCTGGCGCTGTGGGATGAGAGCCGCAGCAAGCTGGTGTCGTTTCGCGAAGCGCGGATGATCGCGTAAAGCGTCTCCCAAAAAGGACGCGCGGCGCTGTAAAGCCGCCGCACCACAGGTGCGGCGGCTTTCCATTCCAAGATCTAGTTCAAGCCGCCTTGCGTTCGTCGCGCATCAGGATCTCGCCGTGGCGGATCTCGGTGCCGAGCACTTTCAGGCATTCGCGCATGAAGGCGGCGAGGCCCGGCCAGCCTTTGGCCGAGACCAGATTGCCGTCGACATGGGCGCCACTCGGCGCGACATCGATGTAGGTGCCGCCGGCGAGCGTGACTTCCGGCTCGCAATACTGCAGCGCCGCGACCTCCCTGCCACGCAGCACGCCGTCGACCGCCATCAGGATCTGGGCACCGTGGCAGATGGTAAAGATCGGCTTGCCGGTCTCGTGGAAATGCCGCACCAGCGCCTGCACGCGCTTGTCGATGCGGATATATTCCGGGCCGCGCCCGCCTGCCGCATAGACGGCATCGTATTCAGCCGGATCGACCTCGGAAAACGTCTTGTTGAGGATGTAGTCGTGGCCGAGCTTTTCCGTATAGGTCTGGTGACCCTCGAAGTCGTGCAACGACGTCTTCAGGATGTCGCCCGCCTTCTTGTCGGGACACACGACGTGAACAGTGTGGCCAACCGCATGCATGGCCTGTTCAAAGACGAAAATCTCGTATTCCTCGCTGAACTCGCCAACGAGCATCAATATCTTCTTACCAGCCATTCCCGGTTCCTCCCTTAGTGGCGATATTTATTTCGGATCGCGAAATAATGGAATTACCCTAACGTGCGGACGCCGAAAAATAAAAGACAGAATCTGCAATGTGGTCCGACCAGACGTGCCCCCAAACGGAGGCGATCAGCTGGCGCGTACCCGCCGCCACGAATATTTGGGACCTTTGGCCTCCGGCTTCACGGCTGGCTGATAGGAGAGCGGCAGGCCGCCGGTGCGGCCTTCCTCGAGCCGTTTCAGCAACACTGGATTTGACACTTCGAACTCGTCGAAGCCGAGGCGCAGCATGTGCGGAAGCTGGTCGACCAGAACTTGCCCGGTGGCGCGGACCGCGCCCTCGAAATGGTAGCGGCTGCGCAGCAGTTCGCCCTTGGAGAAGGAGCGGCCGTCACTGAACGCCGGGAAGGCCAGCGCCACCAGCGATATCTGGTCGAGCAGGTCCGCGATCTTTTCAAGCTGATCGCCGGGCTGAAGCAGCACGCCGAGGCGCTCCTTCGACGACCGGCGCACCGCCGGATCGAGGTCGAGAAACGCCTGCAGCGGCAGAATGAAGCGGCCATTGCCGGACAGTGCATCGGCGCTCTCGGCATGTGTCCATTCGTCCTCGCCAAAACCCGCCGGGGTCCAGAGGCGGGTGGCGTTTTCCACTATCGATTCACTCATCGAGAAATTCCCAAGTCCACAAAATTCTAAAGTTCAAAACGCTCGAGGGTGTGTTGAGATTCAGGTCAGGCCGAGCCGAGAATGGTGGCTTCCGAGAACCGGAGCGGAGCGTACTTTGGGTACGTGAGCACCGGAAGCGCACGAAGCCGCCATTCGCAGGCCGGCATCACCTGAATATCGACATACCCTAAAGCGATGCGTCGGTCAGCGACTTTTCCAGTCCCGACAAATGGATGCCGCACTCGGTCTTGGCGTGCCCTGCCCAGCGGCCGCTGCGGGCGTCATCGCCCGGCTGCACCGGCTGCGTGCACGGGAAGCAGCCTATCGACAGATAGCCATAGGCGACCAGCGGATTCTCACGCAGCGCATGCGCGCGCATATAGTTGGCCTGGTCTGATGTCGTCCAATGCGCCAGCGGATTGATGCGAATGCGCGAGCCGACCGCCTCGAACACCGGAAGGGATGCCCGCGTCGTCGCCTGAAAACGCTTGCGGCCGGTGAACCAGGCGCGGAACGGCTCGACGCCGCGCGCCAGCGGCTCGACCTTGCGGACGTCGCAGCAGGCGTCGGTGTCGGTTTCGTTCAGATTACCGGTCGGATCAATCCGTTCGAGCGCCGCTGCTTCGGGCGTGATCACCCTTATATCGGTCAGCCCGAAATCGGCAACGAGCGCGTCGCGGTAGCCGAGCGTCTCCTCGAAGTGCTTGCCGGTGTCGAGGAAAATGACCGGCAGCGTCCGGTCGATCTTGGCGATCATGTGCAGCAGCACCGCCGAATCCGCCCCGAACGACGAAACCACGGCGATTTCACCGTGAAAGAATTCCCGGGCCGACCGCTCGATGATCTCCAGCGGCTTCAGATGGCCATAGAGCGCATCGAGCCCCGCCGCTTCTGCGGCGATGCCGGCCTCGACGTCGACGATACGATCAAGCGGCCTTGGCTTCGCCAGCATAGAGCGCCTCCTTGAACGGCGCGGGACCGACACGGCGGTAGGCGTCGATGAATTTTTCGTTTCTGTCGAGCCGGAGGCCGAGATAGGTCTCGACGATCTGCTCGATGGCGTCGGTGATCTCTGCCGAGCTGAAGCCGCGGCCGATGATCTCGCCGACCGAGGTGTTCTCGTCGGCCGAGCCGCCGAGCGTGACCTGGTAGAGTTCGGCGCCCTTCTTCTCGACGCCGAGGATGCCGATATGGCCGACATGGTGATGGCCGCAGGCATTGATGCAGCCGGAAATCTTCAGCTTCAATTCGCCGATCTCGCGCTGCCGTTCGAGCGAAGCGAAACGAAGCGAGATTTCCTGCGCCACCGGAATGGAACGCGCCGTGGCCAGCGCGCAATAATCGAGGCCAGGGCACGAGATGATGTCTGATATCAGGTTGGAATTGGCCGTCGCCAGTCCGATGTTGACCAGCGCGTCATAGACCACCTTGAGGTCGGCGCGCGCGACATGCGGCAGGATCAGGTTCTGCTCATGGCTGACGCGCATCTCGTCGAAGGCATATTTTTCGGCAAGGTCGGCGACCGCTTCCATCTGGCTGTCGGAGGCGTCGCCCGGCGCTTCGCCAATGCCCTTGAGCGAGATGGTCACCGCGGCATAATCGGGGTGGCGGTGGGTCACCACGTTCTGGTCGAGCCATTCCGAAAAGCTCTTGGAATCGAGGCGGGCGAGCTTGACCGCCTCGTCGCCTTCCGGCCGGTCGGCCAGCGCCGGCGGCGCGAAATAGGCATCGATGGCGCGGATGTCGGCTTCCGGCAGCTTGAGATCCGCATCCTTCAGTTCCTGCCATTCGGCCTCGACCTGGCGGGTGATCTCCTCGACGCCGGTCTCGTGGACGAGGATCTTGATGCGCGCCTTGTATTTGTTGTCGCGGCGGCCGTAGAGGTTGTAAACGCGAAGGATCGCCGTGCAGTAGGACAGAAGGTCCGCCTCGGGCAGGAAGCCGCGGATCTTCTTGGCGATCATCGGTGTACGGCCCTGGCCGCCGCCGACATAGACGGCAAAACCGAGTTCGCCGGCAGCGTTCTTCTTCAAATGCAGGCCGATGTCATGCGTCTGGATGGCGGCGCGGTCGCGCTCGGCGCCGGTCACCGCGATCTTGAATTTTCTCGGCAGAAACGAGAACTCCGGATGCACCGACGACCATTGGCGCAGGATTTCCGCATAAGGACGCGGATCGGCCACCTCGTCGGCGGCGGCACCGGCGAAGTGGTCGGCGGTGACGTTGCGGATGCAGTTGCCGCTGGTCTGGATGGCGTGCATTTCCACACTCGCCAGATCGGCCAGGATCGCCGGAATGTCCGACAGCGCCGGCCAGTTGAACTGGATGTTCTGGCGCGTCGTGAAGTGGCCGTACCCCTTGTCGTATTTGCGTGCGATGTGGCCGAGCATGCGCAGCTGCTTGCTGTTCAGCGTGCCGTAAGGCACCGCGATGCGCAGCATGTAGGCGTGCAACTGCAGGTAGACGCCGTTCATCAGCCTCAGCGGCCGGAACTGATCCTCGGTGATCTCGCCGGCAAGCCGCCGCGTGACCTGATCGCTGAACTCGGCGACGCGGGCCTGGACGAAATCGTGATCGAACTCATCGTAACGGTACATGTCTGGTCTTTCCGGGCGCGTCCGCCCGTTTTCTTCAATGTGGTCGTTTACGCCGCCCGGGCGGCTTCCGGGCGGGCCTGCTTGCCCAGATCGTTGCGGTTAGTCGGGCCGGCGGCGCGGATCTTTTCGCGCAGCCGGACCGGCTCAACGACACCATTGGCGACGGTCACGTCGATCAGATTGACGTCGACCACTTCATTGTTGGCGGAGGCCGTGGCGCCGATCGCCTCCAGCCGGTCTTCAGCCGCCTTGTCATGGGCGACGTCGGCATGGTCGATGGTCTCGGCCCAGCCGCCATTGGCGTACCAGACGGCTTCGCCATCGGCGAGGCGGTTTGCGGTCAGAACTTTCATCGTTCAGCTCCTTCGGCGGCTGTTTGGGCGGCGCCTTCATGCCTGTATGCCGCGAGCGGCTCGGAACGTTCAAAGTTGGCGCCGGCAACCGCATCGCCGATGATCGTCATGACCGGGCCGATAAGGTCGGCGCGGACCTCCAGCGACGGCAGGTCGGCGAGCGTGCCATGGAAACGGCGGCGGTTGGCAAGGCTGGCATTCTCGACCACGGCGACCGCCGTATCCGGCGACAGGCCAGCCTCGATCAGCCGGCCGGCAACCTCGGCCGCGACCGAGCGACCCATATAGACGGCAACCGTCGCGCCGGAAATGGCGAGCTTGGCCCAGTCGGGCAGCGAATTTCCCTTGAGGTCGTGGCCGGTGGTGAACACCATCGACGACGACACGCCGCGCAGCGTCAGCGGCAGGTCGAAATCGGCGGCGGCGGCGAAGGCCGCGGTGACGCCCGGAACCACCTCATAGGCGATGCCGGCATCGCGCAGCGCTGCCATTTCCTCGCCCGCCCGCCCGAACACCAGCGGATCGCCGGATTTCAGCCGCACGACGCGCTTGCCGTCGCGGCCCAGTTCGATCAGCAGCGCGTTGATTTCGGCCTGGCTCTTGGTATGGCAGCCCTTGCGTTTGCCCACCGGCAGACGCTCGGCGTCGCGACGGCCCATGGCGACGATCGCCTCCGGCACCAGCGCATCATGGACGATGACATCGGCTTCCATCAGCAGGCGGTGGGCGCGCAGCGTCAGCAGGTCTTCGGCGCCCGGGCCAGCTCCTACCAAGGCAACATGGCCCGATGCCGGCGCATTCGAAAGCAACAGGTCGACGGCGGCATCATGCGCCTGCGAAAGCTGGCCGGCGTCGATGGCGCGAGCCGGTGCGCCGCCGAAAAAGTCGCTCCAGAAGCGGCGGCGGGCATCGCCTTTCGGCAGCAATCTCTCAGCGGTGCCTCGCAGCGAGGCAGCAAGCGAAGCAAGCGGCCCGAGCGACGGCGACAGCATGCGGTCGATGCGGCTGCGCAGCATCTGGGCAAGCACCGGGCCGGCCCCTTCCGTGCCGATGGCAATGGCAACCGGCGCGCGGTTGACCAGCGCCGGGGTGAAGAAATCGCACAGCTCCGGCCGATCGACGGCATTGACCGGAATGCCCAGCCGGCGCGCATCTTCGGCAACGCGGCGGTCGAGCGCCTCATTGCCGCTGGCGGCAAACACCATCACCGCGCCTTCGAGATGCGCGGCCTGGTAGGCGGCAGCGATGTGGACGGCGCCATTAGCGGCGATGAGGGCCAGCAACTCATGCTCCGGGGCATCGGCTATGATGCGCAAGACGGCGCTTGACTGGCCGATCAGGCGCGCCTTGGCCAGAGCCTCCTCGCCGCCGCCGACGATGGCAACGGCTTCGCCCGCGACCCGCAGAAAGACGGGAAAGGCGTTGAGCTTGGTGGGGGCCTGCGGCATGGCGAGCGGAATCCTGAATACACTGGCAGTTCTACGCGCGAGCGCGAACAAGCAGAAGGAACGCACTCGCGCATCGCTTCGTGCGAAGCAATCGCTTTTCTGCATGCACCAGAGGCAGGAGAAAAAAATTCCACACCCACGAGTGGAGCGGATCCAAGCCGCTGTTACGAGCCCTGATCTGCGGCCGTTCTAGCGACAAGCGAAGTATATTACAAAACACTTTTTTCTAAATTCTACCAATCTAGTAGATTAAAGCCGACATGCGCTGAACACTGTCATCCCAGTTGGTTGGCGCGCTCGCCGTGCTTGTCGTCCGGAACATTCCTGCCTCGGCGCGCGTTTGCCTCTTCGAATCCGAGCCTGGCTGTTCAGCTACGGCAATGGCTCCAGAGACGGGCCTAGAAAACCATGAAAAACAGAAAAAGGAGCGCTCCGGTGAATAACCTCAAGCTGAAACGCGGACTGTGGGTCGTGGTGGCCGACGGCGAGAAGGCACTGTTCCTTGAGAACCGTGGCGACACCCAATATCCCGACCTTCAGGTCGTGCAGGAGATGGAACAGGAAAATCCGGCGACGCGAGAGCAAGGTTCGGACCGCCCCGGCCGCTACAGCGACGGCCCGTCCGTCCACCGCAGCGCAGTCGAGGACACTGACTGGCATCGCCTCGGCAAGGAGCGTTTCGCCGACGAAGTTGCCGAGCGGCTGTACAAGCTCGCGCATCGCGGCGCCTTCAAGGAGATGGTGCTGATCGCACCGCCGCAGGTATTAGGTGACATGCGTCGAAAACTGCACAAGGAGGTTGCCGAGAAAATCACAGTGGAAATTCCCAAGACGCTGACCAACCACACCATCGTCGACATCGAAAACCTGCTGCAGGCCGCCTGATCGGGCATCAGGCGCGCAGGCCGTTTCTTTTTAGCGGCAACCATTGCCAGTTCGAGGCGGCCCGCCTTCTGCCGACCCTTGTCGTATTCCATGGCATTTGCGGGTTGCCTCGCGGCCATCCCGGCCGCCATATTGCAAGGCGGCTGCTTCGGGCGGTGCATATCCGACATCGTGATTTTGAAAGGCGCTCCATAGACCATGCCGCATGACACGCCCCTTATCGCCACCATCGTCGCCGGTTTGGGGCTGGCGTTTGTTTTCGGCGCAATTGCCAATCGCTTCCGCATCCCGCCGCTGGTCGGTTATCTCATCGCCGGCGTGTTCGTCGGGCCGAACACGCCGGGCTTCGTCGCCGATGCCGGTCTCGCCAATGAACTCGCCGAAATCGGCGTGATCCTGTTGATGTTCGGCGTCGGCCTGCATTTCTCGTTGAAAGATTTGCTATCGGTCCGCGCCATCGCCGTGCCCGGCGCCATCGTGCAGATCGGCTTCGCGACGGCGCTCGGCGCCGGCCTTGCCTGGATGCTGGGCTGGTCGATGGGCGCGGGGCTGGTGTTCGGGCTGGCGCTTTCCGTCGCCTCGACCGTAGTGCTGCTGCGTGCCTTACAGGAGCGGCGGCTGATCGAGACCGAGCGCGGCCGCATCGCCGTCGGCTGGCTGATCGTCGAGGATCTGGCCATGGTGCTGGCGCTGGTGCTTTTGCCGGCGCTGGCCGGTGTTCTGGGCGGTCAGGAGCAGGTGGAGGGCCACAGCAGCGGCCTGCCGTCGCTGTCGGCGAGCTACGGCGTTTGGGGTGTCGTCGGCATCACATTGGCCAAGGTCGCGGCCTTTGTCGTCGTCATGCTGGTGGTCGGCCGCCGTGTCATCCCCTGGATCCTGCACTACGTCGCCCATACCGGGTCGCGTGAATTGTTCCGGCTGGCGGTGCTGGCCATCGCGCTCGGGGTTGCCTTCGGCGCGGCCAAGCTATTCGGCGTCTCGCTGGCGCTGGGCGCATTCTTTGCCGGCATGATAATGAGCGAATCCGCGCTCAGCCATCGAGCGGCCGAGGAATCGCTGCCGCTGCGCGACGCCTTTTCCGTGCTGTTCTTCGTTTCGGTCGGCATGCTGTTCGACCCGTTCAGCCTGATCAGCAATGGCTGGCCGGTCCTGGCGACACTGGCCATCATCGTCATCGGCAAATCATTGGCCGCCTTCGTCATCGTCGTCGCCTTCCGCTATCCGATTGCGACCGCGTTGATGATTTCGGCAAGCCTGGCCCAGATCGGCGAATTCTCGTTCATTCTGGCCGAGCTCGGCGTCGGGCTGAAGCTGCTGCCCGAACAAGGACGCGACCTGATCCTCGCCGGTGCTATCCTGTCGATCGTTCTCAACCCGCTGATGTTCCTTGCCGTCGACTGGATGAAACCCTGGCTGGAAAGGCGCGCCGGCAAGACGGCGCCGCTCGACGAGGCAAAGCCGATCGGCCCCGCGACGGAGCCAGGCCAACTGGCTTCGGTTGCGGCACCGGTGAAAGAGGACGGTCCGCCGCCCAGGACAGCGCTTACCGGGCACTCCATCCTGGTCGGCTATGGCCGTGTCGGCAGCCTCGTCGCCGCGTCCTTGAAGAAGGCCGCCCTGCCCTTCCTCGTCATCGAGGATGCCGACAAGACGCTGGCGAAGCTTAGGGACGACGGCATCGAAACCGTATCCGGCAACGCCGCGAGCAGCGAGGTATTCGCCGCAGCCAATCCCGAGGGCGCGAGCCGGCTGATCCTCGCCATCCCCAACGCCTTCGAGGCCGGACAGATCGTGCTGCGCGCCCACGCCGCCAACCCGAAGATCAACGTCATCGCCCGCGCCCATTCCGATGCCGAGGTCGAGCATCTAAAGGGGCTCGGAGCCGACACGGTCATCATGGGTGAGCGCGAGATCGCCCGTGGGATTGTGGAAGAGGTGATTGAAGGCAGAGCAGAGACGGCCGAAGAGCCGAAAGCACCGATTACTTAATGCATGTCGCGCAAAAGTGTGCAGCGATAACGACATGCATAAAACAACAACCTAAAGCGTGTCGCCGGTCAAACGCGACGCGCTTTAGCCCTCGGTCGCCAGCGTTCGCTCACACGTGCTGGCCGCCATTGATGTGGATTTCCGAGCCCGTCACATAGGACGCCTGCTGCGAGCATAGGAAGAAGATGATGTCGGCGACTTCGGCCGTGGTGCCCAGCCGCCGCAGCGGGATCGTCTCGACGATCTTTTCCGTGCCCGGCGACAGGATCGCCGTGTCGATCTCGCCGGGTGCGATGGCGTTGACGCGGATGCCGTGCGGGCCGAAATCATGCGCCATTTCCCGCGTCAGCGAGCCGAGCGCGGCCTTCGACGTCGCATAGGCGGTGCCGGCGAAGGGATGCACGCGAGTGCCGGCGATCGAGGTGACGTTGACGATCGAGCCTTTGGCCGACGCCAATTCCCTGAACAATCCCCGCGCCAGCATGATCGGGGCGAAGAAATTCACCTGGAACACGTCGCGCCAGACATGCATCGGCGTGTCGATCGAATTCATGCGGCTGTTGCCGTCCTTGAGCTTCGGCGAGATACCGGCATTGTTGACCAGCGCATGGAGCTGGCCGCCATGCGCCTCCAGCCGATGGCGGATCTCCGAGATCGCGATGCCGACATCCTCCTGGTCGGCGAGATCGACCTTGATATGGTCCTCCGGACCGGCCGGCCACGGGCAGTCGTCGGCAAAGGCCTGGCGCGAGCAGGTGATGACGCGCCAGCCTTCGCGCGAAAAGCGCTTGACCGTGGCATGGCCGATGCCGCGGCTGGCGCCGGTCAGCACGATGGTCTTTCTGGTGTCGGTCTCGGCCATTCACGATCTCTCTAATGCATGTCGCGCACGTGCGCAGCGGTTTTGCGACTACGACTTGCATAACAACAATAACTTAAAGCGCGTCGCATGAATCCATTCAGCCGCGACGCCCTTTACAGCGACGTGTGTCGCTTTGGACGCACAAAGTACGCTCTAGCACTTTTGACCCGCAGATGTAGCGGAACACGGCAGCGATGACGAGGGGGTCAGCCGCCGGTGAGGATGTCGAGGATCGAGGTCTGCCGCTTCTTGACCGGGCCGCCGACATCGCCGGGCGGCACCGGGCGCTTGATCGATGCGGTGGTTCCGCCACCGCCCCGCATGCCGAAGCCGCCGGCATCGATCGTTTCGGCGGGACGCACGGCGCGGGGCGACGACGCTTTTTGGGCGGACGGCGCCGATTGGCCAACCGAAGCAGACGGCACCGGCGCCGGTTGCGCCGTGTTGGGCGGCAATTCGTCCTGCACGATCGTATCGGCAGGCGTCGACCTCCATGTTCCAGGCAACGGCCGCACCGGCACGCCTTCATGCGCGGCGACCATGAACTCGTGCCAGGCTTGCGCCGGCAGCGCGCCGCCGGTGACCTTCTTCATCGGACCGCCATCGTCATTGCCGAACCAGACTCCGGTGGTGAGGTTGGCGGTATAGCCGATGAACCAGGCGTCGCGCGAATTCTGGCTGGTGCCGGTCTTGCCGGCGGCCGGCCAGGCAAACGCCGCCTTCCTGGCAGTGCCGATTTCAACCGTGCCGGTCATCATCGAGTTCATCATGCCGACGATCTCGGGCTTGACGACGCGCGGGGCGCCGCCGCCATTGTTGTCGTAGAGCACCTTGCCGCCGGCTGTCGTCACGCGGCGGATGAAATGGACCTCCGGCCGGTAGCCGCCATTGGCGAAGGGAACATAGGCCGACGTCAGTTCCAGCGGTGTCACTTCAGAGGTGCCGAGCGCGATCGAGGTGTTGGCCGTGAGGTCGGACTGGACACCCATGCGATGCGCCGCCTCGACGACCGCGTCAGGCCCGACTTCCATGGTCAGCTGGGCGGCCACCGAGTTCAGCGACTTCGCCAGCGCCGTCGCCAGCGTCACCTTGCCGAAATACTTGCCGCCGTAATTGGTTGGCGTCCATCTGCCAATTTTGATCGGCGCGTCGTTGCGGACGCTGTCGGGCGTGCGGCCGGCCTCCAGCGCCGCCATGTAAACAAAGGGCTTGAACGCCGAGCCCGGCTGGCGGCGCGCCTCCGAGCCGCGGTCGAACTGGCTGGTCGAATAATCATAGCCGCCGACCATGGCACGTACCGCGCCGGAATTATCGATCGAAACCAGCACGCCCTGGCTGGCATTGAGCTTTTTGCCGCTGCCGTCGATCAGCCGGCGGATCGATTGTTCGGCGAGCTTCTGCAGCGTCAGGTCGACGGTGGTGTCGACGATGATGTCGCCGCGCACGTCGCCGATCAGGTCGGGCAGTTCTTCCACGATGGCGTCGGCGACATAGTTTTCCGAGCCCGTCCAGTAGGATGCCACCCGCGACGCCGGCGCGCTCATCGCCGTGGTCAGTTCCTTGGCGCTGATCTTGCCTTCGTCGCGCATGGCGGCGAGAACAAGCTGCGAGCGCCGCTCGGCGGCCTGCGGGTCACGCGCCGGAGACAGTCGCGACGGCGCTTTCAACAGGCCGGCAAGGAGTGCGGCTTCGGGGAGGGTGACGTCGCGCGCGCTCTTGCCGAAATAGCGGCGCGAGGCCGCTTCGACACCATAGGCGCCGGAGCCGAAATAGACCCGGTTGAGATACATTTCGAGGATCTGGTCCTTGGTGTGCTTGTGCTCGAGCCACAGCGCCAGAAGTACTTCCTGCACCTTGCGTTCCAGCGTGCGGTCGGGGGTCAGGAACAGGTTTTTCGCCAATTGCTGGGTCAGCGTCGAGCCGCCTTGCGAAAAACGCCCGCCGACGATGTTGGCCACCATGGCTCTGGACAGGCCGATCGGGTCGATGCCCAGATGCGAATAGAAGCGGCGATCTTCTATGGCGATGACGGCCTCGGGAATATAGGTCGACATTTCATGCAGGCCGACGGCTTCGCCGCCGCTCATGCCGCGATTGGCGAGCAGTTTTCCGTCGACCGAGACGATCCTGATATTGGGCGCGCGGTCGGGGATGGCCCAGGTGGTGGCCGCCGGCATTTTCGCGCCGTAATAGACGACGATGCCGGCGGCGGCGATGCCGCCCCAGATGGCCAGCACGAAGCACCAGTAAGACAACCGGCCGAGCACGCCGAACAGGCCGCGCCGGCTTTTGCCGCGCCCGCGACGCGACGGTTTTGTCCTGGCCGATTGGCGCTTTGCAGAGGTCTTGCGGTTGCTCGGCACGACGCGATCCTCCTCGCTCACCGAAAAACCGGCCGAGGATTTCGCCCGTGGCGGTCCCTCGAAGCTCGGTTCGATGCGGCTGTCTCTGCGGTTCGCCATGCGCTGTGCTGTCTGTCCCGATGCCTGTCGCATCGGCCCGAAAATCGGAATCGATCTTCGAAAAGCACGAGGCGAAGCTTCAAAGTCTAGAGCGTATTGTGCCTCCGAACGGACGCACGTCGCTCCATGGCGTTCGGGGTGAAGAGTAGTTGCGGCGATTTAAGGGCGGGTTAAAATGACCGTTCAGCAGGCCTTTGAATTCCAAACGAATTTCTAAATCTGTTATCGCCTGTCACCGCTCTGTTCGCGTCGCCTGATTCTGGCATCGGCAAAACGGTCCGCGGCCTCAAGCACGGCGCGGTCATATTTTCTCTGTCGTGCTGATGTCGGAGTGGCCGGCGACCTTGCGGGCGTCATCCAGGCTGGCGTCAGATGAAGCGGCTGATGACCTACAGGCCCATGAAGATCGATGGCAAGATCCATTGGACCACCGAGCGGTTACGGAGCGAGCTATGACTACCTTGCTAGGTTGACATGAAGAAGATGCTGATCTTCAGCACAGTGCTAGCGATGCTGCTAGTGACCCTCTTTGCAACACGCTCCGATAACGCTCACTGGCAAGCGAAAGTCGACGAATTCCGTCAATTCAAAGGACATGCCGACATCGTCATGTTTGGCGATTCTCTCACTGCGAGTGGCCATTGGCAGGAGATGTTTCCCAGACTGTCAATAATCAATCGCGGCATATCTGGTGAACGCGTCGACAGCGCGCTCCTAAGGCTCGACCAGATTACGGCAGCAGAGCCCCGCCTCGTTTTCATCATGCTAGGGGTGAACGATATTAGCAGGTCAGCTAGCCCTGACGACGTCGCTACATCCTACGGCAAGATCATTGAACGCTTGGCGAATGTGGACAGCATCGTTGTCCAGTCAACGTTGTTTACGAGCAGCGAGGTTCACAACGCAGCAATAAAGCGGTTGAACAGCGCACTCATGGCTCTTTGCTCAAACGCCGCCAACTGCCGGTTTCTGGACCTCAACGCATCCCTCTCCCGAAACGATAGCCTCCGGCCGGAGTTCACGACCGATGGGGTCCACCTTAACGGCGACGGCTACCGGGTCTGGGAGAACCAGATTCGCCCAATTATGGCTGCATCCTGAGGCGCTAGATCCAGGCGATTTCTCACCCCGCCCCCTCTGGTGGTTGCGAACCTGGCCGCGCACGAAAAGCGTCTATGAAGGTAGCCGCAGTCTATGCTCGTCATTAGAGCGCGACCGGTAAAGTAGGTTTGCGTCCGATCGCGCTCTAAACCATTGAATTGGCGCATGACCTTGTCACAAAGTCATTCAACCCTGGCGGATCATGCGTTAGCCAATCGCAGCACGAATGGAAAGCGCTGCCCAGGATGATTGCATCGTCTCGCCCACATGGCAGTAGCAGACAATTTCGTGGAGCTCATCGTCGGTCAATTCGAAGAAACGCTTTGCTTCGCCATAAGTGTCGTCTTTCAGCCCCTCATCGCGCAGGATCGGATCCTCGAAGGCAACCGATATTGGCGAGCCGTCGCCACGCATGACGTCGCGCTCGGGTGACGATTGATATTCGGTCCCGATAAGTGCGGTAAGGAGTCGATTGGGCTGCCGTTCAAGAAGTTTTGACCAACGTTCGAGACGCTGGGTTCGGTCCATTCCAGGAGGTGTTGGGTCTCTGTGTACCTTTGCCACCGTATGCAGTTGGTCCAGTGTTTGGTGCCTCATGGCAACCTCCTAATAGTAGGTGGGTTGGCCCCAAACTCCCTGTACCAAGATCATACCGCGGATGCGCCGATACGTCACTCTCATTCCATATCCAGCTTGGCTTCTGTCTCCGGACTCATCGAAGGACAGACCGGCCCTGCCTTGGCGTCAATTTTCGGCCTGATTGGGGTAGGTCCTCAGGACTTTTGCCACGCCAACCCGGCGCGCTCAATTCTGCTGGATCGATATACCCTTGTCGTCGATCTTGAGTTCTACGCCCTCCGGCCTGGTTTGCTCGCGATAAACATAGACGCCGAGCGCCATGACCACCACGACGAGCCCGCCGATGATGAGATAGAGCATGTTCTGTTTCATGGCGCGCCCTTGATGTGCTTCGAGGATCAGGCCTGCTTCACCAGCTTGATCAGCACGAGCAGGATGACCGCGCCGATGGTGGCGTGGATGATCGACGCAAGTATGCCACCGCCTATGGCGAAGCCGAGCCTTGGGAAGAGCCAGCCGGCGATGAAGGCGCCGACGATGCCGACGGCGATGTTGCCGACCAGGCCGAGGCCGAACCCCTTGACCATCAGGCCAGCGAGCCAGCCGGCGATGGCGCCGATGATGATGAAGACAAGCAGACTCTCAGTACCCATTGCAGGTCCCTCCCGAATGGTCGCGGAGCAGAAAGCTCCGAATCGACCTCCGATTGCAACAGGTCCAACCTATTGGAAAGAAGCCGGCGCCGCCAGCGGCGTCATTCGTCGTCGTCATCCCCGGATGCAGGCCGCCAGCTGATCGGTTCGATCTTCCTTTGCGTCTGGCCGTCGGTATACGCCCACCAGCCGGTGTCGTTCTCGTCCCAGTCACCGCCGGCCGCTTTCAACCGGCCGAGCGACCTGTACTGCGCGATGGATTCGTTAATCACCCCGTCGCTGTCCTTCCAGTAGACGGTGACCTTCGAGCCATCCTTGGGCGCTGTTTCGATTGGTTTTCTGGCAGCCATTTCATCCCTCCATCGACCGACAGAAAGTCGCGGCGAACACCTGGTTCCACTTAGCTGTGGGCGAAGATGTCTGCCTCATCCCAGCCCATCAGGTCGAGTTTTGCACGCGTCGGCAGGAAGCGGAAGCAGGCCTCAGCCTCCTTGGTCCGGTTGTCGCGCGCCAGCCGCATCGTCAGCACATCGCGTAGCTGGTGCAGATAGAGCACGTCGGAGGCTGCATATTCGAGTTGTTCGGGCGACAGCGTCTCCGCCGCCCAGTCTGACGATTGCTGCGCCTTCGACAGGCCGACGCCGAGAAGCTCAAAACAGATGTCCTTCAGCCCGTGCCGGTCGGTGTAGGTTCGGGTCAGCCGCGAGGCGATCTTGGTGCAGAACACCGGCTCCGGCATGACACCGAAGGCGTGGTAGAGCACGGCGAGATCGAAGCGGCCGAAATGGAACAGCTTGGTTATACTGCGGTTCCGGAGCAGGCTGACGAGGTTTGGCGCCTTCTTCTGGCCGGGCGCGATCTGGATGATGTCGGCGGAACCGTCGCCCGGCGAGATCTGCACCACGCAAAGCCGGTCGCGATGCGGGTTCAGCCCCAGCGTCTCCGTGTCGATGGCAACCGCCCCGACGTCGTAGTGCAGGAGCCCCGGCAGGTCGTTCTTGTGGAAGCGGATATCGCTCATCGTCTTCTCCGGTCGCGGCCTGTAGCGCCGCGTGTCCCCTCGGACGCGCTAAGACGCTGGCACTCGGTGCCAAGTTGTCCGTCCTCGCCGCGATCCGATGAAAAATCAACAGAAAGTTGAATTCTCGCCCCTCAGCGTGTCAGCGCATCGAGAATGCGCGCCCAGGAGCGTTGTCCCTTGTGGAAGGAACTCATCTCGTATTTTTCGTTCGGCGAATGGATGCGGTCATCGTCGAGCCCGAAACCGACCAGCAAGGATTCGATGCCGAGATAAGTCTGGAAATCGCCGACCACCGGGATCGAGCCGCCGCTTCCCGTGGTCACCGCCGGCTTCGGCCATTCGTCGGACAGCGCATCCTTGGCCTTGGCGAGAAATGGCGAGTCGTAGGAAAGCTGGATCGCCGGCGAGCCGCCATGCGGGTGGAAATCGACTGAGCAGTCGGCCGGGATGCGCTCCCTGACGAAGGCCTGGAAAGCGGCGCGGATCTTTTCCGGATTCTGCTTGTGGACGAGGCGGAAAGACACTTTTGCCGAGGCTTCCGCCGCGATCACCGTCTTGAACCCTTTGCCGGTATAGCCACCTATAATGCCGTTGAACTCGGCAGTCGGCCGCGCCCAGGTGAGTTCGAGCACCGAGCGGCCGTGTTCGCCGGAAGGGACCGACAGGCCGACAGGCCCAAGGAACGTCTCAGCGGTCTCGCCGAGCGCCTCCCACGACTTCAGGATCTGCGAAGGCGTCTCCTCGACACCGTCATAGAAACCGGGAATGGTGACGCGGCCGTCCTTGTCGTGGATGTCGGCCAGGATCCTGGCCAGGATGCGAATCGGATTGGCGGCAGCACCGCCATAGAGACCGGAATGCAGGTCGCGGTCGGCGGCTTTCACCGTGATCTCCTCGCCGACCAACCCGCGCAGCGCGACGCAGATGGACGGTGTATCGCGGTCCCACATGCCGGTGTCGCAGACAAGCGCGAAGTCGGCCTTGAGTTCGGCCGCATTTGCCTCGAGGAAGGGCTTCAGCGATGGCGAGCCGGACTCCTCCTCGCCCTCGAACAGAATTGTGATGCGGCACGGCAGCTCGCCATGCACCTGCTTCCAGGCGCGGCAAGCCTCGACGAAGGTCATCAACTGCCCCTTGTCGTCGGCCGAACCACGTCCCGCGATCACCTGACGGCCGGGCTCGATCTCCTTTACCGAGGGCGCGAACGGATCGCTTTCCCAGAGCTCGATCGGGTCGACCGGCTGCACGTCGTAATGGCCATAGAACAGGACATGCGGTGCGCCCGCCGGCCCGTCATGGTGCGCCACCACCATCGGATGGCCTGGGGTGTCACGCATGCTCGCGTCGAACCCGATCAGTCTGAGCTGCGCCACCAGCCATTCCGCCGCCTTGCGGCAGTCTGCGGCATAGGTCGGATCGGTGGAGATCGACTTGATCCTGAGCAGGCCGAACAGGCACTCCAGGCTCTCGTCGAGGTTGTTGTCGAGGCGGTCGAGGACGGGAGAAATTCTGGACATTTTTATCAGGCCTTTCGATTCTGAGCGGCAACCCTAAAGCTGCGAGGCGGAAACGAAAAGCCGGCGGTCGTTGGACCACGGGCTTCAAAGGGCAAAAAAATGCCGCCGTGGTGGAGGGGGAACCACGGCGGCCTTTACTCGAAACGATGCGGCAGCCCGGAGAGGGGGATAGGCTGCCGCAAGTGTCCGGGATAGGCGGGGGACGGGCCTTGCTCCGGACCTCGGCGAAAAATGCCGATGGCGTTTATTTGTGTCTCCGAACGTGGCGATTCAAGGGCACGAAAATTACACTTTCGTAACATACCCGTGATCGGATCGACGTGTCAGGGATGTTGCCGGAACCGGTGGTTGAGGCCGCCTTTGGCATGGACCACGACGCCGCGCCGCGCTATCCCTTCGTCCCATGAGAAAAGGCGATCATCTGTTCCTTGTCGACGGCTCCGGCTATATCTTCCGTGCCTATCACGCGCTACCCCCACTGACCCGCAAATCCGATGGGCTGCCGACCAGTGCCGTCCTCGGCTTCTGCAATATGGTGTGGAAGCTGACGCAGGACGCCCGCAACACCGATGTCGGCATCGTGCCGACGCATTTCGCCGTCATCTTCGACTATTCGTCGAAAACCTTCCGCAACGACCTCTACCCCGGATACAAGGCCAACCGCTCGGCACCGCCGGAAGATCTGATCCCGCAGTTCGGCCTGATCCGCCAGGCGACCAGGGCCTTCAACCTGCCCTGCCTCGAGACGGAAGGCTACGAGGCCGACGACCTGATCGCCACCTATTGCCGGCTTGCCTGCGAAGCTGGCGCCGACACCACCATCATCTCCTCCGACAAGGATCTGATGCAGCTGGTCGGCCCTTCGGTCGCCATGTACGACCCGATGAAGGACCGCCAGATCGGCGTTCCCGAGGTCATCGAGAAATGGGGCGTGCCGCCGGAAAAAATGATCGATCTGCAGGCGCTGACCGGCGATTCGGTCGACAATGTGCCGGGCGTGCCCGGCATCGGGCCGAAGACCGCGGCGCAATTGCTGGAACAGTTCGGCAATCTCGACACGCTGCTCGCCCGTGCCACCGAGATCAAGCAGGACAAGCGCCGCGAATCGATCATCGCCAATGCCGACAAGGCGCGCATCTCGCGTGAACTGGTGACGCTGAAGAACGACGTGCCGGTGAACGGCGGGCTCGATGATTTCGTGTTGCACCCGCCCGACGGACCGAGGCTGATCGGCTTCCTCAAGACGATGGAATTCTCCTCGCTGACCCGCCGCGTGGCGGAAGCGACCGGAACAGAAGCGGCTGACGTCAAACCCGTTCCCGTCATTATCGAGCGCGCCGACACCGCGCATGGTCCCGATATGGGGTTTGGCGTGCCTGCAGCCGCCGAAAGCGCGGCAGGCGCGGTGACAGACGAAGCCGGGGAAGCGGTGCCGGCCACCGTCAAGGTGGAACCCAAGCAAGGCGACACCCCTTCGCTTCTCTCGGCGCTTCGCTTCGAGGACGCCACTGCCAGCAAGATCGACACCAGCGCCTACGTTTCCATCCGCGACACTAAAGTGCTGAAGGCATGGGTGGCCGTGGCGATGGAGACCGGCATCGTCGCCTTCGACACCGAGACCACTTCAGCCGATCCGATGCAGGCCGAGCTGATCGGCCTGTCCATAGCCACCGCGCCCGGTCGCGCCGCCTATGTGCCGCTCGCCCACAAAAGTGGCAACGGCGACCTGCTCGGCGGCGGAGTGGTCGAAAACCAGATTCCGATCCGTGAGGCGCTTGGCATCCTGAAGCCGTTGCTGGAGGACAGGTCGGTTCTCAAGATCGTTCAGGAGCTGAAATACGACCTCGTCGTCATGAGCCGCCACGGCATCGATATCGCCCCCTTCGACGACACCATGCTGATTTCCTACGTGCTCGACGCAGGCACCTCCGGCGGCCACAGCATGGCGGCTCTGTCGGAAAAGTGGCTCGGCCACTCGACCATTGCCCTCAAGGAACTGGCCGGCTCTGGAAGAAGCTTCGTCGGCTTCGACCAGGTCGACATCGACAAGGCAACGGCCTATGCCGCGGAGCACGCCGATGTGACGCTCAGGCTCTGGCGGGTGCTAAAGCCACGGCTTGCCGCCAAGGGCCTGATCTCGGTCTACGAGCGGCTGGAACGGCCGCTGGTGCCGGTTCTGGCAAGAATGGAGCAGCGCGGCATCTCCGTCGACCGGCAGATCCTGTCGCGGCTCTCCGGCGAGCTGGCACAGGGCGCCGCGCGGCTGGAGGACGAGATCTACCAACTCGTCGGTGAGCGCATCAATATCGGCTCGCCAAAACAGCTCGGCGATATCCTGTTCGGCAGGATGGGCCTGCCCGGCGGCTCCAAGACCAAGACCGGCCAATGGTCGACCTCGGCGCAGCTCCTGGAAGACCTCGCCGCAGAAGGCCACGAGTTGCCACGCAAGATCGTCGACTGGCGCCAGCTGACCAAATTGAAATCGACCTATACCGATGCGCTGCCCGGTTTCGTCCATCCCGACACCAAGCGCGTCCACACCTCATACGCGCTTGCCGCAACGACGACGGGCCGGCTGTCGTCCTCCGATCCCAATTTGCAGAACATTCCGGTACGCACCGTCGAGGGGCGAAAGATCCGGACGGCCTTCATCGCCGACAAGGGCAACAAGCTGGTTTCCGCCGACTACAGCCAGATCGAGCTGCGTGTGCTCGCCCATGTCGCCGAGATCCCGCAGCTCAAGCAGGCGTTTGCCGACGGCGCCGACATCCACGCCATCACCGCCTCCGAAATGTTCAACGTGCCGGTCGAGGGCATGCCCTCGGAGATACGCCGCCGCGCCAAGGCGATCAATTTTGGCATCATCTACGGCATTTCCGCCTTTGGCCTGGCCAACCAGCTGTCGATCCCGCGCGAAGAGGCCGGCGCCTATATCAAGAAATACTTCGAACGCTTCCCCGGCATCCGCGATTATATCGACGCGACCAAGGCCTATGCCCGCGAATACGGCTATGTCGAAACGATCTTCGGCCGCCGCATCCACTATCCGGAGATACGGTCGTCGAACCCGTCAGTCCGTGCCTTCAACGAGCGCGCCTCGATCAACGCCCGGCTGCAGGGCACAGCGGCCGACATCATCCGCCGCGCCATGATACGCATGGACGACGCGCTGGAAAAGGCGAAGCTTTCGGCCCGCATGCTGCTGCAAGTGCATGACGAGCTGGTCTTCGAGACGGCCGAAGCGGAGGTCGAGGCGACGATCCCCGTCGTGCGCCATGTGATGGAGAACGCCGCGATGCCGGCGGTGTCGATGTCGGTGCCGCTGCATGTCGACGCACGCGCCGCCGACAATTGGGAAGAGGCTCATTGATGCCCCCAAGCCAGGTGTGTTGAGATTCAGGTCAGGCCGAGTCGAAAATGGTGGCTCCGAGAACCGGAGCGGAGCGTACTTTTGGGTACGTGAGCACCGGAAGCGCAGGAAGTCACCATTTGCAGGCCGGCATCACCTGAATATCAATACACCTTAAGCCGCCTCGGCCAGGCATTTGGCACACGTCCCGCGAAATTCTATCACCGCCTTCTTGGCGGCAAAGCCGGTCGAGCGCACCCATTCGTCGAGCCGGTGCCCGACATCATGGTCGGAAAATTCGGTCACCTGTCCGCATGTGTCGCAGATGGCAAAGGCGGTCATCGAATGGCTGTGGTCGTGCGGCTCGGCGCAGGCGACAAAGGAATTGAGGCTTTCGAGCCTGTGCACGAAGCCGGACTTCACCAGCGTGTCGAGCGCGCGATAGACCTGCAGCGGTGCGCGAAAACCCCGCTCGCGAAGCTGGTCGAGCAATGTATAGGCGCTGAGCGGCCCGCTGGCGGCCTCGAGTTTCTCGAGCACGCACAACTGGTTCTTCGTCAGCCCATTCCTTGCCACCATGATCCTGTTTCCAACCCGTTTTGCGCCGGCTGCAGGTCATTTCCGCATGCAAACGCTTCAATTCCATCCAGATAGCGACGAACCGGCCTTTTTGCTACTGTTTCTGTGCCGGCACGGCCAGAAGCCGGCTAACTCCGAGCAGACGCAAACTCGATGAAACCGGCGGGAGCAGTCCCCGCCGCACCTGTTAGGCTATGCGTTGCCATCATTTCCGGGTTGGGATCACTTCCGTGGTGGACCCTTGCGCTCGGCGGAGGCGGCCCACAGATTGATGTCGGCTTCGCGCGCGTAGGTGTCGATTTCGGCGAGCTCGGCATCGCTGAAGTCGAGCGCCTTCAGCGCGCCGACGCAATCCTCGACCTGTTCCGGCCGGCTGGCGCCGATCAGCGCCGAGGTCACCCGGCCCCGGCGCAGCACCCAGGCCAGCGCCATCTGCGCCAGCGTCTGCCCACGTCGGCCGGCTATCGCGTTCAGCGCCTTGATGTTGGCGATGGTCTTGTCGTTGATGAAGGCCGGCCGCAGCGACTTGCCCTGGCTGGCGCGGCTGCCCTCAGGGATGCCGCCGAGATATTTGTCGGTCAGCATGCCTTGCGCCAGCGGCGTGAACACGATCGAGCCGACGCCGAGCCCCTCCAGCGTGTCGAGCAGACCATCGTCCTCGACCCAGCGGTTGAGCATCGAATAGCTCGGCTGATGGATGATGCAAGGCGTGCCGAGCTGCTTCAATATGTCGGCGGCCTCGCGCGTGCGCTGCGAATTGTAGGAGGAGATGCCAGCATAAAGCGCCTTGCCCGAGCGCACCGCGTGATCGAGCGCACCCATCGTTTCTTCCAGCGGCGTATCAGGGTCGAAGCGGTGCGAATAGAAGATGTCGACATACTCGAGCCCCATCCGCTTCAGGCTCTGGTTGAGACTGGCCAGCACATATTTACGCCCGCCCCATTCGCCATAAGGTCCGGCCCACATCTCATAACCGGCCTTGGTCGAGATGATCAGCTCGTCGCGATAGGAGGGGAAATCCGTCCGCAGGATTTCGCCAAAAGCCGTCTCCGCCGAACCGGGTGGCGGGCCGTAATTGTTGGCGAGGTCAAAATGTGTGATGCCGAGATCGAAGGCCTTGCGCGCTATCGCCTGCTTGGTCCGGTGCGGCGTGTCGTCACCGAAATTGTGCCAGAGCCCGAGCGAGATCGCTGGCAATTTCAGGCCGGATCGCCCGCAGCGATTGTAGACCATGTTCTCGTAGCGGTTTTCAGCAGGCACATAGGGCATGGGGGATCCTCAAATCATAAGCGAGCCAGGCAGCTGCCACCGCGAAAAAAGGGTGAGTCGGCTCTGCCTCTCACCCTTAGCCTCTCCCCGTTCCAATGGGGAGAGGGTCGACATGTCGCAACCACTGAAGCGCTTAGAGGCTTGTTAGGAAAGTCGCTCCGGCGAGTCATATGGTGGTGGTTTCGAGAACCGGAGCGGAGCGGACATTTGGGTCCGTGAGCCCGCATGACCCCGAAAATCGGAAAGATTTTCGGAAGGGATCATGCGCAAAATCAAAAGTGCTACAGCGTCCTTTGCGCGTCCAAAGGACGCGCGGCGCTGTAGGTAAGCGCAGAAAACGCCATCATGGCCGCCGGGAGCAGAGTTTCCAAACAGTCTCTTGCACCTATTTCTTCTTCGCCGAAGGTCCTTTCTTCTTCGCTAACAGCCCTTCCGCATCCTTGACGCCCAGTGCCGCAGGCCGTTCGCAGGTGGTCTGCATGGCAACGAACTTTCCGCTCGCGCCCGACCGCAACATGCCGGTCATCACATCGACGGCATGCAGCGCCAGTTCCATCGAGCAGCGATGCGGTCGACCTTCCGCAATCGCCAGCGCCATGTCGGCGAGACCGGCGGTGCGGTAATTGGCCATCATGCCGTGCGAATGCATCTGGTTGGCCACGCCGAACGGATGCTTCCACTTCGGCAACTTCTTGACCGGCTTGGCGGCATTGGTGAAGCGAACGTCGCCGCCGAAGAAATTCGGATCCGGCAAGAACACCGTGCCCAATTCGCCGTAGAGTTCCATCGGCGCATGGCCATGGCTCCACACGTCCCAGCTGCTATTGAGCGTCACCACGGCGCCATTCTCGAACTCCATCACGCCGTGGATCGTCGTCGGAGTGGCGACCAGGATTTTTTCGCCCGCGCGCGGCTTCGAACTGATGGTGCGTTCTGTCGAGGGGATCGAAGCGAAGGCCGCCACCTGCTTCACCGGTCCGATCAGCTGGATCAGGTTGGTGATGTAATAGGGTCCGATATCGAGCACCGGACCAGCGCCAGGCTGGAAGAAGAAGTCCGGATTGGGGTGCCAGTGCTCCATCCCATGGCTCATCACGTGGCATGTGCCGCTGGTGATCTTGCCAAGCTTGCCAGTGTCGATCAGGTTGCGGACAAGCTGGTGCGCGCCACCGAGGAAAGTGTCCGGCGCCGAGCCGATGCGCAGTCCGTCTCTCTCCGCCAGTTTCTTCAGGTCGAGCCCTTCCTTGACCGACAGCACGAACGGCTTTTCCGAATAGACGTGCTTGCCGGCATCGAGGATCTGTTTCGACACCTCGTAGTGCACCGCCGGAATGGTGAGATTGACGATGATGTCGATGTCGCCGGCCTTGAGCAGCCCTTCGACTGTCTCGGCGCGCAACTTGAACTCCTTCGCCCGCGCCTTCGCCGCATCCATGTTGATATCCGCGCAGGCGCGCATCTCGATGCCGCGAAACAGCGGCGCCAGTGAAAAATACGCCTTCGAGATGTTGCCGCAGCCGATGACGCCGACCCCAAGTTTTCTTGCCATGCTGGTTTGCTCCTAATAGGTCTTGGCGGCTGCGATCGAGCGGCGGGCGAAGCGCTCGATGTCATTGGGATTGTCCTGTTCCATGACGTAGTATTTGGCGGCGCTGTTGGCGCGCAGCGCCTGGATCAGACCGGCCCAGTCGATCGTGCCGTGGCCGACATCGGACCAGCCGTCCTCGTCGAGGCCCTCGCCGGGCTTGGCGATGTCCTTGACATGGACGGCGGCGATACGTTTGCCATACTTCTCGATCCAGGGCAGCGGATCGCCGCCGCCGCGCACCACCCAGGCGACGTCTATCTCCCAGCCGACGTCGGGCGCTGCCGCCAGGATGTGGTCCTGCGGCACCGAGCCGTCGGCAAGCCTCTTGAACTCGAAGTCATGATTGTGCCAGGCAAAGCCGTAGCCGGCTTTGTCAGCCGTCTCGCCGACCTTGGCCAGGCGTGCGCCGAAGCTGCGCCAGCCGGCGGCGTCGGTCGGCCTGCTCTCGGCGACCAGATAGGGGCAGATGAGCAGCGTGATGCCGAGCGCGTCGGCAATTTTGCGCACGCCGTCAAAATCGTTCTCAAGCGCATCGATCGAGAAATGGCCGGTCGGCATGGCGAGCCCGTTCTTGTCGAGTTCGGCACGAATTGCCTTGGGATCGTCATAGACGCCGCCGAACCCCTCGACCTGCGCGTAGCCGAGCTCGCCCAGCATCTTGAGCACCCCTGCCCAAGGTTGGAAGTTGCGGGCGCTGTAAAGTTGGAATGACCAATTCATCGTCTCTGTCCGTTCTCTGGGGATGGATGTTTTGAGGGTGAAATTCCCGGGGTCTTACAGGCGGGTGTTACAGGCGGTTGCCGGTTGCAGCGTCGAACAGCGAAGCGCGCATCGGGTCAAAACCGATGCTCACGCTGTCGGCGTTGTTTGGCGTGCGCTCGGATGTCACCCGCACGGTGAAATTCTGATTTCCGAGCTTCAGCCAGACCAGTGTGTCGGAACCCATGGGCTCGACGACCACGACATTTGCCGTGGCTGTGAACGGCCATCCGGAGCCGCTGTTGAACGCGACATGCTCGGGCCGGATACCGAACACCGCCGCTCCCGGCACGGGCTCCTTTTCAAAAGCGTAGGTGGCAAGCGGGATCCGCACATCCTCGACGGCGAAGTGCCAGTTGCCATCATTTTTCTCCAGCCGGCCGTCGAGGAAATTCATCGCCGGCGAGCCGAGGAAGCCGGCGACGAAACGGTTGACCGGGCGATTGTAGATCTTCTGCGGTGCGTCGAGCTGCTGGATGACGCCGCCCTTCATCACCGCGATGCGGTCGGCCAGCGTCATCGCCTCGATCTGGTCGTGGGTGACATAGATCATCGTGTTCTGCAGCTTGCTGTGCAGCAGCTTGATTTCGACACGCAGCTCGGCGCGCAGCTTGGCGTCGAGATTGGAAAGCGGCTCGTCGAACAGGAAGACGTCGACGTCGCGCACCAGCGCCCGCCCGATCGCCACACGCTGGCGCTGTCCGCCCGACAGCGCCGAAGGCTTGCGCTGCAGCAATGGCTCGATCTGCAGGATTTCGGCGGCCCTTGCGATGCGCTTGGCGATCTCGTCCCTGGGGATACCGGCAACGCGCAGCCCGAAGGACAGATTCTTCTCCACCGTCATCTGCGGGTAGAGCGCATAGGACTGGAACACCATGCCGATGCCACGGTCCTTGGGCTCCTCCCAGGTGACGTTCTTGCCCTTGATGAAGATACGGCCGTCCGAAACGTCGAGCAGGCCGGCGATGCAGTTGAGCAAGGTCGACTTGCCGCAGCCGGACGGCCCGAGCAGCACGATGAACTCGCCCTCGGCGACATCGATGTTGAGCGTCTCCAGCACCGAAATTGCGCCGAAATTCAGCGACAGGTCCTGGATTGAGACGCTGGGATTTTCGAGACTTGTCATCATCATCCTTTCACCGCGCCGGCGGCGATGCCACGCACGAAAAGCTTGCCGGAAACGAAGTAGACGACGAGCGGTACCAGGCCGGTCAGGATGGTGGCGGCCATGTTGACGTTGTATTCCTTCACGCCTTGCACCGAGTTGACGATGTTGTTGAGCTGCACCGTCATCGGATAGGTATCGGGGCGGGTGTAGACGACGCCGAACAGGAAGTCGTTCCAGATGCCGGTCACCTGCAGGATGATGGCGACGACGAAGATCGGCAGCGACATCGGCAGCATGATGCGGAAATAGATGCCCCAGAAGCCGGCGCCGTCGACGCGCGCCGCCCGGAACAGTTCTTCCGGCATGGAAGTGAAATAGTTGCGGAACAACAGCGTCAGGATCGGCATGCCGAAAATGGAATGGACGATCACCAGGCCGCTTAGGCTGCCGTAGAGGCCGATCTCGCGCAGGATGATGACGATCGGATAGATCATCACCTGATAGGGGATGAAGGCGCCGACGATCAGGATCACGAAGAAAGTGTCGGCGCCCTTGAAGCGCCAGTTGGCAAGCGCGTAGCCGTTCACCGAAGCGATGGCGATCGACAGGATAACCGACGGAACGGTGATGCGCACCGAATTCCAGAAGCCGCGCGAGAGCCCGTCGCAGTTGAGGCCGGTGCAGGCGCTGGACCAAGCCTTTACCCAAGGCTCGAAGGTGATCTCGAGCGGCGGCGAGAAGATGTTGCCGAGGCGTATCTCCGGCATGCCCTTGAGCGATGTCACCACCATCACGTAGAGCGGCAGCAGATAATACAGCGCCACCACGATGAGCGTGCCATAGAGGAAGATGTTGCGACGCGAGAACACATGCCGCGGCTTCGGCCCTCGCGGCCCGGATGCCTCAAGCCCGATAGAGCCCGTACCGGCTGGCAGGGAAACGGCAAGGTCAGCCACGCTTCTTGCCTCCGAATTCGAGATAGGCCCAGGGAACGATGACGACGACCACCGACAGCAGCATCATGGTCGAGGCGGCGAAGCCCTGGCCGAGGTTCTGGGCGAAGAACATGTAGTCATAGACATATTTGGCCGGCACTTCGGAGGCGATGCCCGGACCGCCGCTGGTCTGGGCGACGACCAGGTCATAGACCTTGACGATGCCGGCGGCGATGATGACCAGCGCGGTGATGAAGACCGGCCGCATCATCGGGATGATGATGAAGAGATAGGTCTTCAGGGTGGGTATCCCATCGACCCGGGCGGCCTTCCAGATATCCTCGTCGATGCCGCGCAGGCCCGCCAGCATCAGGCACATGATCAGCCCGGTGCCTTGCCAGAGCGCGGCGATCAAGATGCCGTAGATGACGATGTCGGAATTGTAGAGCGGATCGAAGCTGAAGCTTTCCCAGCCGAGGCCGCGCACCACCCCCTGGATTCCGAACTCCGGGTTGAGCAGCCACTGCCAGACCAGGCCGGTGACGATGAAGGAGAGCGCGAATGGGTAGAGGAAGATGGTGCGGAACGTGTCCTCGAAGCGGATCTTCTGGTCGAGCAGCGCCGCCAGTATGAAGCCGATGACGAGAGAGAACACCAGCGACAGCACGCCGTAGACCAGCAGGTTCTCGATCGAGACCAGCCAGCGCGGCGTCGACCACAGCCGATAATACTGGTCGAGCCCGACGAAGTTCAGCCGCGGCAGCAGTTTTGAATTGGTGAAGGAATAGAGCACCGTCCACGCGCTGCCGCCGACGAAGATCACCAGTGCGGTGAGGACCATCGGAATAGAGGCGACCTTGGCGTTAAGGTTGCGGAAGAGTTGGTTGGGGCGTTCGCTCTTGCTCATCTGCACAGCCGGGCTGGATCGGGTAAGGCCGAAGGGTCAAGACTTGACCCGGAGCTCCCGGCCCCGCGGTCGCGGGCCGGGAGCGAGCGGTTCGTCGATCGTCAGTCCGCTGAGGCGACGATGTCGGCGAAGCGCTTTTGCGCCTCTTCCACGGTCATGTCCGGCTTGGCGAAGAACTCGGAGAAAAGGTCCTCCTTCTGCTTTTGGGTGTCCTGCGACAGCAGCTGGTCGGTCCAGGGCATGACGCTGCCCTTGGCCAGGATGTCGAGCCCTTTCTTCATGCAGTCGTTCGCCGCCTTGAGGTCGATATCGCCGCGCACCGGCAGCGAGCCCTTCTTGAGGTTGAAGGCGACCTGCGTCTTGGGATCGAGCAGCGTTTCGGCCAGCGCTTCCTGCGCCTTGGACTTTTCAGCGTCCTGCAGCAGCGGGAAGTAGAAGGCATCGCCGCCAGTGGCGATGACCTCGTTCAGACCAAGGCCGGGAAGGCACGTATAGTCCTTGCCGGCGATCTGCCCGGCAACCCTAAACTCGCCCTGCGCCCAATCGCCCATGATCTGGCCGCCGGCCTTGCCGGAGATGACGAGATTGGTGGCCTGGTTCCAGTCCTGCACATTGGTGTTTTTCGCCATCTTGCGGGCATCGTCCGCGGCCTTGAACACCTTGGCGACCTCGGGCCCGGCGGCGAATTCGGCATCCTTGTCGCGATAGACCTTCAAGAAAGCGTCCGTACCACCGACCGCCGTAAGCAGCACGTCAAAGGCGCCCGAGGATTGCCAGGGCTGCCCGCCGACCGCGAGCGGTATGATGCCTGCCTTCTCCAGCGCCGGGGCTGCCGCGACATATTCATTCCAATTCTTCGGCACCGGCACACCGGCCTTTTCGAAGGCCGCGTTCGACAGCCACAGCCACTGCCAGGAGTGGATGTTGACCGGCACGCAATAGATCTTGCCGTCGAGGGTACAGCCGTCGAGCAGGCTCTTCGGCTGCACGATTTCCGTCCACTTGTCCCTGGTGGCGAGCTCGGTCAAATCGCGCATCAGACCGGCCTGCACCAATTCTTCCGCTTGCCTTCCGTGGTTGAACTGGGTGGCGCCCATAGGGTCGCCGCCAGTGATGCGGCTGATCATGATCGGCCGCGCCGTGCCGCCGGAGCCGGCGATGGCGCCGTCGACCCAACGGTTGCCTGTCGCGTCGAACGCCTTGGCGAATTCGGCGACCGCCGCCGCCTCGCCGCCCGAAGTCCACCAATGGGTGACTTCCAGATCCGTCGCTGCCGCCGGGGCGGCGAGCGCGGCTGTCACCGCCAACGCAGCGGTCATCAATTGGTATCGCATTTCGGCTCCTCCCAGAATCTGAAACGTTACAGATTTTCGATACGGCAATTGTTGGAAGCGCGCAACCCCTGAACTGGAGCAGTCAGGCATTTTTTCGAGCCGCGAACAAACTCGCCGCGCAATGTCCGCCCACTGCGCCGCAGCAAGACAGGTCGCATTGCAAAAATGAAGCTGCAATGGGTGAAATTCGGCAAAACCTTGCGCCACGGGCAAGTCCTTGCCGCCGCACACCGAACTTTGTATCGAACGGAGCGCCACTCATCCAAGGCTTAGCTTTACTGGCCGCCGCGCGATGGCAAGTGACAATCTGTAACGTTTCAGTATATAGGGTGTTCATCACCGATTGCCTACCTGCACGGCAACTGCTATGCGCCTGACGGGCGGGATGAATGGACAGAGATCAGACGGAAAAGGACGACGAGGCGTCGGGACTGGGCCGGCCGACATTGAAGACGCTTGCCTTCATGACTGGCCTCGGCGTCACCACAGTGTCGCGGGCGTTGAAGGACGCGCCCGAGATCGGCGCCGAGACCAGGCGGCGCGTCCAGCTCGTCGCCAAGCAGATCGGCTACCGCCCCAACCGCGCCGGTGTGCGGCTGCGGACCGGCAAGACCAACGTCATCAGCCTCGTGCTCAACACCGAGCGCGAGATCATGAGCTTTGTCTCGGACATCATCTACGGCGTCTCGGAAGTCATTGCCGACACACCCTACCACCTGATCGTCACGCCCTATTCACGCTCGCAGGATCCTTTGGATCCGATACGTTATCTGGTGGAGACCGGCTCCGCCGACGGCGTCATCATTTCGCGCACCCAGCCGAACGACCCCAGGGCCCGTTACATGCTCGAGCGTGGCATCCCCTTCGCCACGCATGGCCGCACCGACATGGGGCTGATCCACCCCTATCATGATTTCGACAATTACGCGTTCGCCACAGAGGCTGTGCGCCACCTGGCCGGCATCGGCCGCCGCAGGCTGGCTTTGCTGGCGCCTCCAGTCGAGCTGACCTACCACAGCCATACGCTGAACGGCTTCACCGATGCGCTGAGCGAGGTCGGCGCCAGCGAGATCCCGTTCAACACCGTTTCGGTCGACCATTCGATCGAGCAGATCAGGATGAGGACCGCGCAGCTGATGCGCCGCGACGTCAGGCCTGACGGTTTCGTCAGCAGTGCCGCTGCCGCGACACTCGCCATCGTCGCCGGCATCGAGGACGCCGGCCTCAAGCTCGGCCGTGACGTCGACGTGGTGTCCAAGCAGTCGTCCGACCTGCTGCACCTGTTCCGCAGGGAACTGCTGGTCGTCAACGAGAACTTCCGGCTGGCCGGCGCCGAGCTCGCCCGCTCGGTGCTGGGCTGGATCGGCGGCGCAACACCTGGCTCCTTGCAGAGCCTGAGCAAGCCGACCGGGGTTCTGGCCTATCGCCGTCCCGACTAGAGCGGATACGTTCAAATTGAACTGGCATCCCTCTCCATCTCTTTGTCGTAGCCGCATTTCTGCGGCGCCAAGTGATTCCACTTGGCTGCAAAATGCGTGCTGCTGACTGGCAGCCTTGGGCCGACAGCAGACCGACAGCTTTGGGTCCGGGATCTTAAATAGCGGACCCTCAGCTCGGTGCGAATATTGTCGTGACGTGATCCGATCCGGTCGTTCCGGGATGGGTAAGCTCGGCCGTCCAGAAGCAGCTCGAAGCCGCCACTGACAGTCGCCGAAATAAGGCGTATGAATGCTTATCGCTGGCTAGCGCGCCCTAGCTCACAAGCCTTCGGGCGCGCCGACAAGATGTCACCCTCTGCCGGATTTCTTTGCTCGATTCCGGTCCAGGCTCATTTTCGCGGTTCGGAGAGCGTTCTGATGCAGATCATCCAAAGCCGCCGCCGCTTTCTGGCCGGCCTCTCGGCAGCCGGTGCTGTCGGCCTCGTCGGCGCCGCGACCCCGGCCAGCGCCGAGCCGCCGCCCGAGACCAGCCGGATTCGTCTGAGCAGACCTTCGGCATCTGCCTCGCACCGCAATTTGTCGCGGAGGATCTGCTGTATGCCGAGGGTTTCACGCATGTGGATTATGTCGAGACCCAGCCTGGCACTGTGATGGCGACAGACACGGCGAGCGGCAAGATCGATTTTGGCCTGAACTTCATCGCGCCCACGATTGTCGCCGTCGATCAGGGGCACAGGCTGACATTGATGGGCGGCGTTCATCCGGGCTGTTTCGAGCTGTTCGTCCAGCCAGGCATCGACAGCATCCTCCAACTCAGGGGCAGGAAAGTCGGTGTCCAGGCACTCGGATCCAGTCCGCATCTATTCATCGTCAGCATAGCGGCCCATGTCGGGCTGGACCCGGTGCGCGACATCGTTTGGGTGAGCGATCCCGACGTGAAGCCGAAGGAATTATTCCTGCGTGGCGATGTCGATGCCTTTCTCGGCTTTCCGCCGGAGCCGCAGGAGCTGCGCGCCAAGGGGGCTGGCCGCGTCCTCCTCAACAGTGCGCTCGATCGGCCGTGGTCGCAGTATTTCTGCTGCCTGCTGGCCGGCAATCCCGGCTTCGTCGCCGCCAATCCCGTCGCGTCGAAGCGGGTGATGCGTGCCATTCTCAAGGCAGCCGATCTGTGCGTGGCCGACCCCGCCATGGTCGCGCGCCGTCTCGTCGAGGGAAAATTCACCGCTAATTATGACTATGCGCTCCAAGCCCTTGGCGAGGTCCCCTACAAGCGGTGGCGGGACTATGACGCGGAAGACACGGTGCGCTTCTATGCACTGCGCCTGCGCGAGGCCGGCGCTATCACCGCGAGTCCCCAGGAGATCATCGCCAAGGCCACGGATTGGCGCTTCCTCAATGAGCTCAAGCGCGAGTTGAAGACATGAATATGTGGCCGGCACGCGTCTTGTTATTGGCGCTGCTCGTTGCTTGGCCGGCGCATTCACATGACGCGGCGCACGACGAACGGTTGCTGATGATTGCGCCAGCGCCCAATCGCATTCTTGTCGATCGCCGGCCTTCTGATCGCGTTTGGGGCCGTCAGCCTGCAGGTGCTGAGCGGGGTCAATAATCAACAAATGAGCTGACCAGGCTGTAGCGCAAGATCGCAGCTTATCGCCAAGGTTCAGCACGACACGACAAACCAGCTCAACAGCATCTCCACCGCCCTGTTGCTTCAGGACGACCGGATGCTGGATGCGGCCCTCCGCCAGCTCAGCCGGTTTGGGTACGACCTTGACCGTATGGAGTTCGTCCCTACGGAAGATGCGGAACTACTCGGGCAAGTCCGACAGGACTACGACCGGTTAACAGACGAAGTGACGCATGTGGTAGACCTTGTCCGCGCGGTACATACGGACGAGGCGCGCAGACGCAAATGGCCCAGATCGTCCCATTGGCCGACCGACTTGAGCGTAAGATCGAAACGCGTCTTCCCAGATGGCGGTTGGAGAGTTTGCGCAACAGGTCATCGTCGCAAATCGTGACGAGCTTGGAGTGCTTGCCAGCAATGTCAACCAGACGTCCGAGCAGCTGGGGCTACTCTATCAAGAGGTGGAGGCACGCACGGCCGAGCTTGCACGCTCGGTCGGCGAACTGGAAGCGCTCGGCGAGCTCAGCAAAGCGGTCAATTCGACGCTCGATCTCGACACGGTGCTGCGGACGATCGTAGCGAAGGCGGTGCAACTATCGGACACGGATGCGGGCACTATTTACGTGTTCAGTGGCACGAGGCAACAATTGCGCCTGGGCGCGACTTTTGGGATGAGTGATGAGCTAATTGCCGCGATTTTCGACCAGGCCATCGGGCTGAACGACCTGGGGATCGGCGATGCCGCATGGCGCCGCGCACCTGTCCAAGTACCCGATCTCAGCGAAGGAACACCCTCTGCCGTTCAGAAGATCGTCCTCGGCGCCGGATATCGCGGCGTCTTGTAGTCCCACTGCTCAGGCCGAACAAGATCGTAGGCGCGCTTGTCGTCACGCGCCGTAAGCCAGGAGAATTCGACGAACGAGTCGTCCACCTGATGGAAACCTTTGCGGCCCAATCGGTACTTGCTATTCAAAACGCGAAGCTGTTCCGCGAGGTTGAGGAAAAACGCCGAGAACTGGAGGCAGCCAGTCGCCACAAGTCCCAGTTCCTCGCCAACATTAGTCACGAGCTCAGGACGCCGCACAATTCAGTACTCGGCTTCACCGAACTGTTGGTCGTTGGGATTTACGGCGAGCTCCCGGACAAGGCAAAGACGACGGTGGCGCGCGTGCAAGCAAACGGCCGACATCTCTTGGGACTCAACGTCGATGACTCGGTCCGGCCGCGCGGTAAACTCGAGGTGGCATTCGCAACCGCGCAAACGGTCTCCTGGCCGCGAGGCGGTGGCAGGATGTTTGGCGGAGTAAGTTTTGCGCTCGCAACTAACGCGAATTGGGCGTATCGTGGCATATCGTCGGTTGCTAATGCATGGGCCGACGACTGAGAGCGCAAGACTCCCGCATCAGACTGGGCGCGCTCGAATCCACAGCTACTCGTCGCGCTCACGAGACCATCTGCCTCTGCCGAAACCTCTTTTGCTCGGTTCCGGCCGCAATCGATTTTTGCAATTCGGAGGAGCGTTCCGATGCAGATCATTCAGAACCGCCGCCAATTTCTGGGCGGCCTGACGGCGGCCGGTGGTGCGGGGCTATTCAAGGTTGGACCATCCAATGCCACAGGGAAGCCGGCCCCGGAGACGACAACCGTCCGCCTCGGTCGGTGGGTCGGTGGCGCCTACTGCTGGGCGTCCCTGTATCTCGCGGGAGAACTGCTCCGCGCCGACGGCCTGACCGATGTCCGCTACGTGGAAGGCGACACCAAGGTCGACAACACCGAGTGGCTCGCCGGCGGTGTGACGGATTTCGATTTCAACATGCCGTCGATGCATATCCGGTCTATCGATGCAGGAGCGCGCATCAAGATATTGACCGGCGTGCACACGGGTTGCTGGGAGTTGCGGGCCGATAACAGTGTCAATGGCATTGCCGACCTGAAGGGAAAGCGGGTGGGGATTTGGGCCCTCGACGACCATCCGCACGTATTTCTCACGCTGATCGTCAACTATGTCGGGCTCGATCCCGATCACGACATCGAATGGGTGGTAGGCTCCCCGATGCAGGACTTCATCGATGGCAAGGTCGATGCGTTCCTCGCCGGCACCAGCGAGTTCCCGAAGATTCGTTCAGAGAAAATAGGCCACACGATTGTCAGCAACCTGATCGACCGTCCGTGGTCGCAGTACTTCTGCTGCATGGTCGCAGGCAGCGTCGACTACGTGGAAAAATACCCGGTCGCGACCAAGCGTGTGCTCCGAGCCATCCTCAAGTCCGCAGATTTCTGCGCGTCGGACCCGATGTCGGCGGCACACGAGCTGGTCGATCGAGGCTTCCTGCCCAGCTACGACGAAGCCCTGCTGACGCTGCAGGAGACCCAACACGACAAGTGGCGGGACTACGATGCCGAGGACTCGGTGCGCTTCTATGCGCTCCGTATGCAGGAGACGGGCATGATCAAGTCGAGCCCGCAACAGATCCTCGCCAACGGCGCGGATTTCCGTTTCCTCGACGAGCTGAAGCAGGAGTTGAAGATGTGAGCAGACGGGGCCACGCATTTCTTTTTCGATGGGAGGGGAGAACCCCATGAAGATCATTCAAAATCGCCGCACTTTTCTAACAGGCCTGTCGGCGGCGGGCAGCGCGGGGCTGTTCAAGGTTCCATCTATTGCCGCAGGGGAGCCACCACCGGAGACGACCACCATTCGCCTCCCCATGCCGAGTGCCGCCTGCCTCGCGCCCCTATCATTGGCCGAGGAACTGCTTCACGAGGAGGGTTTCACCGACGTTCGATATGTGCCTTCGTCCATGACTGCCGCGGCCATGGTGCCAGACGGTGTAGTCGATTTAGACATGCAATCTTGGTCCGATTACTTGCCCCTAGTGGATGCCGGGAGACCATTAACGGTGCTTGCCGGCATTCAGGTGGGATGCATGGAACTACGTGCCAACGACAGCATCCGTAGTGTCGCGGATCTGCGTGGCAAGAGAGTTGGCGTAAACGCGATAGGCGCTACCGATCATATGTTGGTGAGCATGATGGCTGCCTATGTCGGACTTAAACCCGCCTCCGACATCAACTGGGTCGTGAACCCGACAGCGACTCAAGCCGAGCTCTTCACCTCCGGCGAGGTCGATGCATTCATTGGCTTTCCGCCCGAGCCCAAAAAGCCGTGCCCGCGGGACGTCGGGCACGTCATCGTCAACATCACCAATGATCGCCCGTGGTCTAACTATTTCTGCTGCATGGCTGTCGCCAATACCGATTTCATCCGCAGCAATCCGTTGGCAACAAAGCGCGCCTTGCGTGCTCTCCTCAAGGCGACCGATATTTGTCACCAGCAACCTGAACGGGCGGCGCAATGGATGGCAGATGTGGGTTTCTCTCACGAGTGCGCCATGATGACCATGAAGGACACCCGCTATGACCTTTGGCGCGAGTACGACCCCGAAGACACTGTCCGCTTCTTTGCGCTTCGGCTGAACGAATTGGGAATGATCAAGAAGACCCCGAACGAGGTCATCTCCGGATTCACCGATTGGCATTTCTTTCGGGAGATCAAGCGCGAGTTGAAGATGTGAGAGCGTGGCCCGCACGCTTTCTGCTATTTGCGCTGATGGCCGGGCCGGCGCATGCCCACGAGGAGCCGCACGACCAGCGTCTGCCGACGATTGGGCCGGCGCCCGACTTTACCCTGACCTCACAGGATGGGGCGCGCGTGTCGCTCCACGACTTTCGCGCAAGGTGGTCGCCGTCACTTTCATCTATGCTTCCTGCACTGATATCTGCCCGATGCTGACCGCCAACATGGCGCATGTGCAGGACAAGCTAGGTTCTGCGTTCGGGCCCAGGGTTGCCTTCGTTTCGATCACCGTCGATCCGGAGCACGATACTCCCGAAGTGCTGAAGCAATATGCACAGGACTTCGGCGCTGATCTGGACGGTTGGGCGTTTCTTACCGGCGATCCGACGATCATCCGTGAGGTCGGACGCAAGTACGGCATCTTCGCGAGGAAGGTGGCGGAGGGAGACGTCGATCACACATTCCTGACGTCGCTCATAGACTCGATTGGCACCTTGCGCGTACAGTATCTCGGCGTCCGGTTCGACTTGGAGGAGTTCCGGGGTGACCTTCTCAGCCTCTTGGACGAATCCAAATAACATCACAAACCGGCTGGTGGGCTGGGTTGCGCGGCTGCCGGCCCGCGTCCAGACCAAGCTGCTGATCGCGTTTCTGTCGATCGTCGGCCTGCTGATCGTGCTCGGGGCCGTCGGGTTGCAGGTGCTGAGTGGGGTGAACGATCAGACCAACGAGCTGATCAAGCTGCAGCGCAGAATCGCGGCCTACCGCCAGGTACAGCACGATACGACCACGCAGCTCTACGGCATCTCCACCGCCCTGTTGCTTCAGGACGACCGGATGCTGGATGCGGCGCTGCGCCAGCTCAATCAGTTCGGCTACGACCTCGACCGCATGGAGTTTGTCGCCAAAGCCGAGGTGGAAGTGCTTGGCCAGGTCAGGCAAGAGTACGAACGGCTGACGGCCGGGGTGACGCACGTGGCAGAGCTCGTCCGCGCCGGCCGCCCTGAGGAGGCGCGCAAGGTTCAGCTTGATGAAATCATACCGTCGGCTGATAGCCTAGAGCGGCTGACAAACCAGCTGGTCAACATGGCCGAAGCCGACATGGTGGCGGCAATCGAAACGACCGAGGGGGCGTACGGGACCTCCCGACTGATCGTGGTCTCGTTTGCGGTGGGCAGTATCCTGCTGGCGTTGGGGCTCGGCTACATTATCTCCTGGTCGTTGATCGAACCGGTCAAGAAGATCGAGACGCGTCTCAGCCAGATAGCGGCCGGCGACTTCGCCCAACAGGTTGCCGTCGCCAATCGCGACGAACTTGGAGTACTCGCCGCTAACGTCAACCAGACCTCCGACCAGCTGGGGCGCCTGTATCAGGAGATTGAGACGCGCACCCAGCAGCTCGACGAAGCCCTTCAGCAGCAGACAGCCACCGCAGACGTTCTGAAGGTCATCAGTCGCTCTACCTTCGATCTGCAGGTCGTGCTCGATACGTTGGTGGCATCGGCTGTCAGGCTCTGCCGTGCCGACAAGGGTGGTATCGTGCAGTTGCTGGATGGCGTATTCCGCTATGTGTCGACGCATGGCTACCCGCCCAGTTTCCGTGCTTATGTCGACGCCAATCCACTTCCAGCGCTTGCCGCAGGCCGAGGCTCCGCCGTAGGGCGCGTAATCGAAGAACGGCGGATCGTGCAAATCGAAGACGTGACCGCTGATCCGGACTACCGCGTTGCCTTGATCGCTGAGGCAGGCGGATTCCGCACCGTCCTCGCTGCCCCGCTGTTGCGGGAAGGTGATCTCGTTGGCGTATTCGTCATGACGAGGGTTGAGCCGCAACCTTTCAATCCCAAGGAGATCGCGCTCGTCGAGACATTCGCCGACCAGGCGGTGATCGCCATCGAGAATGCGCGGCTCTTCGAGGCGGTGCAGTCACGGACGCGCGAGCTCGCCGCGTCTGTTGGTGAGCTCGAGGCGCTTGGTGAGGTGAGCAAGGCGGTCAATTCGACGCTGGATCTCGACACGGTGCTGAAAACGATCGTCGCCAAAGCGGTCCAGTTGTCGGAGACGGATGCTGGCACCATCTACGTGTTCAGCAGCACGCGGCAGCAATTCCGTCCGCGCGCAAACTTCGGTATGAGCGATGAGCTTGTCGCCGCAGTCTCACACCAGACGATCGGGCTGGCCGACATGGGGATCGGCGACGCACCCGGGCGCTGCATGCCGGTGCAGTTTCCCGACCTCAGCGAGGAGGCCTCATCCTTCCTTGTAAGAAAGACGATCGTCGAAGCCGGATATCGCGGTATCCTGATCGTTCCGCTGCTGAGGCCCAACAAGATCGTCGGTGCACTGGTCGTCAGGCGCTACAAGCCAGGTGCCTTCCATGAGCAAGTTGTCCACCTGCTGGAGACCTTCGCAGCCCAATCGGTGCTCGCGATCCAGAATGCCAAGCTGTTCCGTGAGATCGAGGAGAAAGGCCGGGAGCTGGAGGCAGCCAGCCGCCACAAGTCCCAGTTCCTTGCCAATATGAGCCACGAGCTCAGGACGCCGCTCAATTCGGTTCTGGGCTTCACCGAACTGTTGGTCGACGGAATCTACGGCGAGCTTCCGGAGAAGGCAAAGACGACCGTTGCGCGCGTGCAGGCAAACGGCCGTCACCTCCTCGGGCTCATCAATGACGTGCTCGACCTTTCAAAGATCGAAGCCGGCCAGCTCACTCTGACGCTTGAGGACTATTCCATCGGGCAAGTGGTGCGATCGACCGTTGCGGCCGTAGAGCCGCTGGCGCGAGCAAAAGGTCTCAATCTCGCTGCGACAGTCGGCGAGAACCTTCCAATTGGCCGCGGAGACGAACGCCGCCTGGCCCAGGTCCTGCTCAATCTCGCAGGCAATGCGGTCAAGTTCACCGAGACGGGCGCAGTCGACATTCTTGCCAGTGCAGTCAATGGTCACTTCGAGATCACCGTGCGGGACACCGGTCCCGGCATCGCGTCCACGGACCAGGCTCTCATCTTCGAAGAATTCCAGCAGGTCGACAGCAGCAGCACCAGGCAAAAGGGTGGCACGGGGCTGGGCCTGGCGATCTCGAAGCGCATAGTCGAAATGCATGGTGGAACCATAGACGTCGAGTCCGTGATCGGGTCAGGGTCGACATTCCGCCTGAAGGTACCAATCCGCGTGAATGAGGACGTGAGGGCCGCATGAGCAAACGAATCCTGATGGTGGAAGACACCGAGGACAACCGCCAGATCATCCGCGATCTCATCGCCACTACCGATTACGAACTGATCGAAGCGGCGGACGGTGCCGCCGGCATCGCTGCGGCCAGAGCGCACATGCCGGACCTGATCCTTATGGACATTCAGCTTCCGGTGATCGACGGGTATGAAGCTGCCCGCCGCATCAAGGCTGACCCGGTGCTCCGGCACATCCCGATCATCGCCGTCACCTCTTACGCGTTGTCGGGCGACGAGGCGAAAGCCCTTGCTGCAGGGTGCGATGGCTACATCGCCAAGCCATTCAGTCCGCGCCAGCTGCTTTCCGAGATCCGCGGGTTCCTTTCCTGAGGGAGGCAGCACCGTGCACGATCCGCCTCGAATTCTCGCGGTCGACGATACGCCGGAGAACCTTGAGATCCTGCGCATGCGTCTCGAAGCGAACGGCTACGAAGTGGCGACCGCCGCCGATGGTGAAGAGGGACTTGCGAAAGCCCGCGACCTCAAGCCGGATCTGATTCTGCTCGACATCATGATGCCGAAGCTCGACGGCATCGCTGTGGTGCGGATACTCAAGCAAGACGACTCGCTGCGATCGATCCCGGTTATCCTTGTCACCGCCAAAGCCGATACGCGCGACGTGGTCGAGGGGCTGGATGCCGGTGGCGACGATTATCTGACGAAGCCCTTCGAGCACCAGGCGCTGCTCGCGCGGGTGCGCTCGATGCTGCGCCAGAAGGCGCTTCACGACACTGTCGCGAGCCAAGCCAAACGCCTTGAGGACCAAGCCGCGCAACTTTCCGACTGGAATCGCTCGCTCGAGCAAACCGTGGCTGAGCAGGTGACGGAGCTCGAGCGAATGGCGCGGCTTAGGCGATTCCTGCCCGAACAAGTCGCCGACCTTATCGTTGCGGCGGGCAATGGAGATGCGCTCTTGCAAAGCCACCGTCGCGAGGTGACCGTTGTCTTTTGCGATTTGCGCGGCTTTACAGCGTTCGCGGAGACCGCCGAACCCGAAGAAGTCATGACAGTTCTTGCCGAGTATCATTCCTGTCTTGGTGAACAAATTGTCCGCCACGAGGGGACTCTCGAGCGGTTCGTGGGCGACGGTATCGTCGTGGTTTTCAACGATCCACTCCCATGCGCCGACCACAGCGAGAGAGCTGTCTCAATGGCTGCCGCGATGCGCGACGCGATTGACGGGCACTCAGAGCGATGGCGCAAGCGGGACTATTTGCTTGGCTTTGGGATCGGCATTGCCAGGGGCCACGCAACCATCGGGCGCATCGGTTTTGATCGGCGCTCGGACTATGCGGTCATTGGCACCGTGTCGAACCATGCCGCCCGATTGTGCGAGGCCGCCAAGTCCCGCCAGATTCTCGTCAGCCAACGGGTCCTCGGCGCTGTCGAGTCGCTGGTCGAATCCGTTCTTCTTGGCGATCTGACGCTGAAGGGTTTTCGCCGCCCAATGCCTGCCTATGAAATCGTGCGGTGGTTCGGTCGGCCAGGCTAGCTTTAGACGCACTCCGGTCTCTTCCGGACGATACGACCCGTCGAACCGTCGGCACAAAGCATCCCAGCCACGACCGATCTCGAAACCGCCCGCAACGGGGAGAAAGTATGCGTTCTGCCAGTAGCAACCCGATGGCAGCCTTATGAGTCCATCCTGCGCATCAGCGACCTGACTCACGGCCCAGAGAATGCAGTACTCCGTACTTCAGCGGTCGAGTGCCCGTCAGACTGCTTTCGGGCGAATAGCCGATGACCATGAATGGCTAATCTGCGACCTAACCTGCCGCTCCGCTCCCCCAAGGGCCATGGAACGCGCCCGACCCGTCGATGCGTTCGAAGCCGTGCGCGCCGAAGAAATCGCGTTGCGCCTGGATCAGGTTCGAGGTGCCGCGGCCCTGGCGGTAGCTGTCGAAATAAGCAAGCGCCGACGACAGCGCCGGCACCGGCGAGCCGGCTTCCGATGCCCTTGCCACGATGCGCCGCAGCGATGGATGCGCTTCCTGCATCATCGCGATGAAGGCCGGTGCCATCAAAAGATTGGTGGCCGCCCCGCCGGTGCCGAAGGCTTCCGCCATCGTGTCCAGCAATTGCGAGCGGATGATGCAGCCGGCCCGCCAGATCTTGGCGATGGTCGGCATTGGCAGGTTCCAGTTGAACTCCTTCGACGCGCCGCTCATCACCGCGAAGCCTTGCGCATAGGCTGATATCTTGCCGGCGAACAGCGCCAGCTCGAGATCGCTAAGAAGCGCGTCCTTGTCTCCGGAAATGGTCGTCACGCCATCATTGCCATAGGCCTTTTCAGCGGCCAGGCGCTCGTCCTTGATCGACGACAGGACGCGCGCCGCCACCGCGGCCTCGATCGCGGTGGCCGGAATGCCGAGCTGCTGCGCCTCGATGACCGACCATTTGCCCGTGCCCTTCTGGCCGGCGCGGTCGAGGATGATATCGACCACCGGCTTGTCTGTCTTCGGGTCGTCGGCGGCCAGCACCTTGGCGGTGATCTCGATCAGATACGAGTTGAGCCGGCCCTTGTTCCAGCCGGCAAACACCTGTGCGATCTGCTTCGGCCCCATACCGAGCCCGTCGCGCAAAATGCCGTAGATCTCGGCGATCATCTGCATGTCGGCATATTCGATGCCGTTATGGATGGTCTTGACGAAATGCCCCGCGCCATCGGTGCCAAGCCATGCCGCACAGGGCTCATCCCTGAACTTGGCCGAAATGGCGGTCAGCACCTTTTCGACACGTTTCCAGGACTGTTCCGTGCCGCCGACCATGATCGACGGTCCATGGCGCGCGCCCTCCTCGCCGCCGGACACGCCCATGCCGATGAAGGTGAGCCCCGAATCGGAAAGCTCGGAGAAGCGCCGCATCGTGTCGCGGAAATTGGCGTTGCCGGCATCGATGACGATGTCGTTGGCCGACAACACGCCGCGCAGTGCCGCGATCTGCTCGTCGACCGGCTTGCCGGCCAGCACCATGATGATGATCGGCCGCGGCGGCCGGATGGCGGCGGCGAGTTCCTCCAGGCTGTAGCAGGGCACGACCATATCCCTGAGCGCCCCGGCATTCTCGACAAAGGCGTCGGTGCGTGCCGCGGTGCGGTTGAAAACGGCTATGCGGTGCCCCTTCTCGGCGATGTTGAGTGCCAGGTTGGAGCCCATCGTGCCAAGGCCGATCAGGCCGATTTCGGCTTTGTCCATCGCTTCTTCCCTACTTTCGGATCTTTTGTTGAGGCCGCGATTTTGCGGCGATGCCCATTCTTGTCGGGATGCCATTCTTTGCCGCGATGTTTGACGGGCCTTCAGGGCCGCGTCAACTGGCTCGCCGAATTGTGTTTCGCAGACTGCCGGCTGGTCCTCATCACCTGATATCGATCGGCGCCTCTATCTTCACGATCTCGAAATCCGAGACGAGAATATCGAGCCGCGCCGTCCAGCGGCCAGGGACCGGGACGACGAGATCGTCGACGCGCCAGGTGCCGTCGCCGCGCTTTGTCGCCGCGCGCTTGATCGGCTCGATGCCGGAGTCGGGTTTTGAAAGCATCAGCGTCACTTGGTCCGCGTCGAGCGGGCCGAAATCGCCGGTCATGATGACGATCGAGGCGGCAACCGGCCCAACATGGCCGGGCGTGATGCTGAGGTCGGCCATCGCCTTCGGCGTGTGGATATGCACCGACGCCGGCTGCACCGCTGCGATCGCCAGGGCGCGTGGCGGCGGCGTGAAGCGCCAGCCGGCGGCAACGCCGAAGATCGCCAGAACGATCAGTATTTCAATGCCGATCGAGCGGACCAGCCTCCTCTGTACTTCCGTCCCTCCCGCTTCGGCCGGGCCGGTGAGTTTCCAGCGGTTGGTGGCGGCCAGCGTGAACAGAAAGAACAGCAGCGCCAGCTTGACTAGCAGCAGCCGGCCATAGGCGGTCTCAAGCAAAGCTGCGGGCGCCTGCACCTGGATGATGGCCAGCACGATGCCGGTGGCAGCAAGCACGGCCACGACAGGCAGGATCGCTTGGGAAAACCGGCGCAGAAAAGGCGCGGCCTCAACCGGCTTCCGCCTCATGGCGAGACCGAGCGGCGCCAGCGCCCCGGCCCAGAAGGCAATGCCGGCGCCGTGCAGAAACACCATCGGCCTTGTCAGCCATTGCGGTTCGGCGGCACTTGCATGCCCGCTGGCGGCGAGGGCGGCACCGACACCGGCCAAGCCGGCAGCGGCAAACAGTTTTGCGCCGCCGCGCGGTCCGACCAGCGACAGCAGGCCAAGCCCGAGCGCCACCAGCGCGACCAGCGCCGTCCAGCCGAAGCTGGTGCCGAGCCCGGCCTGCCAGACGCCCGGCTGCGCCAGCCGGGCGAGCGGTGCCCCGAGCGCGTCCAGTCCCTGCAAGCCGAGCGACAACGGCGCCGCGACGAGGCCGCACAGGATTGCGGCGATGACGAAGCGGCGGCCGGCACGCCTGCCTTGCGCCAGCCAAGCGATGGCAAAGGCGCCGCCGACGCCGAGAAACAGGCCGACATAGAGGAAGACCTTGCCGATCCAGATTGCCGACCTCAGGCCCCGGTCGACAGCTTCGGAGACGGCCGGCGCCGCACTCGGCGCGCCGATGGAAAACAGCACCGAGCCGCCGACCGGATGGCCATCGGCGGAGATCACCCGCCAGCTCAGCACATGCGTGCCGGATCCGAGCCTTTGCGGATTGTCGATGTCGAGCGTCTGGCCATTGGGCCGAAAGGACGTCAGGGGAACCGGCGTTCCATCAGGCCGCACCAAGGCCAGCACCAGCGGTGACACCGGCTCGCTGAAGGTCAGCGAGAACTGCGCCGGGCTCTGCGCCAGCACGGCGCCGTCCGTCGGCTCGGTTGTGACCAGCGCCGCGTGGGCGAAGGCCTGACTTGGGGCGGCAATGGCGGCAAGCAGCACGATCGCAGCCAGCAGGCAGATCACAGGTCGGCCGGCTGTGCAGACCGTTCGCAGGATGGATGCCGCGTTCATGTCACTGCCATAAGACAGCGGTGCGCTCTATCCGAAAGAGGGCGCCGCGTAAGAATTCACTTTTTCGGCAGCAGCTTGAGGCCAGGCGCCGGATATTCCAGCGCATCCTCATCCTGGCCGGCCGCTGGAATCTCGATCCAGCGTTCGGAGGCGCCCTCGCATTCCTGCACCACCGGGAAATAGAGCATTTGGCCGGCCGGCAGATCCGCCGCCAGTGTGCCGCGGAAGACGAATTCGTCGTAGAACTCGTCCGGCAGGCTGCCGCCGCTCCAGTCGATTTGCTTGGCACCTGATGTCACCGCCTGGCCGTGGAGCTGGTAGGACTTTTCGTATCTGCCTTGCTTGGCCTGCAGCGTCCAGCCCGGCTTCGGCATCGGCTTTACCGAAATCACCCCTTCCGGGATCTGCACGCGCACGGCGGTCGTCGCCTTGCCCTCGCAGCCATGCGGCACGCGCAGGATCGCCTTGTAGGTCGAGCCGACAGACGCTTCCTGGGTTTCGAGCGTGACATGGGCGAAAGCTGCACCCGTCCCGAAGACGAGAAACGCGCAGGCCGACAAAAGATACTTGTTCATGATGGTCTCTCTGATTTCCACAATGATGCTTCTGGTTACGAATTTAAGCTTTTGGCCGGATCAATTGGCATGGTCGTGCATGCCGCCCATTTCGCCCATGCCCTCGACGGCGAACTCGACGGTCACCGTGCCGGCCTTCTCGAAGGTCAGCGTGGCGGGAAACGTCTCGCCTTGCTGGGGCTGCTGCTTCAGCCCGACGAACATCAGATGATAGCCGCCGGGCGCCAGCGCGACCTTGCCGCCGGCCGGGATTTCGAGGCCGCCGCTGACCGGCCGCATGGTCATGACGCCGTCCTTGACGCCCATTTCGTGCAGTTCAGTCCTGTCCGACACATCGGAGGAGATCGACAGCAGCCGGTCCGGTGAACTGCCGGTGTTGGTGATGGTGAAGTAGCCGCCGGCCACTTTGGCGCCAGGCGGCGTGGCACGCGACCAGGGATGCACGATCTCGAGGTCACCAACCCTGAACTCATGCGCGAAAACGGCCTGGGCGCTGACGAACAGGAGGGCGAGGAGGAATACGGTGATGCCGAGTCGCTCCTCGACGTGGCGCAGGAACGAGCTGTTGCGGCCGAACCGCGCGCGGAAAGAGTGAGACATGATAGCTCCAGGAACTGAGAAATCGCGCCGTCGGCCGGTCGCAAACAGTTTCGATGTTGAACGAATTCGCGCGCGAAAAATTCCGCAACGCGAACTGGAACGGATCAGGCCGTCACCGGCGGCGCGCGCGGATTCGACGGAGAGCGGTCGCGGGCAAAGTCGAGATGCCTGAACGCCGGCAGCACAAACGCGATGGTTTCGACGGAAAAATTGCCGGACAGCGTGGCGGCAGCGGGCGGCGGCGCGTAGACAGCCGAGGCCATGCCGCAGCCAAGCATGCAGCAAGCCGGCATGTGCTGCTGGTGCGGGTCGCCGCCGGGACGCTGGGCAGCGCCCTCATGGGTGCAGATGACGTTGCCGAAGGCGTCGTGTTGCGAAGCTTCCGGGCTCAAGCCGAAGGTGAATGCGCCAAACACCGACTGGAGCACGAGCAAATAGGCCGCGGCGAATGCCGCCGGCATGCTCCATCGTCTCCGCCGAATGTTCAAAGGCCCGCCTCCTCTCGAAGCAACGGCAAGATATCTAGCACGCGGCCGGCGGGCGGAAAATCGCCAAATCACTGCTGCGGCAACGCGGCGCTTCCGCCCTTACGGCTGCTGGCCTTCTGGAATCGACGTCAGCAGCGTGTGCCGCGCGGACTTAAGATGCTTGCGGCAGGCGGCGTCGACCTTGCCGAGATCGCGCGATTTGAGCGCCGCGATATAGGCCAGGTGTTCCGCGACCGCCACTTCGTTGCGCTCGCGCTCCTGCGCCTTGTTCCACTGATAGTGGTAGTGGAAGATCATGGCGATGACGTCGTAGAAATCGACGATGAAGCGATTGTGCGACGCGCGGTGGATCAGCCGGTGAAAGCGCTCGTCGAGCTCCGAGAATTCGTTGAAGCGCGTGGCGATCTCGCGCGCCAGCAGGCGATGCTCGTCCTCCAGCAGGTCGAGGTCGGCCCACACCGGGCTGTCTTCCGGCAGGGCGGCGAAGGCGGCGGCCGAACGCAGTTCGAACATCTCGCGGATTTCGGTCAATTCCAGCGCGAAAGCGCGGGTAAAACCTTTCAGCACCCAATGGCTGTTGCGGCGCTTCTCGATCAGCCCGAAGCGGGAGAAGCGGATCAGGAACTCGCGCACGCTGGTGGTGCCGACGCCGATCTCGCGCGCCAGCTCAAGTTCGTTGATCTGCATGCCAGGCTCGACACCGCCGGCAAGCAGCCGCCGCATGAAGGAGCGCTCGATGATCTGCGACAGCGTGTCGGTCTCTTCCTCGGGGAAAAAGTCGTCCGGCCGCGGCACGCGCAACACCGTCTTGCTGCGCTTGTTCCAGGCGATCAGCCCCGTCTCTTCCATGCGCGCAAGGATGGTGCGGATGGTCGTGCGGCTGACGCCAAGCAAGGCGCCCAGCTCGGGCTCCGACGGCAGGCTTTTCGTTTCGTCGAGCAGCCGCAAACCGCGATTGTAGGCGTCCTTATAGACGTTGTTGCTCTTCGACATCCCCTGCCCCGTTGCGCGCCGGCGCTTGCGGCGGCCGGCTTGAAGCGCGATATGCAGATGCTCCTGGCGCAGGCTCCCACGAAGCGGAACCGCTCTTCGGAAGTTAGGCCTGGTTCCAGCGTCCGGTCCTCTGCGCATCGACAAGAACGCGCGGCTTCGTCATGAAAAAACAATTGACGCAAAACTGTTTTTTCACGATAAAAGACATTAACTGTTAACAGGCGCGTGTCAATCGCTTGCCGATCCCAACAACACCCAGGAAATTGCCCGTGAACGCCGCAAACAGCATTCTTCTATCCCCCGCCGACAATGTCGCGGTCGCCTATGGCCGCATCGAGATCGGCGCGGTGCTGCCGGGCGGCGCCGTTGCCACGGCGCTGATCGAACCCGGCCACAAGGTGGCGATCAAGCCGATCGCCGCCGGCGAGGCCGTGGTCAAATACGCTCAGGCGATCGGCCGCGCCACTGAAGCCATTGCGCCCGGCGAGCATGTCCATTCGCACAATCTGGTCTTCGAGTCCGGGCGTTTGCCGGTGGTGCCGCCGAGCGAAGCCGTGCACGCCACAGAGGCCGACCGCGCCCGCACCTTCATGGGCTACCGTCGCGCCGACGGTCGCGCCGGGACGCGCAACTTCATCGGCATTCTCGCCAGCGTCAATTGCTCGGCCACCGTTTGCCACGCCATCGCCGACGAGGCGAACCGGACGCTGCTGCCCAGATGTCCGGGGATTGACGGCTTCGTCCCCATCGTTCACGGCCAGGGCTGCGGCATGAGCGCCACCGGCGACGGCATGATGGTGCTGCACCGCACGCTGGCCGGTTATGCTCGCCACCCGAATTTCGGCGGCGTGCTGATGGTCGGCCTCGGCTGCGAAGTCAATCAGCTTACCCTCTATGGCCAGAAGGGCGTCGCCGCGGGAAAACGCCATTTCAACATCCAGGAAGCCGGCGGCTCGCGCAAATCTGTTCAGAAGGCGTTGGTCGTGCTGGCCGAGATCGCCGACGAGGTCGGCAAGCTTGAGCGTGAGCCGATTCCGGTCAGCGAGATCGTCGTTGGCCTGCAATGCGGCGGCTCCGACGGCATGTCCGGCATCACTGCCAATCCGGCGCTGGGCGCCGCCGTCGACATCCTGGCCGGCGTCGGCGGCATCGGCATCCTCTCCGAGACGACGGAAATCTATGGCGCCGAGCATCTGCTGGCCTATCGTGCGGCGACCCCGGAGATCGCCGCCAAGCTCGACGGCTATGTAAAATGGTGGGAAGACCATGTCGCCAAGCATGGCGCCTCCATCGACAACAATCCTTCACCCGGCAACAAGCGCGGCGGCCTGACCACTATTTTGGAGAAGTCGCTTGGCGCGGTCGCCAAGGGCGGCCAGACACCGCTCAACGGCGTCTTCGGCTATGCCGAAAAGGTCACCGGCCACGGCTTGGTGTTCATGGACACGCCCGGCTACGACCCGGTTTCCGCCACCGGCCAGGTGGCGGGCGGCGCCAACGTCATCGTCTTCACCACCGGCCGCGGTTCCTGCTTCGGCTGCCGGCCGACACCATCGATCAAGGTCGCCAGCAACTCGACCATGTACCACACCATGGAAGAGGACATGGACGTGAATTGCGGCGTCATCGCCTCTGGCGAAAAGACCATTGCCGGCATGGGCCGCGAGATTTTCGAGCTGATCGTCGAGACGGCTTCCGGCCGCAAGACCAAGAGCGAGGAGTTCGGCTACGGCGACAACGAGTTCGTGCCCTGGCACCTCGGCGCAACCCTCTAGCCCGACCGCTAACGGACAACGACAACGGACAGGCCCGGCAACGGCCGGTGGGAGGCTTTGCATGATGAAACGCCGTGTCGGCAGCACCGCGCTGGAAATAACCGAGGTCAGCTTCGGCGGCGCGGCGGTTGGCGGGCTCTACCGAGCCTGCCCGCGCGAGACGGCGATGCAGACGCTGCAGGTCGCCTGGGATGCCGGCTTGCGGTATTTCGATACGGCGCCCTTCTACGGCTTCGGCCTTTCGGAACGCCGCTTCGGCGATTTCCTGCGCGACAAGCCGCGGGACTCCTACGTGCTGTCGACCAAGGTCGGGCGCCTGTTGCGGCCGGTGCCGGAAGACCAGATCCCGGACCATTCCTATGTCGATCCGCTTCCCTTTGCGCTCGACTATGACTATTCCTATGACGGCATCATGCGCTCGGTCGAGTTTAGCTATGCGCGGCTTGGCCTCAATCGAATCGACATCCTGTTCGTCCACGACATCGGCGCCTATACGCATGGCGTCGAGAAAACGAAGCTGCATTTCCGCCAGTTTATGGATGGCGGGCTAAAGGCGCTGGAGGAGTTGAAGACGTCCAGGGTCATTTCCGCCTACGGCCTTGGCGTCAACGAGGTTCAGATCTGCCTTGATGTGCTGCGCCAGGCGCCGCTCGACTGCATCCTGCTGGCCAGCCGCTACTCATTGCTCGACCGCACCGCCGAAGCCGAATTGCTGCCGCGTTGCCGGCAACGGCAGACCTCGCTGATCATCGGCGGCGTCTTCAACTCGGGCATCTTGGCGACCGGTCCGGTGCCGGGTGCGCATTTCGACTACCTGCCGGCCACCGAGGACATTCTCGGCCGCGTCGGCGCCATGGAGAAAATCGCAGCGGAGGGCGGCTACCCGCTTGCAGCGGCGGCGTTCCAGTTCCCGCTGCACGAGCCTGTGGTGGCGTCCGTACTGACGGGTACGGCCAAGCCCACCAACCTGACGCGTAACCTTGAACTGCTCGGCGTCAAGGTGCCGGAAACCGACTTCGCCAAATATGATACTTACACGATCGTGCAGCAGCTCGGCTGATGCAACTTCCAAACTGTCAGGCAATGAGGATCGGCAGGACGCTTTCTTCCGATCGAGCCCGGAAAGCGATACGAAACACCGCTTGCGTCGACCGCACCGATAGACTATCAAAATCCGGCAAATGTTTTTTATTGATAAAGTTCTGTTTGGGCAGCGCCTATCCGAATGGAGTTTCGTAACGTTCACCGGGCGACTTAGGGAGGAAACCTAATGAAATTCGTGACCAGCATTCTCAACCGCCGCGCCTTCGTGGCGCTCGCTGCCGCCTCGATGCTTGCCGGCGTGATGCATTCGGCGCCGGCTTCGGCGGCGGACGTGACCATTCCGATCATCGTCAAGGACACCACCTCCTTCTACTGGCAGATCGTCCTGGCCGGCGCCCGCAAGGCCGGCAAGGACCTCGGCGTCAACGTGCCGGAACTCGGCGCCCAGGCAGAGACCGACGTCAACGGCCAGATCTCGATCCTCGAAAACGCCGTCGCCGGCAACCCGGCTGCCGTCGTCATCGCACCGACCGAGGCCAAGGCGCTCGGCAAGCCGATCGACGAGGCAGCCACCAACGTCAAGATCATCGGCATCGACTCCGGCGCCGACTCCAAGGCCTTCACCTCGTTCCTGACCACCGACAATATCCAGGGCGGTCGCGTCGCCGCCGACGGCCTGGCGGCAGCCATCGGCGAGGCCAATGGCGGCAAAGTCGAGGGCGACGTCGCCCTGATCACCGCACTTCCGGGCGCCGGCTCGCTCGAACAGCGCGCCCAGGGCTTCAAGGAACAGCTTGCCGCCAAATATCCCGGCCTCAAGCTTGTCGCCGACAAATACGCCGACGGCCAGGCCACGACCGGCCTCAACATCGCGACCGACCTGATCACCGCCAATCCGAACCTCAAGGGCATCTTCGCCTCCAACCTGATCATGGCGCAAGGCGTCGGTCAGGCGATCGCCGAGAACAGCCTGGCCGGCAAGGTCGGGTTGGTCGGCTTCGACAGCGACGAGAAGCTGATCAAGTTCCTCAACGACGGCGTCATTTCGGCTCTCGTCGTCCAGGATCCGTACCGGATGGGCTATGACGGCATCAAGACGGCGCTCGCCGCCTCGAAAGGCGAGAAGGTTGAGGCCAATGTCGACACAGGCGCCAACCTCGTCACCAAGGCCAACATGAAGGATCCGAAGATCGACGCGCTGCTCAATCCGAAGCTCGACTGAGCATCGCCGTAGGTGCATTGTTTCCGGGGCCACGTTGCCCCGGAAACACCCTGAAGTGCTTCGAGATGAGCCGGCTTCAATACCCTTGACGATGCGACCCGGCCAGCGTTGCTACGTGCCAATCGTGAGCCCAATCTGGGAGGCCGATCTGGGAGGATTGCCATGACGTCGACGGCGCAGGAACTGCATCCGGCCCCAACGCTGGAACCGGGCAGGACGATCCTCGAACTCAAGGGCTTGGAGAAGCGATATCCCGGCACGCACGCGCTGAAGCCGATTAACCTCGCCTTCAAGGCCAGCGAAATCCACGCCATTGTCGGCGAGAACGGTGCCGGCAAATCCACCCTGATCAAGCTGCTGACCGGCGTCATGCCGCGCACCTCCGGCGACGTCATCTGGGAGGGCAAGCCGGCAGCGCTGGCGACGCCGCATGAGGCGATGGCGCTCGGCATCAATGCCGTGCATCAGGAGGTCGTTCTATGCCGCCATCTCACTGTCGCGGCCAACATGTTCCTCGGCGAGGAGGCTTCCCGCTTCGGCATCCTGCAGCAGCGGGCCATGGTCAGGGAAGCGCAGAAGATCATCGACGATCTCGGCTTCGATCTGCCGGCGCATGTCGTGCTGGGTGACCTGACCATAGGCCAGCAGCAACTGATCGCCGCCGCCCGCGCCACCGTGCGCGGCACCAAGTTCCTGATCTTCGACGAACCGACTGCCTATCTCACCCGCAAGGAAGCCGACCAGCTGTTCACGCTGATCCGCCGGCTGAAGGGCGAAGGCGTCACTATCATCTACATCAGCCACCGCATGGAAGAGGTGTTCGAGCTCGCCGACCGCGTCTCGGTGCTGCGCGACGGGACGCTGGTCGGCACCAGGAACATCGCCGAGACCAACGACGCCGAGCTGGTCAAGATGATGATCAACCGCTCGATCGAGCAAGTCTATCACAAGGAGCATTTTACTCCGGGCGCGACGCTCCTCGAAGCCAGAAATCTTTCCGGCAAGGGCTTCGAAAATGTCTCGATGACGGTCCGTGCCGGCGAAATCGTCGGGCTCTACGGCCTGATCGGCGCCGGGCGCAGCGAGTTCGTCACCACGCTCTACGGCCGTCATCGCAAGTCGGCCGGCCAGATCCTCTGGGAGGGCAAGGAGGTTCAGGTCAACTCCGAGCATGACGCTATCAGGATCGGCATGGCGCTGGCGCCGGAAAGCCGCCGTGACCAGGGCCTCTGCCTCAACCTGCCGGTCGGCCTCAATCTCAATCTGCCGATCTACAAGCGCATCTCCAGCAATCTGCTGATCTCCAGCGCACAGGAGAAGACCGAGGCGGATCGCCAGATCGCCAATCTCAGAATCAAGACGCCGACGCGCAACGCGCTCGCCTCCAGCCTGTCCGGCGGCAACCAGCAGAAGATCGTCATCGGCAAATGGCTGGCGCACGGCGCCAAGCTGTTCATCTTCGACGAGCCGACGGTTGGCGTCGATGTCGGCACCAAGGCAGAGATCTACCGCCTGTTCGGCGAACTGTTGTCCAAGGGCGCCGGCATCATCCTGATCTCGTCCTACCTGCCCGAGGTCTATGAACTGGCCGACACGCTGCATGTGTTCCGGCGCGGCAAATTGGTGGCCACTCATGGTTTCCACACTGCCAACCATGAGGAGATCCTCACCCAGGCACTGGCCGAGAAACAAGAAAAACCGGGAGGACAGATATGAGTACCGAGGCGATCCCGGCCGAAAGGCCGAAACGCAACTACAACGCCCTGTTCGGGCTCACACTGCTGGCGCTGCTGGTTCTTTTGTGGATCATCCTTTCGGTGGCGACGCCAAGCTTCGCCTCCGCCAACAACATCTCGAATCTGTTGCGGCAAGGTTCGATGATCGCCATCCTGGCGGTCGGCCAGACCTTCGTCATCATCACCGGCGGCATCGACCTTTCCGTCGGCGCCGTCGTCGGCTTCGCCACCGTCATCGTGGCGATGCTGATCAATGCCGGCGTGCCGATTTTCCTCGCCATCCTGATCACCTTGCTGGTCGGCGTCGCCATCGGCCTGTTCCACGGCTTTGGCATCGTCAAGATGGGCCTGCCGCCCTTCATCATCACGCTGGCGACGCTGACCTCGCTACGCGGCATCGGCCTTTTGATGACCAACGGCAACTCGATCTCGATCAACAACGACGCCTTCCAGCTGTTTTCGCGCAGTTCGTTTCTCGGCGTCCCCAATCTGTTCTGGATGGTGATCCTGGTTGGCATCCCTGCCTACATCTTCCTGCATCACAGCCGCTGGGGCCGGTATCTGTTCTCGGTCGGCTCCAACGCCGAGGCCTCGCGTCTGTCCGGTGTCAACGTCCAGCGCACCATCTATATGGCCTACACGCTGTCGGGCCTGTGCGCGGCTTTTGTCGGCGTGCTGCTTGCCTCACGCATCGGCATCGGCAATCCGACACAGGCCGAGGGCTGGGAGTTGCAGGCGATCGCCTCGTCGGTGATCGGCGGCACCTCGCTGTTCGGCGCCGTCGGCTCGGTGCACGGACCGCTGCTCGGCGCCTTCATCCTCGCCACCATCAACAACGGCGCCAATCTGTTGAACGTCAATGCCTTCTGGCAGCGCATCATTACCGGCGTGCTGATCATCGTCATCGTCTATTTCGACGGCCTGCGCCGCCGCGGCAAGTAGACCATCTTAACAACCGCCGGCCCGGCGATCGGGCCGGCGGTGCCATGAACCGACTGGATCAAATCATGAAAGCCGTCATCTGCCGTTCGCCCGGCGATCTTGTTATGGAAGACCGCCCGGCGCCGAGCACACCACCGCCGGGCTGGGCGCTGGTCGCGATCAGTCATGTCGGCATCTGCGGCACCGACTATCACATCTTCGAGGGCAAGCATCCGTTCCTCGCCTATCCCCGCATCATGGGTCACGAGGTCTCCGGCACCGTGATCGATGCTGGCGAAGGCGTCGAGTTGGCCGTCGGCGACCCCGTGATCATCAACCCGTATCTCGCTTGCGGCAGATGCGTCGCCTGCCGTCAAGGCAAGCCGAATTGCTGCGTCAGGATCGAGGTGCTCGGCGTCCACCGCGACGGCGCCATGTGCGAACGGATCCTGGTGCCCGCGCAAAATCTTTATCCGGCAAACGGCCTGTCGCTGGCCGATGCCGCCGCCGTCGAATTCCTGGCGATCGGGGCGCACGCTGTGCGGCGCTCGCTGGCTGATCCCGGCGCGCGCACGCTGGTCATCGGCGCCGGGCCGATCGGCCTCGGCACGGCGCTGTTTGCCCGCATCGCCGGTCTCGACGTGACGCTGCTCGACATGAGTGCTGAGAGGCTGGGTTTTGCCGCAAGCGAACTCGGCTTCGCCACTCTCGACGGTTCGCGGCAGTCTGCGATCGATCTGGTGCGCGAGGCGACCGGCGGCGAAGGTTTCGACGTGATTTTTGATGCCACCGGCAACACCCAGTCCGTCCAGTCGGCCTTCGCCCATGTCGCGCATGGCGGGACGCTGGTCCTGGTCAGCGTCGTCAAGGACGACATCGTCTTTTCCGACCCCGAATTCCACAAGCGCGAAATGACGCTGATCGGCAGCCGCAACGCACTGCGCGCCGACTTCGACCATGTCGCCGCCTCGATCCGCGACGGTGCTGTGCCGCTGGCAAAGCTCGTCACCCATCGCACGACGCTTGGCGACACGCCGCGCGACCTCGCCCGCTGGGCGCATGAGAAATCCGGCCTGATCAAGGCCGTCATCCAGGTCGGATGAACGCCAGACCTTAAAGCGCCGATAGCTTGAGCTCGACCCGCTCGGCCGGGAACCGCGTTTCGGCGAACTGGATCGGCTGGCCGTCCGGCGTAACGTTGACGGCGATCGTGACCAGCACGATGGCACCGGGCTGCAGATCGAGATCGGCAAGGTCGGCGGCGTCCGCGTGGCGGGCCGACAGCACCGTCGATTGCCTGAGATAGTCACCGATGCCGAAACGCTGGAATGAGGCGGTCACCGATCCGGTTTCGGCCATGGCGGCATCGATGCCGGCGAAGCGTCCCGCGTCGAACCAGCCGGTGGCACGCGAGACCGGTTCCCCATCGGCTTCGCCGCGTGTCTCGAGGCGTATTACAGTCGATCCCTTGGCAAGCCCCAGCCCTTCGGCGACGCGCCGGCTGGCCGGCTCGACCGCCGATTCGAGCAGCACGCTGCGACGCTCCGACGCCTGCCCTTGCAAGCCCTCCGAAAAGCGGGTGCGCGCGCCGATCGGATAGGACAGGCGCTTGCGCGACAGCACGAAGGTGCCGCGCCCCTGTTCGGCCCTGAGCACGCCATCCTGCACAAGCGCGGCGATGGCGCTGCGCACCGTATGGCGGTTGACGCCATACCGCTCGGCCAATGCAACTTCCGGTGGCAGCGCAGCATTCTCGGCAAAGTCGCCGACGGCGATCGAATGCAGGATCTGGTCGGCGATCTGCCGCCAGAGCGAGACGCCGCTGCGCCGCTCCAAGCTGCTGGCCATCTGCTGACCGATCATCTCTTTGCCCCGATCTTTTCGCGCCTGTCATCCATCCGTCATGGACACGCACTAGAAAATAGATATATTTGTATAGTTGTCTATATCAATAGACAAATTTCCGATGCAAGGGAATGTTAACCATGCGAGGACAGGAAGCGCGCGATCAGGCTGAGCGCAAGGCCGTCATCGCGACGCTGGCGCAATCGACCGGCGACGATATCGTCCGCCTCTGGAACGAAGCCGGCCTGCCTTCGGAAGCAGAATTCCTGCGCGGCCCCGAAACCGGCCTGGTCACCGTGCGAGGCCGCATCGGCGGTGGCGGCGCGCCGTTCAACGTCGGCGAGGCGACGGTCACCCGCGCGACGGTGCGGCTGGCCTCGGGAGAAGTCGGCCACTGCTACGCACTGGGCCGTGACAAGCAGAAGGCAAAACTGGCGGCGATCGCCGACGCGCTCTGGCAGGATCCAACCCGCCGCAACGAGGTCGAGACCAAGCTCATTGCGCCGCTGCAGGCCGCGCTGGCCAGCGCACGCGAGCGGCGTCGCGCCGAGACCGCGGCAACGAAGGTCGATTTCTTCACCATGGTACGCGGAGAAGACTGATGGACATCGCAACCCAAGCGATCGAGGGCGGCTTTGTCGATCCGGTGTTCGACGCCCAGACGGTGTTCCGCGCCGTGATGGACGCAATGGCGCGGCCGGGCACCCTGCAGCCCCTGCCGGTCTTTGCCCGCCCGCCGGCGCCGCTGTCGGCCACCGCGGGCGCCATCGCGCTGGCGCTGTGCGACAACGACACGCCGCTCTGGCTCGACCTCGTTTTGCAGGGCCCAGCAGCGATAAAATCCTGGCTTGGCTTCCACACCGGCGCGCCACTGGCCAACACGCCAGCCGATGCGCATTTCGCGCTGATCGCCACGCCGGCCGAGATGATGGCGCTCGACGGCTTTTCACAAGGCACCCAGGACTATCCCGACCGCTCGACGACGCTGATCCTGCAGGTGAGCGATCTCGTCTCAGGCGCCCCTCTGCTGCTCGAAGGTCCTGGCATCGAAAGAACCGCGACAATCGCGCCGGCGCAGATGCCGCGCCACTTCGTCGAACAGTGGAAGCAGAACAATCAGCGTTTTCCGCGTGGTGTCGACATTATCCTCGCCACCCCGGAAGGCGTCGCCTGCCTGCCGCGCACAACGCGCATCAAGACGATGGAGGCGTGATATGTATGTCGCAGTAAAAGGCGGTGAAGCGGCCATTGCCAACGCCCACGCCCTGCTCGCCGACCGCCGCCGCGGCGACCGTTCCGTGCCGGCGCTTCGCCTTGACCAGATCGTCGAGCAGCTGGCGCTCGGCGTCGACCGAGTGATGAGCGAAGGTTCGCTCTACGACTGTGAATTGGCGGCGCTGGCCATCGTTCAGGCGCGCGGCGACATGATCGAGGCGATCTTCCTGGTTCGCGCCTATCGCACCACGCTGCCGCGCTTCGGCTACACCAAGGCGATCGACACCGGCGCAATGCTGGTCGAGCGGCGCGTGTCAGCGACCTACAAGGATCTTCCTGGCGGCCAGCTGCTCGGCCCGACGTTCGACTACACCCACCGGCTACTCGATCCCGAGCTCGCCGCGGGTGGCGACGTCGCCGAGCCGCTGCAGCGCGCCAGCGAGGCGGACGCCATGCCGCGCGTCTCCGCCATCCTCGCCCGCGAAGGCCTGATCGAGCCTGATGGCGACATGTCGCAGGATCATATCCCGGGCGACATCACCCGCGAGCCGCTGGAATTTCCGATGGCGCGCGACATCCGCCTGCAGGCGCTGTCGCGCGGCGACGAGGGCTTTTTGTTGGCGCTCGGCTACTCCACCCAGCGCGGCTATGCCCGCAACCATCCCTTCGTCGGCGAGGTTCGCATCGGTGAGGTCGAGCTGGAACTCGACGTGCCGGAGCTGCCATTCGCAGTACCGCTCGGCTCCGTGCGTGTCACCGAGTGCCAGATGGTCAACCAGTTCAAGGGCTCGGCCAAGGCGCCGCCGCAATTCACCCGCGGCTACGGCCTCGTCTTCGGCCAGAGCGAGCGCAAGGCGATGGCCATGGCGCTCTGCGACCGCGCTCTTCGTGCAACCGAATTCGGCGAAGACGTCGTCGCCGCAGCCCAGGACGAGGAGTTCGTCATCTCGCATACCGACAACGTCCAGGCGACGGGGTTCGTCGAGCACCTGAAGCTGCCGCATTATGTCGACTTCCAAGCCGAGCTCGATCTGGTGCGCCGCATGCGGGCCGAGCACGACGCCCGCGAGAATGCCGGCAGGGCCGAAGAAAAAAGGGAGGCCGCGGAATGACCGCACAACCGACCGACATCGCTACCTATAACTTCGCCTATCTCGACGAGCAGACCAAGCGGATGATCCGCCGGGCGATCCTCAAGGGCATCGCCATTCCCGGCTACCAGGTGCCATTCGCCTCACGCGAAATGCCGATGCCCTATGGCTGGGGCACCGGCGGCGTCCAGGTCACCGCCTCGATCATCGGCCCAGACGATGTGCTGAAAGTCATCGACCAAGGCGCCGACGACACCACCAATGCGGTTTCGATCCGTGCCTTCTTCAGGAAGGTCGCCAATGTCGCCGTCACCACCGAGACGGCGAAGGCGACCATCATCCAGACCCGCCACCGCATCCCCGAACATCCGCTGTCATCAGGCCAGGTGCTGGTCTATCAGGTGCCGATTCCCGAGCCGCTGCGCTTCCTCGAGCCGCGCGAGACGGAAACGCGCAAAATGCATGCGCTGGAGGAATACGGCCTCATGCATGTAAAACTCTACGAAGACATCGCCCGGCACGGCCGCATCGCCACCACCTACGCCTATCCGGTCAAGGTCGAGGGTCGCTATGTGATGGACCCGTCGCCGACGCCGAAGTTCGATAACCCGAAAATGCACCGTTCGCCGGCTCTGCAACTGTTCGGTGCCGGTCGCGAAAAGCGCATCTATGCGCTGCCGCCTTTCACCGACGTGGTCAGCCTCGACTTCGAGGACCATCCGTTCGAGGTGCAGACCTTCGACCAGCCTTGCGCGCTGTGCGCGGCCGAGAACGTCTATCTCGACGAGGTCATCCTCGACGACCATGGTGGCCACATGTTCGTCTGCTCCGATACCGACCATTGCGAGAAGCGGCGCGAGCAAGGCCATCGCGGCCACCTTGCGCCCGAGACCCCTTCTGCCCTGGAAAAAACGGAGCCGGCGCAATGAGTGACGAGCCACTGCTGCGCGTTTCAGCGCTGTCCAAGTTCTACGGTTCGCGCGTTGGTTGCGAGAACGTCACCTTCGACCTGTGGCCGGGCGAGGTGCTGGCAGTGGTCGGCGAATCCGGATCCGGCAAGACGACGCTGCTCAACTGCCTGTCGACCAGGCTGCTGCCGAGCTCCGGCACCGCCACCTACCGCATGCGCGACGGCCAGTTCCGCGAGCTCTACCGCATGAGCGAGGCCGATCGCCGCTTCCTGATGCGCACCGACTGGGGTTTTGTCCACCAGAACCCCGCCGACGGGCTGCGCATGACGGTGTCGGCCGGCGCCAATGTCGGCGAGCGGCTGATGGCGGTCGGCGACCGCCACTATGGGAAAATCCGCGCTACCGCCGTCGACTGGCTGTCGCGCGTCGAGATCGACGAGGACCGCATCGACGACGAGCCGCGCTCCTTTTCCGGCGGCATGCGCCAGCGCCTGCAGATCGCCCGCAACCTCGTCACCGGGCCACGGCTGGTGTTCATGGACGAGCCGACCGGCGGCCTCGACGTTTCGGTGCAGGCGCGTCTGCTCGACCTGTTGCGCGGCCTGGTCACCGATCTCGGCCTGGCGGCAATCGTCGTCACCCACGACCTTGCGGTGGCGCGTCTGCTGTCGCAACGCATGATGGTGATGAAGGACGGCCGCGTCGTCGAAAGCGGCCTCACCGACCGCGTGCTCGACGACCCGCGCGCGCCCTACACCCAGCTCCTTGTCTCTTCGATATTGCAGGTGTGAAGATGATTGTTCCGGGTGTTGGCCCACAAACGAATGGCGAATGGAGCACCTTCTGATGGCAACCCCGCTCGTCGTCTCCGATGTCGCCAAGAGCTTCACCATGCATCTTCGTGACGGCATCAAACTGCCTGTCGTCGCCGGCGTGTCGTTCTCGATCAGGAGCGGCGAATGTGCGGTGCTCGGCGGCCCGTCCGGCGCCGGCAAGAGCTCGATCCTGAAGATGCTCTACGGCAACTATGCCGTCGATGCAGGCCAGATCATCGTCCAGCACGAGGACGGACTCATCGATCTGGCGACGGCCAGCCCGCGCACCGTGCTTGCCGTGCGCCGCCTCACCATCGGCTATGTCAGCCAGTTCCTGCGCACCGTGCCGCGCGTCTCGGCGCTGGACGTCGTCGCCGAACCGCTGGTCGAGCGCGGCGAGGACCGTGAGGTTGCGCGCAACAAGGCGCGCGCCTTGCTGGCGCAGCTCAACCTGCCGGAAAAGCTCTGGATGCTGCCGCCAGCGACCTTTTCCGGCGGCGAGCAACAGCGCGTCAACATCGCGCGCGGCTTCATCACCGAGCACCCAATCCTGCTGCTCGACGAGCCGACCGCTTCGCTCGACGCCAGCAACCGCGACGTGGTGATTGCGCTGATCGCGGCCAAGAAGGCGGCCGGCGTCGCCCTGCTCGGCATCTTCCACGACCACGACGTGCGTGAGGCAGTGGCCGACCGCGTCATCGACGTGACCGCTTTTGCCGCCGGGAAAACTGCCGCATGACCGGAAAACTGTCGGAAACGCCGCTTGTCCACGAGACGGCGGAAGTCGAGAGCTCGACGCTCGGCCGCTGGACCGAGATCGCCGAACGCTGCCGGGTCTCGGAAAGCACGCTCGGCGACTATTCCTACATGATGCAGGACTGCAGCGCCTGGTGCGCGACGATCGGCAAATTCGCCAACATCGCCGCCAGCGTGCGCATCAACGCCACCAACCATCCGACCTGGCGGCCGACGCTGCACCATTTTACCTATCGCGCCTCTGACTATTGGGACGACGCCGAGCACGAGAGCGAATTTTTCGCGCAGCGCCGCGCCAGGCGAGTCACCATCGGCCACGACACCTGGCTTGGCCACGGCTCGACCATCCTCCCGGGCGTCACCGTCGGCGATGGCGCAGCGGTCGGCGCCGGCGCCGGGTGCAAGGACGTCG